>CAVTHW010000012.1:0-309021 GCA_963734625.1 Bryobacterales bacterium | reverse complement strand
TCATAGCTATAGCCCGAAGTGGTGATGCGGTTGGTCGCTGGATCGACGTTCACGTTCAACGTCGGCGCCGAGCCCTTCGTCACCGTCTGCGCCAGCAGGTTGCCGAAGCCGTCGTAGCTGAAGCTCTGGCCCCACTCGGTGCCGGTGGTTTCGGCTGAGATCAGGCCATTGAGGCTGGCCATGTCCGCCGCACGGAGACGTCGTACTGATACGAAACTTCTTCCTCCGACACCCAATCCTTCTTCTGGGTGATCCGCCCGTTGTTGGCCGTGTCCGAGAAGCGATATTCCTGCTCCAGCACGCCCGCTACCGTGATCCGCGTCATCTGCTGGAGAATATTGTACTGCGTACGCGTCCGGCAAACCCATCTTCCGTGTTTTGAGATAAGCGGTCATACTCCCTTGTGCCGGTGCATGTGCGCCCGGAGTGCGTGCGCGGGCACGAGGAGGAGCAGGAGTGAGCCAGAAACACGATGTGGAGAAGGCGCGGTACTGGCAGGCGATCATTCGCGAAGCCGCCCGGAGCGGCCTGTCGACGCGAGCCTTCTGCCGGCAGCGCAAGCTGCCTGAGAGCCAGTTCTACTGGTGGCAGCGCAGATTGAAGGAGAAGCGTCCGCCCGCTTCGGCACCGCGGGGCCGAGCGACCGAGCCGGCCAGCTTCGCCCTGGTCAGCGACGAGCCGGGCACCGCGGACGCCGGCATCGAACTCGTGCTGGCCGACGGACGCCGGTTGCGCATCGCCAAGGGCGTCGATGAGCCGACCCTGCGATCGGTGCTGGCCGCGCTGGAACAGCCGGGATGCTGAGCTTCCCGGCGGCCATCAAGGTGTATCTGTGCACGGTGGCCTGCGACATGCGGCGCAGCTTCGACGGTCTGTCGATGATGGCCGAGCACATCATCCGCTGCAATCCCTTCTCGGGCCACCTGCTGGTGTTCTGCAACAAGCGCAGCGACCGGCTGAAGATCCTGTACTGGGACCGGGACGGCTGGGTGATCTGGTACAAGCGGCTGGAAGAGGGCACGTTCGAGTTTCCGTTCGCCGAAACGGGGCGGCGGGAGATCGCGGCCTGGGAACTGGGCGTGCTGCTGGAGGGCATCGACCTGAGCAAAGGACGGCGGCGGAAACGCTACGCGCTGCCGACGGCGCTGGCCGAGGCCCGCGCGGAGTTGGAAGCACCGAAACAATAGCGGGCTCTCTCTGTTTTCCGTTGACTTTTACGAGTAAGTGTAGTAAGTTAGCTTTAGGACTTACTCCAACATTCGTGCGATGGCGACTGATCCTCCAGACCTGCCCAATGACGCAGCCGCTCTGCAACAGATGCTGCTGCGCACCCTGGCGCAACTGGACGCCACCCAGGCGGCACTGGCGGCCAAGGAGCGCGAACTGGAGCGCGTGCGGCACTGGCTGGAGCAGATGCTGCGTCACCGCTACGGACAGAAGCGCGAGCGGGTCGACGAGAACCAGTTGTTCCTGTTCGCCGTCGAGATTGCCAGCCGGGGGGAAGACGCCGCCCGAGCCGAAGCCGGCCGGCGACACGCCCCGGCCCACTCCGCCAGGACATGGACGGCAGCGGTTGCCGCAGTCGCTGGAGCGGCGGCGCGTGGTGTTCGACCTGGCCGATCACGAGCGGCAGTGCCCGGAGTGCCAGATGGAACTGCGCCACATCGGCGAGGAGATCAGCGAGCAACTCGAGTATGTGCCGGCCTCGCTGCACGTCGTTCAGCAAGCCTGCCAGAAGTACGCCTGCCCGAAGGGCTGCACCGTGGTCACGGCCGCGAAGCCGCTGGCGCCGATCGAGAAGGGGCTGGCCGGGCCGGGACTGCTGGCGCACGTGGCGGTGAGCAAGTTCGGCGACCATCTTCCGCTGCACCGCCAGGAAGCGATCTTCGCCCGGCAGGGCGTGGATCTGTCTCGCCAGACCATGTGCGATTGGATGCGGCAGTGCGCCGAGCTGGTCAGTCCGCTGGTCGACCTGATGAAGGAGCGGGTACTGAGTTCCAAAGTCGTGCAGACCGACGACACGCCGGTGCCGGTGCTGGACCCGGAGTTGCCGCGCACGCGCACCGGCCGGATCTGGACCTACGTCGGGGACGCGCAGCATCCCTACACGGTGTACGACTACACCCCGAATCGCTGCCGCGACGGGCCGGATGAGTTTCTGAAGGACTTTCACGGATACCTGCAGGCAGACGCCTACTCCGGCTACGACCAGATCTACAAGGAAGCCGACCGCGGCATCACGGAGGTGGCGTGCATGGCGCACGCGCGCCGAAAGTACTTCGAGGCGCAGTCGTCCGACATCATGCGTTCGACGGTGATGCTGGCCTACATGCATCTGCTGTACGACGTCGAGCGCGAGGCGCGTGACAAGCAGCTGGACGCCGCCGGACGTCTGGCGCTGCGTCAGGAGCGATCGCAGCCGATGCTGGACGACATCAAGGCGTATCTGGAGCGCGAACGACCGCGGGTATTGCCGAAGAGTCCGATCGGCCAGGCCATCGCCTACACGTTGTCCAACTGGGACGCGCTGGTGCGCTATGCGAAGACGGCGATCTGGAGATCGACAACAACGGCGCCGAGCGCAGCCTGCGCGGTGTGGCGGTGGGACGGCGCAACTGGACCTTCTTCGGCAGCGACAACGGCGGACGTACGGCGGCGGTGCTGAGCAGTCTCATCGCCACCTGCAAGCGCCATCACATCGATCCGTTCGCCTACCTGCGCGACGTGTTCACTCGCATCGGCGCTCACCCGCAAAACCGACTCGAGGAATTCCTGCCCGACCAATGGCTCGCGGCACGGACGGCCGCAAGGCCTGAATCCAATCCCAGCCTTCAACCATACACGCGTCTGGGCCTACCTGTGTTCGCCGGACGGATACGTAGTGGTATGAGGTCGACGCGCCGTACGGCGAGGTGCTGCGGTAGGGCCGCCCGTCCCCGTCGCAGTACGTGGTGCCGGCTGTGGCTCTCGGTCAGCGTCACCGCTCAGGAGCCTTTTGGTTTGCGGGTGGCCACGACTCCTGGTCATAGACGACAGCCGCACCTTCCTCTACCGGCGCCCCGTCCCTAGTTAATAGCGGCATGGATGTCGACACTTCGATGGTGTCAGGTGCCACCAACGCTATCTCAGTAAGGCCGAACTTCTGCCGCGGCCGGTGTAACGTGAACTTCACCTGCAAGGTAAGGCTTGCTCCGGCACAACCCGGCCGGAACTTTGACTTGGCCACGTATTGTTCGACCCACCGCCCTAGGACTACATGCGTGGCCTTCACAACAAGCCCACTTGGACTGCCATCTTGTGCAACAGTGAAATTCGCATCCGCACGCCCCTGGATCTGCGCATCCCGGTAGAGGTTCGTGTAAGGCGGCAGTTCCAGACGAACAACGCAGGCCAAGGTGTCCCTGGTTTGACCGTGACAGACAGCCCCCCCGATCAGAAGGGCCAATACCATGGCTCTCATCGCGAACCCGCCGTTTCCCTGCTCATAAGCAGACCTCCGCAGTTTTCCCAAACCAGATCGTTGTTGGACATCTGGGCGCTGGCGTTTCCCGAGTCAGAAGTGGTGAAGTCCTGCGCCGAAAGCAGGTGGCCGAGTTCGTGAATCAGAAGAAACAGGCGCGCCTGAGTTGTGTTGGACTGAATGTTCCCAATCTGCGTCTTGAACACGTCACCTCCAAGGAAGGGACCGACGCTCTTGTAGAATCCGCCGTTGGTGTTGAACAAAATCAGCTTCCCCGACACCTCGGACGTCGTCACTGCGGACGCGTTACTTCCCAGGGTCCCGGAGATCAAAGCTTTGCCGGTTATCAGGGGCAGTGTGTCCAGGAGTCCGGCGATTGTTGCGAACTGATCTCCATAATTCGATCCCGCCAGCGCCCCCTGGAGCCAACCGGCGCACTTCTGGCCGCGGCTCCCCTGAAGCAAGTCGGAAAGGCGGGAGATGGTGCTCTTGATGGCGTCGTCGGCGTCTGCCGTGTAGCGATATGTGAAATCCTTCAAGCCAGCCTTCTTCTGCGCCGCCGTTAGAGGTGGCTTGTAGTTCAGTCCCGCCGACATGTCCCGCGGCACCAGAATCCATTCGGGCGGACCATCCTCCGACTCGCTGCCGAGCCAGCCGCCGATGGCCCTCACCACGCTCCCGACTCCCCCCCAAATGTCCCCCCAGATGCTCAGCCCGGTCGGGTCGCTGAAGTTCACCGGATCGTCGCCCGCGTAGGAGTAGCGGTTGAGGCTCTGAGGGTTGGCGAGGCTCCCAGCCAACGGGTCCACGCTCGTGAACCTGCCGATCGTCCGCGCGTAGTAGCGGTTGCGGGCGTAGTCCAGGGCGGTGGAGGAGTCGCGGTAGTAGGTCGCGAACTTGGTCCGGTTCTGAGTGGTGGTGGTCGATTCCTCGCCGTAGGGGAAGTGCTTCACGTTCGAGTCCAGCCGGTCCGAGTTCACCGAATGCGCCGTGAGGCCCTCCGCCGCCTCTTGCCAGATCTGCTTCGAGCCGAAGTAGACGTTGTAGTCGTAATTCCAGCCGTCCCCGTAGGTCGTCAGTAGATTGCCCTCGATGCCGTAGAAGTAGACATGCCCTTCCTTCCAGACTCTCAGGTTTCCGGGATCGTAAACGTACCGCTTGGTCGTGGAACCCACGGTCTGCGCCACCCGGTTCTCCACGTCGTAACTCAGCGCCAGCGAGGGCATCGCCGTCAGGTTGCCGTTGGAGTCATAGGAGTAGCCGCCGGTCGTGATCCTGTTAGTCGCTGGATCCACGTTCACGTTAAGGGTTGGCGCCGAGCCCTTCGTCACCGTCTGCGCCAGCAGGTTGCCGAAACCGTCATAGCTGAAACTCTGGCCCCATTCGGTGCCGGTCGTCTCGGCCGAGATCAGGCGATTCAGCGAGTCATAGGCGTAGGTCACTTCTTCCCCGGACACCCAGTCTTTCTTCTGGGTGATCCGCCCGTTGTTGGCCGTGTCCGAGAAACGGTATTCCTGGTCCAGCACGCCCGCCACCGTGATTCGCGTCATCTGCTGCAACACATTGTACTGCCGCGTCTCGGTGGAGTAGCTGGACCCCTGCGTGTTCTGGGTGTATTTCATCTCGGTCACCTGGCCGGCCTGGTTGTACAGCACGTCCTTCACCCAATCCACCGGGTTGGTCTGGTCGTCGGTGAGCTTCACTGGCCGTCCCATCGCGTCGTAGGTGTAGGTGAATTTGGGCCTGGCCACTAATGGGTACGGGTACTCCACCGAGATCATCTTGCCTTCGTTGTCCCAGGTGTAGTTCGCGGTCAGGTCATTCTGCGTCTTACTGGTCGGCAAGCCGCTGGCCGTGTACTCGTAGGTATGGGTCCAGGCGCCGCCAATGCAGGACTCCCCGCCCCAACTGGCCTGATAGAGCCGCCCCCAGCCGTGGGTTCCCTGGTCGTAAGTGTAATTCACCTGCTGGCAGGCATCCTCGTTGCCGCCGCTCACCGGATAGCGCCGGATCTGAGTCACCCGCTGGAAGCCGTCATAGGTGTATTGCACCTGCTGATTCTTGGCGTCGGTCTTGGAGGCCACGGTCCCGTTGCTGTTGTACGTGTAGCTGGTCGTGCCGTTTTCGGGGTTGACGGCGCTGCTTAACCGGCCCGTGGTCAGATCGTAGTTGAAAGTGCGGGTTTGGGTGGTTCCGCCCCGAGGCATCGAGACCCCGGTCAACTGGCCCCGCAGGTTGTAGCTGTAATACGTCTCATGGTTGCCGCCGGGGTTGGGCTCGGTCACCTGGACCAGGTTGCCCAGGGCGTCCGAGGTGTACTTCTTCCACTTCCCGGCCGGGTCGGTCACGGTCACCATGTTGCCTTCATAGACGTAGGTGGTCGTCCCCGAGTTCCCCGGCTGGGCCACGCTCAGCGTCCGGCCCAGACAGTCGTAGGTGTAAGCCGTCCAATAGACCGTGCCGCCGGGGGCGTAGGGCAGCGAGGTCCGCTTGACCTTGCCCAGCGGCGAGCAGGCGCAAGAATCGTATTCGGTTTCGGCGGTGGAGACGATGGTGGTGTCATATCCCGTCTCCACCTTGATCGTCCGGCCCAGGCCGTCCATGTAGGTCTTGGTCCACCGGCCGTTGCTGGTGGCCTTGGTCCAGGCCTGGGTGTTGTCGTAGGTGTAGCTGGTCGTCGCCCCCTGCGCCGAGGTGGACGACGTGCGCCGCGCATGCTGATCGTAAGACCTGCTGGAGCTGGCCGAGTTGGGGCCGGTATCGGTGGCCAGGCCGTGGAAGCTGGTGTAGGTCAGCGTTTCGGCCAGGTTAGATTCGTCATTGGGGGTGATGACGCTGGGCGCGGAGTAGTTGGCGCTGCTGGCCAGGGTGATGTCGACCGACTGGCCCCCTGAACTCGCGGAGTATACCGCGCCGGTGTTGTAGTAACTCACCGAGGTAGTGACTCCGTTGGCCGTGACCTCAGTCGCGTTGCCGCGATGTTCCCACGTGAGGGATTCATCCAGTTCGCGCGGGTGGACATAATGTGGCGACAGCCCATCATACTGCTTGTGAACCAGCGTCACCTGCTGGCCCCCGCCGGCCAGCGTGCTGGTGTGCAGCCGGTTGAATATGTACTTGCTGGTGTATTCCGTGCCGCCCACATAGGTGTTGGTGTACGTCCGCGCCGGTGTGGTCAGATTGCCGTAGTCGTAGAGCTTGGTCTCGGTGACATTGCCGTGGGTGTCCAGGGTCTGCTCGGTCTTGGACTGCTTCTGGTAGCTCTGGCCCTCATCTGCCGTCGTCAAAACCGAGGCGATGTAGGGGTTCCCGTTCGAATCCCGGGTCCAGGTGAATTCCTTCTTCCGCTTCCCCCTATTCCGTGAAGGCTCCCCATCTGTCACCGGCTTCTCCTACTGACACGAATCGAATTGCGCCCCTGGGTCGATTCGAATTGGGATCGGCAGTGACGTGACCGTGCCGGTGAACACATTGAGGCCGGGTTCCCGTTCCCATGCTGGCGGGACCGTCGTCCGCGGCGACCAGGTTCCCGCCGAGACACCCAGCCAGTACTCACCGGGTTCAGGGGAGATCCTCTTGTTCGGGAGAAACTTCACCGAAAAAAAGCCTCCGTCTTCTCCCGTACGCGTCGCGGCAGGCGCGAGAAAGTACAGAGCGTTGTCCCGTTCTTCTCCCTCCGGACCAGCAGTGGACGCACGGTACTCCGTGACGCCAGAACTTTCGATGTAGGTTCGCTCCCGGTATGCCTTCTCTGAGTTCGCGAGCATCACCCGATAGATGTATGCTCCCCCCTGCGGAAGGAGAACCCCCCTCTTGCCGACGTTTCGCAGGGTGAGGCGGACCTCCAGCCTTACGAAGCCAATCTCAGCGTCCCCGCGACAGTACCTCTGCCGAAGCAACTCGATCTTAAGTTCAAGTTGCGAAGCATCCGCGCCAAAACTCGGATACTCCGCCCAGCAAAGCAGAGCGAGAAGGAGCAAAAATCGTTTCATCTTGCTAGTGATAAAGGCCATCGCCCAACTCCTAGAAGCAGTTGTCAAAGACCGTCGACGTCCAGGCAGTATTCCTTGCTCTGTTGTCTGCGTCCGGACCGGCGACGTACATCAAGTGCCCCAGCTCATGCAACAGGAGGAGGGCCCCGAACGAGGATTGGGTCAACCCGCCTGTATCGACCTGTAGGAACAGGCCTGCTGCCTGCACCCAAATCTTCTGGTTGAAGAAAGGCCCGTTTGTGTTCAACCGAATTTCCTGCGCCGACGACAGCGCCTGCGCCCCGATGATATACCAATCCGAATCCCGTGTAGTGCTGCGTTTCGGATCCCCGAGGTCGACCAATCGGAACGCCGCAGCCGCGAGAACAGCCATGGGTTCCGCGGGGTCGTCTGCGCCAAAAATCGAGGCACACTTCGGTTCAAGGAGCCGGTTCAGAGCGTCATTGAAAGCTGACGTAACCATGTCCTTCTGCTGCTGTGTGTAGCTGTTGCCAAGTCGGAAGTTGGGCTGCGCCGGTCCTCCCCCGTCGTCGCTGGTTCCCTCGCCATCGCTGCCCCCGTCAGATGGGAACTCGTTCCAAAAAGGCCAGGAGCTCCAGTTGCTGAATTCGTTCTCCCCATACCCATACATGTACTGAAGATACGATGTGAACGAGTTGGCGCTGCCCAATCCCCATAAATCGGCCGGATTAAAGTCGTGCGGGAGTATCCCAAGGTATTGCATAGCCCGGAGCGAGTCCTCTGAAAGGAGCCCGCTCGGGTCATTGAAGTTCACCGGATCGTTGCCGGCATACGCATAGCGATTGAGGCTCTGGGGGTTGCCGAGGCTTCCGGCCGATCCGGTCCACGCTGGTGAATCTCCCAATCGTCCTGGCGTAGTAGCGGTTCCTGTGCGTAGTCCAGGGCCGTGGACGAGTCGCGGTAGTAGGTGGCGAACTTGGTGCGGTTCTGGCTCGTGGTGGTCGATTCCTCGCCGTAGGGGAAGTGCTTCACGTTCGAGTCCAGCCGGTCCGAGTTCACCGAATGCGCCGTGAGGCCCTCCGCCCCTTCTTGCCAGATCTGCTTCGCGCCGAAGTAGACGTTGTAGTCGTAATCCCAGCCGTCCCCGTAGGTCGCCAGCAGGTTGCCGTCGATGCCGTAGAAGTAGACCATGCCCTTCCTTCCAGACTCGCTGGTTCCCGGGATCGTAAACGTACCGCTTGGTCGTGGAACCTACGGTCTGCGCCACTCGGTTCTCCACGTCGTAGGTCATCGTCAGCGACGGCATCGCCGTCAGGTTGCCGTTGGCGTCGTAGCTGTAGCCCGAGGTCGTGATCCGGTTGGTCGCCGGGTCGACGTTCACGTTCAGCGGCGGCGCGCTACCCCTTGGTCACCGTCTGGGCCAAAAGGTTGCCGAAGCCATCATACGCGAAGCTCTGGCCCCACTCGGGGCCCGTGGTCGCGGCCGAGATCAGCCGGTTCAGGGAATCGTACTGGTAGCTGATCTCCTCGCCCGAGACCCAGTCCTTGCGTCTGGGTGATGCGGCCGTCGTTCTGGGTGGCCGAGAAGTGGTACTCGTGGTCCAGCACGCCCGGCACCGTGAGCCGCGTCATCTGCTGGAGAATATTGTACTGCCGCGTCTCGGTGTAGTAGCTGGACCCGCTGCGTGTTCCGGGTGTACTTCATCTCGGTGATCTGCCCGGCGGCGTTGTAGAGCACGTCCTTGACCCAGTCCACCGGCGTGGCCTGGTTGTCGGTGAGCTTGATGGGCCGGCCCATGGAGTCGTAGGTGTAGGTGAAGGTGGGCGCCGGATGTGTAGGGTACTGCGATCGAGACCATCTGGCCTTCGTTGTCGTAGGTGTAGTTGGCCGCAGTCGGAGCGCCGCCGTTCTGGGTCTTGCGGGTCGACCAGGCCGCCGGCGGTGTAGCTGGTAGGACTGTGCGTCCAGGCGCCGCCGGTGCAGGACGTGCCGCCCCAGCTGGCCGAGCAGAGCCGGCCCCAGCCGTTGGTTCGCCGGTCGTAGGTGAAGTTGACGCGCTGGCAGGTGTCCTCGGCGCCGCCGCTCACCGGGTAGCGCCGGATCTGGGTGACCCGCTGGAAGGTGTCGTAGGTGTACTCGCACCTGCTGGTTCTTGGCGTCGGTCTTGGTGGCCAGCGTGCCGTCGGCGTTGTAGGTGTAGCTGACGGTGCCGTTCTCGGGGTTGGCGGCGCTGGACAGCCGGCCGGTGGTGCAGGTCGTAGTTGAAGGTGCGGGTCTGGGTGGTCCCGCCGCGCGGCATCGAGACCTCGGTCAACTGGTTGCGCAGGTTGTAGGTGTAGTTGGTCTCGCACGTTGCCCAGCGCCGGGGTCGGGCTCGGTCACCTGGACCAGGTTGCCCAGGGCGTCGATGGTGTACTTCTTCCACTTGCCGGCCGGGTCGGTCACGGTCACGGTGTTGCCTTCATAGACGTAGGTGGTGGTGCCCGAGTTCCCTGGGCTGGGCGACGCTGATGGTGCGGCCCAGGCAATCGTAGGTGTAGGTGGTCCAATAGACCGTGCCGCCGGGGGCGTAGGGCTGCGAGACGCGCTTGACCTTGCCCAGGGGCGAGCAGGCGCAGGAGTCGTACTCGGTGTCGACGATGGAGACGGTGGTGGTGTCGTAGCCGGTCTCCACCTTGATCGGTGCGCCCCAGGCCGTCCATGGTGGTCTTGGTCCAGCGGCCGTTGGTGGTGGCGGTGGTGCGGCGGGCTGGCGCGTTGTTGTAGGTGTAAGTGGTGTCGCCCCGTGCGGCGAGGTGCTGGACGTGGGCCGGGCGTGCTGATCGTAAGTCGTGCTGGAGGTCGCCGAGTTGGGGCTGGGTATCGAGGCCACGCCGAGGAAGCTGGTGTAGGTCAGCGTCTCGGCCAGGTTCGATCTCGCCATTGGGGGTGATGACGCTCGGGCGCAGAGTAGTTGGCGCTGCTGGCCAGGGTGATGGCGACCGAGTGCCCCTGCCCGTCCCGGAACTCGCGGAGTATACCGCGCTGGTGTCGTAGTACGCACACCGTACGTGGTGATGCCGTTGACCGTGATCTCCGGTCGAAGTTGCCGACGATGGCTCCGACGCGATATGTGATTCGTCAAATTCCGGGGCGTGGACTGATGCAGAGACAGCCCATCGTACTGTTGTCGAACCAGCGTCACCTGCTTGGTCCCCGTCGCTCACCGTGCTGGTGCTGCAGCCGGTTGAAGATGTACTAGCGAGGTGTAGTCCGTGCCGCCCAGGTAGGTGTTGGTGTACGTGCGCGCCGGGGTCGTCAGGTTGCCGTAGTCGTAGAGCTTGGTCTCGGTGACGTTGCCGTGGGTGTCCAGGGTCTGCTCGGTCTTGGACTGCTTCTGGTAGCTCTGGCCCTGATCTGCCGTGGTCAGCACCGAGGCGATGTAGGGGTTCCCGATCGAGTCCTGGGTCCAGGTGAACTCCTTCTTCCGCTTGGAGGTCTGGCCGGCGCCGGGGCGCTCCTCGAAGGAGCTTTCCAGGCCGATCTGCCAGGCCGAATCGGCTGGTGGTGAAGTACCACGCCTTCTGGCTGCCGCCGCCGGGGTCGTCCAGCAGGGTGTAGGGGCGCACGGTTGAGCCGGGCGTGCCGGCGGTGAAGGTGTAAGTGGTCTCGGGGGCGCCGCTGGATTTAGCCAGATAGCGGTACTGCACCTCCCGATGGGTGCGGGTGCCGGCGTAGGTCGCGTCCTGGTAGGCCCAGCCCAGCCAGCCGCCGTAGGGGAAGGTGACCTTCGTCAGCTCGCCCGCGCCGCCGCGTCGTAAGTGAAATAGTGCGTGAGGTTCTCGGTCTGCACGGTCACGGAGCTCAGGAAGTGGGCCGTGCCGAAAGCCACGGGAGGCGAGAACGGCGAATTCAGGTTCTGGTCGGCGAGGTAGTCGAAGTCGTAGTAAGTGCTCAGCCCCATGTAGAACTGAATTCTCGTCAGGTGCGGGATCGAGTCGCTGTTGAATGGGCGCGGGACCAAATCACCTCATTGCGGAGAACGCTACGTCCCCTGGTTAGGGCAAACGGCCGGTCGGGGCGAGGCGCACACCCCGCAGAGCGCCCGAATCATGCGGTCGACAAACTCCGCGGTCTTTGTCGGTGAAAAAGACAGCCGGCCTCGCCGTTGCCACGGTGGATAACGTGATGCGGCGTTTCCACTGCGACTGCTCTCGGCGTTCTAGCCACGAGAATAGTCGCCTTACGCCCACAAGTCTCTCAACACAAATGCTCAATTGGTTACTCACTATTGTAAATACCTGCAAGTTGCTGATTCCATTCTATCCGCAAAAAGCCATTTTCATGCTCGCGAGTGCCGCGTCGGCGCGGCATGGCTCGAACTCTCCCCGGTTTGTCCCGGTTCTGTCCCAGTCTCAAATGAAGCCAAGCTTCCTTACAGCGTCCTCTATCTCGGTGATCACCCGCTCATCTCCGTATAGGGAAGGATCGCCCGCGCGGACACTTGGGTCCGGTTGGTAGTAGTCCAAGTCCATGGCAAGATCGCGGCAAACCTCCGTCTGCGCAGCTGTGGCCCCCGGCAAGTTGCCCTTGCATTCCCAGACGAACTCCTGGAAGGCCGTAATGTGAGCGAGTCTCTCGCCCTGCTCGGAGATCGCCTTCCTCAACACCGTGAGCAGGTCGGAGAGGTGCTTGATCTGAGGTCTCATGGCATTCATTCCAGCACATCCATCATTCGAGCCAGTCACAAGCGATCGCCAAGTACCTAAGGCATGCGCACCATTCGCGAGCTATCCAACCCTGTCCCTCTGATGACGGTCTTGATCTCGCCTGTAACCGGGCTGACCCCGACGAGCGCATCGTGACCGCTGGCGAAACCTCCCTTCAAGATGTAATTGTACACTCCGTTCTTCGGGTCCCAGTAGCGGGTTCCCCTTGCGATTACTACCTCCGCCATCCTTCGTGTGAAGCCACGCTGCGCCATTCTACGCGCAGTGTGTGTTGTAACGCGCCGGCCTATTCGGCTGAGCCCAGCAGCCTGTCCGACGACTGGAAGCATGGCCGCCCCTGATATCGCCGCATTCCCCCAGTCCCCTTCAGCGCCGTACAAAGCGGCGTTGGCCAAATCGGCGATTTCGCCGACGCCGGGGATCAAGCCCGCCGCGTCGAGCACCGTATGGACGACGTCTGACACCCCTCTCGTCGTTGGAGTGAACGTGACCACCGGGTCGCTGCGCCAGCTGGAAACGACCTCCCCTTCCACGGAAAAGGTGTTCACCGTCCAGCTCACCGTGACGACCTCTGAACCGCCCCCGCCCGTGTCTCCACCAAACAGCTGTGCGATGTTCATGTTCCACCATGGCACTCCTCCGCCGAGATACTGCCCCTCAGAGAGTATCTGGTCATAGCTGCCGGTCCATGGCGCCCACAGGATTTCAGGATTCACGTCCCAGACCGAGACATTGTCATAAGGGATAATCCCCCGGTACTGGAGTTCCGCCAGGCGGTCCTCGGCTGCCGTCGAGAGTCCTGTCGGGTCGCTGTTGTTCACCGGATCGTTGCCGGCGTAACTGTAGCGGTTCCAACTCTGGCGTCGGACCCATGGAGCCCGCGCCCAGCGGATCTGGGCTTGTGAACCTCCCAATCGTCCTCGCGTAGTAGCGGTTGCGCGCGTAGTCCAGGGCTGTGGACGAGTCCCGGTAGTAAGTGGCGAACTTCTGGCGGTTCTGGGTGGTGGTGGTCGATTCCTCGCCGTAGGGGAAGTGCTTCACGTTCGAGTCCAGCCGGTCCGAGTTCACCGGATGCGCCGCAAGGCCGGGCGCCGCCTCCTGCCAGATCAGCTTCGAGCCGAAGTACACGTTGTAGTCCGTGTTCGAGCCGTCTCCGTAGGTCGCCAGCAGGTTGCCTTCGATGCCGTAGAAGTACACCAGCCCTTCCTTCCAGACTCGCAGGTTCCCAGGATCGTAAACGTAGCGCTCCGTGCCGGAGCCCACCGCCTGCACCAGCCGGTTCTCGACGTCGTACGACAGCGCCAGCGAGGGCATCGCCGTCAGATTGCCGTTGGAGTCGTAGGAGTAGCCGCTGGTGGTGATCCGGTTGGTCGCTGGATCCACGTTCACGTTCAGCGTCGGCGCCGAGCCCTTGGTCACCGTCTGTGCCAGCAGGTTGCCGAAGCCGTCATAGCTGAAGCTCTGGCCCCACTCGGGGCCGGTGGTCTCGGCCGAGATCAGGCGATTCAGCGATGTCGTACTGCGTAGCGTCACTTCCTCGCCCGAGACCCAGTCTTTCTTCTGGGTGATCCGCCCGTTGTTGGCCGTGTCCGAGAAGCGATATTCCTGGTCCAGCACGCCCGCCACCGTGATCCGCGTCATCTGCTGGAGAACATTGTACTGCCGCGTCTCGGTGGAGTAGCTGGATCCCCTGCGTGTTCTGCGTGTACTTCATCTCGGTGACCTGCCCGGCCTGGTTGTAAAGCACGTCCTTCACCCAATCCACCGGCGTGTACTGGTTGTCGGTGAGCGTCACCGGCCGCCCCATGGCGTCGTAGGTGTAGGTGAACTTGGGTCTGCCCCCGGATGTGTACGGGTACTCGACCGAGACCATCTTGCCTTCGTTGTCCCAGGTGTAGTTGGCCGTCAAATTGCCGTAGCCGCCGCCCGCCTGCGTCTTGCTGGTCGGCAAGCCGCTGGCCGTGTACTCGTAAGTGTGGGTCCAGGCGCCGCCGGTGCAGGAGGCCCCGCCCCAACTGGCCTGGTAGAGCCGCCCCCAGCCGTGGGTTCCCTGGTCGTAAGTTAAATTTACCTGCTGGCAGGTATCCTCGTTGCCGCCGCTCACCGGGTAACGCCGGATCTGAGTCACCCGCTGGAAGCCGTCGTAAGTGTATTGCACCTGCTGATTCTTGGCGTCGGTCTTGGAGGCCAGGGTCCCGTTGGCGTTGTACGCGTAGCTGGTCGTGCCGTTTTCGGGATTGACGGCGCTGCTTAACCGCCCCGTGGTCAGGTCGTAGTTGAAGGTGCGGGTTTGCGTGGTACCGCCGCGCGGCATCGAGACCCCGGTCAATTGTCCCCGCAGGTTGTAAGTGTAATACGTCTCATGGTTGGAGCCGCCGCCGGACTCCCCGGGAGCCTCACCGCTTCTTCAGCCGCCAGGCGTCAGGGCCGGCTTCGACGGAGGGATCGCGCTTCCACAGGTCCGGATCGTACGCCGGATTGATTTCGTAGTGAACGGTGAAGTTCTGTGGAGGTAGTCCGACGTAAACCTCACGTCGGCGCCCGGGAAGCATGATCCCGTCAACAAACTGGTAATCCTCAAGGTTGTGCACCCACATCCCGCGGCCCTCCTGCCGTTCAAGACGCATCGGCAGATAGGTCTTCGCGTCCAGGTAGTAGCGATACTTGTAGCCCTCAGTATCGGCGTCGACCGCTATTACCGCGCCCTTCTCCTCCATCGCAAACGCACAGCCGAGCGCCTTCGGTTTTGTCCACTTGGTCTCGATGAAATAGGAGGCAATCCGGTCATCAGGGTACCGCTCCTCAGGCATCGGTCCCTTCCTGAATACGGGCCTGAATCCCGATGCCACCTTCAGGGAGGCCCCGATTCCCTGCTCACGGTCTCCCCAGCTGACCGTGACGCCGAACATTGACATCCCCGAATCGTACCATTGCCACGCGCGGCCGGGCAGCGCATAGAGTACCCGGAGGTCGGTGCGGCGCCGCGCAAGACCCTGCATCCGCCAAGCTCCCTGCTCCTTGACGAAGAAGGCCCGAACGCTCTCGAGCTTCTCCCTGCCGCCCTTGGCCGCGATCAGCTTCTCCCAAACCTGCGCTGGGTCACAGGGCGCTTGCGCCGCGAGCGGCAGACGGCAACAGCAAAGCGCCCAGAAAATTGACAATGCTGGCAACGATCTCATGCAGTTCATCTTACTCAGGTCCCATTGCAGCTAGTATTCAAGCCAACCGCCCCAGGAATCACCTCGACGGCAGTGTGGCCCAGAAACCCTCCTACGCTTTGCTTGGGGTTGTACCTGTCCGTGTCCGCGTAGATCGTGACGATAGGGATGCCCGTATCCCGATCGGCGTAGGTATCCCCCATCACGATCTGCACGCTGCGTTCCCTCCCCGGCAGACTGCGAGACGTCACAGAGCGACTGTCAAGAGTGACCCTGCCGCCCAAGTCGTTGCCGTGCATGCCGCCCCAGAACCAGGCAGTGTCGGTGGATGTGATGAAGTCAGGGTCGGCTTCCAGCATCTTTCTGAAGGCGCCCGCTTGCTCTGGGGATACGTTCCAACTGATCCCGCCGTTATCACCGAATTCCGCACCAGCCACTCCAATGCCGAGGGAACCCAGATACCGGAGATTGCGTTCGTGGCAGGGGTTCATGGCCTGAGTCCCCCCGACCGGGCCGCCTCCGTCATCTTGAACGCCCCCGCCCGTGTCCCCACCGAACATCTGCTCGACACTCATGTTCCACACGTTCGCGACTCCCCCCAGATACTGCATCTCCGAAAAATACTGGTTATAGCTGCCGGTCCATGGCGCCCACAGAATCTCAGGATTCACATCCCAGACCGAGACACCATAAGGGATAAGCCCTATATACTGGAGTTCCGCCAAGCGGTCCTCTTCTGGCGTGGAGAGTCCGGTGGGGTCGCTGTTGTTGACCGGATCGTTGCCGCCGTAGCTGTAGCGGTTCCAACTCTGGGGGTTTGACCCCCTGGAGCCGGCACCCGACGGATCGGGGCTGGTGAACCTCCCAATCGTCCTCGCATAGTACCGGTTGCGCGCATAGTCCAGCGCCGTGGACGAGTCGCGGTAGTAGCTTGCGAACTTGGTCCGATTCTGGGTGGTGGTGGTCGATTCTTCGCCGTAGGGGAAGTGCTTCACGTTCGAGTCCAGCCGGTCCGAGTTCACCGAATGCGCCGCGAGACCTTCCGCGCGCTCCTGCCAGATCTGCTTCGAGCCGAAGTAGACGTTGTAGTCGTAGTCGTCTCCGTCCCCATAGGTGGCCAACAGGTTGCCCTCGATGCCGTAGAAGTAGACATGCCCTTCCTTCCAGACTCTCAGGTTTCCAGGGTCGTAAACGTACCGCTTGGTCGTGGAACCTACGGTCTGCGCCACCCGGTTCTCCACGTCGTAACTCAGCGCCAGCGAGGGCATCGCCGTCAGGTTTCCGTTGGAGTCATAGCCGTAACCCGAAGTGGTGATGCGATTGGTCGCTGGATCGACATTCACGTTCAGCGTCGGCGCACTACCCTTGGTCACCGTCTGCGCCAGGAGGTTGCCGAAGCCATCGTAGCTGAAGCTCTGGCCCCACTCGGTGCCGGTGGTTTCGGCCGAGATCAGGCGATTCAGCGAGTCATAAGCGTAGGTCACTTCCTCGCCGGAGACCCAGTCCTTCTTCTGGGTGATCCGCCCGTTGTTCTGGGTGTCCGAGAAGCGATACTCCTGGTCCAGCACGCCCGCCACCGTGATCCGCGTCATCTGCTGCAACACATTGTACTGCCGCGTCTCGGTCGAGTAGCTGGACCCCTGCGTGTTCTGCGTGTACTTCATCTCGGTGACCTGCCCGGCCTGGTTGTAAAGCACGTCCTTCACCCAATCCACCGGCGTGTACTGGTTGTCGGTCAGCGTCACCGGCCGTCCCATCCCGTCGTAGGTGTAGGTGAATTTGGGTCTGGCCCCACCCGTGTACGGGTACTCGACCGAGACCATCTTGCCTTCGTTGTCCCAGGTGTAGTTGGCCGTCAAATTGCCGTAGCCGCCGCCCGCCTGCGTCTTGCTGGTTGGCAGGCCGCTGGCCGTGTACTCGTAGGTGTGGGTCCATGCGCCGCCGGTGCAGGAGGCCCCGCCCCAACTGGCTTGGTAGAGCCTCCCCCAGCCGTGGGTTCCCTGGTCGTAAGTGAAATTCACCCGCTGGCAAGTATCCTCGTTGCCGCCGCTCACCGGATAGCGCCGGATCTGGATCACCCGCTGGAAGCCGTCGTAAGCGTATTGCACCTGCTGATTCTTGGCGTCGGTCTTGGAGGCCACGGTCCCGTTGCTGTTGTACGCGTAGCTGCTGGTGCCGTTTTCGGGATTGACGGCGCTCGACAGCCGCCCTGTCGTCAGATCGTAGTTGAAAGTGCGGGTTTGCGTGGTTCCGCCGCGCGCCATCGAGACCCCGGTCAACTGGCCCCGCAGGTTGTAGCTGTAATACGTCTCATGATTGGAGCCGCCGCCGGGATCGGGCTCGGTCACCTGGACCAGGTTGCCCAGGGCGTCGCTGGTGTACTTCTTCCACTTCCCGGCCGGGTCGGTCACCGTGACCATGTTGCCTTGGTAGACGTAGGTGGTTGTGCCCGTGCTGTCCGGCTGCGTGACGCTGAGCGTCCTCCCCAGACAGTCATAGGTGTACGTCGTCCAGTAGACCGGTTCGTTAGGGGCGTAGGGCAGCGAAACCTGCTTTACCTTGCCCAGCGGCGAGCAGGCGCAGGAATCGTACTCGGTTTCAGCGGTGGATACGATGGTGGTGTCATATCCCGTCTCCACCTTGATCGTCCGCCCCAGGCCGTCCATGTAGGTCTTGGTCCACCGCCCGTTGCTGGTGGCGGTGGTGACCCAGTGGAAGCTGGTGTAGCGTACCTCCTTCTCCCACCCGGCTGGCATCGTCTGTTGCTCACTCCGATTGACCAAGCCCGCCTTTGGGGGGTGGGTCGTCTATGACCGAACCTGGTCCTGGGAATTTCCAGTTGGCAACGATCTCGGGCCATTTGCCGGCCCTCCCGGCCTCCTTGGCTGCCACGAACCGGCCCTCTGCAATTTCGTGGGACAGACCCAGACGGTCGGCAAGCTCCAGAATTACCGGCAACGTCTCATCAGCGAGTTTCTGCAAATCCCACGCCGTCGTAAGCTGGACGTACTGGAGATTCATCTCGAGCGCCTCGGCGGGATCTCCGAACAGGTATAGATCAGCTGCCAGGTTTCCCAGGTAGATTGGATCGGGCTCGACTTCAAGTGCCCTGAGGTAGAAGGCTTTCGCCTCCGGGAACCGGCCCAATTCGCTGTAACATCCCGCCAGTCCGTTGAGGGCGCTGCCGTGCTCCCAGCCCGGATCAATGGCAATCAGGGACTCCCATTCCCTGGCTGCCGAGGTCCAATCATGCACCCTCTGGAAGCCAAGGGCTCGCGCTTCGATGGCCACCGCGGTATCCCGCAGCGATTTACGGCTTGATGGGGACATGTATGTTAACCTCGTCCATAGTGCGGCTGCCACGTGGAGCCGGAGTCCTCTCCACTAGATTGATGTGGGGGTTTGGGGCGTTTAGATCAAACCTCATCTCGCGCAGCAGGTCTGGTGTGCCGACCCTGAGCACCGTCTTCCCTGACGTTATCGGTAGTCGCTTGGCGCCGGGCCCTATCCAGTCCAGGATACGGCTTGCCAGCCTTCGCACGGTCGCGGCTTGCCCGCCTACTGGAAGCATGGCCGCCCCTGATATCGCCGCATTCCCCCAGTCGCCTTCAGCGCCATACAAAGCGCCGTTGGCCAAATCGGCGAATTCGCCAAGACCTGGGATCAAACCCGCCGCATCAAGAACCGTGTGGATGGCGTCTGATGCACCTCCCGTCGTGGGCGTGAACGTGACCACCGGGTCGCTGCGGGAGCTGAAAATGACGTTCCCCTCCATGTCGCACATAGTGGTCTCTGTCCAGCTCACTGTAAGGACCTCTGAACCGCCCCCGCCCGTGTCCCCACCGAACAGCTGTGCGATGTCCAAGTTCCACCATGGCACTCCTCCGCCGAGATACTGCCCCTCCGACAGTATCTGGTCATAGCTGCCGAGTGACCACGACAGAAGCTGGGGATTCACGTTCGAGACCGTGACATTATCATAAGGGATAAGCCCCATGTACTGGAGTTCCGCTAGGCGGTCCTCGGCCGCCGTCGAAAGCCCCGTCGGATCGCTATTGTTCACCGGATCGTCGCCGGCGTAGGAGTAGCGGTTGAGGCTCTGGGGGTTGGCGAGGCTTCCGCCCAGCGGGTCCACGCTGGTGAACCGCCCAATCGTCCTCGCGTAGTAGCGGTTCCTTGCGTAGTCCAGGGCCGTGGACGAGTCGCGGTAGTAGGTGGCGAACTTGGTCCGGTTCTGGCTCGTGGTGGTCGATTCCTCCCCGTAGGGGAAGTGCTTCACGTTCGAGTCCAGCCGGTCCGAGTTCACCGAATGCGCCGCGAGACCTTCCGCTCGCTCCTGCCAGATCTGCTTCGAGCCGAAGTAGACGTTGTAGTCGTAGTTGTCTCCGTCCCCGTAGGTGGCCAGCAGGTTGCCTTCGATGCCGTAGAAGTAGACATGCCCTTCCTTCCAGACCCTCAGGTTTCCAGGATCGTAAACGTACCGCTTGGTCGTGGAACCCACGGTCTGCGCCACCCGGTTCTCCACGTCGTAACTCAGTGCCAGCGAGGGCATCGCCGTCAGGTTGCCGTTGGAGTCATAGGAGTAGCCCCCGGTGGTGATCCGGTTGGTCGCCGGATCCACATTCACGTTCAAGGTCGGAGCAGAGCCCTTGGTCACCGTCTGCGCCAGCAGGTTGCCGAAACCGTCATAGCTGAAGCTCTGGCCCCACTCGGTGCCGGTGGTTTCGGCCGAGATCAACCTGTTCAACGAGTCATAAGCGTAGGTCACTTCTTCCCCCGACACCCAGTCTTTCTTCTGGGTGATCCGCCCGTTGTTGGCCGTGTCCGAGAAGCGATACTCCTGGTCCAGCACTCCCGCCACCGTGATCCGCGTCATCTGCTGGAGAATATTGTACTGCCGCGTCTCGGTGGAGTAGCTGGACCCCTGCGTGTTCTGGGTGTACTTCATCTCGGTGACCTGCCCTGCCTGGTTGTACAGCACGTCCTTCACCCACTCCACCGGCGTGGTCTGGTCGTCGGTGAGCGTCACCGGCCGCCCCATGGCGTCGTAGGTGTAGCTGAACGTCGGGCCGTTCGATGGATACTCCACCGAGACCATTTTGCCTTCGTTGTCGTAGGTGTAGTTTGCGGTCAGGCCGTTCTGCGTCTTGCTGGTCGGCAGGCCACTGGCCGTGTACTCGTAAGTGTGGGTCCAGGCGCCGCCAATGCAGGAGGCCCCGCCCCAACTGGCCTGGTACAGCCGCCCCCAGCCGTGGGTTCCCTGGTCGTAAGTGAAGTTCACCCGCTGGCAGGCGTCCTCGTTGCCGCCGCTCACCGGGTAGCGCCGGATCTGAGTCGTCCGCTGGAAACCGTCGTAAGTGTATTGCACCTGCTGATTCTTGGCGTCGGTCTTGGAGGCCACGGTCCCGTTGGTGTTGTAGGCGTAGCTGGTGGTGCCGTTCTCGGGATTGACGGCGCTCGACAGCCGCCCTGTAGTCAGATCGTAGTTGAAAGTGCGGGTTTGCGTGGTTCCGCCGCGCGCCATCGAGACCCCGGTCAACTGGCCCCGCAGGTTGTAGCTGTAATACGTCTCATGATTGGAGCCGCCGCCGGGATCGGGCTCGGTCACCTGGACCAGATTGCCCAGGGCGTCCGAGGTGTACTTCTTCCACTTCCCAGCCGGGTCAGTCACGGTCACCATGTTGCCTTGGTAGACGTAGGTGGTCGTGCCCGAGTTCCTCGGCTGCGCCACGCTCAGCGTCCTCCCCAGACAGTCATAGGTGTACGTCGTCCAGTAGACCGGTTCCGTTGGGGGCGTAGGGCAGCGAAACCTGCTTGACCTTGCCCAGCGGCGAGCAGGCGCAGGAATCGTACTCGGTTTCAGCGGTGGATACGATGGTGGTGTCATATCCCGTCTCCACCTTGATCGTCCGCCCCAGGCCGTCCATGTAGGTCTTGGTCCACCGGCCGTTGCTCGTGGCCTTGGTCCAGGCCTCGGTGTTGTCGTAGGTGTAAGTGGTCGTCGGCCCCCTGCGCCGAGGTGGACGACGTGCGCCGCGCATGCTGGTCGTAAGACCTGCTGGAGCTGGCCGAGTTGGGGCCGGTATCGCTGGCCAGACCGTGGAAGCTGGTGTAAGTCAGCGTTTCGGCCAGATTAGATTCGTCATTGGGGGTGATGACGCTCGGCGCGGAGTAGTTGGCGCTGCTGGCCAGGGTGATGTCGACCGATTGCCCCCCGGAACTCGCGGAGTATACCGCGCCGGTGTTGTAGTAACTCACCGAGGTAGCGATTCCGTTGACCGTGATCTCGGTCGCGTTGCCGCGATGCTCCCACGAGACGGATTCATCCAGTTCGCGCGGGTGGACATAGTGGGGCGACGTCCCATCGTACTGCTTGTGAACCAGCGTCACCTGCTGGCTCCCGCCGCTCAGCGTGCTGGTGTGCAGCCGGTTGAATATGTACTTGCTGGTGTATTCCGTGCTGTCCAGGTAGGTGTTGGTGTAGGTTCGCGCCGGTGTGGTCAGGTTGCCGTAGTCGTAGAGCTTAGTCTCGGTGACGTTGCCGTGAGTGTCCAGGGTCTGCTCGGTTTTGGACTGCTTCTGGTAGCTCTGGACCTCATCCAGTGTAGTCAGGACCGAGGCGATGTAGGGACTTCCGATCGAGTCCTGGGTCCAGGTGAACTCCTTCTTCCGCTTGGAGGTCTGGCCCGCGCCGGGGCGCTCCTCGTAAGAGCTTTCCAGGCCGATCTGCCAGGCCGAGCCGCTGGTCGTGAAATACCAGGCCTTCTGGCTGCCGCCGCCGGGGTCGTCCAGCAGGGTGTATGGGCGCACGGTGGAGCCAGGCGTCCCGGCGGTGAAGGTGTAAGTCGTCTCGGAAGCGGTGCTGGATTTGGCCAGGTAGCGGTATTGCACCTCGCGCTGGGTGCGGGTGCCGGCGTAGGTCGCGTCCTGATAGTCCCAGCCCAGCCAGCCGCCATAGGGGAAGGTGACCCTCGTCAGCTCGCCCGCGCCGCCCGCGTCATAAGTGAAATAGTGAGTGAGGTTCTCGGTCTGCACGGTCACGGAGCTCAGGAAGTGGGCTGTGCCGAAAGACACCGGAGGCGAGAACGGCGAGTTCAGGTCCTGGTCGGCGAGGTAGTCGAAGTCGTAGTAAGTGCTCAGCCCCATGTAGAACTGAATTCTCGTCAGGTGCGGGATCGAGTCGGTGTTGTAGGTGAAGCCGTAGGACTTGTACGTACCGCCGGACTCCTCGCTGGCGCGCACGTCCTCCACCACCTTGAGGCGGGCGCTGGTGTTGTCCCAAAGCATGTTCTTGCCGGGGTTGTAACTGAATCAAAATCTGGTTGCCGTTGGAGTCCTGCATCACGGGTGGGGTAGCGCGTGCCCGCGTCCTGTTCGCTGCCGGCTGAGGCGCACCCCATCACCCAGAAGCTGCCGTCAGGGAACCAGAGCCGGTCGGTCACGCGGTCATAGGTCAGGTAAACACCGTCCTTGGACGACCAGGTCTCCTCGGACTGGTTGGGCACGTCCAGGCGGTACTCCGCGCCGGTCGAATCCCGGAACGTGTAGTGGTGAATGGTGTACGCGTCCTCCCAGAAGGGGGTGATGGAGCCGGCCTGGAGCCGCCAGCCGAAGCCGTAGCCCACGTCCCGGCCCAGATTCCAGGTGGCGGCGGGGTCCTTGCGCCAGAGCTGCGAGTTGTAGCTGAGGCCGAAAGAAACGCCCCAGCCGTTGCGCCCCATGGCGCTGAACATGGGCAGGGTAAGATTCAGGTTCCCGGAGAGGGTGTCGATCTGCTCGCCGGATGCGCCCCAGTAGGAGCCGAGCGAGCGCACACCCACCCGCCGTGTATCAACCGAGTCAGAGGGCGGCGTGGTGACGGTGAAGGTGGTCTGGGTGGAGTCGTTGCGGTGGTAATCCCGGGCCACAATACCGTAAGTGTAGGTGGTGGACGGCGAGACGGCTTCGTCGGTGAACTCGGCGCTGGCGGTCTCCTCATAGAACTGGCCGTTGCGATAAATCAGGTAGTGGCCCACGCCGATGCCATTCGTGTTGTCGCCGCCCTTCCACTGCATGTCAACGGAATTGGGCAGAGGGTAGGTCGCGATGGATTGTGCGCTGACGGCGGGCGGGGCCGTGGTGTCAATTCGCCCGAGGTCAACCCGAGCGATACTGGTGCCGAACATGCCGGCTGTGAAGACTCCGATGCCCGGCTGGCCATAGGCCAGCGAGGAGTCCGTCAAACTCAGGTACAAGAAGCCGTTCACCCAAACGTCCAAGCGGTTGCCGCGAATAATGCTGCGCACCTCGGTGCCGTCCGGGCAAGCGATCTGGACCGAGCCCAACTGGGTCAGCGTGCCGTTTACCCGCTTGTTGACCACCAGCGTCCCGGCCTCCTCCCCACCATTCTCCACCTCCACCGAATAGAAAGTCCCGGTCGGCGTGAGGCCGTTTAGGGCGTCGGTCGAAGCCCGGAGGTAGTGGTAAAGGGTCCCTCCGTATCCTAAGCGGCTGCGGATGATCGTCCTCACCTCGTAGTCGTTGCCGGCGTCGATCGACGAAATCAGCGAGCTGACCTCGTAATCCAAGGTGTAGAGGCCGTTCGGCGGTCCCGCCGCCTCCAGCGGGCCGTTTTGATACCAGTTATCTAGATCAATGGTGATGAACGTGTCGCTGTAGAGGTATTGATAGGCGCCTAGCAAAGGCAGGGCGATAAGGAAGAGGAATGCCATCCAGCGCGTCTTCATGGCACCCTCACCTCGGAGCGGTCGGCATCGAAGTCCCGCTTCAGCTTCCGGAACTCGGCTTCGACATCCGCCTTCTTGTCCTTCCCCTTCACGAAGGCCTTGACGTCAACGCTCCGGTCCTGCTGGTCAAGGATGGGCTTAAAAGCAGTCCGGTCCAGGGCCACGAACTCGGCCAGGGCGTAGCGGCCGTCGTCGCTTACCTGATAGGTGTAGGCGATGATGCCCTCGCGCGAGGGAGCCTTGCCCCGCGCGGCCGGCGCGGGCGCAAACATGGGGCGGCGCGGGTCGTCGGGAGTGCCTCGGCCCACCATGGGCACGATGCACAGCAGGCGCTCGTGAGTGTTTCGAGGGTTGACGGGTTGCTGAGAATACAGCGTGGAGAAGAGCAGCAGTAAGGCCAGTCCGGCCAGAATCAGCCTGTTCATCGGACCTCCAATCGTCAGCGGCTATTATGGATGATAGTGTCTTAATCTCCGAAATCTGTCAAGGTTCAATTTCAAAAAAAGTTAATCACAGGAACTTTAGGTTTCCCGCAAGTCCGCTAACCTAAACTCCTGCCGTTAGTTACACTGTCATGCCACGCCCCGCCACGGGTTGCATTAGCCGGTCAGGCGCGATACTGGACGTGGGGGATGTGCGAATTGACTAGGTTTCGTCGCCGGAGCCTGACGAAAAGCACCAAATTACCCCATTGCCGAGAACGCTGCATCCGCCCGTTTCGCCGCACACCCGTGAGTCCCTCAAAACAATTGCACAATTGGTTGCTGTCCCCGGTTTTGTCCCCGGTTTTCCCGGCGGATGGAGCGCTACTCGGCGCGTGGAGAATCAGTTCTTGTCTCCTGGCGGCTTGCGGCGGCATCTGCGCGTCTGAGCCGTTTTCAGCCGTTCGCCGTCTCAGCGAACTCAAAAGCCCGGGAATGGATAATGTCCCACTCCACCCCCCAAAAAAGTCTTCTCTGTGTCCTCTGTGCCTCGGTGGTGAATCTTTATAGAGAATTGAAGCCGCAACCAAAGCCGAGCCATCGATCATCAGGCGGTCGCGCAGGGGAGGTTGTCGAAGCCCAGGTCCGCTACTCGAACCGTCCGCGAAACTGAGGCATCCGGTCACGCCGCGCGTGTCCGGGCAACCCGGCCAAGAGGAAACTTGGCGGATATCACCTTTGTTTTCAGCACGTAAGCTTGGAGGTCCGCTTGCTTGTCCAATACCAGGTGGTGTTATGTCTTCATTGAGGCGCATTATTCCTTTGGTGTTAGGGACGCTGGCGGCGACCAGCCTGCTCGCACACTACGAATTCATACACTACGCGACCGGTGCGGACCGAATCGTCTCCGCCCCAGAGAAATTCGATTTGAGCGCCCTCCCGAATCGGACTCTGTATTACTTCATCTCTGGCGTGGGCCCCGATCAAGTCGCCCCCGGCGTGCTCAGCCAAATTCGTCTTGCCGCCCAGACGTGGAACGGCGTCACGACCTCGGCGCTGCGGCTGGAGTTCGGCGGCTTCTCCGCCCCTGGGGTCACCCAGTCCACTCCCGGGGTGGATGTGGTTTTCACCGACTTGACGGACGCCGAAAGGGCGCAAGGGATAGTAGCCAAGGGAGGACCCACCGCCCGCGCGGCGATGCTAACCGGCGAGGGCGGCGCCTTTGTGCCGATTACCCGCTCCGCTGTGGTCCTCAGCAAAGACCTCGCCCAGTTGCCCAGCTATGACGAGTCGTTCTTCCTGACCCTGGTCCACGAGTTCGGCCACGCTCTGGGGTTGCAGCACACGCTCACTTCGTCGGCGATGTCGACTGCCGCGACGCGGTCGACGACCAAGGCGAGGCCTCTGGCTGCGGACGATATCGCGGGGATCTCCGCGCTCTACCCCGCCCCCGATTTCGCCACGAATACCGCCCGTATCTCCGGGCGCGTCACCTTGGGCGGCGCGGGAATGCATCTGGCGTCGGTGGTGGCTATCGAACCCTCGGGATCGGCGATCAGCGCCTTGACCGATTCCGACGGCTACTACCAGATCACCGGCTTGCCGCCGGGGCAATACTACCTCTACGTTCACCCTCTGCCGCCCGGTGTCCAGCCGGGCCTTGGTCCTGCCGATGTGGTGCTCCCCGTTGATCCCGGCGGCATGCCGGTGCAGGCCGGCCCATTGTTTGATACCGTTTTCTACCCGAACGAGAAGACCTACTGGCTGTCCAGCGTGGTCGCCGCCGCTGCCGGTGACGCATTTGGGAATTACGACTTCGCCGTGCAGCCTCGCAGCGCTTTGGATGTTTACGGCGTCGCCACCTTCGGCCTTCCCGGTCCTTTTTGGGTGCAGCCCGCTTTCATCAATATGTACAGTGATCGTAATTTCCTGGCCGCGTCGGGGACCGGACTGACCGCGAATGGCGCGGTCACGCCGGGCCTGCGGGTGAGCACGATCGGCGGCGCGACCCCCGTGCTGGAAGATGGTGTTACCGCCTACGCTCCGGCGCCTTCCTTCCTGCAGATCCGCGTGGGCTACAGCATGTTCGAGAGCGGTGGGCCGCGGCACTTCGTGTTCGATCTGAACGGCGAGATCCATGTCCTCCCCGCCGGGCTGCACGTCGTTCGCAGCCAGCCTCCGTCGGTGGCTTCCGTTACTCCCTCCGAGGACGGACAGGGGCATCCCGTCGCGGTGCTGAGCGGATCGAATTTCGATGCTTCCACGCGGATTCTGTTCGAGGGCCTGCCAGCCCGGGTTCTCGGCCTGGACCCGTCGAACGGCGCTTTGACCGTAGCCCCGCCGCCGGGGGCCTCCGGATACAGCGCCGCGGTGACGGCGCTCGACCAGAACGGCCAGGGATCGTTGTTCCTGGATGCGGTTCCTCCAACTTACCCCTACGGCTCGATTCCGGCGCCTTCGGTCACTTTGGCCCAGAGCTATCTTCCGGCTGGCGCGGAAGCCATGATCGAGATTTCGGATCCGAACAATACTTTTGTCGATGGCTACACCGCGATTGGCTTCGGCTCAAGTGACGTGGTCGTGCGGAAGGCCTGGGTGATAGGCCCGAGTAGGTTGCTAGCCAACGTGCATGTCGACGCCGTCGCGCAGCACACTTCCCTTCCCCTGACCGTGACGTCGGGTTTTTCAACGGTTACAGTGGCGAACGCCTTGCAGATCCAGGCGGCGCCGCCGGATATGGCGGTCCTCGACCCGACCCTCATCAATCCGGTTACGGGCCAGCCCAGCATCTACGCTGGCGGCCAGGCTCTGCTGAGGGTATCGAACCTCCCCGGCCTGGTTGCTGAAGCGGCCGGCGTGACGGTGGAAGGTTTTCCGGCGAAGATCCTGGATGCAGGCAATGGAACCGTCCTGTTCGAGTTGCCCGCGAATTTGAGCGTCGGCCCGGCCGTGTTGGTCTTCACTTTTGGAGGAGCGGAAATCGCCCGCATCGTGGTAGTCATCGACCCGCCCCCGCCGGCGATTCAGGGAGTCAAGGCGTATGGAGTCGTTCAGATCGGACTTGACTATCCTGCTTTTGTCGGTGCGAACCTGTGGGTTATGGTAACTGGGTTGGCCGATCCGGACATCGCCGCGCACCCGGAGAGCTTGCACGTTAGCTTCGGAGGAGTCGCCCAAACCGTAACCAGCATCAGCCAGTCGGCGACGGACCCCGGCGTCTATGTAGTGCAGTTCCCGGTTTCCTCGAGCGTGACGGCGGGAGACTCCGTCCCCCTGACCGTTGCCATCGGCTACCGCGTTTCGCAACCGTACCTGATCCCGCTGCACTGATCCTCGCGGTTATGCGGCAGCGGCGGCGACCCACCCGTGAGGCTTACCCCAAGGGGCGGGGAAAGGTACAGGAGCTGACGGCTGCCGGCGCAGCCATGCAACTTTCGGGTAGCCGTTCGTCGAGTCGGGCATCCATGACATTTTCGTTACAAGTCCCGGTGTCAAGAGATCTAAAATCGTGGTGGGGTTCAGGATGCCACCCCGACACCACCTCCGGTTGATCTTCCTCCTGTTGCTCGCTCTGCTTGTGCCTTGCATCGTCCTGACCGTCCTTGGCGTCCGCATGATCCGTCAGGAGCGCGAGTTAGCCACGAAGCGCTTGGCCGACGAGCAGCAGGCCCTGACAGCACAACTTCGCCAGGAGTTGCGGAATCGCCTGGAGCGCATCAAGCTCCAGGCGCAGAACTCGCTTGCCC
Source organism: Bryobacterales bacterium (assembly GCA_963734625.1). Classification (GTDB taxonomy): domain Bacteria; phylum Acidobacteriota; class Terriglobia; order Bryobacterales; family Bryobacteraceae; genus CAVTHW01. The sequence goes on along the minus strand of CAVTHW010000012.1, from coordinate 280,846 downwards.
AGCCAGACGGCCAGTTTGCTCACCCCGCGGTGGTGCTGGTGGCGCGGGTTGTCGGAGGCCGCCTCATCCTTCCTTGGGAAGCAGCGTCACCGCGCCAGGAATTCCTCAAGGCGATCGAGTCGCCCGGCTTCGCAGGCAAGATCGCGGAAGGTGAGCGGCTGGAATTCAGAGAGAAGCAGCCGTCGAGAGCCGCTGCCCTCTACCAGGAGGCTCTGCAATCGGCGCGGCAGCCGTCCCAGGCGGCCCACGTGCGTCTTCTGCTCGCCCGAGCACTGGGCAAAGCGGGCCGCTTGCCAGAAGCCCGCTCGCACTACCGGAAGTTGTTGGCTCTGCCGCCCACCCTGGCGGACGACCAGGGAATGCCATTCAGCCTTTATGCCGCCAGCCAGCTCAGGGGAGATGACTCACTTCGGGAAGTTCTACGGAAGATGTTGGAGCGGCCCGGTTGGCTGGCCCCCTCTGCGTACTACAGGATCGTGGAACTGATCAACTCGGCTGCCGGCGAAACTACGGAACTGAAGCGGGCGGTCGAAGCACGCCTACGCGACGTCGAGCAGGTACTGGCGCTCCAATCGGAATTCCTGAGTCTATCCGTTGGCGGGCATACGCCGGACGGGGAACCTGTGTGGACCCGTTTCGGTGATCCACCGTGGCTGGTGAGCGCGGCGCCTCCCCTGGTTACTTTGCCTGGCGCGTTCGTCGCTGTTCGTGCCGATGCAGTGCTTGGATCTCTCCCCTCGGAGGCGTTGCGAATCTTCACCGAGGAACAGCCCGATTCCTGGCCCATCGGCGGGAGTTTCCCCGGTTTGTTCGCCGGCCCAAGGTATCAGGCGCCGATAGGCTGGAATCTGCGCCAATCCTTCTACCTGGCGGCTCTGCTGCTGGTTCTGAGCACGACACTCCTGGGGGCTTACCTGCTTTGGAGAGACGTGCGCCGCGAATTGCACATGGCTGAGATGCGCGCCCAGTTTGTTTCCAGCGTCTCCCACGAGCTGAAGACGCCGCTCACGGCCATCCGAATGTTCGCTGAGACCCTGCGCATGCGTCGTTGGAAGGACGAGCAGACTCAGCAGGAGTACTTGGAAACGATTGTCAACGAGAGCCAGCGGCTCGCGCGCCTGGTGGACAACGTACTCGACTTCTCCAGGATCGAAAGAGGAAAGAAGATCTATAACCTGAAACCAGCCTCGCTCGCGGAGGTGTTACGTGCGGCCGCTCGGGCGGTCCAGTATCCTTTGAGCCAACAGGGGTTCCGGCTCGACACCGAGGTCGAGGACGGCTTGCCGATGGTAAAGGCCGATGCTGATGCTCTGGAACAGGCGGTATTGAATCTCCTGACAAATGCCATGAAGTACTCGGGCGATGCGCGCGAGATCGGCCTGCGCCTGAGGCGTGTTGACGGCTGGGCGCGTATCGAGGTCTCCGATCACGGCATCGGCATCCCGTCCGAGGAACAGGGGCGGATATTCGAGAAGTTCTATCGGGTGCCGACGTGGGAGAATCAACTCATTCCGGGGACCGGACTCGGGCTCACGCTCGTGGAGCATGTGGCAAAGGCGCACGGCGGCACGGTGAGGGTGGAGAGCCAGCCTGGACAAGGTAGCACCTTGTCCATCGAGCTTCCCTTGGGGGACGGACAATGACTCGAATTTTGGTTGTCGAAGACGATCTTGCCATCCTGCGCGGGCTCGCCGACAACCTCGAATTCGAGTCGTACGAGGTGCTCACTGCCGCCGACGGCGAAACCGGCTACCGCCTGATCCGCGAACGGAAACCCGACATGGTCGTCCTTGACCTCATGCTCCCCAAGCTCAGCGGATACGAGCTGTGCCGTAAGGTGCGCGGAGAAGGCAACGCGACCCCCATTCTGATGCTGACGGCGCGTGGGGAGGAGACCGACAGGGTGCTCGGGCTTGACCTCGGCGCCGACGATTACGTGACCAAGCCGTTTTCTGTTCGGGAGTTGCTGGCGCGCATCCGTGCGATCCTGCGGCGCGCGCACCCTCCTCCGCCGCTGCCGGACGAGCTGAGATTTGACGACTTGGCTGTGGACTTCCGCAGCTACGAGGCGACGAAGGCGGGGAAGACCGTGGAAATGACCCGGAAGGAATTTAGCGTTCTGCGCCTGCTCGCGGCCCGTGCCGGCGAGGTTGTCAGCCGTGATGAATTGCTGGATGAGGTCTGGGGATTCCACAGTTATCCGAATACACGCACGGTGGACAACCATATCGCTTCTTTGAGAGCGAAACTGGAGAGCGATCCCGGCGAGCCCCGGCACATCAAGACGGTCCACGGCGTGGGATACAAATTTGTCTGCTGAGGCTGACACTTTCATGACAGGGAGTTTACGATCAATTTGCATGGCTCCAACCGGATCGTGACGACTCTGTTCGCGATCGGTTTTAACTTGGGAAGCGGCAAGGAGGCTCAGCCATGAGAAACGTTTTGATTCTCGTAGTTGTTCTTTCGCTGATCGCTCTGGCCGCGAGCGTCACTCTGGCGCAGAACGGTCAGGACCTCTTCCAGAAGGCCCTGGTCAAAGAGCGGGCCGAAGGCAATCTCGAAGAGGCCATCGCGATCTACAAGCAGGCGGTCAAGGAAGCCGGTGCAGATCGCGCGCTGGCCGCCAGGGCGCTGGTCCAGATCGGCCAATGCTACGAGAAGTTGGGCAACGCCGAAGCGCGGAAGGCCTACCAGCAGGTGATGCGGGACTACGCCGACCAGGCCGAGCAAGTCACCGTGGCCCGCTCGCGGCTGGCGGCGCTGAGTTCCGGAGCGGCGGCGGAACGGCAGTCGACGATGACCATCCGCCGCGTTCCGAACCTCGACATGTACGCCAAACCATCGCCCGACGGAAAGTATCTTGCGTATACCGACTGGACGACAGGCAACCTGGCGATTCTGGAGGTCGCCACGGGCGCCACCCGGCTTCTGACCAAGGATGGTTCCTGGGGAGACGTGACCCAGTATGCCGAGTTCTCTGCCTGGTCCCGGCGATAGCCAGCGGATCGCGTTTGGGTGGAGTATCTCCAGTGCCAAGGAGAGCCGCTCGGAACTGAGGGTCGTCTCGTTGGACGGGGGCGCCGCTCCGGTGACCATCGCAACCCCAGGGGCAACCTACGTCGTGGCCGATACAGTGGACCCGCGACGGCTCGCGCGTCCTCTGCGGTTATCAGGTGGGCCGGGGTAGATCGGAGTTGGCTCTGGTTCGCGTGAGCGGCGGTGAACCGGAGAACCTCAACGTAGAACTGGGACAGGGCCGCTGGCTGGAGAGCCAGTTCACCGAAGAGGGCAATTCCATCCTGTATTCCAGCCCAGCCGATGGAGGGGCCGCCCCCCACGATATCTATATAAAGAACCTGAAAACGGGCGCGACCACGGCTATTGTCCAGCACCCGGCCGAAGACCTACTGGTGGGCGTTGTACCCGGTACGGATTGGCTGCTGTTCACGAGTAACCGGCGGGGCAGTCTGGACCTGTGGGGTGTGCAGTTCCGCGGGGGGAAGACCAGCGGAACACCCGTGCTGGTCAAACAGGGGATCGGACGATTCTTCCCGCTCGGCTTCACCAATGACGGAAGGTACTACTACGCCACCCTCTCCGTAACAGATGATGTCTTCCTTGCCGATTTTGACCCCAAGGCCTGGAGAATCACCGGTGATCTGCGCAAGCTTGCCTCGCGGTGGGAGGGAGCCAATATGCAGGCCAGCTTCTCTCCGGACGGGGGAAGCCTTGCCTACGTCACCAAGCGTGGGCCGATGCCCATACCGACCCACACGGCGGATTCGCTCGTGGTGCAGTCGCTCAAAGACCTCAAGGCCGATCCGGTTGTCGTGGGTTTTGAGGAGTTCCCGCTGACCTCTGTGGTCGGACCCTGCTGGGCGGAAGACGGGCGCTCCGTCGTTGTTGGCGGATTCCAGGGCCAAGAGAGCGGCCTCTATCGAATCGATCTGCCGGGCCTGAAAAAGACAAAGATCTACTCTGTGCCGGAGGGGCGGCGACTCTCCGCATACGACTGCACGAGCCGCGGGCGTCTTGTCTATTTGGCCGCGAGCGCCGGCGACGGGTCTGCGGCCGTGACCCGGATTGATATCGGCGGCGGCAATGCAAGGGAGCTGTATCAGGTGCCGCCAGGACGCACCAGCATGGCCGTGTCGCCGGACGGAGAAACGCTATCCATCATTCAGAACGTCGACCGCAATCGCCGCGCGCTGCTGCTGATGCCCTCCGAAGGAGGCACAGCACGACAGATCCACGAGTTCGTGCAGCCGTCCGGCGGGGGCGTAGGCCAGACGTGGTCGCCAGACGGCAAGTCGATCCTTTACATAGTGAGGGGGCCGAAAGCAGGTTTGGGAAGCTGGGTTGTCCGGAGAGTCCCGGTCAATGGGGGAGAGGTATCCGAGCAGGACTTGGACTTTGGCGGCCCGCTTTTTGGCTTGCAGTTTCATCCGAACGGGAGGTTGGTGGCGCTCACCGGCCGCAGCGGGGCTTCCATGGAATCCGAGGTTTGGGTCATCGAGAACATCCAGGACGAGCTGAAGGCTCTGCTTCCATCGTCGGGAGAAAAGCGATGAACCCTCTTGACCTGCCGGATCCTTATTCTTACTTGACTGGAGTACTGCTGGGGCTCCTGTGGACGTCCATTGTTGCCGTGCTCGTGCTCCTGGTGGTCGAGCTAGTCTGCTTTCTCGGGTTGATGGTACACGCGACGAGAAGCAGCCGTCTCACCGCGCGGCAGGCACATCTTACCGAACTCGTGCCGCCATCACACGCCGCGTATCCTGCCGGACGACATTGACCCGCGCGTCGAGGTGCCGGCCTCGCGGTAGAAGGAGCTGCGCGGCAGGGACGATGGCGTCACTTCGGCCGAGATCCGCGAGCGCGTGGCCGCCGCCGGCTCATGTGAGGTCCCGTTGGCGTAGATTGTCATTGTCGCTGCCAAAGAACATCCAGTTCTTCCGGCCGGCCGCCATCCCGCGCAGGCCTTGGGGCAGGCGTACTTCTGGCGGACTTCCTCGATCACCTCGAGCGAGGCCGGAACGTAATCGATACCCTCCAGCAGCACGCCCAACTCCCAGGCCGCGATCTCCCGCCGGCCCGTCTGGGCGAACGGATACTGAAGCTTGTACCAGATCACCCACCCGTCCCGGTCCCAGTACAGTATCTTCAGCCGGTCGCTGCGCTTGTTGCAGAACGCCAGCAGGTGACCGGAGAACCGATTGCAGCGCATGATGTGCTCGGCCATCGTCGACAGTCCATCGAAGCTCCAGCGCATGTCGCACGCCACGGTGCACAAGTACACCTTGATCGCGGCGGGAAAGCTCCGCATCCCTCGCCCTGCACCACCGCCAGAACAGACCGCAGGGTCGCCTCGTCCACGCCCCGGCTGATGCGCAGCCGGCGTGCCCGACTCGTCGCTGACCAGAGCAAAGCTCGCCGCTCCGTTACCTGGGCCTCGTGGCCTGGAAGCGGGCGTTCTGCCAGTGCCGCGCCTTCTCCATATCGTGTTGCTTGCTCACTCCGGATCCTCCCTATGTGTGTGCGCACTCCAAGCGCACATGCGCCAACAAAAGGGAGCATGCCCCCAGTCCTCAATCCGCGTAAGATGGGTTCACAAGACGGTTACGTTATGCGGCAGCGGCTCGAAAGGTACTTCGGCTTCGAGAACCTTGGTACAAACTGGCGGACAGAGATCCTGGCCGGGGTGACGACCTTCGTCACCATGGCCTACATCATCTTCGTCAACCCCTCCATTCTTCGAGATGCCGGAATGCCGTTCACTGCCGTGGTGGCGGCCACCTGCCTCTCGGCCGCGGCCGGCAGTCTCATGATGGGGTTCTTCGCGCGCTACCCGATTGCGCTCGCGCCGGGCATGGGCCTCAACGCCTACTTCACCTACGTGGTCGTCAAGGGAATGGGGATTCCCTGGCAGGTCGCACTCGGAGCGGTGTTCCTGTCGGGCTTGCTGTTCATCGTCCTGACGCTGGGCGGAGTGATCAAACACGTTGTCGCCGCGATTCCGACCGAGCTGTATTCGGCCATCGCCGCCGGCATCGGTCTCTTTCTGGCGCTGATCGGATTCCGCAACGCCGGGATCATTGTGCCTAATCCCTCGACGACGGTCGCCATGGGCAACCTGCGCGATCCCAACACTCTTCTCGCGATTTTCGGCCTGCTGCTGATTGCCGCGCTGCTCGCCTGGCGCGTGAAGGGAGCCATGCTGATCCGGATTCTGGCGACCACGGCCGTGGGCGCGCTCTTCGGCCTGGTCCGCTGGCAGCCGCAAATGTACCGCCTATCGGACATCAACGATCGGCACCCTGGTAGCGGTCGGCAAGCGGGCGGGCCTTCTAGACCAGGCCAACCGCATCCCGCGCATCAATCGCATCCTGGTATGTGACTCCTCGGCGACCATGCTGGGCGCCCTGGCCGGCACTTCCACCGTGGTCAACTACATCGAGAGCGCGGCCGGCGTGGTGGCGGGCGGGCGCAGCGGCGCGACGTCGGTCGTGACCGGCCTCCTGTTCCTGGTGGCCTTATTCATCGCGCCCGTCTTCGGCGTGATCCCAATGGCCGCCACCGCCCCCGCGCTCATTATCGTGGGGAGCCTCATGATCTCGAACATCAGCGAGATCGAGTGGGGAAACCCGGTGATCGCGGTCCCCGCGTTTCTCACCATGACCACCATCCCCCTCACCTACAGCATCGCCAACGGCATCGCCTTCGTTCATCGCCCGGTTCCTGTACTTGGGATCGGGCTAAAGAAAGGTATTGACATCTGCCCGACGCATAGGTACACTATGCCTTGACAACCTATGCCCAAGATTGACTTCCCAGCCGGTGCGCTGATCATGCTGATCCTCCGCGTGCTTCGCGGCGGCAAGATGCACGGCTATGCCATCGCCCAGCGCATCCACGTTCTGTCGGACGAGGTTCTCCGGGTGGAAGAGGGATCGTTGTACCCCGCCCTGCAGCGCATGCTGGCGAACGGCTGGGCCAAAGCCGGGTGGGGCACTTCGGAGACCGGCCGGCGAGTTCGGTTCTACACTCTTTCGGCCGCCGGCCGCAAACAGCTCGACAGCGAAATAGCGGAGCACGAGACGGTCACGCAGGCCATTGCGGCCGTGCTGCGCGGGGCATGAGAAGGGAGATTCCGCTATGCTGCTTCGACGCCTCTGGTACTTAGTGAATCGCCGCCGCCGGGAACGGGAACTGGAGGGGGAGATGGCCGCCCATCGCGATCACATGCCGGCCGGGGACCGCCGCAACTTTGGCAGCACCCTTCGCCTGCGCGAACAGGCGCGCGACGCCTGGGGATGGACGTGGCTGGACGCGATTCTGCAGGACCTTCGCTTCGGCCTTCGCCTTTTTCGCCGCGCGCCCGGTTTCACCGCCGTGATCGTCACGGTTGTGGCGCTCGGCATGGCTGTCGCCCTCACCGCGTTCCAGGTGTTCAACGTCACCGTGCTGCGGCCGCTTCCCATTCGGGACCCAGCTAGCGTCTTCGCGCTCCAGCGCCGCAGCCCGGGGGGCTCGTCGGATGTGATGTCTTATCCGGCTTACGCGTTCTTCCGGGACAACAACCGCGTCCTCTCCTCCGCCCTCGCCCAGATGACCGCCCAGGTGCAACTCGGGCCCAACGCGGACGTGCGGGCGGCCGCGCGGTTCGTCTCGGCCAACTACTTTCGAGAACTTGGCGCCGGCGCCGCGTGGGGCCGCGCTTTTCGAGCCCAGTCGTGACGGCGATCCGTCCGCCGCGCCCGTTGCCGTGCTTGGATTTGCCTTCTGGCGACGGCAATTTGGCGCGGACCCCTCCATTGTGGGCCGCACTATCTTCGTCAACAGCAGGGCCGTCCTGGTGGTGGGTGTGGTCTCATCGGGATTCACGGGACTGCAGCCGGCCACGGTCGATCTATGGCTTCCCGTCGAACATCACGCCTGGTTCTTTCCGGGCAGCGACCTCCTGCTCAACCCTTCGAAGAAGTCGGTGCTGATGTTCGGACGCCTCCGTCCGGGCTTGAGCGAAGCCGTCGCCGAAGATGGCTTGCGCACGCTCTCCGCCGAGTTCAGCCGCGAATACCCAGGCGCGATTGGCGATCGTGAATGGTTGGATTGCGTGCCCGCCGGCAAAGCGGTGCGTCTCCGCCCGTCCGATTACAGCATCTTGACCTTCTTCGGCGCCCTCGTCGTCCTGGTGCTGGCCGTCTCGCTATCCAACGCCGGTACGCTTCAGATGGCGCGTTCAACCGTGCGTGGCCATGAAATCTGGATTCGCGTGTCGCTCGGTGCGGGCCGCTTTCGCATTATTCGGCAACTGGTCACCGAAGCGGTGCTGATAGCGTCCGCCGCTTGTGGCATCGGCCTGCTCCTGAGCTATCTGGGGACAGCCATCATCCTTCGGTCTTTGGAGCTGCCGCTCCGCGTCGGGCGCGGCCCGGACTGGAGAGTCGCGGCGTTCGCGGCCGCCGTGACGATTGTCTCAGTAGCCCTGTTCGGTCTGGCCCCGGCTGTACAGCTCTCGCGTCATCGCTACGGCTCCGCTCGCGCCAGGGGCCTATTCATTGGAATCCAGGTGATGGCGACCTGTGTATTGCTCATCGCCGCCAGCCTCTACGCTCGCGGCTTGCAACGCGTCCTCACCACCCCCCACGGTTTCGAGTTCCGGGATGTCGTCGCAGTTGATCCAGCGCTCAATTCGCGAGGCTATTCGAAGGAGATGGCGCTGGTCCAACTCGCTGAGTTGCGCCGCCGGGCGGAGGCTGTCCCGGGTGTCCGCGGCGCTTCCGTCTGCGCGTTGCTCCCGCTGAGCTTCAAATCCTGGATCAATGGCATCCAAGGCTCAACCGGCAGTTCAGTGATGGCCCACTTTAATTCTGTCGATCCGGCGTTCTTTGACACCATGCGCATCGCCCTTCTGCGGGGCCGTACGTTCAATCCTGGCGAGCGGAAGGCCGCGATTGTCAGCGAGTCGCTCGCGCGCAAAGCTTGGCCTGGAGAAGACCCGATCGGCAAGCGTGTCACGGATCAGGGAAGAGTTGTCGTCGGCGTCGCCGCTAGTGCGCGCACCAACGCGCTGCGCGACGGAGATGCCGTCGAAATCTACTTCCCCGTGGCAGACACCAATCCGTGGGTGGGCGGCGGCGTCCTGCTGGTTCGCACCGACGGTCCACCGAAGCGCTTCTTGCCCGCCATTCGTTCGGCCCTGCAATCGCCGAACGACCCGCCTTTTCGCTTCGACCTGCTCAGCAATCTATTCGACAGCGCGACCGAAGGCACACGCAAAGGCGCGGCGGTGATCGCCTTCACCGGCTTCCTGACGCTAGCGCTCGCCGCCATGGGCATCGGCGGCTTGCTGTCGTATGCGGTTTCGCAACGAACTAAAGAGATCGGAATCAGAATCGCGTTGGGCGCGTCGCCCGCTTGCATCGTGCGTTTGGTGCTGGCGCAGTCCCTGCGTCCCGTCGGAATCGGTCTGGCCTGTGGCCTCGTAGCTGGCTACGCTATTTCCCAGCCGCTGAAAGCCCAGATCTACGGCCTCAGCCGTCTGGATGCGCCCTCTTACGCGGCGGCCGCCGCTCTGCTCGCCATGGCCGCTGCTATAGCTGCCCTTTTCCCGATCCGCCGTGCATTACGCATCAGCTCGGCAGAAGCGTTGCGCCAGGAATAGGAGTGACAGTATCCGCCGTAACGTGGTCTCCTATCCATATGAGACGCCGCTGGACAGCCCTTCCGCCGCTCGGGCTGTTTCTGCTGAACCTCTGGCTGGTGCGGCGCCTGTTTTCGATCGACTACCTGGACCAGATGGGCTCGATCGAGAGCACCTACATCGCCGTCGCCCGTTGGATCGTCCGAAGCTGGGGCGATCTCACCTGGTTCCCGCTCTGGTATGGCGGCATCCCGTTTCAGAATACGTACCCGCCGCTGGTCCCCTTTACGACAGCCGCCGTCTCGGTGCTGTTTTCAATCACGCCGGCGCATGCCTACCACGCGGTCACGGCGGTCTTCTACAGCCTCGGGCCAGTGACGCTCGGCCTTCTGGCGTGGCGCCTGTGCCGCTCGGCGGGGTGGAGCTTCGCCGTGGGCTTGCTCTACTCGCTGACGTCGGCCTCCACCTTCCTGATCCCGGCCGTGCGGCAGGACGCCGGCGGCATCTGGAGCTTGCGGCGTTTACAAGTGCTCATACGCTATGGAGAGGGACCGCACATCGTCGCGCTCACGCTTCTGCCTGTGGCGCTTCTGCTGCTTTCGGTCGCGTACGAGAAGAAACGCCCATGGTGGTGGGCCGCGGCGGGGATCGCGATGGCCTCGGTGGCGCTCACGAACTGGCTCGGCGCGGCGGCGCTGGCAATGGCGGTCGTTGCCTGGCTACTGGCTCGCGAGCACGGTGTGTGGTGGCAGGATTGGCTGAAGGCAGTGGGCGTAGCCGTGTTCGCCTACATCCTGGCGCTGCCGGGCATCCCGCCGTCGACGATACGCACCATCGCGGCCAACGAGAGTAATGTCAGCGGGCCGCTGGCGGCGAACTGGCTGCGCTTCGCGATCGCGGCCGGTGCCGTGCTGCTGATAGCCGCCGCCGGGTGGGCCTTTCGGCGCTTTAGAACACCGGAGCATCTGCGCTTCTCACTGCTCTTCCTGCTGCCTGTGGCCGCCGTGGTGTTGCTTAGTGCCTGGTTCGGCGTGACGCTGGTTCCGCAGCCCAACCGCTATCAACTGGAACTGGAGATGGCGCTGGCGCTGGCCGTGGTATACCTGCTGCGGGAGGCGCTCGGCCGCGTCAGGCGGCGCGCGGTGCTGACCGCCCTGCTCCTGCTGGCTTCCGTATACCCCGCCGTGAAGGCCGTCAAGTATGCCGAGCGCTTGATCCGTCCGGTAGATATAGCGGGCAGCATCGAGTACCAGGAAGCGATGTGGTTCGACCGGAACCTGAAGGGCGGCCGCGTTCTTGCTCCGGGCTCGGTGGGCTTCTTCCTGAACGTCTTCACCGACACGCCGCAGTTCGCCGGGGGTTTCGATCAGGGAAACGTCAACCCGGTCTTCGCCGGAGTCCACTACCAGTTGCTGTCGGGCGAGAACGCGGGCGCGCGCGAGGGCGAGGTGGCGCTCCTCTGGTTGCGGGCGTTCGGCGTGGACGCGGTCGCGGTGAGCGGGCCGCAAGGCCGCGACTTCTACAAGGCCTTCCGCAATCCGCACAAGTTCGACGGGATTCTCCCCGAACTGCGGCGGGACGGTGACGACGTGATCTACCGCGTTCCCCGGCGCTCCGTCTCGCTGGCCCACGTGGTTCGAGCGACGGACTTGCCGGCGCGTGCGCCGAAACACGGTCTGGATATCGATCCTGTGCGCGTCTATGTCGCGGCGCTCGAGAATCCGGCCTACCCATCGGCGGTGCTGACCTGGCGCGGCAATGGCGCCGCCGTCATCTTCGCGGATATGGAGAAGGATCAGGTTCTCTCGATCCAGGTCAGCTACCAACCCGGCTGGAAAGCGACGGTGGGCGGCCAGCCGCGGCGCGTTTCCGCCGATAAGCTGGGACAGATGGTGATCGAGCCGCAGTGCGAGGGTGCGTGCAGGGTTGAAGTGCGCTACGCCGGTCCTTAAGCGGCGCTCTCGTTGCCTGATGGGCGAATCAAGCGGTGGAAGTATGCCCGGGAGATTTGCAGACTGCGCGCCGCGAGGGTCTTGTTGCCGTTGCACTTGGCCAGCGCGCGGTTGGCGAGTTCGAGCTTGTACTCCCACAGTTGATCCTCGAACGACAGCTCTTCCGTTTCACTGGCCGCGCGCGGGACGGTCTGTTGAAGGCTGCGGGGCAGGTCCTCGGGTTGGATGGTGTCATCCTTCGCCAGGATGATGGCCGACTGCACCACGTTCTCGAGTTCGCGGACATTGCCCGGCCAGTCATACGCCGCCAGCAGGTCCATCGCCGCCGGGGCGATCTCCCGCATCGGTTTCTGAAAAGCGGCGCTGGACTCCGTCAGGAAGTGCTGGGCGAGTAAGGGGATGTCGTCGGGCCGCTCGCGCAACGGGGGGGCCTCGATGGTCATGACATTCAGGCGGAACAACAGATCCATCCGAAACGTGCCGGCTTCAACCATCTTCTCCAGCCCGCGGTGGGTCGCCGTGACCACTCTGGCCCGCAGCGGGATGAGCTTGCAGCTTCCCAGCCGGCAGAACTCCCTCTCCTGCAGCACGCGGAGAAGCTTCACTTGGGTTTGAGGGCTGAGCTCGCCGATTTCGTCCAGGAACAGCGTGCCCTCTCCGGCTTGCTGCATATAGCCCTCGCGGGCGCCCGCGGTGCCGGTGAAGGCTCCCTTCTCGTGACCGAACAACTCGGCATCTATCAGGGTCTCGGGGAACGCGCCGCACGGCACCGCGACAAACGGGTGCTTAGCCCGGTTGCCCAGGTTGTGGATGGCGCGGGCGATCAGTTCCTTGCCCGTGCCGCTTTCACCTCGGATGAGCACCGGAGCGTTCAGATTCGTCACCCGGCGAATCAGACCGTAGACCGTCTGGGCTGGGGCGCTGGACCCCACCATGCCGTCGCAGGAAGACGCCTCATGCAGCCTGCGTTTGGTCTTCTCCAGCTCTCGCTTTAAGGCGACCCGCTCGTAGGCGCGGCCCAGGACGACTCGCAGTTCCGTCATGGAGGGAGGCTTTCGGAAGTAATCGTAAGCGCCCCGCTGAATCAAATCCAATGTCGCCGAACGGCGGGCATCGTCGGTCATCACAACCACCGGGATGCCGGAGTCCGCGATCGAGTCAAATAACTGCAGGCCGTCTTCGACGGAGCCGTAGTTAGAATCGAAGTCCAGGATTAAGACGTCCGATTGCCCTTCAGCCACAAGCTGCTTTACTTGGGCCTGATCCGAATCCACCTTCAGCGCATAGCCGGGTCCCAGGGCGGGCCCCAACAGCAGTTGAAGCTTCAGGTCGTTCGAGTAACAAAGTACGCGAATCATCGTCATCTGCGGTCAGACGGTCTTCAGTGTATGAGCTTTGTAAATCTAAGTCAATCACCAATCTGCGCGTCGAAGTTCCAGTACCTGGTGGAATCAGACTGCCCAGTTTATGTTTCGGACACACTGAATGGGGCCCTACCGATTGGGCCGCCGAATGCACAAAAGCATTCTCCCGAAGGGGGTTAGTGGAAGGTGGAGGAGCGAGGCTCGATCGCTACCTGTAGGTACTAGTACGAAGGCAAACGGCGGGCCTTAGAAAAAAGAGGCCCGCCGCATGTCCGGCCGTCTTTCAGGGTTGCTGAACTGGCCGTACTCCCGTGGAAGCGCCGCCCGTCGGCCCCGGAAGTGCGGCGGATGCCTGCTGCGGATTGGCCAGCCGCTGGCCGCAGCGCCGCCTGAGGGTGGACGCCTGCTCCTGTCTTCATGTTCTCGATCAGCCGCTCCAGAGGAATCGGCGCGGCGGGCTTGGCAGTGTCCGGCGCCGGCTGGGTGACAACCGGATTGCCTTGGAGGCTATCCGGGCCCAATCCCGTCACGGCCTTGGGAAACTCGACTTGCGGCAGAGACTCGCCGGCCTGAAGGGGCCGCACCAGCTCCGGCGTGACGATGACCAGCAACTCGGTGTTCTGCTTGTTCAGAGACTCGCGATTGAAAGAGCTTGCCGAGAATTGGAATACTCGGACAGGACCGGTATCTTCTCGATGGTCTCGATGAGGCGCTTGTCCAGAAGACCGCCGATCGCGAAGCTCTGACCGGCGGACAGTTCCACGTCGGTGCTGCACCCTGCGGACCGTCAGCGCGGGGATGTTGAATCCCTGAAAGACCAGGCCGTTGGCGAAATCCAGGGCGCTGACCTCGGGAGCCACGGTGAGCCGGATGGTCCCCCGCGGGCGTGATGGTCGGGAGGAAATTGATCCTGACTCCAAACTCCCGGAATTGAATCGTTACCGATCCCAGTCCCACGCCGCCGCCCTGAAGGATCGGGTAGGGATACTCGCCGCCTGCCAGGAAGCTGGCCTGCTTCCCATTGAGGGCCATCACGTTGGGCTCAGCCAGGATTTCGAGCAGCGACTTCTTCTCCAGGGCCTTGATGGTCGCCGCCAGATTGAGATCGGGCCGGAACAGGAAAATGTTCAAGGCATCGCTTACGGTAAGCTCCCGGGTGCCGTCGGTGTTCTGCTTGACTGTCGGCGTAGCGAACTGCCCGGTAGTCAACCGTGCCCATTGTGTTGGTGGCGCCCAGGCTGGCCAGGTTCAATCCCAATTCGCTGCCCGCCGTTCGGTCAACGCTGGCGAAACGGACCTTCAGCAGGATCTGGCTCTCGGCCGAAGGCACGTCCACGTACAGGAGGTTTACCGTCTTGCCGAGCGTGCCGGCGATGGTAGCCGCCCGCTCGGCGCTGGTCAGGTCCTTGACGCTGCCGCGCAGGAAGACGGTGTCGTTCTCCATGCTGACGGTGATCTTCTGTGCCGGCAACTCCGTACGCAACTCCCGCCGCAAACCCTCGAGCTTGATAGTGGAGGCGGTTGAGTTAGGCCGCACCGTGACGCTAAAGAACAGCTTTCCGCCGCCTTCCTGCCACACGATCAGGCTGGTGGAGCCGACCGCCTTGCCGCTGACCAGGACCTCGCGTGGCCCCACGGCCGCGGCCTCCGCGACGTCGCCAAAACCCATTGCGACTCTCTGAATGGGCGCCGCGCTGGAGACGATCACCGACTTGCCGACGGTGACGAACAGCTCGTTCTCGGTCTCGTCGGAAGCGGCCGCGCTCTGCGCCTGCGCCGCCGCCGTCGGGAGCTTGGGGAGCATGAGGACTAGCGCAAAGCAGCAAAGAGCAATTCCGCCGGCTCGAACAAAATGGGATTTCACTGTTTTGCCTCCTCTGGCTTCGCGAATTTCGCTTGCTCTTTCTTGGCGCCATTGATCACGTCGATGACGTACTGTGCCGGCGGGGGCGCCACGACCGGCTTGGCGGGCGCGGGCGGCTTCACCACCGCCACGACCCTTCGAGGCTGCGGCGTGGCACCCACCGCTGCCAGGGGTTTCGGCTCGCTGAACAGGCCGGACATGGATCGGCCGGTGGTCTTGGACTCCTCCGTGTCCAGGGGATTGCGGAGCACGAGTTGGATCTTGGATTCGGTGCTGGCCAGGCTGAGGACTTCGGCCTGTTCGGGCGTCACCAGTAGGTTCACCACGGTGACCTGGACCGGCTTGCCCTCCGCGTCCTTCTGGATGTTAGGTCCCGCGGAGAGCACTCCCACGTTTTGCAGGATGGTCTTCGTCCGCGCGCCTTCCGCGGCCGGCGCCCCAGGAGGGTTCCCGGTGATGAGGACATCGACGCTCATGCCAGGCAGCACGAAACCGGCCAGCCCCACCACCTGGTCCACCTTCACCGCAATCGCGCGTTTGCCGGGCGGTATGGTGGCCGCCATGCCGCCGCCCGCCCCAGGTTTCGCCAGACGGGAATCGGCGATGGGCTCACCCGCATACAGCGTGGAGATCACGCCCCGGTTGACGGCATCTTCCTTGCGAGTGACGATTCCTTTGGGGACCGTGCCTACCCATTTCGAGGCGCCGAGGTCGCCGTCCTTGATGATCGTCCCCAGGTCCAGGTTACGCGTAGCTACGATCACCTGGGTGACCGTCAGCGGCAGCGCCGCCGGCCGTGGTCCTGACGAACGCCAGACCACGTAACTCGCCCCAGCCGCGACGATGAACGCAACCAGGAGAATCGTCATTAGTCTTCGATTCATCCAGCCTCCTGTTCAGGCCTGCTCTCCACGCATGAATAGGGCAGAACCTCCATGCGAGAAAGCAAATGGTAGGCCATTCTGCCTTAGCCACCGCTCCCTTACGGTCGCGGTTCGGTAAGTGGCTGCAAATACGCGGTTCCCTGGCCTTTTCGCCAGCGTAGATTGCCGAGTTCGGCCTCCCCGCTGTCTACCTGGGTATACACGGGCCGGCGGTGTTTGCACCAGGCTGTATACAGTTGCGGGTATACGAGACGGAAGTGTAGGATGGCATTTCAGTTGCGGGTCTGGTTTCTCACATGGAGACTCTGTCGCTCCAAGCTGCGTATGGGCCGCCGGTCGAGGTTGAGCCGGAGTTGTTCGCGGGGCTACTCCTGCCCCGGTCACAACTGGACGCCGGGAATTGGGGCTTCATTGGCCGTGCACGTCCTGGCGGTCGCCGGCATCCTGGCGATGCAACAGATCCTGCCATTGCTGAGCCCGGACACGCTGGACATTCGCTACGCACTCCAAACCCTGCCATTGCGGGCGCCGCAGCGGCTCTACTACCAAGTCGACCCCCAGCCGCCGCGGCCCGCGCCCAGGGGGTCCAACCCACGTGCACCGGCCGCGCCCCGGCGGGCGAGCGTGACCATATCGCCGGGGATCCAGATCCCTGCCTTGCCGCAGCCTGCCCGGCTGGACTCGATTCTGATCCAGCCCGCGCGGGACCTGGCTACGCTGCTGGAGCCGCTGCCCGCCCTCAGCGCCTGGACTCCGCCAGCCGGGCCGCCGCCCAAGGCGTTCGTGCAGCCGGGCCGAACGGCGCCAGTCACCGGGCGCACGGTTCTGGATGCGCCACCGTCCGTGGATAGGCCCAACCGCGAACTGCGCCTCTCCGACCTGAAGCTGGCCGGGCCGCCGGCTCTGGCACCGCCGGCCTTGCCGCGCCCCGCCGCTTCGACTGCTCCGGTTCGCGTGATCGAGCCTCCGAGTCCCTCGAACCAGCCGGTTGGCTCCGGCATCGGCCTGAAGGAAGGGGACTTCGCCAACCTGATCACCGCCGGCCCGGCCATCCTGCCGCCTAACAGCTACGTAACCGTGCCGTCGGGAGTGGCGGCGCCGGTATCCGGTGGAGACCCGGCAGAGACCGCCGCCGGCGCAGGCGGTTCGGGCCCCGCCGGAAAAGCAGCGGCGTCGCCGGAGAATCTGATCGCCGCCCGACGCACCGATCCGCCGCTTCCACCCGGCTCGACGCGCGTGGCCAAGCCCAAGGAAGGGCAGTTTACGTTTATGGTGATGGGCTCGAAGCCGGAAGAATCCTTCCCCGAGGCGGCGGGAATTTTGAGCGGGAAGCTGGTCTACACGGTCTACCTGGGTATCGGATTGCGCCCGGATTGGATTCTCCAATACTGCCTGCCGAAATCCGCGGCGCAGAGCGGAGGGGCGCTGGCAGCGCCCTATCCGTACCTGATGTTCCGGCCGCGGTTGAGCTTCGACTGGGACGAAGGCTACCTGTTCGTTCACGGGATGGTGGGCGCGGACGGCAAGTTCGAGAAGCTCACGCTGGTGGGGGACTATGCGGGAGGGGACAAAGCCGTCCTTCTCGACTCGCTGATGAACTGGGAGTTCAGGCCCGCCACGCGCGGCGGGAAGCCCACCGCCGTGGAGGTGCTGCTGATCATCCCGCGTCCCGAGCGGTGAGGGGGGAGGGATTTCACCACCAAGGCACAAAGGCACTGAGAGGACGAGGTCGCCGGTACTGGATTCGTTTGTTGTGGGATTAAGTGGTTCATTTGGTTCTGGTTGGGGGTCTAAAACGGCTTCGTTTGGTAATTCTTGCCGCAGGGCTTTGAGCCTTTCGAACTCCTCGACGGCGCGGCGGTAGTGGCGTTCGGCCTGGGCCTGATAGCGGATGGCGAGGGACCAACTGTTGGACTGTTGGACCATGCGATGGAATCCTTCGCCCAGGAGGAAGTTGCGGTTCTGGGCGCGGGTGATTTCGATATCGCCATCACCGACGAGTTCTTTGGCCATGAGGAAGAAGGGTGTGCCGGATGAGTCGAGGACCTCGTTGAGGCAGGTGGTGAAGAGGCCGGTCTCGAGGCGGGCGGCGCGGAGGATAGCCTGTTGGGTGAGGGCGATGCGCTCGATGGCGAAGAGTTCCTGGGAGTTGACGGGCTGGTAGAGGGCCAGGAGGTCGGCTCGGAGATGGTCGACCTCCTGGAGGTCTTCGAGGCGAACGACGGCGAAGGTGGAGGCAGTGAAGCCGTGTTTGCGGGCATTCTGTGCGGAGCGGGCCTTACCCTGCGGGGTGCGAGGCCCGGTGGACTTGGCGGCGTTGGCGCGATTGGCGGCGAGTTGTTTCTGGGAGACGGGATGTCGGGACGATGGCATACGGTTGACCTTCCATCTGTAGATATAGCAGGCGGAAGAGGCAGGGCCGGCCGTGCTGCGGGGTCAAGTGATAGAAGAGGAAGGGTTTATTTAGCGGTATGAGCTTGTGACCGCCGTCGCTTCGACAAGCAGATTCGGCGTTTTCGAAGGGAAGGATCGCGTCTCGGCCGGAGCGGTGAAGACTCACCTCACCAAGGCAATCTGGCGGAGCGTAACTGTCGGCTGAGCACTGAGCGTCATGGTGATGCCCCCATTGCCCTGCAAGTCCAGCTTATCCACGACGATTTCGCCGATAATCTCCGTTGTCGCTCTCATGTCCGCCATAGGTTCAGCGTCTGAGTGGGCAAGTAAATCGTCCCCATTACGGTCACGTAGCCACCCCCGCCGAGGCTAGGGTTATAGTTGGTCGACGACCGATCCTGGAAGAAGAGGATTCCCTTGTAATGGGCTGGCACATCCGTTCCCACTAGGTCTAGCGTTCCCTATTCGCGCCCACGTTGAAACTTCCTCCTCCCGGTCGCTGTAGACGAGCATGCCGTGGCCGTGACACGGTCCGTCGCCGAAGTCGTAGCCGGTAGTGAAGCCGGTCCCCATCAGCATGTTACCATTGGCAGCGTTTCCAAAGCCGCCATTGTCCATATAGTAGATCCCCGGCTTGAACACCGCAGTCTCATTCTGGACACGTTAATCCCGCTAGTGTAATAACCGGGCGAATACAGTTTGCAGGCCTTCTTCGGGCGCAGCCGGACATCCGCTCACACCGTTGGCGAGGGGTCCGAAGTCGTGCCTTTGGCAATCGGCAGGTCCACGGCGGGTTCACACCAGACAATGGATCTTGAATCGGCGAAGACGGTTGAACATACTGGCTGTCGGGAACGCCATTACAGGGAGAACCGCCGCTCGGCCCCCCCCATGATCCCAAGGTCCCCGACAGATTCATCAGTTCCGACCCCTGCAGTGGACTGCGTCCGCTTGGTCCGAATTGACCTGAATGCTCTTCGCGGGTCCTCCGGTGATCTTAATGTTGGGATTCCCCTGAATATCGAGAGTGCGCCGTGTGCAGTCGGGTCCAAGACCACAATCGGCGGGGCATTGTCGACAGACGTGATCGCGGCGGTGGCCGCTGGCCGTGACCGTGGTCGCAGTCGGCCCGAACAGGCGCATCACGGTAGTGTTGACCCTGCGGGTGATGGTGACGACAGGTCACGATTCACCGGGTCGGTCGAGAGGTCGATCGTCGGCCTGGGCAGGCATCGTTGAAGGCCATGGTGACGGTCGTCGCTGGCCGTGCCATTCTTAAGTGCGTACGCGTAGGCCGCGGACCCGGAAAGGTCCGTACCGTCGAAGATGCTCATCATCCCCGCCTGGGCTGCGGCGTCCGCCGCCGCCTGGATCATTTGCCGCTGGGCGAACAGGTTCGAGCCGTCAATGGCCAGTCCGATCGCTCCGAGCACGAAGGTGCTCAGCGCGAGCAGGTACATGACGAGAACCTGGCCGCTTTCTCCCGTATGTCGCTTCATACAATGCCCCTAGAACGTGATCCTTCCCCACGAAGTGCTCCCCATGTTGATTACAAGATGGGAAGAAGTAGGTCAAGAGGGGATGGTAAGGATAGGCCGCTGTCACGCCAACCAGGCGGCCCGGAGCATAGCCTTCACGGGGTACACAACAGTCACTTCAACATCGCCCTTGACCAGCGGACCCGCGCTCGCGTAGTTCTCGGACCACTGTCCTGATGTCTGAGATCAGTGACGCTCGGACTGGCGCAAGGGTCGGCGTTACCCCGATCCCCATTGACAATAGCGTACCGGACGCCCGCCCGCGCGGCGTTGGCAACGGAATTGTAGACCAGGAACATCATGCCTAAATCGATGAAAACGACCAGCAGCATAAAGAACAGCAGCGCCACCAGGCCGAACTCAACCAGCGCGGCCCCGCGCGAATTGTCCCGGCGTGCGCGGATCATTGGAGCATCCTCATCACCGCCTGCCGGTGGATGGTATTCGAAAAACTCCAGGCGCCAACCAATGGTACATAGGTGTATGTCACATCGACAACGGCGACGACATAATGGGTCGGTTCCGGGTCGGAAGGCATGTGGGATGGCGCAACCCGCCAGACTCGTCCCATTGTTGTTGGTGCAGACCAGGACCACCAACTTCGTCTGGTCAAGTGCGGAAGCATCTTGCCTAACCACGGCCTCTGGACGGCTCGCGACGCTCGGCGGCTGCGGTCCGCCTACCGATGCACCCGCAAGAACCATGTACTGCACGCCGGTGCGCGCCGCGTTGGCCACGGCGATCATCGAGTAAATCAACATGCCGAAGTTCACCAAGTTCAAGATCAGCAGAAGCAGGATGGGTATCACCAGGGCGAACTCGACGAGCGCTTGCCCCCGCCGTCTTGTGCCGGTTCCGCTCAAACTAACGGCCCCCCTCATGCATCGCCTCCAGAAACTCGCGAACGCGCCGGCGCGCCGGCGCCCCCGCATAAACGAATCGTACACCCGCACCGTCGGGATCGCAACGCACCACCCTGGACGGAACACGCAGCACGGAGTCGGGACCCGGGGGGGGGCCATCCTCGGTGCAGGGCCCTTTCTGAATGGTCAACTCGATTACAGTCCCGGGATACCAGTGTGCCGGCGTGGCAATATACACGCCGGTTTCGCTGATGTTCAGGATCTCGTGGGCCGAGGAAACGCCCCCTTCCCAATAATAGGCGCACAGGTCTAGGAGGCAGGATCTCGGCGCGCTTCTGCGATCCCGACCGTGACTGAACAATGCCGTGAACCAGGCTGCCAGCCGCGAGACCGGCGTCCGCTGCGGGCGGGCGGAATCGAGGATCAGGTTGTTGGTCATGGTATGTCACCCCGCGCGATCCTGCAACTGCTTCAAGTCCCAGTGCTCGGCAAGTTCCTCCGGCGGGGAAATCAGAAACTGATCTCCAACTTTGGTGTTGGACCAAAAAACAGTCTGCGTCGGCAATTCCAGAACACTGGCGCTGCGCCTCCGCAACGGGGTGACCCGGAACGGGGAGAGGTGCTCGATCACGCTAACCACACGAAGGCTTGCATCCAGATAAACAACGTCGATCGGGAAGCGCAGACCTACGGTGTGGACGCCCTGGCAGGGCACAACCCAGAGCCCATGGCCGCTCCGCAATCGCGCGCGGCCCAGCAGCCCCAGCAGCCTGGCGATGTGCGAATCCGCGACGCTCACGCCAAAGCTCAGGAACGTCTGCCGGGTTTGATTATAGACGCACAGTTCCTGTTCCACCGCTCAACCCCATTCGAGCCTCTCAAACCATACAGTTCCCCGAACATGCCACTGGTCTGCGTCGCCGGCAATGCCCGCTGACCGCTCCCTGCCGGTCGCGGTTCGGTGCTTCCGGCTCAGCCAGATACCGCCTCAACACTGCACGGATACGTTGCTACCGACTGCCTGGACACGCCACGACCTCAAGAGCTGACGCAAGCTGAAGCTTGCGCTACAGGCGCAATCACTCTAGCCTGCGACTGACTTTCACCACGGGCTCCTCACCCTCGCCCGCTACTACCGGGCGTCCGAAAATCGCCTACGTTTGTGGGGCGCGCGATCCCGCACACAGCCTGCCTTCCGGCCGGCTGGACCCGCTGGAAAGCGGGTCCGCAGGCTGAATAACCTGCCCCACTCAGACTGCTATTTAACCCGGGTGCGACGCCGCTGTATCAAAATATACAGCACGATGACAAAAAGCACTCCGGCTATGACACGAATCAGCATTACTTGGTCCACAGTTTTATCCTCTTGTAACTCTTTCTCATGGCAATAAGTACTTATTGAAGTCTTCCACGATCTTTATAACGGCCGGGCCCAAGGCCACCACGAAGAGGGACGGAAAGATGCAGAACACCAACGGAAACACAAGCTTCACGGCGGTCTTGGCCGCCTCTTCTTCCACCTGCTGCCGACGCCGCGTGCGCAGCGACTCGGAGTGGGTGCGCAGCGCCTTGGCGACGCTAGTGCCATATTTATCCGCCTGAATCAAGGTAGCGACGACCGCCCGGACGGCGTCCACGTCGGTGCGCTCCGCCAGGTTCTTCCAGGCGTCGGCGCGCGGCCGTCCGGCCTGCTGCTCCAGGTTGACGACAGCGAATTCATCACTGATCTCCGGATGGGTATACCTCTGCTCTGCCGCCACCAGGTGGATGGTCTGATCCAGACCCAGGCCCGCCTCCATGCAGATCACCATGAGATCCAGCGCATCCGGAAGCCCTAGCCGGATACTTAGCTGCCGGTTCCGGATGCGGTTCCCCAACCAGAAATCCGGCAGAAGGAAGCCGACACCACCGCACACGCCGTACACGAAAAGGGGTCCGTATTCGTAAACGCGCGTCACCGTAGCAAGGGCGACGAGAGTTAGCGGGACCAACACCTTGAAGCCATAAAAAAGATTGACGGCGGCGTCTTTCCTGTAGCCGGCCCGGATCAGCCGCTTTTGAACCACCGAGACTTCCTCCGGGCTCCGGGGCAGCACCTTCTGGAAGGGCGTGACGATGCCCGCCACTGAGGTTTTGAATCCGAAATGCCAGAAGCGGTGCAGTCCCCCTGGCTGCGCGGATGCGGGCGAGACCACGCTGGACAGGCGCTTGAAAATGTCCGGCCGGTAAAACAGCAACATTCCACCGCTCGTGACCAGCACGAAAACCACCGCGAATGCCACTAATGGAAGCATCATGCCGAACCTCAGACCCGCACTCTCACGATCTTTCGGATAGCCAAGCCGCCAATTGTCATCAAGATCAAGCCGCCATAAAGCATCTTCTTACCCAGCGGTGTCGTCCAGAGCACACTCATGGCCGCAGGGTTCGACAGGTATATCGCGATTCCGAGGGCTACGGGCAAACACCCCAGAACCCACCCAGTGAGCCTGCCCTGGGCGGTGTGGACCCT
Organism: Bryobacterales bacterium; assembly: GCA_963734625.1. Taxonomy (GTDB): domain Bacteria; phylum Acidobacteriota; class Terriglobia; order Bryobacterales; family Bryobacteraceae; genus CAVTHW01. The sequence continues at coordinate 257,829 of CAVTHW010000012.1, read as the reverse complement.
GATCTGCCGCTTCAGCCGGAATCGCTCGCGGATGATGGCGGCGACCTTGTCCAATACCTCGGCCAGATTCCCGCCGCTCTCCCTCTGGACCAACACGGCGGTGGCGATTATCCGCATGTCCTGGATAGGCATGCGCGCCGTGAGATTGAGCATCGCCGTCCTAAGTTCCAGACCGAAGTTCTGCTCATCAAAGCACTGCCGGAATTCCTTGGCAATCGGGTCAGCCATTTCCTTGGCCACCGCGCCGAAGGCGGAGGTCAGCCCGTGTCCGGCGCGCAAGGCGCTCACGATCAAATCCAGAGCGTCCGGCAGCATCTCCTCGAAGGCGCCAAAGCGCTTCGCGCGCTTTCTGTAAACGTACAGCCAGGGAACGCAGGCGGCTAGCGCCCCGAGCAGGAAGGCAGCCGGAAGGGATAGGGTCCGGGCGTAAACGAGGACGATAGCCGCGGCTGCACATGCCAGGCTGATGAGAAGCAATCGGCCGGGCGTCCACCTCACGTCCGCCTGCATGAGCAGGAGGCGCAAATTGCCGAAAACGTTCCGGCTCCGTATCCAGCGATCAAACCACGGGATCGAGCTGAGCAGTTCCTCCTGCTTGATCATCGTCGTGTCATCCGGGGCAACCTTGGTCGAAGTCGCCATGATGGAATCGAGGCGGCTAAGGGTCAGTTTGAGCCGCTCCGAAGCGCCGGCGCCCGCGGCCGCCATCAGCAAGACCGTCAAAGCGAAAACCGCGGCGAAGACAAGCGTAATAGTGATCAACATTATTACCTCAGCTCAGTTGACATCCATCGGACGCCCGAATATCTCCGGTGGCAAAATGATTCCGCACACACGCAGCCTCTCGAGGAACCTGGGACGGATCTGGCTGGGCTGAAATACCCCGACCATCTTGCCGGCCGTCCCGATGCCCTTGCGCACGAAGGTGAAGATGTCCTGCATGCTCACCACGTCCTCATCCATACCCGTGATCTCGGCAATGTTCATCACCCTGCGGGAACCGTCGCTGAGCCGAGCGAGCTGAACGATGATGCCGATCGCCGAGGCAATCTGCTGGCGCACGGCACGCTCCGGAATGTTCATGCTGGTCATGGCGACCATGGATTCCAGCCGGGCCAGGGCGTCCCGGCAAGTATTGGCGTGGATCGTGGTCATCGATCCTTCATGGCCGGTGTTCATGGCCTGCAACATGTCGAACGCTTCGTCGCCGCGCACCTCGCCAATGATGATGCGGTCGGGACGCATGCGCAGGCTGTTGATCAACAACTGTCTTTGGCGGACGGCTCCCTTGCCCTCCACGTTGGGCGGCCGGGTTTCCAGCCTCACGATGTCTTCCTGCTGCATTTGCAGCTCGGCCGCGTCCTCGATGGTGACCAGGCGCTCGGATTCCGGGATGAAGGACGAAAGCATGTTCAAAAAAGTCGTCTTGCCCGAGCCGGTTCCCCCGGAAATCATGATATTGATGCGGGCCCGAACCGCCGCAGCGAGCAGCTCCAGCATTTCGGGAGAAAGGCTCTTCAAATCCAGCATCTGTTTGGCGCTCAGCGGCGACGTGCCGAAACGGCGGATCGAAAGAGCCGGCCCATCCAGGGCCAGCGGAGGAATAATTGCGTTAACGCGCGATCCGTCGGGAAGCCGGGCGTCCACCATGGGCGACGATTCGTCCACCCGCCGGCCCACCTGGCCCACAATCCGATCGATGATCTGCATGAGGTGGCGGTCGTCTCGAAAGCGGACGTCGATCTTCTGGAGAACGCCGCCGCGCTCGATGTAGGTAACATCCTTGCTGTTGACCAGAATGTCGGAGATGGTGTGGTCCTTGAGCAAGGGTTCAAGCGGGCCCAGGCCGAAGACCTCGTTGAGCACGTCGGCGTGCAAGCGCTCCTTTTCGGCTGTGTTCAGCAGGACTTTCTCACTCACCAGAATGTCCTGCACCAGCGCCGAGACCGCCTGCCTGGCCTTAGTTCCATCCGCGACCGAGAGCTTCTCGAGGTCAATCTTCGAGAGCAGAATGCGGTGGACCTCGGACTTCAATTGCTCAAAAGCAGCGTCATCCATTTCCGTTCACCGTTACTCTATGCAAACCGTCCTCCATGGCCCTCAGCGGAACAACCCCAACCTCTTCTTGGACCCGTCGTCGATCGCCTTTCCACAGGCAGCCCGAGCCATCTGGTGGAGGGCGCGTGAAATCGGCGAATCCCCCTGCGCCAGGGGCGTGCCAGTGTTGTGCGAGCGCCGCACGCCGACGTAGTCATTCGGGATCTTCCAGTCCACCGGCACTCCCACGGCTTTGGCGATGTGTTCCTCGTCGATCTCATTCCGGCGGGGTTCATAGCGGTTCAGCACGAGCCGAACCTTCCCGGCGCCAAAGCTCTGCATATGATTCACATAGCGCTGCGCGTTACGCAGCCCTGGAACATCCGCCTGGCTGACGACGTAAATCGACTCGGCCAGCTCGAATAGCAACTCCGAACTTTTGCCCAAATTGGGCCCGGCATCGATCACCACGTAAGCGAACTGCTCCCGCAGAAGAAGGAGCAGCTTCGAGAGATCTCCATTCTCGAACACCGCCGGAGTATCGTATGTCTCCGGCCCAGCCATCACCGCCAAGCCGGAGTCGTGCCTCACCAGCATACCGGAAACCAGCTCGCGATCCAGCCGTGAGGAGTTTCGCAACACGTCGAGCAGGGTGAAGCGCGGTTTGAGGCCGAGAATGAGCGAAACTTCTCCCAGCTCGAGATCAAGATCCAGCAGTGCGGTTTCCGCCTGCGCTTCGTGGCGCAGCGCCAGCGCGAAGTTGGCCGCAATGGTGCTCGCACCGGTGCCGCCCTTGGCTCCAATGAAAACCAGGAGCTTGCCCGTGGTCCTCTGGCCGATGCCTTCCTGGCGATGCACGCCGGCGCGGATCAGGGCCTCGGTTAGCGCCCGCTCAGTGAGCGGCATGGTTAGGAACTCTCGGGCACCGGCCCACATGCAGCGCTTCAGCAACTCGGAGTCGCTGCTGGTCGAGTACACCATGACGGTGGCCGCTGCATTCTTGCGGCGGATGTTGTCCACCGCCGCGAGGCACAATTCCCGGTCGGTGTCGAGGTCGAGCAGGGCCACATCCCAATCGCCCCCACCCGATTTCAACTGGTTTACGTCCGAGTAGGCGCCATATTCGCCCGTGATCGTCACTTCCTGCGGCGCCAATTCCGCAGCCACGGCCCTGCGGCGCGCTTCATCCGGACCGACCAGTATGATCCTGAGTTTCTTCACGCCTGTCTTTCCCAACCTAGAACCCCGGGGGCTGCCGCCCCCTCTTCGGTGCGAGCTGACAGGCCCCCCTTCGCCAAAAACAAAGAAAACGTACCGGCGGCGGCACACACGCACGCAGAGTGCCTGCTGCGCCGCCGGTCAAAGATTCCATTTGCCCACGCCACCGCCGAAGGCAAAGTCATCACGACACCGCGTAATGCATAGCCGCGGGCGGGCCGCTTTACGGGGACGGTTACGGGGCGGCGAAGGCAGTCGTAATCCTTTCGCCGAGCGTAGTAAACGCTTCGCTGATCGTAGTTGCAAAGCCTGGGAGCCCAAGAATCGCGCCAAGACTGATCAAGGGCTATCACGAGACCATACTCGACGAGATCCTGGCCGTTCTCGTCGCGCCAGATCTGAGCCCAAACGGTATACTTCAAAAGCTTGTCCTTCATGTGTGTTTCTCCTCTTGCGAATTTGAGCTCCCTTCCCGGAGCACGCCAACTCATGGGCAATTTGAGAGCCAACCGATGAACTCGCGCCGAATCAACGCCGTCCCACGGCACGGGCCTGTTTCCACCACGCTGCTGTGCTCCGCCGTAAACGATCTCGCTTCGCGCTGTATACCGGCGTACACAGACCTCCGCTGAGGTTTGGGCCGCAAGCCTCTCCTGAGACTTTGGCTCGTCGATTGCAAGCCTACAGACTGCTGAAGAAGCCCCTTGGCAAGCTGAAGCTTACCCCACGAGGGGCCGTATGTCGTTGATGGACAGTGTTGGGCGAACTTCAGCTTGTCCTCTTCGAACGTCCAGAAGGGCTTTTTCAGCAGCCTCTAAGGCGCGGGCTTTCCGGAAGGTATGGCAAAGGGTAGAGTGTGATCGAGTTCTTGCGGCGCCGGCTACGTCCCACGCTCGGGGATGTTGTCCTGGCCGCGCTGGTCGGCCAACTGTTCTATTTCAGACAAGGCCGGTTGGCTCTGCTGTTCGATGCGGACACGGGCTGGCACATCCGCACCGGAGACTGGATCCTCCAAAACCATTCGGTCCCCAAGGTTGACCTGTTCTCATTCTCCAGGCCCGGCGCCCCCTGGTTCGCCTGGGAGTGGCTTTCTGACGTGATTCTGGCCCTGGTTCACCAGCACTGGGGCTTGGCCGGAGTCGCTTTGTTACCGTTCCCGGTTTGTCCGAGAAAGGATTTTCGAGAGGGGCGGATACGAACGTATGACCTTTACAGACTCCAACGATAGCAACACTTCCCCGGCGGCCAGCGAGCGGCGTGAACCGCTGCCCACTCAGAAAAACACCCTGACCGGCTCGCAGCAGGCGAGTGAGACGCTTCGCCAAAGGCTCGACTTCCTCTTCCTGGTTGTCGCACTGGGAACGATCGCGGTTACATCTATGCGCCACGCCGGACTCGCGCCTGATGTCGATATCTGGTGGCACATCCGCACCGGAGACTGGATCTTTCAACACGGTTTTGTTCCGAACGCTGATATCTTTTCGTCTTCGACGATGGGCAAGCCCTGGATCGTATACACCTGGCTATTCGATCTGTTAACGGCGAAGCTCTTCGGCTCTATGGCGTATCGCGGCATCTTGTTAATGACCGCCGGTCTCACCGTTCTCAGTATGGCTGCCATGACGGCGCTACTGGCAAGGTATACGTACATGTTGCGCGCCGTGGGCCTGGCCACGGCTGCTTACGTTGCCATGGTACCGCTGTCCGCCCCGCGCCCCTGGCTGTTTACGATCCTCTTCTTCAGCGTCGAATTCTGGCTGTTACTGCAGGCCTGTGAGAGTTCCAAGCGGAAATGGCTATATCCCATCGTTCCGCTGATGATCCTCTGGGCCAATATCCACATTCAGTTCGTCTACGGTTTGGCCTTGATCGGACTTTTCGCGCTGCACGAGTCCGTTGTCGTGTCAGGCGCTGAAGTGTTTCCGGTTCGGGGGACGCAAGGAAAGCTCTCCGCGGCGTGGCTTTGGGCTCTCTTTGGGGCAGCATCGCTCGCCACACTCGCAAATCCCTATGGGTGGCGGCTCTATATCGTGGCTTATCAGTATACGATTCAGCGAGCGCCTCTCGATCTCATCCAGGAAATGCAAGCGCCGGCATTTCGGAGTATGTCGGATTGGTTTGCGCTTGGGTTGGCATGCCTCGCATGGTTCGCTCTTGGAAGCGCCCGTCGCAAGCCTCTACTGCTTCTGGCGCTAATGATCGCCGCGTCGTGGTGCGGCTTTCGATCGGCGCGCGACGTTTGGTTTACTGTGATCGTCGCATCGATCATACTCGCACGTTGGTTGCAACCGGACGTAGGGCGGCGGACGCTTAGTTGGAAGGGTTGGACAGCTGCGTTGGCGTTCGCTTCCGTGTTTGTGATTTTTGGCGTGGGCGCGTCCAATACCTTGGTTCAAAAACGCATTTCCGAACTCTATCCCGCGCAGGCCTGCGATTTTGTCGAGACCCATCACCTTCCCCGCCCTATCTACAATTCCTATAATTGGGGCGGTTACCTGTTATGGCGTCTGCCGGAGATGGACTGTGTCCATTGACGGCCGCGCCAACCTTTACGGCGATAGCCGACTGCTGCGGTCCGCCAAGACGATGCGAGGCGCAGAGGACTGGTCGCAAGATCAGGAACTCATGCGCGCAAGAAACGGTTCTATTCGAGCGCGACGCGCCGCTGACGACTATCCTCCGGACCCGCTCCGATTTTCGAGTCCTTTATTTCAAAGGGTCCAGTGAGTCGAAGGGGGTTGAGCGCCGGAGAATCACCGGATGTGGTCGAGCCTGTTGAGTAAGCTTGCCTTGCAGCGTCGACCGCGATGGCGTACCCGGCCTCGTCGCCGCGACCCCGAATGGCAAAACCATTGGTGATTCGCCTCGTGTCGTCAAAATCCGGATATGTGGGTATACCGGAAAGTGAGGGAGATGGGGACTTCGACGGTCCGGTACTTGCCTAGTAACGCCTTTTTCCACTCCGATGCGAAATATCCGGGCAGCCCTCGGGTTCCAGGTTGCGCGAGTGCCGTTCGAGCCGCCAATCGGCAACCGAGACCAATCTGTAGAATTGCTCTTGCTGTAGTCGCCCAGCGACTGGCGTGAGCCTGCGGCAGCGCGGTTTGGTAGGCTTGTAGTTCCGCTTGAGCGTTAACTGCGAGATGGCCTCATGCTTGCATTGCCATGCGAATAGCCCAAATATTCGAAGGTGAACTTCCGCGTCTCCACTAGCTCCCTGAAAGCCTGAAATTCTCCGTGCTGCCAGCCAGGATAGTTGAAGAACTCATCGAAGACCAAGACCGTTCCAGGGACGATCCGATCTCCGAGTAAATCGAAGACCGTCTTCGTAGAAGAGTACAGATCCGCGTCCATGTGCATGAATGCCATCGGCTCGGGGAACTTATCGCGGAAGGGCGGAATGCTTTTATCGAACCACCCCTTGTATAAGACCACGTTCGCATTGACCTTTGGAAGCGTACCCCCGGTGCTGAACGCGCCCTTTCCGTAGTCCTCGCGCCAGTTTTCCGGGAGGCCCTCGAAGGAATCGAACCCGTGGATCTTTTGAGATGTCGCTATGGAGGCTATGTGGTTGATCGTTCGCCCGGAACCGACGCCGAACTCGCAATAGATGCCCTTCGGCGGAGCGAATTTCAGGGCCGCGCCGAGTAACTCCATGCGGTCCTTGAATGGCTTTACGGAGGCCATTTCGTTATTGATGAAGTCGGCGCTTTGCTGTTTCGCTTGCTCGACTTTGGCGTCATTTAGCTGCTCAAGGGACGCTTCTTGAGAGCCCGTTACGCCGGTAATTATGGTTGCCGCTGAATTCAGCGTCGGGCCGATCAGATTCGTTAACAGCACGCCAACCGCAATGCCAACGAGCAGCCCAAATACGATGTCCGGGTTTCCTTTACGTTTCTCGAAGGGCATATAAGCTGAAATCAGGGAGATGGCAGAAGCCAAACCGCTTGCCAAGACCGCCCCACCTTCTGCAACCACAGTAGAGAACGACTAGTACTCTCCTTCACAGAGCGTTCTAGCCGGAGTTCCCCTTTTGCCTCCAGTCCGCCATCAATTATACATCCAACCGTCTACGTTGGAGCCGTCCCTTTCATTTGGCAGTGCAATTCTACATCAAGCGAGGGACGGCGGAACAGTGGATCATAGAATGCTACCGAAACTGTGGCGACTGCCTTGAGCGGGCATGCACCTCTATCGGAGGATACTCAGCACGTTGCTGTACTGGTCCGTCCACGGACGCCGGCCCGCCGACTCGAGGAATGCGGCACCGTGCCTTCTGGCAACCTCTTGCAAGAACTCCCGGTTCCTGCTCACCAGAATCCAAGCGGCCTGTGATAGCTTGCGTTCGGCGCTTGCGGAGGTTTCAACCAGCAGTGCGGACTTGCCGGAGGCCGCTGCCAAGGCCGCCACGACTGAGCGCAGGTCCACGTAGCTGCTGGTGATATGCACAGCGATTACGCCGTTGCTGTCCAGATGGCGGTCGTATCCACGGAACGCCTCTTGGGTTAGCAGGTGGACCGGAATCGAGTCTCCAGAAAAGGCATCCAGGATGAGAGTGTCGAAGTGCTGACCTGGCTCTTGTTCCAGAGACAACCTGCCGTCGCCGAGGACCACATTCACCTCCGCCCTCGAGTCCCGGAGATAAGTGAACTGGGAGCGTGCCAGTTGGGCGACGAGCGGGTTGATCTCGTAAAAGCGGTAGTAGTCTCCCGATCTCCCGTAGCAGGCCACCGTTCCCACCCCCAGTCCGATGATGCCGACGCGGTGAGCCGGCAGCGGCCTCTGGAGAGCGATGCCGGCGCCCGATTCCCGCCCGTAGTAGTAGGTGGGCTCCCGGCGCGCCGCGTCGGACAGTACTTGGCCTCCGTGCAGTATCCGTCCATTGAGCAAGGCGCGCTCCGTACCACCGCCCAGGGCGGAAGTGGCAGCCTCACGGACTGCCAGAGCGCCGTAGAAATTTCGCCCTTTGAAGATGGTCTCCCCTCCCTCCGAAATGACCTCGGCTGAGCGCAGCCCGGCCATAGCAATTACGAAGCAGACCAACAGGAACACCCGGGAACGATAATCAAAAAGGTATCGCAGGCTCAGAACGAGACATGCCGACACAGCTATTTGCAGTTCGAAAACACCGGAGAACATCGCGGGTGCCAGCAGTCCGACGAAGATCCCCCCTATGGCCCCGCCCGCGGACACGCAAAGGTAGAACGAGGTCAGGTTTCGAACCTCCGGCTTCAACGCGGAAAGTTGCGCATGACAGAACATGCAGAGAACGAACAGGCAGCCCAGGCACAGCGCCGTCGCGGCCAACACGTTGACTCCGGGTTTGGCATTCGTCCAAGTCAGCCCCATCAAAGCAGCCGGAACCAGCAGCCGGTAGACCGCTGGCTTGAACATGCTATCGCGGTTAAAGCAGAGGACGAAACTGATCAGATAGAGTGCGAGGGGGGCGATCCATAAGAGCGGCACTGGCGCGATGTTGTGCGAAAGGCCATTCGTGACCGACAGCAGCAACGCGGAAGAACACGCGGCCAGCGTGATCCACGCCAGACTTCGGCTCCACTGCCAGCGGAAGCCTTCCGGTTGCGCATCTGAACCGGCAGTGATCTCAGCGCGCTTCGCGAGTACGCGGACCGCGACCACGCCGCAGAGGAGGGTAAACGCGATGTACATCGCGCGCCACGCATGCAGTTGGGTCCCCAGACCGGTAAGGGGCTCAACCGCAAAAGGGTACCCCATGAGCGCCAGAAGAGAGGCCAGGTTGGAGAGCGCAAAAAGCCGGTATGGCAGAGCCGCACGGGCGGAGCCGGCATACCAGGCCTGGAGCAGAGGCGTCGTCGAGGAGAGCAGAAGGTACGGCAGGCCGATACCGCGCGCGAGCAGGCGCAGGGATTCGTAAACGGGATCGCTGACCGAGGCGGGTCGCACCTGGGATGACTGCGGAAGGAAGATCACGATCACGCCGACCGCCAGCAGCACCAGATGAAGAGAGGCCTGTAGCCGGTAACTCAACCAGCGGACCGAGCCATGCGCATAGAGGTATCCAAACAGTAAGACTGTTTGGTAAAAGACCAGACAGGTGGACCATACGGACGCTCCTCCTCCAAACCAAGGGAGCATCTGTTTGGCCAAGATTGGCTGGATGAGAAACAGGAGGCTGGAACTGGCGAAGATGGTGACCGCGAAGGGTGCGACTTCAACTGCGGTGGATTTCGTTGATGAGGCCAGTTCGGCGGGCATCCGTTGTGGTTCTCAAACAATAATACCGGACAGCTGTTACACCGCGCCTGGTGCGGACTGGCCGGTTGGGGCCGTCTTTCTGATCCTCGCCGTCCTGAGAGACCCCCTCCAGCCTGCCCGGCCCGCTACAGCCCGAAAGCCAGCCCTGGGGAACGTCGGAAGGAGTCCGGTCAAGCCTCCGGTTTCCCCCGCTACAGTGCCCGCCGGAGGTAGCCCGCCTCTCGCGCATTGTGCCCTCCAGTGGCCTTTTCCGCCCAGCACCAAGTTCCTACCTGGACCACAATTCCCTCCTTGGCCTCACGGCCGACATCAGCGGGCTGCTCATACCTCAATGGCCATCGTTGGGGCATGGATCAACCTCAATGTCGCTTCCGTAGTACAATTCTCGATTACTGGAAACTCGGGACGGATGTCCAGGCTGACACGAGGACGATGTGCGGAACCAACTTGCCCAATTCGTTTACCTTCAATTGCTGGACTTGCTGACTACGATGGCGAGCTTGACGCACCGAATCTCCGAAGCCAATCCGCTAGTCACGCTGATCATGCACTTCGCGGGATCCCCGATCGGCGGGCTGGTGGCGACCAAGTTGGTGGCTGTCGGCATCGGTCTTTATTGCTGGCGGCGGTCTCGCGAGAAGCTGCTCTGGGGCATTAACCTGTTTTACTCGGCGGTGGTGGTGTGGAACCTGGTTGTGCTGGTAGTCAGCCACCCCCAGTGAGTGCTCTGTTTTGTTTAGGTTCCGGTCCCCCACCCGCATCAAGTACTCTCGGACTGGCGAAGTGGCATAGGCCGCAGCGCGGCATAGCCGCCGGCGGATTCTGTCGGCGGGACCGCCGACATGGCAGGTCTGGCGACCTGCTCTACGGCCGGCGAATCACCGCTCGAAGAGCCGGGGTAGCGGAACTCGGGCTTCTCCTGCCCTGGGTCCTTGCTCCAGAGAGCATGGGTCACTTCACAAAGTAAATGCTAACGGCCCGATCCACGTCGTCGAGATCGAACTTCGGATGCTGCTGTTCGAACGCAGCTATGCCCCAGACAATATCCATAAGATCCCTGGGGAAACAGGCCCGCAGTCCCTCCTTGGAGTGTTGCAGACACTGGCGGACTGCGTGATCTCCCACCACGGGCTGATATTCAATCCCGCGCCGCTCACACTCCCGCCGCAGGATCTCCAGGAATGTCTTCTCGCCGATCTGGTCGATCTTGATCTTGTTCTTGATCCGCCGGATGAAGGCCTCCTCGGCGAGGCTCGTCAGGTCCAGGTTTGTCGCGAACACCACGATCAACTCAAACGGGACCTCGAAGGTGGTGCCGAACCAGGCGAGATAGTCGACGTGCCGGTCCAGCGGCACGATCCAGCGATTCAGCAGTTCACGGGGGTGGATCCGCTGCCGGCCAAAATCATCGATGACCAGGATGCCGTTGTTGGCCTTCATCTGCAAAGGCGCGCGGACTATGTGCCTGTTCTGGTCAACGTGAGGTTCGAGCAGGTCCGCACGCATCTCCCCACCGACCGACAGAAACGGACGATGGCAGAGCACCCAGCGCGGATCGATGTTCTCCGGTTGACTGTCGACGGCCCGGTGCACGACCGGGTCGAAAATGCTCAAGACCTCACTCGACACCTCCACCGCATAGGGAATGTAGACGTAATCGTAGAAGATACGGTGGAGCCGTTCCGCTATGCTGGTCTTGCCGTTGCCGGTCGGACCGTAGAGGAAGATCGCCCCCCCGGTCATGAGCGCCGCACCGAGATTCCGAACGACGTCTTCGGTAAGGACCAGATCCGAAAAGTGTCTGGTCAGAGACTCCAGCGTTACTTCAGGCCGGAAAGCTTGTGCGCGGACGACCCGGCGATACTCTTCGAGGGAGACGGGTGCGGGGCCGGTATAGCGGCTCTTCCGGTAAGCCTCCTCGGCCACCTGCAACCCTTTTCCCGTCAGCGTCAATTCATAGTTGTGGCCGACGACCCCCTTGGTCTCGACGAGTTGCTCCTTCTGCATGCTGCCAAAGAGCTCGTTGACCACGTTGTAGTCGAGCTTGGTCGCGCTGATCAGCCGGCTAAGGGTCGTCGTGCCTTCCAGGAAGACCCGTTTCAGAACCAGGTCGCTGACCAGACGCCCGCGGTATGCCGATCTGCTCCATCGAACGGACCGGTTCGGGTTGAAAAGCCGGGTTTCTCATTGGGGTGATTCTCCTCTTCTGGACACCGGGTCTGGCCCGGGGGTATGCCAGGGTTTCGGTCAGCACGAGGACTTCCATTCATCCTTCGAGGCCACGGTCGATTATACATCTCTGAACCAGACTGCAGCCGCCTGGTAGCGCACGCTCTGCATCGACGAGGGCGTCGATGCCGCACGCGTGGGCGCGTACGCTACAACCGGCGGGCATGTGAGGTATCACCCCGGCTCGGAGAATTGCAGCTAACCTGATTTACAGTGACCTCGATATCCAGGATTGGCAGAACTGTTTTCACGGCGTGGCTGGCGCGCGGGGAAAAGACGGTTGCGTTTCGATCCGAGGACGAATTGAGGGCATTGCAGTCCCGGCGGCTTCGGGCGATGGTGCGGCATGCCTGGGAGCGGGCGCCCTTCTATCGCGACTGGATGCGCGAGGCGGGCGCTGAGCCCGGGGATTTTCGCTCGGTGGACGATCTGATCAGGATGCCGCTGGTAGATAAGCTGGCGCTCACGATTTGGGTGGTGCTGGGGTGCAGGCCGATCAGGACGGTGTCGGGCCTCAGGGTCAGGGTGTCGCTGATGATATACCTGCCGGTGGGCAGGTAGATGGCGCGATGCTCGGCGATCGCCTTGCGGAACACCGCGGTGTCGTCGGCCGAGCCGTCGCCCCTGGCTCCCAGAGAACGGATATTGACCCAAGTGCCGGCGGGCGGCAGGCCGGGAAGATCGGAAGCGGCCGGCGCCGGCAGGGCGTTCAGCGGAACCGCCTCGAACTGGTCCTGGATCGCCGGCTTCGCCAGCATGCCGGCGAAATGCAGACCGTGGGAAAACGTCCGAACTTCATAGACCGCGGCCGGGCCGGGGAACTTCTTCCCGCTCTCGCGCAGGGACGCGAAGACGGGAACGCGCCGGCAGACCACGTTCTCCATATTGATTTCGGTCTGCGGGTTCTGCTCGAGGCTGACGACGACGGCCGGACCCGAAATATCTTCCATGCGGCCGTCCTTCACCCAGAGTTCGTCGGCGTAGCCGGAGTCGATGGAGATGGCGGTAGGGACATTCCGGAAATGGGGCCGGATGAGGGTCAGGCCGGCTTCGCGCTCGCGTATGGCGGCTTCGCGCTGGCCCTCAAAACTGGCATCGACCACCGTGAACTGCCAGCCGGGAGAGGGCCGCTGGGTCCAGATGCCGTACTGGCCTCCGTAGAAATGCACGTCTTCAGCCACGTTGCCGGTGTCATGAACTCCGGCCAGGCCGGAGCCGATCCGAAAATCCATGTGGGCCATGAACGAATGCTGCGCATACCGGCCGCGGATGCCGACCGCGCCGGGGTTGCCGTCGCCGATCTCGATGTCGATATTGCTGATGGCGGAATAGAATGTCCCGGCGCCGGCGTCCCCGGGCCGGGCGCCGCCGCGCGGCCGACTTCCGGCGAAGAACAGCATATAGCTCTCCCGGTCCTGGTCCTGGTAGCCGGGAGTGTTCGGCCCCAACACCAACACGGGGCGTTCGGTCCCATAACCGATTAGCCGGATGCCAGGCCAGACGTTAATTGTCTTGGTCAGGCGGTAGCGGCCCTGGGGGATGAGAACAATCCCCTGGCTGGTGGTTTCCTGAACCTTGTCGATGGCCTGCTGGATTGCGCCGGCGTCGTCGGCCACGCCATCCGCCTTCACCGGGAAGTTGGCCGGCGTCAGAAGCACGGCTTGCGGGTCGTCAGGCCTCAGGGTGTAATACGAGGCACCCCAAAGGGGGGCAAAGCCGACACCAAAACGAAGATAGCTCGCAAGACTTCGCATCGAATCGCCTCCACTCCTGCATGTTGGCTTCAGGCCGCCTTCGATTGTACATCCGCGCGGCGATTGCATCGCTCACTGCTCCGCCAAGGAGGACGAGTCCCTGGAGGGGCAGGCGTGTGGGTCAAAGGCCAGAAGCCCTCCGCCCGCACCCAAGCTAAGGCAGTGCCGTTGCCTTCGAGGAGGGATCCATCGCCTGGGGGACTGGGGCGGCCGCCATATACCCAATCGTGCTCCCCCATCCGAGGCTCTTAAACAAATCGCTCAGTTCAGGCTGACGCGTTTTCCCGAGCGTTTTCCCCAGTTCAGGCTGACGCGTTTTCCCCAGTTCAGGCTGATGCGTTTTCCCGACGCGTTTTCCCCGATCAACATCCGCCGGCAAGACTGCCGGCGTGGGTCGCGGTAGGGACAGCGGTTGCCCGCTGCCCCCCGCACAGACCCGTGCTGGCGCTGCTAGCGCACACGGTTCTTACCTTGGATGCGTGGCGTTGAAGCGCGCATCAGGGTACGGGTGCAGAACGCGGAGTCCGGGCAGCAAGGGTTCCAGGCGAGAATTGAATCGTTCCCAAGTCCACTGGCTTCGCTGGCTCCGCCGCCGAAGCTGGCGAAACCACATTCGCGCGACGTCCTTGCGAAACGACCTCAGTCGCGCCTGGTTCCCCGGAATCGCATGGTACTGGAAGTAGCCGCGAACCACCGACTGCAGCCACTGCCACCGTATTTCCGATCGACCCGTGCAAGCGCTGCCGCAGTTGAGCCCGAATCTCCTTCAGCTTGGCTGCCATGCGCTTGCCGATGGTCTTACGGTGTACGGTGAAATGGCCTGTCTTGTGGTTCGTCCCGCAGATGTGGGTGAAACCCAGGAAGTTGAAGGTCTCCGGTTTCCCTTCCCCATGCTTCTTCCGGTGCTCGGCGGCGTAGCGCCCAAACTCGATCAGGCGCGTTTTCTCCGGGTGCAGTTCCAGCCCGAACTTCGCCAGCCGTTCCCGCAACTGCTCCAGGAACCGCTCGGCTTCTTCCCGGTGCTCGAAACCCCAGCACGGCGTCGTCGGCGTAACGCACGATGATCACATCGCCCGTCGCTTGCTTCTTCCGCCACTGGTTCACCCAGAGATCGAGGACGTAATGCAGGTAGAGATTGGCCAGCATCGGCGAAATCACCGACCCTTGTGGTGTCCCTTCCTCCGTCTCGTGCCACTGGCCTTGCTCCATCACGCCCGCCTTCAACCATTTCTGGATCAGGCGGACGATTCGCTGGTCTCCGATCCGATGCTCGACGAACTGGACCAGCCATTCGTGATCGATTTTGTCGAAAAATGCCCGAATGTCCAAATCGAGCACCCAGTTCACCTTCTTGCGCGCAATCCCGACGTAGAGCGCGTCCAACGCATCATGCTGGCTGCGCCCCGGCCGGAACCCGTAGGAGAAGCCCAGAAAGTCCTCTTCCCAGATCTGGTTGAGAACCGTCCCCACCGCGTGCTGAACGATCTTGTCCTCCAGCGCCGCGATCCCCAATGGTCGTTGTCTTCCATCGGCTTTCGGTATCCAGACTCTCCGCGACGGTTGCGCGCGATATGCCCCACGATGGATTCGCCCGTGCAGGTCGCTCAGCCGCGCCTCCAGGCCTCCTCCATATTCTTCCCACGTCACTCCGTCCACTCCCGGCGCTGCCTGCTTCTTCAGGCTGTGATAGCTCGCCCGGAGCAGATCGACTGTCACATGGTGCAGCAGGGCGGTGAACCGTCAGCTTCCCGTCCTTCCTGGCTGCTTCGCGCACACGGTCCAGCCCGCTTGGCCCGCTTTCCCGGCTCGGTGTCCGGCACGGGTTGAGCTGTTCCGTGTTCCCCTTGGTCAGCGGCCTTCCCTCCACACCCTCCGCCGGCGGTCTCCCGCCGTTGTTCGGCTGCTTCGTAGGTACTACGCCGCTGTACGACTCCCCGCCGTCGTGCATGAGGGTCTTATAGCTCATCGCCTTCTCCCGCCGGCCCGCCGTAGCTGCAACGGGCGACAACGGGGTCTCCCGGTTCTCGCGCATGGAGTTTCTATGCATGCCTGGGGTCTCCGACTCCGCAGGGCCGTGGCGCAGCTCGCGCTGTCGCTTGCACAGCCTGTTGCCTTCCGGGTGGCCTGACACCGTCGGCACCCCGGACTACACTGATTTCGGAGCTCAATACCCAGCCTGCATATGCCCCTGTCAACGCTTCAAGTGCGGCCTTACGGCCGCCCTCGCATGGCTCGGGGTCAGGATGGTTCGCTACTCCTTTCCTGTACGACTCTTTCATTCGCTACTCCATGCCGGTTTATCCCGGCGCTATCCGGACCTGGCGGTCCACTCCACAACGGAACCGCCGGCGGCGTGCGCTACAAATCAGCGTGCTGCGGGGGTATATAATGCTTAACCATGGCGGAACAAGACTTATCGAGAAGGCATTTTTTCTTCGGCAGCCTGCTGGCGGGCGCGCTGCCGGCGGCGGGTTTCGGCAGCGTGGCCTCGTTGACGCACTTGGGTTACAAGTCGCCCAACGAGAAACTGAACGTCGCTACGATCGGCGCGGGCGGGCAGGCGTCAACCGGCATCAGCGCCATGTCTCGCCTTGGGGAGAACATCGTGGCGCTGTGCGACCCCGACGCCATGCGCGCCGCGGCGAACTTCGCCAAGTTCGACAAGGTTCCCAAGTACACCGATTTCCGGAAGATGCTGGACGCGGAGCAGAAGAACATCGACGCGGTGATCATCGCCACTCCGGACTTTATGCACGGCACCCAGGCCATGTGGTCGATGGAGCGCGGGAAACACGTTTACGTGCAAAAGCCGATGACCCGCACGGTTTGGGAGGCGCGCCAATTGAAGGCCGCGGCCGTTAAGTACAAGGTCGCCAGCCAGATGGGCAACCAGGGCTATTGCCAGGAAGGGACACGCGTCGCCACCGAGATGGTGTGGTCGGGCGCCATTGGAAACGTGACCGAGTGCCACTGCTGGACCAACCGGCCCGTATGGCCGCAGGGGTTATCCGTGGTGCCCGACGAGCAGGCGACACCCGACTTCATGGACTGGGACAGTTGGATCGGCATCTCGGAGATGCGGCGCTACAGCCCGGCGTACGCACCGCATAGCTGGCGCGGCTACTTCGACTTTGGCTGTGGAGCGCTGGGCGACATGGCCTGCCACGTTTTGGGGGCTCCCAACATGGCGCTGCTCTCGGGTTCAGCGCCGGTCAGCGTGGAATGCATCAAGCAGGAGGGGAAGAACTCCCTTACGTTCCCCACGAAGTCGGTCATCCGTTTCGACTTCCCCGCCCGGGGCGGCATGCCGCCGCTGAAACTCTTCTGGTATGACGGCGCACGGGGGCTGCCGCCAGAGGCGCGGCCAGCGGCAATTCCGCCGGAGGAGAAGTTGGGAGACCCGCCGCGGGGGGCGATCACGGCGGACATGCTGGGCAGAGGCGCTCCTCCCGCAGTGGCCGTACCCGCCGCACCGGCCGCCGCCAGGGCAGCCACACCCCCCAGCGCGCCGGCTGCCAGGGGGCCGGACGCCGCCTACATCGCCGCCCTGAACGCGCGAACCAAAGGATGGAGCACTCCGGCCGACAGCGGTGTCCTGTGGGTGGGCGATAAGGGTTACATGACCACGGGCGAGTACGGCGGAGGGCCGCGACTGGTCCCGTCCGAAAAGATGAAGGACTACCAGGCGCCGCCACAGGTTCTGGTCCGGCATCCGGAGACTTACAGCGACTGGGTGCGAGCCTGCAAGGGCGGTGATCCGGGCGCCTCGAACTTTGAAGTCGCCGCGCCTTTCACCGAGTGGATCGTGATGGGCTGCATAGCTCTGCGCGTCGAAGGCAAGCTGAATTGGGACGCCGCGAAGATGACGTTCACCAACAGCAAGGCGGCCAACGAGTTTCTGAGACCCACGTTCCGCAAGGGCTGGTCGTTCACGTAGGGCAGTGCGGCGCAAGTGCTGACCACTCCCTGCCGGTCGTGGTTCAGTGCATCGCGACGAATCGCCGGGTCCCAGTTAACCTAAGGCAGCGTCGTACCACCAACCTTTTCGAGGATTGCGAGCCGCGGTGTGCGCGGCTAAACTGATCATACCTGGTGTTACCGCTAATCTCCTCGATTCACTCCTGTCCCCCAACCGGAGGGCGGCGCACAGCGCCCTCCGGCCCTCTAGATGTTATTCAGTCAGTAGGCCGTGGTCACAGCGGAAACGACTCGACCATTGCGAGTCTGTATCACAGTTGAGGTATCAGGACGGCTCCTGCGGTAGATGAGCATCTCGATTCGGCCGTTGTCCACGGCGAGAGTACGTGCGGCCGGAGGCCCAAAGGAGTCTACAACGGCGGAGCCGAGCATCCCGAGAGGAACGTCCACTGCGGTCGGGAACTTGAGTGGAGGAACCGTCGCCGGTGATGGCACGACGGCTGTCGAAACCTGATCGGAAGTCGCGATCGAGCCTTCCGCCGGGGCGCTGGGGCCGCCTTCTTTCGGCGAAGTAGACGCGCGACGCACTTTAGGGGGAGAGGTGTCCTGCGCCGCTGGTTCGGGCGAAGGTGCGGCCGGTTGGACGGTCCTGTCCGCCTGCGGGCGGAGAAAGCCGAGGTTAGTGTCTTTGAGCGGCCCCCACTGAACCGCCCATATCAGGCCCACGACAACCGCAAAGGCAAGAACGACTCCACCGAACCCTTTCATGTTTATAGACCTCCAGTGACTCTTACCCTAAATCACGGGATCTGCCACGGTTCGCGCGTTAGGTAGAGCCACCCCGCAACGGGTACAGCACTATTCTGCACCTAAGAGTCCGGTCTGTCTATAGCCCGCACGATCCAGGACGCAGTTTGGAGCACCAGTACGATAGCTCAGTCCCGGAGTTTTCGGATGCTGGCGGGCAGACATTGGCCCGGCGTCTGGCGAAAGCCCGAAAAAGCGCCGGCTCAAAAGCCGGCGGCAGGCTGAAAGCCTGACCCCACGTGGGCACTCTGTCTGGCGGAGAGGGGGGGATTCGAACCCCCGGTAGAGGTTTATGCCCCTACGACGGTTTAGCAAACCGCTGCTTTCGACCGCTCAGCCACCTCTCCGCGGCGTGGGTGGGTCGCTTTCGATCCTAACACACGTCATCGCCGCTCACAAAACCCATATAATTGCTTTGCGGCATCCATGCGCCAACTTTTGAAGCTTCCCAATCTGCTCTCACTCTCGCGCGTGCTGGCCGCGCCGCTGGCGGCGGCCCTGATCCTTTCTGGCGCCTACGGATGGGCGCTGGCGCTGCTGGTGGCGGCAGGCGCGACGGACAGCATTGACGGCTGGCTCGCCCGCCGCGACGGTTCCTCGACGCGGCTCGGCGCTTACCTCGACCCGATTGCGGATAAGATTCTGCTGGTGACGGTTTACCTCTCGCTGGGCGCGGCGGGGTTGGTGCCGGCGTGGCTGGTGATGATTGTCGTGGGGCGCGATCTGCTGATCCTGCTGGTTGCCGGGGTGGCGCTCGCCGCGACCGGAAAGCGCCGCTTCGAACCATCAGTGTGGGGCAAATTGAGCACGTTCATCCAGATCGGCGCCGGGGTCGTGATCCTGGCCGCGCATGCCACTGGATCGGCCGCGCTCCTGGCCTTCGCCGGCATCTTGCCCGCGATGGTTGCGGTCACGACGGCCTGGAGCGGACTGCATTATGTCTGGCGGCGATGAGCCGGCGCCGGGCTACATCGCCGCGGCGAGAATCTCCCGCAGTTCCTCCGGGGTGAGGACGATGGGGTTGGCCTTCATGCTGCTGGCCCTGGAGGCGCCCTCGACGATAGCCGGCGCGTCCGCCGCCGCGATTCCATACGAACCGAGGCGAGGGATTCCGAGCGATTGGCAGAGCCCGCCGAGCCATTCGGCGCAGTCCGCGTCTGGCCGGCCGGTCAGGATTCTGGCCGCGTCACGGTAGCGGGCGAGCGACTCACTGCGGGGATCGCGGGAGCGCAGGGCGCGGAGATTGATGTTCACCACGTGCGGAAGCAGCGCCGCGCAGACGGCTCCATGCGGCGCATCGAACGCTCCGCCGATGGCGGCGGCGAATCCGTGGACCGCGCCCAGCCCGGCATTGGCCAGCGCCAGGCCGCCGAACAGGCTGGCGAGCGACATATCCTCGCGGGCGTCCCGGTTACTTCCATCGGCGTGCGCCAGGGGCAGGCTGCGCGCCACCCGGCGCAAGCCCTCGAGGCACAGGGCGTCGGTCAGCGGATTGGCGCGCGGGGAAACGTAAGGTTCCAGAAGCTGGGTGAGCGCGTCCATTCCGGTGCTGGCGGTGATCGCCGGCGGCAGGTCATAGGTCAGCTCGGGATCGACCAGGGCCAGCCGCGGCAGCAGGTGCGGGCTTCTCAGGCTGACCTTCAGCTTGTGGCGCGGCGAAGCCAGCACGGCGTTGCGCGTCACCTCCGCCCCGGTTCCAGCCGTGGTGGGCACGGCGATGAGAGGCAAGGATGGGCGAGCCAGCGGTTGCCCCTTGCCGATCACCTCCAGGTAGTCGAAGACCTCTCCGGCGTTGGCGAGCAGCGCCGCGACAGCCTTGGCGGCGTCAATGGCGCTGCCGCCGCCGAATCCGATCACCAGATCGCAGCGCTCCCGCCGGCCGGCCGCCACGGCGGATTGCACCCAGTCAACGGTGGGTTCCTTCTCAACCTGCAGCGTCACGCAATCGACGCCAGCCAGGGGCCCGGCTCGATGCGGCTGTGCGGCCGGTAACCAGCAGGGCGCGCGTGCCCATCTCCCGGGCAGCGGGCGCGATTTCCTGGGCCGCGCCGGGTCCGAAGACAATCCGTCCGGCGGTCCCGAATTCGAAGCGCACGGCCTACCAGCCTTCGTCGCCAGGAAAGACGTTGGAGAACTTCACGCTGAAGCGCAGTTCGGCCAGCATGTCCGCCACCGTGTCGCACCAGGCGGCGTAGTGGGCCGTCTGCTTGTGCGCCGCGGGCGCTTCGGGGGTGCGATAGACCTCGACCAGCATGAACTGGGTGGGATCGCCCGCCTGCTGGATGACGTCGAAGCGGGCGATACCCGGCTCCCGGACACTGTGTTGGGCGTTCTCGATGGACGCCCGCCGGAAGGCCTCGACGAACTCCGGTTTCACATGGACGTGGACATGAACAACGAGCATTTGTGAATTCTACCGCCGGCGCGGCGGCGCTACTCGTATCTCAGGGCTTCGATGGGGTCGAGGCGGGCGGCTTTGACGGCGGGGATCATTCCGGCGATCAGGCCGACCACAAGCAGCACGCCGACGGACACCATGACCGACGCCGCCGAGATGTGCATTTCGATATTGCCCTTGTCGGGCGAGTCCTTGAACAGGGCGCTGAGGAAGGGCATGGAACTGACGGCGTAGGTCGCCGCCGCGCCCATCAGAACGCCGAGGACGCCGCCGGCGACGATGATGAGGAAACCTTCGAGGAGGAACTGCGCCAGGATCCAGCGCCGCGGCGCGCCCAGCGACTTCAGCACGCCGATTTCGCGGGTGCGGTCGATCACCGCCGCCAGCATGATGTTGGCCAGCCCCACGCCGCCGATGCCCAGGGTCAGAGCGCCCACGAATGCCAGGAGCGCCTTCAGCGCCAGCGCCATGCCGTCAATGAGGCCCATGAACTGGCTGAAGGCGAGAATGAACACCGCCTTCTCGTCGTTTGGCGAGAAGTTGTGAATGGCGCCCAGAGTCGCACGGACCTGCCGGACCGCCCGGTCCCGGTCCAGTCCGGACAAAGGCGTCCAAACGATGAAGTCCGGATAGCGGATATCGGCATAGAGCGCAATCGTGTCGTAGGGCACGAACAGGCAATCGTTGTCCGGGGTGTTGTAGTTGGCGATCTGGGTCTTGGAGTCGAGGACTCCGATGACCGTGAACCTCAACCCGTTGACCGTGATCTCCTCGCCCACGGGAGGAATTCCGCTGAAGAGTTCCCGCGCCACGGTCGCGCCGAGCACGGCGACGCGGTTGCGCTGCTGGGTATCCTCCTGGGTGATCCAGCGGCCGTCGGTGAGCTTCTCATTGCGGATGAATTGATACTCGGGCCGCACGGCCCGCATAGCGTATTGCTTTTCACGCGTGCCGCGAACCACCGTAAGGCCGCCGCGCATCTTCTCGGGAGAGATGGCTCTGACCAGCGGCACCGCCTGGCGGATCTTCTCCACATCGTCCAAGCTCCAAGCGGACTTTCCGGCCCGCCCGCAGCCCGCCGGCCTGCAAGCTGGTCTGACCCTGGGCCATGATCACGAGATCCTGCCCAACCGCCTGGAAGGCAGTGCGCAGGGCGGTTTCGAAGCCTTTGCCGTACGACATGAGGATCACGAAAGAAGCGACCCCCCAGGCCAGGCTGATAATTGTGACGATGGTCCTGCGGCGGTAGAACTTCAGTGAAGCCCAGGATTCGCGAAAAGCCAGCCGCCAGTTCACCGGCTTACCTCTCTTCCCGCAATGCTTCCACGGGCGTAAGCTGGCAGGCGCGCCAGGCCGGCGGGATGGCCGAGATGACGGCCACCGTCCCCAGCGCGGCCATCGCCATCAGGCCGGTCTGGTAGCTGATCGGAAGGCCGGAGAACATGTCCGGCATGGGGAGCCGGTTGACGCCGGCGGCCAGCAGGCTGACCGCCGCCATTCCCGCGGCGCCGCTGGCAAATGCGATCAACAATCCCTCCAGCAGAAACTCCGCCAGGATGCGCCTCTTTGTGGCCCCCAAGGCTTTGCGCAGGCCGATTTCATGGGTCCTTTCCGCCACGGCGGACATCATGGTGTTCATCACTCCCACGCCGCCCAGCGAGAGGGTCACGATGGAGATCACGATCAGGAAGATCTGGGTGGCGTCGAAAACAGCGTCGAACAACTGGGCGTCCTCGATCATGTCCCACATCGGAATGGCGCTCTTGTCCTCGGGATCGAAGCCATGCAGGCGCCCCAGCACCGCCCGCACCTGGCGCTGCGCGCTCTTCCCACTGGTCCACGGAGACCGGCCGGTAAATGATCGAGTTGACCCTGCCGTCGCGATAATCCGGCCGGATGGGCGGGCCGTCCTGCAAGAAGGTGGACAAGGGCACGAGAATCTTCTCGTTGTCCCAGCCGTCGTAGGAGCTGTTCTGGGTCTTCTCGCTCATGTAGCCGACGACTTGATAAGGAATAGCCGTTGATCGTAATCCGCCGGCCCAGCACATCGCCGCGCTTTTCGAACAACTGCTTTCGCACCGAGTCGCCCAGCACGCAGACCCGCTGCTGGCTCTGGACGTCGGCGGCGGTGATGGTGCGTCCAGCGGTGACAGGAAGGTTCCGCAACTGGAGGTACTCCGGGGTCACCCCCAGGGTGAGAAACGCGCCCGAATTGAACTCGCTCGACGCGCTCAGCTCCCTTTTCAACTCGCACCCCACCACGCTGACCAGGGGGCACTGCTCGCGGATGGTCTCGACGTCCCGCTGCTCCAGGTAGATGCGGCGGCCCACCCGCTGGCCCCCGGCCTGGCGTTCGGTCCGCCCGTTGAACACCATTACGAGGTTGTCGCCGATCTGGGACATGTTCTTCCGCTGGCCCTGGCGGAAGCCGTCGCACAGCGCGCTCATCAGCACCAGCGAGGCGATGCCCCAGGCGATGCCGAACATCGTCAGAAAGCTGCGTAGCTTGTGCCGCCAGACGTTGGCGAAGGTCTGCCCGACCAGCGTGAACACAAAGCCGGCGAATCTCATCTTCCTAATTAACGTACTATGGACGTGAATAGTTCCCAAACGACGGGGTGCGCGTAGGTGTACGCAAAGACCTGGGGTCTGGCTTTCAGGCAGACGCCGGGCGGAAGCCCGGCGGCAGCCAGGAATGGCTGCCCCACAAGCATGCCGGCGATTCCCCAAACGACGGGGTGCGCGTAGGTGTACGCAAAGACAGACGCCGGGCGGAAGCCCGGCGGCAGCCAGGAATGGCTGCCCCACGAGGAGGGGAAGGTAGGCGCAGGTGAAGGTTTTTCTGTACTACATCGGTAAGCCCCGCGATCCGCATGCTAACGCAATGGCCGAAGAGTACATGCGCCGTAGCCGGCGCTACGGCCGCTGCGAGATGAGCGAGATCAAGCCAGACAAGACCGATCCGTGGTCCAAACACCCCACCGGACGTAAACTCTTGCTCGACCCCGCCGGCGAGGCTATGGATTCGGCTCGGTTCATCGGACTGGTCGCGAAGGGGGAGCGGGACGGCCGCGACTTGGTTTTCGTGGTGGGCGGCGCCGATGGTCTGCCGGCGGCTTGGAGGGAGAAGGCCGACCGGCTGCTGTCGCTATCGCCCTTGACCATGCCCCACGAACTGGCCCGCGTGGTGCTAGCCGAGCAAGTTTACCGGGCCTTCACCGCCTTGCGGGGGCACCCCTACCCTCGGTAGGGGTTGGTGAGGCCGGCCCTCTGGTCCGGGGCCGGAACTCCAGGCCGTGCAGGTATGCGGTGAGATCCGCCATCTCCGACCCGTTGAAGCGCGGCCAGGCGACGCCGCGCTGCCGCATAAGCTTCAGCATCGCGGGTCCGTGCCGCCAGACGGCGGCCACCATCTCGTAGGAGGTCATCCTGCCGGCCATGCCGGTGCGAGGTGGCGCGCCGCTGGAAGGGTTGTCGTGGCAGGTGACGCAATGCTTCTGTTGATAGACCTTTCTTCCCTCCTCGACATTTCCGCGCTCCTCGAAGAACTGCATCGCGGCCAAATAGCCCACCAGTTCGCGCATCTGCTCATAAGTGAGCGGATCGAGGACGTTGTCAATGCGAAACGGGTGGTTCCACATCGTGGCGGCGAACTCGTTCAGGGTGTAACGAGTCGTATGGCGTTCCAAGGCGTGATCCCCGCTATGGCACCCCGCGCAACCCCTGGCTGCAAACACTCCTTCGCCCGTCTGCGGCTCGGCCGGCGCGAACTGGGCCTTCAGCCCTTGGGTTTGAGGAAGACTCCGGAGATAGGCTAACAGGTCGGTGAGCTGCTGAGCGTCGATGCGGGGGTAAGGAATCTTGTTCCGCTTCAACTCCTTTTTCATTTCGCCGGAGTGGTTCCACATCTGCTGGGCCAGAGCGATGGGGTCCCGCAGGGAAGCCCATTGGGACACGGGGCGAATGCCCGGGCGCTGAGGCGCGTCGATTCCATGGCAGAAGGAACACCGCGCCCGGCGAAATACCTGTCTGCCTCGTCCCGTGTCGCCGGGCTTCTCAAAGTAGCCGGCCGCGAAGAAATAGGCGAACAGGTCGGCTGCGTCTTGCGCGCTCACCACCGGCGTGCTCACGCCCCGTTTTTCCATCTCGGTCCACATGGCTGGCGCATGGTTCCAAAGCAATCCGGCCAGGTGGTACGGGCTAAAGCCGCGGCCTACAGCCTGGCCCAGATCGGGCGCGATCTTGCCACCCTGCCCGTTGACGCTGTGACAGAGGATGCACTGCCGGTCGTGGAAAACGCTTTCGCCCCTTCTTGAGTCGCCAAGTGGGAGGCCGCGAGTCGCCCCCGCCGCGGCGAGCGCGATCAGCGCCATGCAGACTGGCAGTCCGAGTCCCCTCATAAGAGGAAGTTTAACTGATCGTATCCCAAATGAAAAAGGGCGGCCCGAAACCTTTGGTTCCGGGCCACCCTTTAAAGTCTGGCTGGAGGCTGGCCGCTGGGCTACAGCCGCGCCAGTATCACCACTGTCTCGCGAGCACTAGCTGAAGTCACGCTTCGCTCCAGTTCACGCTCCGTGGAGGACATTGGGACGTCCCTAACCGTGGAACGTCCGCCGTCCACGATTTGCCGCAGAAAGTACTGGTCACCTATGCGATTGAAGATCAGCTTCGCCTTGTCGCCTAAAACTCCCGGTGCCGTCTGTGTCGCACGCGCCGAGATGTACCCGGCAGAACTGGAATCATCGCTCCTTAGCAACACTACGCTGGAGCTGTAGCTCCCGCCAAGAGTGTAATCGCCAGCCGGCATTAGGCTCGATCCGGCGGAGAATTCAAATGGAATGTTTGCCTTGAGCGTCGTGGACTGCGCTGATACGGGCGCCACCACTACGGCTGCCAAGGCCAAAACCGCCAGCAACACCAAACTTTTTTTCATCGTCCCCTCCAGAACTGCTTTCCACTCATCTTCGATGTGGCTCGGAGCGGACGGATTCAGAAATGTTTACCTATTCGGCTGGGCCGGTAGGGCCTGGTAGAGGGTGATGGAGGTTCCGCCGACCGCCCTGCGCTGCAAGGGAATCATTAATTCCTTCCGCATGCGGGCGAAAAGCGGCTTAATTTCAGACATCGGGGCCGCCGGCGAGATCGCCAGCACAAACTGCCGTCCAGGAGTGAGAGGCTGCCTGGCATCGCAGACCCTGGAGGCAAGTTCCGGCTGAAAGAAGAGGTAGAGTCTGGAAGCGTCCGAGGGAAAATACAACACGCAGCCGTCAGGGGCAGCCGTGTTCTTGATCGCCGCGGCGGCCAGTTGATAGTCCGCCCTGGGGAGCGAGAACCACTTGACGTCGTAAGCATAGGCCGCGACGATGATCGCTGAAAGAAGGGCCGCCCCGGCCGCCCGCCGCCAGTCGTACAGAAACCGCAGACCCTCGACGGCCAGCAGGACGATAGCCGGGAGAATGAAGATCTTCTGCTGACCGGCCAGGGAAGCCAGCACCGAGAAGGCGATGATGGATCCGAGCAGCGCCTTCGTGGAGCGGCTCATCCGCCGCGAGGCCAATCCGAATCCCGCCGCAGCCAGAAGGGGAAGCGCAACCCAATAGCCGCCGCCGGCGGCCTCCCGCAGAAACGGACGCGAGTAAAGGTACCAGGAAGCAAGTGCGGCCACGGCCGCGGCAATCCCCAGACCGACGCGCACCAGCGCGCGCCGGCGCTCGACCGCCCGGAGCGCTAGCGCGGTCGCCAGCACGCTCAAAAAAAGCGCCAGCGAGCAGGGACTGGCCTCCAGCGCGTAACGCAACTGGATCGGCAGGGTCATAAAAACGGCCAGCACGACAGCCACCCAGCGCATTTTCAACTGCCGCACGAGGAGGACGAGCACCAGACAGCACAGCAAGCTGAGCAGAGCCGAAGGCAGGCGGGCCCAGACCGCCGAGTAGCCCAGGGATGCGGAGGCATGGTGCCCTGCCCGAATGGCGATGAGTTGAAGAACCTCATCGAGCCCGAGCGGCAGCTTCCCCAGCAGTGCGGCCAGAGACACGCCATAAACGGCCGCCAGGCCCGCCAGCACGCGGTTGTCATCGAGATAGGAAAGCCAGGGTTGCTGGTCTTGCCGGGGTTCGTACATGCGCGGTCTCTACTTGCCATGATAGAGGGGTTGCGAGGGGCGCGCGACATAAAAGTGGAATCGCCGGCGTGCTTGTGGGGCAGCCATTTCTGGCTGCCGCCGGGCTTTGGCCCGGCTTCTGGGTGTGCCCAGCATGGGCAGAATCTTGTTGGATGAAAGGAGCCAATCGGAGCCGATGACGGCAACCGTAGCCGAGCCGCAAGGCGTAGCCGCGAGGTGAAGCTGAAAGAAGCGGAAGGCAAACCCTCGACCGTAGGAACACGAACTGGCAGCGAGGCTGGGTGCGGGCGGCAAGCTGGCCCAGAACAGCGAAGCCCAGAGGTCATCAAGACGCATCAGGTAGAGCCAGTCGGCACGAGGGAGAGATTCGCCCTACCGGTCGAAGCCGGGAGAAGTCAGCAGGCCGAGGCAGAAACGGTGAGCCGTAGCGAGCCGAACCAAGAAGGTGCAGGTCAGGAACTGAAGGGAGCGAAAGGCTTGAAATCCAAGCGCCGCGGACCTTTCGAGCGGAGAGCAAGGTAGAGACGGTGGAGCGCAAGCCAAGGCGAGGTAACAGACGAGAACTACCGGCTGGCCCTGGGGGCGGTGCAACGCAACCAGGTAGCGGCGGGCATCGATCGAATGACGACCCAAGCCGAGCGGGGGCACGCGGAGGCTGGGCATCCCGACGGTACAGGACCGGTTCATTCAGCAGTTGCTGTTGCAGGTGCTGACACCGATCTTCGATCCGGAATTCAGCGAGCACAGTTACGGGTTTCGGCCAGGACGCAGCGCGCAGGACGCCGTGCGAGCCGCACAGCAATATGCGCAGGGAGGGAAGGATTGGGTGGTGGATTTTGACATCGCCAAATTTTTGAACAACGGGCACACCCAGTTAATGTGGATCACCTTGATACCAAGTCATGGCGGCAGGGTGCAACGCCGCCACCGCCACCAACCCGGCGAATCAGCCTAAGGCAAGCGACGCCGCTCAACATCGGAGAACGCATCTAACGATGTGCGATTCTGAACTACGCTGATTTGTTCCTAGATGTGAACGTAGGTCTCCGGCGGGGGCTCTTCTACTCGTCTTCTCCATGCCTCAATGTTGAACTTGACATCGATCTGCGTCACCACACGATAAACCCATTGCTTGACGGCCTCTTGCGCGGCCGCGACCAGCAGAGGGTGCCCAGTGACCAACTGGAGCGTTTGAACGCGGCCGTTTGTCCCGATGATCGCGTTGAAGCGAACTATGCCCTGGATCCTATACCTGAGGGCGAGCGGTGGGTACTTGGGCTGCACCTTCCTGAGGAGGCGGGTCTCCCAGTTGTTGCCGATAATCTTCGGCGCATCGGCGGCCCCGAGGAAAACGGCCAAGGACAAAAAAAGAGCTGCTGCGGGCATTCTTTCTATCCCACCCGAATTGTACGCCGCTTTCCGCCGGTTGTTACCCTTGAATTGGTGGACGATCTCAAAGAACAACTCGCGAACCTCCGGCGCAAGATCCGGCAGATCGACCGGAAGTACGCCCAGGCCGCCCCTGCGCCCGAAGCGCCCAAGGAGCCGCTTCCCGACGATTACCCGCCGCTCCACCACTTCATCGACGAGTTCATGAGCGGAGAGGTGGTCGAGACGCCGCACGGCTCGCATTTCGAGACCGAGAAGCTCTACGCGCGCCACCGCCGCCACGGCAGCATGGACATCTCTTACCTGGAGGAGCTTCCCGACGACCTGCTGGACTCGCTCTCGCAGGGCTCGGTCCCCCCGTCTCCGCCCTCCCGCTGGGCCTTTCTCGATACCGAGACCACGGGCCTCGCGACCGGCTCGGGAACCTACGCTTTTCTGATCGGCGTGGGCCGGATCGCCCCCGATGGTTTTCGCATCCGCCAGTTCTTCATGCGCGATTTCGGTGAAGAGGCCAGCTTGCTGCACGCCCTCGACGCGCACCTGGCGCAGTTCGACGTGCTGGTGACTTACAACGGAAAGAGCTACGACCAGCCGCTGCTCGAAACCCGTTTCCGCATGATGCGCCGCCAGCCGCCGTTCGACCGCCTGGCTCACATGGATCTGCTGTTTGGCGCGCGGCGGCTGTGGAAGCTGCGGCTCGAAAGTTGCCGCCTGGTGGAATTGGAGAATCAGATTCTCGGCTTCGAGCGCGAAGGCGACCTGCCCGGAGAGATGATCCCGTACGTCTACTTCGAGTACCTGCGCACGAAGCAGGCGGTGCGGCTGGTCCCCATCTTCCATCACAACGCCATTGACATCCTCACGCTGGCCTGTCTCACCGGCATCGTTCCGCTGTCCTTCCGCTCGCCGCAGGACGCGCCGCTCGATCACGGCGCGGATTGGGTCGGTCTGGCCCGTTGGCTGCTGAAGGCCGAACGGCGCGAAGAGGCGCTCGAATTGCTGCACCGCGCGGTGAGCCGCGGCCTTTCGGACGATCTCCTTTTCGGGACGCTCTGGGAGATCGCCAATATCGAGAAGCGGCTGGGCCGGGATGCGGCCGCCTTGGCGGCTTTCACCGAACTGGCATCGGTGCGCAACCCTCACCGCGTGGCCGCGCTAGAGGAGTTGGCCAAGCATTACGAGCACGGGGAACGGGACTACGCCATGGCCCTGGAGTTCACCCGGACTGCCTTGGAGATTAAGGATACCCCGGAGCTACGCCACAGGGCCGAACGCCTCCAGCGCCGCATGGACAAGCCACGGCCCCGCAAGCTTTTGTAGACTCTTTGGTAGGTGGCGACTCTCCCTGATTCCCGCAAAGCCGCTTATCGCTTCATCCTCCTGCTGGGGGTGGTGAGCCTTCTCGCGGACGTGACCTACGAGGGGGCGCGCAGCATCACGGGCCCATACCTTGGACTGCTGGGCGCGGGCGCCGTCGTGGTGGGCGCGGTGGCCGGCGCCGGTGAGATGGTCGGCTATGTGCTGCGCCTCGCCTCCGGCTACCTGGCGGACCGCACGCGGGGATATTGGACGCTGGTGATGCTGGGCTATGCGGTCAACCTCCTGGCGGTCCCGGCGCTGGCCCTGACGGGGCGCTGGGAAACGGCCGCGTTGCTGATCATTGTCGAGCGCACTGGAAAAGCGATCCGCGCGCCCAGCCGCGACGTGCTGCTCGCCGGTGCGGCGAAGACCGTGGGCACGGGCTGGGGCTTCGGCATCCACGAGGCGATGGACCAGATCGGGGCGCTGACCGGGACCGCTTGGTTGTGGCCGGCGTGATCGCCTCCATGCACAGTTATCGCGTGGGCTTCGCCGTCCTGCTCTTGCCGGCGCTGGCAGCGCTGAGCGTTCTGGTTGCGGCGCGGCTAAGATACCCGAACCCGGTTCCGCCCGCCGCGGAACCCGGATCCAGTTGCCGGTAATTCCCTGCCCCGGAGGTTCTGGATCTACGTGGCTGCGGCTGGCCTCATCGCCGCCGGTTTCGCTGACTTTCCGCTGGCCGCCTTCCACTGGAAAGCCGCCGGGGTGGCCTCCGACACCTGGATCCCGCTGCTCTATGCGCTCGCCATGGGAGTGGACGCCCTGGCGGCGCTGGCCTTCGGCCGCCTGTTCGACCGCTGGGGGGAAGCCGTACTCGTGGGCGCGCCGCTGGCTGCGGCGCTGGCCGCTCCATTGGTTTTCTCCCGTTCGTTCCCGGGCGCGGTTGCGGGCATGGTGTTCTGGGGCGTGTCGATGGGAGCCCAGGAGTCGGTCATGCGGGCCGCGATTGCGAAGATGGCGCCGGTCTCCAGGCGCGGATCGGCTTACGGCGCTTTCAACACGGTCTACGGTCTGTGTTGGTTTGCGGGAAGCGCATTGATGGGATTCTTATACCAGGCCTCCGCATCGCGGCTGGTGGTCTTCTCCGTTTGCGCCCAGCTTGCATCCGTGCCGCTATTGCTTAAGATGGGACGATGGAAGTTCCGCGCAGAACGGTCGTAGCCGGGGTGATCGAGCGAGACGGCGCGATCCTGATCTGCCAAAGAAGCCGCGGCGACAGCCATCCGCTGAAGTGGGAGTTCCCGGGCGGCAAAGTGGAACCGGGCGAGTCATACCACGAAGCGCTTCGACGCGAACTGGAGGAGGAGCTGGCGATAAAGGCTCAGATCGGACCCGAGGTCGAGCGCTGCTCTTACCATTACAAAGGGAGGCTGCCGGTACGGTTGGTCTTCTTTCGAGTCCTGGAATTCCACGGCGAGCCCCAGAACAGGAACTTCGAGCAGATAAAGTGGGAAGCTCCCGCCCGCCTGATTGATTACGATTTCCTCGAAGCCGACGCCCCGGTGGTGCGGCAACTGGCGGGCTCCTAGCCGGCGGAGCTACGATTACTCTATGGCCAAAGGCGTGAGCGAACTGTTCGACGTGGAGTGCCCCTGCTGCCAGGCGGCGTTGAAGATCGATCCGGCCACCAGGGCCGTCATCAGCCACAAGGCGGCCGAAAGGCCGCGCACATTCGAGGACATGGAAGCCGCCGTGAGCGTGTTCAAGGGCGAGGCGGCGCGGCGCGAGGAAGCATTCCGTAAGTCGGTCGATGCTCACAAGAAGTCCAAAGACGTGCTGGCCAGGAAGTTCGACGAGCTTCTCAAACAGGCCAAGGAAAGCCCCGACACCCCCCCGCCCCAGCGGGATATCGACCTGGACTGACCCGCGACAGGCCGCAATCCATTGCTCCGCCTCCCGGAAGGCTCCCCGGGTGGGCGGGATTCATGTAACCGAAGGGATGCCTATTGTGTCTACATAGGTAAGACAGAGGCGTTGGAGGTATGTGATGTCGCGTGTTTCCGGGATAATTGTTCTGGGAGTTCTTTCGAGCGTTTTGGCGTTCGCGGTTGACAATCCTACGTGTTCCGTTCAGAATGCCGCAGTTGCCGGCCAGAGGGTTGTGCTTCAGTGCGAAGAGCCGCAGTTGCTGTCAAGCCAGGACCAGGGCACAAGCTGGCAGCCGATACCATTTCCTTACGACACCACGATCCGCGCGCTGCAGTTCCTCGACGCTAACCGCGGTTTTATGGCGGGTGATGACGGCCTGCTGCTGACCACCGGGGATGGTGGACGGAGCTGGGCGAAGGTCTCGGTCCCGTCCAAGGAGAATTTAACCGGCATTTCTTTAGTCGGGAACGAGGGCTGGATTTCCGGCTATAACGGACTGATTCTCCACTCGTCCGATGGCGGAAAGACCTGGAGCGCTCAAACCACTGGTGTGACCCAGACTCTGGAGAGCGTCTACTTCGCAGACGCCAGCCATGGCTGGGCGGTGGGATGGATCGGAACAATTATCCGCACGGCGGACGGCGGGGCAACCTGGAAAGAGGCGCAGAACATCACCGGTGCGGAGGTGACCTGGTCGCTGAACGCGGTTTACTTTCGTGACCTGCAAAACGGATGGGCTGTGGGCTTCAACGGTCAGATGTTGCGCAGCAAGGACGGCGGAGCAAATTGGGCGGCGCTGAAGAGCCCCGTGAGAGCTACACTTTCATCTCTCCTTTTTGACAAGAGCGGCATGGGCTATATCGCCGCGGGTAGCGACATACTGCTCAGCAAGGACGGCGGCGAGACCTGGGGCAGCATCGAGATCGAAGACCCGGTTTTCCTAAGCCACGTGATGACCGTGAATGGCTCAATCTGGGCAGTCGGCGAGTTTGGCATACTGGTCCAGAAGGGTGCCGATCAAAAGTGGCAAAGACTGGCTCTGGATCGGGTAGACCAAACGGCAAGCTAAGCGCTTATTTAACCCTGCCTTCGGGAACTGGCGCGGCAGGGGGCCGCAGCGGGATTCAGGCCGAACAGACAGACGTGATCGTAGGCCCAGAGATTCACGCAGGCGACCCCCTCGCCCAGCGCCCTTTGGCTCTCTTTCTGCCACGCATAGCCTGGCTGGAAGACCGGCGCCATGTGGCGTAATGAGTCTTTCGGCCAATCCAGCCCGAGGCCGAACTCGATCGCCTCGCCAGTCAATTCTAAGTCGCGCGACCAAGCTCCGAAATCCAGCGCCTCGACCTTGAAGCTATCGAGACCGCTGCCTTGCTTTGACTCCCACTCGGACGGCAGGTTCACGAACCGGTTCAGCCGGCCTCCGATCAAGTGCACGCCAGCGGGTTCTGAGTGGTTCACGTCAAACGGAAATAGAACCTCGAACTGCGCCAGTGGGTGCGCGTTGCGGACGTGAGCGGCGATGGCGGCGGCGTAATCTCGCAGGCGGCCGCGAAGGAATGAGGCATCGGCTGAGCTGTTGACGCCGGGATCGTTCGTGGGGCGAGGTGAATACATGCAACGCCCTTCCCAGCGCTGTCAGGGCCGCCGCCGCGGTCTCATCGTCGTAGTAGGCCATCCCCGCGGTATTTGGGAAATACCACCAACAGAACTCGCCGAACTGGAGGCGGCGTGTCAGCGAGACCTCGGCCATGAGGTCCGCCAGGTCCATGTAAAGCTGCTTCTGGAAGTTCAGCATCGGGCTGGAGAACGCGCAGTGCGTCGAGACCAGGTTGCCGAAGCCAACCGAAGTCGCCACAACCTCGCCATCCGGAAACTTGGCCCCAAACCCGTCGGGCGGGTTCACCAACTCCATGGAGGCCGCCACGACGAGTTCTCTGCCCCGCAGTTGGCACTCATGGAAGAAGTCCCGGTGCCAGTCGCGCGCACCCCGGTTTAGCGCTGGTGTTTGCGACGGGGTCCACCACCCACTCGCCCGATTGGCCGTTCTGAAGGCTGCCGGTCCAGGTGACCGTTCCCTCCGACCCCTGCGAACTCTCTTTCCACGCCTGAAACGTGAACGAATATGCGGGCTTCGGCGAGCGCACCGTGATCGTCAGCACATTCGCCGTCCGCCGCCGCCCACACGCCGACGTAGGTGGAGTTGAGGTAGTGCGCGAAATGCCCGGCCAGGACCGCGCCGTCTTCGTTGGGGAACACCGTCTTCCCGCAGGTCTGGCCGCCGATGCTCAAGAACACCTGATCGTCCGGCAGAAACTGGCCCTCGAACGTAACCGTCGCTGACGGAATGACGGCACCGACCCGCTGGCGCTGGTTCCACCAGAACACGCCGATGTACTCGTTCATGGGGCCGGCGAAGCCGAGCTGGTCGAACATCCACAGGATGCGGGCGGGCGGGAGTTTGTAGGTGTGGTCGGTGCTGTAGTCCAGAGCCGGAGAGATGTGGGCGAGCGCCGGGCGGGCGTCGGGCACGTCCGAAGGGATCGCCGCCTCCAGAAAGTCGAAGTAGAAGTGACCCGCCGAAGTCAGCCGGATCGTCGCCGTGTGCTCCCCGGCGGGCACGGCCGAGCGCACCTTGCGCCGCGTGACCACCGCCGGCTCCGCGCTCAAGCGGCAATCGAGTTCCGTCTCGGCATCTTCGTCCAGCCGCACCGCAACCACGCCGCGGTCCGCGTACAGAGACGTGCCGATGTACAGGTCGTGCGCCGCCGCGCAGGAGTAGACGCACCGTCACGGCGTCTCCAACCGACGAGGCGCGCTTCGCGTACCCTTCCGAGTAGAAGCCCGATTCCCTGGCCCAGTCTCCCGCGTATTCGCACCAGGAATCATTCTCCTCGACGCGCACGCTGCCCGGTCCGGCCACCAGCAGCGCGCGCTTGGCCTCGGGTCCGGCCAGCGACCAGTTGGTGAACGCCGCTTGCCACTCCGTGTCCTGGAATGCCGCGCCGTTCGCCAGCGGGGGCGCGAAGGTGAGCCACATCTGGCGGATTTGCGGGATGCCCAGAGCTTCAAAATCCAGGCGTGATCCGCCAGGTCGCATCCGAGCTGCCGCCCTGAAAGACGGCCACCGTCGGTGTGGTCCGCAGCCGGTCGTTCTTGGCCACGGCGTACATGCGGATCATGTTGCCGTCCACGCCGGGCCGCGTCGCCACGATACGCAGCGTGCTCCCTTGCGCCTCGGCGCTCAGCGGGATGAGCGTGCCGAATGCCTCCCAGTTCACGCCGTTGATCTGCGCCGCCAGAGCGGTAGCGACCTCGGCGGCGGTGGGCAATGGCGGGTCCTGGTTCGGCACGATGTAGTCGAAGGCGAAATTCAGGTACCAGAGGGTGATCCGGTCGTAGGCCTGAAGCACGTTGTCTTCGATGACGAAGCTCGCCTCGGCGCAGGTGTAAGATCCGCCCGCCTGCTGGGCGTGCGAGAACAGCGGGATCTTGGCCGTGGTGGAGTCCGGCCGGATCACGTCCAGGTAGGGCCAGTCGATGGTGGGGTACTTCGGCGAATCGAGCGGCATCAAACCCGAGTAGTGGACGTCGAAGGTCAGCGTCAGGCCGGAGAAGTCCGTGTCGGGGAGGTGTTTCAGCCGCGGGTGTTCGTAGAAGTTGTCGGCGTCGTAGAGAATCAGGACGGCGAAGTCCGCCGGATCGCGGAACACGCCGCTGACCTTGAAGCTGTCCGCGGTGGCCGAGTGCAGCGCCGCCGAAGCTCCCAGATCATCGAAACCGCGCAATTGGATGGTGCGGTTGGGCTGTAGCTTGTAGATTGTCTCGGACACGGTTCCCCGCTTTGATGGTAGCCGCCTGAAGCACGCTCACCCCGCCTCCAAAGCGCCTTCCGGCGGTATATGCTTGAGAAGATTGAAGAAAAAAGGAGCCCGGACTTGTGACTGAGTCGCTGATCGAATCCCACGAAAGACTGCTTTTCCTGCGCGCCTACCCGCCCGACCGGGAAACCCTGAAGCGTGCCGAGGCTCTGCTCGCTTCGATTCCTGAGCGCGTGGCCGCGATGCGGGAGGCCGGAGCGGACCTCTCGCCCTTCGAGGAACCGGACGTTAGCGGCATCGCCGGGACCTCCTTCTCCGCGATCTTCAGCTACGAGGTGACGCGCCGTCTGGCGGAACTGGAGGGAGACCGGCTGCGGATCGACTGGGACTGCTACGAAGCGACCGACCGGATGGCGGGCGCCTGGCGGCGGCTGTTCCCGCTGGTGGAAGAGGACACCATGGTGGAGGCGCACGTGCCCTACCTGGAGTGGCTGCGCGCGGCCGGCGGCAGCCTGGACCAGGCGCTGGTGTGGCTGCTGGCCCGCATCGAGGAGCTGCCGCTCCCGCACAAGGACAAGGCCGATCTCTAGGCCTCGCTGGAATTGCCGGTGAGGTGGGAACTGGGCGCTTCGCCGGCGGCGCGCACAGTCACGCGCCGGCCGCTGGGCCGCCTCTTCTATCACAAGGGCCCGCTGATTCGCCGCGCGGATGTCTCGCTCGAGCACGAGCTTCAATCCCCGCCGCTGCCCGTCGAACTCCTCGACGAAGCCACCGGCCGCGCCTTCCTGAACATGGCGCTGGCGACCTCGGCCGCGCGCTACCGCGAGCTTTACGGCTTCACTTACGGCGATCCGCGCGCCGTGCTCAAGGCGGACGCCGGCCGTGGCGTCGAGATGCTTCTTCTGCGGCGTGCCGCCCCAACACCGGCTGCCGCTGCGCGCCTACCACGCCGCGATCATGTTCAAGAACGGCGTCCCGACCGGTTACTTCGAGACGCTCTCCCTGTTCGACCGGATGGAAGTCGGCTTCAATCTCTACTACACCTTCCGCGAGGGCGAGACGGCCTGGATCTTCGCGCGCGTGCTGCGCCTGTTCCACCAGATCCTGGGCACGACCTGTTTCTCGATCGACCCGTATCAGATCGGGCTGGACAACGAAGAGGCGATCGAGTCGGGGGCCTTTCTGGTTCTACCGCAAGCTCGGCTTCCGGCCGGTCCTGCCGGAGGTGGTGCGGGTGCTGGCGCGCGAGGAGTGCAAGCTCCTGAAGCAGGCCGGCTACCGCAGTCCCGCGAGCGTCCTGCGGCGCCTGGCGGCGGGGCCGCTGATCTACGAGATGCCCGGCGCGCCGCAAGGCGACTGGGACCGCTTCCACATCCGCAACGTCGCGCTGGCGGCGCAGCGCTCCTCGCCGGAGCGGGCGATGGCCTCCGTCTCGGCGGCGCTGGGGATCAAGGCCGGCGCCCACCCCGAATTCGCCAACCTGGCCCTGGTGCTGGACTTGATCCCCGGCCTGAGCGAGTGGCCGCGAGCGGACAAGTCCGCGCTGGTGGAAATCATCCGCGCCAAGATGGGCGCCGACGAGGCGGTGTACCTACGCTTGATGCAGGGCCACCAGCGGCTGCGGGAGGCGATCCGGGAATTGGGATCTCACCAGGCGTAATAACCCGGCCTCGTGCGCAGGGTGAGACCGGGGCGCTTCACCCTCACCTCGATTCGACGGTACTTCCCGTTGAAGTTCTGGTTCTGCGGGTAGTAACCGATGCTGTAGACGCTGCGCAGTTCCTCGGCCACTTGCGCGTAAACCGGCGCCAGGTCCCGGATCGACTTGGCCGGGAACAGGCGTCCGCCGCTGGCATCGGCCAGTTGCTGCATCCGATCGCGGTAGCGCTTGGGAGCGAAACCGGCATCGCCCGCCGGCAGGAGGATCGGGTACAGCAGAACGTTCATCTCCGCAACCGCGCTACGCAGCCTCTCAAAAGGAGGGCTAGAGCCAGAACTATCCGCATTTCCAGTATCCCAACCGTCGCTGAGAACAACCAGTGCGCTGCGGTCCTGCGTGAGGTGCAAGGACTCCTGTGCGTACGATAGGACAATGGCGCTGTAAAGAGGTGTCCCACCCAGAAGCTGAGCCAACGTTTCAACTGACGCCAGCACCTGCTGGTGGTCAGTGGTCAACGGCCATAGCACCTCAAAGAGGCTGTTTTCCAAGGCGTAAATCGCAATCCGGTCCTGCGGCCGCGCCATACCTACGAACCCCCGAGCGGCTTCTCTCATCGCCGGGCGCTCGTCCACCGTGCTGCCGCTCCAGTCAAGCAGCAGAACCAGATTAAACGGAAGCTCCTCGGACGCAGCCAGGGCGACCTTCTGAGGCACCCCGTCCTCCAACACCTCGAAGTCCTCGGGTTTCAGGCCGGGGAACGGGCGCCCATCACCGTCATAAACCGGCACCGACAGATTGACCAGCCGCACGTTGGAAGTAAAGACCGGGTTTCCATCCGGGACCGCGACCTGTACCCCGCGCTTGCTGACATCGGAGCCCTTCTTGCCGCCTGCCTTCACGAGTCCCCCCGGCAAGCTATCCAAGATCGCCTTAGCAACTCTCGCCGGCTTCACCCATGAGTCCTCCGGCAGTGGAGAGTCCTCGATGTCCAACCGGCCAGGGGATCTGGCGCTCACCCGAATCTCGCCGTATGTGGTGTACCGGGGGAAGACATAAAGAAGAACGTTGCGTCCGGCCTCGCCCCCAGTGCCCGGCACTCGCCCGACCTTGGGGCTGTGCCAATCCCCCTCATTGGGGCTTCGATCGTACACGGTCCAGAAATCACCCAATCGCTCGCTCTGGAAGCGCACACCCTTCGCCTTTGGGTTATTGAACTGCTTCGGCTTCTGTTCGGAGACAGCCCGCAGGCGCATCAGTTCCCACGGCATGGCTAACCTGATGTCGCCAGTGTTGGTACTCAAGTCCGCGATTCGGATCAGCCCGTCGATCCGGATCGCCCCGCTATCTGTAACAGCCTCCAGGCCCGACAAGTGAGGAAGCTCGATATCCAGATCGACCCGCGCGCCGTCGGCAGGCTGGCATTGCACCAAAAACACCCCTGGTGCTTCGGTGTACTTCACATCGTCCCGGCGAAGCGCCCGCGACTGGACGGAGGCGCGAACGTGCGCTTCCCGGCCGCCCATCACCGTCCGAACGTTAATACTCCCCGTTGGGTTCTCAACCCGAACAATCCCCGCCCCGGCGGCGGAACAGGTCAGACAGACCGAAATGACGAGCAGATGCCGGCGCGTCGTCATGGCTGCAGTCAGCATATCACGGCGTCTCACTTTGCTAGGATGAAGAATCCCCTGTATGACCGAGGCAAATCCAGGCATCCTGGCTCGAATTGTCCAACAAAAGCGGGAGGAACTCGCCCGCGCTTCCCTCACGCGCCAGGAGTGGGAGCGCCGAGCCGAGCCGAAGCTGAAGCTCCGCCGGGATTTCGCGGCGGCGCTGCGAGCTAAGTCGCCCGCCATCATCGCCGAGATCAAAAAAGCCTCTCCGAGCAAGGGCCTGCTGGTGGATGAGTTCGACCCGCCGGCCATCGCCCGCGATTATGAGCAAGGCGGCGCGGCGGCGCTCTCCGTCCTCACCGACCAGGAGTTCTTCCAGGGCGGCCTCACCGACCTGTGCGCGGCCCGCGCGGCGACTTCCCTGCCGGTGCTGCGGAAGGACTTTATTCTGGACGAAAGCCAGATCGCCGAGGCTGCGGCGCACGACGCCGACGCGGTGCTGTTGATCGCCGCAATTCTCCCCCTGCGCAGGCTACAGCAATTGCGCGAGTACGCGGCCGGGTTTCAGATCGCCGCACTAGTCGAGGTCCACGACGGCCGCGAGCTGGAGCTGGCCCTGGCCTCGGGCGCGGAGATGATCGGAGTCAACAACCGGGACCTCCGCACCTTCGACGTCACCCTGGAAACCTCATTGCGGCTGGCGGAGCGGATTCCGCCGCACGTGCTGAAGGTGAGCGAGAGCGGGATCGCCTCCGCCACGGATATCCAGAAGCTGCGCGCGGCGGGCTTCGACGCCTTTCTGGTCGGCGAACGCCTGATGAAGTCCCCCAATCGGGTTGAAGCGTTAAGGGAGCTCACGACATGATGGTGAAGATCTGCGGCATCACCAACCGGGAAGACGCACAGGCTGCCGTCGAGGGCGGCGCGGCGGCGCTGGGCTTCAACTTCTACTCCAAGAGCCCGCGTTACGTTGCGCCCGAGGATGTCGCGCGCATCATTGAAGGCTTGCCCGCGAGCGTTTGGAAGGTGGGCGTCTTTGTGAACGAGCCGCCGGAAGAGGTGGAGCGCATTTGCGCCGCGGCGGGTATCGATGTGGCGCAACTGCATGGGGACGAACCGCCGGAGGCGCTGCCCCGCGGGACGCGCGTGTGGAAGGCGCTGCGGGTGGACCAGCGTTTCGATCCCGCGGCGATGGATGCATACGACGCCGAGGCGTTTCTGCTGGATGCGCCGTCGGAGCGATACGGCGGCAGCGGGCGCACGTTCGATTGGTCGAAGGCCAGGCACGCTGCGAAGAAGATCATTCTGGCCGGCGGCCTCGATGCGGACAACGTGCGGGCGGCGATCCGGCTGGCGCGCCCCTGGGGAGTGGACTCCTGCTCGCGCCTCGAATCGATCCCAGGGCGTAAGGACCATGCCAGGATGGCGCGGTTCCTTGAAGCGGCGTTGGCGGAGAGTGTGGAATGAGTACTGAATCCCAAGCGCCGGGCCATTTCGGTCCTTACGGCGGGCGCTTCGTTCCCGAGGTGCTGATGGCACCCCTCGAGGAACTGGAGCGCGCTTATTCCGAGGCGCGCTCTGATCCGGCGTTCCAAAGGGAACTGGACGACTTACTCGCCAACTATGCCGGACGGCCCACGCCGCTGTATTTCGCGCGACGCCTTTCGAAAACGCTGGGCGGCGCGCGTATCTACATCAAGCGGGAGGATCTGCTGCACACCGGCGCGCACAAGATCAACAACTGTCTGGGGCAGATTCTGCTGGCCCGCCGCATGGGCAAGACCCGCATCGTCGCCGAGACCGGCGCGGGGCAGCACGGCGTGGCCACGGCCACGGTGGCGGCCTTGTTCGGCCTGGAGTGCGTGGTCTACATGGGCGCGGAAGACATGCGCCGCCAGAGCCTCAATGTCTTTCGGATGCGGATGCTGGGGGCGAAGGTCGTGGGCGTCGCGACCGGTAGCCAGACTCTGAAGGACGCCATCAGCGA
The DNA here is from genome assembly GCA_963734625.1 of Bryobacterales bacterium. Classification (GTDB taxonomy): domain Bacteria; phylum Acidobacteriota; class Terriglobia; order Bryobacterales; family Bryobacteraceae; genus CAVTHW01. The sequence continues at coordinate 217,409 of CAVTHW010000012.1, read as the reverse complement.
GGCCATGCGCGATTGGGTAACGAACGTCTCAAACACCCACTACCTGCTGGGCTCGGCGCTGGGGGCGCATCCGTATCCCACGATCGTGCGCGATTTTCAGAGCGTTATCGGCGAAGAGGCTCACCGGCAGATCCTGGCGGCGGAAGGACGCCTGCCGGACGCGGTCTTCGCCTGCGTGGGCGGCGGAAGCAATTCCATTGGGATTTTCGCGCCATTCATTCCGGAGCCGAAGGTGCGGCTGATCGGCATCGAGGCCGGCGGCCGGGGCACGGCGCTGGGCGAGCACGCGGCCCGTTTCGCGGGCGGTTCCCCGGGCGTGCTGCAGGGCGCTTACAGTTACTTGCTTCAGGACGAAGACGGGCAGGTGGCGCTGACCCACTCCGTATCGGCAGGCCTGGACTACGCGCTGGTGGGACCGGAACACGCCTGGCTGCACGATCGGGGCCGCGCGGAGTATGTTTCCATCAGCGATGGCGAGGCGCTGGATGCGGCGCGGACCCTGTCGCGCATCGAGGGCCTCATCCCGGCGCTCGAGTCGGCGCACGCCGTGGCGGAGGCGATCCGCCGGGCGCCAGCGGCCACGGGCCAGGTGTTTCTGATTAACCTTTCAGGCCGTGGCGACAAGGACATCGATATCTATCGCCAGCACCTGCAGGATGTGGACAGTGAGTAGCCCGACTCGCATTTTCACGCTGTTCGAAAGCCTGTGGAAACAAGGCAAGAAGGGTCTGGTTGCCTACATCACCGTCGGCGACCCCTCGCTGGAGGTGACGCCCGAGCTGGCCTGGGCCCTGGAGCGGGGCGGTGCGGATCTGATCGAGCTCGGGGTTCCCTTCTCCGATCCAGTGGCCGACGGCCGGGTGATCCAGGCGGCCATGGAGCGGTCGCTCAAGGCCGGAACCACGCTGAGGAAGGCTCTTGATGTGGCGAGGGAGATCCGGCGTAAGTCCGAGGTTCCGCTGTTACTGTTCAGCTATCTGAACCCGATTCTGCGGTACGGCCTGGAGGCGCTGGCAGCCGACGCACGCGCGGCCGGCATCGACGGCTGCCTGATTACGGACCTCAGCGTGGAGGAGGCGCACGCCTACACCGGCATCATGCGCGCCCAGGGCCTCGACACGGTGTTTCTGGCGGCTCCGACCAGTACCCCGGAGCGGCTGAAGCTGGTGGCGGAATACTCGTCGGGCTTCGTATACTTGGTGTCACGCACGGGAGTTACGGGCGAGAGGCAGTCGCTCTCCAGTGCGGTAGAGCCACTGGTGGAATCCATGCGACGGGTTACCGAACTGCCGCTGGCGATCGGGTTCGGGATTTCCACGCCCGATCAGGTGACGCAGGCGGGTAAGCTGGCGGATGCAGTTGTAGTGGGGAGCGCCTTCGTGCGCTTGATCGAAAGCCAGGCTGGCAGTCCATCGTTACCGGGCTCGCTGGAGGCGCTGGCGCGCAAATTGAAGGGGACATGACCAAGGAAGACGCGTTCCAGGCGCTCAATGAATGCCGCCAGCGCATCGATGAACTGGATCTGCGCATTCTGGAACTGTTGAATGAGCGCACTCGAGCGGTGGAGCAGATCGGCAAGGCCAAGCGCGTGCTGGCGATGCCGATTTACGAACCCCGGCGCGAGGACGAAGTGTACGCGAACATCACCAACCATAACGGCGGCCCGCTGCCGTCGGAAGCCGTGAAGCGCATCTTCGAGCGCGTGATAGACGAAATGCGCAATGTGCAGAAGCTGCGCATGCAACAGAAGCCCGAACCGCAAGCGTGAGCGAGCGGTATTGAAAGGTTAGCTCTTTATGTTAGTTGTCATGCAGGAAGGCGTCGCCGAGGCGCAGATTCAGCGGGTGATCGACCGCATGGTGGCGATGGGCTTCACGGTCCACCGCTCCACCGGCGTGGTACACACCGTGCTGGGCGGCGTGGGCCCGGAGGAGAACGTTGACCCGGTCGAGCTCGAACTCCTGGATGGCGTTAAGGAAGCCCGCCACATCGCTTCCTCTTACAAGCTGGCCGGACGGCATTTCCGGCCTGGTGGCACGATCATCAAAGTGGGCGGCTTGGAGATTGGCGGGAGCGCCGTGGTGGTCATGGCCGGACCGTGCAGCGTGGAGAATCGCGACCAGATCCAACGCTCCGCCGAGGTTGTCGCGCGCGCCGGCGTCAAAATCATGCGGGGCGGCGCTTTCAAGCCGCGCTCTTCGCCATACAGCTTCCAGGGCTTGGGCGAAGAGGGCCTGCGGCTGATGCGCGAGGCCGCCGACAGCAATGGTTTGTATGTTGTCAGTGAGGTGATGGATCAGTCGCAGATTGAGGTGGTGGCGGCGTACGCCGACATTCTGCAAGTGGGCGCCCGTAACATGCAGAACTACACCCTGCTGCGCGAGATCGGCAAGCAGCGCAAACCCGTTCTGTTGAAACGCGGCATCTCCGCCACGATCGAGGAACTGCTTCTTTCGGCGGAGTACATTCTTTCGGCCGGCAACTACGACGTGATCCTGTGCGAGCGAGGCATCCGAACCTTCGAGAGCGCGACCCGCAACACCATGGACATTTCGGCAATCCCCGTGGTGAAGAAGCTCTCGCACCTGCCGATGCTGGCTGATCCGTCGCATGGGACCGGACGGCGCGACCATGTGGCGCCGCTGGCACGCGCGGCGGTGGCCGCGGGCGCCGACGGCCTGCTCATCGAGATGCATCCCCATCCGGAGCAAGCGCGGAGCGACGGAGCGCAGTCGCTGAAGCCGGAGCAATTCGACGAACTGATGGTGCAGTTGCGCGCCATCGCTCCTGTGGTGGGGCGCAGCCTGTGAAAAGGATGAACCACCAAGACACAGTGACACAAGAAAATCACATCCTTGGCTTTGTGTCTTTGTGCCTTTGTGGTGAGACGTTCCATGAAGACTGTTGCCATAGTCGGGGTTGGACTCATCGGCGGTTCGTTCGCGCTGGCCTTGCGGAAAGCGGGCTTCCGCGGGCGGATCATCGGAGTCAGCTCGCCGCGGACGATCGAGGCGGCCCGCAAGCGCGGGGTGATCGACGAGGCGGCCCCGTTGGAGCAGGCCGTGCCCCAGGCGGACTTGGTTTACCTCGCTCAGCCCATTTCAGGCATTCTGACCACCATCGAGGATCTCGATCCTTTGCTCCAGGAGGGTGCGCTGGTGACGGACGCCGGCAGCACCAAGACGGAGATTGTCGGGCAAGCCAAGCGCCACATCCGAAAAGGGCAATTTCTCGGCGGTCACCCGATGGCGGGCAAGGAGAGACGCGGCGTCGAAGAAGCGGAACCTGAGCTATTTGCCGGGCGCACTTATGTCCTGACGCCGGAGGGGCCGGCGGACCTCGAGACGCCCGCGGCACGGGATTTCCTCGAATGGCTTCGCCGGATCGGAGGCGTGCCGGTCATGCTCGACGCGGCCGAGCACGACCGTATCGTGTCCTTCACCTCGCACCTTCCGCAGTTGGCCTCGACGGCCCTGGCTGCCACGGTCGCCCGGCGCGTCGATCTCGCCAAACACGGGCGCGTCGCCGGCCCGGGCTTGGAGGACACCACCCGCCTGGCGATGAGTTCCTTCGACATCTGGCAGGACATCCTGGCCACGAACGCGGACCACGTGGAACTGGCTCTCGACGCCTACATTTCCGAGCTGCGGGATCTGCGCGCGAAGATCGCCGACACGCGAATGCGCTCGGAGTTCGATCTAGCCTCGGATTTCGCCCGGCGGCTTCGGCGGCCGCCCGAGGAATGCTAGGGAAGCCGGAAATCCACATCCATTGAGATTGCCGTATAGACCGGCTTGCCGTCCTTCTGACCCGGTGTGAAGCGCCAGGACCGCACGGCTTCGATCGCTTTCCAATCCAGACCAGGGTCCAGCGAATGCGTGATGCGCATCAGCTCGGGAATGCCCTCCGAACTGACCCACACCAGCATAGTGACCTTCCCTTGGATTGCCGCCTGGCGCGCCTCTTCGGTATACTCTGGCGCCACTTTGGATACTGCAACCGGCGCGAGGACGCCATTTCCCGTGCGCAGGACCCAGGCTGGCATGGTGTCTAGCCCTGACTCTGCCGGAGGCTCGCCCTTCAGGTAGTAATCCGGCAGCGGATACATGCTGAAAGTCGTGCTGTTCAGGGGCGGATCGAAGCGGAAAGTGCTCGAGGGCAGGTTCGGGTTCCTTTCGATCATGCTGTAGGTCGTGGTCATCTTCCTTTTAACTACCGACGAGTCGCCGGGGCCGGGAAAATTCACTGCGGTGTAGCTGTACACGACTTCGTCACGCAAGATCATTGCCCGGCCGGCTTCGATGCACAACGTTCTAACTGCGGGCGCCACCACTGTGCCCGTTCTGAAATCGAGCCGGAGCGTGTACTCAATCCGAATCACCTCGCACGACGTTTGAGCGCCTTGGAATTGCACAGCGTCTCGGCCCACGATCGCGGCTGACCGCAAGCCATCCAGCAGATTCGTCCACTCTGGGAAAAAGCCCAGACAGGAACGATAGCGGCCCACGGGGACGTTCGCGAAATTGTTCAGACTCAGGTGGTAGCGCCACGCGGTGACCCCGTCACAAGTCAGAACATAACCGGGGTAGCCCTCGATAAGGGCGGAGGAAGGTCGCTGCAAGGTCATCTTGAGGGACATCTGGCTCAAATCCGAGACCTTGTCGGAACGCTGCTCGCCGATTCTGGTGAACTCGGCGCGCCAGCTCTTGGTGGCGCGGGCGGTGTCAACAACTTTCTTGAGCAACGCCCGGGCGTCCTGCCCCTGCTGCGCGGACGCCAAAGAAGCCAGTAGCATCAACAGGATAGGCTTCATGTCTGGGATCATATCACCGGCCGTCAACCGGCGCCAGCCCCGCACACCCGTGAAACCAATTCACGCTTCGGAGAGTCTAATGTTCTTACGTTCAATCACTTGGCTTTGGCACTGCAAGTGCATCGCCCTTAGCGCATGAAGAGAGCTTGCCTTATCCTGCTGATGTTCTGGGCCGCATCGGGCCTGCTGCCCGCGCAGACGGGGATCAACGTCAACTCCAAGTACCTGGTGGAGAGCGTGGACATAGCCGGCGGCAGCAAGACCCAGGTCAGCCGCGGCCTGCGCGCCGACATGGAGAACCTGGTCGGCAAGAACCTGGACCAGTCGACGATCGAGAAGATCGCCGGCCGCATCCGGACCGAACTGCACGCCAGGCTGGTCTCCCCGAAGGTGAGCAAGGGCACCAAGGCGGAGCAGGTGATCGTTCTGTTCGAGGCCAAAGGGCTACGGCCCCGTCAGAACTTCGACCTCTCCCTGCCCAAGGCGATCTACAACTCCAGGCAGGGATGGAGCGGAATCCTCAACGCGAAGTTTAACGCTGGAGACAGCCAGATCAACCTCGGGATTACGAACGACGGCGACGCCTTGCTCGAGCGCTTCGCGGGCGTGACCGCCGGCTACGAGAACCGGCACGTCTTTACCGACCGCGTCCGCCTGGGATTCCAGTTCGCCAGTTTCCACCAGCAGTGGTCCGGAAGCACTCTGACTGCGCTCCAGTCCCGAAGCTCCCTGGCGGAGGCATATCGGACGAGGCAGGACTTCGCCCCATCGGCGACGTTCGTGCTGGCCGAGCCGCTGACGCTCTCCGTGGGCGCATCGTTTCAGCGCTTCCAGAAGCCTTACCCGGCCGCGCACACCGAAGCTTCCAATGCCGTGACGACGACTCTGCGCTTCAAACGCCGGCTGGAAGGCTCGGAGGGTCCTAAGCAAGACCTCGAAGCAGGTTACAGCCTGCGCGCGGCCACCAGGACTTTCGATTCAGACTACGCTTACGCCCGCCACGAGGTGGAGGCGAGCTATGCCTATAGATGGAATCATCAGGTCGTAGGCGCGAGTTTCCTGGCGGGAACCGTCTCCGGCCGGCCGCCGCTGTTCGAGCGGTTCGTGCTCGGCAACGCATCCACGCTTCGCGGCTGGAGCAAGTTCGACCTGGAGCCCCTGGGCGGCACGCGAGTCGCGCATGGTTCGCTTGAGTACAGCTACCATGGCTTCAAGGTTTTCTACGACACGGGCGCACTCTGGACGAGTGAGCAGAGCGGCGAAACGAAACATTCTCTCGGCGTAGGTTATGGCGACGGGGACGGGTTCTTCCTGGCGCTCGCCTTCCCGTTGAAGTCGGGCCGGGTTATCCCTGTGTTTACGACTGGTGTGGCCTTTTGATGGCCTCGCTCTCGACAATATTCAGAAGATTACGGCTCATAGCGGCCTTCGCCGCCGCGGGGGGAGTGATGTGCGCCCAGACGGCGCTGGGCGTGCGCGCGGAGGCCGGCCGCATTTACCCCACGGCGACGAGGCTGCGCTTCATCGAGGGTCAGGCGCTGGATCGGCTCCACAACGGTTCTCCGGTGGTCTTCGCTCTCCAATTCACGATCTACGCGCCTTCCAGGAACACTGTCTATGCACGCACCGCGGGACGCCTCGCAGTAAGCTACGACCTCTGGGAGGAGAAGTTCGTCGTAACCCACCTGGGCAGCTCCAAGAAATCCGCGTCGCACCTGTCCGCCACCCAGGCGGAGACGTGGTGCCTGGACAGCTTGTCGTTGCCGTCCGACCGTCTCTCGCCGGATTCCCGGTTTTGGGTAAGATTGGATGTTCGCGCGGAACGGCCGGATGAGAGTCCGCCGCCCGGCGAGCAGACCGGAGCGACGCTGACGAGGTTGATTGAGTTATTCAGCCGGCCGCAACCCAGCGGCGAGACTCGCGCGCTCGCCGAGGCGGGGCCGTTCCGCCCGCGGGATTTGCACTAGCCCGCCGGCTCGTCCATGAACCGTCTTCGCAACAGGCTTATTCTGCTTTTTCTGGCGGCGACGCTCATTCCGCTGGCCGCCACGCTTTGGCTCTCCACTTCCCTGCTCGAGCGCAGCCTGGGCTATGCCTCCACGCAGGAACTGGATAAGATCTCCCGCCTCTTGGAGCAGACCGGCCGCGAGTTCTATCAGCGTTCGCGGGAAGCATTGAAGGCCGAGGCGCTGGCAAGCCCCCTCGCGGCCCAACACTACGACCAGCGCACAATAGGCCAGTGGCCCGAGGCGGTCCGCGAGTTCTGGGACAGCGCGCAGCCCGAGCGGTTCTACCTTTCCGGCAAGGAAAACGACCAACTCAACTATGTCGTGCGGCGCGAGACAGAAGTCCTGGCGTGGTCGCGATCCCTGGGCGGCGTGGCCATGGATCGTCTGAGCAGCGAGTACCGGGAGGCCCGCAAGTTGGTAGAGGCGGGCTCCGGGCGCGACCTCCGCCGGGGCTTCATCGTTACCTTCCTGCTGCTCGCCGTCTGTACCTGGGCGGTGTCACTGGCCTTGTTGGTCTTCTTCGCCGCGCGGGTCAGCCGGCCGATCCATGACCTCACCCGGGGCTTGAGCGAGCTGGCCTCCGGCAACTTCGAGGCCCGTGTTTCTACTCAACGAGAGGACGAAGTCGGCCGGGCCATCCGCGCCTTCAATCACATGGCGGAGCAGCTTGACCGGCAGAAATCCAGGCTCGTATACCTGGCTCAACTGGCAAGCTGGCAGAGCCTGGCGCGCAAGATGGCGCACGAGATCAAGAACTCGCTGACGCCCATCCGTCTGACCATGGAGGAAATGCAGGCGCGCTCGGGCGAAGGCGACGCGGCTTTCACCCAGCAGGCGTCACAGATCGTGATCGAAGAGGTGGACAGCCTGGAGCGGCGCGTGCGCGCATTCTCCGAGTTCGCCGCCGAGCCGCCGGTCCATCCGGTTTCGCTCGACGTAAACGCCTTGATCGAGGAACGAGCGGCATTTCTCAAGGCCGGGCATCCCGAGGTCGCCTACGAGTTGCGTCTCGACGCCGCGCTGCCTCCCGCTTGCGCCGACGCGGACCTGGTGAAAGGCATCCTCACCAACCTGCTGGAGAACGCCGCCGAAGCGGCCGGGAGCGGCGGGCGGGTGCTTTGCTCGACCGTGCTGGCCGGAGGTCAGGTCGCGGTCGAAGTGCACGACTCCGGGCCGGGCTTGAGCGAGGAAGCGCGGCAATCGCTGTTTGAGCCCGCGATTTCCTACAAGAAGCACGGAATGGGGTTGGGCCTCTCCATCGCGCGGAAAAGCGCGCTGCTGATGGGTGGTGATATCTTGCTGGTGAAGGGAGAATTGGGCGGCGCGGGTTTCCGCGTCGTGCTTCCGCCGAATGCCTCGAAACCGGATTCTGATCGTTGACGACGAGGAGAACATCGGGCGCTCGCTGCGTTTGATCCTGGAGCGCGCAGGCTACGCCGTTACGTGCTGCCAGTCGATCGCCGCCGGCCGCGTTCACCCCGACACGCCGCGGGCCGACGTGCTGCTGCTCGATGTCCGCCTGCCCGACGGAAATGGCATCGAGCTGCTGCGCGAGCTTCGCGCCGCGGGCAACGCCGCGCCTGCCGTCATGATCTCCGGCAATGCAACCATTGCGGAAGCCGTCGAGGCCACGCGCGCCGGCGCCTTCGATTTCCTGGAGAAGCCGCTGGGCCGGGACAGGGTGCTGCTGGCGGTGAAGAACGCCCTCGAACAAGCTACGTTGCGCCAGGAGAATGAGCGGCTGCGGGAGATGATCGGCCCGGCGTCCCGGATGATCGGTCCCAGCGCCGCCTTCCAGCGCGCGGTCGAGCAGGCGGCGTCTGGCGGCCCGCTCCGACGCCCGCGTGCTGCTGATCGGCGAGTCGGGGACGGGGAAGGAATTGCTCGCGGCGCACATTCACCAATCCAGCCCGTTCTCCTCGGGCCCGTTCGTCAAGGTGAACTGCGCCGCGATCCCGACGGAGCTGCTCGAAAGCGAACTGTTCGGCCACGAGAAAGGGGCGTTCACCGGCGCGGCCGGCATTGCGCCGCGGCAAGTTCGAGCTGGCCGATGGCGGGACCCTCTTTCTCGACGAGGTCGGCGATCTGCATCCCGCTTCTCAGGCCAAACTCTTGCGAGTGCTCCAGGAAGGCGAGTTCCACCGCGTGGGAGGCGAGCAGGCCGTGCGGGTCGCGGTTCGCGTTATCTCGGCGACCAACCAGGACCTGGCTTCCATGGTGAGCCGCCAGCAGTACCGCGAGGACCTGTACTACCGGCTGAGCGTCGTGCCGATCCGAATCCCGCCCCTGCGCGAGCGCGTCGAGGACATCCGGCCGCTGGCCGAGTACTTCCTTCAGGAATTCTGCGCGCGCAATAACTTCAAACAGAAGACGCTCGGACGAAGCGGTCTTCCCGGTGTTCGAGAGCTATCACTGGCCGGGCAACGCGCGGGAGCTGAAGAACATCGTGGAACGGATGGCCATCCTGACCCAGGGTCCGGCTTTGGAGGCCGGGCTCGATCCCGGCCGAGTTGCGCGAAGCGCCGCCGCGCCAATCATCCTTGCAACAGGCCCGCGAGAGCGCCGAGCGCCAGCGCCTTCTGCGCGCCCTCGACGAAGCCGGCTGGAACGTCGCCGCCGCCGCCCGCGCCCTCGGCGTGGAGCGCACCAACCTGCACAAACGCATCAAGGCCCTGGGATTGCAGCGGGCGTGACTTGCGTCTACACGCCGCGGCGGTTGCCGTAGAGATCGATGTGCAAACGGGGGCTGAAGCGGTAGCCCTGCGCCTTGCAGATCTCGGCCAGCCATGCGCCCCGGTCTCGAAGAACATCGGGGTCCGTGCCCTCCGGCATCAGAATCACCCGCTGCGGGTCGGCGCGCAGTGAAGTCAACAGGTTTCGGATCTCATCGAGATCGTCTTCTTCCTCGACCACAAACTTGAGTTGATAATCGTAGGCGCCCATCAGCCGCCGCACAACGTCCGGCCGGATGCGGAGCCGGTCGTGCTGCACCGCCCACCGGCCGCTGTCTCTTTCGTACGGAGTCGAATTGGCCAGCTTAGGGCTGATACTCATCAAGTCGCAGGCCACGGGCGCGAACACCGTGCCCGCCGTCTCGACGGTGATGTGCATCGCCATGCGGCGCAAGGCTTCCGTCAGCGAAACCACATCGTTAGCGATCAACGGCTCGCCGCCGGTGATGACGGCGTAATGAGCCCGGTATCGCGCCACGCGGGCCAGGATTTCTTCGAGCTCCATCTCCTCGCCCTCCGGCTCCCAGGAGGTGTACGGCGTGTCGCACCAGACGCAGCGCAAATTGCAGCCGCTCGTGCGAACGAAGACGCTGGGCGTGCCCACCAGGCCGCCTTCGCCCTGAATGGAGTGGAAGATCTCAGCGATCTTCAATCCCGGCCTCCTCGAATCCCTTGCGCCGCAGCAGGCACGAATCACACGCCCCGCAAGCCTTGCCGTCCGGCGCCGGGTCGTAACAACTATGGGTCAGGCCGAACGGTACGCCCAGGCTCGCGGCGAGCGTCACGATCTCGGCCTTGCCAAGGCGAATCAGCGGAGCGTGAATCCGGAACTTCGTGCGCCCTTCGACGCCCGCTTTCGTGGCCAGGTTCGCCAGGTGCTCGAACGCCTGGATGTACTCGGGCCGGCAGTCAGGGTAGCCCGAATAATCGATGGCGTTCACCCCGATGAAGACGTCGGCGGCGCCCAACACCTCCGCCCAGGCCAGGGCCAGCGACAGGAAGACCGTATTGCGCGCCGGCACATAGGTGACCGGAATTCCCCGCCCCATTTCCCCCGGCAAGCGTCCCTTCGGCACCGCGATGTCGCCGGTCAGCGCCGAGCCGCCAAAATCACCAAGGCCGGCTTTCACCACAACATGCCTGGATGCTCCCAGACTGGCCGCGACGCGCGCCGCCGCCTCCAGTTCTACGCGGTGGCGCTGCCCGTAGTCGAACGACAGGGCATAGCACTCGTAGCCTTCCTTCAGGGCGTAGGCCAGGCAGGTGGCGGAGTCCAGCCCGCCGCTCAGCAGGCACACTGCTTTGAGCCGTTTATGCACTTGATCGGCTTCAGCGTATCATAAGCTGTGCGGATCAGCTTCATCATCGGAACCCCGCTCAACCTCGCGCAGGGCAGCGGCACATTTGCCGGGCTCGTCACCCTGGCCAAGGCTTTGCGCCGCGAGGGCGTCGAAATCGAACTCGTCGCGCCGAGGTTGCGGCTGCCGGTATTCACCGCGCAAAGGCTCCTGTTCAACGAGCAGCTTCGCGCCCGGCGCTGGGACCGCTCGGACCTCACCGTTGGCATCGACATGGACGGCTACCGCATCGCCGGCCGCACGGGCAAGCCGCACGTGGCGTCGATCAAGGGAGTGATCGCCGACGAGATGCGCTTCGAGCGCGGCGCGACCCGCGCGACGATGTCGATTCAGGCCCGCTGCGAAGCGCTGCACGTGCGCCGCGCCGATCTGGTCATCACGACTAGCCAATATGCCGCCGGACGTATTCAGGAGCTTTATGGTCTTGCCGAAGCGCCGGCGATCGTCCCCGAATTGATCGACCTCGCCGCGTGGCAGGAGCTTTTTGCGCGCAACCCGGTGGCGGCGGCGCCCGAGAAATTCACAATCCTCACGGTCTGCCGCTTCTATCCGCGCAAGAGGCTGCACCTGCTGCTGGGGGCCGCGGCAAGGCTTCGCGGAGAGATCCACGGCCTTGAAATCCGCATTGTTGGCGGCGGGCCGGAAGCGAAGCGGCTGCACTCGATCTGGCGCGAGAAGAAACTTGAGAGACACTGTGCATTGGCCCGGCGACCTATCGCAGGATGAGCTGGCCCGCGAGTACAACCGCTGCGACGTCTTCTGCCTTCCCAGCGTCCAGGAAGGCTTTGGCATCGTCTTTCTGGAGGCTATGGCGGCGGGCAAGCCGATTATCGCCGCGCGGGCCGGGGCCGCGCCCGAGGTGCTCGAGCAGGGGCTCCTGGCCGAGCCCGAGAGTGAAGAATCACTGGCCGAGGCGATCCTGCGTCTCTACCGCGAGCCCGACTTACGCGCCGCTCTGGCTGACGCCGGAAAGCGGGCAGTGATGAAATTCAATGCGCCCGAGGTAGCTCGGATGTTCCTCGATTCAGTGCGTCCGCTGCTTTAACCGGCAAGAGCAACGCGGCTCAGCGGACCGGGTCATGCATCAAGTTCCCGTGCGCGTGGGGCGCCTCCCGAAGCACCTCCGCGACAGCCTGGGGATGCCGGCTGCCGGGAACCAGCAGTCCCAATGCTGGCGAGGCAAGAAGAGCCTCCACAAAGCTCCAGGTGAGAAACCAGCACGATCTTCCCTCCATCGCTCGGTAGGGAGCCTCGCGGCTTTCTGCTACGCTGACGGCCAAAGAGTCTATAGATGCTACTCGCATATATACTGTTTTTGCTGTTATGCTCAGATCATGCCGCTTCGAACCTGCCAACGTCACGGCAAAGATCATCCCTGCACGTGCGCGATGGGGAACCTGTACCGGTTTGTCGAACCCGTGCTGCTGTTCCTGGTACGGAAGAAAGGGCGGTCGTACGGATACGAACTGGCCCGCGAGCTTCAACAATACGCCCTCACCGATGCCGAAATCGAGGTGGCGGCGCTCTATCGGACACTGCGGCAGCTCGAAGAAAACGATTGCGTGACCTCGAAATGGGACATCGAAGGCAGCGGGCCCGCCAGAAGGCTGTACACGCTCACTCCAAGGGGATTGCAACATCTCGAAGAATGGATCTCGGTGCTCCGTCACTTGTCACAATCGATGAGCCGCTTCGTCGAGGAAGCTCAGTCGCCCTTGGGGGGTGAGCCCGCCAGCAAGGCAAAGCGGAGCCGCATTCGCGCCCGAACGCCGCAGCCAGCCCGGATTCATGGGACAGCGCCATGCTAGGCGCCGCCGTTACCACGCCGGTTCGTTCGCTCCGCGCGCAAGTTCAGTCCCGTTGCGTCGTTTGCGGGAGGGATCATCCGCACGGGCTCAGAATACACTACGACACCGCCGGGGATGGCGCGGTCAGCGCCGCTTGGACCCCTACGCCGGATTGGGAAGGGTTTCGCGGCATTGTTCATGGCGGCATTGTCAGCACGGTGCTCGATGAGGCTATGTCCAAAGCCGTTGCGGCGGCGGGGTGCGAAGCGCTCACCGGCGAGCTCCGGGTGCGGTTCCGGCGCTGCGTGACATCTGGCGAAAGACTCCAGGTCCGGGGGTGGATTGTCAGGCGCACCAAGCGGCTAATTGAAACCGAGGCCACGCTGAGCGCCCCGGACGGAAAGGAACGCGCTCACGCCTGGGCGACATTCCTGACCTTGCCGAGACTGCAAGAACGATTGCGTGCCACATTGGACCTACAAACAGAGAGAGAGCAAGAAAATGAAAATTGCGGTACCCACGAATGACGGCAAGTCGATTTCAGAGCACTTTGGCCGTAGTGAGAGTTTTCTGGTATACGAGGTCGAGAACGGTCAGATCAAGAGCCGCGAGACGCGTGCGAACCTGATGAACCACTCGCATGAGCAGGGAGACTGCCAGCGTCATGCCGGCGGCGGTCAGCAGAGCCACGCCGGAATCCTGTCGGCGCTTGCCGGTTGCGATGTCGTTCTGTGCGCCGGAATGGGGCACCGTGCCGCGGAGGCGTTGGCGACAAGCGGGATCACCCCGGTTGTAGTCGCCGCCTCGGCTGATGCCGGCGAGGCCGTCGCCGCCTACCTGGCCGGCAAACTCGTCTCTTCCGGCCGGAGCTTCTGCCGCTGCCATGGCTAGCGGCTGCCGCCGCAGCAGCAGCGAAACGCCGGACCCGCTATTTGCCTTTGCTTAGCCGCCGGAAGTAGTCCGCCACGGCGTCGGAGTAGCCCGCCGGAACGGGTTCTGACCCGGAGTTGCGAACCTGGGCTCCCTGCTCATCATCGGCCTGCCGCCGCAGCAGCATCTCCATCTGTTGGATGCTTGGAACAACGACGCTGTTGATCCTGCGCAGCGCCTCCTCGTTTGAGAAACGGCTGGGATCGAGCGCCTGCATCTCCTTGATCAGCGCCTCCAAATCGCGCGCGACCTCGGGATTGTCCTGTACGGCCGGGCGCAACTGGGTCAGATCGAACACAAAATCACGATAGGTGCCGGTGCCGTTGTTGGTTGGCCCGCCGTTGAATCCGTTCGACAGCGAACCGGGATTCCGATCGCCGCGGTTCATGGCTTGCGGATAGTTCGACGGGCCGCCCGCCCGCCCGTTGGCATTCTGATTGTCGCCGCGCTGTCCGCCACCCTGACCGCCTCTGCCGCCGCCTTGACCGCCGCCCTGCTGCCCCCTGCTGGCCCTGCTGACCCTGCTGCCCTTGCCCTGGCCCTGCTGCCCTTGCTGGCCTTGCTGCCCCTGCTGTCCTTGCTGCCCTTGTTGACCTTGCTGACCCTGCTGATTGCCGCGCTGCCCCTGCGCCATGGACTGCAAGCGATTCCGCATCTGTTCGAGTTGGGACAACGCCTGTTCCGTGCCGGTCTGGCCGGGGCTATTCCGATCGACGGCTCCTCGCGCTTCCCGAAGCTGATCGCGGAGTTGGTTCAAGCCTTCCGTGATGGGGGCTTCCCGCGGCGCGATGTAGCGCCCGTAGCCCTGCCGCAAGAGATCCCCGTTGTACTTCATGCGGGTGTCGAGGTCGCTCTGCTGCGCGTTGCCCAGAGCGCTGCGTAGCTTGGACGAGGCCTCGCGCTGGGTGCCGGCCAGATCCCGCGCGGTCTGTTGCATTCCCTGCTCAAGACCGGCGAGTTCCTGCAGCATGCGGTCCCGTTCCTGGGCCAATTGATTCGCCTTGTCCACCTCTTCAGGCGAGGTGGCGCGTTGCAGAGACCGGGTGTTTGCCGACGCACCGTCCCCAAACGCCTGGCGAAGCTGCTTTTCGAATTCCTGCTGCCGGGTCGCCAGTTGCTCGGCGCGGCTGGCAAGATTGTCCACCTGCTGGCCGGTCTGCGCTCCCTGTATGCCTCGCATGAGGTTTTGGGCCTCCTGCAGACGGTCGGCGGCGCGGCGAGCTTGGGCCTGTCCTTGGGGCGTATTGCTGTTCTGGCTGCTGGCGGCCTGCCGCATATCGTTGGTAGCTTCAGAGAGGCGCTGCAAAGCCTGCTCCAGCCGGGCATTACTCTGCGATTGTCCTTGCCCTTGTCCTTGCCGTTGTCCCTGCTGCCCCTGCTGCCCCTGCTGCCCTTGTTGTCCCTGCTGCCCCTGCTGTCCTTGCTGCCCTTGCTGGCCTTGCTGTCCCTGTTGTCCTTGCTGCCCCTGCTGCCCCTGCTGCTGTTGCCCCTGGGGGCTGTTCCGCGAAAGCTGCTCCATTTGTCGCTGCAACTGCTCCGCATCCCGGCGCAGCATCTCCTGCTCCCAGCGTTGCTGGAAGGTCTGCTGCGACTGCGGGTTTCGCCGGGCCAGTTCCTCCTGGCGGCGAGCAAGCTGTTGCAGCCGCTGGAGCGCCTCATCGATCTGCTGCGCCCGCTGCTCCCCACTCGAGGCCGACGCGTTGGCCTGCTGTCCGGTCTCGTACTGGTTCTTCTGCGTGTCGAGCTCCAGGTCGAACAGGCTGGCCAGATCGCGCCCCATGCCCTGCTGCCCGCCGCCACCGCCGCCTCCACCCCCGCCACCGCCCCGATTGCCGAAAGCCACCTGAATCTGACGATAGGTGGATTCGGCGCGCAACAGATGCTGCAATGCCTGCTGCTCCGGAGTCATGGCGTCCTGCCACTTCCCGGTCTTGAGTTTCTCGGCGGCCGTTCCCATGTCCGCGGCGGCCGCCGTCATGTCCTTCGAGAAGCTGTCGAATTCCTGGTTCTGAGTGGAGAGTTCGCGGCGGCCCATGCGAGCCGACAACGACTCGGCCTGGTCGCGCAGTTTAGCCTGCATGTCGGAGAGGAACTTGGCGTTTTCGGTCGCGTCCTTACGGCTGGCCGCGTTGTTGCGAAGCTGATTCCAGGTGGCCGCGATGATCTCCTTTTGACGCTGGGAAATCTGGCCGGGCTGCTGTCCTTGCTGACCGCCTTCGCCACCACCGCCACCACCACCGCCGCCCATCTGCTGCGACTGGGTGTACTCGCGCTCGAACGGCTGGGCTTCGATGAAGAAAATGTCGGTCTTGGATGTCGTGCGCGCGTCGCGCGCCGTGGCATAGAGGGAAACCATATCGCCCGGAACGAGTTTGAAGTCCTCGAGCGATAGCATGGTCGAACCTTCGGCGGATTTTGCATCCTTCCCGGCGAGCACATCAACGGCCTTCTCCGGGCCGCCATTTACCGAGTAATGCAGGCTCAGCGCCTTGAGGGCGAAGTCGTCCGATCCGGAGACGGCGACCGTTACCTCTTCAATCGGGCTGACCTTGGCGTCGCGGCCGGGACGGAAGATGCGAACCATCGGCTCGCGGTCTTTGATGGCCTCGATGAAAAAGTCGTCGGTAAGGCGCACCGACTCGCCCTGCTCCAGGGCGGCGATGTGATAGGCGCCGTCCTTCTGAACCTTTACCCGCGCCGTGCGCCAGTTCCCCGTGCCGGCGGTGAGCGTCACCTGGCTGTCGTCATCCAGCACCAATTGGCCGCTCTTCATGGGCCGGTCCGTCTCCACCGCGATCTCGGCCTCGGTGCCCTCGACGGCGCGAACGTCGCCGCCCGGGTCCTCCACTGAGTCAGCCATGCCGGTCCACGCAGGGTAATGGTAAGTGACGCGAACCTTCTTCACATTGGGCACGTCCACCACCGAGAGGGTGAAGGTCTTGGAACGCAGCTTGCCCGCAATCGCGTAGTACTCCACGGTCTGGGGAATCCCGGCGAAAAGGAACTCGTAGGCCGAACCGCCTGGCTGCGGGATCATGGGCGCTTCTTCCCACTTGGAAGCGTCGCGGTACTTGGCGAAGAGCCGGACGCTGTCGGGCTGGAATCCGACCACGCTCGCCGTAACCGCCTGATTCGATCCGCGCCGGACGGTCCTATTGCCCGGCTGCATTACCAGGTCGTAGAAGGCCGGCGCTGGGCCCTTGGGCGGTCCCGCCCACAGCATGCGAGCGCCGTAGCCGAGGAACCCGGTTGAGCTCAGAATGAGCCACAGCAGAACCGCGAGCGATGCGCCACCCGCCGAGAGGAACCCGAAGAGCAGCGACCGCTTCACGACCTGGCCAGGCTCCACGTTTCGGGCCACTTTCAGCGCATCCGCCGCCAGCAGTTCCAGGAACGGGCTGGTGTCGTTGTGCGCCTGCCTTTCGGCCAGCGTCAGGAGCCGTTGGTCGAAGGCCGGAATCTTCGCCTCCGCGCTCCGGGCGGTCCTCAAGCGATTCAGCCGCAGGAGCGGTAGCGCCAGTCCGAAGCCCACCGCGAAAGCCAGACAGAGGAACAAGACAATCCGTCCCCAGTTCAGGCTGCCCGGTGAGAACGCAAACCAATTCGCCGCGAGCGCCAGCAGGACGGTTGCCGCCAGCGCGGCTCCCGCCACCACGGCCGCGCCCCGCGCCAGCAGGGCGAGCCGAAATCTCGATTCCAACCGGCTCAGGTAAGCGTTGAGTTGTTCCAGGCTTCTCATGCCGCCTCCTTCTTGAGAATCATGTACCTGCCCGCCACTAACGATTCAGCAATCGCCACTACAAACGCCGCCAGCAACACGTACCACCAGAGATAACGCGGTTGCGCTTCCGCATTCACGCTCCCGGCCGCGGCCGGCGCGCCTTCACCCGTTTTCTCCCAAAGAGCCAGCGTTTCCTTCGGGACCAGCTCGAAATCCGATTCCCTGCGGTCCGCGTTCACCGCCAACAACTCTCGCCGTCCGCTGCCGCGCCTCACTTCATAGTAACCCTCCCGGGCGAGCGCCACGCCCAGCGCCTTGGAGGACTCCGACAGGTCCAGCACGCGGCGGCCGTCGGGAGCGAGCACCTCGGCCGAGCCGCCTTCTCCGGCGGTCTTTCTCAGCTCGTAGTAGGTGTCCACAGTGACGCTGCTCGCGCCCTCTTCCAGCCCGCTAAGGTAGCGCGCCGTTTGCTCGATAAAAGGCACGAACGAAGAGTGCACGGGGAAATCGTTGGCGACGTTGTCGAAGGTGGACGCGAACAACAGGATGTGGCCGGCCCCTTCCTGCTTCTCCAGCAGCACGGGCGTCTGATCGGTCACGCGTGCCAGCACTCGCGCGCCGCTTGGATCGACGTGGATCACCTGATAGAACTTGACACCCTCCCAGCGGTTAGCGCGGCGAATGGAGGGATGCGCCGCATCCAGCCAGTCGACCGACTGGAACCGCTCGCCCTGCCGCGAGGAGTAACCCGTCTCGGTGATCGCGGCGTTAAACAGGGCAACCTTGCCCGAGGAGGCGGCCGAGGCGCCCAGCGCGATCAGGACCGATCCCCCCTCGCGCAGATACCTTCTCAACTGCTCCTCGAAAGCCGGAGGAATGGCGGGCACGTTCGACAGCACCACGAATCCGTAGCGCGAGGGGTTCAGTCCCGCCGCTTCCGCCGTGCTCGCCTCGTCCACGGCGAAGGCCCCCTTCGCGGAAGAATCCAGCGCCGTGCGGAAATAGACCGGGCTCCGGGAGTCACGCGCTTCACGCACGAAGAGAATGCGCGTCGGATCGGACCGCTCCACCGAAAAGCGGAATAAGTCGTCGGCGGGAAAAGCGTCTTTGGACTCCAGTCGGACCTCGCCGCGGTTGAGCCCGTAGGGCCCCTCCAGAGACTGAAACTCCACGCTGGCCCGGCCGCCGGCGGGCACCTCCACCGCCTTGGTTTCCAGAACCTTGCCGTTCAGCACGAGGGAAGCGCGCACGGTGGCCGCCTCGGCGCCGAATCCGGCGATGGTGGCTTGCACGCGTTCCTTGCCGGCGCCCGTCAACCGGCGCGGAGCGCTAACTGTCTCCACGGTCCAGTTCGGAAGGCGGCTGTCGGTTAGGGCATGCACCTTGAGCACGCTGTCAGGCGGCAAGGCCAACTCGCCGAAAGCCGGAGGCATCTCCGTCTTCTGCATGTCGCTGAACAGGTGTACTTCGAGCGGCAGACGGGAGGCTTGTGCGATGGACCGCAGCGCGCGCACCAGGTTCCCATAGGAGCCGCGCGAATCGCCCGGTTGGATGGCCTGAACCGCGCCGCGCAGCACAGCCGGGTCGCTCGAAGCCTCGTTCATCAACTGCGCTTCGCGCGCAAACGCCACCACCTGAGCCTGATCGGCCGGCTGAATCCGGGACAGGACCTGAATAGCCTCGCGCCGGGCCTGGTCCAGCCGGTTTCCCTCGCGCATGCTGAAAGAATTGTCGATGGCGGCGACGATCAACTTCCGCCCGCCCGCCGAGGCAATCGGCCCACCAGTAACGAACGGTCCGGCAAAAGCGATGGCCAGCAGAATAATCAGCAGCGTCCTCAGCGAAAACAACAACAGATACTGGAGGCGGCGGTGGCTGATGGAGCTCTGCGTGCGCCGCTCGAAGAACATCAGGGAACTGAAGGGCAGCGGCGTGCTCTTGTGCTTCCGCAGCAAGTGGAACCAGACCGGCAGCCCGACCGCCGCCAGCCCAGCCAGAAACCAAGGTGCGACAAGGCCCACGCTCACATCCTCCCTTGACGAACTACCAGGTACTCCCGGAGAGCTTCATCCAGAGGGCGGCTGGTGTCCAGCAGGAAGTAATCCAGGCCGGCCCCCTTGGCTCTGTCGCGCAGACTCTCGATGTGGGCCCCGATCTTCGCCGGGTATTCAGTGCGCACGTATTCGGGAGACACGTCCATGGCGGCCTCGCTTTCCATATCCATCAGCAGGACCGGACGCCGGAAGCCGGGCTTGATCTCGGCGGGATCCAGAACGTGAAACAGGATGATTTCGTTGCCCCGAAAGCGCAGCGGCTCCGCCGTGCGAATCACCTTTTCCGGATCTTCATAAAAATCCGAGATCACGATCACGATCCCCGGCCGGAAAAGGTACTGCTGGAACTGGAGGAAGGGCCGCTCGAAATTGGTCCGCGTTCCCAGTTCGACGCTCTGGATGGCGTGCAACAGGCGGTGCAACTGCCCGTGGCGGCTGGATGGCACCAGGTGGTTGCGGACCTCGTCGTCGAACACGATCAAACCCGCCGCATCACGCTGCATATGCGCCATATAGAACA
Organism: Bryobacterales bacterium; assembly: GCA_963734625.1. Classification (GTDB taxonomy): domain Bacteria; phylum Acidobacteriota; class Terriglobia; order Bryobacterales; family Bryobacteraceae; genus CAVTHW01. The sequence continues at coordinate 197,485 of CAVTHW010000012.1, read as the reverse complement.
GGGCGGCTGCCAGATAACGCGCGTAGTCGAGCTTATTCACGCTGTGCGAGCCGTAGCCCATCGAGGCGCTGGCGTCCAGGAGCAGCGTCAGCCGGGTGTTGGTCTCGCCGCGATAGCGTTTGAGATAGCAGCGCTCGGTCCGGGCGAACACGTTCCAGTCCACGTAGCGCAGGTCGTCGCCTTCGGTGTAGGCCCGGTACTCGGCAAACTCCTGACTGAAGCCGAAGTCCGGCGAACGGTGCAGGCCGGCGATGAAGCCGTCGACCACCGTCTTCGCCACCAGGTCCAGCCCCTGAATGCCGGCCAGGATCTCGGGACTTAAGAAACTCTGCGACAAGCTTACTCTCCTCGCGGCGCGGGCATCCACTCCAGCAGGCGGCGCAGGATGTCATCCGACTTCACGCGATCCGATTCGGCGTAAAAGTTCAGCAGAATGCGGTGCCGCAGAATGGGCAGCGCCAGCGCCCGGATGTCCTCGTAGGTCACGTGGTAGCGTCCCTTCATCAGGGCGCGGGCCTTGCTGGCCAGCACCAGAAACTGCGCGGCGCGGACGCTCGCCCCGAAGTTCACGTACTTCTTGACGAAGTCCGGCGCGTTCGCTTCCGTGGGGCGCGTGTGGCGCATGATGTTCACCGCGTACCGGGCGACGGATTCCGCGATGGGAACCATGCGCACCAGTTGATGGAAGTCGTTAATCTCGTTGGCGTTCGTCACCGCCTTCACCTCCGGAACGTGGGTCGTCGTGGTGAGGTCGATGACCTGCATTTCCTCCGATTCCGAGAGGTAGTCCAGCATGACGTTGAACAGGAAACGGTCAAGCTGGGCCTCGGGCAGCGGGTAGGTTCCTTCCAGCTCGATCGGGTTCTGGGTGGCGAGCACGAAGAAGGGCGGCGAAATCGCATAGTGATTGCCGCGCACCGTGCAGGAGAGCTCCTGCATCGCCTCCAGCAACGCCGATTGCGTCTTCGGAGGCGTACGGTTGATCTCGTCCGCCAGCAGGATGTTCGTGAAGATCGGACCGGGAACGAACGTCCACTTCCGGTGTCCCGTGGTCATGTCCTCTTCGATGATGTCGCCGCCGGTGATGTCGGAAGGCATCAGGTCCGGCGTGAACTGAATCCGCTTGTACACCAGGCCCAGGGTTTGCGAGATGGTGCGCACCATCAGCGTTTTCGCCGATCCCGGCATGCCCGTGATCAGGCAGTGCCCGCCCACGAACAGCGCGGTCAGCACCTGCTCGATCACCTCCTCCAGGCCGATGATCACGTGGTGGACCTGCTCGATGATCCCCGATTGCACCTCCTGAAACCGGTCGACCCGGTCCTTCAATGCCGTCGCGTCAAGCTGTGTCGTTGCGCTCATATTCTTAAAACTCCGATCACCCAATCATGAAATCGTCACGGATTCAAATCCAGCAGCAGTTTCTGCGCCGGCCGATAACTCGGCGCCGCCTCCAGCGCCGTCAGAACCTCTTCCTTCGCTTCGTCCAGCATGTTCGCCGCGCGGTAAGCCCGGGCCAGGCTGTAATGGGCCGCGGCCTGATCCAGCGGCTTGAGTGCGATCACGGCGCGAAATTCCCGGATGGCGCCCCGCGCATCCTTCAGTTCCAGGTCTATATCACCCAGCTGGCGGTGCTGCGCCTCGTCTTCCAGATAGATGTAATTGAGGCGATTCAGCGCCTCGGCGGCTTCCTTGAGCCGGCCGGCCTCCCGGAGCAAGCCGGCGAGCTGCTTCAACGCCTCGGGGCTGCGTCCACCGGCGCGAGCGTAACGCTCCAATTCCCGCGCCGCCGCCGTCTTGTCGCCCTTAGCCAGGTACGCGTCGCCCAGCACCTCGTAGAGGTTACCGCTCTCCACGTAATCCGGGTAAAGATCGCGAACCGCCGGCGCCTCGCGGATCACGTCGTCGTGCTTGTCTTCCTTGACCAGCGCCGAGATGCGCTGCATCCCCTTCTTCCACTCCTCGTAGCCCTGCACCGTAGTGCGCGTCCGCGCCTCGACCCAAGTCAGGAACTGTTTGTCGAAATCCTCGGGCGAAACGCCCAGGTTCTGCCGCATCACCTCCGGAGTCGTCTTCAACTCCCCAAAGGAGTGCATCATGTCCAGCAGCTTCTGGAAATTCCATTTCTCGGCGATGAAGTCACAAATCTGTCCGGCTTGAAAGTAAGAAACAATCACCTGCTCCGGGAAAGTCGGATGGACGAACCCCCGGTCAAGCTCGGCGACCGGCAGCAACTTCTTTCCCTTGATAGCCAGGATCACGGGCGGCGACAGCCGGTCTCCCCACTCCGGAGAAACGGCCGTCTCCTCGTGGACCGCCAGGCCTTCGGTGAACCACCTCGGAATCCGGTCCTTCGTCGCGGCCAGAGTGTAGACGTGGCTGAGCTCATGCCACAGGGTGCTGGCCCAGTGGAATTCGCCGGGCTTCCGGCTGCTGGGGCTGTCCATCGCGACAGAAGTGTTGAACGTAACTCCCAGCGCCCCCATGCCCGGCATTCCCAGTGTGCGCACGGCGAAGTCCTCGTGGTCCGGGTAGACCTCGACCTGCACCGGCCGGTCCAGCTTCACCTGGTACTTCTTCTCGTAAGTCGCCATGGCGCGCTTGGCCTCGGCTTCGAAATAGGGCTGCAGCAAATCCGCCTCGCGCGAGTGCAGCTTGAGGTTCACGTTGCCGGCCTGGATGTACCTGAAGTTCTTATAGCTGTCAAGCAGCCGGAGCGGATTGTTCACCGCCGGGTAGCGCTCGCCGGCGTTATAGCAAGCCTCCAGCAGCTTGCGCGCTTCGGCTTCCTGCCCCATACGCATCAGGTTCAGCCCCAGCGCCGCCTGTGCGCTGAGCAAACCCGGATTCAGGTCCAAAGCCTTGCGGTACAGGGCGATGGCTTCCGTATAGCGCCGGTTCAAGACGAAGAAGCGGCCCGCCGTGGCGTATATCTCGCCGTAGACCGGATTCACCTTGAGGACGCTGGCCAGGTACGGAGTCTCGCGTTTGTCGTTGAGCCAGTCGATAGTGGCGCCAATTGCCATCGCCTCCAGGCACTCGGGATCGATGGCCAGGGCCTTACCGGCTTCCGCGATAGCCAGCGCCTCGTCGTTGTCCTCAAGAGCAATTTGGGCCAGCAGGACGTGCGCCTCGGCCAGCTTGGGATCGATCTTCAACGCCTCGCCGGCCAGCGCAACCGCCTTGCTGTCGAATCCTTCGGCCATTGCCAGCGCCAGGCCGAGGACGGCGCCGGCGTGGTTCTCCTTAATCTCCAGAGCCTCCTGGAACAGACCAGAGGCGTCCGCGGTCTGAGTGCGCTCCAGGAAGAGGCGGCCCCAGCGCACGCGATAGTCGGGATTCTTTGGTTGAGCCTCGACCGCCTTTCGGAAATTGTCGTTGGCGTCCTGGTAGCGGCCCAGGCCCCAGGCGCCTTCGGCACGGAGGTACGGATCTTGCGAGGATGCCAGTTTCTGGTAGCACCCGGCCGCTTCCTGAAGACGGCCGTGATGGCGATAGTCCTGGCAAGTCGCCAGCGTCTGCGCCGCCAGGGGCAGCCCCAGCAACGCCAAACCGCACAGACTCGCGAGACGCAGACTCACTTGTCCAACTCCGCTTGGGTACGCGCCAGTTCCAGCAGCGCCGCGGCGAGTTGCTTCTTATACTCATCGGCGGACATGGCGGCCTTCTGGTACTTGAGCGTGTCTACCTTCTGTTCCAACTCCTCTTTCTTCGCCAGCAGCTTCTGCTTGGCCGGATCTTTGGCCGCCGCCTGCGCGGCGCCGAAGCGCAGCATGGTGAACGCCGCCGCCAGCCTGCCCTGCCCATCCGCCGGCGACGGATTCCGAACGCCGTCCCCCTTGCCGGTGTCCTCCAGCAGGGGGTGCTCGGTGGCCAGCCGTTTCTGCGATTCGTAGAAGCCCGCGGCCTTGTTCGCCGCGTAAACATAGGCCTCCAGCGCGGTCAAAGCCTCATTCTTATCGGTGTCCGCCGCCGGATCCCGCAACGCTTCGGCCCAGTAGCGGGCGAAGATCGTCGCGTTGGTCTCGGTGCCGCTCTTGGTGGCGGTGATTACGATCCTGCCTTCCTTGCGCATGACCTGGAGCGCTCCGCCGCTGGCGCTGGTCATGTCCACGATCAGTTGGCGGCCGGCGCGAATGCGGTCCAGCAGATCGGCCAACTCGGAGCCGGCCAGGTCCGCTCCCGGTAGATTGAACTTATACTCGTAGCCGTCGAAAGAGCCGTGGCCGATCAACATCAGCGCGAAGGCGTCCTGCGGCCCGCAATCCTGGGCTGCGGCTTCGAGCGCCTGGCGCACGTGCGCGCGGTCCGCCCCGGCCCCGGTCAGCGTCTCGATCTTCGCGTCCGTACGGCTGGCGCGCAAAACCTGATCCATGGTTTGCGCCCAGTTAGTGAAGCGTTGCTCGTAGTCCGGCTCGCCCCCCAGGCCGGCAACGATGACGTAGTGCGTAGCGGCCGGAAGCGACAGCGCGAAGGCCAGCAATAAGATGATCGGTCTCATACGGCGCCCCACCTTCGGCGAACCAGCCACTCGCCGGCCCGCAGGAGTATCAGCAAAAGGAAGAGAATCGGCATGTCCCAAAGGTCGCGGACTTCGCGGGTGGTAATGCCCGCCTCCGAGTAGGAGACTTCCTTGGGAAGCTGGGCGAGATCGGAAGGCTGAAAATAGCGGCCCCCGGTTTCGTCCGCCAGCTTCTGGAGCAATTCGCGGTTCTGCTCGGTGCGGAAATTCTCCGCGACGCCGTTTTCACGGCGGAAAGTGAGGACGTCGCGTCCGGCCTGTGCGCTGGCCCGCGCACCGGTGACCTCCACCAGGTACGAGCCCGGTTTCTCGGCGTTCCATTCGCCCTCATAGATGCCGGTCTCGGTCTGCGATGGAGTCAGATCGAGCGTGGAGCTGGCGCCGTCCGGACCCAGAATGTGCGCTTCCACTTTGGCGTCACTGACCCGGGTATAAGCCTTATCGCGAACCTCGGCGCGCAGCTTGAGGCGGCCCTCGTCGGAAAGCACCTGGCGCGGCGTCGTGACCGACACTGGATTGGGAGAGTCCGCCACCAGCCAGCGCGCCAGTTGCCGCCAGAAAGTCTCGTGGGTCAGGTCGGTGTGTTCCTGCAACATCTGCCATCGCCAACTGCCGCCCGTGGCGAATAACGCCGTCCGGCCGGAGCCGTAGTTCTCGGTCACCAGCAGCGGATACCGCCCTTTGCCCGGCACGACGGACTCGGCCAGTACCACCGCGCCGGGCTTCTTCTCGCCCACCTCTTGATAGTCGGCCAAAGCCGGCATTTTCCCCCAGCGCTCGGCGTTCTTATCGGGCTGTTCCAGAAGCCGGCAGATGAGGCTGTCGCGCCCTGCGGGGGTCAGCTCGAACTTCGCGTCCTCCCGATGAAACGTGTCCTTGCGAACGGGAAGAGACACCGGCAGCAACTCCGCCAGTGGGGAGTTCACGTAACCGCCGTCGGACAACGTCTCCCGTCCTCCCAGAAAGAGAATCCCGCCGCCGCGCCGGTCGGCGAACTGCCGGATTAGCTCCTGCTGCGCGGGCGTGAAGTAGGCCGCTTCCACATCGCCGATGATCAGCCCCTGATAGGCGAACAATTCCTCGGCCGTGCTCGGAAAGCCCTGCTCCAGCTCCTTGGCTTCGTTGATTCCCTGCCGGTAGATCTTGTTCTGGGTGGTGCGGACCATGGAGGCGATCTGGACGCTCCGGTCGTCCTCCAGTGCGCGCCGCAGGAACTTCAAATCCCAGCGCAGATCGCCTTCGATGTAGAGAATGCGCAGCTTGCTCGACTCCACGTTGATCAGCCGGGCCAGCGAGTTGTTCTTCGTGTTCTCCTCGCCATCCAACTGCTGAATCGAGATGTCCAGCGTTTTCGCCCCGGCCGTCCCGGCGTTAAACAGGACCGACTCGGTCTGCGGCTGGCCCTGCCCGCGAAGGGTCACTTCCTGCGAAGCCAGCGTCTTGCCGCTCTCGGATATCACCAGGCGGGCTTTGCGGTTCTCATAGCCGCGCTGGCGCAGCGTGACCTGAACGTTGACTCGGGAGCTGGCCAGGGTCCGGGCGGGCGCGTTTGCATCGGTGATCTCGATGTCGCGCTCCAGCCGCTCCCGTCCGATACCGACCGTATGCACGGGAATCTTATGGCGCTTGATTTCCGCGATGGTCTCCAGGTCGATGCCACCGCTGTTGTCGGCGCCGTCGCTCACCAGAACCATGGCGCCGATGGGCAGGCTGGTGGACTCGGCAGCCACCTGTTTCAGAGCGTCGCCGATGCGCGTGGATTCGGCTGCTCCGGCGATTTGATCCACCTTCTGGACGCGCTCCAGCGCCTGGCCAAAGCGATACAGACGCACCTGAAACTTCTTCTCTAATTCGGAAACCAGGCCGCCGTCCAGGGCCGAACGGGCGCGCTCCAGACGGGTCTTGCCATCCTCGGAAATGGACATGCTGCGCGAGTCGTCGACAACCACGGCGACGATGTTCTGCTGCGGTTTGAGCGTGGCCACGCTGATGGCGGGATGCCACAGCATAACTAGCAGCAGCGCCGCGATTGCGGTCTGAAGCAACCACACTGCGGCTGGACGCCAGCCGGCGATTCCGGGACTCATTTGAGCCCGTTGACGCCAGAGCCACCCCCCCAACAAAGCCGCGCAGGCCAAAATGGAGACCGCCAGCAGCCACAATGGCCACGGCGACACAAAGATCACGTTCCCTTTCGAGAACACGGTCAGCGGGTACTTAAAGAGGAATTCGAACATCAGGATCGAGCCGCAAGAGCCACGCGCGCGAAGAAGGCCAGTGCTTTCATGTCTTTAGACCGCCACGCTCGGTCTCCCCAAGAGATTGAGTTAAGAATAGCACACACCTCCACATAACCCTTTTGACGATCATTTGCTCTGGATTCGTTACCAAATCGGCGGCCGCCTCAATGCGTCATCGAATAGACGATGTAGTTGATGCCGATCTGGTAGGCCAGAGTGGCGTACCGTTCCGGGTACCACGCGGCGTCGGCCCACTCCCAGGCGTCGCCCAGGTCCATGTTGTGGCAGATGGCCACCATGATCCGCCCCCTGTCGTCGAGAACGCCCCGCCAGCGCGGGACGACTCCGTCCTGCTCGAAGGTCACGCCGCTGTTGAGCGCAGGAACACCCGGAACCTGGACCCGCTGGTCCACGTCATAGAGAACGTGAAAGATCTCATCCGAATTGGCGAGATCGACCACGGGGCGGTCCGGGAAGACCCTGGACATGCTCTGCATGAATACTTCCCACTCGATGCTGCCGTGAAAGTCGTCCACCATCAGAAAGCCGCCCCGCAGCAGGAATTCCCGCAGTTTCTGAGCTTGCGGATCGCTGAGGCCCCAGTGGCCCACCTCCACGGCGTAGACAAATGGGTACTGAAAGATCTCGTCGTCGTCCAGGCTCACCACCTGTTCAATCGGCTGGGTCTGAATTCGCGTCAGGCGCCGGACGCCCTGCAGGAATATGCGATCGGACTTGGGGTAATCCGTGGTCCAGGAACCGCCGCCCCCGCCGCCTCTTCGGGAACGGCCATAGGCCGAGCCGGTGTAGTTCGGATACGCCAGGCGGGCGCGCGCGAATTCGGCCTTTTCCTGCCAGTCAGGAGGAAGCGGAGCGGGGTTGTCTTCGCGCGAAAAATAGCGCGGCCCGCCCCCACGCTGCAAGGCTAGACTCGCGGACCAGCCGAGCAGAAACAGGGCCAAAAGAGACAGGGAGAAACGTGGTTTCATGCGAGGGCGCCTCGATGCTTTTATAGAATAGCATTGCGATCGCCGGGGCCGCTTGCAGGATGGGCGGCGATTGGATATACTCCGCTCTTGCAGGGTGTCCAAGAGGATTCGAGCCTGCCGGCGAACGGGACGGCGGCGAGATTCCTGGGGATTTGAGAATTCGATACGCAATCCAAGGAGGCCAGAGTGCCGGTTCGATTTTGCAGGTTAGCGTCAGTCGTAGCCATTGCCGCGCTCTTTACGCTCGCCGTGGCCTGGGGCCAGGCGGCCAAGAAGTGGAAGGATCAGGGCGAGTACGATTTGTATAGTCAGGCCCTCAAGCAGACCGACAACACCAAGAAGCTGGAACTGTTGAACGCGTGGAAAGCCAAGTACCCCACCAGCGACTACAGTTTCGATCGGCTTCAGCACTTCCTCAACACCTATCAGGCGCTGAAACAACCGGATAAGGTCTTAGAATCCGGCCGCGAGATCCTCGCCGCTGATCCCAAGAACCTTCCGGCTCTGTTCGCAATGACCAGGGCTATTCAGACCGTCCCTAGTCCCACTCCGGAGCAGTTAGCGCTTGGAGAGAATGCCGCCAAGGCCCTGACCTCCAATTTGGATGCATTGAAGCCGGCTAACGTGGCCGATGCGGATTGGAGCAAGTCGAAGCCCCAACTGGAGACCCTGGGGCACGCGACTCTGGCTTGGATGGCCGTGCAGCGCAAGCAGAATGACGTGGCCGAGAAGGAATATGCGATCCTTCTGAAGTCGGACCCCAACAACGGCCAGGTGGCTTACGCGCTCGGCACCGCGATCATCGCCCAGCGGAATCCAGACAAGGTGGCGGAGGGACTTTACTACTTCGCTCGAGCGGCGTACTACACCGGTCCCGGCGCCATGGATGCGGCGGGCCGCAAGACGGCCGGCGACTACCTCACCAAGCAGTACACGGCGATCCATGGCTCAACGGATGGACTGGACGAGCTTCGTAAGACCGCCGCGGCGCAGCCATTCGCGCCAGCGGGATTCAAGATCGTCAGCAAGGCCGAGATCGACGCCCAGAAGGAAGCCGAGTTCGAGAAGAGCAACCCGATGCTCGCGCTGTGGACCAGGATGAAGGACGCGCTGACGGCGCCAAATGGCGACCAGTACTTCGAGAGCGGCGTCAAGGGCGCCCTGCTGCCGGGTACGGTTGTCCCGGGAGTAACCAAGTTCAAGGGCAAGCTGATCTCCCTGAAGCCGGTCAAGGCGCCCAAGGAACTGGTTCTGGGCATCTCCGACACCGTGAACGGCGACGTGCTCATCGTGCTGGATGAAGCGCTGCCGGGAACCGCTCCCGTCGGAACCGAACTCTCCTTTGAAGGCGTCCCTTCCTCTTTTACGGCTTCGCCGTTCCGCATTTCCTTCGAAGTCGAGAGGCTGAACATCGGCGGTTGGCCGAGCAAGATCCCGCCGCCCAAGCCGAAGACCGCAGCCGACGCTGCCACGCCTCCCGCCGCCGCTGCAAAGAAGGCTGCACCTCCGGCCCCAAAGAAGTAGAAGCAACTTTTTTTGCCGGGAATTTCCAGGCGGCGGGGAGGACCCGCCGCCTGCCTCACATCTTGTACCGCCCCAAGTCCTCGTCCCCCAGTCCTTCCAGCCACTTTCGCAGATCGTCGTTGTTGACGCGGTCGGAAATCGCGGTCGCCGCCTTGGAGGAAGTCAGCACCGAGTCGTCAACGTAGATCGGGCAATCCAGACGGAGGGCTACCGCCAGGGCGTCGCTCGGGCGGGAATCGACGCTGATCAGCTTGCCGTCCTTCTCCAGCCAGATCACGGCGTAGAAAGTGTCGTCCTTCAGTTCGCTGACGACAATCTTGCGGACGCCGGCGTCCAGGCCCAGAAGCAGGGTCCGGATCAGGTCGTGAGTCATGGGCCGGGGCGTCGCCACCTTTTCGATCTCCAGAGCGATGGCGTGGGCCTCGTAGTGGCCGACCCAAATCGGCAGAATGGCGCTGCCGTTGACGTCCTTCAGAATGACGATGGGGTTGTTCGTGACCGGGTCCATCATCAGGCCCCGAATTCGCATCTCGACTTCCATACGGGCCCTCCTCTCCCATTACAGCAGATTCACGCTTTCGCCCGCCAATGAATTCGGGCCGGCGCGCGTGACACGAACCTGCAGGTACTTCCCGTCCAGGCATTCGCCGTTAGCTTGGGGATGCAGGAAATTCAGGACTCGATTCTGGCTGGTACGGCCGATCCATTGCCCGGTCGTCTGGTTATATCCTTCGACCATCACCTCATGGACCGTTCCCACCAGCTCCGCATTTCGCCGGATCTGTATGGCGCGCTGCCGCTCCTGCAGGATGATCAGCCGCCGCCCCTTCTCGTCCTCCGGAACGTGCCCATCCAACTCCAGGGCGGCCGTGTTGGGACGCGCCGAGTACTTGAAGCTGAATACTGAATCGTACTCCACCAAATCCAGCAGGGAGAGGCTCTCCTCGAAATCGGCCTCGGTCTCGCCCGGAAAGCCGACGATCATATCCGTGCTGATGGCGAGCTTGCGCCGGGCGCTTTTCAGATCCGCGATGCGCTCCAGGTACTCTTCCCGCGTGTACTGCCGCCGCATGCGTTCCAGCACTTGAGTCGAGCCCGACTGGACCGGCAGATGGACGTGGTCGCACAGCACCGGATTGGCGTCGATGGCGTCCACTATCGCGCGGCCGAAATCCCGCGCGTGCGAAGTCGTGAAGCGCACCCTTCGCAGCCCGGGGGTGTTCGCCACGCGGGCCAGCAGGCTGGCGAACTCCGGCACGGCCCCCAGCGGGTCGCGGTAGCTGCTCACGTTCTGTCCCAGAAGCTGAATCTCGGTGCAGCCGCCTTCGGCCAGCAGTTTCACTTCGTCGAGGATGCTTTGGGCCGGGCGGCTGCGCTCCTTGCCGCGCGTCGCGGGCACGACGCAATAGGCGCAGGACTTGTCGCACCCCTCCATGATTGTCACGGACGCGCGGTAGGGAATGTCGCGCCTGGTGTAAGGAGTCTCGAACGTCTCCTCCGTAGCCAGGTCCAGACCAGTGACCCTGCGGTTGCCGCATTCCAACTCAGCCAGCAAGGACGGTAATTGGCGGTAGCTGGCCGAGCCGCAAACCAGGCTTACGTAAGGCGCCCGTTCGAAGAGCCGCGCGCCTTCCTGCTGCGCCACGCACCCCAGCACGCCGATCACGCGGCCCTGGCCGCGCCGTTTGAACTGCTGTAGACGGCTATAAACTTTCTGTTCGGCCTTTTCCCGGATGCTACAGGTGTTGTAGAGCACCAGGTCCGCATCCTCCATGCTGCCGGCGGGAAGGTAACCCAGGCTGATTAACGTGCCGGCGACCTTCTCCGAGTCGTGCACGTTCATCTGACACCCGAAGGTCTCGATGTAGAACTTCTTCATGCGGGTGGGGCAAGCTTCAGCTTGCCCGCTAACCGTGTCCAAAGCGCATGGCCCAGCCGATTGCGAAAAGGGCAAAGACGAACCAGCCGAAACACTTCAGGCCGTACTGCACCCGCTCGCGATCCGTCTGCTTCGTGACCACACCAAGAACGATGGAAGTGAGCAGCGCAAACAACAGTGCCGCTTCAAGATGGGACAGGTTCAGCCTGGGCATCAGCTCTTCTTCCCCACCGCTATCTCGTAAACATCCACCAGGGCCAGGACATTCAGCAAACCGGCCGTGACCAGGAACTTCGTGCCGTAATCATGTACCTGCCCGGCCACCTCGGGCTGGGCGTATCCCAGCCATACGGTCATCAGGTACAGTAGCCCGGAGGCGAGGTCGCCCAGAAAGCCGCCACAGTAGATGATGATCGTCAGCGGGTCGCCTATCCTCGGCTCGAAAAGGACACCGCGCATCATGATTCCGAACAGGAACATGGTCAGAACGGCGAAAAGCAGGAGCCCGCCCCGGCCTCGGCGCTTCAGTAGGAAATGCCCTCCGCCCGGGATCAGCCAGCCCAGCGCCACCGCCGGCAGCCAGACCTTCAGGGGAGCCCTCGGCTCCTTTGGTTTCTTCTCCTTGGCAGCCATCAGAATTGAGTGTAACATGCCGCGCCCGACAGGGAGTTCCCATGGCCCTGCGGGCCGCAGATAGCCATGAAGACGCTCTGGACGGCTCCCGTAGGGGCACGGCGCCACCGTGCCCCTACTCCACCGCGGGTACTGCGCCGCGCCGGCACCGAAATGGGATGAGAAGGCCGGTTCTCCGGCGGGATGCGTTAAGCTCCCAATTGGATGCGCACTCGAAGTGCAAAACAAGGAGAAACCGGCCATGGAGAAGCATACCACTACGAAAGCCCATAAGAAGGCACTTTCGAAGAAGTTGAGATCTCAGATCGCCAAAGTGGCAGCAGAGCAGAGGCTAACCATCGGGTTAGACCTCGGAGATCGCTACAGCCGCTACTGCATCTTGGATGCAGGAGGGGACGTGATCAGTGAAGGAGAGCTGCCGAGGACCAAGACGGGACTGAACTCACTGTTCGAGAAGATGCCGTCGAGCCGCGTGGCTCATGAAGTGGGGACCCATTCGCCGTGGGTGAGCCGGCACCTGGCGCAGTTGGGGCACGAAGTGATCGTGGCCAACCCCCGGCAGGTGGCGCTGATCGGCAGAAGCACGCGAAAAGACGACCCGATCGATGCCCAGAAATTAGCCCGGCTGGCGCGCGTAGATCCGAAACTGCTGTATCCCATCCGGCACCGGGGCGAGCAGGCGCAAGCGGACCTGGCGGTGATACGGGCGCGGGCGGCGCTGGTGGAAGGGCGGACGAAGCTGATCAACGCGGCGCGCGGGCTGGCCAAGCCGATGGGGGAACGGTTGCAGGCATGCGCGAGCGAGGAGGTGAACGAAATCACGGCGGAGGAGCTGAGCGCAGGTCTGCGGCAGATCCTGCAACCGCTCTTGAAGAGCATCCAGCAGATCAGCGCACAAATTGCCGAGTACGACCAGCAGATCGAGCAGTTGGCCAGCCGCTACCCGGAAGTGAAGTTGTTGCGGCAGGTCTACGGGGTGGGAACGCTGGTGAGCACGACCTACATCTTGACGATCGAGGATCCGGAGCGGTTTCGGCACAGCCGCGAGGTGGGCGGGTATCTGGGGATGGTGCCCAAGCGGCGGGATTCGAGCCAGAGCGAGCCGGAGCTGGGGATCAGCAAGGAGGGCGACCGGTTGTTACGGGCGCTGTTGGTGCAATCGGCGCACTGCATTCTCAAGCGTGGCGCGCCGGACAGCGATCTGCGCCGGTGGGGGCTGGCCAAGATCGAGCGGGGCGGGAAGAACACCGAGAAGCGGGTGGTCGTTGCGGTGGCTAGAAAACTCGCGGTGCTGCTGCATCGACTGTGGGTCAACGGGGAAGTTTACCAGCCCCTGTACAACCAGCAACAGGCGGCAGCGGCAGCGGCTGCCGCAGCGTAAGGTTTATGGATCGAATTCTGCCAGCGATGCGAAAGCGCCGAGTTCGGGTAACTGCGAGGTCGCGGTGGATCGCCGCCGGCCAGGCGACTGGCCGGAAGCAGATCGACACTGAAATGGCAGCACCCGCTGAATTGAGAACCCCAACGGGCACCGCGGCGCAAGCCGCAACAAGAGTGCGGATGGAAACCTGGCGACAGTGGCGCGGCAAAGCAGGCGGCGGAAGACAGATCCCAAAGGCGGAAGCACAGGGAACAGCGAGGGCAAGCCTGCCATTCCCTCCACCCGGAGAAGGGGCATGGCGGCCACCCGTCAAGGCTGCCCTGCGGCTCGCTTCGCTCGGCCTGGACGGGGCCCGGCCGCCATGCCGAAACCCCGCTCATAGGAGGGAATGGCAGGCTATGTCACGGCGAGACAGGCCGGCTGGCGCCGGCTAAGAAAAATACTTGATACCGACGCTTGACACCGACCGGCCTTCTCATGGAAACCGCGACCGACAGGGAGCGGTCAGTATTTGCGACGCTCCTATCGACATCGGCCGGCGGTTGTGGCATGATTCCATCGTGTCCAGGCGATTCCCGCAGCCGCGCCGCAACGCCGCGGCCATGCTGCTGTTCGGATTGATTCTGGCCGCGCTGGCGGCCGCGGCCATCCTGTCGGCCAACAACCTGCTCTTCGTCATCCTGGCGGCGTTGCTGGCCACCTGGATGGTCTCCGACTTCATCGGCCGCCTGTCGCTTTCCGGCCTCGAACTCGATTTTCGGCTGCCCGAGCACGTCTCGGCGGGCCGCCGGTTCCCCGCGCACGTCTTCGTGCGGAACCACAAACGCTGGGTCCCGTCCTTTTCGGTGAAGCTGTCCGGAACCAGCGATAGCGTCTTCTCCTCGATGCTCTACTTCCCTCTCCTGCAGGGGCGCAAGACGTTAAACGAGATTGTGGACGTCGAATTCGCCCGCCGCGGCATCCACCGGGAGGACGAGTTCTGGTTCTCCACCGCATTTCCGTTCGGACTGCGGGAACGGCGCGCGCAAGTCAGCCTGCGCCGCGAGATCCTGGTCTATCCCTGCCTGAACCCGCAGCCCGGCTTTGAGGATCTCCTGGGCGTCTTTAGCGGAGAAGTCGCCGCGCACTACCGCGGGCGCGGGCATGATTTCTACCGCATCCGCCCCTACGAGGCTTTCGAAAGCGCCCGCCACGTGGATTGGAAAGCCACCGCCCACACCGGCGCCATCCAGGTGCGCGAGTTCGCCCGCGAGGAGGAACCCCTGGTGGAGATTCTCCTGGACCTCGACGCACCCGAGCCGCACCGGGCCTGGTTCGAGCGCGCCGTCGAATGCTGCGCGTTTCTGGCATGGCATCTAACCCAGCGCGAGACCCGGGTTCGCTTCGCCACCCAGGACTTTGCCATGACCGTCCCCGCCATGGGCGATATCTACACCATCCTCAAGTACCTGGCGCTGGTAGCGCCCAAACCAACCGCCCTGTCAATGAACCCTGCCGAGGAAAGCAGTTTCCATATCGTCTTCACCGCCGCTCCGGAGGCATTCCCCGAGCCCGGCTGGCGGCATGCCCGCTTTGTGACGCCGCGCAACTTCCCCGCCCCCGTCACTTCAGCACGTTGATTTTGAGCCCCGACGGATAGGCCGCGCCGTGATACACCCGCTGCGTCGCCTTCTGGAAATCCGTCTCCGTGGCCCTGTAAATATCGACGAACTTCTGGGGGTTGCGGTCGACCAGGGGGAACCAGGAGCTTTGCACCTGGAGCATGATCCTGTGCCCGCGCCGGAAAGTGTGCAGGACATCGGGCGCGATAAACTCCACTTTGGTCACCACGCCCGGCTCGAACGGCTCGGGCCGCTCGTAACTGTTGCGGAACTTCCCGCGCATCGGCTCGCCGCGTACAAGCTGCGCAAAGCCTCCTAGCGGAGCGCCGCCGGCGTTGGAGACGTCATCCGGATAGACGTCGATCAGCTTGACGACCCAATCCGAGTCCGTGCCGCTAGTCGAAACCTGGAGGCTGGCCGTGATCGGGCCCGCCAGCGTTATGTCGGCCTCCAGCGCCTGGGTCTGATACACCAGGACGTCCGTCCTCCGAGCCGCGAACCTCTGGTCCTCCACCATGTAGTCGATCGGCATCTCGGTCGTGATTCGGTTGGTGAAGGGCACGGGCTTGTCCGGATCGCTGATGTACTCGTCGAAGGCCGCGCCGTCAGGCGGCGGTTCGAACGCCAGTCTTCCGCCCGGCTGGAGATACAAAGTGCGCTGGGTGACGGTCTTGGGCGGCCACGAGTCCTCCCGCTTCCATTGATTCGCCCCGGTCTGGAAGACATAAGCCTCGGGAAGGCGGGGATCATCCTTGCCTTTGAGAAAGTGATCGAAAAAGGGGAGCTCTATTTTGTCGCGGTAGAAGAGCGAGGTCTTCGAGTCGAAGCGGACGCTCCCCAGCACTTCGCCCTCGTCCCGCGCCCAGGCGCCGTGGAACCAGGGGCCCATCACCAGGATATTGTAGGCGCCGGGATTCTGGCGTTCGATGGCCTCGTAAACGTGCAGCGCGCCGTATTCATCCTCGGCGTCGAACCAGCCCCCCACGGTCATGACGGCCGGTTTGATGTTAGTAAGGCGCGGCGGGACCGCGCGCGCCTTCCAGAAATCGTCGTACGTGCCGTGCTGCATGAGTTCGCTCCAGAAGGGCACGTCGCCTTTGAAGTACTTCCTCTCGGCTTCCGCCAGGGGGCCCATCCTGAGGAAGAACTCATATCCGTCGGGCGTGCCGTGCGAGAAGCGTGGTTGGCCGGGCCGGCCGAAATCTATCAGGAAGTTGAAAGCCGGCGTGAGGAAGAACGCTCCCTGGTGATGAAAGTCATCGCCGATGAACCACTCCGCCACGGGCGCCTGCGGCGAGACGGCCTTTACCGCGGGGTGCGCGTCGATGGCGGCCATGGCCGCGTAGAATCCGGGTAAGAGATGCCCCAGAAACCGGCCCGGCCGTTGTTATGGGAGACGTTCTTCAGCAGCCATGCGACTGTGTCGTAGGCGTCCGAGGACTCGTCCACGTCCTGAGGCCCCCGCTTGTCCGGGATGTACGGCCGGACGTTAACGAATTCGCCCTCCGATGAGTTGCGGCCCCTCACGTCCTGGCTGACGATAATGTAGCCCTCGGTGGCGAACGCGGGCGACGGACCCAGCGTCTCGGGAAAGTTCTCCGGCCCATAGGGGCCCGAGCCGTAGGGCGTCCGGGTAATCAGGATGGGGTAGGACTTCGAGGTGTCCTTCGGCGCATACACGGCCGTGAACAGCCTCCGGCCATCCCGCATGGGAACCCGATATTCCTTCTTGTCGTAGTGCGACTGGATGTACTCGCGCCCCTGCGCCAGCAAGGCGGCGGCTGATACGGCGCACAGCACGCCGGCCAGCACACAACGTCGAAAGAGCCCCATCACTCTGACATGATACCGTGACGGAAGTCGTCAGGCCGCGCCTGCCGCGCGGGAGGTGGAGTGCGCGGAGGCGGCGGACTTTCTCTCGTCAAGCAGCAGCCGCCTCAACGTCCTGAGGTCGTTGAGTATGCGGCGGCACTGGGAGATGTGACCGTCAAGCTTGGTGAGATTGAGCGCGGCGAGCTGGAGAGCCTGGACCCGGCGTTCTTCGCTGGGGCTTCTGGAGAGCCTGATCTCCGACCCCACGTCGTGCCGGGCCTCCTCGACCGCCTGGACCAGTAAATCGATGTAGTCCTGGGCGCTCTCGATCGTATCAAAAGCCGATGTCTGCAATTCGCTCACAAGGGAACCCGCTCAGCCTACAGATTACATTATACAGCGGGGGGAAATTGCTTGAGGCGGCAACCGGAGCCCAGTTCCGGTTTGCCGCCTCAAGCCTGTCAGCCCAGTGAGCAAGCAGTTGCAAAGCGCCATTCTAGCGTCTTGCCAGCACGGCCACTGTATCGGGCTGCCTCAGTGAAGCGCTCTTGGCTAACTCCCGCTCGGTACGCGTCTCTCGAATGGACACGCCGGTGTCGCTGTAGCCGGCCCAGATGTCGGACAGAAAGTACTGGCTTCCGTACTGGTGGAAGTAGAGTCTGGCTTCATTCTGATTCATGTGGTCCAAAAGCCCGGCTGGTAGCGTGGCAATCAGAACCGAAGACATCGTCGGCGAAGTTCTGAAGGCTCACCACACGCGTCGAGTTTTCCTTCGGACCAAGTAAGTGCCGGCCGGCATCGTCTTCCCTTCGACGACGAACTGAAATGGAATGTTGGCCCTCAGAGTGAAGGACTGCGCTGCCAGCGGCATTGCCATCAACACCCCAAAGAACGAAACTGCCAAACCTGTCAGAATCTTGTTCCTCATATTCTCTCCCTCCGAGTTAATTTTCTGAGTACCTCTCAACTCCTTCCGACTGAGTAGACTCACGGGCCTGCCACTGGGTTGCTAGTTTGTTGTTAAGGGTGCGTTAAGAATGAAGCGGATGACTCGAGCTGGGGTCGAGCCAGGCGCCAGGGACGGCGGCCTACCAGGCGGCGGGTTTGCCGATTTCGAGCGGCCAGACCTGCGTTTCCGGAATATCGCGGATAAGTTCCGCGAGTTGCTCGGGCCTGCCGGTCAGGGGCGCGAACGTGCCGAAATGCATTGGGATCACTTTCTTCGGCTTCAGCAGACGGCAGGCCAATGCGGCTTCGCGCGGACTCATGGTGAAAAGGCCGCCGATGGGGATGATCGCCAGCTCTGGGTGGTATAGCTGCTCGATCAACTGCATGTCGGAGAACACATTGGTGTCGCCGGAGAAGTAGACGCAGCGCCGGTCCGGTAACTCGATCACATATCCCGCGGCCTCGCCCCCGTAGACGAACTTGCCGTCATCCAGGATGCCGCAGCCGTGTACGGCGTGGGTCATCGTCACCGTGACGGGCCCGACCTGCTGCGAGCCCCCCTTGCTCATCGGCAACACGTTTCTGACGCCCTTCGACTCCAGCCAGCCGC
The DNA here is from genome assembly GCA_963734625.1 of Bryobacterales bacterium. Classification (GTDB taxonomy): domain Bacteria; phylum Acidobacteriota; class Terriglobia; order Bryobacterales; family Bryobacteraceae; genus CAVTHW01. The sequence goes on along the minus strand of CAVTHW010000012.1, from coordinate 179,346 downwards.
AGGTTTCGTAGATCGCGACCACCTTCGGCGAAAACCGCTTGGCCAGCGCGATAGCCCCCTCAATGTGGTCGGAGTGCCCGTGGCTGATCAGGATCGCGTCAAGCCTTCGAAACGTATGCCCCTTGGGGTAGGCGGGATTCCCCTCAATCCAGGGATCCGCCAGAATGACTTCGCCGGTTTCCAGACGGAACTGAAACGTGCTGTGTCCCAGCCACGTGATTTCGAGCATGATTGGACTCCTCCTCCGATCATAAACCCGGTTGGGACCGGTGGACGCCGGCGATTCCACTCTAATGTCGCACACCCGAGGCAGGCCTAAACGCTTTGCCGCCGGGCCTTCAGCCTGGAACGCTGCGAAGCCGGTGGCTTCTTCGCCGCTTTGAGGCGCAGCAGACGCGATACCGCCCGGATCAGGTGCGCCACCTCGTTGGCGCTCTTCGCCAGCACCAGGTCGGCGCCGGTGTTCGCCTCCGTGAGTCCCAGCGCATCCACATAGGCCGAAAGCAGGATTATGGGAACGGCCGGATCAACCGCGCGGATTCTGCCGATCAGCTCGACGCCGTCCATGCGCGCCATGCGGTGGCCCGTCACCACCAGGTCGAACTTGGCCTTCGAGAGCCTGTCCAGCGCGTCCTCGCCGCAGGCGGCCGTGGTCACGGAGTGGCCCAGCTCTTCGAGAACCGACTTGCGGGCGGCGCCGCCGCTTCGGTTGCCATCGACGAGAAGGATGTTTGCGGGACCGGTGCGTGAAGCAAGAGTCGAGGTGATCATCGGGACTCAGCGAAGTTAACAGAGTTTAAATCGCTCTGTCAATGCTCTTGTATCGCTCTGGAAATGCGCTAGATTCAGTGCTTGACTTCTTGCGCCTGCCGGTGCACTGAACTTGGGCGCGGCCTATTCGACCGGCATGGGCGCCGTGTAGCCGGGCTTGGCGATGATCGTCAGCTTGGCGGGCTTGCCCTTTTCGTCCTTGACGGGCAGCGGCTCGTCGGTGCCCGGCTTCACCAGTTCGACTTTAATCTTGCGATACTTTCCGTCCCGCGCCTGGTTGAGGGGATGGTAGGTCAGGTTGTAGCGGGTGCGTAGGGCCGCGCCGATCTGCTTGAAGATCCCCGGAAACTCGGCCTCGAAGCGGGGAAAGTAAGACTGGCCGCCGGTCTCGTTCGCGAACGTCCGCATCTGGTTGTCGGCCTGCATGAAGTCCATGCGGGCGATGGCATCCATGCGCGACTCATACCTGATGCGGATGGACTGCATCAGTCCGATCGCGAAAACCGGGACCTGGGAGGTCTGCAGGCTCTTGCGCGCCTTGTCGTACGTAAGTTTGCTGAAGGTGTCGATGCCGGAGGACAGCACCACGATTGCCTTGCGCCCCTCAATGGTCCTCATTCGCTCTGCGGTGTCCGCAAGGGCGTCGAAGAGATTGGCCTCGGAGAAGCCCGCGAATCTGAGCTGCTGGAGCGCTGTCTGCGCCTCACGCCTGTCGGTCGAAAAATCCGAGAGAATCTCGGACTTCATGTCGTAGGCCACCACCGCCAGGTAGTCTTCCGGTTTCAGCGCTTCCATAAAGCCATAGGAAGCTTGGAGAGTCTGGAACCACGTCTCGCTGTAGTAACTCTGAAACAGGTTGCTGAACTCGATGAGCAGGCAGACGGTCATGGGCGCCTCGCCCGGCTCGAAGGACTCGACCTTCTGGGCCACATTGTCTTCGAGAACGCGGAAGTTCCCCTGGCCGAGGTCGGGGATGGGACGCCCGCGGGGATCGAGTACCGTCACATCCACGCTCACCGTGAAGACGTCGCTGCGGAACCGGGGAACGTCCGCCGGCAGATCCGGCTTCTTAGGGTACTTGGAAGGAATCTTGGGCTGCTCTACCGCGGGTGCGGTTTCCTTCTTCTTGGGCTTGACGACGGTATCCGCCCCTTCCCGGCTCGGCCCTTGCTGAGCCGCGAAGACGCAGAGCAGGGTTGCGAGGAATAGGGAAACGCCAACTCCAGCCCATTTCATGGAAAGCGCACCTCTATCCACGAATATAGCAAAGCGCGGGCCTACTTCTTAATCATCGTCAGCAGCATCACGACGTCCGTCTTCGCTTTGACGCCGTGTTCCATGTAAGGCGGCATGTAAACAAACGTGCCTTCCGCCGCCTCCTGCTCGTCCGAGCCCAGGCGCAGCGAGGCTTCGCCTTTGAGAAACGTCAGGGTTGCGGGGAACGGAGCGGTGTGCGCCGACAACTCCTGGCCGGCGGCGAAACCGAATAGGACCACCTTCGACCGCTCGTCGCTCTGGAGCGTCTGGCTGAGAATTCCGTTCGCGGGCACGCTGCCGTGCTGGCGAAGGTCAAGGATGTGTGTGTAGTTCTCTTTCATAAGTGTCATTTCAGAATCTGAAACAGGTTGCTGTAGTCGTCGGTCCACGTTCGAAGCCCCTTCTTCGCCATCAGCGGTATGCCGGCGCGCTGAAATGCGGGCAGCGAGAACAAATCCGGCTGGTCCGTGAGCAGAACCCATGAAGCGCCGTAGACCTGGCCGGCGCTGTCCAGCGTATCCACGAAAATCGAGCTCTTGTGGAGCGCCGCGGCGAGCCGCTCGACAACCGGCTCCAGTTGCAGATGAGAGTTGCTCACATGAACCGCCAGGATGCCTCCCGGGCGCAAATGCCGGAAGTACAGCCGGAACGCTTCCAGGGTCAGCAGGTGGATGGGGATGGAGTCGCTTGAGAATGCGTCCACCGCCAGCACGTCGAACTGCTCGCTGGACTCTTTCTCCAGGCTCAATCGCGCGTCGCCCATGGCTATATCGACCTTCGCGGGCGAGTCCATGAGAAACGTGAATTCCCTGCGGGCCACCTCTGGAACCAGTGGATTGATGTCGTAGAAGCGGTAGTAGTCGCCCCGGCGGCCGTAGGCGGCCAGGGTGCCGGCTCCGAGGCCGATGACACCCACGCGTTGAGCCGAACGCCGGGTGTTGTTGATCGCCAGCCCGACTCCCGATTCCGACCCGTAATACGTAGTGGCCCAGCGGCGCTTGTCGGGCGCCAGGAGCTGCAATCCGTGCGTGATCGTCCCGTTCACCAGCACCCGGTAAACGTTAGGGTCTTGGAGGTCGCCGGTCTGTGTCACCCGCAGGACTCCGTAGAAGTTCCGGGCCATGAACCTGGAGTCCTTCACAACGTCGCGTTCCTGGATAAAGAGGACCACCGCCAGCGCGATGCTGAGCGCGGCCCATCCGGCCCAGATCGCCTTGGGAAGGCGCCAGTAGGCGATCAGGCCCAGAAGCGCACAAAAAACCAGCGCCACGGGCAGTTCGAAGAATCCCTTGAAAACGCGCGGCGCGAAGCCCCCCACGAACAGGCCCCCGATGGCGCCGCCGATCGAGATGGTCAGATAGAAACCGGTCAGGTAACGGGAATGCGGCTTGGTCCGCGCCGCTTCGCCGTGGCAGAACATGCAGCAGGCGAGCAGCGCTCCCGCGAAGGTGGGGATCACATAGCGCAGGTCCGTGCCTCCGTCGAACTTCGCGATCCCGTAGCACATGCCGCCCAGCGCCAGTGCGAGCGGGGCGATATAGATGTTCCGCCGGTACCACGATTCCCTCTCGAAGGTCAGAATGAAGCTGACGAGATACAACGCGAGGGGCAGGATCCACAGAAACGGCACCGAGGCCACGTTCTGCGACATGAAGTTAGTGACCGCCAGCAGCAGCGCCGATGAGCACGCCGTGAGCGCTCCCCAATATAGGTACATGCCCCAGGAAGGCGCCCCGTTGGACTCCTGCGCCTCGGGGCTGGCCGCCTCGGGGCTGGCCGCTTCGGGGCTGGCCGCTTCGGGGCTGGCCGCCTCGGGCTGAACCTGAGCCGGGGACTCCCGGCGCGCCTGCCAGGCGCAACCCGCGCAGAGCAGGCAGAACGCGCCATAGCTTACCGACCACATCAACGCCTGGTGGCTGGTCGCAACGTAGGGTTCCACGAAGGGCGGGTAGGTCAGCAGCGCCAGAAGGCTGCCCAGGTTAGACACGGCGAACAGACGGTATGGAAACGCTACGTTGTGGCTCCGCGCGTACCAGGCTTGCATCAGGGGGCCGGTTGTCGAGAGAACCAGGTAAGGCAAACCCACCGAAGCGGCCAGCAGTCCCACGATCTTCAAGACGGGGTCCTCGCCGCCGGACGGCTTCCAGGCCTGGCTCGGCATGATGTGGAGCAAAGCCAGAGTCAGCGCCAGCAGCGAGACGTGTACGATCACCTGCACCTTGGGTCGGAGGTAGCGCACCAGGAAGTGCGCGTAGAGATACCCCAGCAGCAGGACAAATTGGAAGAAAAGCATGCATGCCGACCAGACCGCCGCCGCGCCGCCAAACCACGGAAGAATGATCTTGGCGATTATGGGCTGCACCTGGAACAGCAGGAATGCGCTGATGAAAATCGTAATCGCGTATAGCAGCATTTAGGTTTCTAGTGTATCGCCCGGCCCGGGCCGGATCTCGCTCGAACGCAGTCGCTGGCAGTTGGAGCAGTAGCCTCCGACTTCGATGCGGACGTTGACTACTTGGAATCCGAAGTGCGACTCGATGCGCTGGCGCAGCTTCTTGAGCGGCTCGCCGAAGAACTCCTCCACCCGGCCGCACTGCAGGCAGATCATGTGGGCGTGTTCCTGTTTCAGGCGGCTTTCGTAGTAGTGCTGGTCGCCGCTCCAGTGCATGAGGTCGAGTTCATCAACCAGGCCGGCGTCCTTCAGCATCTTGATGGTGCGGTAGACGGTGACGCGGTTGATCTTGGGGTCTTTCTGCCGGGCCAGCTCGTAGAGGCGTTCCGCGTCCAGGTGCAGGCCGGTCTTGTCGATCACCTCCAGCAGCGCCTTCCGCTGCTGGGTGAGCCGTATGCCGCGCTCCTGAAGCGAGCTCTGGATGCTCTTGACCGCCATTCCAGCCTCAACTTTACCATTCGGCGGCCGCGGGGGCGCGGGTCGCGTATTCCTCGTACGGCCCCTTGAAGTCCTCGATCCGCCCGCGGTCAAAATGCCAGATCCGGGTCGCCACTTCATCGATCAAATCGTGATCGTGGGTCACCAGCAACACCGTTCCCGGGTATTTCTGAAGCGCGATATTGAGCGCATTGATCGCTTCCAGGTCAAGATGATTAGTCGGCTCGTCGAGCACCAGGAAATTCGGACGCTGCAGCATCAGCCGGCAGAAGATCAGCCGCGCCGCTTCCCCGCCCGAGAGCGCTTTAGTTGCCTTCAACGCGTCGTCCCGGCTGAACAGCATCTGCCCGAGCAGCCCTCGCAGGTCCTCCTGCGCAGCTTGCGGATCGAAATCATGCAGCCACTCGATCACGGTTGTGTCCTGCCGGATCGAACCCGCGTAGTCCTGTGGGAAGTAGCCAACCGCCACTTCGTGCCCCCAGCCTACGCTGCCCCCGTTGACTTCGAAGTTACGGTCCGCCTCGTCGATGAATCCTGTCGCGTTGCGAATCAGCGATTTGAGCAGCGTGGTCTTGCCGGCTCCGTTGCGCCCCATCAGCGCGATCTTCTCCCCGCGAGACACGCTCGCCGTGAAGCCGTCGATCACTTTAAGTTCTTCGTAGGACTTCGTCAGGCCCTTGCACTCCAGCGGATGCCGCCCCGACTGCCGCTTCATGTCGAAGCGGATGTAGGGCCGCTGAATATTCGACTTTGCCAGTTCCGAAGTTTGCAGCCGCTCCACTTCCTTCTTGCGCGATGTCACCTGGCTCGACCGTGTGCCCGCGGAAAACCGGGCGATGAACTCATTCAACTGCTCGATCTTCTTATCGCGCTGGGCGTTCTCGGCCTCGATCCGGGAGCGGATCTGGGTCTTCGCGAGCACCATGTCGTCATAGCCGCCGGTGTAGAGGATCACCGTTTCGTAGTCGATATCAGCCACGTGCGTGCACACGCTGTTCAGAAAGTGCCGGTCGTGCGAAATCACGATCAGCACGCCCTGGTAGTTGCGCAGATAATCTTGCAGCCAATGCACTGAATCCAGGTCCAGGTGGTTGGTGGGCTCATCCAGGAGCAGCGCTGGCGGCGAGCCGAATAGAGCCTGCGCCAGCAGCACCCGCATCTTCTGCCCGCCCTGCAGTTCCCCCATCCGCCGCTCGTGCAGCGAAGCCTCCACGCCGAGCCCGTCGAGCAGTACCGCCGCGCTGGATTCCGCCGTGTAGCCGTTCTCTTCGCCGACGATTCCTTCCAGTTCGCCCAACCGCATCCCGTCTTCGTCGGTGTGCTCTTCGTAAGGTTTGGCGTAGAGGATGTCCCGCTCTTCCATCGCTTTCCACAACGGGGCATTGCCCATGACTACGGTATCGATCGCGCGAAACGCGTCGAATGCGAACTGGTCCTGCCGGAGCACGCCCAACTTCTTCGGCCGCGTGACCGACCCCTTGGTAGGCTCAATCTCGCCGGTCAGGATCTTCATCAACGTCGATTTGCCGGCGCCGTTGGGGCCCGTAATCGCGTAGCGTCGACCCGCGAGGAACGTACACGTGGCCTCATCAAACAGAATTCTGGCGCCGAAGCGCATCGAGAGGTTATGAATTGAAAGCAAGGTTACCTCTATGATAACCCGCGAGCCGCCTCCGGGCCCGGTCCAGATCGCCCCCGTCTTCACCCACTTTATCCGGACGGCGGTGGTTCTGACGCCCGCCGCCCTTGTGCTAAGCTTTCTCCGACTGGAGAGACCGAACCTGCGCCGAAGGTGCCAATGAAGATACGCGGGATTCTGCGGGCTTGGGGCAAGATTCTCAAAGGAGAGCAACCGTCGCTCTCCATCGAGATCACGCGGGAGTGTCCGCTCCGTTGCCCCGGCTGCTATGCCTACGAGGAGGCCCATCTTGGCGGCGATATGGCGCTGCGGAGCGTGGATGATCTCAAGGGGCAGGCGCTGGTGGAGGGCGTTCTCGAGATGGTTGACCGCATTAAGCCTCTGCATCTGTCCTTAGTGGGCGGCGACCCGCTGGTGCGGTACAGGGAACTTGAGGCGATGATCCCGTTGTTGCTGGCGCGCGGGATTCATGTGCAAATCGTGACCAGTGCCTTCAGGCCGCTGGCGCCCGAGTGGGGGGCGATGCCTGGCCTGACCGTGGTCGTTTCGATCGACGGGCTGCCGCCCGAACACAACCTGCGCCGGGCGCCGGCAACATACGACCGAATCCTGAAGAACATCGGCGGACAAAAGGTCACGATCCACTGCACGGTTACAAGCCAGATGATGAAGCGGCCGGAATACCTAAACGACTTCCTCGAGTTCTGGACTCCACGGCCCGGGATCCACAAGGTCTGGTTCAGCCTTTTCACCCCACAAGTCGGCGATCAGTCGCCGGAAAGGTTGACGGACAGCGAGCGATCCCAGGCAATTGCCGAGCTCGCTGAGTTGCGGACGCGGTTTCCCAAGCTGGAGATGGGCGAGGGGCTGATCCGGCAGCTTGCTGCGCCCCCGCCAAGCCCCCAGGAGTGCGTGTTCGCGCTGACGACCCTGACGCTGTCGGCGGACCTCAAGACCCGGGTGACGCCGTGCCAACTCGGAGGGAATCCCGACTGCGACTCATGCGGATGCTTCGCATCCGCGGGGTTGGCGGCGCTGGCGGCTCACCGCCTGGGCGGCATCATCCCAGTCAGGGCGCTACTCAAGGCTTCGATCAGCATCGGGAGAGCCTGGCAAGGCCGCCCTACACGGCCTCCAGAATCAGGCACTTCAGGTAGTGCGTTTCGGCCACGGTGAGCAGGATGGGATGGTCCTGCGCCTGGGTGCGGCGTTCCAGCACGCGCAAGGTGCGGCCGGCGTCGAGCGAGGCCGAAGCCAGAATCTCCAAAAACTGCGCCTCGCTCATATGGTGGGAGCAGGAACAGGTGACCAGCACCCCGCCCGGCTCCAGCATTTGCAGCGCGCGCAGGTTGATCTCCTTGTAGCCGCGCGCCGCCCCCTCCAGCCCCGCGCGCGACTTCGCAAAAGCCGGCGGGTCGAGCACCACCGTCGAGAACTTCCGGCCCGCCGAGGCATATCTTGCGAGTAAGTCGAAGATTTCGGCTTCGTGGAAGTGAACGTTCGTAATGCCGTTGGCGGCGCGGTTCTCTTCGGCGAGCCGCAGCGCGTCGGCGGAGCTGTCAAAGGCTTCCACCGATTCACACCGGCTTGCCATGTGCAGCGCAAAGCCTCCCGCCGACGTGAAACAATCCAGGGCGTGGCCGCGAGCGTAGCGCGCCGCGGCGACGTAGTTTTCGCGCTGATCCAGATAGACGCCGGTCTTCTGCCCGTGCGCCAGGTCGGCGTGCAGTTCCAAACCGTGCATGCGCACCGGCACCCGCTCTGGAACTTCGCCGGCGATCACGGAGACGCTGAGCGGCAGATTTTCCTTCGTCCGCACCGCGCCGTCATTGCGCGCCATGATGCCCGCCGGCGCAAACATCTCCTGAAGACAGGCGACGATCTCCGGCGTGGCGCGGTCCATGCCCTGATCGAGCGCCTGAAGTACAAGGTATTCGCCGTAGCGGTCCACGACCAGGCCCGGGAGCCCGTCGGCCTCACCGTATACCAGGCGGCAGGCAGTGCTATCGGTAACCAGCCGCCGCCGGAGATCGGCCGCGGACTCGAGCCGCCGGGCGAAGAAGCCGCGGTCGATGTCCTCCACGTGCCGGCTGAGCATCCGCAGGCAGATCTGCGAGCTGGCACTAAAGTGCGCCGTCCCCAGGGCGCGCCCCTGCGCGTCGACGACGGTGACCGCATCGCCGGGCGAGGCCCCACGGCGATCGATCACGTCGCTGGCAAAGATCCAGGGATGGCCGGAGTCGACCCGCGCCGCTCCCTTGCGGTTGACCCGAACTATGGGAACCGGTGACTGGCTCACATCATCGCTTGCAGCCGGGCGATCCGCTGCTCGGTGGACGGGTGCGTGGAGAACAGCCGCATCATGCTCTGGCCGCTGAAGGGCTGGATGATGAACATGTGGGCGGTGGATGGAGAGGCGTCCATCGGAATGCGTTTGGAGTAGTGCTCCAGCTTCTGGAGCGCATTGATCATGCCAGAGGGGTTCCCAGTGAAGTGCGCCGCGGCGGCGTCGGCGGAGTATTCGCGCGTGCGCGAGATGGCCATCTGGATGAACAACGCGGCGATGGGGGCGAGAATCAGCATGAACAGCCCGCCGAAGGCCCCGCCGCCGCGACTATCGTTGTCGCGACTGCCTCCAAAGAAGAAGGCCATGCGCGCCAGCATGGTGATAGCGGCGCCGATGGTGGCCGCGATGGAGCTGATCAGGATGTCGCGGTTACGGACGTGGCCCAGTTCGTGGGCGATCACGCGCCGTGAGCTCCGGCTCGTTCATCAACTCCAGCAAGCCTTGGGTCACCGCCACGGAAGCGTGGGCCGGGTTGCGGCCGGTGGCGAACGCGTTGGGCGCGGCTTCCGGGATGAGCCACAGCCGGGGCATCGGCAGCCCCATCTGCATGGTCAGATTCTTCACAATCAGGCCGAGCCGGCGATACACTTCCGGGTGCTCGGTTTCGGAGACCGGCTGCGCCGAGTACATGCGGAGCGCTATCTTGTCCGAGAAGAAGTAGCCGATGAAGTTCATTAGAAACGCGACCGTCAGGCCAATGTAAAGGCCCTGTCGCCCGGCGATCGCTTCACCCCCGACCAGCAGCAACCCGCTGAGCAGCCCGAGCAACAGCACCGTCTTGAAGCCGTTCATACCTCTATTTTTGCACACTGGGTAGTTGCGACTCGCGCCGCAAGATAGGCCGGAACGCTACACTGGTGTGGTGGGGCAGGCTATTTAGCCTGCGAACCCGCTTTCCAGCGGGTTCAGCCGGCCGGAAGGCCGGCCGCGGGCAGGGTTGCCCGCCCCACACTAGAGAGCACTGATGCCATTTGCTAGTATTCCCGAAGCCCTGGATGAGTTCCGAGCCGGCCGCATGTTGGTGGTGGTCGATGACGAGGACCGCGAAAACGAGGGGGACCTTACCGTCGCCGCGGAGCGGGTGACGCCCGAAATCATTAACTTCATGGCGGTCCAGGGCCGCGGCCTGATTTGCCTGGCCCTCAGTCCCGAACGTTGCGAGGCGTTGCATCTGCCTCTCATGACGTCCCGCAACACATCCAAATTCGGGACCGCTTTCTGCGAATCCATCGACGCCCGGCACGGAGTGACAACCGGCATCTCCGCCGCCGACCGGGCTCTCAGCATACGGGTCGCCATGGACCCGGCTTCCAGGCCCGAGGATCTCGCGCGCCCCGGCCATGTGTTCCCGTTGCGCGCTCGCGAAGGCGGAGTGCTCGTGCGGGCGGGCCAGACCGAGGCGGCGGTGGACCTGGCCCGCCTGGCCGGCCTCTCGCCCGGCGGTGTAATCTGCGAGGTCATGAACGAGGACGGGACCATGGCGCGCGTCCCGCAATTGGAGGCATTCTGCCGGGGCCATGGCCTGAAGATGATCTCCGTTGCGGAACTGATCCGGTACCGCTTGCGCAACGATCATTGCGTCCGGCGCGCCGCGGAAGGGTCGGTGGAGACGGATTTCGGCAGGTTCAAGTCGATTCTATACACAACTACCATCGACCGCGAGTCCCACTTAGCCCTCGTCCTGGGAGAACCGGCGGGGGTGGAGGGAGTCCTGGTCCGAGTGCAGACCCGGTGCACCTTCGGTGACGTCTTCGCCTCCAAAGAATGCGAATGCGGCAAGCTGCTCGGTGCCGCACTCGGCCACATCGCGCGGGAGGGAGTGGGCGTTCTGGTCTACCTGCATAACGGCGGGGGGGACAGGCTCGCCGCTCACCCGCCGGACTTCATGCACTACACCACAGCGGATGGCCAGAAGCTCCTCCAATATGAGAGTGGCATCGGCGCCCAGATTCTGTCCGACCTCGGGCTGCACTCGGTCCGGCTCATGACTAACCACCCCCGGAAGATCGTGGCCCTCGAAGGATTCGGCATTTCCATCGTCGAACAGATCCCGGTCGGGGTGTAATATTGGGGCTGGGATGCCGTTAGTGAACTTAGGAGGCCTTTGCATGCCAGCCTGGCGACGAAGCGTTGTGGTTCTGTTCGTGTTCGCCTGTATCGCCACCCCCGCCGTCGATCCGTCTCTGCTGAGCCAGGTACCTGCCGACGCCAAGATGATCGCCGGCGGCAACCTCTCGCAGTTTCTGGACTCGCCCTTCCTCCGGTTCGTGATGTCCCAGGCCCAGTCCTCCGACCAGCAGCAGCTACAGCAACTGTCGAAGTTGACGGGTTTCGACCTGCGGCGCGACTTGAGCGAGTTCCTGATTGCCTCCAGCGGCGACGCCAAGACGGTCACCGGCCTGGTGTTCGTGCGGGGAGCCTTCGACCCCGAGCGGATCACTTGCCAGCGCCGCGCAGATGGGGGCGGTCGTGCAGTCATATGGCGGCGTCCAGGTTCTGGCCGGCAAGGAGAAGACCGACGGTTGGTGCGCCTTCCTGGACCGCTCCACGGCCGTGCTCGGCGACCCGTTAAGCGTCCAGGGCGCAATCAACCGGCGCGGCGCTGGACCCGGACCCGATCCGAGATTGCTCGCCAAGGCCCGCGAAGTGAGCGGCCAATACGATTTCTGGGCAGTCTCCGTCATCCCGGTATCCAATCTGGCAGGCGCTGCGCCCGATTCCAACGTCAGCGGCATCCTGCAGGGCGACGTCATGCAGAACATCCTGGAATCCAGCGGGGGGATCAAGTTCGGCAATGACATTCTGCTCGCGTGGGAGGCGGTGACGCGCTCCCCCAAAGACGCCACAGCCCTGGCCGACGTGGTGCGCTTTCTGGCCGGCATGATTCAGATGGCCGCGCAGAAGACACCCCAGGCGGGGGCTTCCATGACGCTCCTCCAGCGGCTGGATCTCAAGACGGAAGGCAACATCGCCCGGATCTCCATCACCATCCCGCAAGCGGAACTGCAGAAGACTCGTCCAACAGGTCCAGGAGACGGCGAAGAAGCAGGCGGCCCCTAAAACCGGCGGCGGCATCGTGATCCAGTCCTCCCCCAAGGACATGGGGACAGTGGTCATCCCGGGCAAGTAAAGGCTCGCGGGTTGGCTACGCCAGCGCGGCCTTCATGTACTCAAGGCTCTTCTTCCACTCAGCCAGGGTCGTCGACCCCTCCGGCACCCGGTACTCGAATTCCAGGTAGCACGGGATGGGGTACTTGTTCTTCTTGACGAGCTGGAGCACTTCCTTGACTGGGGTGTCGCCCTGTCCAAAGGGTTGATTCTGCCCCTGGTTCTTCTTCCGGTCCTTGATGTGTATGAACGCGATCCGGGCATGGTGCTTCTGGATGAACGGGATCGGATCGAGGTTGGCCGCCGTCATGTGGCCGATGTCGGGGTTGGCCCAGAAGTACTTCGACATGGCGAAGGCCTTCTCATAGGTCTCGACTGTGGCGAATTCGTCTGGGTTATCAACTGCGGCGTGGCCGTGGAAAGCCAGCTTGAACTTATGCTTCTCGGCAAACGGGATGAGTTTCTGCGCCACGCTTACCTGGGTAGAAGAGGAAATGTATTGCGCGCCCAGCGCCTTGGCCTGCTCGAAGTGCTTGTCGATCTCGGCATCCGTGTAGTCGTTTCCCATGCCATTGCAGGTGTAGGAAACGAGCTGAATCCCCGCGTCGTTGAACCTCTTCCTGACGTCCGTGAAGAAGCTCATGGGCGTCGTCAGCCGCCATTGCCGCAGCTTCTCGCGCCTATCCTGCTGGGCCTTTAACTGCTCCGGAGTCTGGGGAGCGCGGCCCCCTCCGCCGCCCGCACGCTGGCCGCCCGCCGCGGCTCCGCCTGGGGTGCCAGGAGCGCCGCCAGGGCCACGGGCAGCAGCGCCACCCGCTGCTCGCTGTCCGCCCCCTGCCGCGCCGCCGCCCATTGCCATCGGACTGGCCGTCGACGGCTCGATGACGTTATTCATGATTTCGCACTCGCCCAGGCCGACTTCAGTTAGCGCCTTGATCCAGGCATTCACTTGATTCGTGTCGCCTTCCACGCGCGGCAGATCACGCCAACCATAGGTGTTACAGCCCAGCCGGACGCCGCCGACAACCGAATTGATCTTCGCTGCATACATTGAAACTGGAATGCTCGCCACTGCGAGCTTCCCGAAATCTCGCCTTGTGTACATGTACACCGTCCTTTCCCTAAGAATACTCCCGCTGGCGGGCACGGAGGCACTTCAGCCTCAAGAAAATCCCAGGGTTGGCCGATCTACTGCGGAGGACCACATGCTAGACACGCAGCCCATCAAACTCTTGCTGATTGAAGACAACCCCGGCGACGCCCGCCTGATCCGGGAGGCCCTGTCGGGGGTGAGCGGCGACGCCGTGGAAGTGGAAGTGGCCGATCGCCTGTCCGCGGGCCTGGCACGGATCGAGGGTGGCGCATTCGACGCCATCATCCTGGATCTCTCGCTTCCCGACAGCCGGGGACTGGCGACCTTCGAGTCTGTTCACAGGGCTTGCTCCGCGCGTGCCGGCCGTCGTGCTGACGGGTCTGGACGACGAGGGCCTGGCGTCTGAAGGCGGTGGCGCAAGGCGCCCAGGACTACCTGGTCAAAGGCGCGGTGAAACCGGCCGCGATTCTGCGCGTGCTGCGCTTCGCCGTGGAGCGCGGCAGGGCCCTGGATCAAGTGCTGGGCGGGGCCGCGCAGGCGGCTCCGGGCAAGATCCTCGGCTTCATGGGGGCCAAGGGTGGCTGTGGAGCCACCACCGTGGCGTTGAACGTGGCCGTGGCCCTGGCCCGCCAGGGGAAGAGCGTGGTGGCCATCGAACTCAGCCCGTACCGGGCCGGGCTCACCCTGCAATTGCGCCTGTCGCCGCGCCACGACCTGGCGGAACTGCTCGCGCTCGAGCCGGACCAGATCAACGCCACGGAGCTTCGGAAGAGCCTCGTGGCCTCCGACTTCGGCGTCCAGTTCCTCTTCGCTCCGCAAGAGGAGAGGCAATGGTCGGATTCGGATCCGGACCGCGTGGCGGCCCTGTTGCGAGCGGCTGCCGGTATAGCCGCCTTCGTGGTCGTGGATCTCGCCGCCACCCCCGGCTCCGCCCATCGGGTCTGCGCCCGGATGTGCGACCAGTTCCTACTGGTGATGGAGCGCGAGCCGATCGGAGTGGCGGCCGGCAAGAGGCTGATGAACCTGCTCGAGTTCTGGGAACTGGAGAAGAGCACTCTGGCTGCCGTGCTCGTCACGAAGAACCCGATGTTGGCGTATATGTCCTACGAGCAGGCCTCCGCGGAACTAGGTGTGTCGGTGGCCGGCGTCATCCCTCCCGCCGCCGAGGCGCTGGAAACCGCCTACAGGCTCGGCGCGCCCCTGCTCATCGCGGAACCGGAGAGCATACCCGCGGATAGCCTGACACTGCTGGCCCAGCGCCTCACCGCGCCAGTGTCAGCGGGCGTGTGACATGAAAGTGGAATCGCCGGCGTGCTTGTGGGGCAGCCATTTCTGATCGGGTCGAGTGACGAGGATTGCGCCCCGTCACCCTCCCACACCACCGGACGTGCGGTTTTCCGCATCCGGCGGTTGAACCCAGCCGCCTTAAGGCGCGGCAAGGGTTGAAGGAAAGAGAAAGCCGTACCGGCGTAGGACTGAGTTGCTCAGGGCCTGATGCAATTCCGGTTGGGCGGCCACCCGCCAAGCACCACGACTAAGCGTCGCGACACCCAGAGCGGTTCCCTTAAGCCCCAACCGACGCAGGTTGCGCAGCCGTCCTTGGCGGCCGTGCCATCTCAACCAGAAGCACTTTCGGATATGCCTGCGGACCCATTTCTCCAGTTCGCGGACGGGCTGCCGCGCCTCGGCCAGCCGGAAGTAACCCCACCAGCCTCGGACGTAGCGGTTCCACTCGTCCCGCAGTTGCGTACTGGTGCGACTGCGGCGAGCATTCCACATCTCGCGAACCTTTGCCTGGAATCTCTGCAAGCTCTCCGGTGCTATCCCGATCCGCTTTTGGCGATCCAGTCGAAAGCCCAGGAACTTGCGTTCCCAGACCCTCCCCGTTCCGCTCTTGGCGGCATTCACCTTCAATCGCAGGTGCTTCTCGATCCAGCCCTGTATCGAAGTCAGTGTCCGTTCCGCCGCCGTCTGACTGCCTACGTAGATATTGCAGTCATCCGCGTACCGGCAGAACGTATGCCCCCTCCGTTCCAGTTCCTTATCGAGCGCATCCAGATAGATGTTGGCTAGCATGGGCGAAAGCGGACCCCCTTGTGGGGTCCCTTCCACGCTCGCTTCCACCAACCCGTCCACCATCGCTCCCCGCCGCAGGAATTTCCCGATCAAATGCAACACCCGCTTGTCCCGAATCACTGCCGCGATCCGGCCCATCAGGATGTCGTGATTGACCTGGTCGAAAAATTTGGCAATGTCAAAATCTACCACCCAATCCTTCCCTCCCTGCGCGTATTGCTGTGCGGCTTGCACGGCGTCCTGCGCGCTGCGTCCTGGCCGAAACCCGTAACTGTGCTCGCTGAATTTCGGATCGAAGATCGGCGTCAGCACCTGCAACAGCAGCTGCTGAATGAACCGGTCCTGTACCGTAGGGATGCCCAGCCTCCGCGTGCCCCCGCTCGGCTTGGGTATCTCGACCCGCCTCACGGGGCTTGGAACGTAGGTCCCCTTCAGAAGTTTGTCTTTGAGTATCCACCAGTTCGCTTGAAGATGCGGTTCTAGTTGCGCCGTGGTCATTCGATCGATGCCCGCCGCTCCCTGGTTGCGTTTCACCGCCCCCAAGGCCAGCCGGTAGTTCTCGTCTGTTACGGCTGCTTCCATCAACGTCTCGTACATTGCTCTCCGTCGAAAGGTCCGCGGAAGTTTCGCCTTCTGACCTGCGCCTTCCGGCTCACTGCGGCTCCACCGCTTCTGCCTCGGCGCTCCTGACTTCGACCGCTTTCGCGGCGCTTGGATTTCAGGCCTTTCCAGGCTTCCTTTCCAGTTCCTTCTCTAACTCCGTTCTTTTGGTTCTTCGGCCCTTGGCTCCACCGCCGTTACGCGGCTTCTCAGCTACTACGGCCTCTGCTGACTTCTCCCCGGCTCTCACCGAAGGAGATCTCCCCAGGTAAGGTGCAGAATCTTTCCCCTCGTGCCGACTGGCTCTACCTGATGCGTCTTGATGAGCTTTGGGCTTCGCTGTTCAGGGCCAGCTTGCCGCCCGCACCCGGCCTCGCTGCCAGTTCGTGTTCCTACGGTCGAGGGTTTGCCTACCGCTTCTTTCAGCTTCACCTCGCGGCTACGCCTTGCGGTTCAACTACGGTTGCCGTCATCGGCTCCGATTGGCTCCTTTCATCCAACAAGATTCTGCCCATGCTGGGCACACGCTGCCGCCGGGCTTCGGCCCGGCGTCTGGCGACACTCCCACTTTTGTGTCGCGCACCCAGACCCGGCCGCTCACTGGGCCCGCGAAATGTGGGAGACTATCTTCAGCCCTTCATCCTAACGGAGTGTTAATAGACATGAATAACGAGACCTCTCGTCGAACCTTCTTGCAGTCCGGAGCCACCGCGGCAGCCACTGCTTTTACCATCGTGGCTCCGCAATCCGTGCGTGGCACGCAGGCCAATTCCAAGATTTCCGTCGGCCTAATCGGCGCCGGCAACCGCGGCTCCTACGACGCCAGCATCGCCCACGCGGATCCCCGCGCCCGGGTGACAGCCATCTGCGACCGCTTCCCGGACCAGTTCGAGCAAGCAAAGAAAACCATCAAGGTTGAGAACCCGACGACCTACACCGACTTCGAGAAGATCATCGCGGCGCCGGACATCGATGCCATCTTCATCGTCTCGCCGCCGTTCGAACATCCCCGCATGCTGGAAGTAGCGGTCCAGGCCAAGAAGCACATCTACCTCGAGAAACCCATCGGGGTGAGCGTGGCTGACTGCAAGTACGCCATCAAGGTGGCCAAGCAGGCGGACAAGTCCAAGACGATCTCGGTCGGCTTCCAGCAGCGCAGCTCCCCCCTGTACCTGGAGACCTACAAGCGCATCGAGAATGGCGACCTTGGGGAGCTTGCCTGCGCGCGCTCCGCGTGGATCGCCAACAACCCCTTCACTCGCAAGCCCTACCCCGACCCGGCGATCGAGAAGGTGCGGAACTGGTATTGCTACAGGGCGCTGTCGGGCGACATAATCGTCGAACAGGATTGCCACAACATCGACGTCCTGCACTGGTTCCTGGGCGGCCTGCCTCTGCGCGCCATCGCCAACGGAAACAAGAAGATCCGCAAGGATTTCGAAATCCTGGACAACATCAGCGTCATCTACGAATGGCCCAACGGTTTTGTAGTGAATTTCGAGGCCAACCAAATGACGCCGCGCGGATACAACCGGATCGGCGAGGAGTTCACAGGCACCAAGGGAACCATCCAGATTTCGCGCACGAGGATGACGCACTACAAGGAGGCCGGGAAGCCCGAGGAAATCCTGGCCAAACGCGACATCACCATCGACCACATCGAGAGTTTTCTGGGAAGGATCGTGAACAACAACCCGGAGAACGCGGTGGAGCGGTCGGCGCTCAGCACATGTGTGGCGATACTGGGACGAACCGCCGCCTACACGGGCAAAGAGGCCACCTGGAAGTCGGTCGTCGGGATTACCGCGTAACGGCCGGCGCCAGCAGCCGGTACTCGATTTTGCGCAGGGCCGCGGTGGTCTCGTAGGTGGCGAAGCCGAAGGGGGCCGACGCCTCGATTTCACCAGCGCGCAGTTCAACCCAGTGTTTTTGGAGGTCGACGTCGATGACCTGTTCGTCATCGATCCAGGCCTGGATCCGCGTGTCGGTCACCTGTAGCCGGAAGGCATACCACCGGCCGGTTTCAAACTCCATGTGCGTGGTGGTTTCGTTTTCCCCCGCATCCCACCCGTCTACGTTGGACAGGCCCACGACATTACCGCCCCAACCACCGACGATCCATGAGCAGTGGGAGTCCGCCACCGGGAACGTCACACTGGCGAAAAAGTCGCGTCCATCAATCTTGACGGCCTCATAGCGGACCTCGAAATTCGATTTGGGGAACGAGCTGGTCCAGGTGACGCCCGTCATGTACTTCTTCTCGAGAACGATGGTCCCGTTTTCGACGCGCGCCTTGCCCGGTAGTGGAAACGCCGTCTCCTTCCAGCCCTGCAAGGTTTTGCCGTCGAATAGCGATTTCCACTCGCCGGCCGGGGCGGCAGCGCTGGCCCTCGAGACCCACCACAGCACCGGCGAAAGGGTGAGAAACCTGCGTCGATCCATGCTGTGCTCCTCCATGTCGTCGGGCCAGGTGAGCTACTTCAGAAACTGGCCCACATTTTCTTTCGTCACTAACTGAAACGGAATATACACCTGTTTTTCGTACGGCTGCTTGCGGACAATCTTGACGGCGGTCTCCACCGCGATGCCGCCCTGGCCGTTGGCGTCCTGGAAAACCGTGGCATCGAGACGCCCATCCTTGACCGCCTGGAGCGCGTCGGCGATGGAGTCCACGCCCACCACGATCACTTTGTCTTTCCGCTTCGCCTGCTCCAGGGCCAGCAGCGCGCCCATGGCCATCTCGTCGTTCTGCGCGAAGACTGCGTTGAGTTGGGGACCGTAGGACTGAATCCAGTTTTCCATCAGAGTCATGGCCTTGGCCCGGTCCCAATCGGCCGTCTGATCGGCGAGGAGTTTCAGGCCCGGCGACTTGGCCAGGACTTCACGCGCGCCGCGATCCCGCTTGATCTGCGCGGCCTGGCCCATGAAGCCGTGCATCATGACCACGTTGCCGCGGCCTTTCAGGCGCCGGGCAATATAGTCCATGGCAATCCGCGCCGACTCCTCGTCCCGGGAGCCGACAAACGCGGTGGGAGCAGACCGGGTCTCGGAATTCACGTTCACGATCGGAATCCCGGCGGCGATGGCCTTATCCACGGCGGGGGCGCTGGCCTCAACCTCGCAGGGATTCAGAATGATGGCATCCACCTTCTGGGCAATGAAGGTCTCCACCTGGCGAACCTGCTTGACCGGGTCGCGTTCGGCGTCGCCTACGATTAACTGAACGCCTAGATCTCGCGCCTTGGCCTCCATGGACCGGTTCAGCATCACAATGAACTCGGAGGAGAGGTTCAACACCGAGACGCCGATGACGACCGGCTTCCCGCCGGTTTGGGACGGCGGCCGGCTGCAACCGCACGGAATCGACGCCAGCACTAGCGCCATAGCCGCGCCAAAAATCGCTTCCCCCGACTTGCTGGTCATTTCTCCCGGCTCCGGTCCATCCACACCGCACCCACGATTATCACGCCTTTGACGATCTGCTGGTAATAGGATGAGACATTCAACAGGTCCAGCCCGTTGTTGATGACGCCCATGAGCAGGGCCCCTAAAACGGTTCCACCCACGCCTCCCACGCCGCCGGACAGGCTGGTACCGCCGATCACGACAGCCGCGATCGCGTCCAGTTCGTAGCCCACTCCCGCGTTCGGCTGGCCCGTAGTGATCCGCGACGCGAGCACCACGCCGGCCAGGCCCGCTAGCGCCGCGCACACGGTATAAGCAAAGACCTTGACCGCTTTCACGCCGACTCCCGAGGCGCGCGCGGCGTTCTCGTTCCCGCCCACGGCGTAGATGTAGCGCCCGAGCTTGAAGTTCTTGAGAAACACGTGCGAGGCCAGGGCGACCGAGAGGAAAACGAGGATCGGGATGGGGACGCCGCCAACGTCGCTGCCGCCTATTCTGTTGAACTCTCCGCTCAGATTCGAGACCGGCCGGCCGCCGCTGATGACCAGCGCCAGCCCGCGCGCTCCGGTCATCATGCCGAGAGTGACCACGAACGGCGCGACCCGGCCCTGGGTGACGACCAAACCGTTGATTGCGCCGCAGCAAGCCCCGGCCAGCACGCCCATCAGCACCGGCACAGCAACCGGATACTGTTGCGGATGGGCAAAGCAGGCCGCAACCACGCCCGTGAGAGCCACCAGTGAGCCGAGCGACAGGTCCACGCCGCCGGTGAGCAGCACGTAGGTCACGCCTACGGCCAGAATGCCGTTGATGGAAACCTGCCGCACCAGGTTGAGCAGGTTTGGAACCGTCAGAAAAGCAGGCGTGGCGAACGACAGCGCCGCGCAAATCAGCAGTAGCGCTATGACCAGGCCCAACTGCCCCCGCCAGGATCGAGTTGCCGTGAAACGCATCGCCATCGCTTCTCCTCAGTTCAGCATGGCGTGCTTCATGATTTCCTCCGGGTTGGCGTGAGGCGGGCTCAACTCGGCGGCGATACGGCCTTCCCGCATAACCAGGATACGGTCGCTCAAAGACACGATCTCTGCCATTTCGGACGATACCATGATGATGGCCTTGCCCTGACGAGCCAGACGCCGCATGATGGCATGGACCTCGGCCTTGGCGCCGATATCAATGCCCCGCGTCGGTTCGTCCAGAATGAGAATCTCGGGCTCCGTCAACAGCGCCTTGGCGATAACCACTTTCTGCTGGTTGCCGCCGCTGAGATACTGCACCTGGCAATTGCGGCCAGGGGTCTTGATGGAGAGCGCCCGTATCTGCCGGTCCGTCGCGTCATTCTCCGCGGCGCGGTCGATGAACCCGCCGCGGCAGAACTTGCCCAAAGCGGCGAGTGTGACGTTGTGGCTGACGGACATGGCGTGGACCAGCCCGTACTCCTTGCGGTCTTCGCTGACCATCGCGATGCCATTGGCGATCGCATCCCGGGGAGATCGAATGCGAACGCCGCGGGAGCGGATCAGGATCTCGCCCGCCTGGGCCGGCGCCAGCCCGGAGATGGCGCTGATCAACTCCGTGCGGCCCGCCCCCATCAGCCCGGCGATGCCCAGGATCTCTCCGCGCCGCACCGTGAAACTCGCCGCCTGAAACGCGCCGGGCCTACTAAGCCCCCGAACCTCCAGCGCGGCGTCCCCCGGAGCTTCGGAGCCCGCCGGCGGTTCGGCGCTAAGTTCCCGCCCGACCATTAAGGTGACCAGCCTGTTCTCGTCCAATTCGCCGATGGCATGGGTAGCGACGTGGCGGCCGTCGCGCAGCACGGTGACCAGGTCCGCGATGCGGAAGATCTCCTCCAGCTTGTGGGAGATGTAGATCACGGCCACGCCTCGGGCCGTCACCTCGCGAATGACGTCGAACAAGGCCTCTACTTCGCGCCCGGAGATGGCTGAGGTGGGCTCGTCCATGATGATCACCTCGGCGTCATTGGCAAGGGCCTTGGCGATTTCGACCGTCTGCATCTCGGCCACGCTGAGGTGCTTCATGCCGCGATCCGGAGGAAGGCTCGAGCCCAGGCGCCCCAGCAGGCGGCTTGCCTCGCGGTTCATGGCGGTCCTGTCGAGCCAGCCCGGAAACCAACGGGTGGGTTCCCGTCCCATGCAGATGTTCTCGGCCACCGTCAGATCGGGGAACGGCAGTAGCTCCTGGTGAACCATGGAGATCCCCATCCGCAGCGCTTCGTGAGGGTTCTTGAGGTGAACGCGGTGCTCCTTGTATAGAATCTCCCCTGCATCGGCCTGCTCGACGCCGATCAGGATTCGCATCAGGGTCGACTTGCCCGCGCCGTTCTCGCCGGTCAGGGCATGCACCTGTCCCGCACTCACTTGGAGATGAACGTCTTGCAGAGCCTCGACGCCAGGGAAGGATTTCGAGAGATTCCTGACTTCCAGAACCATGCCGCTACACGACCGGTGGTTCGCCGGGTATCGAGTCGGAGGCGGTAAGCAAGACGTGGTACTCGGCGCGGACCGTCTTCTTCGCCGGAACCCAGCGGAAGCCGGGGACTCCGAAGAGACTGCCCCGCTCGATCATTGCGCGGCGCGTCTCGGGCATCGGCGAAACCCCGAATTCCATGCCGCGAGTGATGGTCTTGCCGTTCCAGGGCGGGCCCGTGCGCGAGCGGTTCTCCTCCCATATGCCGAGCCATGGGAAATCCGACCGCTTCCAGACGTATCCGATCAGCACCTTCGATTTCGGATTCCAGGCGAGGAAGAAAGAGTCCTGGCGCTGGGGGTCCATCAGGTGCGTGGAGTAGGCGCCCGACACGGGCAGATCGACGAAGGTCCGCATGTCAACCGTGCCTCCGCCGATGCACGGGACGTTGGGCCAGTCGAACTCGGCGCCGATTTCCATGTAGCCCTTGCCCCCCGCGAAATCGCCTTCGAATACTTTGGACCTGGTCGCGGAGGCCCGAAACTCGGTGACGCCGGGTTCCACGAAGGGGTCGCCCAGGGTGACGTGCTGCGTCCAGCCGATGGGACGGTCCCAAGCGGTGAGGTTCTCGACCTCTTCGGCAATGCGTAAGAGGGTCGAGGACTCAAAAGAAATGGTCCGCTGAAAGCCCAGTCCCGCCTCGAGGAAAGTGGCTCGCGCGGTGAGGACGCCGCTCGCGACGGAGACATCGTAAAGCGCCGCCGAAGATTCGCCGTGCGCGGTCATGCCGGCCGCGGCTTCCTCCTCCGAAGGCCCCCCGAAGATATCCAGACACAGGTTGTGGCCCATGATGCCGCACAGCAGCAAGCCATCGGCCCCCTTTCCGTACTCCGTGTGCTTTGCCGGATCGTAGGTCGAGGGCTCGATGGACGCCCACGGGGGTGTCCACAGCGGATTCACCCCCGACGGCTTGTACAGCAATTCCGCTATATGGCCGCCCTCGGCCAGGACGGTGAGCCGGACCGAGTCATTCTCCAGTTGGACTGCTTTTCGGCCACGGTAGTAGGTCATAGTTTTTTGTAGAGGATGTTACGGAACTCGTTCTTCATGGGCGGGCCGACGTGCAACTGCAAACCCAGCATTCCTTCCATGGCCCGGTTGGCCGGATCCTCATCGATAAACGCGGCCATCACGTGTCCATTGATGATGTGGATCAACGTGTTTCCCTTCACGATTACATGAATCTGGTTCCATTCCGCACCAGTTTTGATGAAGGCCTTGAGTCCATCGGCCGTCCCGAGCGTTGCGATCTGCTTCGAGATCTTCCCATCGGTCATCCGGTTGAACGTGCCCCGCGGCGCCAGGAATCCGCGCCCCCGCTCTTCGTACAGCATGCCGGTGAACGTGTTGGCGCCGTCCATGTCGGCCTGGTAGCCTTTCATGGCCCAATTAGACGCGGCCGAAACGATCGTGCTGCGGTACTGGAGACCGCTGTTGGCCGAAGCCGTGAGCCGGAATTCCAACTTCAGTTCGAAATCCCTCACCGTACCGCCAGCCCAGATCAGGAAGGTGTTGACCTTGATCCCTTTCTCGGCCGTGGTTTCACCGACGATGGTTCCGTTCTCGACCCGCCAAAAGCCCGGCTCGCCGTCCCAACCCTTCAAGGTTTTGCCGTCGAAGATCGCTTCAAATCCCGCGGCATCGTCAGGCTTGGCCGCGGGCGGCTGCTGCGCCGAAACCAGGGTCACAGCGGCAACCATCAGAATAACCGTCACAACAATATATGCCTTCATTGTTTCCTCCCTGCGGAGCGTCATGCTGTCAGTCCCAGCCGTGCGCTTTGCGGACGGCGATCATGGTGGCCAGAATCTCGTTCCAGATCTGCTGGCCCAGCAGAACCGAGTTCGGGAACATGCAGCCGTCCCAGCAGATATGCGCCAAAACGCGAGTCGGGTTTCCGCTTTCGTCGTGCATCCAGGCGCCCGCGTCACGCACGATGTCGAGCTTTCCGTTTGGGTCCAGCGGCTGGCAGTGCCGGCCGGTTTTGTCGTGCGAGCCCGAGCCCTTCACCGTTCCGTCGTTCTGGGCGATGTGCAGATCGATGGTCCAGGGTCGCAGAGCGCTGGCCATCTTACGGTACGCCTCGGCCAGCTTGTCCTTCCGTGACCAATCGAAATCCTCTGGCAGCAGGCTGTCTTCGGGCGCGTTGTAACCCATGGTGAAAAGCATGGTGTGCGCCATGTCCGCCTGGAAGCCCAGGGTCTTAGGCCGGCCCACCATCTCCAGCAACTGCACGTTGCGCCGCCAACTGTGCATCCCGCCCCAGCAGATCTCGCCTTCGGCCGCCAGCCGTTCGCCGAAACCCTCGGCGATGCTGCTGGCCTCCCGGAACGTCTGCGCGATCCGCTTGGTGTTCTCCTCGGGATCCTTGGCCCACTCCTCGACGCCGGTCGCCGAGTCGATCCGGATCACTCCGTACTCCCGGATCTTAAGGTCGCGCAGCTTGCGCCCGATCCTGCAGGCCTTCTTCACCTGGGTCAGGAAGGCCGAACGCTGCGCTTCGTCCCCCATGGCCGAGCCGCCGCCCGTCCCGCCCCACACCGGGGCCACCAGCGAGCCCGCCTTCAGCTTCTTCGACGCCAGCTTTTCGGCCAGCGCCTTCAGTTCGTCGTCGGTAGAATCGATGTCGGTGTGCGGCAGTGACAGAAACAGATCCACGCCGTCGAACCGCACGCCGTCCACTTCGGCGGCGGCGGTCAGGTTCAGCATCGTGTCCAGATCAATCGGCGGTTCCGAGTCGGGGCCCTTCCCGACCAGTCCCGGCCACATCGCGTTGTGCACGGCGGGGTATTTGTGCGGACCTGGGTGACTCATGCTCATCGTCTCCTTTTATACCTGTGGAATCTCGACCCAACTGCCCGAGCGCGCGCTCTCCAGCACCGCGTCGCACACCCGCTGCGTCTGCAGCCCGGTGCGAAAGTCCGGCTGCGCCGGCACGCCGCTCTCGATGCCCGCCACGAAGTCCGCCAGTTGGTTCAGGAACGTGTGCTCGTATCCGATGCACGTCCCCGGAACCCAGTAGTGGCTCATGTAGGGGTGCTCGGAGTTGGTGACGTGGATCTTGCGCCAGCCGGTCAGATGGGATTCCATCTTCTTGCCCGACTGCAATTGCTTGTACTCGAAGAACTGGAGATACTCCGGCTCCTCCAGGTCGAAGTAAACGCTGCCGTCGGCCCCGTTCAGCTCGAAGGTGTTGAAGTTCTTCCGGCCGCGCGCATAACGCGTGGATTCGAACGTCCCCATCGAGCCGTTGGCGAACACCGCCAGGAACATGCAGGCATCGTCGATGCTCACCGCTTCCACCTTGCCGCTAATCGCGTGCTTGCGCTCCTTGACGAAGGTCTCGGTCTTGGCCGTCACCCGCGCGATGGGCCCGTTGAGCCACATCGCCGTGTCGATCGAGTGCGCCAGCAGGTCGCCCGTGACGCCGCTGCCGGCGACTTTCGCGTCGAGCCGCCACAGCGCGTCGCCGCCCTGCGGCACGTCGGCCGAAATCGTCCAATCCTGCAAGTACGTCGCGCGGTAGTGGAACGCCCGCCCGATGCGTCCTTCGTCGATGATCTGCTTGGCCAGCGAGATCGAGGGCACCCGCCGGTAGTTGAACGAAATCAGGTTCGGAACTTTGGCCGCTTCCACCGCGCGCACCATCTCCTCGCCCTCGGCCGCGTTCATGGCCAGCGGCTTCTCGCAGATAATCATCTTGCCGGCTTTGGCCGCGGCCACCGCGATCTCCTTGTGCGCGAAATTCGGCACGCAGATGTCGATCAGATCGATATCCTTGGCGTCCATCAGCTTGTGCCAATCCGACTCGGCGCGCTCATAGCCCCAAATGTCCACCCACTGCTTCGCCTTATCCACCGCGACGTCGCAAATGGCCTTCAGCACCGGCCGGTGCTCGACCTGGAAAAAGTTATTAAGCCGCCGGTATGCGTTCGAGTGCGTGCGGCCCATGAAGCCGCATCCAATGAGACCAACTCCTATAGTTTTCGCTGCCATATCTTCCTCTCCTTCTCAGTTCTTGAACAGGCTTGCCCATGGGAATATTCTACAGCCTAACGCACCAGATAAAATAGAAAACCGCACCGGAACGGTTCGGAGAACTCGTCCCGATGCGGTCTGCCCTGTTGGGCTGGGATCCGGCGTCAACGCCACGGGTGATTGAAATACCCGCTTGTCAGTTCCATCCCTAGCGAGGCCCGCGTCCTATCTCCTCGACCACGAATGCCCGATGGCCGCCGATACCAGTGGATCCCGGGCGAGTCTATATGAAGCCTGAATTGAGCGCAAAAAAAGTCCCTCTGCGGCAACCCGCGTAACGCCGAGTGAGAGGATGAATCCCAAAACAATGTCTCCCGCGAGCACGCTGTTTCGTTAAGCCGCTCACCCCCCGTTTCCACCAGTTGCTGCAGAGGGCAGGTTCAAAGAACTACAGCATCAATTCGTTATGACTTCAGCAAGTGTGTCACCAACTGGCCGCTCTTGCAACTCATTGGTTTCAAACACTCGCACGGCGCAACAAGACCGGCAAGATGGGGCATACTGCACCCCGGCTGTGTCAACCTGACACAACCGCCGGGCATCCGGATCAGTAGTACCAATCCCGGAGGCGCACCTGTATCCCGGAGCCCTCCAGGGCCTTCTGGAAGGCCGCCAGATCGGTGCCGCGGTAGTGGTATGGATAAACGATCGCCGGCATGAAGGACTTGGCCGCTTCCGCCGCTTCTTCCGGGGTCATGGTGTACGGCAGATTGATCGGCAGAAAAGCCACGGAGATGTTCTTCAACGCCTTCATCTCCGGGATCGCCTCCGTATCCCCGGCAACGTAGCAGCGGTTGCCTGCCAGATCGAGAACGTAGCCGTTCCCGTCGCCCTTCGGGTGGTAGAACGAGCCCGGCGAAGGGCCGCGCTTCAGGTTGTAGGCAGGCACGGCCTCGATCGTCCACTCGCCCACCTTGCGGCTCTCGCCGTTGCGGATCACCGTAGTCCCGGCCAGGGCCTTGGCCACCGACTCGGGCCCCAGCACCAGCGTAGTAGTCTTCTTCAGTTTCGCCACGGCCGCCGGGTCCAGGTGATCTCCGTGGGCGTGGGTGATCAAGATAAGGTCGGCCTGAGGCAAGCCCTCGTAGCGATTGGCGCCAACCGGATCGACGGCGATCACCAGCCCCCCGCCTTCGATCACCAGGCTGGCGTGGTTGATGACTGTGAGCCGGACCGGACCGGCGCTGGTGGTGCCCTCGTCGACCGGACGCTTAACCTGGGCGAAAGCAAACGTCGTCACAAGCAAAATTGATAGCAGGTATCTCATAATCGCACCTGTTCCATGCTAGCGTAGTATTTAGAGGGAGTTGGAGCATGCAACCGGCTGACGATCTTGCCATTCGCGCCGCCGGTCTCGGCAAGAGATACCGCTCGGGCGACGATAAGCTGGTTGTGCTCGACGGCCTCAACCTGGAGGTAAGGCGCGGCGAGCGGCTGGCCGTTATCGGGGTTTCCGGAGCGGGCAAGTCCACGCTGCTGCACTTGCTGGGAGGGCTCGACCGGCCTACGGCGGGGACGATTCACATCGGTTCGAGAGAGATCACCTCGCTGGACGATTCGGAATTGGCGCGCCTCCGCAACCAGTCGATCGGTTTTGTCTGGCAGATGCACTGCCTGCTGCCCGAGTTCACCGCGATCGAGAACGTCATGATGCCATTGCTGATCCGCGGCGTCTCGCACGCGGCAGCGGCGGCGGCGGCCATGGCCCTGCTGGAGGAGGTCGGCCTGCGGGCGCGCGCTTCGCACCGCGCCGGCGAGCTGAGCGGCGGGGAGCAGCAGCGCGTGGTGCTGGCCAGGGCGCTGGTGGGCAAGCCCGAGTTCCTGTTCGCCGACGAGCCCACGGGCAACCTGGACACCCGCACCGGCGGCATGATTATGGAATTGCTCGACGAGTTGCACCGCGCGCACGGTCTGACCACGATCTACGTGACCCACAATCTCTCGTTCGCGCAACGCTGCGACCGGGCCTTGAGATTAGAGGGGGGAGCCCTGATTCCCTGTTCGCTGGAGGACGGCAAAGCCTATGTTTGAAAGATACACGGAAAAGGCTCGCAGGGTCATTTTTTTCGCCCGCTACGAGGCCAGCCAGTTCGGCAGCCCGTACATCGAAACGGAGCACCTGCTGCTGGGCCTGCTGCGCGAGGACAAGGCCCTGGCTAATCGCTTTCTGCGCTCGCACGCCGCCATCGAATCCATCCGAAAACAGGTGGAGTCCCACACCACCATCCGCGAGAAGGTGTCCACCTCGGTGGACCTGCCCCTCAGCCACGAGTGCAAGCGCGTGCTGGCCTACGGCGCCGAAGAGGCCGAGCGCCTCAGCCATAAGCACATCGGCACCGAGCACCTGCTGCTCGGACTGCTGCGCGAGGAGAAGTGCTTCGCCTCGGAAATCCTGCACGAGCGCGGCCTGAGACTGGTGCAAGTGCGCGAGGAGATCTCGCGCTCCAGTTCGGAGAAGATGACCACCGTCCCGGCCGAAGGAAAGCTCGCTGCTCACCGAGTTCAGCCGCGACCTCACGCAGGCGGCCACCGACGGCATCCTCGACCCGCTCATCGGACGCGAGGGCGAGTTGGAGCGCCTGGTCCAGATCCTTTGCCGCCGCACCAAGAATAACCCGGTGCTGATCGGCGAGCCGGGCGTCGGCAAGACCGCCATCGTGGAAGGCCTGGCGCAGCGCATCTCCGAGGGCGACGCCCCCAGCTTTCTCTCCGACAAGCGCATCCTGGCGCTCGACTTGTCGCTGATCGTGGCCGGCACCAAGTACCGCGGCCAGTTCGAGGAGCGGCTGAAAACCATCATGAAGGAGTTGATGGAGAACCAGAACGCCATCATCTTCATCGATGAGCTGCACACGCTGGTGGGCGCGGGCTCGGCCGAGGGCTCGCTCGACGCCGCCAACATTTTGAAACCGGCGCTGTCGCGCGGCGAGGTCCAGTGCATTGGCTCGACGACGCCGGGCGAATATCGCAAGTCGATCGAAAAGGACCGCTCGCTCGAACGGCGTTTCCAGGCCGTGAAAGTAGCGCCGCCCACCGAGCTCGACGCCATCAAGATTCTGTACGGCATCAAGGAGCGCTACGAGAAGTTCCACGCGGTGGCCTACACGGACGAGGCGATAGAGGCCGCCGTCTACACCTCCAGCCGCTTCATCCCGGACCGCTTCCTGCCGGACAAGGCCGTGGACCTGATCGACGAAGCGGGCGCGCGCGTGAAGCTGCGGCAGACCACGTTGCCCGGAGAAGTGGCGGAAATCCAGAAGCGCATCAAGTTCATCGTGCATCGCATGGAAGGCGCCATCGCCAACCACGAGTTCGAGAAGGCGCGCTTCTACTCGGACGAAGAACGCCGGGAGCGCGAAAGCCTGCGCAAGTTGCGCGAGCAGTACAACCTCGACGACACATCCACCGGAGTCGTGACCAAGGACGACATTGAAGACGTGGTGGCGCGCTGGACCGGCGTCCCCATGACCGCCATCCGCGAAGAGGAAGTCGCCAAGCTGATCCGCATCGAGGAGGAACTGCACAAGCGCATCGTCAGCCAGGAGAAGGCCATCGGCGCGCTGGCCCGGGCCATTCGCCGTTCCCGCGCGGGCTTGAAATCGCCAAAGAGGCCGGCGGGGTCGTTCCTGTTTCTGGGCCCGACCGGCGTGGGCAAGACCGAAGTCGCCCGCGCGCTGGCCGAATTCCTGTTCGGCAGCGAGAAGTCGCTGATCCGCTTCGATATGTCGGAGTTCATGGAGAAGCACTCGGTCGCGAAGCTGATCGGCTCGCCTCCGGGCTACGTGGGTTACGAAGAGGGCGGCCAGCTTACCGAACGGGTGAAGCGATCGCCGTACTCCGTGATCCTGTTGGACGAGATGGAGAAGGCGCATCCGGACGTCTACAACATCATGTTGCAGGTTTTCGAAGACGGCCAGTTGGCCGACGGACTGGGCAATACCATCGATTTCAAGAACACGATCATCATCATGACCTCCAACCTGGGGGCGCGGCACCTGGACAAGCGCGGGCAACTGGGCTTCTCCGCGCCGGATAAGGACGGCCTCCCGAGCAAGGTCGAGGACATGGTGATGGGCGAGGTGAAGCGCGCCTTCAACCCCGAGTTTCTGAACCGCATCGACGAGGTGATCCTGTTCAGTTCGCTCAGCGACGACGATCTGCTGAAGATCATCTACCTGATGGTAGAGCAGATTAACGTGAACCTGGTAAGTAAGCAGATCAAGATCCACATCGCCGAGGACGCGGCCAAGTACATTCTGGACAAGACCTGCGGCGACCGGAGTTACGGTGCGCGCCCGCTGCGCCGGGCTTTGCAGAAGTACATCGAAGACCCGCTCAGCGAGGCCCTGATCCAGGGCACGATTCCCCGCCCCGCGGAATTGGAAGTGTACCTCAGCGACACGGGCCTTTTTGTGCGCCAGTTGAAAGCCGCCGAAGAGGAATTGGTCGCGGCCGGCGCCGGCGCAGAGCCTCCGGTGGGAACGCCGCTGTATACGTTCTAGCGTAGTGCGTCGCAAATACTGACCACTCCCTCCCGGTCGTGGTTCAGTGGTATCTCGCTGAGCCAGGAGCATGTGCGGCCCTGGCTCCACCGGCGCATGTTACTCAGAAACCAAGACACATTCCTTAACCCGAGTTGTGTATTGAGGCCATGGGCGAATAACCCAAGTTATCGACAGTGACAGGCGCTTTAATGGGTTCGTTTGTCATGGGTTAAGTGGTTTCATTTGGTTCGGGTTGGGGGTCGAAAATGGGTTCGTTCGGTAATTCTTGCCGCAGGGCGTTGAGCCTTTCGAACTCCTCGACCGCGCGGCGGTAGTGGCGTTCGGCCTGGGCCTGATAGCGGATGCGGTTCTGGGCGTGGGTGATTTCGATATCGCCATTCCGGGGTTGCCGGATGAGTCGAGAACCTGGTTGAGGCAGGTGGTGAAGAGGCCGGTCTCGAGGCGCGTGGCGCGGAGGAGCCCTTGGCAGGGCGGCTGGGCGCCTCTGGCGCAGAGGCCCCGCTGCATTACCAATGGCGACACGGTCAATCGCGTGTCACCGAAGAGAGCCTGTTGGGTGAGGGCGAGGCGCTCGATGGCGAAGAGTTCCTGGGAGTTGACGGGCTGGTGGCCGGCTCGGAGATGGTCGACCTCCTGGAGGTCTTCGAGGCGAACGACGGCGAAGGTGGAGGCAGTGAAGCCGTGTTTGCGGGCATTCTGTGCGGAGCGGGACTTACCGAGCGCGGTGCGGGGTCCGGTGGACTTGGCGGCGTTGGCGCGATTGGCGGCGAGTTGTTTCTGGGAGAGGGGATGTTGGGACGGTGGCATACGGTTGCCCTTCCATTTATAGATATAGCAGGGAGAAGCGGTTGGGCCGGTCGTGTTGTCGGGTTAAGTCATAGACAGTGAAGGGCTTATTTCGTTGTGATCGTAGGAGAGGCGTGGGGTGTGAAATGCGGGGGGAGCGGGGATGCGGGGAACCGGATGGAAGGAGGGGCGGCGCTGGTGACGGCGGGAAACGGGGAGGCAGAGCTGAAATCGCCGGCGTGTTGAACGCGCGGAAACCCCCGGCGGGAACACCGCTGTATACGTGTTTGGCGGCGTTGGTGCGATTAGCAGCGAGTTGTTTCTGGGAGACGGGATGTTGGGACGGTGGCATACGCTTGCCCTTCCATCTGTAGATATCGCAGAGAGGAGCGGTAAGGCCGGCCGTGCGGCAGGGTTAAGTGATAGAAAAGGAATGGTTTATTTGGTTGTGACCGTAGGGGTCGGTGGGGTGTGAAATGCGGGGCGGGCGCAAGGCGCGGGGAAGCGGAGGGAAGGACGGGCGGATGGTGGTGACGGCGGGGTCGACTGCAATGGCGTCAGCAGACCTAACGACTTGTGGGAAGTAATCGCGGCCGACTTCCTGTTTGCCGACCACCCGGGCACAATCCGAATAACCAACTTCAAATGAGTCCAGTGCAAGCAGTTGGGAGATTTCAGACGAAATCGGCTAACCCAAGCCGTACCTGGTTGTCCGGCTACGGACGAGGGCGTCCGCCCCACCTGCCACTCAGTTGGGCTTGACATATATCCGTAACGGATATAGTATTGGAGCATGGCGAAGAAGAACACGGCGCAAGCTCCACTGACTCCCGCAGTGCTGCACATCCTGCTGGCGCTTTCGACGGGGGAGCGGCACGGGTACGGGATCATGAAACAGGTGCAGGCGGACTCGCAGGGCAAGGCGAAGATGGGCCCGGGGACGCTGTATGGCTCGATGGGGCGGATGATGGAGGCCGGGCTGATCCGGGAAAGCGATAAGCGGGTCGATCCGGAGATGGACGACGAGCGGCGGA
The DNA here is from genome assembly GCA_963734625.1 of Bryobacterales bacterium. Lineage (GTDB taxonomy): Bacteria > Acidobacteriota > Terriglobia > Bryobacterales > Bryobacteraceae > CAVTHW01. Next base: position 147,310 of record CAVTHW010000012.1, on the reverse strand, counting down.
TCTATTACGAGCTCACAGGCGCGGGGCGGGCGGCGCTGGAAGCGGAGCTGAAGCGGTATCGCGGCGTGGTGGCGGTGGCGGAAGGACGTTTGGCGCATGGCCACTAACGTCGCGGGCCGGCGCTACCGGACGTGGTATGCGATGCTGCTGCGGCTGTATCCGCGGCCTTTCCGTGAGCGGTTCGGCGAGGGGATGGCGCAGACATTTCACGACCTGTGCCGGGAGCACAGGGACGCTAGGCGGGGACTGCTCGGGCTCGCGCTGTGGATCTTCTTCGAGACGTCGGTGGGAATCGTTAGGGAGAACACAACTCATATGTCGCAACTGGGAAAGACGATGCTGCGTGTGGCGCTGGGGGCGCTGGCCGTGTTGATGGTGCCGCTGGTGGCATCGCAGGTGGTGGAGGGATGGAACTGGCCCGCGGGAGCTTTCGTGATCGTGTATGTCCTGTTCTTCGGGACGGGGATGGTGTATGCGCTGATCGCGAGGAAGATGGGCGCGTGGTCGTACAAGGCGGGCGTTGGTGTGGCGCTGGTGGCCGGGTTCGCCTTGGGGTGGTCCAACATGGTCCAGGTCGCGGACTCGGAAAATCCGGCGAACCTGTGGTACTACAGCGTGCTCGCGGTGGGGGGCGTTGGGGCCTGGCTGGCGCGGCTGGAGGCGCGAGGGTTGGCTCGCACGTTGTTCGCGATGGCGGCGACGCTTGCGCTGATTGCCGTGATGCTGCCTTCGGGCGCGCCGCCCGACATTGCGCGGAGAATGGCCATCGGGCATGGTGTCTACGTGGCGTTGTTCACCGCGTCAGGTCTGCTGTTCCGGCACGCGAGTTTGGCGGGATTGAAGTAAGACCGAGGCCGATTACAAATCGGCCGCCGGTTCGACGTGCGCCAGGTTTGGTCTGGTGTATCTGAACAGCGCCAGGAAGCCCTGCGTTGCTCCTCCATGAAGGGGCTGACTGAAGCTTGCTCCGGCGGATCAGTCCTGAACTACGCGCCAACCGGAGATTGCCCGATTCCGGCGCGCCGTCGCGAGTGTTCAATTTGTTCACCTCGAAATTAGCGATGGGCGCATCCGGGCCAACAACAAGGGCGTCGTTTTCCATCCTTAAGGCTTGAACATCCCCACTCGATCCGGCGGCTTCGGGTTTCCGCTTTTTTAGCTGACTCAATCCAACATATCCACTCGTTGCGTGCGAGCGGTGTAATATCCTCCCATGCTGTTAACGCCTTCGGGTCGGATGTAAGTGCTATTTTTAAATCTGCGGGCACTCGGTGTACGACACCGCTAGAAATCCTTTTCTGCGACATAAATGAGCTTCCCTTTCGCACGCTCCAGCGGCGCGAGAATCTGAGCAAAGGATGGGGCGTTCGGACATGGCGAGGTCCTGCCACTCAGGTTAACTCAACGCTAAAGAATCCACTGCGGCAGTGTGACGCGCCATCCGGACACGATCCCGGGATGGATGCCGGATGCTGGCCGACTCTCGGGAGTAATCCGGAACCCTGTACGAGTGACGATCCGACCAGAAGGCCAGATGGACGCGCCACTTGAATGCTCGACGTGCGGGATCAGATACCCCTGCGTCTCTGCGCAGCGATCCGCTCTCATCCGCCGGCATTCGTCGCTGTATTCTGGACCCAAGTGCCACCGGTTATCGTCCGAGAGGTCGACCGTCAATCCTGGTCGTACCGAGCGCGATGGATCAGCGCCGCGTCCGAGGCGTCGGCAGTTCGTCTTCCGCCTTCTGCAATTGCATGCGCGGAACTGCTCCGGCCTCGACCAGCGCCTGGAGCTTTGAGGACTAATCGTGCCGCAGAGCCGCCAGCGGATCAATTCGGGACGCTCGCCTTGCCGGCGCATAGCCAGCGAGAATCGCGGCGCTTAGGAGGACGACACCGGCCAGCACCAGGGTTCCCGGATCATTGGGCTGGGTCTCGAACAGAAACGATTTGACAAGCCGGGACGCGCTCAACGCGGCAGGCACGCTGATCGCGAGTCCCACCGCCGCCAGTAGTAGAACGCGGCGCAGAACCATCCATACCACGGCGCCGCGTTGCGCGCCCAGAGCCATACGGATTCCAATCTCGCCGACCTGCCGCGCGACGCTGTAGGACATCGTCCCGTAGAGTCCCACGCACGCGATCAGGAGAGCGAGAACCGCGAAACCCGTACATAATTTCGCGAACAGTGATTTCCCGGCTGATCGTCCGATCGATTTCCGCAGCCTGTGTGACCACGTTTGTGACGGGTATGCGTGGAATCCGCCTCCCGCACGATCTCATGCACACTGCTGACATACCTCAGCGGATCACCCGCAGTGCGCAGCGCGTAGGTCATTCCGTCCGGAGAAAACTGGCTGACCGCTACGAACACGGTCATTGCACTCTCCTCTTCATTTTTCAGACCACCGTAGCGCAGGTTAGCCGACACGCCGACGATTTCGAGATCGCGCTTCTCGTCCGGGAGCGTGATGCGCCTGCCCACCGGATTCTCGTTCCCGAAGTAAGTTCGCGCCAGCCGCTCGCTGATCACCGCAACCGGCCTGGAGCCCGGTTGGTCGCGGCCGTCAATCTCACGCCCGGCCAGGATCGGAATCCGCATCGTCGTGAGGAAACGCGGTCCGGCGGACATGACGCGCGCGCCATCCAAGGTAACAGCGCCGATCTTCATTGGCCCCCTGATTGCCTGCCCGGCGCGGGCGGCGTTGATGATCGAGGATTGCGAAAGCGTCGCGCTGCTCACGCCGGGGATCGATTCGAAGCGCTGGCGCAGGTCCGCGTAAAAAATGGCGATCTCCGGGTCGCGATGCCCGGCCTGGCGCGCATTCAGCGAGAACAGAAGGATGTTCTCGCGGGCGTATCCCAGTTGGACGGAGTGCAGCTTGTTGAGTGTCCGGACAAACAGACCGGCGGCGACCAGGATAAGAAAAGAGATCGCGATTTGGGCGACCACCAGCACGTGCTGCGCGCGGCGGCGCGGTCCGCCCCCGCGTCCATTCTTAAGCGCGGGCATGACGTCCGGACGCGTCGACTGAATCGCTGGAGCGAGGCCAAATAACAGGCCGCAAACCACAGAGAGCGCCGCCGTCACGCCCAGCACGTTCCAGTTCAATTCCGCGTGCAGCGTAAAGTTCGCCTGCCCGTTGGAGAGCAGAAGCGTCAGCGATCGCACGCCCCAGATTGCAAACAGGACCCCTAATGCTCCGCCGAGCGACGCCAGCATCACACTCTCGGTAAGCAACTGCCGCACGACGCGGAACCGTCCCGCTCCCAGGCTGAGCCGGAGAGCCATTTCGCGGCTTCGCGCGGCGGCCCTTGCCAGCAGCAGATTGGCGATGTTCGCGCACGCGATCGCCAGGATCAATGCCACCATCGTCAGGAGCACGTACAGAGGCTTGGAATACTGGCGGCGCAAACTGCCCAGACCGGCGGCGCCGGGATTCAGCATCAGCGCGGGCAGTTTGGCGCGCTCACCGTCGGTCGTCGCGGTGGCGGCAACCCATTGATGGAAACGAGGAGCCAGCGCTGCCTGCGCCTGGGCCAGGCTTACGCCGGGACGCAAACGGCCCATCATTTCGATCCAATAAAAGTTTCCGTCGGGATACATACGAGCCGCGCTGGCGCCGTCTACGAGCAGATTCGTGTGCAACGGAAGGTAAAGGTCCGGCGCCGCCGCGGGGTCGACTCCGAAGAATTCCGGCGGCGCAACGCCGATCACGGTGAAGGCAACGTTATCGACGAGAACCGGTTGTCCGATCGCACTCGACGGTCCCCCAAAGCGCTGCTGGCTGGTCGCAAAGCTGATGACCGCGACCGGCGCTGCGCCGGGACGGTCGTCTTCGGAGCCGATCAGACGTCCCGCGGCCGGCGACACTGTCAGGCCGCGAAAATACTCGCCGGTGACGTACTCCGTGCTGGCGCTCGTGGCCTGTCCGCGGACGGCCAGGGTACGGTTTAGTCCGTCGAAGTATCCGAAAAGCGTGGAAAAGACGGGATTCTCCTCGCGAAGCGTCTCGAACGCGCCGTATGGGAACATGCCGCTGACCATGGCGCCTTTATCGCCCGGCCAGGCCATGCCCTGTACCCCGTGCATAACGTGGACGGATTCCTTGCTGCCGTCCTGGGGCGGCCGGCTATGCCAATTCAAGACCACCAGGGACTCGGGATCGGCCACCGGCAGCGAGCGCAACAGAATCGACTCCATCAAGCTGTAGACCGCAGTATTGGCCCCGATGCCGAGCGCCAGCGACAAGACCGCCAGGGCGCTGAACGCCTTGTTGGCGGTCAATGGTGCGACAGCCATAGCGGACATCCTGGCCAAGTTCCGACCAAAACCGCTTGATCCAAATCTCCCGTGACTCTTCGTGCTTCAGGCCGACGTTCCCAAATCGCCGGCGCGCTTCAGCCCTGGCGCACTCCGGCGTCATACCGTCTGCTTGCAGTTCCGCGGCCTTCTCCGCAAGGTGGAGTTCCATTTCCTCGCGCAGCGCCTCGCTGCGCCTGGCGCTCTCTATCCAATACCTCAGCCGTCGTATCAACATGTCCGTCACTCCGCTCCCATAACGCGCGCGATCGCCAACGTGAGTTTGGCGTACTTCCGGGTTTCAACGGCCAACTGTTTGCGGCCAGCCGCCGTGATCTTGTAGATCCTCGCCCGCCGATTATTCGAGGTCACGCCCCAGACACCGTCGATCCAGGCGTTTAGCTCCAGCCGCTGGAGAGCGGGGTACAGCGAGCCCTCCTCGACCAGGAGCTCATTGTCGGACGATTGTTGAATGAACTGGACGATGCCGTATCCATGGAGGTCGCGCCGCGACAGCGTCCGCAGAATCAACATGTCCAGTGAACCGGGCAACGAATCGTTCTTTTGCGCCTTGCGTCCCATACCAAGAATTCTTAGCTTACACTACGATACCGGTTGCGTGTCAAACTGCCATAGCGAGAAGGCATTGACAGACTCCGGTTGAGGGGGGTTAACAGTCGCAATCGTAAAACGCTACGGCGTTTGAACGAAGCCGCTACCGTGCTGACGCGGAGCCCCCGGCGGGAACGCCGCTGTATACGTTTTAGCGCCGCGCCTTGAGAGCGAGAGGATTGAACCAGCGCAGGCCGGGAAAGCGGGCGAAATCGGCGTCGGTCGAGGCGAGTGGGGACGATCACTCGAACAGCTTCTTCCGCGCTTCTTCGACTTCAAGCTCATCCACCAGTTGGTTCAGCTTATTCAAGTCGATGCCCGGCTTGAAGTTCAGAGCAACCGGCTCCACCTTGAACTTCACCCGCGGCTTGGAAGAATCCCTGGACAAGCCGGCGCGCAAGGCGTCGTTCACGGCCCGTTTGAAGGAGATCTTCTCCCGTTGGGTGCGCAGTTTTAACAGCCGCGCCACGTCGGGCTCGAGGGTGAGGGTTGTCCTCATAAAGAGAACATGAAAGTGGAAACGCCGGCTCAAAAGCCGGCGGCTGGCTGAAAGCCAGACCCCACGTGGGCATGAATCACTTCGGCGCCCACCACCCCGCCCGCCTATACTCAAGACTGAGGAGGAGTCCGTGGGATCGAGCGACTCACAGTGGTTTTCAGCGTCATACGATTCGACAACGAAGATCATGTCCGCCGCTGTGTTGGTCATCTTCCTGGTGGCCGTCATCTCTACCAAAAGCGCTATTGCCGCCGGTGTGGGAGCGGCGGTCGTCATCTTGTCCTATGCCTATTCCCCAAGAGGCTATGCGATCATGGATCGGTCCATCGCGGTCAAGCGCCTGATTGGCAACGTCCATATCCCCCTCGAAGGCATTTGTGAAGTCAGAACGGCCGCCGCGGACGACTTACGGGGCTGCATCAGGTTGTGGGGCAGCGGCGGGATGTTCGGCTACTATGGCTTGTTCCGCACGTCCAAGCTGGGCAGGTCCACCTGGTACGTCACGAATCGCAGCAACGCCGTGGTGGTCATAACCGATGCAAAGACGGCGTTGTTCAGCCCCGACGACGTGGGCGGCTTCATAACGGCAATCCGCGCGTCCGGTTCGGTCCCGCAAGTTTCGCCGAGCGCCCCCTACCTGGATGCGATGCGATCTCATGGATCAGGCGGTTTCAGCGGCAAGCTGATTGGTCCCGCTATTGGAATCGTGGGGCTTGCGTTCGCGGCGTTCGCCATGCTCTACTCGCCCGGTCCTCCGAGCTACACCCTGACTCCGGAAGCGCTGACAATCCATGACCGCTTTTATCCGGTTACGTTGAATGCGGCCGCCGTGGATGTCGAGCACATCCGAATTGTGGACTTCGGCGTGGACACGGACTGGCAACCCACCGCGCGCACCAACGGATTCGCGAATCAGCATTACAAGGCCGGGTGGTTCCGTGTCGCCAGCGGCAAGACGGTTCGCATGTACCGGACCGACAGCCGGCGCCTGGTGCTCTTGCCGCCGAAAGGCGATGGCACTCCGGTTCTTCTGGAAACTCAGGAGCCCGAGAAGTTCGTCGCCGAAGTGCGGCAGCAGTGGTCCCGCCGCCAACCCGGCTAGAATGCTGACCGCTCCCTGTCGGTCCCATTTCGGTGCTGGCGCGGCGCAGTACCGCCGGTGGAGTAGGGGCACGGCGGCGCCGTGCCCCTACGGGAGCTATCGGCGGCCCGCAGACTCCCTCCCGGTCGTGGTTCAGGGTTGTCAATTTGCGTTTCCAGGCGTACTCTAGTTGAAAGATGAAAACGGGGAAATGTTCACGTCCGGAAGTTGACGGTATCGGTCCGGAAGCCGCATCGGCGCCAGGGTCTCTCCCGCAGGGCCTTTCAACACGGTGGGTGAGGTGGCTAGTCCTGGCGGCGATTCTTTTGGCCGGGTCGGCCGCTTTCCTCATGGCCAATCGCGCCCGGCAATCGCAGGCGAGCGCGGCGAGCCAGGTTGTCCCCACAGTCGCAGTTCAGGCGGCGACCGTAGACCGTGTGATCCGCCTCAATGGTGGGACCAGCGCCATAAGATTCAACTCGATCAAGATGCCGCGCCTGCGTGGCGGACGATCGATGCTGACGCTCACTCACTTGACTAAAGCTGGCGTCCAGGTGAAGAAAGGCGATGTCATTGCCTCCATCGATAGTACGAGGCAGTTGGAGAATCTGGAGGAGGCCGGTGACGTCCTCGATCAAGCGCAGGCTAACCTCAGGCGGAGAATTGCCCAGCGCCAGGTGGACGTGGAGAATCTTCGGCAGAACCTGCGCTCACGGAAGGCTGCCATGGACAAGGCAGTTGAGGACTACCGGGTGTACGAAGTCAAGACCGCCATCGACAAGGAACTGTTGAAGCTCCAGGTCGACCAGACCACTGCGCAATACCAGCAGGCGGAGCAGTCACAGGCCTACCAGGAGGTTTCGATTGCAGCCGACATTGCCTCCTTCGAGCTCTTCTACAAGAGGTTGGAGCTCCGGCGCGACCGCATTGTCGAGGATCTGAAGCATTTCACTTTCGTGGCACCCATGGATGGTCTGGCGGTGGTTCTGACCCTCCATCGGGGCGGTGCGAATCCGGTTCAATATCAACTCGGTGACACCGTGACTCCCGGTATGGAGTTTGTAAGAATCGTGGACCTCTCGAGCATGCAACTGGATGCCGTGGCGAACCAGGTGGAGGCCAGGGAGATCAAAGTCGGCATGCCGGCCAGGGTGGAACTGGATGCGTTCCCGGCCGTGACGCTTCCAGGCAGTGTCTACAGCATCACCCCGATGGCTGTAGCAAGCAGAGTGGGAAGCATGCATGTCCGGACGGTTTCCGTCAAGGTGCGGATCGATGGTGTCGACCCTCGCCTGATGCCAGATATGTCCGGCTCCGCCACCATTCCAATCGCTCACCGGGAAGAAGTGCTCGCAGTCCCCCTGGAAGCTCTGCACTCCGAGAACGGCGTGCAATTCGTATACCTCAAGACCGCTGAAGGTTTCGCGAAGCAAGACGTCGAAATCGGCTTGCGATCGGCGACCAGCGCGGAAGTATTATCCGGCCTGACGGCCGGCCAGCGGGTGGCCCTTACCAAGCCCAGCGCAGTCCTGTAGGGCCGCCTTTACCACCCCACCGGCTTGCCCTTGTTCTGCTCATCGAGCCACTTCTGAAGCGGCGCGAAATAGTCCAGGATCGCCGTAGCGTCGATGCGATCCTGTCCGGTGAGCGCTTTGAGCGCCTCGGGCCAGGGCCGGCTCGCGCCCATCTCCATCATCGTGTTCAGCTTCGCTCCAGCTTCCTTGTTGTCGAAAATGGAGCAGCGGTGCAGCGGCTCCTGGCAGCCGGCGGTCTGCGCCAGCGCCCTATGAAACTGGAACTGGAGCACGTCCGCCAGGAAGTAGCGGGTGTAGGGGACGTTGGCCGGCACGTGGTACTTGGCCCCGGGATCGAAGTCGCTCTCGGTGCGGGCCACGGGCGCCGCCACGCCCTGATACTTCTGCCGCAGCTCCCACCAAGTCTGGTTGTACTTCTCCGGCGGGATCTGGCCCGAAAAGACCTTCCAGCGCCATTGATCGATCAGCAGCCCGAACGGCAGAAAGGCGATCTTCTCCAGCGCCTTGTTCAGCAGCAGGCCGATGTCCTTGGAGGGGTCCGTGGGGCTGGCGATGAGATCCCAGTTTGACGAAGTAGTCCGGCGTCATGGACAAGGCGATGGTGTCGCCCAGCGCCTCGTGGAAGCCGTCGTTGGCGCTGTCGCGGAACAGCATGGGCTGTTTGTTATAGGCGCGCTGGTAGAAGTTGTGGCCCAACTCGTGGTGGACGGTGATGAAGTCCTCGCCGGTGATCTCGATGCACATCTTGATGCGCAGATCGTCCAGGTTGTCCACATCCCAGGCGCTGGCGTGGCAGACCACCTCGCGGTCGCGCGGCTTGGTGAACAGAGACCGATCCCAGAACGACGGAGGCAGCGGCTGGAAACCCAGCGAAACGAAAAAGCGGTCGCCGTAGCGCACCATCTCGCGCTCGTCCACCTTGCGGCTTTTCAGAATCTGAGTCAGGTCGAAGCCCGGGTCGGCGTTGGGCGGTGCGACCAGCGGGTAGATGTTCCCCCACTCCTGCGCCCACGGGTTGCCCAGCAGGTGGGCGGGAATGGGCCCGCTGGCCGGGACCACGCTCTCCCCGTACTTCTCGCGCAGGCGGTTGCGCACGTAGGCGTGCAGCGAAACATACAGCGGGCGGACCTGCTCCCAGAGGCGGTCAAGCTCCTTGGGGAAGTCGTCGGCGGGCATGTCGTACTTCGAGCGCCACATCGCTCCGCTGTCGGCATAGCCGATCTCCCGCGCACCCTGATTGGAAAGCTCTACGAACCGCTGGTAATCCTTCCGCAGCGGCTCGCCCACCGCTTCCCAGCCGCGCCACACCTGAAGCAGTTCGGCGGGATTGCGGCTCTCGGCCATCACTTTGGTCACCTGGTTGATGTCCAGGCACTTCGACTGGTCCTTCTCACCTTCCTTGCAGGCCCGGCCCTTGCCATAGGCGCCTTCCATGCGGGCGGCGATGCGAGTGAGTTCCTCGCTCAACTTGGGGTCGGAAGGAGCGGCCATGGTGAGAGAGAGCTTGAGCAGCTTCAGCTTCCGGTCGAGTTCCTCCGGAAGCTTTACACCGTCGAAGCGCTTGGACTGCTTGACCAGATCCACAACCGCGTCGATCTGCCGCTGGTTGGCGCGAGCCGCGAGCGCCTCGGTATCGCCGGTAATGTAGGTCGACTGAACCCAGGCCGCGCGCCCGGACTCTTCCGAAAGCGTAAACAGCTTGGCCTCAGCCCCGTCGAGAAAAGTCCTGGCCTCCTCAACGCTCGGGCGGCGGGAACAGCCAAGGGTCAGGATCAGGCCGGCAACAAGAAGCGGGGCATAGACGCAGATTCTCATACCCCTCAATATACTCCCGCGCAGAATCGTTGGAAAACACGGCGAAACGAAGCGCTAGTGGTCTGCGGACCAAATACTGACCGCTCCCTCCCGGTCGCGGTTCAGTCGTGGGATCTCAACTAGTTCATAGGCAAATAGCGAATGTTGGAACTCACGAAGGCCGTCAGTTGCTCGGGACTCATGGAGCCGATCAGGTGGACCACGCTCACTTCGGCGGCTTCGCAGGCGAGAATCAGAAGGCTGGTGATCTGGCCTCCGGCGTTAAGGACGTATATCTCAGTGCTCTCTTGTTTCTCCCTGACGTGGATGATACGCGACCAGCCGGAACCATTCGCCACCTGCTTCCGCAACGGCTCAAGATCCTGGTCCGAGTACTCGCCCGGTTTGGAGAATTCGTAGTTACGGATGTACACCCCCTTGAGCGCGGAAGCGATCCCCTTCAACTGCTCGGGGATGCCGATCTTCTCCTTATCCAGGTCTATTTCCGATTTGTCGGACGCCTTGGAGGCCAGAGAGTCGAGTTTCAGATCCAGCTTCTGTCCGGCCGCGAACGGGGCCAGCAAGAATCCCGCAAACGCCAATGCCAGGAGGGCTTTCATAGTATTCCTTTCAGGGATTTCACTTGGTTTACTTCTTCTTCACGTCGGGGACGGGTACTGGAGGGATGCCGAACCTTCCCCCCAACTCCGACAACTGGTCCAGATTGATGGGCCCGATGATCTGCACGACCGACAGTTCCTTGGCCTCCCAGGCCAGAATCGCGAGGCCGGCCGTCTTCCCTTCCTCGGTCTTCAGGTAGATCTCCGCCCCCTCGCGGTTATCCACGACGTTGAGAATTCTCGACCATCCAGGCACCTGCAACTGTTCTCGAATTGGCTTCAAATCGTCCAACGAGTACTGCCCCTCCTTGTCAAATTGGTAGCTCTTGACGTAGACGCCTTTCAACCCGGAGATCAACGCCTTGGCCTTGGCATCGTTCGATTTCTCGGCGGAGAGGAACCGGCCGGCCGTTTGCAGCATGGAGGAATCCAGCGACAGATCCACAACTTCCTTGGCCTTGGAGGCAAGGTTATCGAGATTGATCTTCAGTTGCGCGTTCATCCGCGCGACAGTGCAGATCAGGGCAAGCGACAAAACGAATAAAATGCGCTTCATTGTCTTTCCTCTCCAACGGAAGGTTTCTTAGCCGGGGCGGCGGTCCTTCCGGACGATAACTCCAAAACCATTCTTTGGGCGAAACTCAACCGGCTTCCCGCCATACGGAGCGCGAAGACCACCTGCGCCTTAGCGCGCTCACCCTCCTGGCGGCGGCGGTATTCGCCGCCGACGCCCACCAGGAGAACCGTCGCCACCGCGCAAGCCGTCGCCCATTCCAGCGTCCTCAGCGAGAACAGCCTGCCCAGCTTGCCCTGCCATGTGGACCTTCTTTCGGCGGGCTTGACGCGCGCGCGAGCCATCACGCGATCGGTGAACCCCGCGGGCGGTTCCTGCCGCTTCAGCGCCGACCTGAGTTCATCATCCAGATTCATATTTTTGCTTCTCCATCCATCCGTTCCATCTTCCGACGGAGCATGTCCAGCGACCGCTGCAGATGGCTCTTAACCGTTCGCACGGGCATGCTCAGGACCTCGGCGATCTCGGCCGGATCCAGGTCCTCCTGATACCGCAGGACCACCACCATTCGAGGCGTCTCCGGCAGCGCCGCCACCAGCCGCCGCAACAGGCCGTCCCGCAGCGGATCGCCCACGGCGGGCGGCGAGGACGGCTCCGGAACTTCGTCCAAACCCACCTGAGGCCGGGCCTTGCGACGGCGCGACTGATCGATCGAACGGTGCGCCGTCACCCGCCGCAGCCAGTGCCGGATGTGCGCCGGCGATTCCAACGCCCCCAGCCTCCCGTGCAGTTCCAGAAAGACGTCCTGGGACACCTCTTCGGCCAGAGCCGCATCGTGCAAAAAATGGTAAGCCAGGCTGAACACCATTCGCTGATGCTCCCGCAAGACCTGGGAAAAGGCTTCAGGAGCTTCCATCCCGGCTTCCCTCGCGACCAATTCCGCTGCTTGCTCCAGCATGGCCTTCACTAAGCAGGTACGCACGCGACCGCATCAGAAGACGCATTTTCTTCTATCCGCATTGTAGGCCCGCTGGAGCTGGAGCGTCGCGGGAGACTAGGAGCGCGTGGCGAAAGACGCAAGCTGAAGCTTGCGCTACTTTTGCAGGCTGAAGCTTGCGACTTACTTTCACCACCGGCTGCTAGACTCAAAGTGGAACACCCGTGCCTCCCGAAATCAAGACCGTCCTGGAGTTCTCCCTGGTGGCGCTCAGCTCCGTGTTCTTCATTGTGGACCCAATTGGCGCTATCCCCACTTTTCTCGTGCTGACCGCCGACCATTCCCACGCCAAGCGGATCAAGACGGCGCGCCAGGCTTGCTGGACCTCTTTCCTGGCGCTGTCGATGTTCGCCCTGGCCGGGGGCCTCATCTTCAAGGCATTCGGCATCACCCTGCCGGCCTTCAAGATCGCCGGCGGGCTGCTGCTCTTCCTGGTCGCGATCGACATGCTGCAAGCCCGCCGCTCCGGCACGAGGGAAGTGAAGGAGGAGCGGCTGGAGGCCCAAGAGAAGGAGGAGGTCGGCGTCTCGCCGCTCGGCATCCCGATGCTGGCCGGGCCGGGCGCACTCTCCACCGTCATGGTGCTGATGGGACAATCGAACCACTGGTGGCAGGCGATCCCGATTTACGCCGCCATCGCCATTACCGCGGTAGTGTCGTACTTCACGCTGGCGGGCGCCAACCGCGTCCGCGGCTACCTGGGCGAGACCGGCATCCGCGTATTGGGGCGCCTGATGGGACTGGTCCTCATGGCGATCGCCGTGCAGTTCGTCCTAAACGGTCTGGCCGACGTGAGATTCGTGGCGCCGGCCGGGTAGGCGCGCGACATAAAAGTGGAATCGCCGGCGTGCTTGTGGGGCCAGCCATTTCTGGCTGCCGCCGGGCGTTGGCCCGGCTTCTGGGTGTGCCCAGCATGGGCAGAATCTTGTTGGATGAAAGGGGCCAATCGGAGCCGATGACGGCAACCGTGACATCTATCTGGATGCGCTCGATAAGGAACTGGAGCGGAGGGGGCATACGTTCTGCCGGTACGCGGATGACTGCAATATCTACGTAGGCAGTCAGACGGCGGCGGAACGGACACTGACTTCGATCGAGGGCTGGATCGAGTAGCACCTGCGATTGAAGGTGAATGCCGCCAAGAGCGGAACGGAGAGGGTCTGGGAACGCAAGTTCTGGGCTTTCGACTGGATCGCCAAAAGCGGATCGGGATGGCACCGGAGAGCCCGTGGCAGGGCGGCTGTGCGCCTCTGGCGCAGCGGCCCTGCTCGGTTACGAGCGGTAACACGGTCAATCGCGTGTTACCGGAGAGCGACGGCCCCGGAGGGACTCCGGGATCCAGTGAACAAGGTAACTTTGCTTTAGCCCAGGCGATTGTAGAACACTGGACGAGCCATGCCCGGCAAGCTATGGTCGTTAGATTCTTGGTGCCTTCGTGCCCGTCACTGAGCCTGACCTCGGTTGCAGCGATCCATTGCTTAGTGGCGAGTTGTCCTGAAAAAAGCCAAGCTCGACCCCGCCGGAGAGAGAGACACGGAGGACACGGAGCAAACAGAACCTAAAGGAACTTCCGGAACTGCTCCGGCATCAGGCCCGCATCCCGTACGATTCCACCCATGGTATAAGCGTTTACCGGGTCGTGGCGCGGAATCGTGAGTATGCGCTGCCCGTCTGTCATGACTGTGTGCTTGCCCTGCCGAACGATGTGGAAGCCAACTCTCTCGAGAGCCTTCACGGCGCGCAGATGGGGGATGCCCGGAATCCTCGGCACGGGTCAGGCTGGCACGTCTACTTCGCGCATCTGAGCTTCGGCTGCCAGTTCCCTGGCTACGGCGAGGTATTCTCGAATCGCGTCGCTGATGTTGGCCAGGGCTTCTTCTTCCGTGGCGCCCTGCGACCAGCAGCCGGGAAGCCCCGGGCAGCAGACACTGAAGCCCTCGCCGGTCTGGGTCAAAGCCACTGGGTACTTCATAGTCCTATTGTCCGTCTGGCGCGGCCGAGCCGCAAGCGCGAGGGAAATTCACCACAGCCCTTGGCAGGGCGGCTGGGCGCCTCTGGCGCAGCGGTCCTGCTCGATTGCGAGTGGTAACACGGTCAATCGCGTGTTACTGGAAAGCTTGCGGAGATTCCAGGCAAAGGTTCGCGAGATGTGGAATGCTCGCCGCAGTCGCACCAGTACGCAACTGCGGAACGAGTGGAACCGCTACGTCCGAGGCTGGTGGGGTTACTTCCGGCTGGCCGAGGCGCGGCAACCCGTCCGCGAACTGGAGAAATGGGCCCGCAGGCACATACGAAAGTGCTTCTGGTTGGGATGGCACGGCCGACGCGGACGGTTGCGCAACCTTCGCCGGTTGGGGCTTACAGGCACCGCTTTGGGTGTCGCGACGAGTGGTCGTGGCGCCTGGCGGGTGGCCGCCCAGCCGAGGCGGCTGGGTTCAACCGCCGGATGCGGAAAACCGCACGTCCGGTGGTGTGGGAGGGTGGCGGGGCGCAATCCTCGTCACTCGACCCGATCTGAAAGCCTGACCCCACACGGGCACTCTGTCTTGGCTGCTGAATCACGCCTGCGTCCACTTTTGTGTCGCGCACACGGGCTTTTTCAGCAGCCTGCGCGGGCTATGTTAAAATTATAAAGTCCGCGGTGGGTGTAGCTCAGCTGGTAGAGCGCTGGATTGTGGTTCCAGTGGCCGTGGGTTCGAATCCCACCACCCACCCCATTCTTCTCTTCAGGTCATTCCCTACTTGGAGTCGCGCCGGAAGACGGCTATCGCCTCGATTTCGACCAGAAGGTCGGGGCGGCAGAGTATGGCCTGAATGCCGACGGAGGCGGGAAGCGGGTCGAGCTGCTGAGACTGGTAGAACGCAGTGCGTTCTTCATTAAACGCGGCGTAGTCGCGATCGATATCCCGCAGGTAGCAGGTGGTCCGGACGACGTCGTGCCAGGTAGCGCCTTCGCTCGCGAGCAACGCCGCGATGTTGGCGAAAGTGCGCTGAGTCTGGGCGCGGACGTCGCCCTCGTGCAGCGTCTCGCCGTTCGGCCCTACACTGGCGGTGCCCGAGATCAGCAGCACGCTGATCTGGCCGAATTCCAACCGCAGGCCGCGGGAAAAGGAACTCGGATGCTGATAGTGGTAAGCCTCATTCAGGACTTCCGGCGCACTGATGCGCTTCTTCTCGATCCTCCCCGCGGCGGAAATCTCTTGCAGAAGTTCATTCACCATTTCTTAATCTTACCCCGGTTCATCTCAATCAACGCTCGTAGGGTTCATCCGGCGGCGTAGGCGCGATCTTGGCGGGTGGCGGCGTGGGGCCGGTGTACTTGGCGCGGATGGCGGGTGCATTCATCGCTCGCGTCAGTTCTTCCTCGCTAACCGTCACGGGTTCCAGGATGAGTTCCGGCCGGTTGTAGGTCATCAAGCAGCGCCCGTAGAAGCCGGGATCCTCCTGTGGCAACACGAGAGGTTTGCTAAAGCGGCCGCCGGCTTCGAGGTGAGCGAAGTACAGCCGGGCGAACAAGCCGTCTTCCCGCTTGGACGAGAATATCACCCAATGGCCATTGCTTGACCAGGAGTGGTAGGAATCGGTGCGGCCGGAATTGATCTCGTCGAGTCTGCGCGGAGCGGCCTTGCCAACGGCCAGCGGCGCGGCTGCCGGCGGGGATTGGATCTGGCTCAGGTCCACAAGGTAGAGGTCGCTACTGGGCTGGAAAATGGGAAAGCTGCCGTAGTCATGGCCCGAAAACATCAGCAATCGCCCGTCGGGCGAGATCTGCGGCAAGGAAATACTCTTGCCCAGTTGAGCGGCAGCGACCACCGTTTCCACCTGGCCCCAGCGATCGGTGGCAGGGTCGTAGGCGATTCGGTCCAGGTCGTATTGCACCTTGTCGTACTGGGCGGAGACATTCTTCTTGTCCGTCCAGAGTGGCCGCGCGGAGCAGAAATACAGGTACCGTCCGTCGGGAGACCAGGACGGCCAGGTTTCCATCCGGTCGGGGCGGCTGATCTGGGGCACCGTGTAGACCACGCCGGTATCCACGCGGTAGAGGCCCAGGTCGGAATCTTTGTCCACCACATCGCGCGTTTCGACGCCCGCCGTGTGGAACACCTGAGTTAAGCTGTTCCGCGAGAACGTCAGAAGTTTTCCGCTGGGATGCCAGGTAATGTAAGATGCCGCGCCGCCCTGGCCGGTGCGGGTGTCCACCTTTTGCGCCTTGCCGTTCCGCACCAGAATCATGGCCGGGATCTGGGAGCCTTGGGCCGGCCGCATGTGCAGCAACATCTGGCTGGTGCGGTGGTTGAGGAAGGTGTGGCAGTTGACGCAGGCGCTGCCGATGGTCTTGCCGTTGGGGTCGGTGCTGCGCTGATTATCGAAGAGAACGCGTTCGTCGAAGCTCCGAAGGTCTCGCTGGCGGATGGAAATCCGGTCCCATTTGTTGTAGATCGGCGGTATGTAGCGGTAGACGACGTAAGGATCGATCTCCTCGGCCGCGACGCGATTGCGCACAGTGTCAAAATGCACCCAGCCACCCTCGCCCTTGGCGTAGATCTCCATCCGGAGCTCGCCGCCGGAATTGGCCTTAAGCAGGCTGCGCCACGCGTCGGGCCGGATTTGCATGGTCCCGTCGGTGCTGAGGACTTCGACGGGCGGGCCGGCTGCGCCGGAAAGGCGGAGGCGGAACCTCCGGCCGGGTTCCAGAACCTTCAGGTTCAACGGCGCCAAATTGGGAGGGATGACGATGCCTGCGTAGTCGGGGTAGGTCGCAGCCGGGCGATGGGCCTCGCTGCTCTGCTGGATGCTTCCGTCGTAGCTCCACAAGCCCACGGCGACAGCCGCGGCCACCACCGCCGGCAAAGCCACGTAAAGGAGTGGTCGCTTCCAACGCTTCATCGGTAGTCTCCTGGCCCGAAGGCGTAATAGAAGAAGTAAGTATCCCGGAAGCCGTTCCAGGCCTCCCGCTTGGCCGCGTCCTTGGAGGTGGACTGAGTCATGATCCGGTTGAAGGCAACCGCCCGCTCGAACGTCTCGGGCTGGATCTCGAACTCCTCCACATCAACCGTCTTGCCGGTGAAGCCGGCGTACAGCGCCATGGCCTCCTGGTAATGCCGCGGCGTGCGGCGCCGGCCATCGGGGCCGACATACGCCGGGCCGGTCATGTCCTTGATGCGGGGCATTAGTGCGGCGGCTGCGTCCAGGTCGTTAGCCAACAGGTAAGAGCCCATCAGGAACTCGAAGGCCATGCGATTAGAGGGCGCCTGCTGCAATTGGTAAAGCAGGAGACGAGTCAGGTTGGCATCGTCTCCACGCTGCCAGACCGGCAGCAGGAGATTCACTGTGAGCATCCGCTGGCGAAGCATTTGAACCTGCTGGTCGCTGGCCAGTTGGGGATCCTGGTCCAACTCACGCAGGCGCTGGCGAGCCCACGCGCCGGACCCCAGGTCGTACGACAGGACCGTGAGGAACCTCCGCGCGACAGTCATCTGGCCTTTCACCGCGCTGGCACGAGCCATCAGGCGGCAGACTCGCGGATCGGGCCCGGCGGCGGTCATCGCCTCGTTGCCGAAGTGCTCGGCCTCGTTCACCCACCCCAGGCGGAGGCAGAGGTCGGCGGCCTTGATAATGTAAGACGGTACCTTCAGGAGATCCTTGTCACCCAGGCTCAGGAGCATAGGGCCCGCTTGCGGGAAGCGGAACATGTCATCGCCCAGCCGGTTCATCTCGTGCAGGGCAAGGTTGACTTCGTAGCGGCTCACGGCATTGAAGTCCTGGCCCGTCAAGCGCCGTGATGCGTCGATGGCCGCCGGCCAGTCCTCGTTGGAAGAGTAGTAGTCGAGCGTCACCAGGCGGCGATCATGGCTGTTGAGCTGGTAAGAGACAGCCGCCACCGAGCCCAAGCCCAGCAATAGCAGCACAGTCGCCAATACTGCCATCAGGCGTCGCTTGAAGTGCCGCTCCGACTGAACCTTCTTCCGCGATTTCGGGGAACGCCGGGCGGGAGGAGAGGTTTCCTTAAGCTCCGCCGCCGGGGCAGGTGCCACAGATCGCCGCCGCAGCACGATCGCCGTCCCCAGCGCATATAACACGTACAGGCCCCAGCAGACGATCATCCGCCGCGTGTCCGGGGACACGATCCAGCCGCGGGCGGGAGCCGGCACGTAGGTCAAGCGAAGCAGCTCCACCGTGGCCGGCAAGGCCGCTGCCAGCAGCAGGTAAACGATTCCCCAGGGGCGCCGCGGCAGGCGGGCGATTTGCACCATCGCCGCCGCGGGGGCGAAGAAAACGATGGCCATTCCGGCCAGGTAGTAGTCCGCCGCGAGCAGCGCCACAAACAGCGCCAGCAGCGCCGCCTCGCTGCGCCATCGCCGGTGGAGGCGCACGAAGAGGATGGCTGATGCCAGACCAACCGCGAGCGCCAGCGCCAGCGGCGTGCGGTCGTAGTATAGGTTGGCATGGTACAGCAGCAGGACCGCGGGGGCAAAGCGCACCAGCGGCAGCGCGCGTCCGGCCAGCGCCTTGAAGTACACCTGCGTCAGGGCCGCAACGGCCGCCACCTGGGCCGTCAGGACGATCGCCCCCCACGTCCGCGAGGCGTAGGCTTGCGCGATAAATGCGTAGAGGTACTCCGCCGGTCCTCCGGGACGCTTCAGAAACTCGGCGAGGAACCCAGGAATGGTGGAGAAGACGGTCGACTGCCAATGGTAGATCAGCCGCGTGTCAATTCCCACCCAGGCATAGGCCAGGAAGCCGGCGAAGAACGCGATGTTCCGGATGGTCGCCGCGGTCGGGCGTTGAAATCTCATGATACGCTGCGGGTCCGCTGGGATGCCGCGCCTGGCCCCGATTGGCAGAAATACTTGATCAGCTACGCGGGGGAACCTAATAAGCTTACAAGAAAACCAGGACTCCTTGTGGAAGTGATCACGCCGGTTGAAGTAAACTTTAGGTTGTCATGATCGTCGGAATCGAACACACCGCCATTGCCGCGTCCGACCCACAGGCGCTTGCCCGGTGGTACGTGGAGACGCTCGGCTTCGAGATCGTCTACAACTCGGGAAGGACCGTTTTCGTGAGGGCCGCCAATGGATCGATGATCGAAATCATCACTGCCGATGGCCAGCGGGCCCCACAGACGCTGAAGGACCCCGGCCTGCGCCATCTGGCGATTGCGGTGAGCGATTTCGCGGCCGTTTACGGGCGGTTGAAGGATATGGCCGTCAACTTCGTTTCCGAGCCGGCCGACAGCAAGGGCACCAAGACGGTGTTCTTCACTGATCCCGAGGGCAACTACCTGCACCTGATCCAGAGGCCCGCTCCGCTGGGGTGAAGGCGCGGCAGCCCGCTACATCCTGGTCGCCTCGAACGGTACGCCTTGCTTGCACAGTTCGCAAGCGGCCGCGTCGCGATAGTAGATGCCCTTCAGCCCGGCCAGGTAGAAGAAGGGCAGCGGGCTGAAATCGGGTGTCGTAGGCGTAGGCTGGTACACTACGACCGCCAGTCCGACGACGATCCCGCCGTTGGACTCAACCAGGCTCTTCAGTTGCCTCAGTTTCGTTCCCGTGCGTAGGATGTCGTCCACCAGCAGCACCTTCTCGCCGGCTACCTGTTCCAGGTACTGGCGGAAGCGCAGCGGCTCGTCTTCGTTCTCCCGTTCCGCCCAATAGACCTGGTGCGCGCGCAGCGCCTCGCAGACGCCGTAGGCCACCGGCAAGCCGCCGGTGGCGGGCGCCACGATCGACAGCTCCGGGATGATGGCGCGAATCTCGGGATTGGCGCGAACCAGGCGGCTGAGGCCCACGCTCAGCGTCTTGGCGTGCTGGTAGTAGCGCATGGCCAGCGGGACCTGCAAGTATTCGTCGGAATGCAGGCCGTTGGCGTATTTGAAATGACCTCGCCTGAGCGCGCCGGTCCTTTCCAGCAGCTCGGTTACTTCCTCCTGCGTCGGCACGAGATGCATGGGTTAATTGGCTCCTATTCCCGTAAGCACGCGTGGAAGCGTGCTGAAGATGATCTTCCAGTCCAAGGCCGGCGACCAGTTGTCGATGTACTCCATGTCCATCTTCATCCAGGTCTCGAAGTCGACTTCGTCGCGGCCAGCCATAGACAAATCGCCGCGCAGCACGTTCCAGAACTGGGGCCACTCGTCGATGGAAAACTTGCGCAGGAACCGGTCGATGGGCGTCAGCCGCGGGTCGTTAGGGATCTTGATCGCCGTCTCCCGGCTGCTCAGGTGCTCCAAAGCCGGCCGCAGTTTCTCCGCGCCATGGCACATTGAGCGGAGCTTGTAGAGCACAAAGCGCCGGCCGTTCAGCCCGCAGCGGGTCTGGCGGAAAACAGCGGGACCCGCCGAAGTCAGCCGGATCAGCAGCGCCACGATGGCCATGAACGGCAAGACCACAATCAGCCCGGCCAGGGCCGCAACAAAGTCGAAGAGGCGCTTCAGCATAAGACGCACCTCGTCGTGGGCACAGCCGAAAAGGTCAGCAGCGGCAGACTCCCCAGCCGTTCCAGGTACACGGTGCTGTTCACGTGGGGAAAGAAATCCAGGGCGACGCGGGTACGCACGCCTTCCTCGTCGCAGAGCAGAAAGACCTCTTCCAGTTCGGTCAGTTTCCCGCTGTCCACGGCGAAGAGGACTTCGTCAATCACCTTCCGCTGCAGCATATTCGGCAATTCCTCCAGAAGGTACCGCCTGGCGTCCGGCGGCAGACCGTCTCCTTCGGGAACGGGGCCGGGCGTCTCCGCCAAAAACCCGACCAAGCAAATGCCGAGCGCGGTATATGGCAGAACCGAGAAACCCAGCAGCAGGGCGCTGGTGGAGAGATCGAAAAAGAAGACCCGTGGCATGCCGAGGCGCAAGCGCGTCAGGTAGGCCGCCTCGAAAGCTGCCGCCGTCAGCAAAAGGTCGGAGAGCCCTTGGCAGGGCGGCTGTGCGCCTCTGGCGCAGCGGCCCTGCTCGATTACGAGCGGCAACACGGTCAATCGCGTGTTACTGGAGAGGCCAAAAATGACCCTGAGTTTGCGGTGGTGGCGGCTGAACACTTCAGCATGAAGAATACCAGAACGGGGAATGGGACTTGCCTCGGGCCTCCGTGTTAACCTGATAGAACAATTAAATTTAGGAGCATGGTTGATATGTCGTATCTCCGTAAGTCGCGTTGGCTGCTCGCCTTGAGCGTCCCGTTCTGGCTCTCCTTCGCCGCGTTCGGCCAGGTGAAGATTGGGGTTGTCGACGTCCAAGCCGCTCTGGCCCAAACGGCCGAGGTTAAGAAGGCTCTGGCCGACCTGGATGCCAAGTACAAACCGCGCCAGGAGCAGGGGGCAAAACTCCAGAGGGAACTGGCGGCCATCAGCCAGCAGTTGAGCTTGGGCGACAAGCTCACCGCGCAAGCGCAGAACGACCTCAACGCTCAGTCTACGCGCAAGCAGCGCGAACTCACGCGGATCCAGGAGGATCTGCAGGCCGACGTGAATCGCGATCAAAGCGAGATCGTGACCAGGTGCACCGCGCGGATAGAACAGATCTCGGTTAAGCTAGCTGAGGAAAAGGGCCTGGACGCTATCCTGGCCTCGGGTGCCATGGTCTACTTCAAGCCGGTGCTGGACCTGACCAAGGACGTCGTAGCCGCTTACGATAAGGCGTATCCTGTCAAGTAGAGGCCATGTCGGGGTACCTGGAGATTTACGGCGCAGGGGAAGAGAAACGCGGGAAGCTCATCAAGCGTCTCGCGATTGCGGCGCTTGTGGTCATCGTGGCCGGCGGCGGGATTTACTTCGCGCTTCGTAACTACTTCGAGGTCCGGCAGGCCCAACGGTTCTTTGACCTGCTGCGGAAGCAGGACTACCGGGCGGCTTACAGCCTGTGGGACTGCACCGGAGCCCAACCGTGCGGGAGCTATCCGATGGAGCGGTTTCTCGAGGACTGGGGCCCGAAGGGCACCCACGCGGACCTCTCGGCGCTGAAGATCACCAAGACGCGCGGCTGTGACCAGGGGGTGATCGTCGTCGCCGATTTCGGCAAGGGCCAAACGGAGAACCTCTGGGTGGACCGCGGCAAGCATACCCTCGGCTTCTCTCCCTGGCCGGTGTGCAATCCGCTGGGCTCCCAAGTATTGGGGGCTACCCCTCCCACCATGACGAAGTAGAAGCCGGGGATTGACCCGGTCGCGGCGCTGCGCTATGAATGAACGATGAGGTCGCGGCTGGCTGGCTTGGCACTTGTTCTGGCGGCGGGACTGCTCTCGGCCGCTTCAGGGATCACGGGCATGTGGGACGGCTCGATGGATCTCAAGTCTCCCGATGGAGAGGCGCTGAAATGGGACATCTACGCCGAGTTTCAGCAGGCCGGCAAGACGGTCACCGGATCGGCCGGACCGAACCTGCTGCAGCAGTATGACATCCAGAGAGGCCTGATCGAAGGCAACGACCTCACCTTCCAAGTCACAATTCCGGGCGATCCCGCTCCGATTTATCGGATGAAGCTCACGCTGGTGAAGCCGGATCGCCTGGAGGGTACGGTCGACGTGCAGGTCGGCCCGGACCAGAAGCTCGCCGGCAAGGTGACGCTGACCCGGAACAAGTAGGCCGGGAAAACCGATCAGCCTGAACTGAGCGATTTGTTTGAGAGCCTCGGATGCGTGGTGGCACTGCAGCGTAAATGCGCCGGCGTGAGCACCGTACCTTGGCTGGGGTCCCCTGCCGCATGACGCGGTGCAGACGTCGGAGCCGGAAAAATCGCGCAGTTCAGGCTGACCCATTTTTGACCCATTTTTGATTTGACTTGGCCGGTGGGGCTTCGATATTCTGGGGTTTCCTCTTGGTAGAGGCGCGGAGGCCATTAGTAGCGGGGTGTGAGGTTCCGGGCGGTTCCGGACATCCCGGCGAAAGGGGTTGATCAATTCTCCGCCGAAATCGCCGCTCGAAGCCATGCTCGACGGCGGTTGGGGGGCGAGCCTAAGAGCCGCCCACTGTCATCCGTTGTTTTGGACGGATGGAGCGCTATCGGGAAGTGAAGAAGCCCCGGTTTCAGCCCCGCGGTTCTCTCCTTCTCCCGCTCTCCATCCGGAAGGTACGTTGTCGATGGAACTTTTCGAATTGACGCGTAAGCTGATCGGCATCGAGTCGATCACCACCAACGAAGCAGAGGTCGGCGAGTTCCTCTTCACCCATCTCTCAGCTCTGGCCGTGCGCCATAACGGGCGCGTCGAGAAGATGCACGTCGAGCCCGGACGCTTCAACGTCTTCGCGCATTGGGGCGAGCCGATCGTCACCCTTTCGACGCACATGGATACCGTCCCGCCCTACGCGCCGGCCCGCGAGGAGGCGGACCGCATCTGGGGCCGCGGGGCCTGCGACGCCAAAGGGATCATCGCCTGCATGGCGCAGGCCGCCCAGGAACTGCTCGAAAGCGGCGCGCGAAACTTCGGTGTGCTGTTCGTCGTTGGCGAGGAAAAGAACAGCGTCGGGGCGCTGGCCGCCGCCTGCAATCCGCGCGGGTCGCGCTACCTGATTAACGGCGAGCCGACCGGAAACCGACTGGCGCTGGGTTCGAAGGGGGCGCTGCGTTACGAATTGGCGGCCACGGGCAAGATGGCGCATTCGGCCTACCCTGAACTCGGCGAGTCCGCGATCGACAAGCTGCTGGACGCCCTGGAGAGGCTGCGCTCCGCGCCGCTGCCGTTAGATCCCGTCCTCGGGCCGGCGACGCTGAACATCGGCACCATCGCCGGCGGCCGCGCGCCGAACGTCATCGCCGACGAGGCCAGCGCGGAGGTAATGTACCGGCTGGTCTCCGACGCCGAGCCCCTGCGCGAGTGGATCGCGCGCGCCACTGAAGGGCTGGTCGCCGCCCGGGAAGTGTTGTGCATTCCCGCCGCGCGTCTAACCGCGATGGAAGGATTCGAGACCATCGTGGTCGCCTATACGACGGATATCCCCGCCTTCGGCCGGGCCTGGGGCGAGCCTTACCTGATTGGCCCCGGGTCGATCCACGTGGCCCACACCCTGGAAGAGCACGTTACAAAGGCGCAACTTCTGGAGGCTGTTCAGATCTATCAGCGGATGGTGAGAAAATTGCTCGCCTCCAAGTGAATAACAATATATGGAAAGAAAAATACAAGTCGGCATTCTCGGCGCCACCGGCATGGTGGGCCAGCATTTTGTCAGGTTTCTGGAGAACCACCCCTGGTTTGAGCTTGTCTGGCTAGGCGCCAGCGACCGCTCGGCGGGCAAGAAGTACCGCGACGCCGCACAGTGGCACCTGGGCGGAGAGACTCCCGCCTACGTCGCCGATGTGGTCGTGGATGAGTGCAAGCCGGGCAAGGCGCCGAAGCTCGTTTTCTCGGCGACGGACGCCAGCGTGGCCACCGAGATCGAGCAGGCTTTCGCGCAATCCGGGCACGCCGTCGTGTCCAACTCGCGCAACCATCGCATGGAGCCCGATGTGCCGCTGCTGGTGCCGGAGATCAATCCCGATCACCTGAAGCTGATCCCCATCCAGCAGGCCAAGCGCGGATGGAAGGGGCACGTCGTCACCAATCCGAATTGCTCTACGGTCGTGCTGACCATGGGACTGGCGCCGCTCAAGCCCTTCGGCATCAAGCGGGTCATCGCCACAACCATGCAGGCCATATCGGGAGCCGGCTACCCGGGCGTGCCTTCGATGGACATTGTGGGCAACGTGATCCCGTACATCGGCGGTGAGGAAGAGAAGATGCAGCAGGAGACGCAAAAGATCCTGGGCGACTTCGACGGCGGCCGGATCGCCGATCTTGCCGCCAAGGTGAGCGCGCACTGCAACCGCGTTGCGGTGGTGGACGGGCACACGGTGACCGTCTCGGTGGAATTCGCCTCCAAGGTTACCGAGGCCGAATTGCTGCGCGCCTTCGACGGCTTCAGCAGCGTTCCGCAACAGCGAGCGCTGCCCAGCGCGCCACCCAGGCCGGTGATCTACATGCACCAGGCCAATCGCCCGCAGCCGCGCAAGGACGTCGAGCGCGAGCACGGCATGGCGGTCTTTGTGGGCCGGCTGCGGCACTGCCCCGCGCTCGACTACAAGTTCGTGGCGATGGGACACAACACGATTCGCGGCGCCGCCGGCGCGGCGGTGCTGAACGCCGAGCTGATGGCCAGCGAAGGGCTGCTGGACTAGCCATGATCGTAATGAAATTCGGCGGCTCGTCGGTGGAGTCGGCGGCCGCCATCGAGCGGGTAGCCTCCATCGTCAAGGCGCGGAGCGACCGCCGCCCCGTGGTAGTGGTTTCGGCGATGGGCAAAACCACCAACCGGCTGCTGGCCATGGCGCAGGCCGCCATCGAAGGCCGGCGGGAAGAGGCCCTCGAACAGCTTGAAGGACTCCGCGCCTACCATCTGCAGGAGGCGCGGCCGGTCATCTCGAGCGAGGATTGGCCGGAGGCGGAACGTGTCATTGAGGGCTGTTTCGGTGAACTGGCCGAGATGCTCAAGGGGTTTGCGGTGGTGGGCGAACTTTCACCGCGCTCGGTGGACGTGGTTTCGAGCTACGGAGAGCGGCTGTCGAGCGCGCTCATCGCCCTGGCGTTTCGCCATTTCGGCATGGACGCGGCGCACGTTGATTCGCGCGAGGTGATGATCACAGACAACCGGCACACGCAGGCCGTTCCGATCTACTCCCAAACTTACGCCCGGCTGGCCGCGAGGGTCGCGTCGCTGGCGCGGAGCAAAGTGGTCGTGATGGGCGGCTTCATCGGATCGACCGAGACCGGCGTGACCACGACGCTCGGCCGGGGCGGGTCCGATTTCAGTGCCTCGATCGTGGGCGCGGGCATCGGCGCCGAAGAGATTCAGATCTGGACCGACGTGGACGGCATGCTGACGGCCGATCCCGGGATTCTGCCGGGCGGTCGCCGGGTTAAGACGATCTCATTCGCCGAGGCCGCCGAGCTGGCCTATTTCGGGGCGAAGGTTCTGCACCCGGCCACCGTGCTGCCGGCCGTCGAAAAGAACATCCCGGTGCTGATCCTGAACTCCCGCCGGCCGGAGGTTTCCGGGACGCGGATCGTGGGGAAAGCCGTTTCCTGCAGCAACGCTATCAAGTCGATCGCATGCAAGCGCAAAATCGCCGTCGTCAACATTCATTCGACGCGAATGCTCATGGCGCACGGCTTCCTGCGGCGCATCTTCGAGGTTTTCGACCGCCACCAGACTCCGGTGGACGTGGTGTCAACCTCCGAGGTCAGCGTTTCGCTGACCATTGACAACGTCGCGCGGCTGGCGGATATTTGTGAAGAACTGCGGCACTTCTCCGAAGTTGACGTGGAGGAGGGCCAGGCGATTGTCTGCCTGGTGGGAGACGACATCCGCTTCACGCCGGGCGTGGCGGGGCGCGCATTCGGCGCGCTCGGCGGAGTCAACATACGCATGATTTCGCAGGGAGCTTCGCGTTTGAACCTGACCTTTGTGGTGGCGGAGCAGGACCTGGCTCGGGCCGTCGACCTGCTGCACCGTGAATTCTTCACCGAACTGGATCCCGAGGTCTTTGATTGATTATGAACCTGGCGATTGTCGGATACGGGAAGATGGGGCGGCTGGTCGAGCAGCTCGCGCCGGACTACGGCTTCACCGTGGCGCTGAAGCTCGACGAGTTCAATAACGCGAATTTCGAGGGCGTAACGCCGGAGAACTTCCGCGGGATCGACGCGGCCATAGACTTCTCCATCCCGTCTGCGGCGGTCGAGAACATCGAACGCATCGCCGCGCTGGGCGTGAATATCGTCGAGGGCACCACGGGCTGGCTCGATCAAATGGACCGGGTGAAGAGGGCGGTGGAAGAGGGCGGCATCGGCCTGGTGTGGAGTCCCAACTACTCGGTGGGCGTAAATGTCTTCTTCCGGCTGGTGTCGGAGGCGGCGCGATTGATGAAGGACGAGGCGAATTACGGCGCGTGGGGCTGGGAGATCCATCACTCGGCGAAAAAGGACGCGCCCTCGGGCACGCTGCTGAAGCTGGTCGAGGAGATGCGGAAGGCCGGCTACTCGCTGCCGGTGAGCGTGTCCTCGAATCGCGCCGGGACGATTCCCGGGACGCACGAGATCGGCTTCGACTCCTCGGCCGACACGCTCACGTTGCGGCACACCGCGCGCAGCCGCGAAGGCTTCGCACGCGGAGCGCTCAAGGCGGGACAATGGGTGGTGGGCAAGCAGGGCTTTTTTGAGTTCAGCGAAGTGTTGTTTGGAGGTGGTACATGTTGACGGGCTGCGGCACCGCTCTGGTCACGCCGTTCAAGAAAGATTTGTCGCTGGACGAGGCTGCGCTGCGGCGGCTGGCGCGGCGCCAGATCGAAGCCGGGATTAGTTTCCTGGTCCCTTGCGGAACCACCGGCGAGAGTCCCACGCTGAGCCACGCCGAGCACCTGCGCGTGGTTGAGATTGCGCTGGAAGAGGCGAAGGGCAAAGTTCCGGTGGTGGCGGGCGCGGGCGGATACGACACGTCCAAGGTGATAGCGCTGGCCAAAGAACTGGAAGCCCTGGGCGCGGACGGCATCCTTTCCGTAACGCCCTACTACAACAAGCCCACTCAGGAAGGTCTGTACCAGCACTATAAGGCCATCGCCGCCGCCGTCCGGCTGCCGGTTATCGTCTACAGCGTGCAAGGCCGCACGGGGGTCAACGTCGAGCCGGCCACGCTGAAGCGGCTATCCGAGATCGACAACATCTACGGTGTCAAGGAAGCCTCCGGCAACATCGCGCAGATCGCCGCGATCCTGAACCAGGTCCCGGAGCGGTTCGCGGTCCTATCCGGCGACGATGCGCTGACGCTGCCGGTGATCGCGCTGGGCGGCAAGGGCGTCATCTCTACGGCGGGCAACGAGATTCCGGCCCAGATGTCGCAACTGGCCCGGCTTTGCCTAAACGGCGAGTTCGCCGAAGCGCGGCGCGTTTATCGTCAGTATCTCCCGCTGATGGAAGTCAACTTCGTCGAATCCAACCCGATTCCGGTGAAGGCCGCCATGGCGATGATGGGCCTGCTGGAGCCGGTATGGCGGCTGCCACTCGTGCCGCCCGGCGCTTCGAATCAAGCCCGGATCGAAAAGGTTCTTCGCGATCTCAATCTGGTCGAAACCGCTCATGCCGCAAACTGACATCGAGAAACTCTACGGCGAAAAGCCGGACGCTTACACCGTACCAAGGATTCCTTTCTTTAAGATGACCGGGACCGGCAACGATTTCATACTCATCGACAACCGGGAAGGCCTTCTCAACGCGGATCATTGCCAGAATCTCGTTCGCCAGGCCTGCCGCCGCAAGCTTTCCGTCGGCGCCGACGGGATGATTTTGATCGAGCGCGATCCCGAGGTTGACTTCAAATGGCGCTTCTTCAACGCCGATGCCAGTGAAGCGGAGATGTGCGGCAACGGCGCCCGCTGCGCGGCACGATTCGCCTGCCTCACGGGAATTGTCGCCCAACCCCGAATGGCGTTTCGCACTCTGGCCGGGATCATTAAGGCCGAGATTTCGGGAAGCAGGGTCAAGGTTCAAATGACCCAACCCCACAGCCTCCAGACGGATATTCATCTCGAAGTGAGCGGAAATTCCTTCGATTTGGATTTTATCAACACCGGAGTTCCTCACGTTGTTTGTTACACGGCAAACGCGCAGGAGCTGGAATCCGCCGATATTTCGAACTGGGGGCAAGCGCTCCGATTCCATCCTCATTTCCAGCCCGCTGGCACGAATGTCAATTTCGTTTGCGTGCAGGATGCACATCACGTTGCGGTTCGCACCTATGAGCGTGGGGTTGAAGCGGAGACCCTTGCCTGCGGAACCGGCGCCATAGCCTCCTCGCTCATTTCCGCCGTAAGGGATCGGGTTGTTTCCCCTGTTGACGTGCTTACCCGAAGCGGCGAGACTTTGACCATTTATTTTGACCCGGTGCGTTCAGCGCATCATCCGGATGTGATCCAATTCCAGGAGGTTTATCTGGAAGGAGAAGCCAAGGTCGTCTATGAAGCGGATCTTTGGGAAGAGACACTGTAGCGACTTTTTGGGAGGACTGAGGAATGATTGACCGGGCGGACAGGTTGAAACGGCTTCCCCCTTATCTTTTTCAGGAAATAGACCGCCTGAAGGCCGAACTTATGGCCAAAGGCGTGGATGTCATCAATCTGGGTGTGGGTGATCCCGACTTGCCGACCCCGAAGCATATCATCGAAGAGCTGAATAAAGCGGCGCATGATCCCGCAAACCATCAGTATCCCTCCTATTCGGGCATGAATAAGTTCAAGGGAAGCGTCGCCAGTTGGTACCGGCGTCGGTTTGGCGTGGATCTGGATGCAGGTAACGAGGTGCTTACCTTGATTGGTTCCAAGGAGGGAATTGCCCACCTGCCGCTGGCCTTCATCAACCCGGGAGATCTGGCGCTTGTACCAAGCCCCGCTTATCCGGTCTACCACGTCACCAACATGTTTGCCGGAGGCGAGTCCTATTTCATGCCCCTGAGCCGCGAAAACCGTTTCCTGCCCGACCTGAAGGCGATTCCGGCTGACATCGCCCGACGGGCCAAGCTGATCTTCATCAACTACCCCAATAATCCGACGGGAGCAACGGCGGAACGGGACTTCTATCTGAAGGTGATAGATTTTGCCAGAGAGTACGGCTTGATGGTCTGTCACGATGCCGCATACACCGAGATGGCGTTTGACGGGTACCGTCCCATGAGTTTTATGGAGCTTCCCGGCGCCAAGGATATCGGCATCGAATTCCACTCCCTGTCGAAGACCTATAACATGACCGGCTGGCGTTTGGGTTTCGCCGTCGGAAATGCCCAGGTGATAAACGGCCTGGGGCAGATTAAGAGCAATATAGATTCCGGAGCGTTCAACGCGGTCCAATTTGCCGGCATAGCCGCCCTGGAAGGAGATCAGGGCTGTGTTGCGGAAATGCAGAGTATTTACCGGGACAGGCGCAATGCCCTCATAAGCGGCTTGCGGAAGATCGGTCTCAATCCCGAGGTGCCGAAGGCCACCTTCTATGTCTGGTGCCCGATCCCGGCTAAGTACAAATCCACGGAATTCACGACTCTGCTTTTGCGTGAAGCGGGAATTGTAACGACTCCGGGAAGCGGATTTGGAGAGCCGGGCGAAGGCTATGTCAGGCTGGCTCTCACGGTGAGCAAGGAACGCATCGAAGAAGCCGTCAATCGTATAGCGAAGATCGCGCTTTGAGACGCCTGCATCGATGGAAACTCCGGCTTCCCGGTGATAGTGCGGCACTGCTTGGCTGAACGGACCAGGCTTGAAGTAGAGGTCGCGCTCAATCGCAACACCGAAGGGTCCGTGGGCTGAGAAGAGCGCGGACGGGGCGAAGTGGCCCCATTCGCGCTCCTGTCCATTCGGGGCAACCGGTTAAAGGTGCTGAAGGGCGACCGGGCCGGCCAGCACAGCATTCGGATCAATGACCGCTGGCGGCACATCGCCGCAGTATTGGTTGAATCTTCAGGTCGCCTACGACCTCGAGGTCGCTGGGCAACGGATTCAGCCGCAGATTGAAAAGGAAGTGCTGCCACGAACCGCCGCCTAGACCGAGCCTGGCCGCACCATAACCTCGCAACCGCTTCGAGACGGACGCGAAACATCTGCCGCGCTGAGCGGCCTCGCGGAACGCCAGCGTTCCCCAACACCCGTCCGGTAGAATGAAACGAAAGAGCGGCCATGGCGCCTCTTACTAAAGAAGCCGAAGTCGAGCTGGCGCGAGAGATCCTCGCGGGCGATATGGCTTCGTTTGACCGCTTCGTCGAGGGTTTCCGCTCCAGGCTGTTCCAGTACAGTTTCCTGGTTTGCGGCCACCGGGAGGACGCCGAGGAGGTTGCGCAAGACGCGCTGCTGAAGGTCTTCGAGAACCTGGAGCAACTTCGCGAGCCGGAACATGTGCGGGCCTGGGTTTTCCGGATCGCGCGCAACGCCTGCCTCATGAAGCGCCGCAAGAGCGTGTTCGCGCCCGTGCAGGAGATTTCGCTGGACGAGTTGACGCCGGCGCACGATCATCGGGGAGGCGAAAGGAAGCTCGAGATCGCGGACCGGTCCGAGCTGCAGGACACGCAGGTGTTGCGGGCCGAGCTTAGGGACGCCCTGGAGCAGGCGATCAAGGAGCTGCCGGGTATTTACAGGACCGTACTGCTGCTGCGGGATGTCGAGGAACTCTCCACGGAGGAAGCGGCGCAAATCCTGGACACGAGCACGGATGTCGTGAAGACCCGTCTTCATCGCGCGCGCCTGGCCCTGCGCCAGAAGCTGGACGGTTACCTCCGCGGCGCCGCCGTTCCCTGTCACCAGCTCGAGACCGCCGACGGGCCCAACCCGATGAGCCCCGAAATAAGACAACGGCTTCTAGACGCCTGCCGGGAGGGCATGGCTGCCCGGCGCGCCGCCCCTCCCGCGTGACCCTGGTCACTGCCACCCGGCTCTATTTCCCTCAAACTGAAGTTAGAGAGGATGAGCAAGAGACTCCAGAGGCGCCGGGGGCCGGATCGTTCGCAACCGTTGCGCTGGGCATTCCAAACGGTTTTCCTGGCGCTGAACTTCTGGATTGCCGTCCAGTTCTACCTCTTCGTCAGGCACTACGAGACTGGAGGCGCCACGCTGCTGGTGACGCGCCCGCCTGGCGTGGAAGGCTGGCTGCCAATCGCATCGCTGATGAGCTTCAAGCTCTGGCTGCTTACCGGTAAACTCCCCGCCATTCACCCCGCTGGAGTCGTCCTGCTGGCGGCCTTTCTGGCGATCTCGTTCCTGATGCGGAAGGCTTTCTGTAGCTGGCTCTGCCCGGTGGGGACGATTTCGGAATGGCTCTGGAGGATCGGCCGGCGGACGTTTCGGAAGAACTTCTATCTTCCGCGCTGGGCCGACCTTGGCCTGCGGAGTTTGAAGTATATCCTGCTGGGATTGTTCCTCTTTGCCGTGGGGTCGATGAGCGGCACCGCGATCGAAGCGTTTCTGGGGAGCCCTTACGGCTTGATCGCGGACGTGAAGATGCTCAATTTCTTCCGCTTCCTTAGCGTAGCGGGGGCGGTGACGCTCGGCGTCCTGGTTCTCCTGTCGGTCTTCATCCAGAACTTCTGGTGCCGCTACCTTTGCCCGTACGGCGCGCTAATGGGGCTGGTGGCCCGCTTCAGCCCCGCTCGCATTCGCCGCGCCCCGGAGGTCTGCATCGACTGCGCCAAGTGCGCCAAATCGTGTCCTTCCCGGCTCCCGGTGGACCGGCTGATCGCGATCCGCTCGCCCGAATGCACGGGCTGCCTGGAGTGCGTCGCGGTCTGTCCCGCCGAGGGAGCGCTGTGGCTGGCGGCCGGCAAGCGCCGCGTTCCCGCTTGGGCCATGGCTGCCGCGATCGCCGGCGTTTTCCTGGGAGTTGTCGGATTCGCGATGTGGACCGGCCACTGGCGGACGGTCCTGCCGAACTCGGTCTACTCCGAATTGATTCCGCGCGCGGGTGAGCTCTCGCATCCCTGACCGCAGCCCGGCGCGGTAGGATAACTCCAGGGATATGGCCCGGGCGGTCTGTTTCGTGTTGCCCCTCGCGGCGGCAGTTTGCCTCAGCGCCGCGGAACGGACGTTCGAGGTGCGCGGCCAGATCGATCCAGCCCCCTCCCGGGCGGTCGTCGTGCTCGCTGGGGCCACTACGCCCTTCACCACCCAAACGGCCAGCGACTCCGCCGGCCGGTTCCGGTTCCGGAATATCCGCACGGGCACCTACAAAGTCCTGGTCTTCGCTCCCGGCGCGGGCGAAATCGAGAGGACCATTGAGGTTGGTCCGAGTCTGGCCGATTCGAACAATCGAGTCTGCCGTGACTGTGCCGTTTTCCGGCGAGTGCCTCGACCCGGGACGCTTTGGAGCGGCAACACACCGTGGACGTGCGCCGGCTCGCCATCCCGGACGCCGCCAAACGCGAGTACGCCGAAGCGCAGAAGCTGCTGGGGAAGAATCAGGTGGATCAGGCCATCCGGAGGATCGAGAAGGCCGTCGAGATCGCGCCGCAGTTCACCGAGGCCTGGAATCACCTCGGCACCATCGCCTTCCTCGCGCAGCGGTACAAGGACGCCGAGGGCTATTTCCGCAAGGCCCTCGAGGCGGAGCCTGGAAGTTACTACCCTAGCGTGAACCTGGGCGCAGCCGTCATGCTCCAGGGCAGGCTGGAGGAAGCCCTGAAGTACAACCTGTATGCCGTGGTTGAGCGGCCCAAGGATCCTCTGGCCAACGCGCAGACCGGCCAGAACTACCTCTTTCTGGGCAATCTGGACCTGGCGCTCCGCTATCTCCAAGAGGCCAAACGCCTCGATCCCAACCATTTTTCGCTTCCTCAACTCTACCTGGCCAGAATCTACGCGCAGCGCTCCGACTTTAAGGCGGCGTCCGCCGAGCTCGAAGATTTCCTCGCCAGGCATCCCGACTCATCGCAGGTGCCCAAGGTCTGGGTGCAACTTGAGGGCTGGCGTCAACAAAAGCATTAAAGTACCTTGTCATCGCGTTCTTTTGCCTGGCAGTATCATCGGTTTTGCCGATCTTGATTGCCTACTCCCAGAATGACTCTCGCTGGGCACTGCTTATCCCTGTAATCAACGCGGCATGGTATTCGATCACTCGATACCTCAAAGAGCAGAAGCTGATTGAAGAGGAAGCTGACCAAGAAGCCGGTCCGTTCTAGGTAATCGACAATCCGGCCTTATAAACCGGATTTTCTTTGTAGAAAGCTTACTTCGCTATACTCCAAAATATCTCCAGGCTGACATTCCAGCGCTTCGCAAATCGCTTCCAATGTTGATAGTCGGATCGCCTTTGCCTTGCCGTTTTTCAAGACGGAAATGTTGGCCATCGTGATGCCGACTTTCTCGGCGAGCTCGGTGACGCTCATCTTCCGCTTCGCCAACATGACGTCGATGTTGATGATGATTGCCATGCTAGTCTTGTTATACCGTTAAGTCGTTCTCGGACTTCATATCCACGGCACTTTGTAAAGTTCTTTCAAACACGGCCGCCGCAGTGGCGATTACGACAGAGAGAAAGATCATAACAAGACCCACAGCAACACCGCCCGCAATGTCTTCCTTGCCGCGCTGAACTGTAAACAGGTAGGCTTCTGCCGCTACGATAAAACCAACAAGAGATATCCCACAGTATTTTATAGTCCGCAAAGCTTTCACGGAATTTAGTGAGAAGACTCGATCTTGCCCGATGTATCCGAGCAACTTAAACGCTTGATACAACGCCACAAAAAACGAAATGGACGCTAAATACGCATACGCCAAAAAGGGATCTTTGAAGTAGATCTCAAAGAGCGTGGCATGCACATTCCTCCCCTCGATGTGGGGTTCCCAAAGCATAAGAGCAAGAGCACCGATGCCGAGAGCCACAATGACTGCCTGAAGAAATATTGTTGAGCTTCTTTTCATGATTGGTTCCATCTTAATTCAGGGCTTATCGTGTGTCAATATGTATTTATCGTTATGTGTGGATAAGGCCTGGCGGCGGGAGCTTTTCGCTTCGCCCCTTTCCCTCGTATGAGATAGGCGGTCAGAGCGGCCCGGACCGGTCAAGGGCGCAACTAGTCGGCGCGGCGAAGCGAACCCTTGACGGGGAGGACCGCTCTGGAAGTTTAGGACTGAGGGAAAGGGGCGTCCAGGTGGGCCTGCTACCCACTACAAAGCCGGAATTCCCACAATAGGAAACAGTGACGGCGGTCACAGCTTACGTGAACCGCAATCGCTAGCATCAGGGCAGGAGGGACAATGATGACTGCGAGCGGGCAACTTGAGCGTGCGTCTGAGGATGCTTCGGCAGGGCGGAAGGACTGGGCCTCAGCCCCGCTTGCCGATCTGATCCAGCACATTCTGGACATGCACCATCATTATCTTCGTCGCGAACTGCCCCGGCTCGCGGAACTCTCGGCAAGAGTCGCGGAGGCGCATTCGGGGCGGCACGGCGACGCGCTTGAGCCGCTGTGCAACACTTTCTCGGAGTTGAAGAACGAGTTGGAGAGCCACATGTGGAAGGAAGAGATGGTGCTCTTTCCTCTGATTCGAGGATTGGAGGCGGCCCGCGCGGCGGGTCAGCCCGCCCCGACGGCACACTGTGGCTCGGTGCGCAACCCGATTCGCGTGATGGAGCACGAACACGACAGCGCCGTCCGGGCTTTGGCCGAGATGCGACGCATCACCAATGGCTACGCTCTGTCAGAGGACGCCGACGACGGCCATCGCACGCTGTTTACGGGCCTCACGGAACTGGAGGCGGACCTCGACCAGCACATCCACCTCGAGAACGATATCCTCCACCCGCGTGCCGCGGAGTTGGAAGCCGGCTATTGAGTACACGCAGCTCCCTAGGGCCCAGCGGCGTTCCGATAGACTGAAATGTGACCTTCCCGCGCCTGATCCTGCTGCTCTGCTGCCCTGTCTCGCTTCGGCGCAGCGCTTCGACACCTACGTCGGACGGATCGACGCCACCTCCGTGCTGCTCGCCTGGGGCACGACGGCGGGCCGCGGGAACACGATTGGGCGCGACTCGGTCTCCCATGGACCAGCCACCGTGCGCATTGCCGGGCGGAGCCTGTCGGAAACTCAGAAGAACTGGGTGGAGGTGCGGGGTCTCGAACCGGATCGGGAATACCCCTACGAAGTGTCTATCGGGAGTCGCAAGATCGGCTCGGGCAAGGTCCGGACGTGGCCTCAAACGGCGCGCAAGCTTGCCTTCTTCGTCCTCGGCGATTTCGGTACCGGCCGCGCTCCTCAGTACGAAGTCGCCGCCGCCATGCAGCGGGCCTTCCAAGAGCGAGAGAACGGCGACAACCCCGTGCGTTTTGTCCTCACGACGGGAGACAACATCTACGCCAACCGTTATCTCGTCGGCATCCCCACCGGCTCCGGCAGCCAGGATAGGCACTGGGAGGTCAAGTTCTTTCGTCCCTACGAGGACCTTCTGCGTTCCGTTCCGTTCTACCCGACTCTCGGCAACCATGACGGGGACGAGACCGAATTCTCCGGAGATCTTCCGGCTTATCTGGACAATTTCTTCTTTCCCGCTCCACAGCCCTCGCGCTACTACAGCTTCAGCTTCGGCGGACTGGCGACCTTTTTCGCGCTGGATTCGACGAACATAACCACACAGGAGCGTCGGCCGATTTACGAGCCGCGCGGGCAACAGTCCCAGTGGCTGGAACGTGAGATGTCCGCCTCGCCGTCCCCATGGAAGATCCCTTACTTTCACCACCCCCCGTTCAATGCCGGGCCAGGACACGGCGCCAGCTTGAGAGATCTCCAGTCCTGGGTGGATCTGTTTGGCCGCTCGGGCGTGAAGGTCGTCTTCAATGGGCACGAGCACAACTTCCAGTGGAGCGAGCCGGATCAGGCCACGCGCGGCGTCCGGTACGTAATCAGCGGCGCCGGTGGGTCGCTCCGCACTGGAAACATCAAAGCAAAGATGCCGTCCGCCCACATCCAAGGTTGGGCGCCCCAGCGGCATTTCCTGCTGGTCGAAATCGAAGAGAGCGTAATGACCATCCGCGTTCTGGGCCCCAATCCCGTCGTGATCCGCGATAAAGATGGCGGAAGCCTGCCGCAACCCCTGCGCGCAACGCTATAATAGTGCGTTCCGGCATTCTCATTCCCCAGGAGCAACACAAAAGCACTTATGGCAACAAAACGCATTGGAATCCTCACCGGCGGGGGCGACGTCCCGGGTTTGAATTCGGTCATCAAAGGCGTGGTTTACCTCGGCGCCGAATCCGATCTTGAGGTTACCGGCATCCGCCGCGGGTGGGAGGGCCTCACCCATGTCAACCTCGAAGATCCCATGAGCAGGGCCCGCTACATCCTTCCGCTGAACCGCGCTAATACGCGGACCATCGACCGCACGGGCGGCACCTTTCTGCACACGTCAAGGACCAACCCCGCCAAGATGAAGGAACTACCCGAGTACCTGGCGGGCCAGGAGTTCCCCAGGCGCGAATTCACGAAGAAGGGCGTCACGTCGATGGTTTTCGACATCACGTCCAAGGTGCTGAAGAACCTGGAGGCGCTCAAGCTCGACTGCCTTATCGCGATCGGCGGCGACGACACTCTCAGCTACGCCGCCCGGCTAGACAAGGAAGGCTTCCCGGTGGTCTGCATTCCCAAGACCATGGATAACGACGTGCGCAACACCGAGTACTGCATCGGCTTCTCGACTGCCATCACGCGCGCGACCGACGCCATCGAACGGCAGCGCACCACGGTGGGGTCCCACGAGCGGGTCGGAATTTTCCGCGTCTTCGGACGCGATGCCGGACACACGGCCCTCTATACAGCCTATGTGGCCTCGATTCGCTGCTGCATCCCCGAGTACAAGGTGGATCTCGACAAGCTCATCGGCTTCCTTCTCGAGGAGAAGCGGAGCAACCCGAGCAATTACTCTCTGGTTGTGATGTCGGAAGGCGCTGAGTGGCAGGGCTACCAGGTCAAGGAATACGGCGAGCCGGACGCTTTCGGCCACCGCAAGAAGATGAGCGTCGGCGAGGACTTGAGCGACGAGATCAAGAAGCGGGCGCGCGGGGAGGAGACCGTGGTCAGCGATCTGACCTACGACCTGCGCGGCGGCAGCCCCGATTTCGTCGATAAGCTGGTGGCTACAACTTATGGGAACATGGCGCTGGATGCTCTCAGCCAGGGCAAGCACGGAGTGATGACGGCGATCGTCGACGGCCGCTACACGCTGTCTGCGATTCCCGATCCGAAGCTGGGACCCCGCAAGGTGGACATTGAGACCATGTACAACACCGACCGGTACCGGCCCCGCTACGAAGCGAAAATCGGATTGCCAATCTTTTTGACGCGGGCGTCGTAAGGGCGGGTCACCCGCCCCCTACGAGGGTTTATGAACGCTGCCTTTCCCTTCCAGGAGATCGTGGAGGCCGAGGGGCACCTGATCGACTCCCATGTAATGGAGCTGATCTTCGATAAGGTCGTCGAACACGGCGGCCGCTTCGAAGTGGAGCAGTTCCGCATCGGACGCACCAACGAGGAGCCGTCCTATTTACGGCTGCGCGTCGAGGCGCCGGGCGACGCGGAAATGCGCATGATGCTCCAGGAGCTGATGGATCTGGGGTGCTCGCCGGTCGATTCCAACGACGCTGTCCTGCGCGTGGCGGAGCGGGATCATTGCGCGCCGGAAGATTTCTATTCGACCAGCAATAATAGGACGCTGGTCCGGCACGCTCAGCAATGGATGCCGGTCGAGGATCAGCGGATGGACGCTCTGGTAGTGGTCCGGGACGGCCGCGCGGTTTGCCGCCGGTTGCGCGATTTGCGCGCCGGCGATCCCGTGGTGGTCGGCATGCGAGGAATCCGCGTGCTGCCCGAATCCAAGGAGCGCGACCGGCTTTCCTTCGCGTTCATGACCAACGGCATCTCCTCCGAACGCCAGCTCGATACGGCCGTGCGGAGAGCGGCCGCCCTCGTGCGCCAGGTGCGCGAGCAAGGCCAGAAAGTGGTGGTGGTCGCGGGGCCGGTCGTCATTCATACCGGCGGAGCGGGGCCGCTGGCCGGCCTAATCCGCGGCGGCTGGGTGCAGGCGCTCCTAAGCGGAAATGCGCTGGGTGTTCACGACATTGAGGCGGCGCTGTTCGGCACGTCGTTGGGCGTGCGGCTGGTTGATGGCCGGCAGGCCGAACACGGGCACCGCAACCATATGCGGGCCATCAACGCCGTCTACACCTGCGGTGGCGTCCGCCAGGCGGTCGAAAGCGGGAGACTCTCGAACGGGGTGCTATACGAGTGCGTCAGGGCCGGCGTGCCGTTCGTCCTGGCGGGCAGCCTGCGCGACGACGGCCCGCTTCCGGAGACGATCACGGACATGAACCGGGCGCAGGACGCCTATGCGGCGGAGTTGAAGGGCTCCGGCCTGGTGCTTTGCCTGGGCTCGATGTTGCATTCGATCGCCACCGGGAATATGCTTCCGGCTTGGGTCAAGCTGGTTTGCGTCGACATCAATCCCGCGGTGGCCACCAAGGTGAGCGATCGCGGAACGGGCCAGGCGATCGGAATAGTCGCCGATGCGGGGATGTTCCTGGATCTGCTGGCCAAGGCCTTGGTTTAACCATGAAGAACGGATACACCGAAGCGCACGCCCGCGCGGGCCTCAAGGTTCCGCTGCCGGCGCTCGAGACCTTCCCCAATCAGTTCCCGGGTTACGAAATCGAGATTGTGATTCCGGAGTTCACCTCGGTCTGTCCTAAAACGGGCCTGCCGGATTTCGGGAAGCTGACCATCCGCTACGTGCCGGACAAGCACTGTGTCGAGCTGAAGTCGCTCAAGTTGTATGAATTGGGCTATCGCAGCCTCGGCATTTTTCAGGAAAACGCCGTCAACCGGTTCCTGCGCGATTTGGTCGCGGCGGTGAAGCCGGTGTCGGCGTCCGTTGTCGGGGAATTCAACCCCAGGGGCGGGCTCTCCTCGAAAATCACCGCAACCTGGAGCGGGAAACGCCTTGCCCAGCGATGACGGCCAAACCGGGGAGATTGAGGAGATCGTCCGCGAGATACGCGAGCGCGTGAGCGCCCGCCATCCCGCCGGCGCCCTTGGCAATGTTACGCTGCCGGACCTGCTGCCGCTGCTCCAGGCGCGCGATCGCGCGGAAGCCAAAGTAGCTGCGATCGGCACGGTCAACCCCAGGGCGGGGGGCGCGGTCAACGGCCTGATTCAAAGCTGCAAGAAGACTGTCGCAAGGCTGCTCGACTGGCACGTCCGCGAGCAGGTGGAATTCAACCGCGCTACCGTTTCCGCCATCGAGGCCGTGCTCGAGGCGCTCAACGAGAACAACCGCGCGCTGGCGCGCATAGCGGCCGTGGAACAGGAAGCGCGAGCGCTTAAAGACATCTGCTCGCATTGGGAAGCGTGGCGGGTCGAATGGGAGCGGAAACTGGCGGTCAACGAGATCCAGTTCCTGCGCAGCGTCGCGGATTTGCGGGCCGCTTTCGAGAAGCGGACCTTCGACATGGAAACTGGCTTCCGGGATCGCGTACGATCGCA
Source organism: Bryobacterales bacterium (assembly GCA_963734625.1). GTDB lineage: Bacteria > Acidobacteriota > Terriglobia > Bryobacterales > Bryobacteraceae > CAVTHW01. Next base: position 107,335 of record CAVTHW010000012.1, on the reverse strand, counting down.
GCACGAGGAGTTCGCCCACTCACTGGCGAGCGCCGGCGTCGAAATCCAGCAGCGGCTTTGGGCCGACCTTGAGAAGATCCGGGGCGACTACGAGCGCCTCATCCACGCCGAGCTTCGTTTGCTTCGGCAGCGTGCGGCGGTGGCCCCGAGTGCAGCAGCGCCGGCGGCCGCTCCCGCTCCCGTCCCCGTCGATTTCATGTGGTTTGCGGAGCGCTTCCGCGGGACCGAGGAGTACGTTCGCGAGCGGCAGAAGTTCTATGTGCCGATCTTCCAGGGCCGGCGCGCGGTGCTGGACTTGGGCTGTGGCCGCGGCGAGTTTTTGGAGTTGATGCGAGAGGCCGGGGTCACGGCCCGCGGCGTCGACCTGAGCGAGGAGTGCGTGGCGCTGGCCCGCTCGAAGGGGCTTCAAGCGGAGCGCGGCGATCTGTTCGTCTATCTTGACGGGCTCCCCGATTGCGCTCTCGACGGCGTCTTCTCGGCCCAGGTGGTCGAGCATCTGCCGCCAGAGCGGATTGCCGAGTTCATCCGCATTGCGGCATCCAAGCTGGAGACGGGCGGCCTCCTGGCGATCGAAACCCCCAACCCGGAGTGCCTGGCCATCTTCACCTCGCACTTCTATCTCGATCCCACTCACCGGCGGCCTGTCCCGGCGGCGCTGCTCAAGTTTTACATGGAGGAAGCGGGTCTGGGGCGGATCGAGGTCCACCACCTGTCGCCGGCCGTCGAGTCGATGCCCTCCCTGGCCGCCCTGCCCGGGGAGTTCCGCGAGGCGTTCTTCGGCGGCCTGGACTACGCGATCCTCGGGCGCAAGCTCTGATTCTTCTTGTTCTTCACCTTCGGCTATAGTCTAGTTTATGACCCCACAACTGCCAGTTTATGATTTCGCCAGCCAGTTGCTCACAAGCAAGGATTACTTTGAGCGCTCAACCAGGGTCCTCGAGGAGTCCGACTCTGAATTCCGTCCCCAGGAAGGCATGCTGACGGTCGCCCAGTTGGTCGCGCACACGGCCCAGACGCTCGACTGGTTCATTGAAGGCGTCTCCCGGCCTGGGGGTTTTGATCTCGATTTCGAGAAGCACGCCAAGGCTACTGCGGGTGTGACCTCCCTCGCCGCCGCTCGCCGGATGCTCGAAACGGCGTACGCGAACGCGATCCACTTCATCCGCTCGCTCAGCCCGGAGAATCTCGCCCGGCCGCTGCCCGGACCGGTCATGAGTGGTCAACCCGTCAGCGACGTCGTATGGGGCATCGTCGAGCACACCGCGCATCACCGCGGCGCCCTTACCGTCTACTCCCGGTCGCTCGGAAAAGTTCCCCCGATGCCGTACGGCGGCTGAGGGTCTACCCCTGCCAAGGGCTCTCCGCTCACCTGGCAGGCGGCATACATTATCTTTATTTCCAGGAATTGACAACTGTCGTGATCTGCTGGAGTAGCGCCGTGCTCGGCGCATCCGCACTTCCGCGAACTAACTGGAAGCTTGAATACGGCCGTGGCAAAAACCGTATCGCCCCATAGATATGGCGGGGTGGCCCTGCCGGATCGAAGGCGGATTCCTTGTCAAACGTCACCGTATTAGCCAGAATCTCGCAGCGCAAGACCTTCGGTGCCACATTGCCCATCCGGTCCACCGCCCTTATGGCTCCCCTCTGCCCGGCGTCTAATGTGCTTAAGCCTTTATCCGCAGGATCGAGATGCTGCTCACGTGCGATTGCGTCGCAAAAAGCGGCAGCGGTCAGAACCGGCAGGGCATTCTGGATCACGGTAGCGATTCGAGCCGGGAATACTTGGAGAGTAATCGAATCGTATAGCCCGCCAGCGGCCTGCAAATCGAGCTGAGGAGGCCCGGCTGTCAAAACCGCTTCGCCGCCCAGAATGATGCGGTTTGCACGGACGCCCGCGGAGAATTCCGAAAACCGAATTGCCGCGATTCGGTTACGGAAGCCGTCATCGGTGCCTGGGGATGGCCTGCCGAATTCATCCGGATACGCGAACCGAAATCGGCCCCTTGGATCCTGATAGGTTTGCCAGCCTTCGGGCGAGGATTGTGCCATCGCCAGGCTGACCGCGACGATTGCGAGAAGCAGTTTCAAAGTATCAGAATACCTGACTGAACCGTAAACTCAGAGGCGCACGGAGACGGCCGCGATCGAAATGGGAGGCAGCTCCAATTGCAGCCGCGATCCGTCGATGCTCACGGGGTGCTGCTTCGGCACTACTTCGTTCGGTTCCTCGAACGTGTTGCAGGCGTTGAAATCGGCGTGGGAGAGCAGTTGTGCCGTTGCCGAGGCGGCCTTGGCCCCGGTGAGCCCGCAGCTCACCTTCAGCCCCAATGGATGTTCACCAGCTTCGGACGCTTGGCCGGGAGGCCGATTCCGTCGCGCCAATGGTAGTCGTCCGCGAAGCAGCCGCCCGGCCATCGCAGCACGGGAATCCCGAGATCCTTAAGGTACTCCACCGCCTGCCGCCGGTAGCCGTTGATGTTGGGGATCTTCGAATCCCTGCCCACCCACAGGCCTCCGTAGACGCAGCTCCCCAAATGCTCGGCGAACGAAGAATGCAACTCCGGATTGATGAGGCCGATTTCCGTTGCGGCCTCCACTTCGACGCGCTGTTCCTGAGATTGGGCCGAGAAGCCTTTGCGGGATGTGATCGCGGAGAACACAGTCAATCCGGCGCCCAGCGCGAAGCCGCGGCGCGTAATTGGAGGGTTCATCTCATTTCCTTTACTGTTCCAGGGTGAAATCCGGCTTCAGGCCAAGCTTCTCGTAAAGGCCGCGCCGCGTCTTGTTGTCGCCGGAACGGATCTCCATCGCGATCTTCGCTACCAACTCCGCCTTGGCGCGCGGAACCACCGCCACGCCGTCGAGATCGGCGACAATCACATCGCCCGGCATCACCAGCACCCCGCCCACTACCACCGGCGTGTTGTAGGACTCGATGGCGATCGTGCCCTCGTTGATGAAACGGGTGGAATCTTTCTGGTAGACGGGGATCTCCTCTTTCCGCATCTCGTCGGAGTCGCGGCATCCCGCACTCGTTACGATGCCGCGCATGCCGCGCGCCTTCCAGCTCAGCGCATTGTTCGATCCACAGAACCCGTTGTCGGCGCGGTCGGCGGCATCGATGACCAGCACCGTGTCCGGTGTCAGGAAAGAAGCGTACGGCGCGGAGACAAAGCGCCGTCCCCAGGTCCCCTGCCACTTGCTGAATTCCGCGTTGGAGGTGAACTCGATGTTCGGAGGGGTTTCCTGCGGAGGCACCAGACGCAGAGTAACCGCCACGCCATAGACGGTGTGGCCGAACTTCTCATTGTCGACCCACATCGGCCCGATCTCACGGTCCATCACCGTGACTTTATGCAGACCGGCCGCCTGCAGGGCGTCAAACACATCGGTCGTGCGCATGCCTTTGAACTTAGCGACAATCGCTTCGTTCTCGGCCTGGGTGTACTGCTTGACCTCCAGCATGTGTCGCGAGAATTGCGGAGCAGGCTTAGCCGGCGGTACACCCGGCGGGGCTTGCCCCCAGGCCAGCGCGGCGAAACATACCAGCAGAGTTGCTCTCTTCATTGGCATTATCCTTTCCGGGCAGATTGCCGATCTGCCCACGTCAGACAAAGTATAGATCTTCTCTCACTCCACCGTAGCCGTTGCGAGACCATGGAGAGGCGGGTTCAGGAGACAATGAGAGTATTGCGGGAGGGGCGAATCTCTAACCATGCTGATTCTCCGTCGGTATCTGCGGCACTACTGGAAACTGGTGGTTACGGCGTTGACCCTGGCGGCGGTCAACCAGGTCTTCTCCCTGCTGGACCCGTTGATTTTCCGGCACATCATCGACTCGTACGCCACCCGTTACCGCGAATATACGAGCGGGCAGTTCTTGAGGGGGGTGAGTGTCCTGCTGGGGGCAGCCGTGGGAGTCGCTTTTGTGTCCCGCGTGGCCAAGAATTTCCAGGACTACTTCGTCAACCTGATCACCCAGCAGGTAGGGGCGCGTATCTACGCCGACGGCGTCCGGCACTCCCTGGAACTGTCCTATGCCCTGTTCGAAGACCAGCGTAGCGGCGAAACTTTGGGCAAGTTGCAGAAGGTTCGCTCCGACGTGGAGAAGTTCATTTCGCTGGCGGTGAACATGGTGTTCACCACCCTGATCGGTCTCGCATTCGTGATGATCTATGCGCTGCGTGTGCACTGGTCCATTGCGCCTGCCTATCTGCTCACGGTGCCGCTGCTGGGCGGATTGAGCTCGATTTTGAGCCGCAAGATCAAGGAAATTCAGAAGCATATTGTCCGGGAGACGACGGCGCTGGCGGGAGCCACAACCGAGTCGTTGCGCAACATCGAACTGGTAAAGAGCCTGGGGCTGGCGCAGCAGGAGATCGCCCGCCTCAACGGGACCACGGCCGCAATCCTCAAGCTGGAACTGAAGAAGGTGCGCTACCTGCGCAGCCTGAGCTTCGTGCAGGGCTCCTTCGTGAACCTGTTGAGGACGTCGATCCTGTTTCTGATGCTCTACCTGATCTTCACCCAGCGGATTACCGTCGGACAGTTCTTCTCGCTGTTCATCTATTCGTTCTTCATCTTTGGCCCGCTGCAGGAACTCGGCAATGTGATCAACGTGTATCGCGAGACCGAAGTCTCCCTCCAGAACTTCGAAGCGATTCTGGCCATGCCGCCCGAGCCGCGGCCTCTGCGGCCGGTGACCGTGGGACTGCTGGAGACACTCACCTTCGACAATGTTTCGTTTCAGCACCAGTCGGCTTCCGTGCCGGCTCTGCGGGAGGTCTCGTTTCAGGTAGCCCGCGGCGAGACCATCGCGTTTGTGGGGCCGTCGGGTGCGGGCAAGACGACCCTGGTTAAGCTGCTGGTGGGCCTGTACCGGCCTCAAACCGGGCATATCTACTACAACGGGACTGCGGAAGACGAGGTCGATATAGACGATTTGCGCGAGCGGATCGGCTTCGTGACCCAGGACGCGCAATTGTTCTCGGGGACGATCCGCGACAATCTGCTCTTCGTGCGGCCGGGTGCGACCGATGCGGAGTGCCTCGAGGTGCTGGGACAGGCGGCGGTCGAGAGCCTGCTCGCGCGCGCGGACCTCGGGCTCGACACGGTGATCGGCGAGGGTGGGGTGAAAGTCTCCGGCGGCGAGAAGCAGCGGCTCTCGATTGCGCGAGCGCTGCTACGCCGGCCGCAGTTGCTGGTCTTCGACGAGGCGACCTCGTCGCTAGACTCCCTGACCGAGGAAGAGATCAGCCAGACCATCCGGGATGTCGCGGTGAGCCGCGACGCGATCACCTGCCTGATTGCCCACCGCCTCTCGACCGTGCTGCACGCCGATCGCATCTACGTGCTCGAGCGCGGCCGCATCGTGGAATTTGGCCGTCACGCCGAGCTGCTGGCGAACAAGGGCCTCTATCACGCGATGTGGCGCCAGCAGGTGGGGGAAGGCAGCTACGCCTTCTCTTGATTGGCCTGCATGGCGGCGACCCGCTCCTGCATCGCGCGCGTCAGGTGCGGCACGATGCCCAGCAGCCGCTCGATCAACATGAGCTGCCCGCGGTGGTGCATCTCGTGCTCCTTGGCGCTCATCAGCAATTCGAGCCGCGATTTGCTGGGCGGCTCAACGCCCTTCGGGGAAGCCACTCGCTGGCTCAAGACATCTTCCGGCAATCCGTCCAGCATGTGCGCGAACTTTTCGCCCTCCGTTCGCAGCATGCCGACGATCTCCGCCTTCGAACGCCCCACCTGTTCCTCGGCGCTCAGCGCGCCGAAGAAGCCGAAGAAGTCGAATCCATCCAGCGTGGTTCGCTGTTCGATGATGTGCACTTTCTCGGGGAAACGCGTCGACACCGCGATATGCACCAGCGTCTGCGCCACGGTTCGCGTCTCGGGTGTGGCCCGGAATCCGTAGTGCTGCTCGGGAATGTCCTCGGCCACGGCGATGGTGTTCTTCCGTACCGTGCGAAAGCTCCGAGCAATCTCTTTCGATCCGTAGTAGTTCATCCTTGTATTTTAAGGGGACAGACGCATTTTCCGCAGTAACCGCGTTTCGCCGCCCGAAATACCCCTCCCAACGGCAGTCTAGAACCGGGTCCTGGACGGGTGTGCGACATAAAAGGGGAATCGCCGGCGTGCTTGTGTGGTCAGCCATTTCTGGCTACCGCCGGGCTTTGCCCGGGCGTCTGGCGACAGCCCGTAAGAACGCCGACTCAAGAGCCGGCGGCAGGCTGAAAGCCTGACCCCACACCCCGGCCGGGTAGGCGGCTCAGGACGGAGTATTATAGAAGAAGTGCAATACTTTGCTTCCTGAGGGACTCCCTTTGGCGGACCTGAGTCAACTACACGAATTCCTCCGGCGCTCCAAGCGCCGCGCGATTGCCGCTGTGCTGCTCGATCAGGCGGTCACGGCGTCGTGCGCCGCGCTGGCCGGAATGATCCTGCTGCTGTTTCTGGGGACCCAGATCCTGAACTGGTATTGGCCGGTGATTCTCTTTGGCGGCAGCTTTGGGTTTGGCCTTTACCGGACCATTCGAAGGGTCCCGTCCGACTATGGCCTGGCGCAGCGGGTGGACCGGAGACTGGAACTCGGAGATTCGCTTTCGACCGCCTGCTACTTCGCCGGCGCCGACAACGGCAGCCGGGAGGCAGGCCTGAAGGACGTGGTTTTGCGCCGCGCTGAGGAAATATGCGGCGCGATCGCGGTCAAGACCGCGGCGCCAATCCGGTTCACTCGTTCGGTCTACGTAGCCGGCGTGCTGGCGCTAGCGGCGGCGGGAATGTTCGGCGTGCGTTACGGAGTCCGCGGCAGCCTGGATTTGCGAACGCCGCTCATGCCGGGTTTCGCCGACTACTTTATGACCGCCTGGCAGGTGGCCGGGCTGCGCAAGCCGGTGATGCCGCGAAACGCCAAGCTGCCCCCGCCGCCCGGCTCCCCCTTCGATCCCCTGGCCGAGGAGGCGCTCGACTCGTTCGACGAGAACGGCATTCTCGACGAGCTTAAGAAGAGCACCATGGGACTGCCGGACAAGAAGCAGTCAACCGAGGATACCGGCCTGCTCGATAAGCTGATGGACGCGTGGAAGGACCTGGTCAAGGGCGTCAACGTAGACGACGAACAGGGCGGGGGCGCGGAGAGCACGGGCAAGAAGAGCGAGTACGAGAAGGGCGAAAACGGCGAGAAGGGCGGCAAGGGCGAGAAGGGCGAGAAGGGCAACCAGGCTCAGAACCAGCAGGGGCAGGGCGCCCCCGACCCCAATCAGCCGGCCTCCCAGGAGCAGGCCAACGCACAGAGTGCGTCGACGCCCTCACAAGGCGAAGAAGATTTCGCGGAATCCGACACGGACGACGGCTCTGAGCGCACGGGCGCCGGACAAGGCGACGGCTCGATGGAGATCAGGAAAGCCGAGCGGCTCAACGCCATGGGTAAGATCAACGAGCAGTACCTCGAGCGGCAGGCCAAGATCACCGGCGAGATGATGGTGGAGGTCCCCTCCGACAAGAAGCAGGATCTGGCAACGCCCTATTCGCAGAGCGATGCCGCCCATGCCGAGGGCGGCGGGCAGATCCACCGCGACCAGGTGCCGCTGATCTACCAGCAGTTCGTGCAGCAGTATTTCGAGCAGGTCAGGAAGCCGGAGAAGTAGCCGGCGCCTCACTCCGCGCCCACGAGCGCGTCTCAGCCAGTACGATATTGGACCGTTTATCCAGGATTTTGGGTCTTGACATACGATCCGTTATCGTAGTATATATCTGGCATGCCCTCAATTCCGTCGGGCGCCGAGCTTGCCATCCTGACAGTTCTCTGGCGATGCGGCCCCAGCACCGTACGCGAAGTGCACGAAACCCTGGCCAAAGACACCGGCTACACGAGCACGCTTAAACAAATGCAGGTGATGCAAGAGAAGGGCCTGCTTCGGCGCACAGAGCGCTACCGATCCCACGTCTACGAGGCCGCGGCGTCCAAGGAAGAAGTCCAGGCGCGGATTGCCGGCGACATGTTGCATCGCGTGTTCGAAGGATCGGCCAAGAATCTGGTGCTTGGCGCGTTGACCGCTCAACGAGCTTCGACCGAAGATCTCAACGAGATCCGTCGCATTATTGATGCATTTGAGGAAAGGAGGAAGAAGCGGTGACAGCCGTGTTTCTATCGCAAGTCTGGGTTCAGAGACTGGGATGGACGCTGGTGCACTTCCTCTGGCAGGGCACGCTCATCGCCATCCTTTACGTGGCGCTTCGGGCGGTGCTGGGCCGTTCGCTCTCCGCTCAAGGACGCTACGTCCTGGCTTGCTTGACGCTGGCCGCAATGACCGCAGCGCCACCGCTCACCTTCCTCCTGATACTGAAAGCTGGCGGAAGCGCCGCGTCGGATTGGTGGAACATCTCCGCAACCGGATGGCAGAGCATCCTTCCAGGCGTGGTGGTCGCATGGCTATTGGGAGTTGTAGGGTTTTCGATTCGACTGGCCGCGGGATGGCGGTTTACGGTCCGTCTGCGCGTGTCGTCGCACCCCGCGCCGCCGGAATGGCAGGAGATCCTTCAGCGTACCGCCGCCCGCGTGGGCGCCTCGCGTCCCGTGCGCCTGGTGGTCTCCTCTCTGGCGGAGGTCCCCATGGTGATCGGTTGGCTGCGACCGGTAATCCTTGTGCCCGTCGGATCCCTTGCAGGATTGCCCTTGGATCACATGACGGCGCTGCTGGCGCACGAGTTGGCCCATATCCGGCGCCAGGATTACCTGGCGAGTATCCTGCAAAGCGTCGCCGAGTCGCTGCTGTTCTATCATCCGGCCGTGTGGTGGGTGTCCCAGCAGATTCGCGCGGAGCGTGAGCTGTGTTGCGACGATCTCGCTGTTGCTGCCTGCGGCGACGTAGTGACGTATGCGCGTGCGCTGGCCGAGTTGGAGTCGCAGCGGCCGCCGCGCCTCAGCCCCGCGCCGGCGGCCAACGGCGGGTCGTTAGTGAACCGCGTTCGAAGACTGATCGAGCCTTCGCGGCCCTCCAGGAACAACCTCTCAGGCCAGGGCGCCGCCTGGGTGATGAGTTTGCTCTGGGTTGTGTGCGTCGGCGTAGCGACGGCCCATGCTGCGCATGTACCGACGCCGCACGTGAACGATTCCCGCCCCATCGTGCTCCAGACTGCGCTGCCCAGCCGTCCGCCCGCGCAGGCCAGCCCTGTGTTGAAAGCCCTTTTGTATGATCCGCTGCTGCCCTTGCCTCAAACCCCGAATAACGTACCGGCCACGGCGTCGGAAGAGAAGAAGAAGACCCGAGTGGAAGGCCGCGTGATCAGTCAGGCCGGGGCGGTCCCCAGGGCGACAGTCCAACTCCTCGACGACAGGCCGGTCTTCAACCGCGTGATGTATGCACAAACAACCGACGAGTCAGGCGCCTTCGTTTTCGACGATATTGAGCCTGGGCGTTACGTGCTCCAGGCCACCAAGGCCGGCTTCCTGACTGGAGGTTTTGGGCCGTCCTCGCCGGGTTCAACCCCTTCGGTGTTCGCTCTAGAAGCAGGCCAGGCCATGAAGGGTGTGGTAATCAGACTGACTTCGCAGAGCGTCATTGCCGGGCATGTAACCAACCAGGACGGCGACCCCGTGGCCAATGCGTCGGTAACCGCTTACAGGCAAGTATACATATATGGGCGGAAGAGCATACAGTCGGCGGGTGAATCCAAAGTAACTGACGACGAGGGCATGTTCCGTATAATCGGGTTGGCTCCCGGCCGCTATTATGTCGCGGCCGTGCCGCGGGAGGCCAGTGTTGTGCTCAGAACTGCGGAACGGCCTCCTGCCGACGTGGGAACAATTTACCCGAGCGCATTAGACGTGGCGGCCGCAGCTCCGCTGGAAGTGACTCCTGGCGTGGTCTTGTCCCAAACTGACATTCGCCTCCGCCGCGAGCGCCTCTACACGGTGAGAGGCAAGGTTACGATGAATGGTTCTCCCATCCGGGCGGTACTTACAGTCGTCCCCGCAGGGGCGAATCTCCGTGGTAGAGCGCGACCGTTGCAGTCAGTGGCGGAGCAGGGCGTTTTCGAGGTGCAAAACGTGCCAGGCGGGAGATACGTGGTTACGGCGCGTTCGGTCCCCCGGGCAGGGACGGTAGTGACCACGCCGGTAGCGCCCGGCCAGACCAAATCCACTCCCAGCGCGATGGCGGAAATCACCGTTGACGGTTCGGACGTTGAAGGCTTGACTCTGCCACTGGAGCCGGGCATTGAGGTGATTGGAACGTTTCGGGCCGAAGAAGGCAGCATCGAAGACCTGGCGAAGTCGGCAACCCCCACTCTGGCGTCCGACGCACGTGAGGTGTCTATGCTAGCACGCGCTTCTAGCCTCGACGGCTTGAGCTTCAACATTAGCAACCTCGACAAGCCAGATTTCCGGCCGTTGTTCATCCTGCGGCCAGACAACGGATCGTTGGAGACGTACGCCAGCGTCATGAAGGACGACGGAACATTCCGGATGTCGCGTGACATGTTTGCGCCGGGCACGTACTCGTGGGAAGTCAGAAATTTGCCAGACAACCTCTATGCTAAGTCCGTGCGCTGCGACTCGGTAGATGTAACCCGCTCGCGCGTCAATATTGTGAATGGGAGCAAACTGGAGATTGTGCTCTCGGACAAAGCCAGCGGCATTGCGGGAACGCTCCGTAGCGAGAAGGGTGAGCCGCTGGGGGGCGTAACCGTGACCGCGTGGCCGAGGGACTTCGCCCCCGGCAGTCCGCTCTCCAGCGTCAAGTCGCGGAGCAGCGGTGCTGACGGCAGCTTCAGGATCGCCGGCCTAGCGCCAGGCGATTACTACGTCGCTGCCTGGGAAGGTCAAGACATCCTCTCGGGCGTCATCACAATGCCGGATTTCCTTTCGTCTTTCACCGGCGATGCCGAAAAAGTGACGCTCGACGAAGGCGCGAAGCCACAGGCGCAAGTGAAACTCATTTCGAAGGAGAAGATCGCCGCCGCGGTAGCCAAGCTTCCATGACCAGCCGCGCCCCTCAGCGGCCAAGCTGCAGCGTTTCGACCACGCCACGCCATTTGCGGACGATCAATTCGGCCACGTTCAGGAGGACGGCCAGCGCGAGCAGGCCCGGCCAGAACTGGAGCGTGGAACTCACCGAGCGGCCGCCCGCGTCGAAAACGTCCTGGGGCCGCGGATTGAAGCGCCCGCCAGTGGATTCCGCCACGCGTTGCAGAAGCGGTTCGTCATTGCCATACTCGCGCAACTCATCCGCCGCGCGATAGAGCCCGACTTCGGGGAAGGCGCGCGACTCCTCCAGTGGACGCAGACGGAAAAGTCCCCGAAGATCGCCCACGGCGATGCGCCCCCGGTAGAAACTCTCGGCGACCTTCACGACTTCCACGGGCTGCTGGAATCCGTCGGGGCCGAAGGCGAAGATGTCGGGAGCAGCAGCGGGGGCCGGCACGTTGCGGCCGAGGTGGTAATCGGCGACGATCTCACCGTTGGCGCTGTCGTAGGAGGTGGTGGCCTCGCCCGCCTGTGCGTGGGGCAAAAGGTCGCGCGCGATGTTGGACCAGAACCGGTCGAAACCAGCCCAGGCAACCCAGCGGCTGGCCCAGCGGCTCTTGGCATCCGAGGAGAATATGATCGACCGTCCCAGCCCGTATTGCCAGCGGGACAGCAGCGGTTGGTTGTCGTCAACTTCCATGATCGTCTCGGCGGTCGGCTTGGCCGTGAAACGGACATATCCGGACAGCGGGGGCGCGGACGGCATGTCGATTCCGTCGAGCAATTCCACCTTCTGAAGCACCACCGGCGTGACGCTCTTCTCAACCACCGTGAAGCCGGTGTGCTCCATGACGTCGCGCAACAGGATCTGCGCCAGTTCCGCCGGATCGTCAAGGAAGTAAGACTCTGCCCTTCGAGTAAGTAGCGACGTTTTCGAGGAATTGCCGGTAGACGTAGGAGCCGAGGCCGATCGTGGAGATGGTAATGTTCTTCTCGCCGGCCAGCTTGGCGATCTTGTAGGAGTCGCCCTCCTCGGAAACGCCGTCGGTCAGCAGCACCATGTGCTTGTAGGCGGCCTGGACGGCTTCGATCTTGTTGTAGGCTTCGGTCAGCGCCAGCGGGATCTGCGTGCCGCCGTCGGAGGTGATGCCGCTAACCAGAATTTGCAGGCGCGCCTTGTCCTCGATCTCGCTGATGGGCACCAGCCAGCGAAAGGCGTGGTCGAACATCAGAATCCCGATCTTGTCGGTGGTCCGCAGGTTCTCGATGATACCGACGGCCGACAGCCGGGCCAGTTCGATCTTGCGGCCCTCCATCGAAGACGACTTGTCGATCAGCAGCACCACGCAGCGGACTTCGGGCGATTTCGGAGGCGTGATCCGGGCGGGCAGCGCGCGCTCCAGGGGGTCTTCCTCGGTCCGCTTGGGGTCTATGTAAATGTTGCGTTCCCCGCCGATCACGAGCAGCCCGCCGCCTTGTTTGACATACTCTTCGAAGTCCTGTTTCCGGGCTTCCGGGAGAGCCTGAATGTTCCAGTTGTTGAGGACCACCACCTGGTAGTCGTCGAGTTTGACCTTGAGCGCTTCCGCGCTGGTGTCGACGTCGAACTGGGCCACGCGCAGAGTGTCGAGCAGGTGCGTCTCCGAACCCGCCGGGTCCTGGGAGATGAAGAGCAGCTTCGGGCGCCGCAGGGCCAGCGCCTGGCTGAAGCGCGCGTCCTCGAAGCCCTCGACGCGGATCGCGCCCGTCAGCCCGATGGCGCCCGGTTCACTGATGCTGGCGTGCACCCGCAACTGATTGGTCCCAGGCTGCAAGCTGACGGGGCTGGATCCCAGCGATTTGCCTTCGGCCTCGATTTCGACGACTCCAGCCACGGCGCGCGGCGAGCGGATGGCCAGGTCGACGGCGAATTTCTCGCCGGTGAAGGCCACCGCGGGCATGGTCACGGATTCGACAGTCAGCTCCGGTCTGGCGCGGCCCGGGAGGGCATACGTGTCCACCGGCACGCGCAACTGCTGGAACAGCGCCGCGGCGCGGGCGACGCTGCCGCGGTTCTCCTTGCCGTCGGAGACTAACACTACGCGCGGCACCAGGCCGGCTGGCGTCGCCGCCAGCGCGTCCCGCAATGCGCGCTCCAGATCGGTAGCCAGGCCCGTCACCCCGGCCGTGCGCCGCAATCCCAAACCTTTGGCATTCTCAATGGGCTGTACGGCCCGCGTGGAAGTTGCGAACGGAGTGACTCGCGTCCAGTTGCGCCCGCGAGCGCCGGCGATGGCCGAGGCCAGTTGGCTGGCGCGCGCCAGGCCGGCGTCCGAAACACTCGCCGATGTGTCGACCAGAACGGTGACGGCCATTCTCGAGCTGTGGTAGCTCGCCTGGGGCGACGCCAGGGCCAGAACCACGCACAGGAGCGAAAGCGTCTTCAACACCAGCGCCAGCTTGCGCGCCGCACGGGGCCACTCCCACACGGCCCAAGCCAGCGGGAGTACGGCGAACAACAGCACCCAGGCGCGTGCGAAGGTCATGCCGATTCCTTCTGCAATACCGCCGGCTGTCCGCGTCCGAAGAGCATCCATTCCAGGATGAGTCCCAGAGCTCCCGCCAAAGCCAGGATCGGCCAGATCTTGCGGGCGGACCCGGCTAAGCCGGAGCTCTCCGATCCGCGCAACACGGTCTTGGGGGCCTGCCACCTGGCGTCCGCCACATCCGGCAGCGTTAGCGAGTACACTGTCTCGCGATTGCCGGCGAGAACCCGCACCGTGCCGGGCGTGGCCGTGAAGAAACTGATCGTGTCGCCTTTGACGGCGAATGGGAGCGGGCGCCCGCCCTCGTTAAGGACGCGAACTCCGGCGGCGTCGACTTCGGGATCCAGCGCGAAGGTGACCGTGCCGGCGCTGCCGCCGTTCAGTTCCCACCTGCGGAATACATCCGGCGCCATCCAGCGCAGGATGTTGGCGAAGAGCAGCGGCGTGGCCAGTTCGAAGCGCATCGAGGTGAGAGCCGGATGGAAGCCGAACGCCACGGCCTTGTGCGCGGACTGCCGGGCCAGAATGACCGGGCCGTCGGCGCAATCGGCTACGTCCAGATCCCCGGGTTGGGCCGTGAACACCCGCGTCGAGGCCAGCCTGACGTCCTTCGTGCCCAGGCCGGCGCCCAGAGCGTTTTCCCCATGCCAGCGCTCCAATCGGGCGCCCGTGGCAGTGGAGGCCACCCAGAAAGGAGAGACACTTGGGGACGGATCGATCCAGATGGCATCGGCCTGCGGCGCGCTCGGCGGCGCGAAGCGGTCGATGATGACGATCCGCGCCTGGGCTTTCGGATCATATGAACTGGGGCTGGCGTAAACCGCCTCCACGTTCTGGCTGGCGCCCAGGATGGGCCGGAGCAGGTCGGGCTGGTCCGAGTACACAAGCACGCGGACGATCGGTTGCGCCGGAACCTCCACTTGAGCGTGGTTGTCGCCGGCCAGCGAATCGGTGATCAGCAGGCGGGCGTCAACCCAGCCGTTAACCCGGGTGCGATAGCGGAAGGTGGCGCTCTGCTCTTCCCCGGCCGCGAGCGCGATGCGGCGCGAACCGATCAGCGCCCCGCCGAACTGGACCGCCAGCGGAACCTCCCTTCGGACGCGTCCGTAGTTGCGCACCGATACGAAGATCTCCCAGGTTCCCGGGATCGTCCTCCACGCGGCGCAACGTCAGCTTGCGAATACCGCAGTTGTCTCCCGGTTCGCTGACGGGCAGGATGCGGAAGTGCTGGACGGCCGGGACCGCGGAATCCTGACGCGGGACCCGCCCCGCGCCGATATAGACAATCTCGCCGGCCCTCTGGCCCTCCAGGCGCAGAGCCTCCCGCGCAAATTGGACCGCATCGGCGAGCCTTAACGCGGTGGCGCCGGCGCGCGTCTGCCGGATGGCGTCATTGAGCGTCTTGCGGTCCGGTTCAAAGCGGGTCGCCGGCGTGGCCATGGCGTCGGCGCGCACGATCATGGCGCGATCCAGCTCCGGCATCGCGCGAACATAGGCAGTCGCGGCCGCCTTGGCTTCGTCGAGCAACACCCCGGAACGCCCGCGCGCGGCCATCCAGGCCGAGCTATCCAGCAGGATAACGTGGTCGCGTCCCGCTCGCGTAGCCGAGCCGATATGCAAATCGGCCAGCGCCGCCAGCAGCAGCAGGATGCTCAGGATCTGAAGAAGAAGCGACCAGGGCTGCTGAACTATTCGCCTGCGCCTCAAGTGCGATAGCTTCTCGGAGATCCTCCACAGGCGGAGCGTGGGCACCACCACCAGCCGGCGAGTACGGTCCAGCAAGTACAGGGCTACGACCACACCGCACACCGCCGCCGCTGCCCCCAGAAACTGCGCCAGCGACAGGTTCAGCAAAAACATTATTCAATTGCTCCCGTCTGCAGCAGGGGGCCGAAAATGGCTTCTTCGAGCGGCGTCGAGGTCGAGATGCCGACATAGCGGCCCTCATGCCGGTTGACCATCTCCTGAACGGAGCGGACCCAGGCATCGAAGGCTTCGGTATAAGCCTCCCGCGCCTTGGTTCCGAAAGCGATTTCCAGGCGACCGCCGGTCTCGGCGTCGGTCAGGTCGAGGTCGCCTTCCCACGGGGGCGTGCGGTCCTCTTCGCCCCAGAGGTGAACCAGCAGCAGCTCGTGGCCGAACTCGGCGAGGTGCTGAAGGGGCCGGGAGCAATCCTCTTCGTCGAAGAAATCGGAAATGATGATGACCAGCCCGCGCTGAAAGGACGTCGACACGAACTGGCGCACAACCTCCATAAAATTCGTCCGGCCCCCCAGCGTTAGCCCTTGCAGGTAATCGACCGTGGGGCCCAGACGGTGACGGCCGCCGCAGCACAGGTAAGGATCGCCCAAGTGGTCCGAGAATGGGTGCACGGTGATGGCGTCCAGCCGCACCAGTCCTACGTAGCACAGCGCTGCCGCCAGGCGGCGCGCGTAGTCGAACTTGGAGACGCCGCCGGTGGCCATGGACTGGCTGACGTCCAGCAGCATCCTCACTGGAACGCGCGGCTCCACCTGGAACATCTTCAGAAACAGTTTCTCCAGCCGCAGGTAAGCCTGCCAGTTCACGGCCCGCAAGTCGTCGCCCTGATGGAAGTGCCGGTGATCCAGAAACTCCTGGCCGGGACCGGGAAACCGGGAGCGATTCTGGCCGCCCACGAGGCCGGGGAACGATTTCTGCCACCGCAGAGTCAGGCGCTCAAGCTTCTCCAGGAAGTGCCTGTCGATGATGGGTTCGGTGGCCATACGGTGCTTTACGGAACCGCGCCGGTTCGCTGTAGTTCGCGCGGTCGCCCGGTTCTGTCTACGTGACCGCTACCTTCACGCTCTGAATGATTTCCTTTACCAGCGAGTCCGGGGTCTGCCCGTCCGCGTGGGCGTCGAAATTGCGGATGATACGGTGCCGAAGGACCGACGGTGCGATGGCGGTGATGTCATCAATGCTCAGGTGCGCTCGCCCCCGCAAGAGGGCGTGCACCTTGCCGCACTCCACCAACGCCTGAGCGCCGCGCGGCGAGCTGCCGTAGCGGATGTACTTTTTGGCGAGCGGGTGGGCCTGCGGACTGCCGGGCTGGGTGCTCATCACCAGGTCGATCGCGAACTCCTGCACGTGGGGAGCGACGAGAATCTGGTGGCATACGGCCCGCAACTCAAGGATGTCCTCCCGCCCGGCGACCTGGTCCACGTGAACTTCTTCGCGCTGGATGACGGTGCGGTCGATGATCCGGCTCAAATCCTCGCGGGAAGGATACTCGACCAGGATCTTCATGAGGAAACGGTCGAGCTGCGCTTCCGGAAGCGGATAGGTTCCCTCCATCTCGATGGGGTTCTGGGTGGCCATGACCAGGAAGGGCAACTCCAGCTCGTGGGTGGTGGTACCGGCGGTGACGGTGTGCTCCTGCATCGCCTCGAGCAGCGCGGATTGAGTCTTGGGCGTGGCGCGATTGATTTCGTCGGCGAGCACGAGGTTGGCGAAGATGGGCCCCGTCTGGAAACGGAGCGACTTGGCGCCCCGGTCGTCGGTCTCGAGAATCATACTGCCGACGATGTCGGCGGGCATCAGGTCGGGAGTGAACTGGATCCGCGAATACTTCATGTGGAGTGCGCGCGCCAGGGTGCGCAATAGCGTCGTCTTCCCCAGGCCGGGAACGCCTTCCAGCAACACGTGACCGCCCGCGAGCAGAGTGGTCAGAACGCCGTCCACCACCTCCTGCTGTCCCACAATGACCCGAGCAATTTCCTGGCGGATGCGGTCTAGGCGCACAATCGACTGGCTAAGGGTCTGCTCGGGAGTCATTCTTGTATTCTAAAACAAGATGAGCGCGAACTGCGAGTATACTGTCCTGAGGCCTCGAATCATGAAACCCCATGCCCGGATGTTGGTCGTTTCGTTGGCACTTCTGGTTTTGGGCGGGAGCCTGTCGGCCCAGCCCGACAACGCCTTCTTCTTTGTCCAACTGACTGACCCGCAGTTCGGATTTAACAACAGCGACAAGGATTTTTTGCAGGAATCGGCGGCCTTTGAGTTCGCGATCGCCAGCCTGAACCGATTGAAGCCGGCGTTTGTGGTGGTCACCGGGGACCTGGTCAACAAGGCCGGCGACCCGGCGCAGACGGCGGAGTATCTGCGAATCGCCGCCAAGCTGGACCGTTCGATTCCACTTTATAACCTGCCCGGCAATCACGATACCTCCAGCCCGCCCACACCCGAAACGCTGGCGCTTTACCGGGAGAAGTTCGGCGCGGACCACTATACGATCCGGTATCGCGATTTCGCTGGAATCGTGCTGAACTCGGGCTTGATCGCGAATCCGGGAGCGGCGCCCGCCGCGGCCGCCGAACAGGATGCCTGGCTCAGGGAGGAGCTCAAGAGAGTTCGGGAGTCCGGCGCTCGCCACGTCGTGGTGTTTCAGCACGACCCGGTGTTTCTCGAGCGAGGCGACGAACCTGATCAGTACTTCAACATGCCGCTCGCAAAGCGCCGTCCCTATCTGGACTTGCTCCAGTCCGCTGGTGTCACCCACATCTTCGCCGGACATCTTCATCGCAACAGCATCGGCAAAGACGGCGCTCTTGAGATGGTGGTTACGGGACCGGTTGGACGGCCGCTGGGCAGCGATCCCTCCGGCCTCCGTGTGGTTATCGTCCGGAACACCGGCATTGAGCACCGTTACTATGGCCTCGGCTCAATCCCGAACGCGATTCAGTTGAGCGTTAGGGCGGAGGCGAAACCGGCAGCCAGCCTGAAGCAATAGGAGAGTGGATCGCGATGAAATGGGCACTCGCCGCACTGACCTGTTCGCTCGCATTTGCCGCCAGCCCTACGGTTGAGATCAAGATTGACCAGGTGGGCTATCTGCCCAGCGCGCCGAAAGTGGCCATGCTGGCCGCAGCCGGTCCCGCCAGGGAGTTCACCGTGCGGCGCGCGGCCGGCGGTTCGGTGGTTTTGCGGGGCAACCTCGGAGAGCCGAACCTGGACCCCGATTCCGGCGACCGCGTCCAGGCGATTGATTTCACGAGGCTGACGGCGGCCGGCAAGTACTACATCGATGTCCCCGGCGTGGGAAGAAGCTGGGACTTCGAGATCGGCGATAACGTGTTCTCGCGCGCCTTCTACCTCGCTATGCGGTCCTACTACGGACAGCGTTGCGGCATCGCCGTGGATCTGGGTCCCGGGTTCCCCCGCTACAAACACGCGGCCTGTCATCTGGAGGGCGCATTTCACGCCTCGTCAGGCAAGAACGGCACAGCAACTTCGGCAGCCGGTTGGCACGACGCGGGCGATTACGGGCGGTATGTCGTGAACTCCGGCCTATCTACCGGTACCCTGCTGTGGACTTGGGAGCTGTTCGGCAATCGCATCCAGAAGGTCAACCTCAGTATTCCGGAATCCGGCAACGGCACGCCGGACATCTTGAACGAGATCCGCTGGAATCTGAATTGGATGCTCTCCATGCAGGGCGAGGACGGGGGCGTGTGGCACAAGCAGACCACCGAGCGCTTCCCCGGATTCGTCATGCCGGAGAAAGACACGATGCTGAACTACATCGTGGGGACCGGCCAGGAACCTTATAAGAGCTCATGCGCCACCGGGGATTTCGCGGCGGTGATGGCGATCGCGGCCCGCGTGTACAAGCCCTTCGACGAAAAGTTTTCCCAGCGGAGCCGCTTAGCCGCGCAGAAGGCGTGGACCTGGCTGGAGAAGTACCCGAATGTGCTCTTCCGAAACCCGAGCGGCGTCAGTACCGGCGAGTACGGAGACTCGAGTTGTAGCGACGAGCTTCTGTGGGCCTCGGCGGAGCTTTGGCGGACCACCGGCGATGACGTATACAACCGGTACTTCCTGGCGCACTTTGAAGACCAGCGGAAGACCATCCGGCCCACCGGCCCGCCCACGTGGGGGAGCGTGGGCGCGATGGGGCTGTGGACCTACGTGCTGGGGCCGAAGCCGGACGCCGCCGCGGACGCCGCCATCCGGCGAGATTCGCTGGCCGCCGCCGACGAGATCGTCAAGCGAACCGCCGCGAATGCTTACCGCATCAGCATGACTACGCGCGATTACGTTTGGGGATCGAACAGCGTGGCGGCCAACTACGGAGTGCAGCTCCTGGTGGCGAACCAGATGCAGCGCGATCCGCGCTACGTCAACACGGCGCTGGAGAACCTCCACTATCTGCTGGGGAAGAACACTTTCTCGCTCTCCTGGGTGACGCAACTCGGCAGCAATCCGTTCAAGCATCCGCACCACCGTCCGAGCGGCGCGGATGAGAATCCCGATCCCTGGCCCGGCTTGCTCTCGGGAGGGCCGAACCGTGGACGCAACGATCCGCTGATGCAGAAAGCGCTCCCGGCAACTACGCCTCCCGCCAGGATGTATCTGGACGACCAGGAGTCCTACGCCAGCAACGAGGTGGCCATCAACTGGAACGCCCCGCTGGTGTTTCTGCTGGCCGCGGCGCTACCGGAGAAGTAGGGCTTGGAATCGAGGGTGGGGGCGGAGCGTATCCAGGTTGCTGTCGTGCTCTAACCAAGCCTTCTGCAACGGGCCCAGCTCTTCGGCCTTTTCCAGGCAATCGAGGGCCTCTGTACTCAGGCCGAGCAGCGCGTAGATGCAGCCCAGGTTGTAGAGCAGCATCGAGTCGTTGGGCCGCATGGCAAGAGCGCGGTCCGCCCACTGCCGGCTGAGCTCGCGCTCGCCTAGCGCGGCCAGTCCGTTCGCTGCCATATAAACAGCGCGCACGTCGTCCGGGTTGAGTCGCAGGTGTTCTCCAGCGTTCTCCACGCCCTTGCGGCGGGCTGCCGCGCCTTCTTCACCGCGGCCTAGATCGTCGTAGATCTGAGCCATCAGGAGAGGCGCCTGATAGTCCTCGGGGCGCACCCGCACGGCCTCTTCATACAGCCGCAGCGCCTTCTCCTGCTGTCCCGTGGCGAAGCAATGCCGGGCGAAGAAGTAGTTGGCTTCGAACAGGTTGGGGTCGAGCCGGAGCGCGGATTCAAAGGCGGCCTCGGCCTCACTGTTGCGCGTCAAGGCCGACAGAGCCAGCCCGTAAGAGGTTTGGGCCTGGCCGGAGTTGGGATCGAGTTCCACGGCCCTGCGGCTGGCCGCTTCAGCCTGCCGGCGGTCCTCCTCCTTGCGACCGGAATAGAGATACATGTAGGAGTGACAGTCCGCCAGGCCGGCATGGGCCAGCACATAATCCGGATCCGCCTTGATCGCCTGCTCGAACAACTGGCGGGCAAATTCCATGTCCTGCGGGCCGCCTTGATAGAAGAACTTGCGTCCCCTGAGGTAGTAGTCGTACGCCCGAACGTTCTTGGTGGGAGCTTTCCCCAGCACTTCCCTCTCTTTGGGCCCAAGCGCCATCTCGAGCGCCTCGACGATGTGGCTGGCAATCTCCTCCTGGATAGCGAAGATGCCGCTCATCTCACGGTCGAAGCGCTGGCTCCAGATATGGAAGCCATTTTCAGAGTCTACTAACTGGGCTGTGATGCGAAGCTGGTTCCCGGCCTTACGGACGCTGCCGTCGAGCAGCGTTCTCACCCCCAGGAGACGCCCCAACTCGCGGCTGTCGCGCCCGGCCTGCCGTTGGCGGAAAGAAGATGCGCGCGAGGAGACGCGGAGTCCCGGAACGTGGCTCAAAGCGTTGAGAATCTCCTCGGCGATGCCTTCGCAAAAGTAAGCCTGGTCCTTCTCCTGGCTCATATCGGAGAAAGGCAAAACCGCGATAGAAGCGATGGGGTCCCCAGCCGAAGCCTCCGCTCCTAGCTGGGACTGGCGGCTCTCCCACCAGGAGTCCAATTCCTTCTTGTAGGCGAAGATGTTGCTGCCCTGGTCGTGACGCAAGCGATGGACCGGCAGTCCCTCCATGCGCTCCCAGCGCTGAACCGTGCGGGTGCCGCGTTTGAGGTAGGCGGCGATCTCCTTCCAGGAATCCAGGCGTTCGTGATCGTTCATGCGGGAATGGAGCGGAATTATCCGCTCGATCCCAGGTTACCCCGCGGCCCGGCAGACCGCAAACCCACTATGGCGCGCCCTACCCCCGCGCCATAGTGCGCCAAAGCGCGCCACAAAACGCATCTCAGTCCGCCGGCCAGCGCGAATCGGTCTCCGGTACGTAGTTAGCGTCAGGAGGATTTAACATGATCCGATTGGCAGGGATGTTCCTGGTTCTGGCGCTTTCCGTGATGAGCGCCGAGACCTACCGGCTCCAGATCTCAGGGCCCGTCTTTTTAGGGGGAACCGAGTTGAAGACCGGCGAATACACGCTGGATCTCCAGGGCGACAAGCTGACCTTCAAGAACGGACGACTCGCGGTCGAGTCTACAGTTAAGGTGGAGTCCCTGGAGCAGAAGGCACAGTCGACGGCACTGGTGTGCGAGAAGGTCGGCGACAGGCTTGAGGTTAACGCCATCCGGCTGAAAGGCAGAACGACGAAACTGGTGGTGCAGTAGGCCCCTCTCTCCAAGGCTCGCGGGCGGCGCTCCCGGCGCTGCGCCGTCCGCTGTGGGCCTTATGGCAGTTCCCCCTAGAGATCCCAAGGTCTTCCTCCGATAGTAGCAGTGAGAGCAATGGTCGATCTCCAAAAGAGACCGTAAAACGTTGCTTTCCATCCGGGTTCCCCCGCGGGACTCGCAGAGCGTAAGCTATGCCCTTTCGAGTGCAGTCGATTGAGCCAACTCGATGAAGGCCGTCATCCTCGCCGGTGGTCTTGGAACGCGCATTTCCGAGGAAACCCACCTCAAGCCTAAGCCTATGATCGAGATCGGCGGGAAGCCGATTCTTTGGCACATCATGAAGCTCTACTCCACTCACGGCGTGAACGATTTCGTCATCTGCTGCGGCTACAAGGGCTACGTCATCAAGGAGTACTTCGCCAACTACTTCCTGCACATGTCGGATGTCACCTTCGACATCGCGAAGAACACAATGGACGTGCGCGAACGACACGCTGAACCGTGGAAAGTCACGTTGGTAGACACCGGGGATGGCACTCTCACCGGCGGCCGTCTTAAGCGCGTAACACAGTATATCCAATACGATCAGGACTTCTGCCTTACTTACGGCGATGGGGTTGCCGACATCGATATCAGCCAGGAAATCGCCTTTCACCGGCAGCACGGCAAAATGGCCACGGTGACCTCTGTTCAACCTCCCGGGCGTTACGGCGCCTTGCGAACGGCGGGTGCGAAGGTGCTGGGTTTCATCGAAAAACCCGCCGGGGATGGAGGGCTGATCAATGGTGGGTTTTTCGTGCTCTCACCCAAGTGTCTTGAACTGGTTGAGGGCGATGACACCAGTTGGGAAGACGGGCCGCTCGCGGAACTGGCCAACCAAGGCGAGCTCATGACGTTTGAACATCACGGTTTTTGGCGCCCCATGGATACCTTGCGCGACAAGAATCAGCTCGACGAACTGTGGGCCACTGGCAGGGCGCCTTGGAAGATCTGGTGACAGTCGAGTCACATGCGGCGCTTGGCGGATTCTACAACGGCAGGCGGGTTCTGGTAACCGGTCACACCGGTTTCAAGGGAGGCTGGCTGACGCTCTGGCTGCATGAGCTGGGCGCCATTGTTCATGGCTATGCGCTCAATCCGCCCACCGATCCCAATCTGTTCGAGGTCGCCGGCATAGGCGCAGTGCTGGCGTCGGATACCCGCGCCGATTTGGCCGATCTGGCCCGGCTCATGTCGGCGTTCAACAGCGCGGAACCGGAGGTCGTTTTCCACCTTGCGGCCCAACCCCTGGTGCGGGCGAGCTACCGCGATCCTCTGGGGACTCTGGCTAGCAACGTGATGGGCACGGCGCATTTGCTGGAAGCTGCGCGCGGCATTCACGGTTTGCGCTCGATAGTGCTGATCACCACCGACAAAGTTTATGCGAACCGCGAATGGGCGTATCCGTATCGCGAACTCGATCCGCTCGGCGGGCATGACCCCTACAGCGCCAGTAAGGCGGCGGCGGAGATTGTGGCGGCCAGCTACCGCTCCAGTTTCTTTACGGGAGAAACGGGTCACCCGGCCCGCCTGGCGACCGCACGGGCAGGCAATGTGATCGGAGGGGGCGATTGGGCGTCCGACCGGTTGGCGCCAGACTGCCTGAGCGCCTTCGCGAAGAATGAGTCCGCGCCCCTGCGTCATCCCCAGGCTGTGCGCCCCTGGCAGCATGTTTTGGAACCGCTCGCCGGCTATCTCCAATTGGCCAAGCAGCTTTTTACGCCGGATGGCGCAAGGTTCGCTAAAGCCTGGAATTTCGGGCCAGACGCCAGCGGTAATGCCAGCGTGCGCGAGCTTGCCGGGACCATGGCGCGGCTTTGGGGCGAAGGCGCGCGCCTGGAGTGGGCACCTTCAACCGAGAACCCACACGAGGCCGGCTTGCTCCGCCTCGACAGCACGCTCGCCCGCACCGAGCTCGGCTGGAAACCACGCTGGTCGCTGGAGAAGGCGCTAGCGCAGACGGTTGACTGGTATCGGGCTTGGGCCAGTGGCTCTGACATGGCCGCCGTCAGCCTCGACCAAATCCGCGCCTACGCGAAGGCCGCCCAGGCATGAGCCCTCGCTTCGACATCCTCGACACGCCGCTGCAGCGGCTGAAGCTTATTCAGCGTAAGCCGATCGGCGACCACCGCGGCTACCTGGAGCGGATGTTCTGCGCCGAAGAACTGCACTCGCTGATCCCGGGAAAAGGTATCGTGCAGATCAACCACACCCTGACAGTGACGCGCGGCACGGTTCGCGGCCTGCACTTTCAGCATCCCCCCCATGCCGAGACCAAGTTTGTGAGCTGCCTTCGCGGCGAGGTGTTCGATGTGGCCGTGGACCTGCGCCGAGGCTCCCCGACCTTCCTGCATTGGCACGCGGAGATTCTGAGCGCTGGCAACCACAAAGCTCTGCTAATACCGGAAGGCTGCGCCCATGGCTTCCAGGCTTTGACTGGGGACTGCGAATTGCTGTATTTCCATACCGCCGCCTATCAGCCTGGTGCTGAGGGTGGTTTAAACGCGCAAGATCCCAGGCTCAACATTGGCTGGCCCGGAGCGGTGACGGAGATCTCGCCCCGCGACGCGGCTCACCCGTTATTGACCGAAGAATTCCTCGGTGTGGCAGTATGAAGTGCCGCCACTGCGGGTCCGAACTTGAGCTGCCGCTGGTAGACCTGGGCAGCGCTCCGCCTTCAAACGCCTATCTGACGGAGCAAACGCTCAAGTCGCCGGAGAAGTGCTTCCCCTTGCGGGTGCTGGTCTGCCAGCATTGCTGGCTGGTGCAGACCGAGGACCTTGCCCAGGCGCAGGAACTGTTCGACGCCGATTACGCTTACTTCAGCGGCTTCTCCAGCAGTTGGCTGGCGCACTGCGAACGCTATGTCACCGAAATAGCGGAGCGTTTTGAGTTAGGGCCGAGCAGCCATGTGGTAGAGGTCGCCGCCAACGACGGCTACCTGCTGCAATATATCCAAGCCCGCAACATCCCCTGCACCGGAGTGGAGCCCACCGCCAGCACCGCCGCCGCCGCCCGCGCCAAGGGGATCCCGATTGTGGAAGCCTTCTTCAGCGTGCGTTTAGCCCAAGAGTTGGCTGCCCAGGGCAAGCAGGCCGATTTGACTACCGCCAACAACGTGCTGGCCCATGTTCCGGACATCAATGATTTCGTGGCGGGTTTTGCCGTGCTGTTGAAACCCGGGGGCGTAGCGACCTTCGAGTTTCCGCACCTCCTCAAACTCATTGCCAAAAGCCAGTTCGACACCATCTACCACGAGCACTTTTCCTATCTGTCGCTCACGGCGGTCGATTGGATCTTTGCCGTCAACGGGCTCACGGTATTCGAGGTGGAGGAACACCCCACCCACGGTGGCAGCCTGCGCGTGTTTGCCCAGCGCAGCGACGCCGGCCCGCACCCACGCCGCGCAAGTGTCGACGACCTGCTGAAACGCGAAGCCCAGGCCGGTATGACCACTGCCGACTACTACGCCGGCTTCCAGGCCAAGGCCGACAAGGTCAAGAACGACTTCCTGGCTTTCCTGCTGGATGCCAGGCGCCAGGGCAAGTCCGTCGCCGCCTATGGGGCCGCGGCCAAGGGCAACACCTTAATGAATTACGCCGGGATACGGCCCGACCTGATTGCTTACGTAGCGGATCGCAATCCGGCAAAGCAGGGCAAGTATACGCCGGGGAGTCGCATTCCGATTGTGGAAGAAGGTCGCCTGAGAAGCGTCAAACCGGATTATGTCGTCATCCTGCCCTGGAACCTTAAGGCAGAAGTCATGCAGCAGCTTGAGTACATCAACGTCTGGGGCGGGCATTTTGTGACCGCGGTTCCACACTTGGAGATTACGCCGTGAAAATCGCAGTGACAGGCGCAACCGGCTTCATTGGGCGACACCTCATTGCAGAACTTGAGCGACACTCGATATCTCCAATTCTGATTTGTCAGCCCTCGCTAGAACTTCCGGCCGCATTATCACGGCATACCGTCGTTCGCATTGACTTGAGGAATACGCCTGCAAGGGCATTCGAATTGATGAATCAGCCTGATTTGCTCATGCATCTGGCATGGGGCGGGCTGCCGAACTACAAGTCACTGCACCATTTCGAGGAACAGTTGCCCGCCCAATACAGCTTCCTCAAAGCGCTGGTCGAATCCGGACTCAACAACATACTGGTCACGGGCACGTGCTTTGAGTACGGTATGCGGTCAGGGCCGCTCAGTGAACATCTCGAGGCGCGTCCAAGCAGTCCCTACGGTTTTGCTAAAGATATGCTGCGACGCCAACTCGAATATCTGCGGCAGCTCAAACCGTTCAATCTGACCTGGACCCGGCTTTTCTACCTCTATGGAGACGGACAAGCTAAGAGCTCACTGCTGCCGCAACTCAAGAGCGCAGTAGACCGGGGTGACCGCGCATTCAATATGTCGGGTGGCGAGCAGTTGCGCGACTACCTGCCTGTTGCCGACGTCGTGAAGCACCTCGTTTCCTTGGCGACGATCGGCCGGAATATCGGCGTTGTCAACGTTTGTTCGGGCAAACCCATCTCGATTCGCACATTGGTTGAAGGTTGGATCAAAGAAAACGGTTGGTCGATAGACCTTCGCCTCGGCCACTATCCCTACCCGGACTACGAGCCGCTGGCCTTTTGGGGCGACCGGCACAAACTGAATCGATGTTTGGAGAGGCAATGACGCGGTGTCGAGACCTATATACCGCGGAACAATTGCCGGTTCTTCAGAATCGGATGTTTCACTCTAAGGAGGCGGCAAAGAACTGCGTCAGGGGCGATGTCGTTCTGGTTCAGGATCTCGAGACCGGCTTGATCCATAATCGGGCGTTCAGGCAGGACTTGATGCAGTACGGCGCCGACTACCAGAATGAGCAAGCGATAAGTGCCATCTTTCAGCGGCACCTCCAGGACGTGTCAGAGATCATTCTGCAACACTTCTGGAACTCTTCATTGATTGAAATCGGCTGCGGCAAAGGCCACTTTCTAGAACGGCTTCAAGGGGTGGGCTACACAATCACCGGTCTGGACCCGGCCTATGAGGGGTCAAACCCATCTGCTATCAAGGAATGCTTCCGCCCGGAGATCGGGCTGCGTGCTGACGGGATCATCCTGCGACATGTGCTTGAGCATGTACAAGATCCCGTCGGATTCCTGTCCAGAGTCTGCGAAGCAAACGGCGGTGGCGGCAAGATCTACATCGAGGTCCCCTGCTTTGACTGGATTTGTGCCCATCGTGCCTGGTTCGACATCTTCTACGAGCATGTTAACTACTTCAGATTATCCGACTTCTATCGGATGTTCGGTGTCGTGTATGAGGCTGGGCGGAGCTTCAGCGGCCAGTATCTCTCGGTGGTCGCTGCCCTGGGGACGATCAGGGTCCCAGAATGCAGCGAATCGGATCGGATTGACTTTCCAGAAAGGTTTCTTGATACCGTCAGCCGATACGCGGCGGAACTGGGAACAGGACGAAACAAGACTGCCGTCTGGGGTGGCGCATCAAAAGGCGTCCTGTTCGCGTTGTTTATGCAGCGCGCCGGAGCCACAGTCGATATGGTCATCGACATCAACCCAGCGAAACAAGGCAAATTCCTGGCGGCCAGCGGACTTCGGGTGTGGTCACCTGAGGAAGCCATTGGCAGGCTGACGCCGGGCGCGAATGTATTCGTGATGAATAGCAACTATTTGAATGAAGTTCGGGAAATGACAGCGCGTCAGTTCAACTATCGTGTGGTGGAATATGAAGACGTTTAGGACGGAAGTGGACGACAGGATTGGCGCTAACAGTCGAAATAGGGAATTGAGTGACGCTGCTGATGCCTTCACTAAGGCGTCGACTGTTCCGAAGTACTCTTACAATTTCTCCTGGCTCGGCCGGCCAATTATCCAGTACCCCCAAGACATCCTTGCGATGCAGGAACTGGCGTGGTCAATCCAACCCGACCTAATCATCGAAACCGGCATCGCCCACGGGGGCTCGCTCATCTTTTCGGCCTCCATGCTGGAGCTTAACGCCGCCTGCGGCGGTCCGCAGGATGCCGAGGTGCTCGGGGTGGATATCGACATCCGCGCCCACAACCGCGCGGCGATCGAAGCGCACCCCATGGTCAAACGCATTTCGATGATTCAGGGCTCCAGCATCGCACCTGAGATTGTCGAGCAGGTCCAGGCCAAGGCGTCGGGCAGGCGGCGGGTGCTGGTGTACCTTGATAGCAATCACACCCACGAGCACGTTCTGGCCGAGCTGCGGGCTTACGCTCCGCTCACCTCGGTGGGCAGCTACTGCGTGGTGTTCGACACGGTGATCGAAGACCTGCCCGCCGGGATGTTCCCCGACCGGCCCTGGGGCCCTGGCAACAACCCTAAGACCGCCGTCTGGGATTACCTCAAGACCCATCCCGAGTTCGAGATCGACAAAAAGATGGACCATAAGCTGCAGATCAGCGTCGCGCCGGATGGATACCTGAAGCGCGTGGCGTGATCCAGACATAAGCCTCAAGTTACAACCGTGTCTCTAAAGAAGAACGTCGCCGCCAACTACTTCGGTCAGGGCTGGCAAGCCCTGATGGGCTTGGCCTTTATCCCTCTCTACATCCGGTACCTCGGGATCGAGGCCTATGGCCTGATCGGCATTTTCGCCCTCTTGCAGGCCTGGCTGGCGCTCCTCGATATGGGGATGAAGCCAGCCTTGGGCCGGGAAATGGCCCGCTTTACCGGCGGCGCGCACAACGCTCAGTCGATTCGGGATCTGCTACGCAGCATCGAACTGATCGGAATCGTCATTGCTGGAGGGGTCGCGCTGGGCATATGGGCGGCATCGGGATGGCTGGCCTCTCACTGGGTGACTGCCAAGAACCTGCCGGTGGAGGTGGTGACCCACGCGTTTGCCGTCATGGGCGTGGTCACCGCCCTGCGGTTTATCGAAAACATCTACGTGAGCAGCATCGTCGGCTTGCAGCGTCAGGTACTGCAGAACGTCGTGACCAGCATAATGGCCACGCTGCGTGGCTTGGGTGCGGTCGCGCTGCTGGCCTGGGTCTCCCCCACCATCGAGGCTTTCTTTCTCTGGCAAGGGTTGATCTCGACGATTACCGTCGCGCTATTTGCCGGCGTCGTTTACCGTGCGCTGCCACCCTCTCCCCTGCCCGCCCGCTTCTCCTGGCCGGCCCTGATCGGTATCCGGCGTTTCGCGGCAGGCATGCTGGGGATCACCTTCCTGGCGCTGCTGCTGACCCAAATCGATAAGATTCTGCTCTCGCGCCTGCTGACCTTGGAATCCTTTGGTTACTATGCCCTGGCGGGGGTGGTGGCCAATGCGCTGTATTTGCTGGCGGGGCCGATCACCGCGGCGCTTTATCCGCGCTTCACTGAGCTGGCGACGAACGGTGACGCGGCCGCATTGCGCGCGGTCTACCACCAGGGCGCTCAGTTGGTGACAGTTCTGATGGGCTCGGCCGCCATGCTGCTGATGTTGTTTGGTGACAGGGTGCTGCGGTTGTGGACCGGAAATCCGGCACTGGCCCAGAAGGTGGCGCCGCTGCTGGCGGTTCTCGCTCTGGGGACGCTGTTGAACGGGCTGATGCAGATTCCCTACCAGGTGCAGCTTGCCCATGGCTGGACTTCACTCGCGATCAGGGTCAACATCCTCGCCGTCTGTCTCATGGTGCCTGCCATTCTGTGGGTCGTTCCGGCATACGGCGCGATCGGCGCGGCAAGGGTTTGGGTGACGTTAAATGCAGGTTATCTAGTACTCGCCATCCCTTTGATGCATCGGCGGTTGCTTCCTGCCGAGAAGTGGAACTGGTACCGCCAGGACGTGGCCGCCCCCCTGGCCGCCGCGGCGGCGACCGCCTTCTTGTGCCGCTGGGTGATGCCGCACAACTTGAACCGGCTCGGTGAATTCAGTGTGCTGCTGATGACCGCCAGTTGGGTGCTGATCGCGGCAGTCTGGGCGGCCCCCAGGGTGCGTCATCAGTTGGCCCGGCATCTGCCAGGCAGGATCAGATCATTAAGTGCGAGGACGGTGTAGACATCCATGAGCCAAGACGGAAAGCCCACCCCATCCCCGAAAGTCAGCATCGGCCTGCCCGTCTATAACGGGGAGGAGTACATACGCGAGGCGCTGGACTCCTTGTTGGCTCAGACCCTTACTGACTTCGAGCTGATTGTCTCCGACAACGCCTCCACTGACGATACCGAGGCGATCTGCCGGGAATATGCCGCCGGGGATCAGCGCATCCGCTACGTGCGTCAACGCGAAAATCGTGGCGCTTTGGCCAACTTCCAGTTTGTCCTGGATGAGGCAGGTGGCGAGTATTTCATGTGGGCGGCGGCCGACGACCGCTGGGACCCGGACTGGCTAACCGCATTGCTGAGCGAATTCGACACCGGCGTTTCAATTGCGTTCGGCAGCGTGGCGCCCTTCTTCGACCTCGACAGGCCAGGCTCGACATTCGTCCTGAAATCACTTGCAGGCCCGGCAACAATAAGAATGGTGAGGTACTACCTGTGGCGGGAGTCTGGCGCTAAAGCTTGCGCCATCTACGGGCTATACCTCACCGCCGAACTCCGGAAGGTGGCGCATGCCGTTTTCGCCGGGAGGACAGATAAGGATTGGGGCGCGGACGTCATTCTAGTGTTCACGATGTTAGGCGTGGGCTGTTTACGAGTCACCACAGCCGCCGCTCTATATAAACGGGTTCGAATCCGCAGGGAAGCTGACGCCGGGCGAAACGTTAGCCTCGCGAGCATCCCGGTGTGGGCGGCAAAACGATTCTTCGGGTCTTCAAAAGGTAAGTGGCTTCCCTATCTTATCGGTCACGTTCAGCATTCACCTCGGGGCGGCGCCCGATGGGCGGTGCTGGCCGCAGCGCCTTTCAAGTACGTCCACCTGGCGCTGAATTGGCTCAGAGGGGGTATCGCTGGGAACTGGGGTGGAACCGGCGCGCGGCGCTGGCTTGCAGGTAGCCGCAACAACGACTGGGCGGCCGAGGTTAGGCGGCTGGTGAGCGCGCCTGCCCCAAGGCCGAAGCCTCGGATGCCCTGAAATGGGGACGGATCTCTTGGTGGAATCATCGACGAGCTTAACCGAACCGGCAGCGCTCCCCAAACTGCCGCCGCTTGATTACCGCATTCCCCGCTGGGCGCCGGAGGATTTGGCGTCCCGGCCATGCCCTTTTTGTGGCGCTCAGAACGGACAGGTCCTACGCCGCCCCGACGACCTGCCCGTCGCTTACTGCGCCACTTGTGCGGCTTGGTATGTGGCCTCGATCCCCAGGCCAGAGAGGCTGGAGCATTTCTATCAGGACTACTGGAGCGCTTTTCGCCCGACTCGGCTTGACGCCCGAACCGCGAAGTTAATGCTGCGAATGGCTCGCGGAAAGGCGCGCACTGACCTCCGTATCAACCGCCTGGCGGCCATCCTTGGCACTCTGCGCGCGAAACGGGTGGTGGACGTGGGATGCGGCCTGGGCGGCTTTCTCCTCTCGGTGCAGTTGGCGGGCGCGGAGCCCGTCGGCGTCGAGATCTCGCAGGAGGCCCGGCATTTCGTCCAAGAGCATCTGGGTCTGCCCGTGTATCGGGACTTGTCGCAGTGCCTGACGCAGACTGCGCCGGTCGATGCGATCATATTCAACGACCTCGTGGAGCACCTCACCGCCCCGTTAGCTTTACTAAGAATCGCGGCCCAAGCCTTGCGCCCGGGGGGAGTGCTGGCCATCCGGACGCCAAATGCCGGGGCCGCCGGCGCGGACCTTGGCTCCGCCCGAGAGTGGGTGGGCTTTCGAGTGGACCCCGAGCATCTCCAGTATCTGTCTCCGCGAGGAATCCTCCTGCTGGCGGCCAAACTGGGCCTGACCGTGGAGCATCTCGAAACGACTGGGTTTCCGGACTTGACTGGAATCGGCCGGGAGCCCAGAGCCCCTTCCTGGTTGAAAAGACGCTGGGAAGAAGGGCGTGCTATTGTCGCGTCATCGCGGATCGGGCCCATAGCCAGAAGGTTCCGGGATGCCGTGAGAGGTGGCGATGCTCCCCAGGAAAGGACCACGGGCATCTACCACCTGTTTGCGGTACTGGGGAGGGACAGCGATGAACATACACGCGCTCTATGATGCGATCTTCAGGCTGTTCCGCCCAAGCCGCCTTCGTACCTTCTATCGAGTGTTTGAGATTGGGGAGGAAACCCATGTCCTCGATCTCGGCGGCACGCTCTACTGGTGGAGGCTGGCCGCGGAGTTGGGGCTGCCAATCCCGAAAGTGACCATCGTCAATCTGTCGCCGGCGCCGCCCGATCTGCCATCCTGGATCAGGTGGATCCGCGCCGATGCTCGCTCGCTGCCGTTCAGGGACGGTTCCTTTGACGTCGCCTTCTCGAATTCGCTGATCGAGCACCTCTATTCCTTCGACGGCCAGGCGCGGTTCGCACGTGAGGTCCGCAGGGTCGCGGGCCGGTGGTGGGTGCAGACGCTCGATTTCCGCTTCCCCGTCGAACCGCACTACGTCGCCCCCATTATCCATTGGCTGCCGCTGGGCGTCCGGCGGCATATGACCCGCTGGTGCACCCCATGGGGCTGGATCGAGCGGCCTACTCCCGAGCGCTGTGCCGAGGTCGCGCGCGAGATTCGAATCATGCGCCGGTCGGAGATGCGCCGCCTGTTTCCCGGCTCTCAGCTTCTCACCGAACGGCTCCTGGGCCTGCCCAAGTCGATCATCGCAATTCAGGCCTGAGGGGCTGCCGCGCGCCCCCGGTAGAACGGATCGAGGAACAGATAGCGGTTCCGATGCCGGTCCGGCTCGGCCCGCGACTCCACGTCCAGGCGCATGCTCTTAAAGCCGCCGCCGCTGGCGTACACCGGCCAGTCCGGCAACCCCGCACCATTTGGATTTCCGGTCTTCACGAAGTTCGCAAAGTACTCCTGCATGACCTCCGAAACCTGGTAGTCCTCCGGCGCCCACGCGAAGCACTTGTTGGTGGCCAGGTTGCCCATGGCGTACTCGATCTCGGCGGAATGCTCCGCGCCTCGGACCACTCCCGGACCTTGATCGCCCGGCCGGGGGTGGCAGTAGAAGTACCGATAGACCGGCTGGCCGCCGGTCTGCTGGTGCAGTTCGCACCATTTCCACGTGCTGAAACCCATGAACCTGTCGCCGGCGAGGTCGCTGGCCGACTGCAACACCTCATCCCGGGTGGAGCACGGGTACAACTTCAATGCCTCGCCGACGCGCTCGCGGTAGAGCGCCCTTACAACCCTGGCGAAATTCTCCGGCGTCGGCGCTTTCTTTCCGAGCAGGGACCGTGCGGGCTGCTCCTCGGAGTTCGATCCGGCGAGCAGTGGAACCCGGGCCTGCTCGCCGGCGGCGAAAATGGCCTCGGGCGGCTTCGGAAGAAAGTAGCCGTCGATATTCGGGCTGAAGAAGCCGGCCCCAGGCCTGGCCGCCGCCTCCCGAATCCTCGCGGCGGGCAGCGCGCGAAGCTCCGCCAGCGATGCCGCCCCGACGCTGGCCGCGAACCTGACGCCGAGCTGCTCGGTCTCAACCAGCGGGCGGGGAGACAGCGTCCCGATCAGCGAGCCGCTTTCTCCAATGGCGCCGGCGATCAAATCCCTCGAAAGCGGAGAAGCCATGTGGGCGTTGACCGAGAGCGATCCCGCCGACTCGCCCGCAATAGTGACTCTCCCTGGATCGCCGCCGAACGCCGCGATATTCCGCCGCACCCAGAGCAAGGCCGCGTGCTGATCGAGCAAACCATAGTTTCCCGAAGCGCCGTGAGGAGACTCTTTGGTCAGCTCCGGATGAGCTAAGAATCCAAAAACGTTGAGCCGGTAGTTCACCGTCACGGTCACAATGCCCTTGCGCGCCATGCTCTCGCCGTCGTAGCGCGGCTCGGAGCCATCCCCCACCTGAAACCCGCCGCCGAAGAAGTACACGAGCACCGGCAGGCGCTCGCTGTCGGACCGGGCGGGTGTCCAGACGTTCAGGTAGAGGCAGTCCTCGCTCATCCCCCTGCTCCGGAAAACCATATCCGCGAAGATGGACGGCTGCTCGCAGCGTGGGCCGAATTCGTCCGCCTTGCGCATCCCCGTCCAGTCCTCCACCGGCTGCGGCGGTTTCCACCGCAATTCGCCGACCGGCGGGGCGGCGAAGGGGATTCCTCTGAAGATGCGCACCTTAGCTGGCGCCATAGAGATCACTCCTTGCCGTAAATGCGGCGGTACATCCAGGCGTTACGAATGACGGCCTGGACGTAGGTGCGCGTCTCGGTGAAGGGAATGTTCTCGACGAACTCGGCCGGCTCGCGGTATTCGGCCCAAGTCCGCCAGACGTCGACGCGCGCCTTGCCGGCGTTGTAAGCGGCCAGAACTGCCTCCTGGGAGCCGTCTAGCTGATCCATCAGCGAGCGGAAGTGGTAGGTCCCGAGGCGTAGGTTGTAGTCGGCCTGCTGAAGAAGGCTGTTGCGGAAAGCGCCGAGCCTGAGCGTGCGGCTGAGCTGGCGCCCCGTGGATGGCATCACCTGCGTCAGTCCTATCGCCCCCGCCCGCGAGACCGCCTTGGGATTGAACTCCGACTCCTGACGGATCAGGCCTGCCAGAAGGTTGAGATCAATCTGCCGCATCTTCGAATAACGTTCCAGTTGGGGACGAAAGGGCAAGGGAAAGGCGAGTCGCCACATCTCGGGCAGCGCGGCGTCCAAGGGGGTTGAGAGATAGCCGGCAAAGACCGCCTTGATGTAGCGCAGGGCCTGATCCGAAGCGCCGCGGGCTTCGGCCTGGCGCGCCAACTCGGTGGCCAGCACGTGGGGCTGCCCGTCCTCCCGGGCAGCGAAGCGCAGCTCGCTGTCCGCCCAGCCGGCCATCCCGGCGGAAGCGAGTAGCCGGGAGCGGATAATGCGGGTCTGATTCGAAGGGTTCGGGTTGAAGTCCAGACGCGCCGGAACTTGCGCGGCCGCGGGCAAAGCACGGCCACCGAGCCGCAGGCTGGCCAGCGCGGCGTAGTAATTATTGGGATAGCGCTCCAGGATCTGGCTGTAGTGCGCGCGGGCTTGCGCCAATTCGTCCGCGGCTTCGGAGAGGCGGCCGAGGAAGTAGAGTGCGGCGGGGACCTTGTCGGAATCCGGAAAGCGGGTGATGTGCTCGAGCAGCAGATCCGCCGCCTCACCGCGCCGCTGAATATAAGCGGCCCAGGCTACCCGCCACTGGCAATAATCCGCTTGCGGAAGCTTGGGAAAAGACCCGTAGGCGTCACGGTAAATGGGGACGTAAGAATCGGCGTCGTTTCGAAGCAAGTAGTAATTGCCAGCCCAGACCAAAGCAACGAAGCGCCAGTCCGAGGAGGGGTAGAGAGCCTTGAGCCGGTCCAGGAAGCCGGACATCGCGGCGGCATCGTCCAGACTCCGGGAGCACTGCACGAGGTAGTACAACCGTTCGGCGTCGGCGTCGGGCGAGGACGGACTGAGGGCTTCCAGGTAGACGCGGGCCGTTCGCGCCTCGCCTGCCCGGTAACTGACGCCGCCGATCCGGACTTGGGCCAGTTCCCGGCTGGCGCCGCCCAGTTGCAGGGTCAGGGCTCGGTACTCGGTCCTGGCGCGCGAGAAGTTGCCGGCTTCAAGCCACTTCCCCGCGCGCTCCAGCATGGCAGCGGCCGTCGGAGGCGGGTAATCGGAACCAAGCTTCGCGCTCAGGCGATCGAGCAGCGCACCGGCGTCCCCGGCCTGTTTGGAGGCGGGGTATCCATAGTAGACCCGCTGGCCGTAAGCGGCCGACGGCGCGAGTTCACCCGCTGCTTCCAGCGCCAATCCCAGGGCCAGATCGCCATCGGGTTGGGGCAGACGCGGATAATTCTGCTTCAGAATCGACACGGCGCTGGCTGGAACCTGTGATTGAATGTACGCATCGGAGGCCAACAGAGCGGCTCTCCCCAACAGTGGCGATACTGGCGAGTGATTCAGCACCGCGCGAAGATCGCGGAGGGCCGCCTCCGGGTCCTTGAGCCCCAGGCGCCCCTGGGCCGAGTAGAAGGCCGCATAATCGGCCAGTTGCGGGAGACGGGACCCGGCCGCGCCCAGGTGATTGACGCCGGACGCGTAATCTCCGTGTTCCACTTCTGTCGCGCCTGCCGCCAGCAGAGCCAGAGCGCCGTTGGAGTCCTTGGGATGGCTGGAAGCGTAATTCAGCAGAGCCTGACGGCGCGCCGCGCTCGGCGATGCACGGTAAGCGCCCACGAGATTGTCCAGGGTCTGCGAGCAGAGCGGTAGCGCGAAGGCCAGGAGCAACGTCAGGACCTGGCCGGCGGACTTACGCCAGCGGCCCAGGGTAATCCGGTCCGAGCAAAAGAGGGTCATCATTGGACAAAGTGCGGACCAGTTCCTGGTGGAGATAGTCCGGCATGGAGGGGAAAGGTTCTATGAATTCCTTCCGGAAGGCGTCGCGCGCTGCGTCAATGTCCTGCTTCAGGGCTGCGTAGAGCGCCTTTTGAGCGCGGCCGTCGCGAACGGCCTGGGCCTTGTAGAGACGCATCTCCGCCACGTGGACCCGCGCGAAACGCCGGGCCTGGAGATGCACTTCCTGATCCTCGGGAAGCAGGTTGCGCCAGTCTGGCTCAGGCGCGCTTGCCACCGCTGCCGCCGCGCGCGCATCCAGGATCAAGCCGGCCGTCTGAGTGAGCCAGTCGAGCCCGCTCGATATGTCCTCCCCGTCAGCGCCGGCCAGGAGCACTGCCACGGTCATGTCGCCGCACACGATAGGAAACAGTCCAACCTTCCCCTCGGGATCTTCTCCGAAGAAAGCGGCGAGCTCGGAGGATAGCTCCGCGGCGGTACGCGCGGCGGAGGCGGCAGAGCCGGCCCGGACGGCGCTGGCCAGAGCGGGGGCCGAGTCGAGGGGTATCTCCACCTCGCCCAGCAGGCCGCTCGCCTCGGCGCCGAAATCGCGCGAACCGAGGCTCTCTAGCGCGGACCCGTTCAGCAGCAACACAGCGGCCCGGCGGCAGTAGGCTCCGCAGGATTCCAGAACGGCGGTGTACAGATCCGTCTCGGTTTCGCTCCCCCGCAGCCGGCGGAGCGTCGTATTGAACCGGTCCGCGAGGTCGCGGCGAAGCGAGGCGCCGATCTCCGCGGCTTTGGCGTCGAGATCCTGGGCGAAGGCTTCATCGACGCGCTCCCGGACTTCGGCGAAACGCTCCTCGACGATCTGCCCCAGGTGCTCTTTCCAGCCCTTGGCGAGCTGCTCTTCGATGCTGGCGATGTGCAACTGCCAAGCGGCCTCGAGTTGCTCTCGCGTGGTTGCGCGCTGGCTGGCCAGCGTTTCTTCAAGGTTCATTCGAGTCATGGCGTGATAGATGTATTCTATCTGTTCTCGACCGGTTCGAGGCGGATGGGTTTCAGGCTCCCGGTGAAGCGCAGCCGTTTTTCGCCTTGCGAGAAATCGAGTTGTAGCTGCTCGTCTTCGAGGGTGGCCCCCTGGCCGGTGTAGGTGTCCTGGCCGGCGGACAGACGCAGGCCGTTAAGTTGCAGGCGCGGCTGCCTTCTATCCCAGCGAAGGTCCCAAGCGCCGGATAGAGCCCGGAAGTCCAGATTCTCACCCAGCTTGGGCGTTAGTGAGCGGAACCAGCCCTCGGCGCGGAGGTTCCAGTAGAGATCCTCTCCCAGGCCGGAGGTTGCCAGGGAACCGTCCCCCTCCAACTTGCCGCCGCGCCAATCGACCGAGTCAACGCGGGCGGCAACTTTATACACGGGCGCCGAACCGCGGAAATCGGCCGACAGGTAGCCGTCCACGGCGCCGCCTTCGACTCTGGCCTGAAAGCGGGGAACGTCGAGAACGGGTCCATCCCAGAAGAACTTAAGGCGCACCGAATCGAAGGTCTCTCCGGCCAGGGTCAGAGCGCCGATCTCCACCGCTCCCTCCATCCTCCGCGCTGAGAGCCAATCCGGCGCCGGGGCGCGCTGGAGTCGCAGCGTACGGGCGAGGAAACTTCGCGGGCGGCGCAGCGTGGGCGCCAGCAGTGCCTCCAACTCGGAGGCCTTCAGTTTCGCTATGCGGCACCTGATGACATGCGGCCGGACGGCTGTGGGACGGTAGGTGTATTCGCCCTGGATCTCCGTCTCCCCGGAGGCGGCCTGTATATGATCCGCCGATAGCGCGTCGTCCTGGAAATTGACGTTTGCCGAGCGCAATTCTAGGGGCTGCGCGAAACCCGGGAGCGGAAGAGAAACTCCTTCCAGCCGGATCGCCCCCGACCACTGGCCGGGCGAGTCCGCGCCGGCGCGATAGCGCAGCAAGCCTTGCCAGTTGCCGCCTCGAAGCTGGGCCACAAGAGACGGCTTCGCGAGCCCTGGCAACGGCCCGCCCTCCGATTGCAAGGCGGCGATGCTCATGGATTCGGTGGAGAACTTGAGGTCCAGCTTCTGCGCGTCGAGCGTGTAGTCGAATTCCAGGAGCGCCTTGTCGCGGTCTCCGAGGCTGACCGAGGCCGGAGCGAATGAAACGCGATTGCCGTCGAGCACCAGTTGCGCCTCCTCGAAGCGCACCGGCGCGGAGCCGGCGGCGGTGATTGAAACGCCGTTCAGCGCAATGGCGCCTTGGAGACCGGTGTCGGAGGAGTAGGAAACGACGCCGAGGACGCTGCCGTCCATTTGGACCGAGCCGGCAAGCAGAGCGCCCATGTGGCGCGCCACGTCGACCAGGGGCGGGATGGGGAAGCGATTCAGGCTTACGGCCGCGACCCAGCGCGGGTGGACCAGATAGTCGCTGGCCCGAAGCCTCACCGCGAGAGTGGACGGCCCGGATGTCGACGTCTCCAGCAACAGATCCTGGCCGATGAGATCGAGTTTGCCGCGGAAGTTGAGCGGCCCTCCCTCCGCGTAGGGCGGCAGCAGATCCCAGCGATGGATGTCGCCCAACAGCAGGGTCCCCGTCACGTCCAGCGCCGAGGCGGGACCGCGCAACCTGGCTTGTCCGCTCACCTGGCCATGCACGCCGACGTCGTGCCCATGCATGAGCGTAACCAGTTCTCCAAGCGAGCTCTTCTCCAGGTCGATATCCAGTTCCAAAGTGCCGTTGGCGGACGCCCCTGCACGCCAGCGGCCGCGTCCGCTCAGCGTGCCGAAGCCGCGCGCGGTCCGGTC
This sequence comes from Bryobacterales bacterium, assembly GCA_963734625.1. Taxonomy (GTDB): domain Bacteria; phylum Acidobacteriota; class Terriglobia; order Bryobacterales; family Bryobacteraceae; genus CAVTHW01. The sequence goes on along the minus strand of CAVTHW010000012.1, from coordinate 68,237 downwards.
GGTGCGGGTGGGCTCGCCCGAAAAGCTGAAATCGAAAGCGTCGCCGGCGGTGCGGGCCGGGCGAAGGTCAAGGTCGGTGTTGCTGAAGTAGAAGACCGTTTTCACATTGCCAAGCTTGAAATTCAACCGGCCGCCGCGGACGGCGATGGCGGGAAGCGCGGCGGTAACGGCCTGGTTCATGAGCGGCTGGAAGTTCCACGGGCCCGCGGCGGTCTTGACCAGGTTCACGCTGGGCTGCTCCAGGCGAAGACTGGAGAAGGCCAGGCGGCCGCGCAGGAGGTCCAGAAGACTTACCTGCGCCTCGATGCTGCCGACCTGAGCCAGGGGCTCGAGGCCCACGGCTGGGTCGTCGTGTATGACCACGTCGCGCAAAGTGAACCCGGGCCCGCGGAAAAGGTTGAAACGGACGCTGCCGATTTCGATCTTGCGTCCGAGCGCCTGCTCCAAAGCCTGTCGGATGCGCCCGCCGAACTGATCGGCGCGAAGATAGGGAGCGGCGATCCCGGCCGCCAGCAGCAGCACGAGCGCCCAGGATGACGGCGCGCCGGGTTGTGAGCCTAGGCAGTCTCATCTTCCGCGCGCGGGGATCGGCATGGACTCATTCTAACAAGGGGGAAGCCGAAACCTTCCAGCGGGCCCGCTCCGGCACCCTAAATGTCGCTGGGCGGCAGGTTAATGTCGACCGTGGCTCTGGGCCCGACGTCGATCTCCTTGGCTTTGTTGCGTGCCCGCCAGATGCGGCCGAGCATGTCGCCGCCCTGGTCCATCCAAGTACTGCTCGCAATAACCAGATACTTGCCGGGTGCCAGCGTTCCGAAGGTGAGGGCGCCCGAGGGGCCGGTGACGTTGGCATCCATGCTCTTTGCCAGAGCGCTCTCGGAGTCCGCCTCGGCGGAGAACACCACCACCCACACGTCGCTGACTGGTTTGCCCTCTTGATCTCGCACGGTCGTCGTCAGTGAGCCCGCATCGCGCCCGATAATGATCTTCAGCTCGGCGTTGCCTACGGCGGTCCCCAGGTGCAGCGGGGTCTTCAGAACGCTCCGGCCCGCATAGGTCATGTCTTTGACGTATGATCCTGCGGGTCGCCCGGAAACGCTGACCAAGTAGTCTTCGAGCGCTAGATTGTCGGCCGAGAACGAGCCTGGCAGAGACGCCTTGAACCTGATTCCGGTTTCGAACGGCAGGAGCCTTCGGTTTACTGGCATGAATTCCACGGCGAGATTCTCAGTGATCGGTTCAGCGGGCGCGCCGGTTTCCCAAACGACTTGCCCGGTAAGGGTCAAGCCGGACTGGGCCGCGATCCGCAGTCCGGAAATGTCCTCGTTCCCGGCTGGGATCACAGTTGAGCCGACCAGCGCGGCCTCGCCGCTCGTGGGTTGGCGAAATGTCAAGATCCGGAAATCGCTGCGTCCCGTCCCGCAGAACCGAAAGCGCCCATCCGGGCCCGTCTTTCCGCTCGAAAGCAGTATGCCAAGATCATCGAGGAGCTGGAAATCGAGCGCAGCCGGTTCCCCCTCGGCTTCCGTGCTGCCTTCAACGCATCGTAGTGGATAGCGGCGCGAGCGGATGTCCACGTTTTCGCGCTGTTCGCCGGAAAGCAGCATCACCTGCACCGCCCGCTCGGCTGAAGGGAAGTCCGGATACCACGCATCAGACGGCTCAGGCTTGCGCTCCCTCGGATCGGCAGGCTGGCTGGACTGTGCCTCCAGGCGTCCAGGGCTCTTCCGAGCCACCAGGAAGCACGATGAGCCCGGACGCACGCCGCGTAGCGAATACCTGCCCTGTGCGTCCGTGCCGGCGAAGGCCTGGGGCTCGTATTGCAGCAGGCCTCTGGTCCGGTACGTAGTTCCGACCAGAAACACGTGTACACCCGCGATGGGCTCGTCATTTTCGTCTATCACTCGTCCCGATATCGTTCCGGAGAGGAGTACGCGAAGGTTGACACCGGTCAGATCTTCGCCGGACTTCAGGGCAATCGATTTCGTGCCCAGTACCTCGCCAAAGCTACCGCCTGCTACGAGGCGGTAATCGGAGGGTTTCAGGCCTGAGAATTTGAATGCTCCGTTGGCGTCCGTGGTCGCATTCAGGCGGCCCGAGCCTCCGACAAGCATCAAACTCACTTCTGCCAAGGGCTTGGCCATGCTGGCATCCCAAACCACACCGCTGATGGAGCCTTCACGGAGACCGGAATCGGCAGTTGTCTGCGCAAACATACATCCCGACACCAGAACCAGGGCTGCAAGCCGCTGAACGAAGTACATATGCGGTGGTCCCAGTCCATTTGGCGATCAAGCTGCGCCGATGGTTACGGTTGTTTGAACAAATGGTTCCTCCGTAGAATTCGTGGGTGGGTGGCGCCCCGGGTGGCCACCAGGCCCTAAAAAGGGGACAGACGCATTTTCCCTGAGAGCTTTCGCTGGAGCTCGTCCAAGACCCGGTGTTAAACTGCCGTTGGGAGGAGTATGTCGGGCGGCGAAAAGCGGATACTGCGGAAAATGCGTCTGTACCCTTAAAATACCTGCGCCGCACCGCTCTTCAGGCAACCCAGAAGCAAGGGGCAGATGGAGATGGAATCCATACTGTGAGAGGACCTTGCGCTGCGGTCCGGATTATCTTCATGGCGGCCGTCCTCGCGATGACGCTGCCGGCTCAACCCGTCGAGCCAGTGCGCGACCCATTGTTCCGGGACGTTCGGATTGCGTTGCGCTTCGGCTCAGACCAAGTGCTCCTCATCGGCGGGGAAATTCCCGTGCCGTCCCTTGAGAGGATCGTCAACGACATCTCGATCAACAAGTCTCCGGAGTCCGTCCATTACGCCCGCCTCCAGCCGGATGTGCCGGTTCATGTGGTGCCGCCTCAGTTCATCGCTCGGCATGAGATTCAGCCTGAAACGAAGTGGCAAGTCGGCGATCGATGGAAGGTCCATCCGGAGCCGGCTTCGAGAATCCCGATGCCGCCAATTCAATCGCGGGCCTGAGGGCGGACCACGGCGCTCGGGAGGCTCCTGTTTAGCCACGCACGCGGGATCGTCAAAAGCGACGCCTGGATGACCGGGGCGCGTGGCGAGGAGCGATTGCAGGATCGTATCCGGCAAATGAATCGCTTGTTTCTGGCCGGCTCGAAGCTGGAGCCCGTCATGCGATACTTCCGCTGGAGTCCTCCCGGCCGACCACCGCTGTTGTTCGTTGAAGCCTTGTGGACCGGCGCCGGCAGTCTGCCGCTGTTTGCTCGCAGCGCAGTGGTCGAACAGGGGAACGCGTGGCAGCCGGCCTCGGCTTCGTCGCCGGTTGTTGACCATCGCGGTTTTTTGCAACTCGATTAGCATGGCAGGCATCTTGTCAAGTAGACTTTGCGGGCGCCGGAGAGGTCGAATGGCAATATGACAGCGTTTCGTCTAAGAATGACCGCACTAATTCTTGCGTGTCTGTGTGCGGCTTCATTCCCGGCTTTGGCGCAAACCGGCAACGCGCAACCGCCCTCGCTCGGGGATCTCGGCTTCCCAACCGATCAGACCAAGGGAAGCGCCGAGGAGCAGGCCAAGCTAGACAAGCGGTCCCATATGCTCAAGATCCACCAGCAGCTCGGTTTGATAACGGCGGCTCCTTTGCTTGCCACCATCATCACCTCGAACCGCGCCTCCGGCAGGAAGAGCAGCACCTCCGGTCGAGAGTTGCATGCCGGCCTGGGCATAGCGACGGCGGGCATGTATTTTGCGACCGCGTACTATGCCATCCGCGCCCCCAAGGTGCCGGGAACCATCACCCGCGGGTCCACCCGCTGGCACAAGACCCTGGCTTGGATTCATGGCCCCGGAATGATTCTGACTCCCATCCTGGGAACGTTAGCCTACCGGCAGCGAAGCCGCGGTGAAAGGGTTCACGGGATCGCGAGCGCGCACGGGGCAGTCGCCGCCGTGACGGGCATCGCCTACGGGGCCGCTATTGTGTCGGTATCCTTTAAGTTCTGAAAATCCATGAACAAGAGATTCCTGATTGCGCTTCTCCTTCTGGCGCTTCCACTTTTTCCGGCGGACGGGCAATGGATTCTGGAACAATCCACTCTCACCTATCATGTGTCTCACCCGCTGCATCAGAGCGAGGGCGCCAGCCATGCGGCGCGAGGCAAGGGCGTTTGCCAGGCCGGACAATGCGATTTCCTGATCGCAGCGCCCGTGAAGTCCTTTGAATCGGGTGACAGCAACCGCGATCTTCACATGCTCCAGGTGACGCGCGGCGCGCAATTCCCTCTCGTCAGCGTGCGCGTGCGATTGCCCGAGGCGGCGCTGGAATCGGCTACGATCTATGCCGACCTCGAGATCGAGCTCGCTGGCCAGACCGCCCAGTATAAGCAGGTTCCATTCCAACGGTCGGCGCAAGGCAACCTGATACGGATATCGGGGACCATTCCGGCGACGCTGGCCGATTTCAAGATCAATCCGCCCTCGTTCCTGACTGTTTCCGTCAAGAACGAAATGCCGGTCCGGGTGGATATGACCTGGCGCCCTTTCTGAGTAGCGGGTGTCGCCCCCGCTATAGTAGGAGAGAATGGCCTCAGACAAGAACCCCTCGGGCGCAATGGTTTTTTTTGACATTGACGGCACCCTGATCCGCGGCGCAGGGCCCCGTCATCGAGACGCCCTGATCGAAGCCGTGCGACGGACCACCGGTTTGCTGACGTGCATCGATGGCGTGCCTCTGCACGGCATGCTCGACCCCGAGATCCTGACCGCGATGATGCGCAATGCCGGCGCTTCCCGCAAGCTGATCCGCGAAGCCCTGCCCGAGATCCAGCGCCACGCGCAGGCCATCTACGTCCGGGGCTGCCCGAGCCTGGAACGGAAAGTGTGCCCGGGCGTGCGGAGGCTTCTCGCCCGGCTGCACGACGCCGGTGTCCCGATGGGCCTGGTGAGCGGCAATTTCACCCGAATCGGCTGGAAGAAAATGGAGCGCGCCGGGTTGAAGGCGCACTTCCGCATGGCCGCTTTCGGCGAAATGGGCAAAGACCGGGCGGCGCTGCTGCGGCTCTCGATCCGGCAGGCTCGCGAGCGCGGCTGGATCCGCGCTGCCACCCGCGTCGCCTTCGTGGGCGACACGCCCAACGACGTAAGGGCGGCACGGGCCAATCGCGTACTGGCCGTCGCCGTCTCCACGGGGCTCTGCTCGCTGGAGGAGCTCGAGAAGGAGTCGCCCGATGTGCTGCTCCCTGACCTGCGCCTGCTGCCCTTGGGTATGCTGGTTTAGCAGTGAGAGGGCAGCCACGTGAGACCGGCACAATCTCTCGCCGTAAAGCGCGCGGAAGTTGAGTTTCACAAGTTCGCCTCCCTGGGTGAACCCGAACGGGTTCTGCGGGTATACGCGGAGGAGAACGCCCGCCGCCGGGGGCTCCTCGCCAAGCACCTCGATTTCATCGGCCCCGTCTCGCCATTCCTCGAAATCGGCGCCAACGCCGGGCACACCAGCTACATGCTCGCTAACGAGTTCGGCGCCGACGGCTTCGCGCTCGACCTTTCGGCCGACGCCCTTCGCTACGGCACAGCTTTACAGGACGCATGGAAGCTGACCAGAGTCCCGGTGCGCCTGGCCGGCGACGTCATGAACCTCCCCTTCCGCGATGGATCGATCCGGCTGGTCGCCGCCTTCCAGATGCTTTACCAGTTCACCGACCTGGAGGCCGTCTTCACGGAAGTGAAGCGCGTCCTGGCCCCAGGCGGAATCTTCTTTTTCGCCGAGGAACCGCTCCGCCGCATCTTGTCGCTCAGGCTTTACAGGTGCCGGTTCTATGAAGCCATGACGCCCTTGGAGCGGCGGCTCCACGATTGGGGATTGCTGGGCTTCCTGGTGAAAGACGTGATCGGCGCGGCCCAGGAGCGGGAGTTCGGCATCGCCCAGAACTACGGGATGGACCTTAAGCAGTGGCGCGCCCTGATCCAGAGACACTTCACTGACCACCGCTGCGAGGTTTTCGTGCCGCAGCGCGGGTGGGCCGAGAGCGCCGTGAAGCGGCTGGCCGTCAGGCTGGACCGCTACCGGTCGGTTTGGACGGCTGGGCGGCTGCTGGGCGGGACATTCGCCGCCGTGTGCCGAAAGGCGGGCAACGAGGTCCCCGAGTTTCGGGCGGATCGCTTCGAGCAGGCGCTGCGCTGCCCCGATTGTCACGGCGCGCTCGGCCGCGGCGCGGACGACGCGCTCACCTGCGGCTGCGGCTATCAGGCGGCCAATGAGGGCGGCGTCTATAACCTGCTCCGCTCCAGCGAGCGGAAGGAACTCTACCCCGGCGACCGTGAAGACCTGATCGACTTCTCTTCCCCCGGCCACGAGAAGCGCCTCGGCGGCGGGTGGCACCGGGTCGAAGGCGTCTTCGGCAACCGCTACCGCTGGCTGGACCGGCGCGCCACGGCCAGATTAGAGCGCTGCTCGGCCGGGCCGCAGCGCCTTCGCATCCGCGGCCATGCTCCGCAGGCTTGCTTTGAACAGGGGCAGCCGGTCCGGATCGAAGTCCTGGCCAACGGCGCCATGTTAAACCGCTGGACCCTGGAGCGAACCGGCCTGTTCGTGCTGGAAGCCGAACTTCCGGATGCGCCCGTCTACAGCATCGAGATTCAAGCCTCCCCAGCCTGGCAAAGCCCCCCGGATGGGAGAACGCTCACGGTGACCGTCAGCATGATCCGGCTGGTGGTTGACGAAAGTTTCGCGAACTCGGCCCCTCCCGCCTGCGTAATAGAATAACGAGGCGCTATATGCAACGGAAATGGGTATTGGTCCTGCTTTCTCTTTCTTTCCTGGTCCTGGCGGGTTGCGACATCGAGGAGATGATCGACTCCACCCAGTACAAGGAGGATTTTCACGAGAGCCATCCTATGAAGGCCGGCGGCCGCCTTTACCTGGAGAACCTGAACGGCTCGATCGAGATCGCCGGGTGGGACCAGGAAACGGCCGACATCAGCGGCACCAAATACGCCGGCAACGAGTCGGCGATGAAGGCCATCAAGGTCGACATCGTGGCCTCGGGAGATTCCATCCGCATCCGCACGGTCCCGCCCTCAGGGCGCTGGGGCAACATGGGCGCCCGCTATGTGATCCGGGTGCCGCGCCGGACCTCGCTTGAAAGAATCCAAAGCTCCAACGGCCGCATCAGCGTGAGCGGCTTGGACGCGACGGCGCGATTGGAGACCTCCAACGGCAGCATCGAGGCGATCGACGTCAGCGGGCCGGTGAACCTGCGGACCTCCAATGGCTCGGTGCGCGCCGAACGCATCCGCAAGGGACTGGAAGCCCGCACTTCCAACGGGGCCATCCGGGCCGATCTTGGCGGGCCCATTGAGAGCGGGACCGTCCGGCTCACCACTTCCAATGGCAGCGTGGAACTGTCGATGGCGGAGTTCAAGACGCAGGACGCGGACATTACCACGAGCAACGGCTCGATTACCGTCCGCCTCCCCGGTTCCGTTTCAGCGGACGTCAAGGCGAGCACCTCGAACAGTTCGATTACCAACGAGTTCGATTCCGCCTTCAAGGGACGCACCGATAAGCACTCCCTGGAGGGAACCATCGGCGCCGGCGGCCCCATGCTGACGATTACGACGTCCAACGGCGGCATCCGCCTGCTGCGCTTCTGAGACGGCGCCCAGGGCTGGTGTTATACTTCTCTGGGATCTCCGCTCCCCGACGGCGACCGTCAGGGAGCGGTGACTAGCCTTGGACGCCGCATGGGAACAACATAGTGAAGGGAAGTGATCTGCCCGGGCTCCGCCGGGGTGTGTGCTGGTCCCTGCTCGTAGCGGCTTTCCTCCTGTTCCAGCAGGCGCCTACTCAATCGATCGCCCCCATCAGCGGACTTCGCCGCCGAACCGGCGCGAAAGCGTGGAGGTTTAATGAACCAGCCCGACGGCGGCGGCGCATCTCTCGCGGTAGTTGTCCCCGTCTATGAGGAGGGCGAGAACATCGAGAAGGTGATCAGGCTGATTGAAGCCTTTGTAAGGACGCCGCACCAACTTGTGATCGTCTATGACCATGAGGATGACAACACCCTGCCCGTCGTAAGGCGGCTGATGGCGGAATTCCCGAGCGTCGCGCTTATGCGCAACTGCTACGGCGGCGGCGTGGGCGTGGTCAACGCGATCAAGACCGGCCTCTATGAGACCCAGTCCGACTACGTCTGTCTGTTCACGGGAGATTGCACCGACCAGCCGGATGCGATTGCGCCCATGTTCGCGCTGGCTCTGGAGGGCAACGACCTTGTCAGCGGCTCGCGCTACAGCCAGGGCGGCAGGAAGTACGGCGGGCCCTGGCTTCAGACCAAACTCTCCAAGTGGGGGAACCTGATTTTCCGAAACCTCACTGGGTTGCCGATCGCCGATCCGACCTATTCGTTCAGAATCTACAGCCGCCGCCTCCTCAATGCTATCGATATTGAGGGCGACGGGGGCTGGGCGATTTCTTTCGAGCTCGCCATCAAGGCTCATCTTGCCCGTTTCCGGATGGCGGAAGTGGGCACAGTCTGGGTTGACCGGCAATTGGGTGAATCCAAGTTCCGCCTGCTTGGATGGCTTCCCGCCTATCTGAAGTGGTTCTTTTGGGGATTCTGGCGAATCAATTTGGGGCGATGGCGCGGCGCGGCGTCCCGCCCGTCGGAGGGCAAATGAGCGGTTTCTGGGATGGAAAGCGCGTCCTGGTGGCGGGCGGGGCGGGGTTTGTGGGGTCCCACCTGGTGGATGAACTTGTCGGGGATGGTTCGCGCGTAACGGTCGCCGACAGCCTCGATGCTGGCAGCGTTGAAAACCTCGGCGCGGTCTGGGACAAGATACGGTTTCTGAGAGGAGATTTCAGGAGCGCGGCGTTCAGCGACGAGGCGGCGCGCGGGCAGGAGGTGGTCATGAACCTGGCCGCCAGGGCGCACGGCATCGGGTACGCCGCCGGGCGCCATGCGGAGCTTTTCACTTACAACAGCCTTGTCAACTTAAACTTATTGGAGGCCGCCCGCAAAGTCGGGGCAGCGCGCTTTCTGCTGGTCAGTTCTTCCTGCGTCTATCCCGACGACGCAGCCATTCCGACTCCCGAATTGCCGGTGTTCACGGGCGCTCCGGAGCTCGCCAACGAGGGCTATGGGTGGTCCAAGCGCGTGGCCGAGTTGCAGGCTGGATTCTACGCGGCTGAATACGGCATGGAGATCGCGATCGTCAGACCCTTCAACGCCTATGGAGAGCGATGCCCCTGGCAGGATGGGACCAGCCACGTAGTCCCCGCGCTGGTGAAGAAGGTGATGCAGGGGGATAGCCCGATCGTGATTTGGGGCAGCGGCGAGCAGCGCCGGAACCTCATGCACGTAAAGGATCTGGCCTGGGGGATGAAGCTGCTGACGGAGCGGTATGCCAAGGCGGATGCGGTCAATCTCGGGCTTGAAGATACCGTCTCCATCCGCGAGCTCGTCGACATCATCCTGCGGGTTTGCGGCAGGCAAGGGGCGCCAGTCGAGTTCGACACGACCAAGCCCGAAGGGCGTCTGGTGAAGAGCGCGGACAGCACTAAGCTCCGCTCCATCGTGCCGGAATTCAGGTCGAGGACGTCACTTGAAGACGGGATTAGAGAATTGGTGGGATGGCGCCGGCGCAGCCTCACCGCTTGCGGCGGTACATCCACCACGTCGGAGACTCAGCCGCCAGGGTGAAGGTTTCCTTTACGTAAGGCAGGTAGGTGCCCAGGATCGTTTCGTACTGCCCGGGATCGGTGAAGTGCTTCTTTGGAACCATCACGATATCCGTCTGTCCGAACAGGCGTTCCGCCGCCGGCTTGTGCCGCGCATCGAATGAGAAACCATAGGAGAGGAACGAAGCCCCCCCGAGTGCGGGCTTTCGAAGCAGGGCGTACGAAAAGGGATTCAGTTGCTCCAGCGTCGCGACGCTCTCGCGGGGATCGGACCGCGCCTGGAGAAGCCGGATGCCTTCGTTGACTGCTTCGGTATACCTGGAGCCGTTGCTGTTGGCCAGCGGATGGCCGGGGTCCTCAAAGTCATAGAGCAGCAGCCCTGACATGTGCTCCGGGAGGAACGTTCCCGCGCGCGGCGGCGGCTGGAACTTCTCCCGCACTGCCTCCAGAAGCGAGACGCTGTCGAGGGATACGGCGGCCGCCCATAGCAACAGGGCCGCCAGCGCGCTCGCGGCCAGGCCGATTCTCAGAATTCGTCTGGCGGCCTCTCCCTCGCTGGCGGGGCTTCCAGGGAGCCCCGTCATGAGCATCACCAGCACGACGCTCAGCGGCAGACCTTCGTCCTGCCCATTGGTGCTCATCAACAGGATGCCCGCACCGTAGACGGCGACGGCCGCGGCGACCCAGTTCCATTCGCCGATTCCTCCGCCCCGGCTCCCCGCCTTCCGCCAGAGCGTCACCATGGCCGCTACCAGCACCATCAGAAAGAGATTCCCCTGATTGCGCCAGGCAAGTTCGAGGACGTGCCTGAGGCTGAGCAACTGGCTCCGCGCGCCGGCCACCAGGATCTGATCCGCCAGGAAGGCCCCGGCGTTCCAGCGCAGATATGCCAGCATCGGCGCCAACGCCAGCAGAACGCCGGAGACGAATCCCAGCCAACTCCGCCCGCTGCGCGGCCGGAAAATGGCGAAGCTCGCCACCAGCCCGGCCGCGACGAGGAAGAAGCTCCCTTTCAGAAACAGCAACAGCACGCACACCATGCCGGTGGACGCGCCGGACAGAAACTCGGACCATTCCTTCCGCCGGGCCTGCGAAGGCGCCTCCATCACTTCCAGGACAACCAGCGCCAGCAGCGCGAAGCCCAGACGGTTGTATGCCATCGCGTGACTGAGGCTAAACGGACCGGCGCCCAAAGGGACCGGGGCGCTGGCGAGCAACACCAGGAAAAGGCCCGTCAGCACACTGGGCAAGAAGCGCATTCGCGACAGCGCCAGGCGATAACCCCACAGCCCCGTGACCGTCCCGCCCAGCACGGCTGCGTAGCCGACCCCTTCGGAGCGGAGGCCTGCCAGCGCCAGACCGGCCGCCGAAAGAAGCTGGTAGACAGGGCCCAGGGCACTGAAGTAGTCCACATGTGGCCGCTGTCCGCACAGGACCCTCCAGGCGTCGTCCAGGGTCAGTATCACGTCATGCCCGCAGGTGTGCGTCCTGACCGCGCCAATGTAGGCTACGGCCGCCAGCAACAGCGCCGCCGGCCCCAGAAACACGAAGTGTCTCCGCCACCCTGAAGCGGGCTCCCACTCCCACAACCGCAGGAGTCCTTCAAGCGTGCCTTGAAGCATCCTTTGATTCTATATGCTTGAGGCTTCCCGGCCTCCAGGAAACCAAAGCAGGCCCGCGTCAGGTAGAATCGACTGAAGCCAAATGTCCAAAGCTAAAAAGGTGCGTACCAGAATTGTCATTCTGATCATGCTCCCGATTGTCTGCCTGCTCGTCGCGATGGCAGCTATGTCGGTGTTCCGCGAGGAGGCCGACATGCTGAAACAGGTTCTCTCCCAGCCGCGCTATGGCTGCACATTCGCCGAGGCGCTGGTTGGGGCTCCCACAACCGTCCACATACGCAATCGTGTGACTGCGTTAACCCAGGCCAGCCGGATCATCGAGCGGGATTCGGCGGGGTACGTGCTGTGGCGCACCTCCTCGGGTGACTTCTGGGCGCCGGAAAAAGACGACTCATGGCTCTTCGTGGTCGCTGAACTCGAGTTGAACCCGTACGCGGAAGGAGGGCCGGAATCTCTGCAAGGCCAAGTGGTTCTCGACTGCGGAGCGCACCTCGGGATTTACACGCGCAAAGCGCTGGCCGCAGGCGCTAAGCTGGTCGTCGCCATTGAGCCGGGCCAGGAGCAAGTGTACTGTTTGAGGCGAACCTTCGCCCGCGAGATTGCGGCCGGCCGGGTGCGCATCGAACCGAGAGGCGTATGGAACGAGGAAGGCGATCTCACTCTGCACACGCGCAACGGGACGGCTGGAGACTCCATCCTCGGGCCGGACACGGGAAGTTCCGAAAAGATCTCCGTTACAACCATCGATCGCCTCGTGTCCGAACTCCATCTCGGTTCGGTCGATCTCATCAAGATGGATATCGAGGGCTCGGAGCCACAGGCGCTCTCCGGCGCAAGCCAGACGCTGAAGAAGTACAAACCCCGGCTCGCCATCGCTTCCTACCACACGAATGATGAATACCGGCGCATTTCCGAGACGGTGCTGAAGGCCAATCCGGCTTACCGTTCCACCCATCTGGGATGCAGGGTGGATCTGGGCTACAGTGTGCCGCTCACCATGATGTTCAACTGACACTGGGGCAGCCATTTCTGGCTGCCGCCAGGCTTCGGCCCGGCGTCTGGCGGCAGCCCGAAGAAACGCCGGCTCAAAAGCCGGCGGCTGGCTACTAAGCCCCCGCCTATGCTCATTCGATGCTACGATGAACGTCAGGTTTCAAACTGGATCTTCGTCTCCCCCATCCATCGGAATAGTCCGGCAGTCTGGCGCGGGGAGCTTATGCGACGGGGCAAATGACTAACGACACAGAGCGAGCCCACCAAGACAACCTGCGTCTGAGCCAACTCGAATACGAGCAACGGCACGTTTATCTCTACTCTCGACCCCGCTGCCTGAGCGTGGTCCTTGGAAACGCCTGCAACATTGAATGCATCCATTGCTACCAGGCAAAGGACGGAAACAACCTGCTCCGCCCCCCTGAGATCGGTGACGAACTGCGGCGCGAGCTCATGGCGTTCTATCCGTACGTGTCCACGCTTCGCATCCAGGGCGGTGAAGTGTTCGCCATCCGCGGATTCCGCGAGTTAATCGACGACGTGGCGCAACTCGTGCGACGCCCAATTCTGAGTATCAGCACCAACGCCACATTGATCGATGAGGAATGGGCCGAACGGCTCGTCCGGACTCCCTTCTCCAACGTAACTGTGTCGATCGACGGCGGAACCCAGGCCACCTACAACCGCCTCCGCAAAGGCGCGGATCTGGATGAGGTGCTCGCCAACATCGATCGCATCCAACGTTGGAAGGCAAAGCTGCAGAGCAACATGCCCTATCTCGACTCCTTCTTCGTCATCATGCGGTCCAATTTTCGCGAGATCCCGCAGCACCTGGAGTTGATGCACCAGCACGGCATGACCGACGTGGCGCTCCAGACTATGGAGCTATCTCCGGAAAACACCGCCCGAAACCCGGCCCTGGAAACCGATGAGATGCTCGCGGACCGCGGCGAAGTGGAAGAGCTCCACGCAATATTGCGAGATACGCTGCCGCGCTTCCAGAAGCGCTTCCATGCGGTAAGGGTGAGCGGGTTGCAATCGCTTTTCGAAACCCATGGCCTCAGCGTGGCGTTCCTGGAGGAAGGCGAGAAGAGCCTGTATCCGGACAGCGACGGACTCTCCGAGGGCGCCTTTGAGCTTTGCCCTAATCCGTGGACTACTCTCTTCCTCGTCGAGAATGGCGACGCCCATCTGTGCTTCATCGCCCAGCCAATCGGTAATCTGTATTCCGAGTCGCTCTCGGCGCTGTGGAACTCGCCAATGGCGATTTCCAAACGCAGCGACATGATCGCGGGACGCTATATCGCGTCCGGGTGCTCCCGCCAGTATTGCGGCTGGCGCGAGGGCAAGCCATCTCCTCCGCAGAACATCGACTCCGGGCGGCAGGAATGGCGCGAACTGGCCGGCGCCCAGCCGGGCCAGCCCTCCGAAATCGAGCCATCGGCGAATCTGGCCCTGGTGCGACGACTGGTGGCGGAGGAACGCCGCAAGCGCAATGAACTCGAGGTCAACAAACGCTCTCTCGAGTCTCTGCTCGGAGCCGCCCAGAAGCACATCAACAATCTCGAAGCCGCAGCGGGCAAGGCCGTCACCGACTCTGGCAACGGCGAAGCAGGGACCGGAAAACGCCGCGCGCCCTGGCTGGTGCGGGGTGCCCGCAAGGCCTGGAGAATCCTCCGCGCTCTCCGCCATCGGTAGGTCAGAGGGTGTAGCCCGTCCGGCGCGTAACACGATTCGAAAAAGCGTATACCATGGAGGGGACGGTGATTTTGGCCCGGCTGAACTTCCATGCACATCCCCGACGGCTATCTTAGCCCGGCGACCTGCGCGGCGCTGTATGCGACCTCGGCGCCATTCTGGTGGGTCGCCATGCGCCGCGTGGGACGGCGGATCGGCGCCCGGCTGATTCCGCTGCTCTCGGTGTTCTCGGCGTTCTCCTTCGTGGTGATGATGTTCAACCTGCCGTTGCCGGGCGGCACCACGGGCCACGCGGTCGGAGTCGCCATCTCGACCATCGTGCTGGGGCCCTGGGCCTCGATGCTCGCCATTTCGACCGCGTTGCTGCTTCAAGCTTTGTTCTTCGGCGACGGCGGCGTCACGGCGCTGGGCGCCAACTGCTTCAACATGGCCGTCGCCGGATCCCTGACCGCCTACTTCTCCTACCGGCTGCTGGCGGGCAGGTCCGCCATCACTTCGCGCCGCCGGGTGTTTGCGGCGGGTTTCGCCGGATATGCCGCGGTGAACGTGGCGGCGCTGCTGACGGCGCTGGAGTTCGGGATCCAGCCCATGTTCTTCAAGGACGCCGCCGGGGCGCCCTTGTACGCGCCTTACCCGCTCGCGATCGCGATCCCGGCGATGATGATCGGGCACCTGACTATCGCGGGCATGGCGGAACTGGCCGTCTCGGCCGGTCTGGTGGCGTGGCTCCAGAAGAGCCATCCATCGTTGCTGAGGGCGACGGCGCCGGAAGCGGCGGCGATCGAAGATGAGGACCAAGCCTTCATCGGCTGGCGGGTGGTCCGCCCGTTGCTGGCCGGCCTGGCGGTCCTGCTGCTTCTGACGCCCCTTGGTATTCTGGCGACCGGAACGGCGTGGGGCGAATGGGCTCCTGGGGATCTTCCTGGTCCCGAGCAGATTCCTCAGGGGCTCGACAGGCTCTCTTCCGTCTGGACCGCTCCGTTCCCCGACTACGCGCCGCCGCTGCTGCACAGCGCCTGGTTTGGATACTTGCTGTCGGGGGCGTTCGGCACAGGCCTGATTCTGTTGGTGGCGCTGCTCACGGACCGGGCGTTGGCGTTGCGGCGCAGAGGGGCGCAATAGGGTGCGGCCAGGCCGCTACATCGAGGAGTCGATCCGGGGTTTTCTCGCGGTGCTGGAGCGAGCGCTCGAATCGGAGGAACTGGCCCGGCGCCGCGGCCTTCTGCAGGGCCTGGACCCGCGCGTGAAGGTGGTCGGTCTGCTGGTCCTGATCGTCGCGGCGGCGGTGTCTCGCCGGATTGATGTCATCCTGGCGATCTTCGGGGTCGCTCTGGCGCTGGCGTTCGCGTCGCGAGTGCCGATGCGGACTTTGGCCGCCAGAGTATGGATCGGCGTTCTCGTTTTCGCCGGCCTGATCGTGCTGCCCGCGCTTTTTCTGACGCCCGGCCGGGCAATCTGGGCGCTTCCCGGGCTGGGGTGGACGGTAACGGCGCAAGGGCTGCGCGGCGCCGCCTATTTGATTTCGCGGGTGGAAACCACGGCGACGCTTTCGATGCTGCTGGTGCTCTCGACGCCTTGGATGCACGTCCTCAAGGCGCTGCGCGTACTGCGCGTCCCGGCGGTGGTGATTGTGATCCTGGGCATGACCTATCGCTACATCTTTCTCCTGATGGCCGCCGCGCGGGAGATGTTCGAGTCGCGGCGCAGCCGGCTGGTGGGCGAACTGGATGGCAGGGATCGCCGCCGCCTGGCCGTAGCCACGGCGGGGGTGCTGTTGAGCAAGACTCTCCAACTGAGCGGGGATGTGTACCTGGCGATGCAGTCTCGCGGGTTCAGGGGCGAGGTCTATGTCCTGGAGGAGTTCGAGATGTCGGCGAAGGATTGGCTCGGGCTAGCGGGCTTTCTAACGTTGGGAGGGGCCGCACTGTGGATGGGGTCGTGAAGAGCCCGGTATTTGAGGTCCGCGATGTGACCTACCGCTACGAGCGGATCACGGCTCTGGACTCCGTCTCCCTGGCGATTGAAGAAGGCGAGCGGATCGTTCTGCTGGGGGCGAACGGTTCAGGCAAGTCAACGCTGCTGCGTCTTCTCGACGGCCTGTACTTCCCCGAGACTGGCTCGATTTGTTTCCGCGGCGATCCGCTGGAAGAGGAGCGCTTTCAGGAGGAACAGTTTTCGTTCGCCTTTCGCCGCCGCGTCGGCATGGTTTTCCAGAACCCGGACGTGCAGTTGTTCAATCCGAGTGTCTTCGATGAAGTCGCCTTCGGCCCGCTTCAACTTCGCTGGCCCGCCGCCGAGCTTCGCGAACGAGTGACGCGGACGCTCGACTCGATGGGAATCCTGCACTTGAAGGATCGCCCTCCCCACCGGCTCTCCAGCGGCGAGAAGAAGCGCGTGGCGATCGCGTCCGTGCTGGTGCTCGACCCCGAGGTGCTGCTTCTGGACGAACCCACCGCGGCCCTCGATCCGAAGAGCCAGAGCCGGATCATCGACCTGCTCTCCGAGTGGAAGGACGCCGGCAAGACCGTCGTAACGGCGACTCACGATCTGGACGCCGTCGAGGACATCGCCGACGCGTGCTATGTCTTCCAGAACGGCCGTGTTGTCGCGCGGGGTTCGCCGGCGGCGGTGCTCGGCGACATCCCCTTGCTGGAGCGAACGGGTCTGTTGCACGCGCACCGTCACGTACACCCTTCCGGCGAGGTGCATTCGCATCCCCACCGGCACCACGAGCACCAGACGTAATCGCCTGTTGCACGCGCACCGGCACCACGAGTACGGGCACGGCGCCGCCGTGCCCCTACCCCGTCGGGAGCAACTTCACGATGTCGTTGTACACGGCGAAGGCCATCACCATAAGCAGAAATACCAAGCCGAACTTGAAGGCCGCTTCCTTGACCGGCAGGCTGAGGTCGCGGCGCAGCAGCATCTCGAGCAGCAGGATCAGTATGACGCCGCCGTCGAGGATGGGAATCGGCAGCAGGTTGATGATCGCCAGATTCAAGCTTACGGCCGACATCAGGTTGATGTAGGGATAAGCGCCCGCCCGCGCTGCATCGCCGGAAAGCTGGGCGATGCCGATGGGGCCGTCAATCGACTTGGCCGACATACGGCGTGCCACAATCCCGCTGAGGACGTCTAAAATCAGGCCCGCGCCGCGCACGTTCTGGCGCACGGACTCAACCAGGGCTTCCGGGGCGGAAAGCCGCGTGTATACGATGCGCAAATCCAGAGCCACGCCGATCATCCACCTCTTCTCGGGCGCCGAGTAGGTGGGCTGAATGAACATGCTCATGCGCTGGGTGCCCCGGATGAAGTCCACCGTGACCGGCTTGCCGCCGCTCGAGCGGATTATCTCCTGAAGCTTGTAGGGCGAGCGTATCCCCTGGCCGTCCACGCTCAGCAGCAGATCGCC
The DNA here is from genome assembly GCA_963734625.1 of Bryobacterales bacterium. Lineage (GTDB taxonomy): Bacteria > Acidobacteriota > Terriglobia > Bryobacterales > Bryobacteraceae > CAVTHW01. The sequence goes on along the minus strand of CAVTHW010000012.1, from coordinate 50,865 downwards.
GGCGCGCAGCCCAGCCTTCTGAGCGGGCATGCCCTGGGTGGCTTCCGCCACGAGCATCTCAGCCTGCTGGGACCAGCCGGCGGAGCCCACTCCCGTACGCTCGCTCAGGATGGGAGTCACCCGCACCTGGAACTGCTTGCCGCCTCTTACCACGGTCAAGTCCAGCGGCCGGTCGGCGTTCGAAAGCTCCGCGATGGCCACGTCTTCCCAGGCCGGGTTTTGTTTGGCGCCGATCCGGACTATGCGGTCTCCTTCTCGCAACCCGGCCTTTGCCGCGGGGGAATCGGCCATGACGTGGCCGATGGTCGCGCTCAGATCCGCCGTCATCGGTTTCGGGTACTTGAACATGAACAGGACGGCCAGCAGGGCCACGGCGAGGACCACGTTCATGAACGGGCCGGCAAAGGCGATGAGCAGCCGCTGCCCGCGAGGCTTCGACAGAAAAGCCCGGGGATCGCTGACGCTCTCTTCTCCAGGCTGTTCGCCCGCCATCTTTACATAGCCGCCGAACGGAACCGCCGAAATCCGGAAATCGGTTTCGCCTCGACGGAACCCAAACAAGCGGGGGCCGAAGCCAAAACTGAAGGCGTCCACCCGCACGTCAAATAATCGCGCCACCCAGAAGTGGCCAAGTTCGTGAACCAGGATCATCGCCCCGATCAGAACCAGCAGCCAGAGGATGTTCTGAATGATTAGCATCGTCGTTACGCAGTCGCCAGCAGGCCGCTCGCGCCCGCTGAAACCAGAGTCCTCTTACTTTTGATGATAGTCCTGGCGGCGGCTCGCGACTGGTTGTCTATTTCCAGCACGTCCGCCACGGACGCCATCGGTTGACTGCCCATCCTCTCAAGAGTCTCCTCCACAACCTCCGCGATCTGTGGAAACAGAATCTCCGAGCGCAGGAACGATTCCAGCGCCACTTCGTCGGCTGAGTTCAGGGTGCAAGTCGCGGAACCGCCCGTCTCCTGGGCGCGGTAGGCGAGTTTCAACAAAGGGAACTTCCCGAAATCGGGCGGGTGGAACTCCCACCGCCGCACTTCGTTCCACTCCAGACGGGGCACCGGGGCGGACTTCCGGTCCGGGTAGGTGAGAGCGTATTGAATGGGCATCCGCATGTCGGTGGTCGCGATCTGCGCCAGCACGCTTCCGTCAATATACTCCACCATGGCGTGTACTTTGGACTGTGGGTGAATCACCACATCCACCTCGGAGGGCTTGAATCCGAACAGCCAGCAAGCCTCGATCACTTCAAACCCCTTGTTCATCAAGGTGGCCGAATCCAGGCTTATTCGTTTACCCATCCTCCAGGTTGGATGATTCAGGGCTTGCTCGGGCGTCACGTTCCGCAGCGACTCTCGCGGCTGGTTCCAGAATGGACCACCGGAGGCGGTAAGGATGAGTCTGGTCACCTCGGCGCGCAGGCCGGCGCGGAGGCACTGGTGAGCGCCGTTGTGCTCGCTGTCGACCGGGATCAGTTCCGCGCCGTTGCGGGCCGCCGTCGCCATCAGCAGCGCCCCGCTGGCCACCAGCAACTCCTTGTTGGCCAAGCCGATGGTCTTCCCCAATCGCGCCGCCGCGTGCGTGGCTTCCATGCCTGCCACCCCCACGATCGCCGACATGACAAATTCGACTTCCCCGGCCGTTGCGGCTTCAATCCTCGCTTGAGGTCCGGCCTCGAGATGGGGCCAATCCCGCCTGGAGAGCGTCGACTCAGCGAGCCGGTCCCGAAGCCGGGCCAGAACCTCATCCGTAGCGGTTACAACAACTTCGGGGAGAAACTCCAGGATCTGCGCAGCCAGTTCGTCCACATTCTGGCCCGCTACGAGGGCAAAGAGCCGATACTGCTCCCGGTTCCTGCGAATGACGTCCAGCGTGCTCTTCCCAATCGAACCGGTCGATCCCAGGATAGTGACGGTCTTCATCAGGCAGGGCTCAGGGCGGCGTCAATTAGCATCATACCATCGTTTGGGCCGCTTTGATTCCGCGGATTGCGCTTGGCGGAGAGAACTTCTTTTTCGAGTGCCGGGGAGGAATTTGCTTCAGGGGTCTCTACTAAAGGTTAGTCTCGCTTTGGTGGGAGTTGCCTCCCCGGCTTAATTCCAATAATAGTATATGGATTTGTGAAATGCAAGCGAAATTTATTCTTTTTTTGGGATCACAGCCGGTCCGGCCGAAGCCATTGTAGAATGTGAACGTGAAGCCTGCAATCTTCATCTCGAATAGGATCTACCCGGAAGCTGTTGAATTGCTTAGGCAAGGCTGCGACGTAGAGTACGTCGATGCTGCCGATGGAACTCCGGCAGGTGAACTTTTGCCGCGGCTTCAGGGCAAGCAGGCCGTGGTCAGCCAGCTCATCGATCGATTCCCAGCGGAGGTTATCAACAACCTGGGTGGGATTCGGGTCATCGCCAACGTCGCGGTGGGATACGACAACATCGACGTTCAAGCCGCCACGCGGAAGGGGATTCTGGTAACGAACACCCCGGATGTGCTCACGGAGACGACGGCGGACTTCGCATTTGCCTTGCTCCTGGCAACCGCCCGAAGGGTGGTGGAGGGGCATCATTTCGTCCATTCGGGCCAATGGCGGCGCTGGAGCATTGACTTGCTCGCCGGTCGCGACGTTTTCGGGCGGACCCTGGGCATTTTCGGGTTCGGAAGGATAGGGAAGGCCGTTGCCAGAAGAGCCCGTGGCTTTTCGATGCGCATACTCTACCACCAGGCCTCGCCTGCCCCCGAGTCGGTGGAAAGGGATCTGTGCGCCGAATGCGTCCCGGCGGACAGGCTGCTGGCGGAGTCGGATTTCATCAGCTTGCACGTGCCCCTGAATGACTCGACACGGAAGCTGATCGGCGCCGCGCAACTGCGCCAGATGAAGCCGACGGCCTTCCTGATCAATACGTCCCGCGGCCCGGTTGTGGACGAGGCGGCTCTGGCGGCCGCGCTATCGGAGGGCGTGATCGCGGGCGCCGGGTTGGACGTTTTCGAGGATGAGCCCAGGGTTCATCCTGTGCTGCTTCAACTGAAAAACGTAGTTCTGGCGCCGCATATCGCTAGCGCTTCTGTGGACACCCGGAGGCGGATGTGCCTGACGGCTGCGGAGAATGTCGTTGCGGCCCTGGAGGGACGGCGCCCTCCGAATCTGGTGAACCCCGAGGCTTGGTCGGATGTACACTCAGGGCAGGAGGCGTTATGCCGCACAGACACGCCCTCAGACCGCCCACCGAAGTCCTGACTCGCGGTTTTGATCCGAGCCTTTCGGTGGGATCGGCCCGGCCTGCCTTGTTCCGGTGTTCGACTTACGTCTTCTCCAGCCCGGAAGCTGCCGAGCGGGCCTTTTCCATTGCGCAGGGGAAAGCGCAACCTGGCGAGGGCGAGCACGTCGAGCTGATCTACGCCCGTCTGAATCATCCTAACGCCGAGATCCTCGAGGACCAGATGACGCCGCTCGAACCAGGCGCCAGCGCGGCGGCGGTGTTCAATTCGGGCCTCGCGGCGATCATGACGGCGTTCCTCACTTACGCGCGCCCGCATGACAGCCTGGTCTATACGGTGCCGCTGTACGGTGGCACCCAGGCGCTCATGCACGAGTTGCTGGAACCGTTCGGGATTTCGTGCATCCCCGTCCCAGCCGGGCACACGGACGAGCTGGCAAGGGCGATCCGTGACGCCGAGAACCTGCGGATCGTCTTCATCGAGACGCCCGCCAACCCGACCATGACGATGACCGACATCCGGAGCGCCGCCGAGAGCGCCGCCGCCCGTCCGGACAAGACGCTGGTCATGGCGGACAACACCTTCCTCGGGCCGGTTTTCCAGCACCCACTTCTTCTCGGTGCGGACATGGTGCTGTATTCGGCGACCAAGTACCTCTCCGGGTTCAGCGACCTGATTGCCGGAGCGGCCCTGGCTCGCGATCCCGAGTTAGTCCGCCAGTTGAAGATGAGCCGCGCGCATTTCGGCAACATCCTTCCGCCCGACGAATGCTGGCTACTGGACGGCCGCCTTCCAACGGTGGCGCTGCGCATGAACAAGCAAAGCAAGAACGCGCAGCGCATCGCGGAACAACTGTCGAAACATCCTAACGTGCGGAAAGTTCATTATCCGACGCTGTTCGACGATCAGGAGCAGATCAGAATCCGCCTGGCGCAGTGCGAGCATCCGGGGGCGATCATCGCCATCGATCTCAAGGGGGGCAAGGCCGCGGCATTCGACTTCCTGCGGAACCTGCGAATCGCCAGAAACGCCGTTTCTCTGGGCGGAGTAGAAACGCTGGTCTGCCATCCTCTGACCACCACTCACTCGGGCCTGTCACTGGAAGAACTGGCCGCGGCGAAGATCACCGCAGGCCTGGTGCGGATTTCGGTTGGCATCGAGGACTGGCGCGACCTGCTGGCCGACTTCGAACAGGCTCTGGACGCCGTCTGATGCGGCCTCACCCGAACAACATCCGCAGCATCGTGTTGGTCAGCGCGTGGGCCACCATGGCGGCGCGAATGCCGCCGGATTGCTGGTAGGCCCTTCCGTAGAAGTAGCCGGCAATGGCCGCCAGCAGTGCAAACCTCCAGTTCGGGAAGGCCCGGAAGGGCAGGTGAACCAAGCCGAAGGCAATCGAGGCCACGATTAGACCGGCAGCCCGGCTCCGCAGCCAATGCGTCAGCCACTTCTGCAGTAAGCCCCGGAAGCAGAACTCCTCGCCTAGCGCCACCACCCAAAGCATCCCCAGGAACGTTCCCACGGCCACCGGCGCAATTGCCCACCAATCCATCCCAGGGAGCCGAAATCGCAAGTAGCCGGTCGCCAGCGCCAGGGGCACGCCGATCGGCAGAAAGTACAGGAACTGGATGACGCCGATCCTCCACTCCTTCGCGCTCGGAACGAATCCGAAGCCGATCCCTTCCTCCCGGCGCAGCGAGAGCATGACGGTCGCGCCCAGCCGGATCAACATTAGCTGCCCCAGAATCTCCAGCGGGACTTTCGGGGCCACGGCCGGGTAGATCGCCGAAAAGGCGTCTGCCAGCACCACCGCGGCAAGGAACGCGACGAATGCCAGGTCCGCCGGCGCATTCCTGGGCAGAAGCAAGTACCAGAAGGACAAGACCACGGCCAGCCCGGCTAGCAGGCCCAGCGAGTGCCAGGAGAAAAGACCTGTGGGAATTGTGTAAACGAAGTACGGAACCAGCGCGCTCGCGGCGAGGAAGCTGGCCAGCACCCATGGCCGGCAGCGCTCCTCGATCGCGCGCCGCACCGCGGCGAAGCCTGGAACCAAATAGAAGGAAGCCTCCCAAAGGAAGGCGGCGATCACCGGAGCGGCCAGGCGCGAGGGCAAATCCAGGCTCCGGGCGTAGACCGCTCCACCGACGCACAAAACCGCCCAGATTATCGGCAGCGTAATCCAGAAACTGCGGAGCGGAGATCGCATCGGGTCCATCTTAGCATCGAAAAAAAAGCCGCCCCGCGAACGGGGCGGCTTTCGGAAACAGCCAGCTGACGACGGTCGGCTGTTTAGTAATCCATCTCTCCGCCGTGACCACCGGGCATGGGAGCCGGTTTCTTCTCCGGGATCTCGCACACCAGGGCCTCGGTAGTCAGCATCAGGGACGCGATCGACGAGGCGTTCTGCAACGCCGTCCGCGCCACCTTGGTCGGGTCGATGACGCCGGCCTTCACCAGGTCTTCGTACACGCCGGTTTCGGCGTTGAAGCCAAAGTTAACGTCCTTGCTCGCCCGCACCTTCTCGACGATTACCGCACCCTCGAAACCGGCGTTCTGCGCGATCTGCCGCACCGGCTCTTCGCAAGCGCGCCTCACGACATCCACGCCGATCTGTTCATCACCGCCCAGCTTCAGGGCGCTGAGCACCATCGCGCCGCGCAGCAGCGCCACGCCGCCGCCCGGAACGATGCCTTCCTCAACTGCAGCCCGCGTAGCATGCAGAGCGTCTTCCACCCGAGCCTTTTTCTCCTTCATTTCGGTCTCGGTGGCCGCGCCGACCTTGATCACCGCCACGCCGCCGGCCAGCTTAGCCAGCCGCTCTTGCAGCTTCTCGCGGTCGTACTCGGAAGTGGTCTCCTCGATCTGAGCGCGCAGTTGCTTGATGCGGCCTTCGATCTGCTTCTCGGCGCCCGCGCCGTCGATGATAGTGGTGTTGTCCTTGTCGATCACGACCCGCTTGGCGCGGCCCATGTCCTCCAGGCGAACACCTTCCAGTTTGATGCCGGTCTCTTCCATGATGGCCTTGCCGCCGGTCAGGATCGCAATGTCCTCCAGCATCATCTTCCGGCGATCGCCGAAACCGGGTGCCTTCACGGCGCATGCGCTGAGCGTGCCGCGCAGCTTGTTAACCACCAGAGTAGCCAGCGCCTCGCCGTCCACTTCCTCGGCGACGATGACCAGCGGCCGGCCGCTGCGGGCGATCTGCTCGAGCAGAGGCAGCAGGTCCTTCATGTTGCTGACCTTCTTCTCGTAGATCAGGATGTAGGGCTCATCCAGCGCGCACTCCATCCGCTCCGCGTCGGTGACGAAATAGGGGGACAGGTAGCCCCTGTCAAACTGCATGCCCTCGACCATCTCCGTGGTGGTTTCCATTGTCTTGGACTCTTCCACGGTGATGACGCCGTCCTTGCCGACCTTCTTCATCGACTCGGCAATCCGGGCGCCGATGGTGGCGTCGCCGTTGGCCGAAATCGTCCCGACCTGGGCGATCGAGTCGCCCGAGATGGGATTGCTCTGCTTCTTGATCTCATCAATGACCGCTTCGACGGCCTTTTCGATGCCGCGCTTCAGGGCCATCGGATTGGCGCCGGCCGCTACGCTCTTCACGCCTTCACGGAAGATGCACTGCGCCAGGATGGTCGCCGTGGTGGTGCCGTCGCCGGCCACATCCGAGGTCTTGGAAGCGACCTCGCGCACCATCTGCGCACCCATGTTCTCGAGCGGGTCCTTCAGTTCGATCTCCTTCGCCACCGTCACGCCGTCCTTGGTGATGGTCGGGCCGCCGAACTTTCTCTCCAGTACGACGTTCCGGCCCTTGGGGCCGAGCGTAACCTTCACGGCGTCCGCCAACTGGTTAACGCCGCGCAAAATCGCCTGTCTCGAATTCTCGCTATATACAATCTGCTTAGCTGCCATGTTGTACCCTCCTGATCCTTTAGGCTCTAGCCTACTTCGAGGCGCCCTCGATCACTCCGAGGATCTCTTCCTCGCGGATGATCAGGAATTCTTCCTCATCCAATTTGATTTCGCTGCCAGAATACTTGCCGAAGAGGATGCGGTCCCCCACCTTTACGTCCAGCGGCACAATCTTTCCATCATCCGTGCGCTTGCCGTTGCCAACCGCAATGACTAGTCCCTCTTGGGGCTTCTCTTTGGCCGTGTCGGGGATAATGATCCCACCCTTCACGGTCTCCTGCTCTGCAATTCGCTTGACCACGACCCGGTCATGAAGCGGATTAATTTTCATCGGCCAAAACCTCCGTTCTTGAACTTAAGGGATATCGAGGAGTATCCGGCAGGGTGCCGGAACCCACCCTGTAGTTTTAGCACACTCCGGGCACGAGTGACAAGATATCCGCGTAACCTATTGACAAAAAAGGGGACAGACGCATTTTCTCTATCTATGCCCAGGGCCTAGATAATATGGAAAATGCGTCTGTCCCCTTTTGATGCTACATTGAGATTTCCATGCGGCGTCTCAGTCCCCTCCTTCTGCTGGCAATCCTGGTCATCCTGGCGGGCGTTGGGGCGGTGTATTACGTTCAGCAGCGCGAGGCGCGGCGGACGGCGCCCGCCACTCCCACTCCCCTGCCCCCCGAAATCAGCTCGTCGGCTAGCAACTGGACCTGGTCGAAGCAAGTCAACCAGCGGACAGTGGTGCAGCTTAGCGCAAGAAGCTTCAAGGCGCTGAAGAGCCCCTCGCGGCTCTATTTGGAGGACGTCGAGGTGCGGGTCAGCAGCCCGGACGGGAGCACCTTCGACCGCTTCAAGACCGCCAGCGCGGAGTTCAACAACGACCAGGCTACTCTGTACGCCGACGGTGAGGTGGAAATCACCACCGGAGAGCCCGCCAGTGGCAAGCCATCGAGCCGGCTGGTTTCCATTCGGACCTCGGGATTGACCTATGACAGCAAAACCAATACCGCGTCCACCGACCGCGCCGCCAACTTCCGGTTTTCCCAAGGCGAAGGCCGCTCGGTAGGGGTCCGGTATGACCCGGCATCGCGCGAGATGGTCATGCGCTCCGAGGCCGAAGTGACCTGGAAGGGGAATGGGCCGCGTTCCCAACCCATGCGGGTGGAAGCGGGCGAGATGCAATACAAGGAGCGGGATTCGGTGATCCTGCTCAACCAGTGGTCCCGCCTGTCGCGGGGCGACTTGACTATGAACGCCGGCCGCAGCACGGTGCGCATCGAGAACGGAACGGCACGCCACATTCAGTCCGAGTCGGCCGTAGGCGTGCAAACCGGCCCCGAGGGGCGGCGACTCGAATTCGGCGCGCGCGACCTGGCAATCGACCTCGGCGAAACCGGCGAAGTGGAGAAAGTCGTCGGCGATAAGGAGGCCCGCTTGCTTTCCACTGATGCCTCCAGCCGAACCGCAGTGAACGGCGACCGAGTGGAAATGTCCTTCAATGCCTCCAGCAGCGGAAGCCAGCTTCGCCAGGTGACGGCCAAAGGGCATGGCCGGGTGGAATCCGGTTCCACCGGCTCGGGCCCGGCGGCGCAGCGTGAAACGCGAATAGTAACCAGCGAGATTATCGAGATGGAAATGCGGCCCGGCGGCCAGGAAATCAATTTGGCGCGAACTCTGGCGCCCGGCGTCATAGAACTAACGTCGAATCGCCCCGGCGAGAGACGGCGCATGGAGGCCGAACGCATCTCGCTGAGCTACGGGGCCGCCAACCGGCTCCGAACGCTCGAGGCCACCCGAGTTTCCACTCGAACCGAGTCCCCCGCTCCGGCGGGCCGCGCGGCACCTCCGCCGCTACTGACCTGGAGCAATCAACTGAAGGCCGATTTCGATGCGGCGGGTAGCGCCGTCACCCAATTGGAGCAGTGGGGCAGCTTCCGTTACGAGCAGGGCAGCCGGCAAGGGCGAGCAGAACGGGCCACGTTGAGCGCGAAGCCGGACGCAATCGTCCTCCGGGAGAACGCTCGCTTCTGGGACCCCACGGGGTCCCTCGCCGCGGACCGGATTCTGCTTGACCAGGCCAGCGGGGACGTCACGGCCGAGGGCAACGTCGCCTCCACCCGCGAAGCTGAGCGCGAACAGAAACCTTCCGCGGTGCTCTCACCCAGCGAGCCTTTCCACGCCAAAGCGGCGCGCATGTTCTCCGCCGGGGGTAATCGGCTGATCCGGTACGAAGGCGGAGTGGTTCTCTGGCAGGGCGGAAACCGCATCGAGGCGGATCGGGTGGAGATCAACCGTGATCAGCAGACGCTGGCGGCCGTCGGCCGGGTGAATAGCCAGTTCGTGCAGGCCAGCCGCCCCGGAGCCAAGGCGCAAGCTTCGATTTTCACCCAGGTCCGCGCCGCCGAAATGAATTACAGCGACGTGAGCCGTACCGCCCATTACCGCGGGGGAGTGGCGCTGACCCGCGCCGGCATGGACGTGAAGGCCGCGGAGATTCGCGCGGTGTTCGCTGCCGCAGACAGCGGCTCGGGACTCGATACGGCCTACGCCGACGGCGATGTGCATATCAGCCAGCCGTCCCCAGGAAGGTCGCGGCAAGGATCGGCGGAGCACGCGGAATACTATGTGGCCCAAAGCAAGGTTCTCTTGTCGGGCGGAGCCCCCCAGTTCGTCGACAGCCAGCGGGGCACGACGCGGGGCAGCCAATTGACCTGGTTTGCCGACAATGATAGGCTGCTGGTCGATGGCCGTGAAGGCCAGCCGGCCGTCAGCCGGATTCGCCGCTAATCATGCCCACCCGAAAACTCCAGACCATTGAGATATCCAAGTCCTACGAAGGGCGCAGAGTAGTCGATGACGTCTCCATCCTGGTGGAGCAGGGGGAGGTCGTAGGCCTGCTCGGCCCGAACGGAGCCGGGAAGACCACCTCCTTCTATATGATTGTCGGGTTGATTAACCCTGACTCGGGGCGGATCATGCTGGATGGCGAGGCGATCACCTCCCTCCCTATGTACCAGCGCGCCCGAAAGGGCATAAGCTACCTGCCCCAGGAGCCCTCGGTCTTCCGCAAGCTCACGGTCGAGGAGAACCTCCTGGCCATTCTAGAGACGGTCCCGATGAACGGGCGGGCGCGCCGTGAACGGATGCACGGCCTGATCGCGCAGCTTGGATTGGAGAAGGTCCGCCAGAACAAGGGATACGCGCTGAGCGGAGGCGAGCGGCGCCGGGTCGAAATCGCCCGGTCGCTGGTCATTGAGCCCTCGTTTCTGCTGCTGGATGAGCCGTTTTCGGGCATCGATCCCATCCAGGTGATCGAGCTGCAGAGAATCATCTTCGACCTGAAGCGCGACGGGATCGGGGTTCTGGTCACGGACCACAACGTTCGCGAGACCCTGGCGGTGACCGACCGCGCCTACATTATCAACAACGGACAGATCTTCCGCGCCGGCAGCCCCGAGGCGCTGGGAAGCGACCCGGACGTGAAGCGAATCTACCTGGGCGAGAGCTTCCAACTCAACGGCCAGGCGCTGCCGTGACCCGCCCGGAAACTACCCTTCGGCCGGTCTGATAAAATGAAGCCGAATGAGTTCGCTTTCTCCCAGGCTGCAGCTTAAGGTTTCGCAGAAGCAGATCCTCACCCCAGGACTGGTCCAGATGGTTACGGTTCTTCAGTTGAACCGCCTGGAGTTGAAGGATATGATCACCGAGGAGATCGCCCAGAACCCGGTTCTGGAGGAGGCCGTCGACGACGGCGCGGAAGAATTGTCGCCGGAAGAGATGCAGGCCTTCCTGGAGGCCGAGCGGGACCCAGCCGAACAAGCGCCGGCGGATCAGGGCATTCTGGAGACCGTTAGCGAAGCCGCCTCTCATGCCGAAGATGCGCCTGAGCCGGAGCCGGTCGACGCCGCCGGGCAATCCCTTATCGACCAGGATCGCGTTGAACCGGCCGAGGCCAAGCCGTCCACCGATGCGTTCGAGGAGATCGATTTCGGCTCGTTTTTCGACGACTACCTCGATCCGGGCTACAAGAGCCCTGCCACGGAGACCGTTGACAAGCCGTCCTTCGAGACTTTCCTTTCCTCTCCATTCACGCTTACCGACCATTTGCACGCCCAGCTTAGCGTCCTGGTGCTGCCGGAACGGGTCAGGGACGCCTCTGATCTTATCCTGGGCAACCTGGACGAGAACGGGTATCTCACGGTAACGCTCGACGAACTGGCGGCGGGCGGGGAGATGAGCCTGGCGGAGATGGAGGCGGCCTTGCAGGTGGTGCAGTCCCTGGATCCCGCCGGCATCGGCGCGCGGGACGTGCGGGAATGTCTGCTGCTGCAGTTGGAGAGCCGCGGCGCGCGCGGGGGGTTGGCCTGGACCATCGTCTCCGACCACCTGGAACTCATTGAATCCCGCCAGTTCAAGCAACTGGCGCGTATTCTGGCCCGGCCGCTGGAGCATGTCCAGGTCGCCGACCACGTCATCCGCGGCTTGGACGCCAGGCCCGGCCTGCGGTATTCGGGTCCGGGAGCGCGCGTGGTCGAACCCGACGTCTTCATTTCCAAGGAAGGCGACGATTACATAATCGATCTGAATGACGACGACATCCCGCAGCTCCGCCTGAACCGCAACTACCGCCGCATGTTGGACCGGGACCAGGAGCCCAGCAAGGACGTCCGCAACTACGTCAGGGAGCGGTGCGCGTCGGCGATCCAGTTGATGAAGAATATCGAGCAACGCAAGCAGACCATCCTGAAGGTCTGCCAGGCCATAGTGCGGCGCCAGACGGATTTCCTGGCCCAAGGCATCGACGCCCTCAAGCCGATGATGATCAAGGACGTGGCCGAGGAAATCGGCGTGCATCCTTCCACCGTCAGCCGGGCCGTTGCCAGCAAGTACGCGCATACGCCCCAGGGCGTCTTCGAACTGCGCTACTTCTTCTCCGAGGCGGTGCAGGGGCCGTCGGGAAGCATTACTCCGCTGTTGCTGTTGAAGCGGCGGGTGAAGAAGATGATCGGAGAAGAAGATACCGCGCACCCGCTGACGGACGAGCAGATCACAGCGCAGCTTCAGCGGGAAGGCATCCAGGTTACTCGCAGAACGGTGGCCAAGTACCGCGAAGACATGAAGATACCGTCCACTCATCACCGGCGGGTTCGGGAATGATCGGCTCGATCAACGGAGGCTCCATTGAAGATTGCATACACGGGACGGCAAGAGAAGCTTACTCCGGTGCAGGAGAAGAAGCTTGACGCGAGATTCGCCAAGCTCGCCAGGCTGCTCGATCTTAGAGGAGGGGAACGCGAAGCGCGGGTGATCTTCACCGCGGAGCGGCATCTGCGGCGCGCTGAGATCACGGTCAACGTTTTTGGCCATCCCATGGTGGGACTGGCCGACGGCGCCGAGGAGTTTACGGCGCTGTACCAAGCCGCGGAACGGCTTGAAAAGCAGGTGCTCAAGCTCCGCGCCAAGAAACAGAACACCAAGCGCGACCCCAAGCCGGCTTGGGAGGAGACGGCGCCAGCCCGGGCCGCCGCGCCGGAACCGGAAGAAGTGGCCGACAAGCGGGTCTTCCGCGTGGAGGAGTCCGCCGGCAGCAAGCCGATGACCCTGGAAGAAGCGGTGATCGAGATTGGCCGGAACCGCGGTTATCTGGTCTACCGGGACGCGGAAACCGACCAGCTCGCCGTCCTGCTCCGGCGGCATGACGGCCATTTCGATCTGGTCATGGCCTGAGGGCGCCCGCATGGCTCGTGAAGCCCGCCCCAGGATCAGCCGGCAGCATGCGGAATTATTGATCGTGACCGGCTTGAGCGGTTCGGGCAAAGGAACCGTTCTTAAGTGCCTGGAGGATCTCGGATTCTACTCCGTGGATAACCTCCCCCTGGAGCTGGTTCCGAAATTCGGCGAGCTCGTCCGAGACTCGCCGCACATCCGGCACGCCGCCCTGCTGGTGGATGTGCGCGAAGGCGCCGCGCTCGAGCGGTTCCCAGCGGTCTTCGACAAGCTGCGGCGCATTGTGCCGGCGTCCCTGGTGTTTTTGGAAGCCGACGACGAAGCCATCGTGCGGCGCTTCAGCGAGACACGCCGGCCCCATCCTCTGGGCGGCGGCGAATCGGTGCTGCGCAGCGTGCGGCGGGAGCGCCGGCGGCTGGCGCCGATCCGGGCGCTGGCCGAGCACATCATCAACACCTCCAAGTTCAACGTCCATGACCTGCGGGAGATTATCTCCGAAAAGTTTCGCGGCGGGAGCGAGACGTCCAAAATCATGGTGTACGTCACCAGCTTCGGCTACCGCCACGGGGTGCCGTCCGACAGCGACCTGGTTTTCGACGTTCGATTCCTGCCGAATCCGAACTACATCCCGCAGTTCAAGAAGCTGAGCGGCCGGCATCCGAGCGTCGCCCGTTACATCCGCTCCTTCCCACAGACCGTCGAGTTTTTGGAGCGGATTTCGCAATTGCTCGTGTACCTCATTCCGCACTACATCCGGGAAGGCAAGAGCTACCTGACCATCGCCTTTGGTTGCACCGGAGGCCGCCACCGCTCGGTCATGATCGCCGACGAAATGCGGAAGCGGTTGGCGCGCCATGGCTTCCGCATCAAGACCACCCACCGGGATTTAGAAAAGACCTGATGCGGGATTTCGAGCATCACGAGGAGCTGTACTCGGGCTTTGCCCAGAAGCACTTTGCCAGACCGGCTGTGGTCGAGTTCCGCCGGCATCATGTCCGGCGAATGCTGCGGCTGACCGGGGCCGGCGCGAACAGCCGGGTCCTCAGCCTGGGATCGGGCATCGGCGACGTTGAATTGCTCTTGGCGCGGCACGTCGGCCAGGTGCTTGGCGTGGACATCTCGCCGCGAGGAGTCGCGCAGGCTCAGAGCAGCGCCGCCGAACAGGGCCTGGGCAACGCCGTTTTCGCGGTAGGCGACTTTGCACGGATGGCGCTGCCGCCAGCCGGTTTCGACGTGGTGCTGGCGGTGTTCTTCCTGCACCACGTTGCGGACCGTTTGAGCCGCGAGATTCCCGAGTCTATCTGGCGCTTATTGAAACCCGGAGGCGTGTTCTACAGCCTCGATCCTTCCCATTACCGCCTCTCGGGTTTCCTCGGCAAGCTATTGGTTCCATCCCTGATGAAGAAGCATCAGACGGAAGAAGAGGCGGAACTGAAGCCGTCCGCGGCTCGCCGCGGATTCGCCCGCATGGGGTTCACCGTCGCCCAACACTACTACGACTTCGCTTCCACGCCCCTGGCGGGCCTCTTCCCGTCGTGGCGGACGGGCTATCTAGTCTCCCGCCACGTCGACGACTTGCTCACCCGGATCCCCGGCCTGAACCTGCTTTCCAGCAATTTCGAACTCGTCGCCCAAAAACCGCTCTGACCCCGCGATTCAGTGTATGATGGGTCCGATTCGGGGGAGGCATCTTGATAAGAGATCGTAGTTTCAAATGCCAGGTGGTGGCCGTGAAGATCGGCCTGTTTCTGGCGCTGTTCGCTTATTCGACTGCCGTGATTCGGGCGGCTGCTGCGCCGGATCTTGGTCCCAACGTGCTCATCTTCAGCCCGTCCATGCCGGCGGCGGCGATCCAGGAACAGATCGACAAGGTCTACGCGATCCAGCAGAAAGCTCAGTTCGGCTCCGAACGATACGCCCTGCTATTTCAACCCGGCACTTACAACGTGGATATACCTGTCGGATTTTATACGCAGGTCATCGGATTGGGCGCCACGCCCGACGAGGTGCACATCAAGGGCAATGTACACTCCGACGCCTACCTGTCGAATAACAACTCGACCTGCAACTTCTGGCGAGCCGTTGAAGGTTTCTCCATTACGCCGTCGAACGGCACGATGCAGTGGGCCGTCTCCCAGGCCATCTCCTTCCGCCGCATGCACGTCCGCGGCGATATCGTGCTCCACCAGAACAGCGGGTGGGCCAGCGGCGGCTGGATGTCCGACAGCCTGATTGACGGCGCCGTCGGCGCCGGGCCCCAGCAGCAGTGGATTTCGAGAAACACCGAGTGGGGCAAATGGACCGGCGCCAACTGGAACATGGTTTTTGTCGGCGTCGTGAATCCGCCGGCGGGCGAATGGCCCACTCCGCCCTACACCAAGATCGCGCAGACGCCCATTGTTCGTGAGAAACCCTATCTGGAGGTCGATGCGAAGGGCAACTACAGTGTCCGCGTTCCCTCGCTGCGCACCAACAGCGCGGGCATCACCTGGCGTGCCGGATCGACCCCCGGTAAGTCTATCCCGCTTAGCCAGTTCTACATCGCCCACGCAGGCTCCGATACGGCTGAGACCATCAATGCACAGCTAGCCCAGGGTAAGCACCTCCTCTTGACTCCCGGCATCTACGATCTTAGAGACACGATCCGCGTGACGCGAACCGGCACGGTGGTCTTGGGGCTGGGCTACGCCACACTGCGGCCCGTCACCGGCGGCGCGGCGATGACAACCGCTGACGTGGACGGACTCACCCTTTCTGGTCTGCTCTTCGACGCGGGCGCCACGAATTCTCCGGTCTTGCTGGAAGTGGGGCCGGGCGGCAGCAAAGCCAGCCACACCAAGAATCCCATCTTCCTCCATGACGTGTACTTCCGGGTGGGCGGCGCCGCGGTGGGCCGTGCGTCGGTCAGTTTGAGTATCAACAGCCACGACACAATCGTGGATCACACCTGGGTTTGGCGCGCAGACCACGGCTCGGGGGTGGGCTGGAATAGCAACACCGCCGCGAACGGGTTGATTGTCAATGGCAACAACGTCACCATCTACGGCCTCTTCGTCGAACACTACCAGCAGTATCAAGTCGTATGGAACGGCAACGGCGGGCGGGTCTACTTCTATCAGTCCGAGATTCCGTACGATCCCCCCGACCAGCCGAGTTACACGAGCGGGCCTGGAGTGAACGGCTGGGCTTCGTACAAGGTGGCCGATAAGGTGACCAGTCACGAAGCCTGGGGGCTGGGCATCTACAGTGTTTTCCGGAATCGCGGTGTTGTGCTGACCCGCGCCATCGAAGTCCCCAGGAGCCCAACCGTCAAGTTCCACAGCATGATCACGGTCCGCCTGGGCAATAACGGCGAAATCAGCAACGTCATTAATGACACGGGCGGGCCGACCGGCTCCAGCCCGCGCGATGCTCCCAAAGTGACGAGCTACCCGTAAGTCGTCGGGGTAGCCTAGCTGCCGCCGCGTAGGCGGCTGTGGCGTTGGCTGTATCCGAAGTAGACGAGCAGGCCGAAGGCCAGCCAGACGAACAGGCGCGCCCAGTTGGTCCAGCCCAGGCCGAACATCATCGCCATGTTGACCAGGATGCCGAGGATGGGGATCAACGGCACCCAGGGCGTCCGAAACGGCCGGGCGAGGTTCGGCTGCGTCCGGCGCATGACTATGATGCCGATGCAGACGATGACGAAGGCAAACAGTGTCCCGATGCTCGTCATCTCCCCCACCACCGAGATGGGCGCGAAAGCCGAAAACAGGCTCACGAAAATCATAAACAGGATGTTGGAGCGCCAGGGCGTGCGATACCGGGGATGAATCTCGGAGAAGATCTTAGGCAGCAGACCGTCGCGCGACATCGAAAAGAACACTCGGGACTGGCCCAGCAGCATGACCAGGATCACCGACGTAAGCCCAAAGATGATGCCCAGGCTGACCAGCGGACGCAGCCAGGTGTAGGGGGTATGGGCAATGGCGACAGCGACTGGCGCGGCGACGTCCTTGAACTCCGTGTAATTCGCCAGGCCGGTCATGACCACCGAGAACACCACGTACAGAATCGTGCAGATCACCAGCGAGCCGATGATGCCGATAGGCATGTCCTTCTGCGGGTTCTTAGCCTCCTGGGCCGCGGTCGAGACAGCGTCGAACCCGATGTAGGCGAAGAAAATCACGCCGGCCGCCCTCAGGATGCCGCTCCAGCCGAATTCCCCGAACTTGCCCGTATTCTCGGGGATGAAAGGCGTGTAGTTGGATCCCTTGACGAACCAGACGCCGACGCCGATGACCACCAGCACGACAATCACCTTGACTACCACCACAACGGCATTCACCCGGGCCGATTCCTGGATGCCGATCATCAGCAGGACCGAGATGGCGCAGATGATGAACACCGCCGGCAGGTTGATCAGCCCGTGAACCAGTTGTCCGTTCGGAAGCATCACCGGCTGCCAAGGAGACGCGATGAGGTACGGCGGAAGGTTGATGCCGAGGCTGTGGAACACGCTCACTATGTACGATGACCAGCTTATGGACACCGTGGCGGCGCCGACGGCGTACTCCAGCACCAGGTCCCAGCCGATCACCCAGGCGATAAATTCGCCCAGGGTGGCGTAGGCGTAAGTGTAGGCCGAGCCGGCGATCGGGATCATGGTGGAAAACTCGCTGTAGCACAAGCCCGCGAACGCGCAGCCGATGGCGGCCAGCACGAACGACAGCGCGATGGCCGGGCCGGCGTAGTTGGCGGCGGCGATCCCCGTGATCGAGAACAGCCCCGCCCCGATAATCGCCCCGATGCCGAGAGCCACCAGACTCCCGGCTCCCAATGTGCGTTTGAGCGTGTGCGCGCCGCCCTCCGCCTCTTCCTGGATGCGGCTCAACGGCTTGGTCACCAGCAGGTTCATCGTTTCACCTTATCGCTTCCATCTCTTCCACGCAAAATACACCGGCACTCCCAGCAGCACGATGATCAGCCCGGGCCACGTGTAGCGCGGCTTATAGAACAGCAACAGCACTTCGATCAGGCCCGCGAGCGCGATGTATAGCGCAGGGATAACCGGATATCCCAGCGCCCGGTACGGCCTTTCGGCGTCCGGTCGCTTCCGGCGCAGGACGAAGACCCCGGCGATGGTCAGCATGTAGAAGAGCAGGACCGCGAAGATGACGTAATCGAGCAGATCGTTGTAGGTTCCGCTCAACGTCAGCAGGCAGGCCCAGATGCATTGCACCGTAAGCGACACGGCCGGCGTGCGGCGCCCCTCGTTCAGCTTGCCAACCGGTTTGAAGAAGAGGCCGTCGAGCGCCATCGCATAGTAGACCCGCGCGCCGGCCAGAGACATGCCGTTGATGCAGCCGAAGGTCGAGATCATGATGGCCGCGGCCATCAACTGGACGGCCACCGGCCCGAAGATCACGCCCGCGGCGGCGGTCGCGACCCGGTCCTCGGCCGCGTGCTGGATGCCTTCGAGCGGAAGCAGGCGCAGATAGACGAGGTTAGCGGCGATGTAGATCGCGCACACGACGCCTACGCCCAATCCCAGTGCCAGCGGAACGTTGCGCCGCGGATTGCGCACCTCGCCGGCGGTGAAGGTGACGTTGTTCCAGGCGTCGGCGGAGAACAGCGCCCCAACCATGGCGACGCCCACCAGCCGGATCGTGGCCATGCTCCAATCCGCGTTGATCCAGAAGTCGCCGAAGTTGGCCTGAACCGCGGCGCTTCCCCGCCCCGCCAGGACTCCGAAACCAATCAAACCCAGCAGCGCACCGGTCTTGGCCACGGTGAAGACGTTCTGGACTATCGCGCCCGTGCGCAGGCCCCGCGTGTTCACCCAGGTCAGCAGCACCAGGACGGCGATCGCCAGCAGTTGCTGTGTGTTCAGACCGAGCGGGCCGAATCGCAGCAGGTAGTGGTCCGCCGCTATGACCGGGAAAAAGACGCCGGTGTACTTGGCAAAGGCCACGGCCACCGCGGCGATGGTGCCGGTCTGGATAACCAGGAACAGCGTCCAGCCATAGAGGAACCCGCTCAACGGGCCGAAGGCCTCGCGCAGATACACGTACTGCCCTCCGGCTTGCGGCATCATTGCGGCCAGCTCGCCATAGCTGAGGGCGGCGATCACGGTGAGCACGGCGGTGACCACCCAGGTGACGATCAGCAGTCCCGGGCTCCGCACCTGCCGCGCGATGTCGGCCGAGACGATAAAGATGCCCGAGCCGATCATCGAGCCCATGACGATGGTGGTCGCATCCAGCAGACCCAGCCCTTTCAACAGGCCGGGTGACGCTTGCTCGGACGTGCTTGCCATTGTTCGATGCTACCGCAATAATTGGGGTATGTTCTTCCGGCGGCGGGTTCCCAAAACGATCACATTCGCGGACCGGTTGGCGGATCTGCGCGCCGCGGGCTTCGAATTGGACCAGTCCGCGGGCGGGCCGGTAACCGCACGCAAGAACGGGTGCGCGGCCACCATCAGCGATGTGTCCGGCCAGCCGCAGGTGGATTCGATCGGCGTGCTGCTGGGAGCTGACATTGCGCGCCTGATCGATGGCGGCTTTCAGAAATTTCTGGAGACTCCGGCGGGAAAGCGCCAGCCCGCTCTGGCATCGGAGCTGAGGGCCTTACATGAGTTCCAGGAAGATCTCCGCGAGGCCCTGGGATTGGAGAGCTACTACAACGAGTCCCTCGGCACCACTTTCGACCGGCACAATTACGACCGGCTCAGCGGCCGCCAGTAGTCCCGGATAGTTTCTTGTAGATCTCGCGCATCGCGCCGGCTTCCCGGCTCTTCCCCTGCTGGTCCAGTACCTGGGCCTTCAAAAGAAAGACCCGCGGAAACGTGAAGCGGATGAACGGTCCTTCCAAACCAGCCTGCGGCACACCCCAGGTTTCGAGCTGTGGAGCCGCCTCCTTAATGCGGCCGGTTTCCACCAGGGCCCAAGCAAGAAGGACGTTGAATTGCTCCGGCGCAAGCGGGCCGGCCTGGGCTAACAGGTTCTGAAGCAGCGGCACGGCCTCGGCAAATTGCTTGGCTTCGAGCATTCGATACACGGCGGCCAGCTTGCCCTCGGCGGCGGCGGCTGGGGCATTGACCGGGTCGCGGCCACGGCCCGTGAGAGAACGCCACTGCGCTTCGCGGTACGGCAATAGCGGATCCCGCGCCGCTTTCCGGGCGTCGGCGTAACGCCTGAAAACCTGGTCCGCGCCTGCGACGTCGCCGGTCATCAGCCGGGCGCGCGCCGCCTTGTAAAGCTCGGCCCCACCTTGAAACGATGGGTCCTTATCATAGGCCTGGAGGAAGTATTGCTCGGCATCGGGGAAGGCCCCGAGATAGTAGTGCACCTCCCCCAGCGAGTCCAGAGGGTTGGAGTCCCGAGGCGCCAGGCGCGCGTACTGCAGCAGCGCCGACCGCGCGCCCTGAAGATTCTTGCGGTATGCCTCAACGTAGCCAAACTGGTTCCAGGTCGGGCCGTTGGATGGATCCAGGGAAGTCGCTCTGCGGTACCACACCACCGCCTCGTCGTAGCGATGGGCGGCGGTGTAGGCGATTGCCAGCCGGCGGGGGATGCCGGCGTCCGCGGGCCTGAAGCGGCTGAGACTCAGCAGCGCCCGCTGCTGCGCAGGGCCGTCTCCATCGGCGTCGGCGGCGAGAAGGTCCAGTTCGGCCCGGCGGGTTTCGGCGATCCTGCTGCCCTGGGCGCGCGCTCTGGCGAGGACTTCCTGGAAGGCCGCGCGGTCGCCCCGGACGAGGCGCAGCCGGGCGAGCGCCAGATACGGCGCTCCGTAACCGGGATCGAGGGCTATGGCGCGCTCCAAGACCGCGGCGTCTCCCATGACTGAACCTTCGATATACGCCTTCAACGCCTCCGGATTCTTCGTCTCGTAGGGCCTCGCTCCCGCATCGAGCTCGCGGGCCAGGGTGTCGGCCACGCTCAAGATATCGCCCTGGATGGTGAACGTCCGGACAATGCGCCTGCTTTTCAGGTTCTCCCGCTGAGCCTTCAACGTGATGCGACCGCCCGCGACCGTGAAATATCCCCTGAGAACGCCAGTCGCCTCGGGGCTCGCGAGCGCCACGGGCTGCATTGTGGATGAGCCTTCGATCTGCGCCGCCACTGCCTCGCTGATCGCCGGACCCATCCAATTGAGCGCAGCATCGTCGCTCAGATTCTCGAAGGGTGCGATGGCCAGACGTTCTACTCCGCGCTGGGCGCTGCGATTACAGCCGCCGAGGAGCAAGGAGTAGAACAGGATAGCCGCAAACGCGGCGCTCGTCCTACAGAACACGCGGCTCCAACTTCATCAGATCCTGGAACTCGGGCAGCTCCCGAAGCTTGGCGAAGGCGGGCTCCTCCAGATACTTCTTCCGATCCTTGAATCCCTCTTCCAGGGACTTGCGAATGCAGTCCAGCGCGCGGTCAAACGTACCGGCCTCGGCGTAAAGCTTGGCCAGATAGTAGTGGTACTTTGCCCGCTCTTCCACGCTCCGCTCCTGTATGATTGTCCCCACCGAGCCGCGGCTCTCAAACACATCGGGATCGAGCGCCAGCGCCTGCTGGTAAGCCTTGTTCGCCGAGGCGTAATCCTTACGGGCAAAGTAGGCGGTTCCCAGGTTGCAGTAATAGGTGGCGGACTTCGGGTTCAGCTTCAGCGCCCGGTTGTACTCCCGAATCGCGCCGCGGAAATTCTTCTGCCCGAAATACAGCGTCCCCAGGTTGTTGCGCGCCTCGGAATAGTCGGGGTTCAACTTCAGGGACTTCTCGTAGTTCTTCTTGGCGGCCTGGGAATTCTGCATCTGGTGGTAGGCGATGCCGGCCTTGTTGAGAAGGACGTAGCTCCGCGGGCCGGTACTCGCATTGGTATAGGCTTCGGCTGCTTCACGAAACATCTTCTTCGCCATGAAGAGGTCGCCGCGCTGTTCCAGGGTGAGTTCGGCGGGCTTGGCTTGCGCCTCTTCCTGCTGAGCTCCAGCGGCTGGACACAGGACAAAACAGAGCGTCAGTGCGAACCTGACGCAGATAGACGCATCCACAGGCGAGGTCATTACTTCCCTCCTCCACCCTTATTTGAACACATCCAGCAAACGGCGAAACAAGCTCTTTTTCTCCGCTGGCGGCGGGGTTTGCGGAGCGGCTTTGGGGGGCGCGGCGGCCGGCTGCCGAGCCTTCCGTGCAACGGCGCCAGGCGCGGCGGGCTCGGTCTCGCCGGCGACCTCCACGGGTCTCTCCGCCGGCGTTTCCCATCCCGTCACCTGGGTCGCGCCGGCCAGTCCGCCTCCGTGCACCCGGCAAATCTCGAGCGGCTGGGATCCGGCGATGAAGGCCTGGACCTGGGCGCCGGGGCAGTTCGGCGCGGCCAGGAAGCCGGTCGCCGGATCGACCTTCACCATGACAATCCCGTCGGGCGGCTCGAACTCGCTGACGTTTCGATACTCGCGCCGCTTGTGCGCCCGCTTCATGAATTCGGTCCAGATGGGCAGCGCGGAGCTGGCGCCCTCAAGATCCAGCTCGCGGTTGTCGTCGAATCCGACCCACACGATGCAAATGAGCCGCGAAGTGAATCCGGCGAACCAGCCGTCGCGAGACGTGCCGGTCTTGCCGGCGGCAGGCAAAGTGAACCCTCGGGCGCGTACGCCCGCGCCGGTGCCGCTGCGCAACACTTCCTGGAGCAGGTCCACCATCAGGTAGGAGACCCTGGGATCCAGCACCTCGCGGGTAACGGGCGTGTAATTGAACAGGATGCCGCCTTTATCGTCCCGGATCAGCTTCACCCAGTTGGGCTTCACGTACACGCCGTGATTGACAAAGATGGTGTAGGCGCCGGCGACCTCGACGGGAGTCGCTTCGTAGGCGCCCAAAGCCACGGCCGGGGTCGGCTGGATGCTCCCGTTCATCCCCGCGCGCTTGGCCAAATCCACCACCTTGCCGTAGCCGATCATCTCGGCCAGCTTCACCGTGGGAATGTTCATGGAGTGGGCCAGCGCCTGGCGCACGGTTACCACTCCGTTGAACTTATCGCGGAAATTCGAGGGTTCGTAAGGCTTGTCGTCGAACCAGAACGTGGTGGGCTCGTCGACCAGCGTGGTGAGGGAAGTGATCGGCTTGCGGGTGTTTTCCAGGGCCGTCGACAGGGCCGCCGCATATACGAAGGGCTTGAAAGACGAACCCGGCTGCCGCATGGCCAAGACCCGGTTCAACTGGCTGAGACCGTAATCCCGGCCTCCCACCAGCGCCTTCACCTCGCCCGTCTGAGCGTCCAGCGCAACCAGCGCCACCTGAGCGTTCGGGTTCTTCACGCCGCGAAACCGGCGCTGCTGCCGGAGTTGCTCGTCCACCTCCTGCATGCCAATGCGGACCGCGGCAGCCGCGTCCCGCTGCAGGTCCATGTCGAGGGTGGTGTAGACCCGGAAGGAGCGTTCCTGGAAATTCTGCTCCTGAAAATCGTCTTGAAGCTGATTGTTGACCAGATCGACGAAGTAGGGCGCGTCGGCGGACTCGGCGCCGGCCTTGGCCAGCGCAAAGGGCGAAGTCGTCGCCTCCAATGCTTGCTGTTCGGTGATGTAGCCGTTCTGCCGCATCATACCCAGCACCACGTTGCGGCGGGCTCGCGCGCGCTCCGGCCAGCGGATTGGGTTGGTAATAGCTGGGGCGCTGAATGAGGCCCGCCAGCGTGGCCGCCTCGGGCAGCGTCAGCTCGCGCGCATCCTTGCCGAAGTACACCTGCGAGGCTTCTCCCACGCCGCGAATGGAAAAGCTGCCGCGGCGGCCCAGGGGGACCTGGTTGACATAGTACTCGAAAATCTCTTCTTTGGTCAGCTTCTGCTCGAGCTGAAAGGTAATGAAAACTTCCGCCGCCTTGCGCCTCCAGGTTCTTTCCTGGCGATTGAGCCAGAACATGCCGGCAACCTGCATGCTGAGGGTGGAGGCGCCCTCTTCGATACGCCGCTCCTTCAGGTCCACGTAGGCGGCCTTGATCACGCGCAGCGGATCAAAGCCGGAGTGCTGGAAGAACCGCTTATCCTCGATCGAGACCACCGCGTTGACAATTACCTTCGGGATATCCTGGTACTTCAAAAGGCGGCGCCTCTCGCGGTTCTTGTCGAAGAGGTTGGTCAGCAGTTCGGGCTCGAGCATGTACTGCGTGCGCTCGGTGTTGTCGCGGGTGGAGATGATCTGCGAGACGCGGCCTCCGGAGAAGCGGATTACGCCGCCTTCCTGGTCGAAATAGGAATCCGGGCCGGGGAAGATTTCCACGGCGTCGGGCCGGACGTGGTACCAGCCCAGGGAGTTGCCGCGGCTCTCCGTGTAGCCGCTGCGCTTCAACTGTTCGACAATCTCCTCGGCGGTGTAGTCGTCTCCGAGCGACACCGTTTTCGGCGCGGCGAAGATCTTGGCCGTGCTCTGGAAGGGGCCGGAGCGGATCTTCTGATCGATCAGCCGGGAGTACTTGACGTAATAATACGTGAAGGTAAGCAGGCCCCCCGTCGCCAGCATGACCGCCAGCGCCAGAACGACTTTTCCGACGGGTCTGACCAGGAAGTTCGCCAGCCGCGCCTTCTTAGGAACACGAACCTTTACTGCCACTATAAATGCGCCTCTAGGACTATTCTCTCAGAGTGGGGTTGGCTTTCACAGCCTAGGGAACGACGGCCCTGGGCCGGAAATGCAGGTCAACGGTATACAGCGGCAGGCCGACCGGCACCTCGTAAAGCACCTCGATCTCCACCCGGCCCGCGCCTCGGCGCACGCGCACATTCTCGAGGCCGACCGGCAACGCCAGCCGCGCGGCCGCGTTCACTACGCGCGCCCTAAGCGCGTCGTCGGAAAGCGATGCCGACGGCGAGCCCTGGCCGGCCTGGTCCAGCTCGAGCTGGAATTTGAGATTCCTCCAGTAGGGGGGCAGCAATCTACCCGCCACCGCAATCAGCAGGAACAGCACCGCCAGGCCCGCGGCAAATCTCCACTTGGACGAACTCATGGGACTATTTATGATCCATCGAGGACAGCTCGGCCCACATGTCCTCGCTCTCCTCCCAGTCTCCGCTCTCCAGTCCGGTGATCTGGACCTCCGAGACCTTCAGGGTACCGTGTCCGAAGGGGCAGATGTACTCTATGCGCGGCCGCCCGAGTTGAAGCATGGCGCCCCAGGAGCCGGTCTCAATCGGCATGCGCAGCCTCCGCAGGCATTTCCGGCAGCGGTATCGCTGATCGAGCAGGCACAAGTAGACCGCACCGCAGCACACCAGAAAGAAGGCGCCTAGCGCCAGGGTTGAAGGCAGGTCGTATGGGAAGCGAGGCTGGTGAACATACATGAAGGGCGGCGGAGGCGGCAAAAGTCCAAGCAGCCAGCGGCCGATGAGGAACAGCAGCCCGGCTGCCAGCAACAACTTCGCAATTAGGTAGGCCCAGTACCTCATGCTCATCAGACTCCGCAAGGGTCCGGAAAGTTTCTTGCTGCTGTGCGGGCCCCGGTGTCCACGCTATTCGTATCGCAAAGCCCGCCCCGGGTCTATTCGGCCCACCTTACGCGCAGGCAGCCAAGATGCCAGGGCGGCAGACAAGGCCAGGAGCAAGGGGATGCCCGCGAGAGCTCCAAGGTCTCCGGGGCTGGTGCCAAAAATCAAGCTCGAGAGCATGCGCGCCAACAGGTAGGCGGCCACCACGCCGACGCCCATACCAGCTACGATCAACGTCAAGCCGCGCCTCACCATCATCCAGACAACGTCCTGCGGACGAGCTCCCAGGGCCAATCTGATCCCCATCTCATGGGTCCGCTCGGACACTATGTAGGCCGTGACGCTGTACACGCCGACCGTTGCCAATACCAGGGCGAGTGCGCCAGAGATCCCCATGAGGACTACAACCAATTGCAGGCTGCTCATGGCGCGGGCGATGACTTCATCCAGACTCAGCACGGCGAACATTGGAAGCTCGGGGTCCACCGCGGCGATCTCGGCACGGATTGCGCTGACGGTCCCCGCCAGTCCGCCTGAAGTCCTTGCCACCATGCCAAACTCGGATGCACCGGCTTGGGCGAATGATACGTACAGGGCCGGTCTGGGCGATTTCTCCGTCCAGTGGTGGCGGATATCTCCCACCACTCCGACAATGGTCAGGAACGGACCTTGCAGCTCGTCTCCACCGGCTCTCACGCGGCGCCCAATGGGACTGGACTCCCCAAAATAGCGCTTCGCGAGGGCTTCGCTGACAATTGCCGTTCCGGAACGCCCCCACTCGTCCCTCGAATCGAACAGGCGGCCTTCCCGCAATGGGATTTGCATGATTTGGAAGTAGCCTGGACTGACGGCCTGAATCAGCGCGGTGTCCTCTTCCCCTGGTGCTCGCGCCCGGCCTTCAATCCTGAAGGCTTGCATGGAGCCGAAACTGCTGTGAGGAATCTGGGTGACCAATGCCGCCGTTTGCAGGCCCCCCACCCTTGAGACTCGTCTGAGAAGCTCTCCGCCCAGTGCGGACTCCGCCTGCGATGACGTGTAGCGCGTCTCCGGAAGAGCCAGCCTGAAGGTCAGCACATTCGAGGGCTGCAGACTCTCCGACTCCAAAATCAGCGTGTGGAAGCCCTTGACCATCAATCCGGCGCCGGCCAGTAGAGTCATAGACAGGGTCAGTTGACCGGCTACCAGCAGGTTGCGAAGGCGGCTGCGCCCCAGACCGCTGCTGACACGCCGGCCGCCCTGCATCAGGACCTCACTGACGCCAGAACGGGTCGCGAAGAAAGCAGGCGTGATGCCGGAAACCAACCCAGCCAGAATCGCAACAGCCCCGGTATAGGCGAGCACCAGACCGTTCAGTCCAAACTGGTCCCAGCGAGGCAAGTTCATAGCGGCTTCCGGCGGCGCGCTCCTCCGCAGGAGATCGACCCCCCAGGAGCCCAACAGGATTCCGACTAAGCCACCAATCCCCGCCAGCAACAGGCTTTCAGCGATGACTTGCCGGATCAACCGCCAACGGCTGGCTCCGACGGCAGTGCGAATGGCCAACTCGTGCGCCCGGCCCGAAATGCGCGCGACCTGAAGGTTAGCTACATTCACGCAAGCGATCAAGAGCACGAAGCCGACAACGATCAGGCACATCAAGCTGTAATCCCGGTTTCCGCCACGGGTCATGCTGTCAAGCAATGATTCGACGCGAACGCCCCGCGTGGCGTGCGACTCCGGAAACGCACGCCGCAAGCGATCCGCCAGGACTTGCATCTCGGCCTGTGCTTCTTCGATTCCACTGTTTGGCCTCAACCGTCCCACAAGCGAGAGACCGGGCCCTTCCCGCTGCTGCCTCATCTGCGCCGTAATAGCCAGGGGAATCCACAACTCGGAATCACGCGGAAAACGAAACTCCTGGGGCATTACGCCGACCACCCGATGCGCCTGTCCATGGAGGTAGATCTGCCGGCCGATGACCCCGGGGTCCGAGCCGAACTGCCGGCGCCAGAGACCGAAGCTCAAAACCGCTACGCGGTCTGAACCTGGCTGTTCCTCCTGCGGGAGAAACACTCTGCCAAGGCCCGCCCCTACACCCAGAGCCTGGAAGAAGTTGGCTGACACCTGGTACCCCTGAACCCGCTGTGGTGCGCCGGCGCCAGTCAGATTTGCGACCCGGCCGGAGGCGGCAGCCAACTGCTCGAAGCTCCGGGCCTCGGTGCGCCATTGCAGAAAGTCCGCCGGCGGAACCTGGAGCCTGCTTTCGGGCCTGCCGTCGTCCGTGGCCCGTATCATTACAAGGCGGTCCAGGTCTTTCAGATCGATGGGTCGGAAGAGGAGGATGTCCGCCAGGCTGAAAACCGCTGAATTGGCGCCGATCCCTAGGGCCAGGGCCAAAACAGCGGCCGCGGTGCTGCCGGGACTTCTCAGCAGCATGCGCAGCGCGTAGCGGAAGTCATGCAGCCATACGTTCACAGCTGGCGGACCTCAAGGTTCTTTTTGAGAACGAGCAATCCGATTGCCAGACCCTGATGTTCATGGTCCTGGACTTAGAGCGAAAGGGGACCGAGCCCATGACCAGTTTCGGACACTGCTGTCCCAGTATCGGACACCTCCCTTGCCTCGACGCCCCTATCTTCGAAAGAGGTTCTTCACCAGAAACAGCAGATTGGCCGGACGCTCGGCCAGCCGCCGCATGAGGTAGGGGTACCAGGCGTCGCCGTAAGGGACGTAGAGCCGCAGCCGGTGGCCGCCAGCCACCAGTTGCCGCTGAAGATCTCTCCGAATGCCGTAGAGCATCTGGAACTCGAAGGAGTCCTTGCCGATCCCCCGCCGGGCGGCGAAAGCCAGCGCATGGTCGATCATTTGTGGATCGTGCGTCGCCAGCGCCGGGTAGACTCCACGCTCAAACAACGCTTCCCCCAGGCGCCTGTAGCTCTCGTTCACCTGCGCCTTGGCCGGAAACGCCACCGCCGGCGGCTCGCGATAGGCTCCCTTGCACAGACGCACCGGCACGCCCAGGCGGCACAGACTCTCGACGTCATCCGCGCTCCGCCGGAGGTACGCCTGGATCGCAACTCGAACCCTCGCCTGGCTCTGGTGCAGTTCCTCGACGATCCGGAGAGTGCGGTCAGTGTACTCGTGGGATTCCATATCCACCTCAACGAAACCATCAAGTTCCTGCGCTATCTTGATGAGATCCATCGAGTTTTCCAGGCAGAACTGCTCTGAGAGGTTTAGGCCGAACTGGGTGAGCTTTATGGAGATACAAGCCTTCAGCTTCTCTTGCGCAATCCGCCGCAACGCCTCTACGTAAGCCTGCTTGGAGGCCAGCGCTTCCTCGATGGACGTCACGTTCTCGCCCAGGTGGTCGAGCGTCACCAGGATTCCCTCGGCATTCAGCCGGCGAGTGACGTCGAGCGCCTCGTCCAAGGTGCGGCCAGCCACAAACCGTTTCGTCAGAATGCTGGCAGCGGCGGAAGTTTCCGTCCAGCGTCGCAGCCGGGGCTGCTGGGAAAGAAACAGTAGAGTGCTTCGCAGCATGCCCGAGCTTTCAGCCCTCGGCGATCTGCCTTGGGCTGCCAGGAACCGTGTCGATTCTTCCTGGCGCCTCGGGCTCGGGCCCCGCGGCGGCGCCCAGTTCCCGCACCTTGCGCAGGGACGGGAGCAAGCGGGCCTCCCAGGACGCCACTGACCGGTTGTAGGCCTCGACGGACTTTTCCAGGTGCCGGCCGGTATCCTCAAAGTGGCCGTGCAGCACCTGAACGCGATCGTAGAACTCGGCCGCCACCTGGCGGATTAGTTCCGCGTTCTCGGCAAGCTGCTGCTGGCGCCAGCCATAACTGATGCCCTTCAACACTGAAATCAGGGTGGTCGGCGTGGCCAGCAGCACCTTCCGCTCCAGGGCGTACTCGATCAGGGCGGGGTTGTACTCCAGGGCGGCGCTGAAAAACTGGTCCCCGGGAATAAAGAGAATCACCATCTCCGGGGCCGGCTGAAACTGGCTCCAGTACTGCTTGCCGCTGAGCTGATCGACATGGGCCGTCACTTGCTTTCCGTGGCGGATCAGGGCCTCGCGGCGCTTGCTGTCGTCCGGCGCCGAGACGGCTTCCATGTAGGCCGCCAGCGGCGTCTTGGCGTCCACGATCAGCGTCCGGCCGCCCGGCAGATTCACTACCATGTCGGGGCGAATCCGTCCGTCCCCGCTGTCGCGCGATTCCTGTTCGACGAAGTCGCAGTGTTTCACCATCCCCGCCAGCTCAGCCACCCGCCGCAGGGTCACCTCCCCCCAACGGCCGCGGACCTGGGGGCTGCGCAGCGCGGTAGAGAGGGATCTGGTTTCTTCCGCCAAGCTGCGCAATTGTTCACCGAGAGCGCCGAGGCTCTCCTGACGGGTCTTCTCCAATTCCCGCACTTGGGTGTCCAGTTTCTCCAGTGTGTTGGCCAGGGGCTGGACCAAGCCTTCGACGGCGGTATGCCGCTGGGCCAGGTCGCCGGCGATTTCGGCTCGGACGGTTTCCAGAGTGCCTTTGGCGGTTTCCAGGAACGCGCCCTGGCTCGATCGCAAAGCTGCGTCGGCCAGAGCCTGGAATGTCTCTCCCAGCTTCGACGCCGCCGATTCGGCCGACATCAGCCTGGCCTCGGCTACCGCCCGGGCGGCTTCCAGGCGCGCCAGGCTGCCTCGCATCCGCAAAGCTGCAATGAGACCGCCTACGGTGGCGCCAAGGATCATCAGGGCCACGCCCAGGATGGACAGCGTTGGCGTGTCCATGCTCAAGACCCCGCTAGCTGATGATCCGGAAAGCCAGGTAGCCAAGCATGCAGCCGACCAGCGAGCCGGCCAGGACGTCGCTGAGGAAGTGCATGCCGAGGAGGATACGGCTCAGGGCGACGCTGAGGGCGCAGAACAGCAGTGGCGGCAACAGCTTCGGGAAAAACAACCCCAGCGGCAAGACCACCGCAAAAGCCGTAATCGAATGCCCGGAGGGGAACGAGAAGCGGTCCGGTGGCAGGAGAGTCGCCCAGCAGTGCGGTTCGATGGCGCAGGGGCGCTTGCGGCGGGCAACCCGCTTGAGCCAGACAAACAGGCCGCTTCCCACAGCCACCGCCAACCCCGCCGCCAGAACCGCCAGTATGCCTTCCGTGCCGCCAAAAAGCAGCATGGCGAAGCCCAGCAGCAGCCACAGCCATCCGTCGCCGCCACGCGTGGCATAGACCATCCATAGGCGCACCCACCTGGGCGCCCGCCACCTATTGATGCGACACATCACGCGATGGTCACGCCGAACAATGAACTTCAACATACTGGCTGGCACCTTTAGTCTACGAAAACGGTACAGGCAAATGCCACTGCCCCAGATCCAGGAAGCAAGAACGAAGGGGCTGGCTCAGCCGGGGTGCTGAATCTCACCCTACGAACGGGTTGCTGATTCGAACCCCAAGGATCTCCTGCCCGTCGTTCAGATCTTCGGTGTACAGAACCGCCGCACCGGTCCGCGCCGCCGCGACTACAACCAGTGCATCCCAGAAGGAAAGCTTCGCCTGGTCAGCCAACCCAACCGCCGCTCGAATCGCCGCATAATCTATCACCATCAGGGGCCAGGCCGTCAGATCTTCCAGCACCGCCAGCGCTTCCTCGCTCGAGCAAGGCTGGCTCACTTTCCTGGTCAGCGTTACGAAAAGCTCCTGCAACACCTGCGTGCTCACCCGCAGCCGGTCCTCTTCCATCAACTCGTTCATCAGCCGTTCGGCAACCCGCTTCTTCGGCGAACTGCTCTTGTCGAACGCATACACCAGCACGTTGGTGTCGACGAAACTCAGAGCCCTCTCACCGGTCATAGAGATCGTCGCGGCTCCACTTCCGGTCACCGACGTCGACAAGACCTGTCTCGAACGCCTTTCTCAACCTCGCCCGGGCTAGCCGCCTCCGGCTGGGCTCCTCCACCAGCGCCGCCAGGTACTCCCGCACCAGTTGATTCACACTGGTCCGTTGATCGAGTGCGACTTTTCGTGCCGCCAGGAGCAGATCCTCCTCGACAACCAGAGTCAAATTCTGTCTGGTTTTCTCCATGGCCCCAGTGTAGCACGGTATCCGTGCTGCACGGCTCCAGCCCTTCTCTGCGCTTCCAGTGTGTGCTAAACTACCTCAGTGGAGGGGTGAATATATGCCATCCAAGAATGCACACACCGTACGGCGCAGCGTCGCGCTGCCACGCCAGCTCGTAGACGAGGTCCTCTCGGTGGCGCCCCCTGAAGCCGTCGGCAATCTGAACCGCCTCGTTGCCCAATCGCTCCGTGAATTCGTAGCTCGCCGCAAGACCCTGGCTCTGGAAGCCGCCATGGCCCGCATGGCCGCCGACCCCGCCATTCGCAAGGAATGTGCGGCCATCACCGCCGTGTTCGCCCAAGCCGATCTGGACGGCCTCGAACATGATTAGCCGCGGCAGCATCTACTTCGTCAATCTGGACCCGACCCGCGGCCGCGAACAAGCTGGCCGCCGCCCCGTGCTGGTCATCTCGGTGGATTCAATCAACCGCCAGCCGCTGATCGTCACCGTAGTGGTGGGAACGGATGCCGCCAAAATCCCCCACGACTACCCCACGAACGTTCGCGTGACGGCACGGGAATCCGGCCTGCCCAAGGACACCGTGTTTCTCTGTTTCCAGGTCCGCTCACTCGATCCCGGCCGTTTCGGCCCTCCAGCGGGCGCCCTGTCAGAAGCCCGCATGGCCGAGGTGGAGCGCGCCCTTCGCCTCGTTCTTGGCCTCTGATTCTCCGCGCCTATCTCTCCGAAGTTGTAGTGAGACAACCTTAACCCCCATAATGAAAGTGAAATCACGACTTGGCGGTGTGAAACTCTCGCGTCATGACCCCGACCGAATCAAACCCGAAGCCAGAACCGCAGCCCGCGCCGCTGATCGCCATCAGCGCCTCCTTCACGGCCGATCCGCTGGCGGACACGCTGTCTTTCTGGATGTCCCAGTTGGGCTTGGCGCTGCCCGTCCGTTTGGCGCCCTATAACCAGGTTTTTCAGCAGTTGCTCGACCCGGCCAGTCTGCTGGCCGGCAATCGCGGCGGCGTCAACGTGGTTCTGGTGCGGCTGGAGGACTGGGCGCGCTTTCAGCCCGCGGCCGATCCGGATCTGGGGAGCCTGGAGGCGAACGCCCGTCACCTGGTTTCCTGCCTGCGTTCGGCCGCGCAGTCCTTCTCCTCGCCCACTGCTTTTCCTGGTGTGCCCGCCGTCTCCCGGCTTTCTGGCCGACCTGAGCCGCGCCGCTTTTTCCAGACGGCTGACAAGTTACATCGAGAGCAGTCTGCAAGGCCTCGGAACCCTGTATGTGCTGGACGATGCGGAGATCGACGCGCTCTATCCCGTCGGCGAGAAGCACGACCCGTCGGGCGACGAACTGGGCCATATTCCCTACACCCCGGAGTACTTCACGGCGCTCGGCACGCTGCTCGCGCGGAAGATTCATGCTCTGCGAATGACCCCGTTCAAGGTGGTGTCCCTCGACTGCGACGACACCTTATGGAAGGGCATTTGCGGGGAGGACGGACCGGAAGGAGTAGTGGTCGACCCGCCCCGGCGCGCGCTCCAGGAGTTCATGCTGGCCCAGCACGACGCCGGCATGCTGCTGTGCCTGTGCAGCAAGAACAACGAGGAAGATGTCATTGAGACCTTCCGCCTGCACCCGGGAATGCCGCTGAGAATGGAAGATTTCGTGGCCCGCCGGATCAACTGGGCGCCCAAGCCCGCGAACCTGGCCGCACTGGCCGGGGAACTGCAACTGGGGCTCGACGCGTTCATCTTCGTGGACGATAACGCGAAGGAGTGCGCCCAGATGCAGTCGAGCCGTCCCGAAGTCCTCACCCTTCCGCTGCCCGCGGACCCCGATGAAATCCCGGACTTTTTCAAGCACGTCTGGGCCTTCGACCGGCTGAAGATCACCGAGGAGGACAAGCAGCGGAGCGCGCAGTACATCCAGCGCATTGAGCGCACCCGCCTCGAGAAGCAGGCCCAGACGCTGGGAGAGTTCGTCGCCTCGCTCCAGCTCGAAATTCAGATCGCGCCCTTGCAGCCGGAACAGATCGCCAGGGCCGCTCAACTGACCCAGCGCACCAACCAGATGAACTTCTCGACTATCCGGCGCTCCGAGGCCGACATTCAGGCCTTGCCGCGGAGCGGGTCCGCCGAATGCCTCGCGGTCCACGTGAGCGACCGCTTCGGAAGCTATGGGCTTACGGGGCTGGTGATCTTCGAGGCCGGCGATAAGGCGCTGCACGTGGACACCTTCCTGTTGAGCTGCCGGGTCCTGGGGCGGGGCGTGGAGCACCGCGTCCTCGCCCGGCTCGGTGAGATCGCCCGGGAGCGGAAGCTGTCGAGCGTCGACGTGCTGTATCTGCCGACCCAGCGGAACCGGCCGGCCCTGCTCTTCCTCGAGAGCTTGGGCGCCGGCTATAAACATCCCACCGAGCGGGGCGGCTTCCTTTTCCGCTTCCCCGCCCGCTACGCCGCATCCTTGACCTACAATCCCGGCGCCACAACTGCCCCTCCGGAACCCGAAGAGCCTGTCGAGCGCCCGGCTGGCCGGGAGCCGATCGACTTCGTTCAGATTGCCACCAAGCTGCGAACGGTCGCCGACATTCAGGAACGCGTTCGGGCGGAACACCGCAACGGAGCGGTCCGCGCGGGCGCTTTCAGCCGCGCCACGGACCGATCTCGAGCGGCAGCTTGCCGCGCTGTGGGCCGAACTGCTGGGGGTAACCTCCGTCGGCGTCGATGACAACTTCTTCGACCTCGGCGGCCATTCCCTGCTGGCGGTGCAATTGCTGTCGCGTGTGCGGCAGACCTACAACGTCGACCTTTCCCTCGACGTCGTCTACTCGAAAGCCTTCACGGTGGCGGAACTGGCCAAGGCCATTGAAGTCCGGCTGATCGAGCAAACCGGCGCCGGAGAGTACTCGGATATCCTGGCGGAAATCGAGGGGCTCTCCGACGAGGAGGTGCGCGCCATGATCGAGCAGGAGACCGAGGCAGCCCAGGACGGCGGAGGCGATTGAGCCGTGCGCATTCTTCTGACCGCCAACGCGTCGTACGTGCCGCCGCGGGGCGGCGCCACCCGCAGTAACCTGGTCTGGCTCGAACTGCTTTCGGCCGCCGGTCACGAGTGCCGCATCGTCGCCGCCGATCTGGCCAACGATCGCGCCGGCAAACTCGAACAACTCCAAAGTGAGGAGATTCAGGTTGCGGCTTTCGAAGCCGGCAAAATGGACGCCGTTGAGGTCGTGCGCCGCGGCTCGATCCTGGTTTACTCCGCCGCGGAGCCGCACTTGCGGCGCCGCGTGCTGCGCGAGCAGATTGACGGCTTCAAGCCGGATTGGGTGTTGGTGTCTTCCGAGGACCTCGGCCAGTTGCAGCTCGGCGAGGCGTTGAGGACGGCGCCCGGACGGGTGATCTATCTCGCCCACACGCCGCAGCTCTTCCCTTTCGGCCCGGCCAGCTGGAACCCCAACCCCGCAGGGACCAGGCTCGTACAGGAATGCGCGGCGATCATCGCCATCGGCCGGCACATGCGGGACTACATCGAGCAATACGCCGGCCGGCGGCCGGAGGTCGTCCATCCGCCGGTTTACGGCCGGGGACCTTTCGCAGCGTACGGTCGCTTCACCGGCGGTCTGGTCACCATCATCAACCCGTGCGCGGTGAAGGGGATCTCGATCTTCCTCGCCCTGGCGCGCCGAAGTCCGAATATCAGCTTTGGCGCCCTTCCCGGCTGGGGCACCACGGCGCAGGACCGTCAGGCCCTCGAAGCGCTCCCCAACGTCACGGCTGCTGGCGAACGTGAAGAACATCGAGCAGGTGCTGAAGAAGACGCGGGTGCTGCTGATGCCGTCGCTCTGGTACGAGGGCTTCGGGCTAAGCGTGATGGAAGCCATGCTGCACGGCATTCCGGTGATCGCCAGCGATTCCGGCGGGCTGAACGAGGCCAAGCTGGGCACGCGCTTCGTGCTGCCGGTCCATCCGGTCAAGCGCTACGACCCCGTCTTCGACGAGCACGGCCTGCCCAGTCCGGTCACTCCCGGAGCAGGATACTGAACCCTGGGCCGAAGCCCTGAACGCGCTCCTCACCGAGCGTGGGCTGTACGAAGAGGAATCCAAGGTTTCGCGAGACAGGGCGCTGAAGTTCGTAAGCGGCATCCGGCCGGAAGCGATGGAGCAGTTTCTGAAATCGCTGTCCTCCACCTCCGCGGCGCCGGCGGCGTCCAAGAAGGTTCCGGGCTTGCGGATTCTCCTCGCGCATAACTCGCTGTACTATCCCTCGCACGGCGGCGGCGATAAGTCGAACCGGCTGCTGATGGAAGCGCTCGCCGCCAGAGGCCACGACTGCCGCGTGGTGGCGCGCCTGGGCAGCGTGGGAGTTGGGGAGCACGAGCGCTTCCTGGCCGATCTGACCGAGCGCGGCCAGCCGGTCATCTCCGCCGGCGAGGGCGTCGTGGTCTTCCGGCGGCAGGGCGTCGAAGTCCACGTGGTGACGGATCACCCCAATATTCGCGGCTACTTCGCCGGCGAGATCGAGCAATTCAAACCTGCGGTGATTTTGACTTCCACCGACGATCCGGCGCAACTGCTGCTGGAGGCGGCCCTGCGCGCGGGAGAGCCCAAGGTCGTGTTCCTGGCGCGAGCCACGCTGGCCGTTCCGTTCGGTCCGGATTGCGCTTTTCCCAGCGCCGCCAAAACCGAGATGCTGCGGCACGTGGACGGCGTCGTGGGAGTAAGCCAGTACGTCGCGGATTACGTGCGGAAGTGGGGCGGCCTGGATGCCATCCATGTGCCGATTTCGCTCCTGGAGCCCGGGCCGTATCCTTTACTTGGCCGCTTCGAAAACGAATTCGTCACGCTGGTGAATCCGTGCGCGGTGAAGGGCATCTCGATATTCCTGGCGCTGGCCGAGCGAATGCCGGAGGTGCGCTTCGCGGCCGTGCCCACCTGGGGGACCAACCGCGAGGACCTGGCCGCTTTGCGGAAACACGCCAACGTGCAGGTGCTCTCGCCGAGCGACAACATCGACGAAATCCTCTCCAGAACGCGCGTCCTTCTGGCGCCGTCTCTGTGGGCCGAGGCGCGGTCGCGGATCATTCCCGAGGCGATGCTGCGCGGGGTGCCCGTGCTCGCCAGCAACATCGGCGGCATTCCGGAGGCGATGCTCGGAGCCGATTACCTGCTTCCGGTCCGTCCCATCGAGAAGTACCGGTCCGACGTGGATGAGCAGATGGTCCCCGTGGCCGAGGTGCCCGTGCAGGATATCGGCCCCTGGCAGGAGGCCCTCCGCCGCCTCGTGACGGATCGCGCGCACTACGAGGAGCTATCTGCAATCTCCCGCGAGAAGGCGCTGCATTACGCCGCGACGCTCAGCGTCGAGCCCTTCGAGAATTACCTTGAGCAGGTGCTCGAATCCGGCCGCAAGATAGCGGCAGCGGTCCAGGCCCCTCCGCAATCGGCGATCGAGAAGCTGTCGCCCGAGAAGCGCCGGCTCCTGGCGCTGCGTTTGCAGAAGAAGGCCGCGCAGACATCCACGAAGAATCCGTGGTTCCCCGCGGCGGCGGCGGATGCCGGACTGCGCCTGTTCTGCTTCCCGTTCGCCGGCGCCGGCGCGGCGGCCTTTCGCGGCTGGGCGGAAGGCCTGCCTTCTGGCGTCGTGGTCTCGCCCGCCAGGCTGCCCGGGCGGGAGAGCCGCATGGCAGAAGCCCCTCTGCGCCGAATGGAGCGGCTCGTGGCGGAGCTGGCCGAGGCTATCCTGCCGTACCTCGAACAGCCCTTTGCGTTTTTCGGCCATAGCATGGGAGCAGTGGTCGCCTTCGAGCTGGCGCGGCGCTTGCGCCGCGAGAAGCGGCCGCTCCCTGTGGCGCTGTTCGTCTCCGGCGCGCGGGCGCCGCAGTTTCGCCTGGGTCACGTGCCGCCGCCGGAGCCGTCGGAAGAACAGTTTCTGCGGGAACTCGACCGGCTGGAAGGGCTGCCGGAAGCTGTGCGCTCCAACCCGGAACTGCTGCGGGTGGTTCTGCCGGCTTTGGGGGCGGACACCGAGTTGTACCGGAATTACGTGTACTCCGAGGAAGCTCCACTCGATTGCCCGATCCGCGCCTACGGCGGTCTCGAGGACCCCAACGTGTCTCGCGAGCACATCGAAGCCTGGGGCCGGCAAACCACCTCGTCCTTCGCGGCGCGATTCTTCCCTGGCGGGCATTTCTTCATCGACACGGCGCGGGCGGCTTTCCTGGCGGCGCTGTCGGAAGACCTGGCAAGGTAGTATACTGGTTGCCGTTTTACCCATTCCAAGGAGTGTCCATGCTGCCTGACTATATCGCTAAAGCATCTCCAAATCCGGCGTCGAACCGCGCGCCGTGGTACACCAACACGGCGCCGAGCTATGCCGGCATCTTTCTTTGGGTCGTTTTCTACATGCAGATTGCCGGAGGCACGCTTGACAAGGCCGGCGTCGGCCTGTGCATGCTGGCCTTGCTTGTCGCCGGACTGCTGAGCTACTTCTTCTTCTACCGGGCTCCAGCCATGCTGGGCATGCAAACCGGCTATCCGCTGTATGTCGTCGGCAGTTCGACCTTCGGCACCAAGGGCGGCTACCTGATGCCCGGACTGCTGATGGGAGCCCTGCAAGCGGGGTGGGTGTCGGTCAACATCTTCGTCTCGACCACCTTCATCTTCAGCGGCCTGGGGACCAAGTCCGGCCCCGGCAGCGTGCCCTTCACGATCGTCGCGATTCTCTGGGGATTCGGGATGTCCTACATCGGGGTGAAGGGCATCAAGTACGTTGCCAGGTTTTCGACGTACCTGAGCGTGATTCCCTTGCTCATGATTCTGTTCGTGTTCTTCAAGACGTCCGGCGGCATCGGACAATATATTCCGCCCGATCCGAAGCCTTACATCGGGTTCATGATGCTGATCCAGATCGTCATCGGCTTCTTCGCCACGGCAGGGGCCGCGGGCGCCGACTTCGGGATGAACTCCCGTAACTCGAGCGACGTCAAATGGGGCGGCCTGGTCGGCGTGACCCTGGCGGTTCTCATCGCCGGGGGCCTGCCGATCCTGTCGATCGCCGGCGCCCACGGGATGGGCATGACTCAGGGCTACACCTACGACGCGGTCATCTCCGGGATCGGCGGCGGCCTCGGCACCGCCATGTTCTTCCTGTTTGCGCTCGCATCCATTGCCCCGTGCCTGCTTCTCCGCATTCATCGCGGGCAACAGCTTCGCCACGATGATTCCGGGCGTATCGCGCATGGCTTCGACGATGGTGGCCGCGGCGGTGGCGGTGTTGCTGGCGGTCACGGGCGTGGCGGGGAACCTGGTCGACCTGTTCACCGTTATCGGGGCGTCCTTCGGACCAATCTGCGGGGCCATGGCCGCCGACTACCTGCTATCCGGGAGGAAGTGGGCCGGACCGCGGGAAGGCATCAACTGGGCCGGCTACATTGCCTGGGCAGCCGGATTCATCGTGGGCATTTTGCCGTTCCTGCGGTCCTCGGCCCCGGAGACGATGGCCTATTTGCAGCCGGTCGCGGTCTACAGCTTCATAGTGGGCTTCGTCGTGTACGCGATTCTGGCTAAGGCCGGTTTGCAGCCTAAAACCGTCAAAATGCCGGCTTCAGCCCGCTGATCTTCCTTGGTGGGAGAGGGACCACTGTGTCAACATAGGAGTGTGACCTCTCCCCCTTTGACAGGCAGTGAGCCGGAGCCTGTCTGCACCAATCCCGGACGAATCGAAAACGTACGTAATATCGCGATCATCGCCCACGTCGATCACGGCAAGACCACGCTGGTCGACGGCATGCTGCGGCAGAGCGGCATTTTCCGCGACAACGAGGCCGTTGTCGAGCGCGTCATGGACTCCAACGATCTCGAGCGCGAGCGCGGCATCACCATTCTGGCCAAGACCACCGGAGTGCGCCATGACGGCGTGAAGATCAACATTGTCGACACGCCGGGACACGCCGATTTCGGCGGAGAGGTGGAGCGCGCGCTGAAGCTCGTCGACGGCGTGATGCTGCTGGTCGACGCCAGCGAAGGGCCGCTGCCGCAGACCCGCTACGTGCTGATGAAGGCGCTCGAGGCCAAGCTGCCGCCGATCATCGTCATCAACAAGATCGACCGGCCCGACGCGCGCATCCAGGAAGTGCTGAACGAGATTTACGACCTGTTCATCGATCTCGACGCCACCGAGGATCAGCTCGAGTTCCCGATCGTCTACACCAACGCCAAGGCCGGCATCGCCAAGAACGATCTCAATGATCCGTCCGAGGACCTGCGGCCGTTGTTTGACGCCATCCTGAAGCACTGCCCCGCCCCGGCGGGCGATCCCGACGCCGTGCTCCAACTGCTGGTGGCCAACCTGGACTACAGCGACTACCTGGGCCGGCTGGCCATCGGCCGGGTCTTCTCGGGAACCTTGCACCTGGGTGATGAAGTCGGCATCTGCAAGCTGGACGGATCTCTGCAGCGGACGCGGATCACCAAGCTCTATTCCTTCGAAGGTCTCAAGCGGGTTGAAGAGACCGTGGGACGGCCGGGCGCCGTCCTGGCCATCGCCGGCGTGGAAGGCATCACCATCGGCGAGACCATCACCCACCCGGACACGCCGTCTCCCCTCCCCCACGTCGCGGGCGACGAGCCGACCATCGCCATGACGTTCACCGTGAATACCTCGCCGTTTGCCGGACGCGAGGGCGCCTACGTCACCTCCCGGCACATTCGCGATCGGCTGAATAAGGAGTTGCTGACCAACGTCTCGCTGCGCGTCGAGGAGACCGGCGGAACGGACGCGTTCAAGGTGATGGGCCGCGGAGAGCTGCAACTCGCCATCCTGATCGAGACGATGCGGCGCGAGGGGTATGAGTTGATGGTGGGCAACCCGGAGATTCTCACCCGGTCGGTTGCCGGCGTCCTGCAAGAGCCCTTGGAACTTCTGGTGATCGATTGTCCCGAGCAGTTCATCGGCGTGGTGATGGAGAAGCTCGGCGAACGCAAGGGCAAGCTGGCGAAGATGGTGAACCACGGCTCGGGGCGCGTGCGGATAGAGTTCCACGTGCCTTCGCGCGGACTGATCGGCTTGCGCTCGGAGTTGCTGACCGACACGCGCGGCACGGCCATCATGAACTCGCTGTTCAACGGCTATATCGAGTGGCAGGGAGACATGCGCCGGCGGCCGACCGGCTCCATGGTCGCCGACCGGGCGGGGAAAGTGACCGCCTACGCCGTGTTCAATCTACAGGAGCGGGGAGAGATAATCGTCACTCCCGGCACCGAAGTTTATGAAGGGATGATTGTCGGCGAGAACGCGCGCGACGCCGACCTCAACGTCAACATCGTCAAAGAAAAGAAGCTCACCAACATGCGCGCTTCCACTTCCGACGAGGCCATCCGGCTCTTGCCGCCGCGCATCCTGAACCTGGAACAAGCGATCGACTTCATCCGCGACGACGAGTACGTGGAAATCACCCCCCACTCCATCCGCCTGCGGAAGAAGGTCCTCAAGGCCAACGAGCGCTGAGCGCTTCGTTGCGACCTCGCCTTCGAGCTGACGCAAAATTCCGCCGGGCTTCGTCGCAGGTTGCCCGCCAGCTTGCTCGCGTCGCTTGCCGGTCTGGTGCGGTCGATGAACTGCTACTATTCCAATCTCATCGAAGGGCACGACACCCATCCCGTCGAGATCGAACGGGCGCTCAAGAACGACTACAGCCAGGATTCCCGCAAACGCGATCTGCAACTCGTAGCCAAAGCTCACATCGCCGTCCAAGATGGATGGAAGAGCCGGCGACGAAGGAGCGGTTCCGCGGCGTTCCTGGTCAATTGCGGCGGCGCGAGGTCAAGGTGGGACGCCATGTGGCTGTAAGTCCTGGAGAATTGCCTCGTTTCCTGGCGCGCTTTGAACAGGTGTACGGCCAGACCGGCAAGACAGAGTCCATCATCGCCGCAGCCGCCGCCCATCACCCCTCATTGTGGACGCACCCATTCCTGAACGGAAATGGCCGGGTTGCAAGGCTGATGTCCCACGCCCAGTTACTCGGCACACTGGATACCGGCGGCGCGATGAGCTCAACGGACGCGGCGCCCTGAGCGGAAGAGCTCTCGCTGAATTCACGCAGTTCTTTCTGAAGATCTGCATCGATCAGGTCACCTGCATGGAGAGCCTTGTGCAGCCGGATCGCCTGCGCGCCCGCATCAGGGCCGGTGAGCTTCCGCCCAAATCCGGCAGCATCCTCGAAGCTGTCCTGTATCGAGGTGAACTGCCGCGCTGCGACGCCGGCGCCGCTGTGGGCACCGGCGAACGCCAGGCACGACGCATTTCGTTCCCCGCAACACTGGCTTCCCGCTGGATGCCGGGGCTGTTTCCCGAGCAGGCGGATTGAGAGTGCTGAGGGTCACTGCCCGCAGCACTTCTTGTACTTCTTTCCGCTGCCGCAGGGGCAGGGATCGTTGCGGCCGGGGGCTGGGGAAGGCAGCACCGGCTCCGCTGGCCCCTCCGCTTCCTCCGGCGGCAGGAACACGGGCTCCCGCCCGTGCATCGCCAGCAGATCGTCCAGCGCCGCCTGCACCAGTTCGGCTTCCTCAAGCGAGAGTCCGCCGGCGAGTTCCTCGATCCTGGCGAGCACCCGGCGCGCGTGCAGCGCTGTCACCTTGCCCGGAGCGGCCAGGGCATAGGCGTAGAGCGCGTCCTGCCGAAGCTCCTCGTCGAGGAGGAATTTCTCGAGCCTCCCGACCTCGTTGTGCATGCGCAGGTAGCCGACGCCCATGATCGCTTCCCGCCGCAACGCAATGTCCGCATCGTCCAGGTGGCGTGAGAAGTACGGCGCAAAGTCGCCGTCCATGGACCGCCACATCCCCTCCAGCGCGCGGACGCGGGCTTCGGGAATGTCGTACAACTCCAGGAAACAGGCCCGGACGGCGGGATCGTCCGACTCCCACACCAACCCCAGCAGCGCTCCGCATCGCTCCTCGAGCGGCACGGCCTGGTCCTGCAGCCTGGCCAGCATGGCCGGCCGAATCTGCTCGTCCTCGTGCGCCACCCGGAGCGCGGCCCAGCAACTCCCTCGAACGGACGCGTCCGGATCGGACTTGGCTTTCTCGAAAAGCGGCGCTTGAACCGGTCCTTCCACTTCTTCGAAGCTAAAACTCGCCGCCGCCTCCCGGCGGTATTCCTCCGAAGGGCTGCTCAGGAACTCCAGCCGCACTTCGGCGGACAGCAATTCGAAGCGCGGGCCATCCCGCTCGGGATAATCGTCCCAGATCTCGTAGGGTTGCGGCGACGCAGGCAGTTCCGGGAAGGCGAGGCGCTCTATGGTGTGGCGCAGCTCGGCTTCGGCCTTTCCTGGGGCCCCGGCGAGTGCCTTTTCCAAAGCCGGGATAGCTGCCGGATCCCCGTAGACGCCTAGTAGAAACGCACCATCGTCGGGGTCCGCCGCCAGCCGCTCCAGCAGGAGTTCCAGAATACGAGGATCACGCACGCCGAGGGCGGCCAGCACAAACGCGGTCTCCGCGCCGGGCGCGGCGCCAAGCTCACGGTACAGGTCCAGCAATGGGCCGGCGGCGGCGTGGCCCAAGCGGCAGAACGCATCCAGCAGATCGTCCGCGACGTCCTCCGGATGCCGGCGGATGCATTCGATCAGAAAAGGCAGCGCTACGGGGCAGGGCCGGCGGCGAAACAGCGAGATCAGATCCTGTTCGAGCGCAACCGGGTCGTCGCGCTCTTCCAGCCCGAATTTCACCAGTTCGGGCGCAGCCTCGTCGA
This sequence comes from Bryobacterales bacterium, assembly GCA_963734625.1. Taxonomy (GTDB): domain Bacteria; phylum Acidobacteriota; class Terriglobia; order Bryobacterales; family Bryobacteraceae; genus CAVTHW01. The sequence goes on along the minus strand of CAVTHW010000012.1, from coordinate 7,784 downwards.
AGCGGTCGAGCAAGCTCCGCAGGAACCGGTGATCCAGCCCGATCCTGCCGCCAGCGGCGGCCGACAGGAGATCGCGTATTCCGGCTTCCGCGTATTGGTCCGGATGAAGAAGCACGGTACTCGGCGGCGCTGCCGCCCCTACTCTTCTTCTTTGATTACGTTCACTTCGATCTCGGCGGTGACGTCCTTATAGAGCCTCACCTCGATCTTGTACTGGCCGAGTTGCTTGATCGGCGCTTCCAGGTGGATCTTGCGGCGTTCGATGGTGAAGTCCTGCTTCTGCAGGGCATCGGCGATGTCCTTCACGGTTACCGAACCGAAGAGTTGCTCGGCTTCGCCCGCCTTCTGGGCTATGGTGACACTGACGCCGTTCAGCAGCTTGGCCAGGCCTTGGGCCTCACCCGTTTCCTTGGCCTCCCTGCGCAAGTGGGCCTGCCCCTCCTGCTCGACGATCTTCTTGTTGCCCTCGGTCGCCGCGACGGCGAGCCGCCGCGGGAGGAGAAAATTGCGGGCGTAGCCGTCGGCCACCTTCACCAGGTCGCCGCGCTTTCCCAAATTCACGATTTCGTCTCTCAGAATTACTTCCATGCCTGTCTCCTTGGGGGCGCGGCCGCTAAATCGCCGAAGCGAACGGCAACAGCACGATGTTACGGGCCTGCTTGATCGCCTCGTTCAAGCGCCTCTGGTGCGGCCCGCAGACGCCGGTGATGCGCCGGGGAGTGATCTTGCCGCGCTCCGAAATGAAAGCGCTGAGCAGCCGCACATCCTTGTAGTCGATATTGTCGATCTTGTCCATGCAGAAGCGGCACATCTTCTTGCGCCGAAAGTACTGCTTCTTCGCTGTCCCGATCGCCTTGTCTCCACCGGTCGGACGCTGGGACGCGCTGAGTGGTCTTCCTCTCTGTTCGGGCATGATTACACTTTCTCCGTTTCTGGTTCTGGGACACCCGGCAGGGCCGCTGGCGCCTGGGCCGCCGGCGCCTGAGGCGCTGCCACCGCCGGCGCGGGCTTGCGCGCCGCACGCTTCTCGCGCTGCTTCTTGCGCTTTTCGATCCGCTTCAGTTTTTCGTCGATGCGCACGGTCAGGAACTTCAACACAAGGTCGGAGACGCGCAACCGCCGCTCAATCTCCAGGACGGCGTCAGGCGGCGAGCTGAATTGGAACAGCACGTAGTAACCCTCGCGCTGCTTCTGGACCCGGAAAGCGAGCTTGCGGATTCCCCATTTCTCCAGTTTGTCGACCGTTCCGCCGCCGGAAACGATTACTTGCCGTATCTGCTCCACAACCTGTTCAATTTCCTCTTCGGTTGCGTCCGGCTTGATGATAAACAGTTCTTCGTAGATTCTCATTCTTCCTCAGATTGGTCACCGCGGGCGCGACGATTGAATTTCGCCATGGACATTTCGACGCCCTCGGAAATTATGGATGCAACCGCCTGAGCCGCGCGGCCCAACAGTTCATCCAAGTCCTTTCTCTGCGCCCTGCGAAAGGGCGCCAGCACAAACTCCGCTCCGTCGGCCACCCGGTAGCCGGCGATTCCCAGTCTAACGCGGGGGAAATCCGTCGTGCCGGTTTCGCGGCAGACCGACTCCACCCCATGGTGCCCGCCCGAGGACCCCCTGGGCCTGATTCGCAACGTCTGCCAGGGCAGATCCAGGTCGTCGTAGACCAACACCATCTCCCGCGCGCTCAGCGACTCCCTTTCGAGCAACGCCCGCACCGAGCGGCCGCTCAGATTCATGAACGTCCGCGGCTTTGCCAGCAGCACGCTGCGGCCTTCAACTTCTCCGGAGCCCACCCAAGCCATGCATTCGTCTCGCCTGACTCGAATCCCGTGCTCGGCGGCCAGCCGATCGACTACCAGGAAGCCCAGATTGTGCGGCGTATCCTGATACTCCGGCCCGGGGTTGCCGAGGCCGACAACCAGCCGGATGGCAGGCGGCGGATCGTCGATTGTGGACACCGGACCCGGCTTTGCGAATATGTCGTCCACGCTCTGCGACCCACTCCCGGCTTACTTCTTTTTCCCCTTCTCCTTCTCCTTCTCCTTCTCCTTGCCCTTTTCCTTGCCCTTCTCCGCGGCCGGAGCCTCGCCCTCTTCTTCCTTCTTGCCCTTCTTGATCACCTCGGGCTCGGCAGGGGTAGCACCCTCGACCGGCCGCCTCGGCCTCGGCCGGCTTGACCTCTTCCTCGGCACGCAGCGCGACCACGTGAGCGATCACGGCTTCGGCGGGCGAGAGCAGCTTCATCGATCCCGTGAGCAGCACATCGGAGGCGCGCTTGGCCTGCCCCATCGTCAACTCGCTCACATCGATGTCGAAGTGCGCCGGAATCTCGTTCGGCAAGCACTCGATTTCGATCTCGCGCGCGACAGTCTCGAGCAACCCGCCCTCGATCTTGACGCCCGCTGGTTCGCCGTGCGTATGAACCGGAACGGATACGCGCAGGCGCTTGGTCAGGTCGATCCGTTTCAGGTCGACGTGCAGCAGATTTCCCGTGACCGGATCGAACTGCCAGTCCACCAACATGACCGGGCTGGTTTCCCCGTCGCGGACGGCGACGTCGAAGATCGTGTTGTGCCCGCTGCCGCTGTGAAGGATCTTCGTGACTTGCTTCGGGTCCACGCTAATCGCTATGGCCTGCCCGCCGACGCCGTAAACTACGGCGGGGCTGAGCCCCTTGACGCGCAACCGGCGCGCTTCATTCTTGCCTCTCGATTCCCGCAGCTCGGCGGTAATCGTAATATCTTTCTTCATTTGCCGCTCCTTGTGCCGGGGCGCAGGTCCGATGGACGTGGGCTGCGCTGGCCGGCTGAATCCTTAAACAAACAATGTACTGACCGATGTCTCCTCGTGAATGGACCGGATCGCTCGCGCCAGCATGTGAGCCACCGACAGGTCGCTGATCTTCTTGCACCGGCGCGCCGCTTTGGACAGCGGGATGGAGTTGGTGAAAACCACTTCCGCGATCTGCGACTGCTCGATGCGCTCCACCGCCGGTCCGGACAGGACCGCATGAGTGGCGCAGGCCATGACCCCCACCGCTCCGTGGGCCATCAGCGCCTCCGCGCCCTTGACCAGCGTCCCGGCCGTGTCGATCAGATCATCCACGATCAGGCAGTTCCGCCCTTTCACCCGGCCGATGATATGCATCACCTCGGCCACGTTAATCGCCTCGCGGCGTTTGTCGATAATCGCCAGCGGGGCGTTCAGCCGCTTGGCGAAAGCCCTGGCGCGCTCGACGCCGCCGGCATCCGGCGAAATGACCGTCAGGTTCCGGATTTCCATTTCCTTGAAGTGCCTGATCATCACCGGCGTGGCAAACAGGTGGTCGACCGGAATGTCGAAGAAGCCCTGAATCGGCGCGGCGTGCAGATCGAGAGCCAGAATCCGGTCGGCGCCCGCCCGCTCCAGCAGGCTGGCCACCAGTTTGGCCGAGATCGGAACCCGCGGCCTGTCCTTGCGATCCTGCCGCGCGTACCCGTAGTAGGGCAGCACCGCGGTGATGCGGTCCGCCGAAGCGCGCTTCAAGCGCGTCGATCATCAGCAGCAGCTCGAACAGGTGGCGCTCGACCGGAGTGCAGGTCGGCTGCACCACGAAAACGTCGGCGCCACGCACGTTCTCCTGAATCTGAACGCAGATCTCGCCGTCGGAGAACGGCTTCACGTCGGCGGCGCCGAGCTCGCACCCCAGGCAGGAAGCAGATCTCCTCCGCCAAGGGCCGGTTGGCGTTCCCCGTGAAGATCTTGAATCGGTCGGTATTCAACTGGCGTCGCGGTTTTGCGGCGGCCATAGCTCCTCATCATCTATGTGAGCCCGCAAGCGGCGGCGCCACATGGCGCGGTAAGCCGCCCGGCTCACGAACACGAACGGAAAGATTCGCTCCTTCTGGAAAAATGGGAGGGCCTGCTTCCAGTTTCTCCCGGGTGCGAAAGATCCCGAACAACGCCGAACCGCTGCCGGTCAGCATGGCCGGAGCCGCTCCCGCCCGGAGCAACTTCCTCTTGATCGACTTCAACTGAGGGTGGCGGCCGGAGCACCGCTTCCTCAAAATCGTTCCCGCCAAGCGCCGGCCAAGACCGCTCCGACACACCCGTCGTCTGTCCGCCAAATATAAGACTGGAAACTACTTATCATATGATCTGGCGGCTTCGTTGTCAAATTCCGCCCCAGTGCCTGGTAGGCCTCCGCCGTCGAAACATGGATGCCGGGCGCCACCAGAAGGCCCTCGGCCCGAGGCAGGTCCGGCAGAGGATAAACCTCGGAGCCGCGCCCGACGCCCAGCGCCGTACCTCCCAGCAGGAAGAACGGGACGTCGCTGCCCAGTTCCGCGGCCAGCCGGATCAGCACCTCCAGCGGGATACGCCTTCCGGCCAGGGGCGGCAAGGCCAGCAGCACCGCGGCCGCGTCACTCGAGCCGCCACCCAGGCCGGCCCCCATGGGAATCCGTTTCTTCGAGCCGAAAACGGACCTCGCCCGTCGTGCGCATCGCCTCCATCGCCAGCCGGGCGGCGCGCTCGACCAGATTGTCGGCGATTACGACGTCCGAGCAGAGCTCAATCCGGGTGCGCCGCGCGGGCGTGAATTCCACGTCCAGCGTGTCGGCCAGAGAGATCGTCTGGTAGACGGTCCGCAGCTCGTGGAACCCGTCGGCGCGCCGTTGGAGCACCCTGAGGTCGAGGTTGATTTTCGCCAGCGCATCCACCCGCGCGCGGCGCGGCCCGGAGGTCATTTGTCGTAGTGCAGCAGGGAGAAGACGTCGCGGCCCGCGAGTTTCTCCCGGCCATTCAGGAAATCGAGCTCCACCACAAAGCCGAGCCCGATCACCTTGCCCCCCAGCCTCTCGACCAGATGCGCGACGGCCGCGGCCGTGCCCCCCGTGGCCAGCAGGTCGTCCACGATCAGCACGTTCTGGCCGGGCTGAATGGCGTCCTCGTGGATCTCCAGGCTGTCGGTCCCGTATTCGAGCTGGTATTCCTCGCGGACCGTCTTGGCCGGCAGCTTCTTCGGCTTGCGGACCGGGACGAACCCGGCGCCCAAGGCATAGGCCAGAGCCGGCGCGAAGATGAAGCCGCGGGCCTCGATCCCCAGAACCACGTCCACGTGGGACTGCTGGTAGCGCGTCCGCAGGGCGTCGATCACCGCCTTGAAACCGCCGGCATCCTTAAGCAGCGTCGTGATGTCGTAGAAGAGAATTCCCGGTTTGGGGAAATCGGGCACTTCCCGGATGAGCTTTTTGAGTTGTTCCATGTCTTACTCGATGTGAAATCCCCAGTATTTTAGCACCGGGGCCTCTTGTTCCTCGACGCCGCGGACCTCCGACATGCGCGGCCCTTTCCATAAGTAGCCGCTGAGTTCATTGAGCGCCTCAGCGGTCCCGGCCGCGTAGACTTCGACGCCGCCGTCGTCGAGGTTCCGGGCGTAGCCCGACAGCCCAAGATCGACGCGCCAGGCCCTCGACGAAGTAGCGATACCCCACGCCCTGCACGCGCCCGCGCACGACATACCGGCGCGCGCCACCCGCTTTACCCATGAAAACTCCATCGTAACAGTTTGCCCCAGGCGCATTGTAGAATTCGGTTATGGCCTTCCCTATTCAGCGTATGCGGCGGCTGCGCGCCACCGAGGGGCTGCGCGGCCTGGTTCGCGAGACCCGCCTGACACCCGTCGCAGTTCGTTCTGCCGCTGTTCGCCTGCCCTGGCGAGGGCGTGCGCCGCGAGATCGGCGCGATGCCGGGCAACTATCAGCTCTCGATCGACGAGCTGGTGAAGGAATGCGCCGAGACCGCGTCGCTGGGCGTGGGCGGCGTCATCCTGTTCGGCATTCCCGAAACCAAGGACGAGATGGCGTCCGGCGCCTATGCCGAAGACGGCATCGTGCAACGGGCCGTGCGCGCCATTAAGAAGGAAGTTCCGCAGACTGGTGGTGATCACCGACGTCTGCAACTGCGAGTACACCAGCCACGGCCATTGCGGCAAGGTGGTGAACGGCGATGTCGATAACGACGCGACGCTGGAGTGGCTGGCCGCCTCGGCCGTTTCGCACGCCCGCGCGGGAGCCGACATCGTGGCGCCCTCCGACATGATGGACGGCCGCGTGGCCGCCATTCGCCAGGCCCTGGACCAGAACGGCTTCCAGAACACGCCGATTCTGGCTTACTCGGCCAAGTTCGCTTCGGTCTTCTATGGACCGTTCCGCGAGGCCGCGGAATCGGCGCCGCAGTTCGGCGACCGCCGCAGCTACCAGATGGACCCCGCCAACGGCCGGGAGGCGATGCGCGAGATCGCACTGGACATCGAGGAGGGCGCGGACATGATCATGGTGAAGCCCGCCATGCCTTACCTGGACCTGATCCGCCAGGCGCGCGACCGTTTCGACGTGCCGATTGCCGCCTACCAGGTGAGCGGCGAGTTCAGCATGATCATGGCCGCCGCGCGCAACGGCTGGATAGACCGCGAACGGGCGATGCTGGAGAGCCTGACCTCGATCCGCCGCGCCGGAGCCGACGTCATCCTGACCTACTTCGCCAAAGACGCCGCCCGGCTGCTTTAAAAGGGGACAGACGCATTTTCCCTGAGAGCTTTCGCTGGAGCACGTCCAGGACGGGTGCGCCACACAAAAGTGGACGCCGGCGTGATTCAGCAGCCAAGACAGAGTGCCCACGTGGGGTCTGGCTTTCAGATCGGGTCGAGTGACGAGGATTGCGCCCCGCCACCCTCCCACACCACCGGACGTGCGGTTTTCCGCATCCGGCGGTTGAACCCAGCCGCCTTAAGGCGCGGCAAGGGTTGAAGGAAAGAGAAAGCCGTACCGGCATAGGACTGAGTTGCTCAGGGCAAAATCGCTCAGCCTGACCGCCCCGTTTTCTGATTCGCCGGGGTGGAGTCGTTGGCCTCAGCGGTAGGCGCCTTGCGATCCTTGACAGCGTGGATGCGGAGCGTGTCGGGGTGCTCCTCGGAGCGGACGCGGTAATCGCCGACGCGAAGGCGCCTCTCGGCGGCGGCGCCCTGCAAGGCCTTGACGCGGCCGGCGCCGGATTCCGCGAGGCGGTGAATGGCCGTGAGGATGTTGAAGGCGATGTGCTGGGGGATGGGGCGGATGTCGGCCTTGGCCTCCTCCGAGATGACGGTGCGCTTCAAACCGCCGGATCCCTCTCATCGTCCAGCCGATGATTGCTGATCTGGTCCATGGTGAAGCCGCATTCGGCCACGACGTGCTCAAAGGGAATCCCCTGGTTGTGCTTGAACCACTCGCGGGAGCGGGCCACGGCCTGCTTTTCATCTTCGGTCTGCGGCTCGTCGTCGATGGGAGCGTTGCGCAGGGGGGCGGTGACGGGATCGACGATGGTTTCCAGCAATCCGACCAAGGCCGAGAGTTGCGTCTCCGGCATGCGGTCAATCAGATGGTGGGCCTGTTGCCGGGTGTCGGTCATCGGGGGCTTCCTCCGGAATCGGCTGCGGCGAAACGGCGCTCGGCGGCCTTGACGGTGTTGCGCAGCACGATATTTTCAGCAGACCAGGGACAGTAATCAATTGTGCAATTGTCTGCAGATTTGCTGGTCTTCAACTCGTACGATCAAGATACTCGACCCGCCGATTCGGAGCCAGACCCCGAATGATGTATGTTCACTATGCAAGACAACAAGTGGGTGCGGCTGCTGGCATATGTCACGGGTCAGGTGAACCAGCGACTGCTGCTGCAAAACGAATACTTGTCCGCCGAGGACCAGCTTCCACTATGTGGCGGAGCGATTTCTAAGTGCCAGGCGCCGCGCCCGCCGAT
>CAVTHW010000011.1:0-47205 GCA_963734625.1 Bryobacterales bacterium | reverse complement strand
TTTCCATCGCGGATTGGCTCGCAGTTAGGAAAAAACCGTCCGTAATATAACCCTTTTGTGCTGCTGCGGAATCCATAGTTAGTTATCCAGCTCGCAATATCCAATACGAACCTTCTCGCATTTCCGGCATACTCGCTCGACGCCGCCACCAGAGCACTGTAGGCCCAGTTCCACGCCGTTGCAGCAACGCCCATCATGAATGGCTGCGTGCCCTCACCCACAATGTTAGCCATCTGCCACCCGTGCATGCTGCCGGTGGTGCCCTCGTAGGGCCGGTCGAGGGTGGCGTGGGTGGAATCGACATAGGTAGCGATGTAGGCTACCGACTCGCATTCTCCAATTCCGTTGAAGCTGTGGGCACAGATCAGAAAGGCGTTCGGCGTGACTCCGGCAATATGCCAAAACCAGTCGCTCTGCCATGTGCCCCCTGCCAGCGCAACGTCGGCTGATCCGTGAGTGGCGGTCAGAGTGCTGCCATCGTTGGCTGACTTGTAGCCATAGGTAGGGTTCCAGAATCCGCCTTGTGCCGTCTGCACGGGTGCCCACGTCAAGCTGATGGCACGCTCCAGGGCGTTAATGTAGGACGCACGCTTAGCGGAGTCGGGGTGAAACTTGGCGCCCAGCGCGACAAAAGCTACTTGATAGCTTAGTTCGCGCAAATCGTAAATATATGCGGTCTGGTTTCCAATTCCCGCTGCGTAGATGTCCAGCCAGGTCGTGAGCCCGGGCCACATGTCGCTGCGCCCATCTAGCGCCCGAAGGACCAGGCCGGTCATCGCCTTTTGACGAGGATTAAGTTCGTGGTTTCCGTTGGAACCCCACCGATCGCGGCCTTCGTCCACGTCTGGCATCGTCCACCAACGATCGGCGAGAGTTCGGGCCCACGTGAGATAACGGGTCAGTCCGGTGCGGTAGTACAGAGAGTAGTACGCAGTTACGTTATCATAGTAATTTCGGTTATCGCTACCACCACACCAGTAACCAAAGGTCCTCCAGTTTGCGTAATGCAGGCCGCTTGCTGTCCCGCTGGTCGTATCGTACGCCTTGTCGAGCGTGACTTGCGTCTGTGAGTCGCACCGGGAAATGTTGTAGTCGCGCCGGCCATATTTGCCGTCACCAACCGGATACCAGATTACGAAGGAGTTACCGTCAGTAGGCGACGCGCCACCGGCGCAGAAAGCTGTCTGGAAAGTGGTGCCTGAGCCGGTAACGGTCGGAGATCCGTTTGTTACGGTGATGGTGCCTGAAAGGGGGACATTCCATTGGTCTTGGAACGTGTCGTCGGTGTCCAACCAGTTGCCGAACCAGCCCGCCAGGGCTTGGTGGCGGTCGTCGAACCAGGGCCACGGGCTTTGGCCGACCCGAAGTTGGGGGCCGATGATGTTTGCTATGTTGGAGTCGGCCATGATCACCCTGCCGCTCTCGTCGGTTGCCACGGCGCCGATGTGCACCGTAGCGCTGCTTCTCTGTCCGAGCTCGTCGGTCACCGTGACCTGGAACGAATATTCCCCGGAAACTAGCCCTGAAATCAGCGGAGTCGCGGCAGTGCGGCTGCTCCAGACGACCGTCGTGGGGCCCGACAGTTGCTGCCAGAGATAGCTCAGCGGACCGCCGACAGACGCATAGGAGTGTGTCGCATCGAGTCGTGCCGGATAGCCGGCTCTGACGATGGCCAGGTCGCCGGCGTTGGCGGCGGGCGGATACGTGCTTGTCGCAGCGTAGATAGCCGGCCCCCCGCTCATGGTCAGATCTAGTCGGTGCGCGGAGGAGTCTCTCCCGTTCCCCTCGAACTCCCAATCGGCAAGGTCTCCTCCCGACGATCCACGCGGGGCTGCCGACCCGATGGAAACCAAGGTCGAATACCAGCGAAAGTACGCAAGGTAACAGGAAGGAGAAGCCCAGCTCGCCCCGAAGCTCCAACCTCCGGCAAAACTCGTTATGACGACATCCGTGATGACCTTCGACTGCATCCGGTAGTTACTGCCGTCAGCGTTCCAGATTTCACCCGTGATTTGCTTGTTCGTTGTGTCACGCTGAAACCGGATAATAAAATCCGGACGCCCCGCGATGTCGAAAGTCAGTCCTCCGAGCTCGCCGTTGTTGTCAACCACATCTCTTAGCAGAATCTGATCGGCATCCGGCGGGAAGTGCACGTCTAGGACGCCGTCATTGAGCAACCGGATTAACCCGCTACCCCGTGTCCAACCGTGGACACGAAACTCTATCCGCGTCGAGCCCAGCGTCGAGTAAGGGGCAGCGTCCGGAATGGTAGTGCTGGCCCAGAAACCCGGAGCCAACCGGAGCGATTGCTCCCCATAGCCAGCGGATGACAGCAGCGCCATAAGCACCAAACCCCGCAACACTGCGGGCGACCGAGAGGCAGAGTTTTGAGCCATGTGGATCTCCTTACGCTCCATCAATAAAGGACTCGCCACGCGAAGCCCTCCGCACCATCTTTCGCGCAGACTGCAACCTCGTCTTTGACGCCCTGACCGCCAAACGTCTGCCAGAGCCTCCCCCGATGAGAAGCGTCGCACGCCGGCCGGCTCGCAACAGCAAACCCCACATTCATCGGCGGAATCAGCAGACGAAAGCAAGCGCCATCATACCAGATAGGGTAGAGGCGCCCGGCGATGATCTCCGCTCCCGTCGGGTCTGTGACTCCATCGGCCAGCCTGACAGGCACTGGGCCCAACGTGTCTATGTCGATCGTCACCTCTCCGCCCGCGGAACTTGTGTCCGGTTTCAAGAACAACACCATCCCCGGCGTGTATGACGTCAGGGTTGGGCTCATTGAGCACAGGAAAGCACTGCCTGAACCACTGGATGGAGCGCACAGTAAGCCTTCCCCGGATTGTGCCGCCGCCCGCGTCTGAACCACCGCCGTATCGACATTTTGCTGGATGTTGATCCGCGTGCCTGTGTCCGTCATCACGTTCAGTAGACCAGGTCCAGCAATGAAGTTCTGGGCTGCTTGGGTCCCGACCACAACCCCTGAATTCTGCACTGTCAAGGTGCTAAGGCCGCTCTGCATGCGCCAGACGCCATCGTTCGTGCACCCATAGATGTTGCTGCCCGGAGTAGCATCCGTCTTAAAGAACATCTCTCCGGCAAGGCAAGTGGCCGGCAGGGTGGTCCCGGTCTTCAACGGCCGCGTTGCCGCTGCCTCGGAGAAATCAACGCCTTTTGATTGTGTCCGTAGATCCACTTTCGTCTGCGCCGCAACCGGCAGGGCCGCGGCAATGAGTAACAGCACTGATGTGCGCATGTCCTCCCCCACCTACACGCTAACAGACCGCACAAAAGCGAACGCGCTTCCACGCGCCGGTACGCCGACTGGTACAATTCCACTATCCCAGCCATATCAATGACTTAGCCGGGCATTGGGAGCGTCTGGATTTTTCAGCATCCAGTTGTGACCGTGCTGGGGTGCCATGTCCCGTTTCCTGCCCTACAAAGCGGGGCGCCTGGCCTGATATCGTCAAGGACTGGTCTTGTCTCTTCTCCCCAAGCCCCTCAAATCCACCCGCGAGCGAAGTAGTAGCCGATTTTCGTGGTTTCCGTTACTAGGTCTAGAAACACCGGCCAGCGTTGGAGCCAACTGTTGGCGCGCTTCAGCGCGTCCGGAAAGGGCCTCGGTTCAAAGACCAGGCCTGCCTTGCGGAATGCTCTGGCCGCCCGAAACATGTGATAGTCGCTCGTGAGCAGGATCTTCCTTCCGGGGGTGTCGCGCAGCAGGCGCGTCACCTCCAGCGCGCTCTCGCGAGTGCTTTTCGAGAGCGTTTCCGTGCGGATTACACCGGCCGGCACTCCGCCGGCCACCAGAAACCGCTGCACCGTCTCCGCGTACGGCGTCTCCTCTGTCCCGCCTCCGCTCACCAGGATCTGCTGTACACCTCGACCTTCTTGATATACGTACACCGCGTAGACCGCCCGCCAGTAGGAGCTTTCCCCCAAAATGCCTGGGCTGGTCACCGAACCCGTGAGTACAACGACAATCTCACCTGCCGGGTCGTTCCAAGGGCCGGCCAACACCCGCGCCCACCAACTCACCAGCGGCGTGAATGTAACGGCAACCATCAACAGCCCCAGCGCCGTCAGTAGCCTGACGGGCCAGCGCAGACACCTCCGCAAGAGCAGAGTCACAGCCGCCATCTTCTCACACGATCACCCGCCTGACGAGCAAGTCAAAACAGCGGCCGAGTACTAGCCGCAATCCTACGAAAAACGGCAAGTGATACCGACTGGCGACATGGGTGACAGTGGTAGTAGCCGACGCAGATCTCGGACACTGGGCAAATGCCCTGGCACGAGAGGAACGCTTTGGACCAACGCAATGAATTCATCGGGGAGTGGCTGGAGCGCTTCCGTCAGAGCGGACGAGCCGGGTTGGCCGACCGCAGCCGGGCGCCCCATCACAGCCCGCAGGCAATCGATGAGGAAACAGCGGCCACGATCGTGGCCGAACGGCAGAACCATCCCACTTGGGGCGCGCGCAAGATGCTGCAGAGTTTGAAGCGACCGCTTCGCCTTTCCGTAGGTCCTCTCGATTTTGTCGAGGGACGCTCGCCAGCGCCACCACCACCTGCAAGCAATCCGGCCGGCCGTCGCGGCTGTAGCCGCGCCTGGCCTTGGGGCTCTCTTCCATGGCGCCTTCGAAATACGTGCTCGTTAAATCGTAGAGCAGCACCTCGAAGTCGGCGTGAAACAGATCAGCCCACTTTCCTCGTAACCACACGAACAGATCCTGCTTGTGCTCCAGCACCCGGTCCAGGCAACGGTACAGCCGGTCCTTTTCCGCGACCGCGTAATCCACGTTCAGCAACTCGTCCATGGCGGTCGACAGAAACCACTGCCGGTGCACGCGGAACTCGCTGGCCGGATCCAGCAGGTGATTGACGACCAGTAACTCCAGCACCTTCTCCCAACTTACGGCCTCGCGGCCGTCCGGCAAGCGCTGCTGCCAGAACTCGTCCAGCCCCACTGGCGCCAGATTTCGCAAGCCAGCCAGCAGTTGCCGAACATGCGCCATTCCAGCCCGCTCAGTCTCACCTATAGGCTGTCGACGGCATCTTCGGGAATCTCGCGATCCTCGGGGAACAGGCTCAGGGTGCGCGAGCGGTGCTGCTGCTTGTCGTTGACTGCACCCCGGTACAGTACCGTGCGTTGCACCGTCTTACAAAAGCCCTATGCCCGACTCACCCGGCAAAACGGCCCTGATGTGCGAAAGTCGCCTTAGCGTGAGCGTGAGCGTCAGGCCTTGCCCTGGCCAAGGGGCCTCAGGTACGCTGAAAGCATGAAGATCGTCGTGCTCGTCCTGGCGCTGCTGCTGGAAGCCGTGGCCGCTCCTACGGCCGGGTTCTCGGTGGGCAAGGCGTCGGGCTTTCCCAACGCTCCCATCATGATCGAGGTCTTCTCCGACTTTCAGTGCCCCGCCTGCAAGGTCCTCCACGACGAGGCGCTGCGCCCCTTGATGAAGGACTACGTCGGCAATGGCAAGGTGTACCTGATACAACGCAACTTCCCCCTCCCGATGCACGCCTACTCGCGGCAGGCGGCCTTGTACGCTACCGCGGCCGAACGGATTGGAAAGTATCAGCAGGTGGCGGACGCATTGTTTGCGAATCAAGCGGCGTGGTCGGCGAGCGGCAAGGTGGACGAGACCGCGTGCAGCGTCCTGACTCCGGCCGAAGCCAAACAGGTCCGGGCCTTGGTCTCGACTCCCGCCACCGTCGCCAGCATCGAGCAGGACATTGCGCTAGGAAAGAAGGTCCGCCTGGACCAGACCCCTACCCTGATCGTCACCTATCGCCTGAAGCAGTATCCTTTGGCGGGGGCCGTCAACTACAGCCTGCTGAGCCGCTTCCTCGATGACCTACTGGCGAAATAAGCTGCCCGGGCACTTGCTGCTGGCCCTCAGAGTGGCGCTGGGCATCGTGTTCGTGTACGCCGCCTGGACCAAGCTGCGGGATTCCTGGGTCTTGTTCGCCTTCCAGATCGACGCCTACAGATTGCTGCCCCAGTGGGCCGTAATGGCCGCGGCGCGGAGCCTGCCCTGGGCGGAACTGCTGCTCGGAGTGCTATTGATCGTGGGGAAATGGCTCCGCCTGTCCGCCAGCCTGGTCTCGTTGATCCTGATTTCGTTCCTGGCGGCGATGGCGCGTTCCTACCTGAAGGGAATGCAGATCGACTGCGGCTGCTTCGGGAGCGGGGACGTGATTTCGCCTTACACCCTGCTGCGCGACAGCGGTCTGCTGGCGGCGTCGCTGATTCTCACCTGGCTCGCTTTCCGGGCTGCTGCCACCAGCGGCGAAACACGCTAGACTTGCCGAATAGGCTGCCTTCTCGATGCTGGCGTTCCGATTGGTGTATCACGATGGTTACGATCTGCACATCGGCGAACACGTCTTCCCCGGGCAGAAGTACCGGCTGACCCGGGACAAGCTGCTTTCGGAAGGTCTCGCGGAACCCGGCGATTTCGTATCGCCCGAACCCGCCTCGGATGACGACCTCAGGCTGGCGCACGACCGCGAGTGGATCGAGCGGCTGCGGACCGGGACGCTGACCTACCACGATATCCAGCGCCTCGAGGTGCCTTACTCCCGGGCCATGGTGGAAGCCTTCCGTCTGGCCGCGGGCGGGACCCTGCTGGCTAGCCGGCTGGCCCTGCGCGACGGACTCGGCTTCAACCTGAGCGGAGGTTTTCATCACGCGTTCCCGGACCATGGGGAGGGCTTCTGCGCCATCAACGACGTCGCCGTGGCCATCCAGCGCCTCCGCCGCGAGGGCGCAATCACGCGCGCCATGGTGGTGGATTGCGACGTACACCAAGGCAACGGCACCGCGTCCATTTTCGCCGGCGATGGCGATGTTCTTCACCCTGTCGATTCACCAGTTGAACAATTACCCCGCGGTCAAGCCCCCCTCGGACATCGACATCGACCTCGCCGACCAGACCGGCGACGAGGAGTACCTGGAAAAGTTGAAGCGGTTCATGGTCCCAGCTCTGGAGAAGCACGCGCCGAACTTGCTCATCTACCTGGCCGGGGCCGATCCCTACTACCAGGACCAGCTAGGCGGATTGGGCTTGACCATGGCCGGTCTGCGGCAGCGAGACCGTTTCGTGCTGGAGACGGCGCGGCGCCACGGCGTGCCAGTAGCGGTGACCTTGGCGGGCGGATACGCCTTCCGGCTGGAAGACACCGTGGCGATTCATGTCAACACGGTGAAGGCCGCCGCCGAAGCGATGCTGGCAACGGTCATCAGGGAGTCCTGACACAACGAAAGCCGCTGCTGAAGTAACGGTAGTCCGGCCTGGCGCCGGCGCGATCGGCGCAGCGGAAGCCGTTGGGCTTAACGAGGTCCCACGAACCACCGCGAATCACCCGGTAGCCAGCGGTTGGCGGCCCCTGGGGATCGACTGACCGTTCCGCCGAATATCCGCCGTACCAATCCTGGACAATCTCCCACACGTTCCCCCGCATATCGTACAGCCCCCAGGCATTCGGCTTCTTCTGGCCTACCGGATGCGTCTGTCCCGCGGAGTTCACATCCGACCAGGCCACCTCACCCAGGTTTGGAGCTACGTCCGGCTCCTGCCCGCCCGCCCGGCAGGCATACTCCCACTCAGCCTCCGTCGGCAGCCGGTAGCGAGTGTCCTTCTCCCTGGCGTTCAGCTTCCCCAGAAACGTCCTGAACGTCATCCCACAAGACATTCTCCACCGGGAGGTCCGGCCCTTTGAACTTGCTCGGATTGCTCCCCATCACCGCCTCCCACTGCGCCTGCGTCACCTCGGTCGTCTGCAGGTAGAACCCCTTGCTCAGGGTGACCTCGTGTACTGGCGTCTCGTCTGGGTCGCCGCTATCGGAACCCATCTTGAACGAGCCCGGATCGATCCGCACGAATTTCATGCCCACCGAATTGGTGGACTCCCGCGGCGCCGCCGCCACCAAGGCCGCCAACGCCACGATGGTCAACATGAATCTCTGGCGCATCTAATCCAGCCTCTTGTGGAAGCGCAGCACGCTCAACGTCAGGATAGCTACTCCGAAGATCAGCAGCGCGAGCAGTTGCGGCCATAAGACCGCCACCCCGGTTCCCTTCAGGAAGATGCCGCGGACAATCTCCATGTAGTAGCGAACCGGATTCAGGTAGGTCAGGTATTGAACCAGCGGTGGCATGTTCCGTATCGGAAACATGAAGCCGCTGAGCATGAAGGCGGGGTTGAAGAAGAAGAACGAGGACATCATCGCCTGCTGCTGCGTGTTGCTGATGGTCGAGATGAACAGGCCCACCCCCAGCGTGCTTAGCAGGAAGAGGACGGCTGAACCTAGAAGCATGAGAGCGCTTCCGCGAAACGGGACGTGAAATACCACGAGAGCGGCGCCGGTCACGAGCAGCGTGTCAATCAGGCCCACCAGCGCAAACGGCAGCGTCTTTCCCAGAATCAGCTCGATCGGGCGAATGGGCGACACCATCAATTGCTCCATGGTGCCGATCTCCTTCTCCCGCACGATGGCCATGGCGGTCAGTTGCAGCGTCACCAGCATCAGGATGTTCACCACCACGCCTGGCACGAAGAAATCGCGGCTCTGCAGCTCCGGATTGAACCACACCCGGCTGCGCAGAGTGACGGTCGACACGGAGAGGCTCACGGGCGCCCCGGCCAGCGTGCTCGGGCCGACCAGACGCCGCCGCATCTGCGCCGACATCGCCTGACTCGCAAAACCCGCCACCACCCCCGCCGCCTGGGATGAAATGAGCGCCGCCGTGTTCGAGTTGGTGCCATCCACCAGTATCTGCACTTCGGCGGTCTCGCCGCGCTCGAGGTGACGGTTGAAGCCCGGCAGCAGGCGCACAACACCCAGCACCCGTCCGTGGTCCATCAGGTCCCGCACTTCGGCGTCGCTCGACGGAGTGGCCACCACTTGAAAGCGGCCGGAGCCCTCGAAGGCCGCCCGTAGGCTGCGGCTCTGGGCGGAACGGTCCTGATCCATCCACGCGATCTTGGTGTGGTCCACGTCCAGGTTCACGGCGTAGCCGAAGATGAGGAGCTGTATGAGCGGCGGCATGAACATCATCGCGCGCATGCGCGGCTCGCGCAGCGCCTGCCGGAACTCTTTCTTCAGGATCTCCCGAATTCGTCTCCACATATCGTTCACGCCAGCTTCGCTTTGAGTTTCCTCGTGGTGGCCAGGAAGAGAAGTGCGGCGTACACCACGAGCAGCAGCATCTCCAGCCACAGCACTTCAATCCCTACCCCCTTCAGAAAGATTCCCCTCACGATCGTGATGAAGTACCGGGCGGGGATCAGATAGCTCAAGAGTTGCAGCACAGGCGGCATGTTCTCGATCGCATAGACAAACCCCGAAAGCAGGAAGGTTGGCAGAAAAGAGATCAGCAGCCCGAGCTGGAAGGCCTGAAGCTGGGTCCGGTTGGCCGCGGAGATGTAGATGCCGGAGAACAGCGCCCCCAGCAGGAAGATGGCGCTCGAAACCAGCACCAGCAGCGGACTTCCGTGCAGCGGCACCCCGAACAGCAGAACGCCAACCGTCAGGACGATGAGCGTGTCGATGAACCCGAGCACGAAGTACGCCGTCATCTTGCCGAGCACAATCTCGTGCGCGCGCACCGGAGTCGACAGGAGCTGCTCCATGGTGCCCGTCTCCCATTCCCGGCTCACGGTCAGGGACGTCAGCATGGCGGAAATGATCATGAGGATGACGGCGATCAGGCCCGGCACGATGTAGTTCTTCGATTGCAGCATCGGGTTGTACCAGACCCGCACTTGCGCATCCACGGGCAGATTGAGCGTGCCGCCGCCCTTCCGGGTCATGGCCTTGGTCTGCAGCTCGAAGGAGTAAGCCCGCACCAGCGCCTCGGCGTAGCCCATAGAAATCGAGGCCGTGTTGGAGTTGCTGCCGTCCACCAGCAACTGCACCTGCGCTTCGCGCGAACTGTTGACGTCGCGGGAGTAGTCGCGGGGGATGACTACCGCCAGAGTGCATTGGCTCCGGTCAATCATGCGCTTGATGGGCTCGTAATCGTCGACGGAGCCGATGATCTGGAAGTACCGGGAGCCGGCGAAGCGCGCCACGAGCTCGCGGCTCTCGGGACTCTGGTCCTGGTCGTAGATCAGGGTCGGCACCCGGTCTATGTCCAGAGTCAGCGCATAGCCGAACAGCGTGAGCATCATTACCGGCATGGCCAACGCCAGCCACAGGCTTCTCGGGTCCCTCAGAATATGCAGGCCTTCCTTGCGGGCCACGGCCGCGGTGCGCCCGATGGATGGATGGAATCTCATGCCGCGCCGCGCTCCTCTTCTTCAATGGTTGCCACGAACACTTCCTCCATCGACGACTTCGCCGCCGCCTGCTTGAGGGCTGCGGGCGTGTCCATGGCCACGATCTTGCCCTTGTACATCAGCGCCAGCCGGTGGCAGTACTCGGCCTCGTCCATGTAGTGAGTGGTGACGAAGACCGTGTGTCCCTTTTCGGAGAGCTGGTAGATCAAATCCCAGAACTCGCGGCGCGCGATGGGGTCGACGCCGGAGGTCGGTTCGTCCAGGAACAGAATCGGAGGCTCGTGCAGGATCGCGGAACCCAGCGCCAGGCGCTGCTTCCAGCCGCCGGCCAGCAGCCGGGTCATGGTCTTGCGCTTGTCCTCCAGTCCGGCCATGCGCAGCACCGCGGTCTCGCGTTCCGGCAAGCGATCCTCGGGCACTCCGTAGACGCCGCCGAAGAAGGCCAGGTTCTCCTCCACCGTGAGGTCGTCGTAGAGGGAAAACCTCTGCGACATATATCCGACGTTGTGGCGCACGACTTCAGGATCCTTCGCCACGTCGTAGCCGCCCACCAGCGCCAGGCCTTGGGTGGGCCGCAGCAGGCCGCACAGGATGCGAATGACCGTCGATTTGCCGGCGCCGTTGGGGCCGAGGAAACCGAAGATCTCACCGCGCCGCACCTGGAAGGAGACGTGGTCCACCGCGGTGAAGTCGCCGAACCGCTTCACCAGGTTTTCCGCCTCGACCGCCCAGTGGTTGGCGCTCATGACGCCTCCCCCGGCTCTTTCCGGATCAGAAGAATGAAGACGTCCTCGAGCGAGGGCTGCGTCGAAACGAACTGGGCGGGCCCCAGTCCGGCTGCGTCGAGCGCTCCGGCCAGCTTCTCCGCCGTGGTGCGGGCGGGAGACAGAAACAGGTGCAGGTCGGCGCCGAACGACTCCACGCTGGCCACGCCGCTCGGCCTTCTTCAGGTAAGCTTTCGCCGCGCGCTGGTCCGGGCACCGGACCTTGTAGCAAAGCTCGCCGGTCTGGGTCTTGAATGCGGCCGGCGCATCGCAGCGGATCAGGCGTCCCCGGTGCATGAGCCCCACCCGGTCGCAGCGCTCGGCCTCGTCGAGGTAGGCCGTGGTGAGGAAGACCGTCATGCCTTCCCGGACAAGCTGATAGAGGATCTCCCAGAAATCGCGGCGCGAGACGGGGTCCACTCCGTTGGTCGGCTCATCCAGAAACAAGACCTGAGGCTTGTGCAGCAGGGTGCACATCAGGGCCAGCTTCTGCTTCATCCCGCCGGAAAGCAGCCCCGCGCGGCGCTTGCGAAACGGGGCCATGCGGGTCATCTGGAGCAGGCCGGGCAGCAACTCCTCGCGCTCCGCCCCGGAGAGGCCGAACAGGTCGGCGTAGAAGTTCATGTTCTCGTCAACCGTCAGGTCCCCGTAGAGACCGAAGCGCTGCGCCATGTACCCGATCCGGTCCCGCACCTGGACGGATTCGCGCGAGGGGTCGTGGCCGGTCACCAGCGTCCGGCCGCTATCCGGGTCGATCAGCCCGCACATCAGGCGCAACGTGGTGGTCTTGCCCGCGCCGTCGGGACCCACCAGACCGAAGATCTCGCCAGGGGCGACCTCGAGGTTCAGGCGGTCGACCGCCGTCAGCTCGCCGAAGCGCCGCGTCAAGTCCTGGGCCTGGATGATGGCCTCGCCCATCACTTTGTCTCGCTGAGCAGGATCCGGGCGTCGGCCGGCATGTTCAGTTTGAGCTCTCGCTGGGCGTTGGGCAGGTCTACCTTGATGCGGTACACCAGCTTCACCCTTTCCTCCGAAGTCTGGATCTGTTTCGGAGTGAACTCCGCCTCGGAGGCAATGAACGACACCCGGCCTATGTACTCCTTGCCTGGGTAGGAATCGGTTGTCACCCGGACCTGCTGGTCGAGCTTCACGCGGCCCAGCTCCGTTTCACTCACATAGCCGCGGAGCCAGGGATGCTCGATGTCCCCGAGAGTCACCACGGTCGCGCCGGCCGCCAAGACTTCTCCGGGTTCGGCGGACTTCACCAGAACCACGCCGTCGATGGGCGAAACGATCTCGGTATCGCCCAACTGCGAATCGACCACGGCCAACTGGGCGCGTGTGCGCTCGATCTCGGCCTGGCGGGCGGCGGTTTCCTGCTCCCTGCGTTTCAACTCCAGACGCGAGGCTTGGGCCAGACTGAGCGCGGCCTTGGCGCGCTCGGCCATGGCGCGCGCGCCCTCGATGGTCTCCTTGCGCGGCCCTTCGACCACCAGCGCCAGCCGCTGCTCGGCCTGCTTCAGAGCCGCCGCCGAGCGCTGGGACTGGGTGCGAAACTGGTCGTACTGCGCCGTCGAGATGTCCTCACTCTTGTAAAGTGTCTGCGCCCGCACCCAATCGTTGGCCGCCCGGGAGCTTTCGGTCCCGGCAGCATCGACGGCCGCACGAGCTTCCTGGATTTCCTGAGGGCGGGAGCCAGACTCCAACTCCCTCAACCGCGCCTGGGCTTGGGCGAGATCGGCCTGGCTGGCGGCGATGTTGCCTTCGACCGTCTGGCGTTGAAACTCAATCGAGGTCAGGAGCTGGGCGAGCTGCGATTGGGCCGCCGCCACCGCGGCCTGCTGCGCGTCCTGCTGGCTGTGCAGCTGGGCGCTGTCGAGCCGGGCAATGACATCCCCTTTCTTGACCGGATCTCCCTCTCTCACCTTCAATTCCACCAGCTTGCCGGCGGTCTTGAAAGAGACTCTCATTTCGGTCAGTTCCATGTTCCCCGAAAACGAGAGCGTGCCCGTTTCGGCGCCGTTCCACCGGCGCACCAGGTAGAACGCCGCTACCCCCAGGATCACCACTAGAATCAGTACGATGATTCGCTTCTTCATAGCCCTTGTGCTCCTTGACTCAGCATCTGCCGGATTGTGCCCATGGCCCGCCAGAGGTCTAGCTGAGCCCCGTTGTACAGAAAGAGCGCCAATATCCGGTTGTCCCTGGCCCGCGCCAGCCGGGTCTGGGAGTCGGTGACCTCCAGGCTGCTGGTCAAACCCGCCCTGTAACGCCGTTGCGCCTGCTCCATTTCGGCCTCCGACTGCTTCAGTCCCTCGCTGGCGACATTGACCTGTTCCTCAGCCGAGTGCAGATTGTCCAGCGCCAGTTGGACGTCCAGTTCCATCTGGCGGCGCAGATCGACGCTGCGGATTCGTTCTTGTTCGTACTGGCTGCGGCTTTCGCCGCGCCGGGCGTCGCGCCGCCCGCCATCGAAGATGGGCACGCGCAGCGACAGCCCGTAGGTCCGGGTCGGAACGGAGTTATCGAGGCCGGTTCCGTTGCTCCCATAGTCGGCGAAACCCGTGACCGAAGGCAGCCGCTCCATCTTGACGCCGCTGTAGGTGAGCCGGGCGGTCTCGACCCGCTTCTGCTCGGCCTTCCAGTCGGCGCGAGACGCTAGTGCGACTTCCAGAGCTTTTTCGGGCGTTACCGGGTCGGCCGGGACATAATCGAGCTTGCCGGTCAGCCGCACCGGTGTGGAGGAAGGCAGCCCGATGGTCCGCAGCAGTTCCAGTTGGGCCCGCCTCGACTCATTTTGCGCAATCAGTAATTGCTGCTGCCCCTGCGCCAGTTGAACCCTGGCCCGCGTAACCTCGATCCCTGTTCCAGTTCCGGCGTCCTTCTGATTCGAAGCCAGTGTGAGCAGGGACTGGGCCAGGTTCAGGTCGGACCGCGCCGCCTCCACCCGGGCTTCGGCCCGAATCGCAGCCAGGTACTGGGCAGCCACCTGCGCGGCGACCTGGTCGCGCGCCGCATCCGTGTCGGCGGCTGCGGCTTGGACGCCGGTGCGCGAGGCCTGGTACCTGCGGATGGCGCCAAAATCGAAAACAGATTGCGTGGCGCTGACCCTGGCATCGAACGTGGTGAAGGGCCCGGCGAAGGTGGGGAAGTTGAAACCCGGAATCGGGAGCTTGATATTGATGCCGAACGACGCCAGATTGCGGGTCTGGCTTTGGTCCGACACTGCCGCATCCAGATTAGGGAGTAAGGACGCCCGGGCCTGCGCCGCGCGAGACTCGGCCAGTTTCACGGCCTGGACGGCCAGTTGATAACGGGTGTTGCCGTCCGGGGCGAGCGCCATGTCAATCGCCTGCTTCAGGCTGAGATCCATGGGCGAGCTGGCCTGGGCCGCCAACAGGGCCGTCAGAAGAAACAAGAGTGGGAATCGCCTGACTGGTTTCGGCATAGGTTTTCAACTCCGGTTCAGTTTGTCCGGCAATGGAGCGCGAATCCCGGCGGCCACGTAGGCGACGATGCGCTCGATGACGCTCTCCGGGTCCGACAGGTCGCAGAGCCCCGCCGAGACGGTCTTCAGGTGGTCGGCCCCGGCCAGGGTGTGAGCCATCACCCCGATGGAGAAATGGATTCGCCACAGAAGTTCCACCTGGGGCAGGTCCGGGGCAGCCTTGCGAAACGCCTCGGTGAACGGCCGGGCTATCTCCCTCATCATCTCGAAGAAGCAGCGGCGCGCCGTCCCGGACGGCCCGCCATAGGTTCGGCCGAAGAGCCGGCCCACATCAGCGCCGGCAGGACCCAGGCGCAACATGATGGCCGGCTCGATAAAGGCGCGAATAATCTCTTCCAGGGGCGGCGGCCCTTCCCCGGCTTTCTCCAGGCAGGCGTTGAGCAACTCGAGGCGCCGCCGGTTGACGGGGCCGATGCGGCGCGCGAATACGGCTTCAATCAGCGCATCCTTGGAGTGGAAATGGTAGTTCACGGACGCGAGGTTCACCCCGGCGTCGGTGGTGATCATGCGCAAAGAGGTGGCATCGAAGCCATTCTCGACGAAGAGCCGCTCAGCGGAGTCGAGGATACGCTCTCTGGTAGCGGCTCCGATATTAGATGAAACGTTCGCCTGAATCATACGATCGTTTCAAGTATACGGATGATTCAATTGCCTGTCAAGCCGAATATATCCCTGCAGTTAAATCAGTTGTGATAGTTATCGGTTCTTCTGATGCCCATGAGGGTCACGTCATCCAGCCTCGGTGAGCCAGCCTGGAATCTGGCGAGGTCCTCCCGACACACCCTCAGCAGGTCGCGGTGTGGGTAAGTTTCCTTTCGCCGCCAGCATGAGCGAAAGCCTGTCGGTGCCGTACTCTTCATCCTCCCGATTCCGAGCCTCGACCAACCCGTCGGTGTAGAGGAAGAACCCCTGTCCGCGCGGGAGTTGAAAATGGCGCACTGAGTAACGGCCGTCGGCAAACATACCGATGGGCAGGCCGGTCGGTCCGGTCAGGACCGACGGGTCGCCCGGAAACGTTAGCGGCGGACAATGTCCGGCATTGCAGATCTCGACATCGCCGGATTCCGTAGCCCTGCCGCAGACCAGCGTGGCGAAAGCCGAGGAAATTGTGCTCTGGCAGAAGATCCGGTTGGCCCGTTCCACAAGCTGTTCCAGGGGCAAGCCGGTGGGAACGAGGCTGCGAATGATCGCGTGCAGGTGGGACATTAGCAGGGAGGCTGCGACGCCTTTACCGGAGATGTCCCCCATGGCAAAGAACAGGCCGCCGCCGTCCAAGCTAATCAGATCGCAATAGTCGCCGCTGACGGCACCGGCGGCTTCGTAGTGGTAGCTGGCTTCCCATCCGGCGGAGACGTAATCTGCGCTGGGCAGCAGGCCAGCCTGAATCCGAGAGGCCAAATCCAGATCCTGTTGAAGGGCCTCCATCTGGGCCGTGGTGAGGTGGTCCAGGCACAAGCACATCAGAGGGTTGGCCAGCAGCCGATCCGCTTCGATGGGCTCGTGGCATGCGTCGCAGATGCCGTAGGAGCCTCGATCAATGCGATCGAGAGCCAAGTCAACCTGCTGCAAGAGATCTTCGAGGTGGGTTGCGTCTTCGACATCGTCGATGGCCGCCGTCAGCTTGTGCCGGCGGTCGACGAGTTGTGAGCGGATCGCTTCCTGCGGGTAGCTAGCCATGACCGTCCATGCCTCCTCCGGAGAAAGTGGAACTGTTTCTATTCTCGCGCACCGGGAGGGCGCCGGAGACTACGGCCGCAGTTCCAGAATTAGAGCGTCCAGGGCGATGCTCTTTCTGGATGTTTCGGCGCAGGAGGGACATCAGCTCGTCCACTTTATCCACGGCCGAGCGGATCCAATTGAAGGAGACGCGCGCGGCCAGCTTCTCCAGTTCGGGCCGCAACTCCGGGTTGCGGACATCGCCGGACCCTTCGCGCACCGCCAGAAGGTCCGCCAGCAGGCCGTAGAGGACTTTCAGGTGGCCTTCGAGCTTGTCCTCCCGCCCCGCCAGCACGGTGTCGGACACTTCCACCCAACTGCTGAAGGGCGCCGCGCCGGACGCCGTCCGAAGCAAAGCCAACATCGCGTTCTTACGGCGGTCGTACTCGTCGAGATCCAGCGATATCGCCACGCCCGGGCTCCCTCCGGCCAGAGCCAGGCGCCGCTCGGGCTGGTCGAGCGCGCGGGCCGCGACAAAACGGCTCATCTCCTCGCCCGAGAGGGGCGCAAGGTGCAGGGGAACCACACGCGACCGGATGGTGGGCAGCAGATCGTAAGCGTTCTGGGCGGTGAGCACCAGGATCAGGTGCTCGGGAGGCTCCTCCAGCGTCTTCAGCAGGGAATTCGCCGCCTGCTCGTTGGCGCGGTCCAGGTGATCGATCAGGAATATCCGCCGGCTGCCCCGGTCGGGCTTGTACTGCGCGCGGTCTTTGGCGAGGCGCATCTGCTGGATGGAGATTTGGCGCAAGGGGCCGTCGGGGGCAAAGGTAAGGAAATCCGGATGCGAGCCGAAGAAGAGCGGCTCTTCGGCGCGCTTGTCGGCGGGCCACTTCTCGCGCTCCTGGATCAAGGCGAGATTATGCGGCAGGCTCAGGTCGTCGTTCTCGATCTTGCCGGCGCCGCCCAGCAGGCGCGAGGCGAACCGCCGCGCCAGGGTTGCCTTGCCCACGCCTTCCGGGCCTGCCAGCAGCAGCGTCTGGGGGATCTTCTGCTGCTCGATCATGCGCTCCAGCGCGCTGGTCGCCGCCGGGTTGCCGTAGAAACCTTCAAACACGCGCAGCCTTCCGGAGGCGTTGCGCCACGGCTTCCCGCACATCCCGGGCCACGGCCTCGATGTCGCGCCTGCCGTCGATCACGGCGAACCGTCCGGCCTCGCTTCGCACCAGTTCGGCGTAGGCGCCGTGAACGCGCCGGTGGAAGTCGACGGCCTGGTCGTCCATTCGGGTCTCGGCCAGGGCGCCGTTCTCCTGCAAGGTGCGGTTGCGGGAGTGCGCGCGGCCCAGGCTGGTTTCCAAATCAATGTCGATTAGCAGGGTCAGATCGGGCGCCAGTCCCCGGCAGGCGACGGCGTCCAGGCTGACGCACGACATCCTTGCCGAGCCCTCGCCCGACACCCTGGTAGACCAGCGTCGAATCCGTAAAGCGGTCCGAGAGCACGATCTTGCCCGCGCGCAAGGCCGGCTGGATCAGCTCGTCCACATTCTGCGCGCGCGAGGCGAAATACAGCAGCAGCTCGGCCGTGGGAGAGAGCGCCTGATTGGCGGCGTCCAGCAGGATGCGGCGAATCTGCGTCCCGATCGGCGTGCCGCCCGGCTCGTAGTTCTCGACGACTTCACGGCCCTCAGCACGAAGCGCCCCGGCCAGCAGCCGCATTTGGGTAGTCTTGCCGCTGCCGTCGATCCCCTCAAAGGTGATGAAGAGTCCGCGGCGGGGCTCAGTCGTAGACATAGTGGAGAACCTTCTTGAGATCTTCCCATGCTTCGCGCTTGGCGTTCTGGTTGTAAGGGCGCAGCAGGTAGGAAGGATGATAGGTGACCATCACCGGGATCTCCTTCCAGCGATACCAGTTGCCGCGCATTTTGGTGACGCCTTCCTTGCGCTCGAGCAGCGCTTTGGCCGCGGTCGCGCCCAGAACGCAAATCGCCTTGGGGTGGATGGCCAGCAATTGGCGCTGCAGGAATTGCCCGCACGTCTCCATCTCGTCGGGCTCGGGGGTGCGATTCTCGGGGGGACGGCACTTGACCACGTTGCAGATGTAGACGTCTTTGCGCTCGATGGGAATTCCCTCTTTTTGCGCCGTGCCGTCGATCATTTGCGTGAGCAATTGCCCGGCGCGCCCCACGAAGGGCAATCCCTGGGCGTCTTCATCCGCGCCCGGGCCCTCGCCGACGAAGACCAGTTTCGCCTGCTGGTTGCCCGAGCCGAATACGATCTTGTTACGGCCCTGATGCAGGCGGCAGCGGGTGCAATCGCCAATATCCGCGCGGATGTATTCCAGGGAATCCGAAACCTCGGAGACGGTCATAGGCTTCTCGCGGCGATACACGGTCCGCACCCCCAGGTCGCGATAGAACTCAAGGCGCTGGCGCAGCAGTTCCTGGTTCATCGGGCGGCGTGGAGGGCGAGGCGGAGTTTCAGGATTTCGTCGAAGATGCGACCGGCAATCGCGAGTTTGGAGGCTTTTGGGACTGGGACCACCTCACCTGTCGAAAGAGCCAAAATCACTTCGTTGGTATCGGATTCGAAGCCGGTTCCCTCCTGGCCCACCAGGTTTCCCACGATCATGTCGCAGTTCTTCGAGCGCAGTTTCCGGCGCGCCTCCCCGGCGAGGTTCTCGGTCTCGGCGGCAAATCCGACCAGCAGCCGGCCACCCTTCTTTTGGCCAAGTTCGGCCAGGATATCCGGCGTCGGTTCGAGTTCCAGAGACAGGCGGGCGGCGGTCTTCTTGAGCTTGCTTTGCGGCACTTGGGGTAGGTGGTAGTCCGCGACGGCGGCGGCCTTAATGACTATGGTGGCCGCCTCGAGATTCGCCAGGACCGCTTCGCGCATCTCGCGCGCCGTACGCACCCGCAGAGACCGTGACGCCGCGCGGCGCGCTGAGTTCGACCGGCCCGGAAACCAAAACCACGTGGGCCCCGCGCGCTGCGGCGGCCTCGGCCAGGGCATAGCCCATCTTGCCGCTCGAACGGTTGGTAAGGTAGCGCACCGGGTCGAGCGGTTCCTGGGTCGGCCCGGCGGTGATCAGAACCGTTTCGCCATCCAGATCCTTCGGCTGGCCGAGCAATGCGGCCACGGCTTCGGCGATCACCTCGGGCTCGGACATTCTCCCAGGTCCGGTCGTGCCGCAGGCCAGCGAGCCATCATCCGGGCCTATCAGCACGTGCCCGCGCCCGCGCAGCGCCTCGAGGTTGGCTTGGGTCGCGGTGTGCCGCCACATGTTGGTGTTCATGGCGGGCGCCAGGACCACCGGCCCGGTGAAGGCCAGGTAGAGGGTGCTCAGAAAATCGTCCGCCAGGCCGTGCGCGAATTTGGCCAGCAGGTCCGCCGTGGCCGGAGCCACAACCAGCACATCGTGCTCCTGCGCCACCCGGATGTGCTCGACGGCGCTCCCCAGCGTCTCTTCCTGGCCCGCCGCCGGGAACAAGCTGGTGATGACTTTGCGCCCGGTCAGAGCGGCGAAGGTGAGCGGCTGCACAAATTCCTGCGCCGCCGCGGTCATGACCACCTGAACCTCGATGCCGCGCTCGCCCAGCGCACGCGCCAATTCGGCCGCCTTGTAGGCGGCGATGCCGCCGCCGACGCCGAGGATCGCGCGCATCGCCTACTCCCCTGGTGCGGGCTCCTCGGGCGGAGGGTTCAGCAAGTCGTCCTCCCACTTCACGAGCCCGCGCCGAACTTCCTCGGCGGCGATGACGGTCGGTTTCTTGGAGGTTGTCGGAAGAACCGGCCGCGCTCCGCCCTGAAGCTGCCGGGCGCGCTTGGCGGTGACGACGATCCAGCGGTAAATGCTCTGTTCGGGATCGTCCGGAATGGTGTAAAGAGTGTTGTTCCTCGGGGGTGTCTCAACCATAATGCCTGCGATCACTCGCGTTGTTCCCTTCACTCAAATGTGGCCAGGATCGGCCGAACTTCCCCTTCCACCCGGCTGCGGCGGACTCGCTCCGCCTTGACAATCGAAACCAGATTGCCGACCGAAGAGGGCACCTCGTGGTTCACCACGATGTAGTCATAGTCAGTGTAATTGCGAATCTCATCCGCTGCTTCGCGCAGCCGCCGGGCGATCACCGCTTCCGGGTCTTCCGACCGGTCGCGCAGCCGTTGTTCCAGAATCTCGCGGGAAGGTGCAAGTATAAAAATACTAACGGCTTCCGGAATTCGTCCCCTCAATTGTCGCGCACCTTGGACGTCGATGTCGAGTACCAAGTCCCTTCCCTCGGCCTGCGCCCGGTCCAGATTGCTTCTATGAGTACCGTAGTAGTTACCGAAAACCTCCGCACACTCCAGGAACTCATCTTGTTTAATTCGCTGCTCAAAATCCTCTCTACTTGTGTAGTAATAGTTCTCTCCTGGCCGCTCCTGGCCACGTGGGGACCGGGTGGTGTAAGAAATGGAAAACAGCAGTTCGGGCATTTCCTTCAAGAGCCCGCTAACGAGGGTAGATTTGCCGGATCCGGATGGCGCCGAGATTATGAATACTATGCTCATTCCAGGTTCAGTGACTGTTCTCTGATCTTTTCGATTTCCGCCTTGACCGCCAGCGCCAGGTCCGAGATGGCCAGGCCCAGATCTCCGATGCCGTTGGTCTTGGACAGGATGGTATTGGTTTCCCGCCCCATTTCCTGGAGCAGGAAGTCGATTCTCTTGCCGACCTCGCCTCCCGCCTTCAGCATGCCCTCCAGTTGGCCGGCGTGGACCCTGAGGCGGGTCAATTCTTCGGAGACGTCGCCGCGGTCCACCAGGATCGCGGCCTCCTGCATCAGCCGCGCGGGCTCGATGGCCGCGGTTCCGAGCAGTTCCGACAGCCGTTCGGACAAGCGCGCCTGATAGACGGGCATGGCCCGCGCGCGCAGATCTTCGATCCGGCTCGCGGCATCCTGTATCGCCGCCGTGCGCGTCAGCATGTCCGAGGCAAGCTCGGCGCCCTCCCGCTCACGGAAGGAGTTGAGCGCCCCCATGGCCTGCTCGAGCGTTGTGACAAGAAGCTGCTCGGTTTCCGGGCTGGGTTCTCCGGGGGCGCCGGCGCGAAACATCCCCGGCAGACTAAGCGCCGCATTCAGGTCCGGTTCCCCGACCACCCCCGCCGCTTCGGCGGCGGCGCGGAAGGCCGCCAGGTAGGCTTCCAGCAGCTCGCGGTTCAGGATGCCCGGCGCAGCTTGAGGCCTCGAGAGCCCGATGCCGACTTGCACATGACCCCGCACAAGGGTGCGTTTCACGAGCGCGCGCAACGAGCTTTCGAAAACATCCAGGTCGCCCGGCATCTGGAAATGGATGTCCAGGCCGCGGTGGTTGACGGTCTTTACGGTAACGATCACTTCGTCCCGCTCGGAAGACGCCCGAACGCGGGCAAAGCCGGTCATGCTGCGAATGCTCATAGGTCGAGGGCCTGGCCCGCCTCCAAGAACTGCAATTCGTAGAGCTTCTGATAGATGCCGCCGGCGGTGACGAGCTGGTCGTGCTTTCCGGTTTCGCACACCCTCCCCTGATCGATCACCACGATCTTGTCCGCGCGCCGGATGGTGGACAGCCGGTGGGCGATCACGATCACCGTCCGCCTGGCCATCAGGTTTCCCAAAGCCTTCTGCACAAGCAATTCTGACTCCGTGTCCAGGTGCGAGGTGGCCTCGTCCAGGATCAGGATCGGGGCGTCTTCGAGCAGGGCCCTGGCGATGGCGATCCGCTGCCGCTGGCCGCCGCTCAGCCGCATGCCGCGTTCGCCGATCACGGTGTCGTAGCCCTGGGGCATCTGAAGGATGAACTCCTCGCACAGCGCATCGCGCGCCGCCTCGCGGACCGCGCGCATCCCGACGTCCCGATTGCCGTAGCGGATGTTATTGGACACGCTGTCGTTAAACAGAAACGTCTCCTGGGGCACGATGCTGATTCGCTTGCGCAGGGAGGCAATCGTCAGATCCCGCGTGTCGTGGCCGTCGATCCGCACGGCGCCGCCGGTCACATCGTAAAAGCGCGGCAGGAGTTGGACGAGGGTGGTCTTGCCGGCCCCGCTGGGACCCACCAGAGCCACGACCTCGCCGCGCTTGACCTCCAGGTTGATGTCCTCCAGCACGAATTCGCTGAATGTTGTTGGGTAGGTGAAGGCGACCCGCTCGTAAACGATGGACTTCTCGAAGCGCTTGAGCGGGACGGCGTCCGCCCGCTCCGGGATGGCCTCGGGCCGGTCCAGATACTCGAACACCCGCTGTGAGGCGCCGATGGCCTGCTGGAAGATGTTGTGGATCCCGGTCAGGCGCTTCACCGGCTCGTAGAGCATCAACAGCGCGATAACGAAGCTGGTGAATCCGCCGGTCGTCATATGGCCCAGCTTGATTTGGGTCCGGGCGTAAGTGAGAAGTCCGACGATGGTGAGCGCCGCGAAGAACTCGATCAGCGGCGAAGCGATGGCCTGCTGCGCCACGTAGTGCAGATTGCTCTTGCGCAGGCGCGCGGCGGTGTGGTGGAAGCGGCGCGACTCGTACTCCTCCGCGCCAAACGCCCGCACTACCTGGTGGCCGCTCAGGGTCTCTTCCAGAATCTGGCTCATCTCCGCCATGTCGTCCTGGGCGCGGCGCGTGGTGCGGCGGATCCGCCTTCCAATGCGGGCGGTGGGGACCAGGACGAAAGGCAGAAGTGTCACACTGACGATCGCCAGCTTCCAGTCCATGGCCAGAAGCACGTACAAAAGGCCCACGACAATGAAGAACTGCCGCAGCAAATCGGCGAGCATGCTCGACGTGGCGACCTGAATCTTCTCGATGTCGTTCATGATCGAGCTCATCAGCTTGCCCGTCGAGTGCGACTCGAAAAACTCAGCGCCATGGCGCAGGACCTTGTCGAAGATCCGCTGCCGGAGGTCCGTCACCGCGGAGAGGCCGACGTAGCTGATCAGGTAGTTGCCCGCGTAATCGCACAGGCCCCGAAGGAGGTACACGGCGAGGATGCCCACCGCAATCAGCGTCCATACCGGACGGATGCCGATGGGAATGAGATCGTTGAGGTAGACCGTAGTCCTGAAGACCGGAACAATGAACAGCGCCACTGGAGCGTCGGCCGAGGCCGGGTCCAGCACGCGGTCGAAGACCGGTTTAATCAACAGCGCGATCAGCCCTTGAGCTACGCCCACGCAGGCCATCAGGAACACGGACAAGAACAGCGGCGGCAGATAAGGCCGCACATAGTGCAGCAGTCGCAGCAATTGCTTCATGCGGCGACCCTCACCCGCTCGATGGCGTCCAGCACTTCCCGCACGCCGACATCCTCAATTCGTCCGCGCGCCACGATCGTCTCCGAAGCGGTTTTCCAGGGCGCCCACACCACGGGATTGGACCGGCCGAAGATCACCACCACCGGCATGCCGAACGCCGCGGCCATGTGCGCGGGGCCGGAATCGTTGCCCACAAAAAGAGAGGCCCCCGCCATCAGCGACTTGATTTCGCCGAGCGGCGCGCCCACCACCGTGCGGAATTGACGGAATGCGCCGAGGTCCTCTCCCGGTCCGGCGATGATCACCGGCTCCAGTTTCAGTTGGCGGGCGACGTGGCTGGCCACGGCCGTGAACTTCTCGGCGGGCCAGGTCTTTCCCTCTCCGGTCGCCACCGGATGGATTACGGCGTATGGCGGAGCCGCCTGCGGCCTTTCGGCAAACAGTTTGGCCCTGGGCACATCGCACCGCTTCGCACCCAGGTAGAACATGGCCGCCGCCAAATGCTCGGCGGTGTGGGCCGTTCGGTGAATCCTCAGGATCTCCTGCGGCGCCGGGATGCGCACATGGTAGGCCCAGGAGCAGCAAAAGTGGGCGAGGCCCGCCCGGATCGCCGCTCCGGAGAACAGGGTCAGACGCAGGCTACGGTTACCGCCGTGAAAGTTGAGGCAAAGCCGGGGACGCCAGGCTCGCAGCGCGGCGAGGGAGGGCGCCAACACCGCGGCTACATCGGGATTGCACTCAAACACCGATGCAAACCTGTCTTCGACCACGACGCCAATCTCCAAATCCGGCCGGCTGCTCTTCAAGATTTCGAGAGCGGGAGTGGTTAGGACACAGTCTCCCAACGAGCGGAGGCGGACCACCGCCACCCGTGCGCCAGCGGGAATCTTCTCAAGAGCGGCTTCCATTCACGGAAACAATCACTCTTCGATTTCGGCCTCGTCGACCAGCATGACGGGGATATCGTCGCGTACCGGATATACCCGCTTGCACTGGATGCACTTCAGGCCGCTTCCATCCGGCTTCAACTCGACGGTCGCCTTGCACAGCGGGCACACCAAGATGTCCAACAAATCCTTGCTGATGGCCATAGCCGCTCAACAGTTTAGCACGCGAGGGCGCTGCTAAACTGGTTGCATGGCGCAAGTTCTTCTCGGGATGGAACTTGCGGAGATGCGCGAGCTGCTGGGGACGGAGCAGCCGGCCTATCGGGCCAGGCAGGTCTATCACGGCGTCTACGCCCGGCGGGCCCGTGACGTCTCCAGCCTTACGACGCTGCCCACGGCTCTGCGCCGCCGGATCGAGGAGCAGTGCCGCATCGGCCTGCCGGAACTGGACCGGCGCTACGATTCAGCCGATGGCACGCGCCGCTACCTGCTGCGTCTGGAGGACGGGCGCACGGTCGAAGCGGTCCTGATGCCGGAGGAGGCGCGCGACACCATCTGCATCTCCACGCAGGTGGGCTGTCCCGTCAATTGCCGCTTCTGCATGACGGCGCTGATGGGCCTGGAGCGC
Source organism: Bryobacterales bacterium (assembly GCA_963734625.1). Classification (GTDB taxonomy): domain Bacteria; phylum Acidobacteriota; class Terriglobia; order Bryobacterales; family Bryobacteraceae; genus CAVTHW01. Next base: position 22,200 of record CAVTHW010000011.1, on the reverse strand, counting down.
AACCTGACCGCGGGAGAGATCGTGGCCCAGGTCCTGTTCGCCGCCGCCGACGCGGGCCTGGAGCCGGCGGACCGCCGGGTAAACGTGGTCATGATGGGCATGGGCGAGCCGCTCCTGAACCTGGCGAGCGTGATCAAGGCCACCCGCCTGCTGGTGGACACCGAGGGCGTCGGACTGTCGGCGAGGCGGCTCACCCTGTCAACCTCGGGGATCATCCCGAAAATCGAAGAACTCGGCCGTGAACCGGTGCGCCCCAAGCTGGCGATCTCGCTCAACGCGTCAACCGAAGAGCAGCGCCGGGAGCTGATGCCGATCACCGCGAAGTATCATCTTGCCGATTTGCTCGAAGCCTGCCGTGCGTTCCCGCTCCGGCCATGGGAGAGGCTGACCTTCGAGTACGTCCTGTTGCGAGGCGTCAACGACAGCGACGCCGACGCGCGCCGGGTAGTTCGTCTGCTGGCCCGTCTGAAGTGCAAGATGAATCTGATTGCCCTGAACCCAGGCCCCGGCATTCCCTATGAGGCTCCGGACCCGGCGCGGGTCGCGGCCTTCCAGGCCATCGTGCAGCGGGCGATGCCCTGCTTCATCCGCAAACCCCGCGGCCGCGACATCTTCGCCGCGTGCGGACAGCTCAGGCGCGAGATACTCTGACCCGTATCGGCACTTCCAGGAAACTGCACTGAACCGCGAGCGCCAGCGAGCGGCCAGATTCTCTGAGCCGTAGCGGCACTTCCAGGCGGATGCGACCAGCCGGGGAGTTGCAATGAACCGCGAGATTCTCCGACTGGTAACGGCACATCCATTAGCATGGGCGTGCCATCCACCTACCTCATCATTTTTGTCTGTTACGGCGCGTGGCTCCCTGGTCAGGCGGGTGCTGTAGATCGCCATCACAACCTACCCGGCGGCCCACTGCCGGAGGAGAACGAGGCCCGTCTGGCCGCAGTAAGAAACCGGATGCCGCAGCCTCCTTATACCCTGGACGAGCCGCGCCGAGAGGCCGTCTTGGCTGGGCTGAGGCTGGCGTGTGCCCGCCGCAACTGGCAACTGATGGCGGCGCATGTGAGGACGAACCATGTACATGTGGTGGTCCAGGCCGAACAGATGCCGGAACGAGTGATGAACGGGCTGAAGTGCTACGCCAGCCGCGTCCTTAGTCGCACAGGACTGGACGGGACTGACCGCAGGCGCTGGGCGCGCCATGGAAACACTAGTTATCTCTGGACCAAGGACGCGGTCTCCGCAGCCTTTCACTATGTGGTGTCCGGGCAAGGCGACCCTATGGCGGTATATGCGGAGGCTGCGCCCGCTCCCTGTCGGTCGCGGTTCGGTGCGGGGGAGTTCCACTGAACCGCGAGCGCCAGCGAGCGGCCATCTCAAGCGAAGCGGCACTTCCTGGAAGCTGCACTGAACCGCGAGCGGACAGCTCAAGCGCGTGCCGGGCGCAGCCCCAACCCGGGCCGGTCGGAGAGGATCAGCTTGCCCCGCTCCACCTTGACCCCATCGTAGGGGTCGTTGGCGATGAGCAGGTTGCCGTCGAGGTCGGCGTAATCCACCAGCGGCGACAAGTGCGCGGCGGCCGTGACGCCTATCGAGCTTTCGATCATGCAGCCCAGCATGGTCTTGAGGCCGAGCGACTTCGCCACCTCGATCATCCGCTTCGCCGCCTGGATGCCGCCGCACTTCATGAGTTTCACGTTGATCCCGTCATAGGCGCCAACCAGCTTCGGAATATCCGCCGGTTGCCGGCAGGCTTCATCCGCGATGATGGGCATCCGCACTCGCGCTCGCACCCAGGCCGCCTCCTCCAGCATCTCGGCCGGCATGGGCTGCTCGATAAACTCCACGCCCTGCGAGGCCAGCCAGTTGATCTTGCGGACGGCTTCTTCCTTGTCCTTCCAGCCCTCGTTGGCGTCCACGCGCAGCGGCTTGCTGGTGACGCTTCGCACCGCCGCGATGACCTCCTCGTCGGTCGAGAGCCCCACCTTGATCTTGAGGACCGGGAACGGCTCGGCTTCGCGCACTTTCTGGCGAATCATGTCCGGGGTGTCAATTCCAATCGAGAAAGTCGTGACCGGCGTCGCCTTCGGGTCCAGGCCGAAGTAGCGATAGAGCGGCACGCCGAGCTTCTGCGTCACCCAGTCCAGCAGCGCAACGTCCATCGCCGCTTTAGCCGCGTACTCGCCTTTCACGCGTCCGGCAATCTCATCCATCACCTTGGAGAACTGCCAGGGATCGGCCGATTCGAGAATCGAGCGCAATGACTCGACCGTCTTGCGGGCCGAGGCCGCATCCTCCTTGTAACGGACGATCGGCGCGCCTTCGCCCAGGCCGGTGACGCCGTCGCGGGTGTAGCGCAAATGCAGGTTGTCGCGGTACTCACTCGACGACATGACCGTCGTCCAGGTATGCCGCAGGTTTAGCCGGACAATTTGGGACTCAACGCCAGCCCCAGCGGCGGCGCGCAATTGCGTCGCACCAATCACGGCGAGCAACTCCCGGCGGGTCATTTCAGCCTCCGGCAACCCACCAGCAGTGTGGACCAGTGCGGATCGTCCAGGCGGCTGATCTGGACCACCGGCTTGAGCCAGGTGGTGGCGTTGATGAATTCTCCGCCCCCGATGTACATGCCAGTGTGGGTCACCTTCTGGGCCGATGGACCGAAGAAAAGCAGGTCCCCGGACCGTAACTGGGACCGCTCGACCGCCGCGAGTCCGTTCCACTCCATCTGCGGCCCGGCGTCCCTGGGCATTACGGCTCCGCGCTGGCGCAGCAGCATTTGGGTGAACCCCGAGCAGTCGTAGCCGAAGCTGGAAGTGCCGCCCCACAGGTAAGGGAAGCCCAGAAACCGCTTTGCCAGGGCGATCATCGCCTCGATTGGCAAGGGTTTGGAGTCGAAGGAAAGGTCGCCGCGTTGCACCCAGGCCGAGCGGCCGTCGGGAAGCCGGACTCCCAGCCAGCGCCGGCCGTCGGCCTCAGGCTCGGAGGTGACCTCCAGACGCGCTTCGAAAGGCGCCGTCAGCAGCGGCTGGTGCCTGGTGACGTCCGATTCCTGATAGAGGTTGGCAAAAAGGCTCTCTATCTTCGCCACCTTTCCGGAGGAAGCATACGGCGGCTCGCCTGGCCGCAGCCGCCGCAGCGCGCCCACGGTTACCCATCCCAGGTACTGATCGGCGGTGCGGATCTTGATCCAACTCCCGCGTTCCTCGACCAGTTCCACGCTGCTGCCGAGAATTGCTTGCGAAACGATGTCGGCGCCCTCGCTTGGCCCCGAGTGCATGTTCGCCACGGGGCGAATGACCACCGCGCCACTGGAAGCCGCGAGCAGCGCCACCGCAGCCAGCCAAGTCATCTGAACTACTTCTTCTTGGCGGCCGGAGGGGCCGGCTTGGCCGCCAGTATTCGGTCCAGTTCCGTGAACAGCGCACGCCCTTCGAAGATCGCCTTGGGACCGGCCTCGTACCCGTAATCGTTCACGATCATCCCGTCGGCGTTGATGATGAACAGGTGCGGAAGGTCAATCGAGGGCTTGGCGGGCGTCGCCTTAGTGTAGGATATCGCCATCTGCCCCGTATCGAATAAGATCGGGAAAGCCGGCTTCACTTCCTGGGTGTACTTGACCACCGTATTGAAACTGTCGGGCGGGTTCACCACGGAGAGGACGACCACCCGGCCGGCATATTTTGCCTGAGCCTCATCCAGAATCTTGCTGAACGTCCGGCAATGCGGGCAATTGGTTTGCATGATCTCGAGCAGGACAATCTTGCCCCGGTAGTCCTGTATGTCATGCTGTTCGCCTTTGACGTCCGGCAGCGAAAAACCGGGCGCCCGGCGGCCCGAAAGCTCACCGGAACCCATCAGCAGCGATGCAATACAAAGGGCCAGGAAGAAACGCATATACCTCAAACTACCACGCCAGTGCTCCTTCAGGTGCCCTGGTAACTCGTTCGATCCCCGGTCAACCCTGGTTGGATTTGAACCGTTTCACTGCCTCCTTCAGATTCTCCCGCTGACAGATCACCTCCATGCGCCGTTCGGTCCCTCGATGACCTCAGTCGCGTTTCCGCGACACAGGACAGATCTCGCGGTTCGCTAACCCGTCACCTCCATTCCCTGGTACCAGCACCGAAATGGGATGAGAAGGCCGGTTCTCCGGCGGGATGCGTTAAGCTCCCAATTGGATGCGCACTCGAAGTGCAAAACAAGGAGAAACCGGCCATGGAGAAGCATACCACTACGAAAGCCCATAAGAAGGCACTTTCGAAGAAGTTGAGATCTCAGATCGCCAAAGTGGCAGCAGAGCAGAGGCTAACCATCGGGTTAGACCTCGGAGATCGCTACAGCCGCTACTGCATCTTGGATGCAGGAGGGGACGTGATCAGTGAAGGAGAGCTGCCGACGACCAAGACGGGACTGAACTCACTGTTCGAGAAGATGCCGTCGAGCCGCGTGGCTCATGAAGTGGGGACCCATTCGCCGTGGGTGAGCCGGCACCTGGCGCAGTTGGGGCACGAAGTGATCGTGGCCAACCCCCGGCAGGTGGCGCTGATCGGCAGAAGCACGCGAAAAGACGACCCGATCGATGCCCAGAAATTAGCCCGGCTGGCGCGCGTAGATCCGAAACTGCTGTATCCCATCCGGCACCGGGGCGAGCAGGCGCAAGCGGACCTGGCGGTGATACGGGCGCGGGCGGCGCTGGTGGAAGGGCGGACGAAGCTGATCAACGCGGCGCGCGGGCTGGCCAAGCCGATGGGGGAACGGTTGCAGGCATGCGCGAGCGAGGAGGTGAACGAAATCACGGCGGAGGAGCTGAGCGCAGGTCTGCGGCAGATCCTGCAACCGCTCTTGAAGAGCATCCAGCAGATCAGCGCACAAATTGCCGAGTACGACCAGCAGATCGAGCAGTTGGCCAGCCGCTACCCGGAAGTGAAGTTGTTGCGGCAGGTCTACGGGGTGGGAACGCTGGTGAGCACGACCTACATCTTGACGATCGAGGATCCGGAGCGGTTTCGGCACAGCCGCGAGGTGGGCGGCTATCTGGGGATGGTGCCCAAGCGGCGGGATTCGAGCCAGAGCGAGCCGGAGCTGGGGATCAGCAAGGAGGGCGACCGGTTGTTACGGGCGCTGTTGGTGCAATCGGCGCACTGCATTCTCAAGCGTGGCGCGCCGGACAGCGATCTGCGCCGGTGGGGGCTGGCCAAGATCGAGCGGGGCGGGAAGAACACCAAGAAGCGGGTGGTCGTTGCGGTGGCTAGAAAACTCGCGGTGCTGCTGCATCGACTGTGGGTCAACGGGGAAGTTTACCAGCCCCTGTACAACCAGCAACAGGCGGCAGCGGCAGCGGCTGCCGCAGCGTAAGGTTTATGGATCGAATTCTGCCAGCGATGCGAAAGCGCCGAGTTCGGGTGACTGCGAGGTCGCGGTGGATCGCCGCCGGCCAGGCGACTGGCCGGAAGCAGATCGACACTGAAATGGCAGCACCCGCTGAATTGAGAACCCCAACGGGCACCGCGGCGCAAGCCGCAACAAGAGTGCGGATGGAAACCTGGCGACAGTGGCGCGGCAAAGCAGGCGGCGGAAGACAGATCCCAAAGGCGGAAGCACAGGGAACAGCGAGGGCAAGCCTGCCATTCCCTCCACCCGGAGAAGGGGCATGGCGGCCACCCGTCAAGGCTGCCCTGCGGCTCGCTTCGCTCGGCCTGGACGGGGCCCGGCCGCCATGCCGAAACCCCGCTCATAGGAGGGAATGGCAGGCTATGTCACGGCGAGACAGGCCGGCTGGCGCCGGCTAAGAAAAATACTTGATACCGACGCTTGACACCGACCGGCCTTCTCATGGAAACCGCGACCGGGAGGGAGCGGTTAACGGGCGTTGGCGACGCCGCAGACCACTAGGCTTGCGAGGCCTAAAGCGTGAAGCCAAAGCCGACCGAGATGTCGTTCATCTTCAGCCAGCCTTGCGGAGGCGTGGTAGCGCCCAACTCGGCGAAATCGGGCTTGGGGGTGGCGTATTGGCGGAAGTCCACCCTCACCAGCCACCTGTCGGTAATCCGGGTCTTTACTCCGAAGCCGTAGTTCAGACCGAATTTCATCTGCCCGCCGCCCGAGGTTACCGAGCCGCCGGGGAATATGAAGTTGCTGAACTGCGCCCCGCCGGCCATAAACGGCCGGATCTTGGATCCTTCCGGCCGAGCATAGACCAGCAGGTCATAGAAGCCCTGGTGCGTCGCAGCACCGTGCACCGAACCATCGGCCAACAGCAGGATGTTCGTGCGGTTATAGGCGTAGCCCACCTCGTGCCCCATGTAGCGGTAGGTGTTCAGCGTCATGCGGAACGCCATTTGGAAGCCGTGGTCCAAATCAACCTGGCCGAACTGCGAATCCACGGCCAGGGTGCGGTTGGAGAGCCGGCTCGGCCCCCCGCTGGCGCCGAACTCGAGAACCTGGGCCGAGGCCATCCCAGCGGCGCACAGGAGCAACAACACCATCACAGGCTGTCTCACGGAGATCATACCTCTATACTAAACTACCGGCGGCGGCCGTCTACTTCTTGGCTGGGGCCGCGGCGGGAGGCTTGGCCGGTGGTGTTGCCGGTTTAGCGAGCCGCTGGAGCCAAGTCCGCCGTATTCTTGTCGTACAGCGCGACGATCTCATCGGTGATGTTCGCCGAAGGGGTCGCCCAGACCACGGCAGTCTGCTGCGATCCGACATCCAGAAGGATGGAGTAGCCGTTATCCTGAGTGTACTTGCCAACCACGGCCATGAAGCGCTGCCCGATCTCATTGAGAATCTTGTCGGAGTCCTGCTGGAAGTCCGCGGCGGCGTCCTCCCTATCCCGATTGAACACCTTGGTCTTCTGGTCGATATCCAGAGTGAGCTTGGCCCTGGCCTCTTCGCTCATGGTGTTGCTGCCCTTGGTGTACTGGTCGCGGAGAGCGGCAATCTCGGCCTCCTTCTTCTCGAGATCCTTGCGCTTTGGATCGTAGCGGCTCTGCAACTCGGCGGCAGCCTTCTGGCCCTCCTTCGTGCTCATGATCGCACCCTGGATGTCGATCACGCCCACCTTGGTCGGCACGGGAGCGGTCTGAGCGCCGGCGCCGGCGGCGATGGCCAATAGCAGGCAAGAAAAAGGTAGAAAAATCCTCATGTGGAATACACTCCTGGAACTGTAGTCAATAATATCATACCGAGTGTGCGACATAAAAAGTGGAATCGCCGGCGTGCTTGTGGGGCAGCCATTTCTGGCTGCCGCCGGGCTTCGGCCCGGCGTCTGGCGACAGCCAGACCCCACCTGGGCACTCTGTCTTTGCGTACACCTACGCTCGGATCTAAACCGTTTTGCTGCTGAATCACGCTGGCGTCCACTTTTGTGTCGCGTACCCTCAGAATGTGCGGCCGATGCTAAACCGGAACACGCTCTTCTTCTCGAACCAGGAGATCGGCGTCCCATAGCTGGCGACGGCGTTGTAGAAGGTCGCCTGGTTGGGGAAGATCGAGCGGTCGGCGACAATCGGCGTCTGGATATAACGCGATACCCGGGTGGGGTTGTAGGCCCAATAGAGCCGGAAGGGCGCGTTCACGACAGGCATGATCACCTGAATCTCCAGACCCGTCGAACTGCGGATCTTCTGGGTGCCCGGCGCGATGATCGCGCGCGCGCCGTACGCCGCCTGTGGGAACTGGCCGTTCAGAGTGCTCAGCCGGTTCTCGGTCATGGTGAGCTGGCTTGGCCGGATAATCTTATTCAGCCCGGCGTCAAAAAAGAGAGCCAGCGTAACCGGTCCCGCGATGGGAATCCGGTATTCGACGTTGCCGATCACCTGCGTGTCGCCGCCCGGCGTGATCACCTGGTAGACGGGAATGGTCTGGTACACCGGGGCGAAGGACACGTTTCCGTTGGTGTCGACAACCCTCTGAGTTCGGGCGGTGCCGTCCGCGTTCAGGATGCCGACCGAGGCCGAACTCGGCACGAAAGCGAGCGGGCTGACCATCCAGTTCTCGAAGCCCCGGATATCGTTCTCACCGCCCATGAAGAAGCGGCTGTAAGGCGGCGCCATCTTCCCGCCGTAGCCCGTCAGAAAGCTGCCCATGAGGCGCGTGCCGATCACGTGCCCGGGCATCAGTCCGGCCCTGAAATAGGAGGCGCTGATGGTGGGCCGAATCATGTTGGTGTTTCCGCCCAGCGGTCCTCCGGCGATTTCCGCCGACAGGAACAGGCTCCTGCCGCGCGACGGGGTGATGGGATGATCAACCGTATTGTAGGTGTATGACGGAATGATCTTGCTGGTCCGGATCCCGGATAGGGAATTGGGGCCCGCGATCGCCTGTTGGAAGTTCAGGTAGTCGAAGTACGTCCTGGCCGCTGTCGTCAGCACCCGGATGTTGGAGATATCGAAACCATAAGTGAGACCGACGCGCGCGAAAGTCCGCCTCAGGGGGTAGCTGGTCGAGACCGTAAAGCCGTGGCCGTTGGAGACATAGTTGAGAAGGTTCTCCGTGCCCAGCGAATTGAACTGGGCGGTGAGATTGCGGCCCGACAGCAGCGAAGTCTCGATTCCCTGGTCGTAGTTGTAACGCTGCAAGTAAACCGTGAAACCCAGGCTGATCGGACGGTCGAACAGGTATGGCTCGGTGAAACCCAAGGTGGCGCTGCGGATGCGGTCTCCAAACTGAGTGTCCAGGCTGAGCGTTTCGCCCAATCCCAGGAAATTGTTCGTGGAGTAGTTGAAGCCGATGAAGCTGCCGGCTATGCCCGATACGCCGCCCTGAAGGCCCACCGAGTTCTTCCCTTTCTCTTTCAGGGGCAGCGTGATATCCACCGTGTTGGTCCGGTTGTCGCGCTTCAAATCCGCGGCGTCCTTTTCCTTCAGGGGCTCGAAGAATCCGAGCTGGTTGAGCCTCAGGATGCTGAGGTCCCAGAGGTGCGTGTTGAAAACGTCGCCTTCGTCGATATAAAGCTCGCGGCGGATCACCTTGTCGCGCGTGGTCGTGTTGCCGGTGAAATCGATGCGCCGCACGTAGAAACGGCTGCCTTCGTCCACGTTCAGCGTCATGTCGATTTTGTCGGTGTCGGGGATGGGACTGAAACTGGGCTCCGGCACAAAATCGATGTAGCCGAACTGGCCGTAGAGCTTGTTCAATTCCTCCATGCCCTTACGCAGCTTGGCCGTGGAGAAAACGTCCCCGGACTTCATCTTGAAAATGTCGTTAGAAATGAAGTCCTGCGTCTTGAATAGCTTGACGCCCACGTAATTGATTTTGTTCAGGCGATAGAGCCGGCCCTCCTCCATCCGGATGGTGATGTCGGCGCGCTTTCCCGGACGGTTCATGTAAAACAGCGGGACGCGGAACTTGCCGCCGCCTACGTTGCGGACGTCAACCTGGCGATCGATGGCGCGGACCGCGAAGTAGCCCTTGTCCTTGTAGTACATGCTCGCCATCTCGATGTCCTGCTCCAGTTTCGCGGAGTCGTAGGCCTTGGCGAACATGTTCTCCAACAGGATGGAGCGCGGCACGCCGATAGGCCGCAGGTTCCGCATGGAGCGGATCAGGGTGCGGCTGCTGTATACCTTATTGCCCTCGAACTTGATGTCCCCCACCTTCACCTTGGGCCCTTCGTTCACCCTGAATTCCAGCTTTAGGGAAGTGGGCGGCACCGGAGTGAGCACCGGGTCGACTGTGGCGAACTGACGCCCGCGCTCCGCCAGGTACTCCTGGAGAACCACCTTGGCCCTTTGGACCTTGCCTGGATCGTACGCGGATTGGATCGACAACCCCACTTTCCGCTCCTTGAAGCGATCCAGGATTTCCGAAAGGCTGACCGATTTGGCCCCTGGATACTCGATGGTGAGGATAACGGGGCGTTCGGTCACGACGAAACGAACGATTTGCCCGGTTGCGCCGGGCTCGATCTCCAGGCGTAGATCGTCGAAACGGCCGGTATTCCAAAGCGCCATGAAATCCCGCTGAAGCGCACTCTCGTCTACCTGGTCGCCTTTCTTGGAGAAGATCAGCGCCCTGAGAGTATCCTGCGGGACCCGCCTGGCCCCTCGGAACTCGACGAGCTCAATCACATTCTCGACAACCGGCGGCTTGGCCGCCTCAACGGCCGGTCTTGGCGCCTCGAAGGGAGAGGGGGGCGGAGCCGCGGGTTCCGCCGAAGGCTGGACTGCCTCGAAGGGATTTCGCCCTTGAGCTGGCGGTGCTTGCTGCGCGAGTCCACTCGCGGCTAAAAAGCAAAAGAGGACAATGACCTTGCCCAGGCCGTTCGGCCTGTCGAACCTCATTAGAACCTGGTTCCTTTCCACTCTGCGCCTACCTGAAGACGCACCCGAGCCATTTCCCGTTTCAATCGTGATTCTAAACTCGGCGCAGGCCGGGAAATAAACATTCTATCGCGAACTCATGCCGGCCCGCATCGCGCCGGATCGAAGCGAACGCAAAAAACGCGGATAGGCTGCCAGGAAGAGGCCGAACGCCACGTGCGCCAGCAGCGCCGACCGTAAAGATAACACGGAGGCGGATGCCCGGCCGAGTTCCCGCGGAAGGACCCCGTAGCCCACGTAAAACCAGCCCAATCCGAAAAGCAGACCCAACAGCGGCGCCCGCCGGGCGCACCATTGAGCGCGCATCGAAAGTCCGAACAGGGCTCCCACAATCCCCCCGCCCGACACCTCCAAGGCCGCTCCCGCGGCGCCTGCCATGAGCCGCCCGCCGTGGGCCAATTCCGGCCCGTAAACGGCCGCCGCCAGTCTGGCTGGCACGGTCCAGGCCGCCTCTCCGTATAGCCAGGAGACCGCCGCGTACCAGGCGATCACCAACACCCCTCCCCAGACGCCGGTCTCCACCCCCGCCAAAGCCGGAAAGACCACGTCTCCGACCTTGGACGCTTTCAGCGGTTGGGGCAGCATGAGAAGAGCACCAGATTGACGACCCTGGGGCCGGGCTATTCCGCCGGCTCCGACTCCGGCTCTGCCTCTTTCTCCTTGTTCCCCTTGTAGTAGTAGCTCGAATAGTAGTAGGTGTACTTGCTGTACAACTCGCCGGCCCGCGCGCCGTTGGCGACAACTCCTAAAACCTTGTTCTCGCACAGAGACTGAATCGCGCGCGTGATGGAATCGACAGTCGTGGAGCCGATGCGCACCACCAGGACCGTGCCGTCGCAAATCGTGGCCAGGAGATTCGCGTCGGCGGCGAAGAGCAAAGGCGGGCTGTCCAGCAAAACCCAATTGAAAACCGACGGGAGTTGTTCGATCAGCTCCCGGGTCTCGGTCAGGCTGATCATCTCCAGGGGATTCAGGACCGATTCGCCGGCCGGCAGCAGGTACAGATTGGTTCCCGCGATCCGCTTGATAGCGGCCGACAGCGGCGCTTTCCCCAGCAGGTAGTCGATTACGCCGGGGCTCCGGTCCAACTGAAAAGTGCTGTGCAAGACCGGCCGGCGGAAATCAAAGTCCACCAGAAGCGTGGGATTTTCAGCCAATTGCGCTTCCGCCACGGCGAGGTTTACGGCGGTGAACGACTTGCCTTCCGCCGGAGACGGACTGCTGATCACGATGCTGTGGATCGGCTGCAGCTTCTGCATGTGGTTCAGCCGCGTGCGCAGGGCGCGAAATTCCTCGCTGTGCGCGTCGCGCGGCTTGGAGGGATCGATGATGAAGGTCCCCGGAGCCGGGTTATAAGCGACCTCCTCTACCTCCGACAGGAGGTTTTCCAGGCCGGGCGCCGGCCGGCTGACCGGCATCGAGACCCTGCCTGGCAACCGCGCCGGAGCCTCACCCTCTTGCTCGGCGCGCCGCAACGCCTCGTGTACTCGACTCATGCTCTTTCCCCTCCGGGACCGCCGCCGCAATCAACTCAGGGTGTAGTAATAGTAGACCGAGCCCAGCATCACCAGGAACCCGAAAATGCAGGCGGTCGACCAAGCCAGCCAGGTCAGACGCCGCTTTCGCTGCACGACGAAATCGTTCTCCACCAGAGGCACGCTCCCCAGGACGGGCAACCCGGTGTAGGCCCGGACGTCTTTCAAATTCTTGAGCGACGTATCCTTCACCTCCATTACGCCCGCCAGGACGACGCCCGCCATCAGGCCCATCAGAGTGCCCACGCCGACGATCAGCCAGCGGTTGGGTTCCGCCGCCGTCTGCGGCAGAGACGCCTGCTCCAGGACCTCCAGCAGTTCACCCTGCTGTCGGGTCTCGAGATCGGTGGCCATGGAGGAAGAGTTACTCTTCAGCATCAGGTCTTCGTACTGCTGCCGGGCCAGGCCATAATCCCGCGTGAGCTGGGAATACTCACGCTGTCCCAAAGGGCTGGCATCTATGCGCGCCTGGTAGACCTTGATCATCTTGTCGATCCGAGCCTGCTCCTTGACCAGATCCTGCGTCTCGGCTTCCTTCGTCCGGATGACGGCCTGCAGCCTCTCTATCTCGGCGTTGGCCTGCACCTGCTCCCGTGTAGGCGGCGCCGGCTCCCTCTTTCTCGCGGCCACCTCGTCCTGCTTCTTCTGTTCGTCCTTCAAAAGGCCGTCCTGCGTGGCTTTCAGCGTGGCCAGTTGGGCCTCCGCGCGCCTGATGTCCGGGTGGGTTTCCTTATACTGCTGCCGCAGTCCGGCCAGAGCCGCCTCGCCATCCGAAATCTGCCGCTCCAGTTGGGTCAGCCTCTGATTCTTGAGGGTTGCCTCGATGGAATTTCCGGGGCTGCCCGCCGTCGTCAACTGCTCCCGAGCAATGCGGAGCTGGTTCTCCAGCAGAAGCTTGTCCTGCGTGGACCGATTGATGGACGAATTGGCGGCGGCGAGTTGGGTCTCTAGCGTGCGCATCTGCTGCAGGTTGGAATCCAACTGCTCGGGCAATTTCCCGGCGAACTTCATCCTATATTCGGCGAGGCGGCTCTCAATGTCGTCCAGGTTCTTCTTGGCCGAGCCCAGTTTCTCCTTCAGGAAATCGGTCGTCCCCACCGATTCGGTAGAGCGCGCCTGCTGAGTCAGATCGATGAACTTCGTCACCACCGCGCTCACGACCTTCTGCGCAACGTAACGGTTCTCGTACGCGAAAGAGATGCGGAAGGCGGTGGAGGCGGTCTGTCCCTGGCTCCGCTCGGGCAACACGGCGTTCACCACCAGACTACGCCGCATCTGCTCGACCAGGTCTTCGTCCGGAATCTTGCCCTTCTTGCGCGGGTACAGGCCGTTGCTGTTAATCAAATCCAGCAGGTTGTTGCGGCTGCGCACCTGCTGGTCCATGGCGGCCAGCCGCTGTCCGAGCTGAAGGTTGACGTTGGTCGGAACGAGCCTTTCGGGGACCATTGGCGGAAGGATGCGCATCATGGCGTCCGAAACATAGGTGTCCGGCCAGACGAACGCCACGACTACGGCGATTACCAGTCCGGCGAAGGTCGGCCCGATAATCCACCCCTTGTGGCGGCGTACCACGTCAACGTAGTCCTCCATTTCCATGGGTCGCCGCTGAGTGCTGTAGGATTCAGTGCTAGGTTGCATCCGATAAATGTCAGGCGCCGGGCGGGAGCGGCCCTAGCGCACGATGATGTGATCTCCGTTTTCCAGGACGATGTTCTGTGGCAGGGATCGTCCGCGCTCGAAATCCCGGTAATTGAACTTGTAGCGCTTAGGCCCCCGCATGATAATCACGTTCTTCTTGTCGGCGTATTCGCGGAAGCCTCCGGCGATGGCCAGCGCCTCCGCAACCGACGTGGGAACCACCAGGGGGTAAGATCCCGGACGCCCCACCTCGCCGCTCACGAAATACTTCTTGCTGTTCACCGCGGCCACGGAAACCATCACCTCGGGGCTGGTGACGAACTTGGAGAAAGCCTCCGTGAGCACTGCCGCCAGCCTCTCCGGCGTCTCCCCGCCCGCCTGCACATCTCCCAGCAGCGGCAAAGAGATCTTGCCGTCCGGGCGCACGCCAACGGGCCCGGACAAATCGGGCTCCCGCCACACCCGGATATTCAAGATGTCCTCGGGACCAACGAGGTAGGTCTTGGGATCGATCGGGGCGCCCACGGTCTTTCGGAGTTGCTCATCCTCCACCTTGGGAGCAGGCGGCGCGGCGGCCGATTCCTTCCTGTCCTGAGCCCCTAAAGCCAGCAACGCCGTCAGCAGGCAAAGGAGAATGCAAACTGTTGTTCCGGGGCGCAAATTGCGTCGAGACATCCGTTTACCTCAACCGAACAGCCGGGTCACCAATTCTTCATTATTGTACACCACGGCGGGCTCCTACCAGCCGATCGAGACTCCGGCGGAAGCCTCCATCTGGCGGAACAAGGTGAACGGGTTAGTCTGCGGTCCGAAGCTCAGCTTATAGGGTTTGCCCGTGATCTGATCGCGAACGTCCAGGCGGACCAGTACGTGCTTCATTAGCTTTAGCTTAATCCCGCCGCCATAGTTTGCGCCGTAGTTCACGCCGGGAAGTCCGGTCCAGCCCGCGATGCGCGGATTCCCGTAGCGGTGCGCCTCCCCGCCCCCCGTGATATAGGGGCGCCACCATTCGTCTTTGGGCATGAAGTATATCAGGAAGTTGTAGGCGGCCTGGTGAACGACCGCCCTTCCCTCGGCTGGCGTGGCGGCGCCGGTCGAATCATAAACTCGCGTCCGGACCGTGGCGCGGGTGTAAGCGTACCCGAATTCGTGGCCGTAGTAGCCGCGCATGTTGTAAGTGAACCGGAGCCCGTAGGTGAAGCCGTTTCGGAAGTTGGTATCGGTGTCCGTGGGGTTGTCGGAATTCAACGAGCCCAGCGGCGCTTTGCTCATGCGCATTAGGCCCCCGAACGCCGAGACCTCGTAGGTCTGGCCTCGGGCGGCGCCCAGAATTGCGAAGAACACCAGGGCCAGTTGTGGAAGGTTTCTCATATGGAGAGGTAAGAGCAACCATTATAGCTCGGTCGCCGGCGCCTCTAGTTCCTTCAAACGGCGGTAGACCAGCGCGGCGGGCAGCCCCATGACGTTGAAGTAGCAGCCTTCGATCCGGTCGATGAACTTCGATGCGAGTCCTTGGATCCCGTAGGCGCCCGCCTTATCCATCGGTTCGCCGCTCGCGACGTAGGCGGAGATTTCCGTCGACGTCAGCGGCGCAAAACGCACCCGGGTCGAAGCGGCGTCGACAATCAAGCGCCCGGATGTTCTCAGGCAGATGCCGCTGATCACCTCGTGTTCGCGCCCCGACAGCAACCGGAGCATCCTCGCCGCGTCTTCGGCGTCAGCCGGTTTGCCCAGAATGCGGCCATCGATCACCACCACGGTATCGGCGCCCAGGACTATTTCGCCCGGGCCGGCTGGGACGGCCTCGGCCTTCTCCCGCGCCAGCCGGCGCACGTGCGCTAACGGGTCTTCGCCGGCGGCGGCCTCCTCCGGGACGGCGGCGGGCCGGACCACGAAGCGTATGCCCGCCCGTGAAAGAATCTCCCGGCGGCGCGGCGATTGGGAAGCGAGCACAAGCATACTCGCATGGTACAATGAACCCTTCCAACCCCCCATGGAGCGCGCCAGTAGACTCGTTTCAAAGCTCTCTTTTTCGAAAGGGGCCATCTCGCCGGAGGACCTGGTTCGCGCGGCCTGGCCCGAGGCGGTGGGCAAGCGCATAGCCGGCCACGCGCGCGGCGCTTCGCTAACTGGCAAGCGGCTGGTGGTGGAGGTGGAAGACGCCATCTGGCAGCGCCAGTTGGCGGTGCTGGTGAAGCAGATCCTGGGAAGGCTGGAGGAAGTGCTCGGCCAGTCCTTGGTGTCGGAGATCGAGTTCCGCGTTACGCCGCGCCGGCGGCAGCCGCAGATTGCCGAATCGCCCAGACAGGCCGGCGACGAGTCGGACCAGATCCTGGACCCGGTGCTGCGGACCATCTACCGGCAAAAGCGCCCGCGGAGGTCCGCTTGAAAATCACCGAGCAGGAAGTCCGGTACGTGGCCAATCTGGCGAACCTCGAACTGACGGATGAGGAAGTCGCCCGGTTCCGCGCCGACATGGACGAGATCCTGCTCCACATGGACAAGCTGAACGAGCTGGATACGGAGGGCGTCGAGCCCATGGCCCAGGTGCTCCACGCAGCCGGCGAGACGGCGACGCTGCGCGATGACGTCGAGCGGCCGGTGCTGGGCAACGAGGCCGCCCTGGCCAACGCGCCCCTGGCCGGCGCGGGCTGCTTCAAAGTTCCAAGGGTGATCGAAAAGTGACCGACGTTGCCCGGTTGACGATCAGCCAGGTGCGGGACGGCCTTCAAGCCCGCCGGTTCAGCGCGGCCGAACTTGCCGCCGAAGCCCTGCGCTTCGCGGAATCGGAGAATCCCAGGACCAACGCTTACCTCCGCTTCTCGCCCGACCGGGCGCTGGCCGCGGCCAGGCGAGTGGACGAGGTTCTGGCACGGGGCGAGGATCCCGGCCCGCTGGCCGGCGTTCCGGTCGCCGTCAAGGACGTCATCCTTACCAAGGGCCTGCGTTCGACGGCCGGCTCCAGGCTGCTGGCCGACTACATTCCGCCTTACGATGCCACCGCCGTGGTTCGCCTGGAAGCGGCCGGAGGCGTGATTCTCGGCAAGACCAACTGCGACGAGTTCGCCATGGGATCCTCGAACGAGAACTCGGCCTTCGGGCCGGTCCGCAACCCCATAGCGCTCGACCGCGTTCCGGGAGGCTCGAGCGGCGGGTCGGGCGCGGCCGTGGCTCAAGGGACGGCGGTGGTCGCGCTGGGCTCGGACACGGGAGGCTCCATCCGCCAGCCGGCGTCCTTCTGCGGGGTGGTGGGCGTCACTCCGACCTACGGGCGCGTGTCGCGCTACGGGCTGATCGCCTTCGCCAGTTCGCTCGATCATATCGGCCCGCTCGCGAGAAACGTGAAAGACGCCGCGCTGCTGCTCCAGGCGATTGCCGGACGCGACGAAATGGACGCTACCTCCGCCTTCGCCCCGGCGCCGGATTATACCGGCTCCATCGACGGCGGCGTTCGCGGCCTCAGAATCGGGCTGCCCCGAGAGTACTTCGAGGGCCTGTCGAGCGAGACCGGCGATCGAATCATGCGCGGGGTCGAGACCCTGCAGAAGCTCGGCTGCCAGGTGACGGAAATTAGCCTGCCGGCCACCCAGTACGCGATCGCCTGCTACTACATCATCTGCACGGCCGAGGCCAGCTCCAACCTGGCCCGCTTTGACGGCGTGCGCTACACCAGCCGGTCCCAGAACCCTAAGACGCTGATCGAGATGTACCGCCAGACGCGCGGTGAGGGCTTCGGAGCCGAGTGCAAACGCCGGATCATGCTCGGCTCCTACGTGCTGAGCGCCGGCTATTATGACGCCTACTATCTGAAGGCGCAGAAGGTTCGCGCTCTGATTGCCCGGGACTTTGCCCGCGCTTTCGAAACGGTGGACGCCATCGTGACCCCGGTCTCTCCCTTCCCGGCTTTCAAGCTGGGGGAGAAGATCAACGACCCCCTCCAGATGTACCTGTCCGACATCTACACCATCACCGGGTCTCTGGCGGGCGTCCCCTGTTTGAGCGTGCCCTGCGGCAGCACGGCCGCGGGATTGCCCGTGGGAATGCAGATCATCACCCGGCACTTCGACGAAGCGGGCATGCTGCGCATCGCCTATGCCTTCGAGCAGGCCGGCGGCGTCGACGGCTAATCGCACGGTTTGCAGAATCCCCTACCCTCCACGCAGCATCACTTCAGGTAGGAGACTCAGATGCCGTTCACATTACCCGATCTGCCCTACGCCGCCGACGCGCTGGAGCCGTACATCGACAAGCTGACCATGGAGATCCATCATGGCAAGCACCATGCCGCTTACATCGCCAATCTGAACAAGGCCCTGGAGACCGCCCCCGAGCTGGCCGGCAAGCCGCTCGAAGTTCTCCTGGCGAACGGCCTGGCCGCCGTCCCGGAAAGCATACGGACCGCGGTCCGCAATAACGGCGGCGGAACCCTCAACCATGCCTACTTCTGGCCGATGATGGGTCCCAAGGCCGGCGGGCAGCCCTCCGGCAAGCTGGCCGAGGCGATTAAGGGGACTTTCGGGAACTTCGAACAGTTCAAGGAGAAGTTCTCGGCGGCCGCCATGGGCCGGTTCGGCTCGGGATGGGCCTGGCTGGTCAAGGACGGTGCGGGCAAGCTGGACATCTCTTCGACGGCCAACCAGGACAATCCGCTCTCGGAAGGCAAGTCCCCGCTGCTGGGGCTCGACGTTTGGGAGCACGCCTACTACCTCAAGTATCAGAACCGGAGGGCGGAGTACGTAGCCGCCTGGTGGAACGTGGTGAACTGGCCGGAAGTGGAGCGGCGGCTCCGGGGCTAAGCATACTCCCCGCGAAAATCCCTGAAGCTACAATGGTGAGGTGCGCCGGTACTCCCTGGAAGAACAGATCACGTATCTCAAGAAGGGCTTCGTCGAGCTCATCCGCGAGGAAGAGCTCAAGGCGCGCATCAGCGTCGGCCGGCCGCTGAAAGTCAAGGTCGGCTTCGATCCCACCGCGCCCGACCTGCACCTGGGCCACACCGTGCTCCTCCGCAAGATGAAGCACTTCGAGGACATGGGCCACAACGTGATCTTCGTCATGGGCGACGGCACCGCCCGCATCGGCGACCCCACCGGCCGCAACGTCACCCGGCCGCCGCTCACGCGGGAAGAAATCCTGGCCAACGCCGCCACCTACAAGGCCCAGGTCTTCAAGATTCTCGACCCGGAAAAAACCGAGATTCGCTTCAACAGCGATTGGCTCGACGGTCTGGGCTTCGAGAACATGATCCGTCTCTGCGCCAAGTACACCGTGGCGCGCCTGCTCGAGCGCGACGACTTCGCCAAGCGCTACAAAGAGGGCAGCGCCCATCTCGGTCCACGAGCTGCTTTATCCTCTGGCGCAAGCCTACGACTCGGTGGCCCTCAACTGCGACGTGGAACTGGGCGGCAGCGATCAGAAGTTCAACCTGCTGGTGGGCCGCGAGATCCAGCGCGATTACGGCCAGTTGCCGCAGATCATCGGCACGACGCCGCTGCTGGAAGGCACGGACGGCGTCAACAAGATGTCCAAGTCGCTGGGCAACTACATCGGCATCACCGAGCCCGCCGCGACGATGTTCGCCAAGGTCATGTCGATCAGCGACGAGCTCATGTTCCGCTACTACGAACTCCTTACCGACATGAGCATGGCCGAGATCGCGGCGCTGCGGCAGCGCATCGCCCGCGGCGATCAGCACCCGATGGAAGCCAAGATCGATCTGGCGCGCTCCATCGTGAGCGACTTCCACTCCGCCGCCGACGCCGCCCGCGCCGCCGAGGAGTTCAACCGCGTGGTGCGCCGCGGCGAGGTGCCCGCCGACATCCAAACCTCGCCCCTACCGGAAGGCGCGCGCAACGAAAAGGGCCTCCGCGTCGACAAGCTACTGGCCAGGGTGGGACTGGCCGAGTCGGTGAGCGACGCCACGCGAAAGCTGAAGGCCGGCGCCGTCTCCATCAACGGCGGCCGGGTCTCGGAACTGGTATTGCCCGAGCCCGCCGGCCAATGGGAGTGGATCATTCAAGTGGGCAAGAACTGGCGCCGCGTCGTGCCGCCGTCCGAATAGGAAGATCATGACCCGCAAGCGCTACGAGTGGCGGATTAAGAACCGCCAGATCCATCTCGGCGACCGCACGCTGATCGTCGGCATCCTCAACATTACTCCCGACTCTTTCTCCGACAGCGGCAAGTATCTGGACCCGGATCGCGCCTTCGCCCGCGCCGTCGAGATCGAAGAGGAGGGGGCGGACATCATCGACATCGGCGCCGAATCGACGCGGCCCGGCTCGCCTCGCATTTCCGAGGAGGACGAGTTGCGCCGCCTGGTCCCCGTGCTGAAGCGGCTCCGCGACAGGCTGTCGATCCCGATCTCCGTCGACACTTACAAGGCCGCGGTCGCCGCGCGGGCGCTCGAACTGGGCGCGGAGATCATCAACGATCCCAGCGCGCTCACCTTCGATGCGCAACTGGCTCACGTGGCGGCGCAGTACGACGCCGGCCTGATTCTGAACCACATGCGCGGCACGCCCGAAACCTGGGCGAAACTCGGGCCGCTGCCGGACGTGATGGGCGCGGTGGTACACGACCTGGAGGCGACCGTGAGCCGGGCGCGGCGGGCGGGCGTCGATCACGCGCGCATCATTCTGGACCCCGGCTTGGGCTTCGGCAAGCGCAAAGAGCAGAACTCGCAGATCATCGCGCGCCTGCACCAACTGGCGAAGCTCGACTGCCCGATCCTGGCGGGCCCCTCGCGCAAGAGCTTCCTGGCGCAAGCGACGGAGAAGTCCACGGCGTTTGCGACCGCCTCGGCGGTGGCCGCCTGCATCCTCGGCGGAGCCCATCTTGTCCGCGTACACGAAGTGCGCGAGATGAAGGTAGTCGCCTCGGTCGCCGACGCCGTAGCCAACAGCGCCGCCGAGTAAGTGTCATCCCCCCGAAAATGCGTCAGCCTGAACTGAGCGATTTGTTTGAGAGCCCGCGCACTCGACCGTCCTTTCGCCGATGCGGATAGACACTTTCTTAGCCGCATTCCGCGAGAGCGGCCAGGGCAAGGCCTGACGCGAAGCAAAATGGCTTCGTTTGGCATGGGTTAAGTGGTTTCATTTGGTTCGTGTTGGAGGTCGGAAATGGGTTCGTTCGGTGATTCTTGCCGCAAGGCCTTGAGCCTTTCGAACTCCTCGACCGCGCGGCGGTAGTGGCGTTCGGCCTGAGCCTGATAGCGGATGGCGAGGGACCAACTGTTGGAATGTTTGACCATGCGGTGGAATCCTTCGCCCAGGAGGAAGTTGCGGTTCTGGGCGCGGGTGATTTCGATATCGCCATCACCGACGAGTTCTTTAGCCATGAGCAAGACTGGGTTGCCGGCTGAGTCGAGGACCTCGTTCAGGCAGGTGGTGAAGAGGCCGGTCTCGAGGCGCGAGCCGCGGAGGATAGCCTGCTGGGTGAGGGCGAGGCGCTCGATGGCGAAGAGTTCCTGGGAGTTGACGGGCTGGTAGGCGGCCAGGAGGTCGGCTCGGAGATGGTCGATTTCCTGGAGGTCTTCGAGGCGAACGACGGCGAAGGTCGAGGGAGTGAAGCCGTGTTTGCGGGCATTTTGTGAGGAGCGGGCCTTACCGAGCGCGGTGCGGGGCCCAGTGGATTTGGCGGCGTTGGCGCGATTGGCGATGAGTTGCTTCTGGGAGACGAGATGTCGAGACGTTAGCATAGGGTAGCCCTTCCATCTGTAGATATAGCAGAGAGGAGCAGCAAGGCCCGTCGTGCGGAGGGGTTAAGTGATAGACGGTGAAGGGTTTATTTGGTTGTGATCGTAGTTAGGGCGGTGGGGTGGGAAATGCGGGGGTGGGAAGGATGCCGGGAGCCGGATTGGGCCGATGTGCTGGCCGCCGCCCTTACGCTGGAGCGCGCCGGCAAGACCGCCGACGCCATCGCGGTCCTCACCAGCTTCCGCCGGCGCCTGTGCTCCATCGAGGTCCTCGACCCGGCGTGTGGCTCCGGCAATTTCTTGTACGTAACCTTGGAACACCTCAGGCGGCTCGAAGGCTCGAAGGTCCCGGCTTCCCGGCTTGGCATTAGAAAGGAGTTCCACAATGCAAGTGAGGTTCGTCCTTTGCCGGTCTGTGTTGTTAGTCGCAGCGCTGCTAGTTCAGTTCCCAGTGCATTTGTCGGCTGAGGATAGCCTGGCATCCGCCGACGTGGCGCGTGGCCCGTCGCAGTCTGGCATTGCTCAGACACGTGTTGTCGCCTTGGACAGAACACGCCAGGATTCCATTACCGGAACCAGGCTCCGGCTACCCCCGACCACTGAGGGGTGGCTTAGGATAGCGGTTGCCGACGAGGCCGCCCGTCAAAGAGCGTCCAGGGTCTTCGCCAAGTCCGTGTTTCAGCCACCTCAGCAGCAGGGCGCAGAGCGGAAACGCGGCTGGATCGCACGCCACCCCGCTCTTTTTGGTGCTCTGGTGGGCTTCGGCGGTGGTTACCTGATCGGGTACAAGTCAGGCGACGACGGCATCATCGACGACATGACCGCGGGAGCCAATGGTTTGATTTTGGGCGGGATAGGAGCGGGTGTGGGCGCGGCCGTGGGTGCGATCATCGTAGCAGTAGCGAAGTAGCGGTCCGGATGTCTGTGCCCGTTCGCCGCTCTTTCCGATCGCCCCCACCGCCGGCTGCCCATCAGCCGATTCGGTAATACGGCCCTACAGGCCCTT
>CAVTHW010000010.1:0-72226 GCA_963734625.1 Bryobacterales bacterium | reverse complement strand
TCTGTTCGTGATTGCCAGCGGGAAAGCGGGATTTGACGTGTCCGCAGGCTTCGCTGCCAACGGATACGCAGCCCATTCGCCGGGCGGCTATTCAATGGTGGCGGCGCTGGTGACGGAAGTCGTGCTGACCTGCTTCTTCCTTCTGGTGATTCTAGGGGCTACAGACCGCCGGGCGCCCTCTGGATTCGCGCCGATTGCGATCGGCCTGTGCCTAACGCTGATCCACTTGATCAGCATTCCCGTGACGAACACTTCCGTGAACCCCGCTCGGAGCACAGGGCAAGCCATCTTCGTGGGCGGCTGGGCACTTGAGCAGCTTTGGCTTTTCTGGTTGGCGCCACTCGTCGGAGGCGCAATCGGCGGGATCATCTACCCGCTGATTGCATCAGACAAAGACTAGCGGGCGCGCCGATCGCGGACTATTTTGCCCTCAAAACCAGTACTTTGTCTTGCTGTATGGTAACCTTCTGCTCCAGCAGCGCGCTACCGGCCTGCGAGGTAACCTTTACGTTGTAGTCGCCGGGATTCAGTAACAGGCCTTGGTTGGGTCCGTTGAATTCGTCCTCGTGCCCCATGTACGCCTCATTGACGTACACAGCCGCATACTTCTCAAAGCCCTCTACTTTCATCCTGCCGAAGGGGGGCTTTGCGAGGGTGCGCGGTTGTAGCGACTGCGAGACGGTTGTCGTCCTGCCCGCCTCGATCTTCACAGCCGTCTTGTACTCTTGGTAGCGGGGTTCACGAAGGACGAGTTCGTGTTCACCAACCGCCACGGCGTATTTCCGCGCCATGCGGAAATTGGCTGCCGGTCCAAGGTACTTGCCGTCCACAAATACACCTGCCCGTCCGGGATTTGCCTTCACCTTCAAGAATCCACTACCCGCCTGTTGGGCGCACAAGGGCGCGGACGCTCCGAGCAGCATGGCTAGGCCCATGCCGCAAAGAGTTTGTAGCAGCCTCCGGTAGAGCATTGCGTCTCCTCCTTCCCGCAGCTTAGCATGAGGCGACTACACCCATGAATTGAGCCCTGGAGTTCGTGTGGGGGCATCCTGTCTGCCACGTACGGGTGGAGCGGTGGAACCGCCAATGCCCTAATATTAAGGTTTCCTGCACCGGCGGGACAGGTCCCCGGGGCTGAAGGGCGCAACACCCTGGCAGGCCGAGGCCAAGTAGAGACGGAGGAGGTTCAAGTTGACGCGAACAAATTGGAAACCGCAAGTTCTTTTTCTGCTCATTTTCGTGACAGCTCATGGAGGCCTGGCAGATCAGATCACGCTGAAGAACGGTGACCGAATAACAGGAGCGATCGTCAAGAAGGACGGGAAGACACTCACCGTCAAGACAGGTTCTTTCGGTACCGTCACGTTGCCTTGGGAAGAGGTGGCGACGATTCAATCCGACGCACCGCTCAACGTGGTCCTGCCGGATGGCAAGACTGTACAGGCGACGCTGCAGACCTCAGAGGGCAAGGTCGAACTGAAGGAGACGCGACAGACACTCGCGCCCGCCGAAGTGGTTACAATCCGCAACGCGGATGAGCAGAAGGCCTACGAACGGATGCTCAATCCACCCTGGAGCCGGGTCTGGGCCGGCACGGCAACCATCGGTTTCGCGGGCACTCAGGGTAACGCGCAGACCAAGACCTTCACCATGGGCTTGAACGCGGTGAGGGCAACGAACTCAGACAAAACCAGCCTGTATTTCAACGCCGTCAAAGCCTCGGCCATGATCAACGGCGTCGACGCAGGCACCGCCCAAGCGGTCAGGGGAGGGTGGGGGTACAATCACACGGTCTCGTCCCGCTTCTTCGTCAGCACCTTCAACGATTACGAATACGACCGCTTCCAGAACCTCGACTTGCGGTTCGTGTTGGGTGGTGGCTTGGGCTACAAAGCCTGGAAGGGGGAGCGCGGCCAGCTGGACCTCGTCGGCGGCGCCGCATACAACCGCGAGAAGTTCTCACCGGCTTCGCCAGCGCCGGCGTTTACACGAAACTCCGCGGAAGCCTACTGGGGCGAAGACTCCGGCTACAAGCTCAACGCCGTGACTTCCGTGGTCCAGAGTTTCCGCATGTTTAACAACCTGTCCGACACGGGACAGTACCGCATGAACTTTGACCTGGGTGCGAATACCAGGCTTCTGAAGTGGCTCACCTGGAATCTGAGCTTCAGTGACCGCTACCTCAGTAACCCGGTCCCGGGGCGCAAGAAGAACGACATCCTGTATACCACCGGCATCGGCATCGCGTTTGCCCGTTGAGTAGGCGGGCCTTTGGGCCTGAAGGCTTGAGAGCGGCGGTTGTGTCGAGAGGGCCCAGAGATGGAGTATTATTCAGTGGCGCGTCGCAGCCTGACAAACTGGAATGAAAGGACAACGGCTACCCATGGCATTGAAGATTGAAGCAGTGGAAGGGATCGGCCCGGTGTACGCTCAGAAACTAGTTGCGGCCGGAGTCAAGACTGACGCTGACATGCTCGAAAAGGCCGGATCGGCCAAGGGCCGCGCGGAACTCAGCGCACAGACTGGCATCGGACCGTCGCTGATACTGAAGTGGACGAACCATGTGGACCTGATGCGAGTCTCCGGCGTCGGACCGCAGTACGCCGAACTATTGGAAGCAGCGGGTGTCGACACGGTCAAAGAGCTAGCCCAACGCAATGCCGCGAATCTCACTGCGAAGCTGACAGAGGTCAACACTCAGAAAAAGCTGGCGGGCACCTCACCGGCGGATTCTCAAGTTGCCGACTGGATCGGCCAAGCGAAGAAACTGGATCCCAAGATCTCGTACTGAGACCGGGCCTGTAGACCCTCGGTTCCGTAGTTAAGGGATGGGTGTGGCCGGCGATAAGCACTTCACCTCTTCCCGCGCGCTCTCTAATTGACCCGCGAGCAAAGAGAACCGTTTTCGAAGTCCGTCCGCTAATACCAGCACGAGTTCGTCCACCAGAAGCCCATCTTTGATTTCGATGGCAGTTAGCGGCCCGATCTGGTGCGCCACGAGACGTCCCCACTTCCGAGAGAGGAACACCGCCTCATGGTCGACCAGGCAAAGGTTGCCCACTCGGTTGCGCAGACCCTTCAGGTCAGCCGTGGCAATCACAGCAAACATATGGCGCGGCGCTCGGCCCTTCCAGTGCTCCCCCAACCACTGTTGCTCCGCGGGGCGGAGTTGGGGTTTGCGAGTCTCTCCGAACCAGCTCCGCAGAAGGGCGCCAACCGTCGTCCACTCCGCGCGGAGGGCACGGTAGATTCGCGGAGCAAGGTAGGCGAATACCGCAAGGAAAACCAGCACGATGCCGGCCATCATCCATGGGTGCTTCACCAGCAGGAAGAGGCCGCCAGCCACAGCAGCATCTTCGGCCAGGCTCACAGCGACGTTGCTGAAAGGCTCGGGACTGTGGTTCACCGCCAGCCGCGTCGCCGCTTTGGCCGAGTGCCCGGACAAGGCCACCCCGCCAGCCAGCAGAAACAGAAGCACTTTATACACGGGCTCCACATTTGAAAAGAGGGAAGATGTCAGCAGAGCAGCCCCGATCGGGCGGATAAAGGTATGAATGGAGTCCCAGGCGGTGTCCACCCAAGGGATCTTGTCCGCGATGAACTCAATCGCGCACGCGACGCCCGAGAGGATCAGGACCCGCGTATCCGCCAGCACCGACGCATGCTGCCACGCAACGGGCAGAGTGATCCAATCAAAGCGGAGCAGCAAGCCGACGGCAAATACAGTTGCGTAAAGCCGGGCACCAGCCAGCAAGCCCAGCCCCAGCGCCGATGCCAGCGGCAGCAGGTCGTCCATTCTGATGTCGAACTCGTCGCGCCCTATTTCTGCTTGGCGATGATCAGGTCTTTAATCTTGTCGTAGACGCCCTGCGGCAGGATGTTCTTCTGCACGAGTTCGTTCTTGGCCTTGTAAGGACGGCCCTTGATAATCTTGGCTGAGTAGGCGTCGCCGATGCCGGGGATCGCCTTGAGTTGGTCGGCCGTGGCGGTGTTGATATCGATCAGATCACCGGCTTTTTGAGTTGCTGCCTGCTGTGCAATGGCCGCGCCCTTCTTAACATCGCCCTTTTTCGGGGTTTGTGCGGCGCTGGTTAGAGTGAACGCCAACGTGATGGCGAGCGCGATCAGGATTCGCTTCATGGTTGTCTCATGCCTCCTTTGGTCAGAATTCCGATATCGAACTTCCGGCGCGAAACGAGTGTACACCTGAGCCGGTCCATGTAATGGTGCTGAGCTGCCTAGGATTCCGGCTTCCCTCCTGACATCAAGTTCAGAAGAAGTCCGAGGCCGGCAGACTTCAGGTCATCGCCCTCCGGTACCTGGCCGCCCGGTGTAAGCTTGTCCACAACGCCTGGCAGCAACTCGGCCAACTTCGAACCGGCAGCCTGGGTGGAGATACCCGTCTCCTGGGCAAAATTCCGAACCTGCCCCTCCCCTAGCACCTGCTGGATCTGATCCGCCGAGACCGGAAGATTCTGGCCTGTTCCGATCCAGGACGAGACGATCTCCCCGAGCCCCTTCTGTTGAAATGCCGCCGCCAGGCCCGCGACGCCACCCTGCTGCTTGCTCAGCATTTCCACAATGGAGGTGACCAGCCCTGGTCCACCTCCGCCGCCAGGCGTGCCGCCTGCCAACTTGCCTGCAACGTCATCGATCAGACTCACAAATCCTCCTCGGCTCAGCTATTGCTGAGTCCGGCGAATGCGATCCTTCTGCAGATCCAAGCCTACTCCACCTCAACTGGCAGCCGAGCGCCCCTTGACGATGCGATAGATCGCCAGAAGCACGATAGCGCCGACCACGGACATTATAAGTCCGGCTCCTTGGCCCGCCTGATACCAGCCCAAGGCTCGTCCTAGGAACCCAGCTACGAGGGAACCGGCGATTCCCAGCAGCATCGTGACGATGATGCCGCCGGGATCCTTGCCGGGCATGATCAACTTAGCCAGTGCACCGGCTAACAGCCCGATAATGCACATCCACAGGAAATGCAGCATGTGAGCCTCCTTGACAGAGTGTGTTCTCTTGAGCGCGAGCAGATCGTAGATCTTGCGTTCCGGCCGCCTGCTCGAACAGAGTATACTCTTCCCTCTACATCCCTGGGAGCGTCCGGCGGCGTGCTCACTGGGGAAATACTGCCATGTGCACGTCCAGTTGTAACGGCGCCCTCGAGAGACAACTGGCCGGTGGAGTCCCACGCCGATCTGTGGGAAATGGTACGATCGTGCGGTTCCAAGCTCACGTTCAACGAAAGGTGAAGAGAAATGAAAGGCTTCAAGCAGTTCATCATGCGAGGCAACGTACTAGACTTGGCCGTGGCGGTGGTCATGGGTGCGGCTTTCGGGGCCGTCGTAACAGCCCTGGTAAAGGATTTGCTGACGCCGTTGATTGCAGCCATAGTGGGGAAGCCCGATTTTTCTGCGATTCAGTTTGAGGTCAACGCCAGCAAGTTCCTGATAGGCGACTTCATCAACGCGTTGATCTCGTTTATCCTGATCGCAGCGGCCGTCTACTTCTTCGTCATCCTGCCCATGAATGCGCTCATGGCTCGGATGCGTCGCGGAGAGGCTCCTCCCGATCCGACCTCGAAGGAGTGCCCGGAATGTCTGAGCAGCATTCCTATTGCTGCTAAGCGCTGCGCCTTCTGCACGTCGCCCGTCGCCAAGTAGCCGCTGCGGCCAAGACGAAAAGAGGTCCGAGCACATCTCGCGCCCGGGCTATCATGAGGGTGCGAGTGTAGACGCTCATGCCCGACTATGAAAAACTAGGCGCTTTTTACTTGGGCCGTCCCTGCGATCCGGCCAACGGCAAGGCCGAAGACGGTCTAATCCTCTATGATTCCAAGGACCTGGTCACCCACGCTGTGTGCTTCGGCATGACGGGCAGCGGGAAGACCGGCCTGTGCCTGGCGCTGCTGGAGGAGGCCGCCATCGACGGGGTTCCGGCGCTGGTAATCGACCCCAAGGGCGACATCTCCAACCTGCTGCTCACCTTCCCAGAGCTACGCCCAGAGGACTTTCGTCCGTGGATCAACGAGGACGACGCACGGACCAAAGGAGTCTCGCCCGAGGAGTACGCGCGCCAACAGGCGGAGCTCTGGAAGAACGGGCTCGCCGCCTGGGGGCAGGACGCGAGCCGTATCCGGCGGCTTCGCGACGCGGCGGACTTTGCCGTGTACACTCCCGGAAGTACCGCGGGCTTACCGGTCTCGATTCTCAAGTCATTCGCAGCGCCCGGAGCAGCCATCGTCGAGGACCCGGAGTTGCTGCGCGAGCGCGTCAATGCCACCGCGACGGCGCTGCTGGGCTTACTCGGCATCGAGGCGGACCCGGTCCAGAGCCGGGAACACATTCTGCTCGCCACGATCCTGAGCAACGCCTGGAAGCAGGGGAAGGACCTGGACCTGGGGGCGTTGATCCAAGCAGTGCAATCCCCGCCCGTGTCGCGCATCGGCGTGCTCGACCTGGAGGCCTTCTACCCGGCCAAGGAGCGGTTTGCGTTGTCGATGTCGCTGAACAACCTGCTCGCCTCGCCGGGCTTTGAGGCGTGGCTGGAAGGCGAGCCTCTGGACATTGCCAGCCTGCTGTACACGCCACAAGGAAAGCCTCGCGTCTCGATCTTCTCCATTGCGCACTTGGGAGACACTGAGCGCATGTTCTTCGTCTCGCTGCTGCTCAACCAAATGTTGGGCTGGATGCGCATGCAGTCCGGCACCACAAGTCTGCGCGCGATTCTCTATATGGACGAGATTTTCGGCTACTTTCCGCCGGTGGCGAATCCGCCGTCCAAGCAGCCTCTGCTGACACTCCTGAAGCAGGCCCGAGCCTTCGGTGTGGGCATCGTGCTCGCCACGCAGAACCCGGTCGACCTGGACTACAAGGGCCTTGCCAACGCAGGGACTTGGTTCATCGGCCGCCTGCAGACCGAGCGCGATCGTAACCGCGTGCTGGACGGGTTGGAGAGCGCGGCCGGTGGCGGCGTGGACCGCCAGCGAATGGAGCGGATTCTCTCTCAGCTAAGCAATCGCGTGTTCCTGATGAACAACGTTCACGAGGACGCGCCGGTGGTGTTCGAGACGCGCTGGGTGATGTCCTACCTGCGCGGGCCGTTGACCCGGACGCAGATCAAGATGCTGATGGGGCCGCGGAGTCAGGCTGCTTTGGCTACGCCAGCGGCCACGCCTGCCACGCCGGCCGCAAAGCCGTCCGCCGCCGTGGCGCCCCGGCCGGTTCTGCCTCCCGAAGTGGCCCAATATTTCGTGCCGGTGCGAGGCACGCGCCCGGCCGGTTCGGCATTGTTGTACCAACCGATGATTCTTGGATCCGCACAGGTTCGCTTTGTCGAAGCCAAAGCGCAGGTGGACTGCCCGCGCGACGTGAGCCTTTTGACCGCAGTCGAGGCGGGGGCCGTCGCCGTGGACTGGCAGAACAGTACTGAGGCGGCGTTCGGCCTCGATGAACTGGAGCGAGAACCCGCCGCGGAAGCGCTGTTCGGATCGCTGCCTGCCGAAGCGTCTAAAGCCAAGAGCTACTCCGCCTGGAACCGCGACCTGGTGCAGTGGCTGTATGGCAGCCAGACGCTGGAACTGCACAAGAGCCCTCGCTTGGGCGAAACATCGAAGCCGGGCGAATCTGAGCGCGACTTCCGCCTGCGGCTCCAGCAGGCAGGACGCGAGAACCGCGATGAGAGCGTGGAGATGTTGCGAAAGGCCTATGCGCCCAAGATGGCCGCGCTCGAGGAGAGGATCCGCCGCGCCGAGCAGGCCGCCGAACGGGAGAAGGAGCAGGCCAATCAACAGAAGATGCAAACTGCGATCTCCGTGGGGGCAACGCTGCTGGGCGCTTTTCTGGGCAGGAAGGCGGTCAGCACAGCCACTATGGGGCGAGCGGCCACCGCGGCCCGCGCCGGAAGTCGCACCTGGAAGGAAGCGCAGGACGTAGCTCGCGCCGGGGAGACGGTGGAAGCACTGAAGCAGCAGCTCGCGGAACTGGAGTCTCAGTTTGCGGGGGAGACGCAGGCCCTCGAGTCGGCGGTGAGCCCGGCGACCGAGACCTTCGACACCGTATCGGTCAAGCTAAAGAAGTCCAACATCACGGTACGCCTAGTGGCGCTGTCCTGGGTGCCTCACTGGCAGGATTCTCAAGGAAACGTCCAGCCGGCGTTCTGAGCGTTGGTATCGTGGCAGTAAAGAGGGTGTCAGGCAGGCGTTCAATGTGGAAAAGCGCGCTTATGCTGGGTGTGTTTGCATCGGCGGCGCTGCCGTGCCTCGCGCAACTGCATCAGTACAAGCCCGGATTCAATTTTTTCACGCGGGATCAAGACGTCCGGTTGGGCAAGGAGGCGTCGGGAGAGATCGAAAAGCAGGTGGAAGCAATCGACAACAAGGAACTGACGGCCTACATCAACTCGATCGGGAGCAAGCTTATCGACGCTGCAGCTCGCGCGATTCCGGAGAGTTTTCGGGTGCCGGGTTATATGTGGCCTTCTCCCGCGTCTCTTCCCGGTGACGCATGACTTGATCCGCGATCAGGCCGCCGGCGCTCCCAATGATGGTGCCGATGAACACGCCATTCGTGCTGTGTGTCATGCCACCGATCGCTGCGCCTGCGCCCGCCCCGGCTCCAATAAAAGCCGCCGTGCGCTTCACCGGGTGGTGATACTGGCCGTCGGGGCCCAATACGTGTTGATCCGGACCGAGCGATTTGCTTGGGTCTAGCTTCGTGACCAGCTCGTGAAATGTCGTCGCCGTGCGCAGCATTTCACCCAGCACCTGCGGGGTCAGTTCCTGCGCCTGCGGGCGATCAGACGGAGGTGTGGAGGTCTGCGGCTGGGCCGCGAAAGCGCTCAAGGAGAGCGAGAGGAAGACTACAAACGCCAGCGTTCTTCGCATGTTCGAAACTCCGGTCAGTGGTGAGACGCAGGACGTATCTAGTACGTTGCGTCCTCTTCGGATGCGAACAGAGTTTTCTTTTTTGCTTCCTGGGCACGATCGAATCCGCACCCAGCGGCCTCAGTTGAAGCCCTTTGCTTCATCCTGCCTCTCCCGAGCGAGTTCGGCAGCCCAGGAAGGAGCCAGTTCTGACTCCTCCGGGTAACCAAGAACCAAAAAGTGTTTGATTTCCAGCGACTTACCGTACCCCTCTCCGTCTCCCTTCGACCTGTTCACTTGCCTGCCTCCGGCCTTATCCTGTCGGCAAAGGCAGCCCGTCAATCTGCGGCACGATGCTTCCGAACAACCGCCGCGTCAGACGTCCAAGGTCGTCTGGTACGGCGGTCCATTCGAGAGTTCACCGTCCATTGCTCGATCGTACAATGGGAGGCTGACACCGTCCACGGGGCCAAAGCTGTGGAGGCAGATCGTCGATCCTGGATCGAGACGAATGAGCCTCCGAAGCGCACTCCATTCCGCCGCAGACGTGGTTCAGGCGCGCTCATTGAGGCCAGACACGAGATAGGGAACAGCTCAGCCAGTCTGGTCGGCGCCTTGTGTTTGAAGGCTGGACGACTCGTAGCCCGCCGCTGAGTCCACCAAATCCTTCAGTT
This sequence comes from Bryobacterales bacterium, assembly GCA_963734625.1. Classification (GTDB taxonomy): domain Bacteria; phylum Acidobacteriota; class Terriglobia; order Bryobacterales; family Bryobacteraceae; genus CAVTHW01. The sequence continues at coordinate 62,683 of CAVTHW010000010.1, read as the reverse complement.
CCTTGCTGGGCTTGAAATGTGGGACTCGTTTCGGAGGAACGTCCACCTGGACGCCGGTTTTCGGATTACGGCCAATTCGAGCCTTGCGCTGCCGAGTGCTAAAGCTGCCGAACCCGCGGATCTCGACCCTTTCACCAGATCGCAGTGAACGCACGATGCTGTCGAGTATGGTTAGCACAATGGTGTCAGATTCCTTCTGCGATATGCCCAACGCGCAACGGACCTCCTCGGTCAGTTCAACCCTGGTCATCGTGCGTTTCCAATCTCACCCAGGCTAGAGTAACACGGCAGTACAACCTGTATGGAAGGCCGGTTGCCCGTGTGCTGCACCACTTGCCTCACTCGGGTCACGCTCTGGCACCGCCCTAAATAAAGGCCCTCAACTGGCTGCTGTTGCTGGCGCTACGGAGCTTGCGAAGGGCATGGGCCTCAATCTGGCGGACTCGCTCACGGGTCACGCCAAGGTGCAGACCCACCTCCTCGAGCGTGTGCACGCGGTCATCCCGCAGGCCGAAACGCAATTGCAGTATCTCCGCCTCCCTGGGGCCGAGCGTGTTGAGAACCTCAGTCATCCGCTTCCGGAGATCGCTATTGACGGCCGACTCTGAGGGCGAGGCTCCCTCCTTGTCCATGAGGAGTTCACCGAGGCGCGATTCCATATCTTCCCCGACGCGCGTTTCCAGCGAGACGGGTTCCTGTGCGACCCGCAGCATCTTGCGCACCTTGCTGACTGACACATCCATTTTCCGGGCCAGCTCGCCGGGCGTAGGCTCCCGGCGCAGCTCTTGCCGGAGTTCGCGCTGGGCGCGTACCAGTTTGCTGATTACTTCGATCATGTGGGCCGGAATACGAATGGTCCGCGCCTGCTCGGCAATGGCTCGCGTAATCCCCTGCCGAATCCACCACATCGCGTACGTGGAAAACTTGTAGCCACGCCGGTAATCGAACTTGTCGACAGCCCTCATCAGGCCGATGTTCCCTTCCTGGATCAAGTCCAGGAATGGCAGCCCACGGTTGTTGTATCTCTTGGCCACCGACACTACCAGCCGGAGATTTGCCTCGATGAGCTGCTTCTTGGCTGTTTCGGCCTCCTGTTCCCCCCGTTCGACGATCTGAAGCGTGCGCCTGAGTTCCGTGGCGCCCCATCCCCAGCTTTTTTCCAGTTTCCGGAGTTCTTGCGTCAGTTGCCGCAGCGTCGCAAATAGTTCTTCTCGCAGCCCGGCCGACCGGCCAAGCACGCTGCTTTCCAGCTTCCGCTCGATTTTCGCGATCGCCCGCTCTATCGGCTCGCAGTCCTGGACCGCCTGCCTGATTAGGTTGATGATCTTCCGTTGGAACTGAGGCGTGAACTGGATCTGACGGTAGACCTGAGACAGCCTGACCAAAGAGCGTGCGAAGCTGTACCGTAGCCTCTTGTGCCGCTTGGGCTGCATGCGGCGAGAGACAGCCTGAAGCTGTTGGCAGAGCTGTTGCGCCTTCTCATAATGCTTGGTGATCTCGGCGATCCTCGCAAGGAGGTGCTCCTTCTCTTTGGTGGCGGAGCTGTCCGCGGCGCTCGAGTCGGGCATGATCAGCACAACCTGAACCGAAACTCGGCCCTGCTCCAGCGCGTCGCCCAGCCTGAGCATCTCTTGGATTGCCAGGGGGGATCGGGAGAGGGCCTTCTTCGTGATGGTCTGGCCGCGCTCGATATGCTTGGCCAGGTCGATCTCGCCCTCCCGGGTGAGCAGGGAGACGGTGCCCATCTCGCGCAGATACGTGCGGACGGGCTCGCTGGTCTCCGCTGATGAATCACCGCTCAATTCGGGCTCATCGGCGTCCTCAGTACTCTGGATGCGGACGAGATCCGACTCCTCGAGAACCTCAGTGTCAGAACTGTTGAGGTCTGCAAGCAGATCGTCCAGGGCAGGGTCGTCGGCCAGTCCCTCGGGCAGCGTAGCCTCGATCTCATCGTCCAGGAGAGAGCCTTTGTTCTTGCCCGCCTTCATGCGATGACGATTTCCGGTGCCTCGCCTCCCCCTTCTCCGGCGCGCATCCGCTTCGCGGCCTACTTCTTCTTCCCCCCGAACAGGTTGTCCAGGATACCCCCGGCGGCCTCCCCGACGCTTCCCTTAAGCCTTTTCTGGGCCTCCGACTGCAATAGGGTCTTCGCTTGGGCCTTGGCCAGTCCGCGGATATCCGGCTTGAACACCGGCTCCATCGCCGTGCCCTGGACGAAGAATGGCACAGCGGTCTTGCTCAGGGCCGCCGACCGCGTAGTCTGAATGGTCACGCTCATCACAAAGTCGAGCGCATTGGAGGGGCTGATCTTGCCGGCGCCGTTCAGTTCGCCAACACCCTGAGCGATGAAATCAACGTTCTCAACGGTCGTTCCCTGGGGCGCGTACTTCAATTTCGCGCTGAGGACCTCGATGTCTGTGTTTGGGCCGCCTTTGATGCCGGCGAGTGTCTCGATCACTGCCATCTTGGTTCCCAGGTCGAAGTTGGCAAGTCGCGTCTTGTCCACTGAAATCGAGCCGTCGGCCATGAGGCCGTCCGCCGGTCCCTCGACAGCGAACGCCACCGTCGCGGTTCCGCCCTCGAGCTTGGACCCGTTGGGAAGCGCGATACCCAGCGGCGGCAGTAGCTCCGCCAGTTCCGGCACGGGCATCTTCGTCCCCGCGAACTTCATGTTGAGCACCATGGATTCGCCGCGCTCTGCATAGGTTCCGGTGAGGCTCGCCGAGGCGGCACCGATATGGATGTCGCCGCGCCGGAGCGCGCCGGCGTGCTTGCGCAGATCATGCTCGGTGTTGAAGTCGAACTCCACGACTCGGCGTGCCGGCGTTGCGTTCTTCGCCAGCTTCAGTCCTTCGGCTCTCAGTTTGCCTTTCACGGCTAGCCGCCCGCCGCTAGAGGTACCACTCGCCTGCAAGGAGGCGATGCCGGCGATATCGGGAGCGGTCCCGGCCAACGCCGAAGCCAGGTTGAGTTGCGCAATGTCCAGTGTTACGGAGAGCGGGGTCAGTGATACATCCGTCCCGTCGATAGGTCCCGCCTTCCCTTCCAGCTTGATATCGCCACCGCCGACAACCTTGGCGTTAAACGAAAACGGGAACTCCACGGACGGGGCGAATTCCCGGACCTCCAGGTTCACACTGTCCAGAGCCAGCGGCTTCTGCCGCCCGCTGGTCTTGCCGAGTGAAAAACGACCGTCCACAATCTTGACCAGTCTGGCGCTGAGGTCGAGGCTGTCCTTCGCAGATGGTTCTGGGGCGGACGAAGCCGGCGGCCCAGACGTGCCGCCCATGCTGGAGTAGTTCCAGCGCCCCTCTGGGGATTGGAGCAGCGCCACCTGGGGCTGGTCGATGGTGAGCCCCGTGACGTTCAGCTTCCGCGAGGCGATGAGGGGCCACAGTTCCACCGCGACTTTCAGCGACTTGGCCTGAAGAAAAGGCGTGCGGCTAAACGCCTCATCGTCGGCGATGGCGAGGCTGTCTGCTGTCACCCCGCCGGCCAGAATGGAGAGCCTCAGGCTGCCGATTGTCACCCGCCTCCCAAGCGCGGCCGACAATTTCGACTCCAACGCGGGTTTGAAGCGGTCGGCGCTGATCAGAAATGGAAGACTGATAACCACCAGAAGGAGCAGCGCCAGAACAATTCCGATAACTCGGGCAGTTCGTCGCATACGCCACCACAATACCGCCCTCGGCAGCCGAAAGCCACCGCTGGTGCCGGCGGTCCAGGCTCGAGATCGCGGCAGGATCACATTCGCTGTCTTCCCGCCGCAGGGAGGTCAGCCGAGGTTGGATCTTCGGTGGGTCGACGGGGACCTCAAAGATGAAGCTTGCGGTGAACATCAGGGTTGGCTTACCCAACGCGAACCCGGTCGGCTACCACGACGCTGGCCTCATGGATGTCGGCGTCAAACAAGTCGGACTGCCGAGGAGTGCCGCTCCGACCCGATCAGGAGTCCGACGTCACGGCCTTCTCTTCTTTGCGCAGCAGGGCAATGCGGTTCTGCAGCGTCCGCAGGCTGATCCCCAGCATTTCGGCGGCGCGCTTGCGGTTCCCGTGCACGTGATCTAGCGTGAGGCTGATATAGGCCTCTTCAAGCCTGGTGAGCTGCTGGCCGGGCTGAAGCAGCATCGGGCTCTGGCTGCCGGGCACTTGTGGCGTCTTCCGGCCGGGTCTCGATCCGAAGGCAGGAGAAGGAAGGTGATCCAATCGAAGCATGCCGGCGCTCGCCACAATCGTGGCCCGCTCGATCACGTTGCGCAGTTCCCTCACATTGCCGGGCCAATCATATGTAAGAAACAGGTCCAGCACTCCGGAATCAAGGCCCGAAACGCAGGTACCATGTTTCTCGTTGAGAGTCTGAAGCATGACATCCGCAATGAGGGGGATATCCTCTTTTCGTTCACGCAGCGGAGGAAGCACGATTTGAAACACGCTCAACCGGTAGTAGAGTTCTTCCCGCAACCGCGCTTCCAGGGGATTGCTGGTGGCGGCAAGCACACGAACGTTCACCGAAATCTCGCTCTTGCCGCCCAGCCTTCGCACCCGCAAGTCTTCGAGAGCGCGCAGCAGCTTCGGCTGCGTGGATGATGGCATCTCGCCGATCTCATCCAAAAACAAGGTGCCACCGTGGGCCTGCTCAAAAGAGCCCGCGGATCGCTCCATCGCTCCTGTAAAAGCGCCCTTCTCGTGGCCGAACAACTCACTCTCAATCAGAGTCTCGGGCAACGCGGCCGCATTGACCGCGACGAAAGGGCCATCACCGCGGGGGCTGAGCTTATGGATCTCCCGCGCGACCAGTTCCTTCCCGGTGCCAGTCTCTCCGGCGATCAATACCGGCGCTGAGGTGGGCGCCACTTGCCGTATGATCGAGAAGATCTCCTGCATGGCAGGGGACGCGCCTATCATGTCCCCAAGTACGCCACGGACCCTCAACTCGCGCCGCAGCTCATCCGTTATCTGCAGAGATCGCTTGTAGCGAATCGCGCGCTCCAGAAGGATCTTGAATGCACGCGGTTCCACGGGCTTCTCCAGATACCAGAAGGCCTTGAGGTCATGAACGGCGGTCAGCGCCTTTTCCATGCTGCCGAATCCAGTGAGAACAATCGCCGGAGTCAGGTCCCCGTGCTTGTGCAGGTGTTTGAGGAGTTCAAAGCCGTCCATGCGCGGCATGACCAGATCCGCGACGATGACATCTGCGTTAAAGGTGGTGAGCCGTTCCAGCGCTTCCTGCCCGTCGGCCGCAAACTGCGTCTCAAACTGATCATCGGAGAGCATGGCGGCCAAAGCGTTACGCTGGCGCTCGTCATCATCGACGATCAGGATACGGCCAGAATTAGCCGCTTTTCTGGGCATCGGTTAAAGTTAAATCATAACAAGCCGTATTGAAACCGGGGGCGTTGAGGTTCCAGCGACGCTGCCCGGCGCCTAAAAGGACCGTCCAATGTCGGCTCTGCGGAGGAATTCTACGAAACGCCCAATTGACGGTGGGTCACCACCGCCATCGGGCAACTGCCACTGCCTTCCGAGTCGGCACTTTGTGCGAGTGAAGCCGGTTCTGGGCGGGTTACACCATGAGTATTGGCTGGAAAAGGCGGCCGCGTGACGCTCGGATCGAATTTCTGCGCACCTCAGGCATTCGCAGATTGCGGGTCGGCAAATTTCGCATTTCAGGTGCAGCCTCTGCACTCCCGGCTCCGGTGAGTTTCATCTAACCCCACGCTGGCTCAGTGTCTTGCAGTCGCCAAATGGCGGGTTTCCGTTCTGGACCATCGCGTGCTATGAGAAGCACTCGGCCCGTACGGGCGAAGGGGATGGCCACGAAGACAGCACATACCGGCCTTAGCTTAGTCGGCCGGACGCAGACCGACGGGGGCGACTGCCCCGCCTCCAAGTTTCGAGAGTTGGCCGAAGAACTGCAGGTGCTCTTGGAACTGGGTAACCTGAGTCTGATACGGGACCGCCTGGCCGAGAGCGTCGGTTGGCTTAGGAGTTGCGCGGATTCCATAGAGCACGACGAGGCCGCGTCGGCGGAGGAAATGCAGAGTGAACTTCGTGCCGTCCAGGGGCGCCTTCACGAAGCCGAGAGCCTGGCCGCCAGCGACTGCTTGACCGGTCTGGCCAACCGCCGCGAGGCGGAGAAGCTGATGGTCCACAGAATTCAGGCGGGCCGGCCCTTCTGCATCCTACTGTTCGACTTGGACAACTTCAAGCAGGTGAACGACTGGCACGGACATGATGTCGGGGACCATCTCCTCAAGGCTTTCTCCAATCGCTTGGCCAGCCAGTTTCGGCCGGATGACGTGGTTTGCCGCTGGGGCGGCGACGAGTTTCTGGTTGTAATTAGCTGCACGATGCCGGATGCCCTCGGAAAGGCCAGCTTGGTAGCCGAACGCCTGAGCGGGCAATACGCGATGGAATCCGCAAGTGGGGCCGTGAACATCTGTGTTTCAGCCACCGTCGGCGTGGCGCAACATGAGCCTGGAGAGTCGGGTCAGGAACTGTTCGCCAGGGCGGATGCTCTGCTCTACCAGCACAAAGCGGAGAGCCGCTCAAGTGGCGGCCCGCGGCATGCACACAGACGCCGCCGATGCGGACGGATTCACAATTCTAATTGCGGACGACGAAGCAGGGATTCGCACGTTGGCCGGGGAGGTTCTGCGAAGCCACGGTTACAATGTGCTGCAAGCCGCAGACGGCGTCGAAGCTCTCGAGCTGGCCGCGCAGCATCCAGGGCCGATCCACCTGCTGTTGACGGATCTGTCGATGCCGCGCTTGGATGGTCGGGAACTGCACCGTAGGCTGAACAACGTGCGCCCTGGGACTGCGACCCTCTTCATGTCGGGTGATCTCGATACAGGTCTGCATCCGGACGCCGCGTTCTTGCCCAAGCCATTCGCTACCTCGGTCCTGGTACGCAAGGTCAACGAGGCACTTAAGAGTCAAAGTAGGTTGATATGGAACAGAATGAGGAACGGCGCCTGAGCCAGCGTTTTCCGATGGAAAGGCAGATTCAGTTCAAGTCCCAGCGCTCAAGGTCCGCCTTGATTGGATCCGGCACCACCGTCAACATGAGTCGTCGGGGGGTGCTGTTCACCACTGACCAATCTCTGCCGGAAGGCGAGCCGGTTACGCTGGAAGTCGGTTGGCCGGTGCTGTTGGACGCTGCCGTCCCGTTGAAGCTGGTGACGCGCGGCAGGGTCGTCTGGTGTGAGAACTCGCACACGGCCGTCCGATTCGACAAGTGGGAGTTCCGCACGCGGGGCCTGCCGATTCATTAACGATCCCCCGCGGGCTTCATCCCGCCTATTCGAAGACGGTCTTCTTGAGCTTAACGTATGGTCCGTAAACCGGCTATCGCCCCTCTGGGACGATTGTGGGGTTGAGCGAGGACTGCGAAAGCAGCCAATCGACGGGAGAATTTAGCGCAGGCGAGACGATCATTGCAGACAAACGCATCTCCGAAAACCATGGCTCGGTTAACAACGGACGGTCGCTTCCTATGACAAGAGCCCTGGGGCTGGGTGCTCAAACTGGCCCCCGCAGGGAATCCAGCATACCCCCGCCCGAACCGGCTTTTGCATTCGTCTGCGATTGGGCTTAGACTGCTGCTTGGGAAAGGAGGTCTGCCTATGGCGCGTTCGCAAGAACCGCGCGCCTCGGCCTCCAAGGCTCGCTGCTGTGCGTGCTGCCAACTTGGCGTTCCGGGCGACTCCGCAGGCACCTATATCCGCCTTCGGCTCCGGAGTCTCGCGCGCAACCTGCCAGTCGTCTGTTCTTGGCCTGGACGATGTGCCGCCCGAACCCCAAATGACCGTGGCAAAACCGTGACAAAACCCATCGCTATTGAGGCCGACTTGGGTTACCTTTGAGCGAAAAGCAGATTCCCCAAGTTGTTGAAATCCTTGAAAGTGGAGGTAAATCTAAAGAAGCTATGTAGACGGCTGCGCTGCGCCCAAGGCAGGTGCGCTACCAGGCTGCGCTACGCCCCGACATTCTACTTCTCTGATTCTAAACCGCTTTCCCCAGTCATGCAATAGCCTCGATCTGGCCGCCTTTTGAGGGTGTCCCGGTCGTAGTTGAGGGCTGGCAGGCGGCGGTGCCAAGGCCTTGCGAGCGGGGACCAATACGGCAATCAACTACCCGCGGGACACCCTCGCACCCCTGCGGGCCAGTGATTCCGCATCCAGCGTTCTGATTGCTGCGCACAGCCCGTTGTTGCGCATCTGGCGTGCACCGTTGCGCAACTGAGGCAAATTCGCATTTCGTTTTGGGCCTTGCTTTGTGTCTCAATCTGAGATAGTATAAATGTCTCAGATGAGGAGAGACCCATGAACCGCATCAGGCTCTCGCCTGCGGAGCGGAACTTCCGTTCCAGGCTCGCCCAACTGGCTCACGACAACTGGCTGCTTCGCGGAACCTTGTCTGTTCGTAGTCGCAAGTGTGGCAAGGCCACCTGCCACTGCGCCAACGGCGAATTGCACGCCTCCCTGTATTTGGTCCAAAGCCACGACGGAAAACCGCGGCAATTCTGCATCCCCAAGCCGTGGGAACCTCGCGTCCGGCAGGCGGTGAACGATTACCAGGAAATGCGGCGCCTCATCGAAGAGGTCTCGGAACTCGAATGGAAACGCATGCGGGAGAAGAAGATGCCGGGACGCTGAGGGCTTACTCCATCGCCTCGTTCGCTATGCCGAGAAGGTGTTTGACCTTTCCAGCGAGGTGCTCGACAAAGTCACCGATGGACGTCCCCAGCCGCGGACGCCTACCACGCTGATACTGAAATCCTCTCTGGCGATGTTCTGGGCGCGCTTGGGAAGCCTCCATGCGCTGGAAACCCTTTCCACCGCCCGGTTCTGGAAACGATGGCTGGCAGGGGACATGATCAGCGCCGACACCATGGGACGAGTACATGCCGCCCTGGACGTCGGCCAACTGCGGGATGGCCTCCACCAGATCTACAGCCGTCTGAAGCGGAACAAGGCGCTACCCCTGAATTTGGGTCTGGACGTTGCGGTCCTGGATGGCCACGAGCTACATGCCAGCTACCGCCGCCATTGTTCGGGGTGCCGCCAGCGCACCGTGAAGACCGAACAGGGAGAGCGCACTCAGTATTACCACCGGCAAGTCACGCTCATGCTCTTGCCCGGGGCTCGTTCCAGCGGCAAGCCCCTGCGCGTTTTGTTGGACTGCGAACCGATGCTTCCCGGTGAAGATGAAGTTGGCGCCGCGCTGCGCTTACTGGCCCGCGTGCTGGCGGACTATCCGCGGGCCTTTGATCTGGTACTGGCCGATGCCCTCTATGCCACCGCTCCGTTTCTCAACTTCCTGATCGACCGCGGCAAGCATGCTTTGGTCGTTCTCAAAGACGAGCGCCGCAATCTGTATCAGGATGTGGCTGGCCTGTTCGCGCACGTCCAACCGCAGCGCGGCGAACGTCGCGGTCGAAACTGCCTATGGTGGGACTTTCCGGATCTGCGTTTCTTGGCCGCAGGTGAAAGCCCCGCTGCGCGTGGTACGGAGCCTGGAAACTTACTCCGTGCGCCGCCAACTGGATCGAACGGTCACTCAGGAAACCAGCGATTGGGTCTGGGTGACGACTTTACCGCAGCCGCCAGCGCCCACCGCGCGCATCGTCGCCTGGGGGCATCAGAGATGGGACATCGAGAACTTCGGCTTCAATGAACTGGTCAATGGTTGGGAAGCCGACCACATTTACAAACACGAGGCCAAAGCCATCGAGGCCTTCCTGTTGATGGCGTTCCTGGCCTGCAACATTTTTCATGCCTTCCTCGGCCTGAACCTCAAACCCCAACTTCGCGACACCAAACCGGAGAAATACTGGGCTTGTCTGATCGCCGCCGAACTCTATCGTGACGCCGGAACCACGACACGCAAGCGCGCTCCCTGATCTCCTTTCGTCTCTGCCGCCTCTTATCTCAAACTGCCGATTTCGAGCCGCCGCTATTGGCGCCTGCACGCATTCGTGTCCCTTTTTCGTCCCTCGGGACCCCGCCAGGCCCTCCCCATGCCCATCCGAAGTTGCCTGGATCGCCCAACGCAGCGGAATCCCTTTCGATACCGCTGCTTGCCCGCACCCAACTGTCACGAATGCGGAATCGCTGTGCGGGCGCCGCCCCAATCGGTGTCGCGCCGGGGTAGAATAATAATCGGAATATTCCCTATGAAACAGAGCGCTATCGCCCTTTCGCTATTTTTGTCCCTCTTGCTGCTAGGCTGCTCCGGCGGGTCCGCCGGAGAGTCCGCCGGAGAGTCCGCCGGCGGCGCCAAGTCAGGCGCCGTCAAGAAAGGCGGGTCGGCCCTGGTGACAAGCGTCCCGGTGGTTCAAAAGGCGGTGCCCGTGGATATCCGGGTGACCGGAAACGTCGAGGAATACACCGCAATCCGCGTCAAGGCGCAGGTCGGTGGGCAGTTGATTAAGGTGAATTTCCAGGAGGGACAGGACGTCAAGAAGGGTGACCTGCTTTTCCAGATCGACCCCCGCCCCTATGACGAGGCGATACGCCAGGTTGAGGCGAATCTGGCCAGGGACACCGCCTTGTTCCGGCAGGCGCAGGCCAATCTTCAGCGCGACCTGGCGTCGGAGAAGTTCGCGCGGGATCAGGCCGCCCGTTATCAGAAGCTGTTCAGCGAAGGAGTGATGTCCAAGCAGCAGGCGGACCAGTACGCCTCCGATGCGGAGTCCAGGGGTGAGGGCGTGAAGGCCGACCAAGCCGCCATCGAGAGCGCTCAAGCGGCGATCGGTGCCGACACCGCCAACCTGGCGAACGCGAAGCTGCAACGTGCCTATTGTGAAATCCGCTCCCCGATCGACGGGCGTACGGGCAGCGTCGCCATCGAGGAGGGTAACCTGCTGCGTACCAGCGACGCCGAATTGGTCGTGATCAATCAAGTCCATCCGATTTACGTGACCTTCTCCATTCCCGAAACCCGGCTGGCGGAAGTGAAGAAATATATGGCCCGAGGCAAACTGGCGGTCGTCGCAAGTCAGTCGAACGCTCCTGAAAAGACGGAAACTGGCACGCTGACTTTCGTGGACAATGCGGTCGACAGCACGACCGGCATGGTCAAGCTGAAAGGCACCTTCCCCAATACTGACGGAGGTCTTTGGCCCGGGCAGTTTGTGAACGTGGTCCTGAGGCTGACGACCATGCCGAATGCTCTCGTGGTACCGCTCAAAGCAGTGCAAATCGGGCCCAACGGCGAGTATGCATACGTGATCGGCCCGGATATGAAGGCTGAAATGCGTCCGGTGGTGACGGGACTCAAGTTGGAAGATGAAGTAGTGATTGATAAGGGTCTTCAAAGCGGGGAGACCGTGGTCACCGAAGGGCATCTGCGCATTGCGCCGGGAATGACGGTGCGTACCGGGACCGGGGCCAGAGGCTCTGGCGGCAATGAAGGCTCCGGCGGCAAAGAAGGCTCCGGCGGCAGAAGAGGCTCTGGCGCCAAGAGAGGAGGGCGTGCCTCGTGAACATCTCCGAGCTATTTATCCGGCGTCCAGTCGCGACCAGCCTGCTGATGCTGGCCATCGCCGTATTTGGGATCGTGGCGTATCAGGCGCTGCCGGTCAGCGACCTTCCCAACGTGGACTACCCGACCCTCTCGGTCTCGGCCAGCTTGCCGGGAGCCAGCCCCGAGACGATGGCTTCGTCGGTGGCCACTCCGCTGGAGAAGCAGTTCTCCACCATCTCTGGCATCGACCAGATGACTTCGACGAGCAGCCTCGGCAGCACGTCGATCACCCTGCAATTCTCGCTGGACCGGCCGCTCGACGGAGCCGCGCTGGATGTGCAGGCGTGCATCTCGCGCACCTCGCGGTCGATGCCGGCCGGCATGTTGAATCCGCCTTCCTTCCGGAAGGTGGACCCCGGCGCTATGCCCATCTTCATGCTCGTCCTGACCTCGGACGCGCTCCCGCTCTACGAGCTCAATGAGTATGCCGACACCATGATGGGGCAGCGCATCTCGATGGTGAACGGCGTCGCCCAGGTGCAGATCATGGGGTCAGGGAGCCGGGCTGTGCGCATTCAGGTGGACCCCACGGCCCTGACTAGCAAGGGCATCGGCATGGACGAGTTGGCCGCGGCCGTGCGCAGTTGGAACGTGAATATGGCCACCGGCGAGTTGTACGGGCCCTCGCGCACCTACACGATTCAAGCCAGCGGCCAGCTCATGACGGCTGAAGAGTACCGCCGTATGGTCATCACCTACCGGAATGGCCGGCCGGTGCGCCTCGAGGAAGTGGCCGACGTCGTCGAGGGTCTGGAGAACGTCAGATCCGGCGCCTGGTATTACACCAAGGACGGCAACAGCCGCAGCATCATGCTTCAAGTCATGAAGCAGCCCGGCACGAATACGATCGCAGTAGTCGATTCGATTCGCGAGTTGCTGCCGACGTTCATCTCCGCGCTTCCGCCGTCCGTCAAGGTTGACATTCTGTACGACCGCTCGCAAACGATCCGCGAATCTTTCCATGACATCCAGTTCACGATGCTCCTCACGCTGGGCCTCGTCATCCTGGTGATCTTCCTGTTCCTCCGCAATATTTCGGCCACGCTGATTCCCAGCCTCGCCCTGCCTTTTTCGATTGTGGGCACTTTCTCCGTCATCTACCTGCTCGGCTTCTCGCTGAACAACCTGTCCATGATGGCGTTGATCCTCTGTGTTGGCTTCGTAGTGGACGACGCCATCGTCATGCTGGAGAACATTGTCCGCCACATGGAGCACGGGGAGCCCGCGATGGCCGCCTCTCTCACCGGGAGCCGGGAAATCGGTTTCACGATCCTGGCGATGACGCTCTCCCTCAGCGCGGTCTTCATCCCGGTGCTCTTCATGGGCGGTATCGTGGGGCGGCTGTTCAAGGAATTCGCGGTGACCATCGCCACGGCAATCCTTATCTCGGGCGTCGTGTCGATCACGCTCACGCCGATGCTGTGCAGCCGTTTTTTGCGCCCCCCGAAGGACAGCAGACACGGCCGGCTCTATGCGTTTACCGAAGGCATTTTCAACGGGATGCTCTCGGCTTACTCGAGATCGCTGCGGTGGTCGCTGCGGTATCGCTGGGCCACTCTGGGCATTTCTTTCGTCCTGATTGCGGCCACGGTTTTTATCTTCATCAAGATTCCCAAGGGCTTCATCCCGAGCGAAGATACCGGTTCACTCCAGGTATCGTATGAAGGCGTCCAGGGCGCGTCTCCGACTGACATGTGGCGGTACACGCGAGCGCTGGCGGCCATTGCCATGGCCGATCCGAACGTGCTCCGCCTCAATGCCAGCGCGGGTGGAATGGGCGGCTCAGGGAACACCGGCAGGCTGATGTTGCGGCTGAAACCCCGGAAGGAGCGCGAACTCAGCGCGGACCAGCTCATCTCCGTGCTGCGGCCCAAGTTCGCCGCCGTGCCTGGGGTGCGGGTCTTCATCCAAAACCCGCCGCCCATCCGCATCGGCGGAATGATGACCCGCACGATGTACCAGTACACGCTGCAAGGGCCCAACATAGAAGAGCTGTACCGGTCCGCCCAGGCGCTCGAGAAAGCTCTTCTCGAACTGCCCTCCCTGCTGGACGTGAACTCGGACCTGCTCTTGCAGAAGCCCATGGTCAACGTGGATTTTGACCGGGATAAGGCCGCGGCGCTGCGGTTGACGGCCAACCAGATCGAGAGCGCGTTGTCGGCGTCCTTCAGCTCTGGTTTTGTCACGAACATTTACACCCCGACGAACACGTATCAGGTCATTTTGGAGGTCAAGCCGGAGTTCCAATACAACGCCGCCGCCCTGTCCCAGCTCTACGTTCGCTCGGGAACCGGCCAGTTGGTGCCCCTGGACACGGTGGCCAAGGCTTATGAGACGGTGGGCGCGCAATCCATTAGCCACCTGGGGCAGCTTCCAGCCGTGACCATCTCGTTCAATACCGCTCCAGGAGTGTCCCTCGGCGACGCAATGGAGCAGATCCGGGGGGTCTCCGAGAGGGTGCTGCCGGACAACATCAGCACAACCTACCAGGGGACGGCTCAGGCGTTCCAGAAGTCCTTCGAGAACTTGTACGCGCTGCTGGTGGTCGCCCTGCTGGTCGTTTACATCGTGCTCGGAATTCTGTACGAAAGCTACATCCACCCGATTACGATCTTCTCCGGCCTCCCATCGGCAGGCTTCGGAGCTCTTCTGACCCTGTACTTGTTCAAGGTGGAACTGAACCTCTACGCGTTCGTGGGTTTGATCATGCTGATCGGGATCGTGAAGAAGAACGCGATCATGCAGATCGACTTCGCGCTGACCGCGGAGAGAGAGGAAGGCAAGTCGCCGATGGAGGCGATCTTCCAGGGGTGCGTGATCCGGTTCCGTCCGATCATGATGACCACGATGGCGGCGATTCTTGGTGCGGTCCCAATTGCCGTCGGTTACGGCGCCGGCGGCGAATCCCGGCAGCCTCTGGGATTGGTGGTGGTAGGCGGGCTGATGACCTCGCAATTAGTTACGCTGTACCTGACTCCGGTCTACTACACCTACCTCGCGACCCTGCAGAACTGGAACCGAGACCGTAAGGCCAGGAAGGCGAGGCTGATCCCGGTGCCGGCGACCGACTGATCCGTTCGTTGACGGCAACCCGTTCTGTCTACCGCGCGTCTCTAAGAGCAGGGAGGTGCGGAAGATGAAAAGCACGAAGAGTATCGGCTGGCTGCTGGGGGCGGCGCTGGCTGTGACCCCGATCGTACTTCAGGCCAGCACCGTCGACAAACCCCTTGCCGAGCGGGTGCGCCATGAAGTCGTGATGCTTCCCTGGTACAGCTTGTTCGACAACATATCGTACCAGGTCGAGGGGAGCAAGGTGATCCTGACGGGCCAGGTGGTCCGGCCCACGTTGAAGAAAGACGCGGAGTTCGCGGTGAAGCGCATCGCGGGCGTGTCTGAAGTCGAGAATAAGATTGAGATTCTGCCGCCGTCTCCGTTCGACGACCGCATCCGCCTGGCGGTGCTGAGAGCGGTATATCGCAGCGACGGGTTGTTGTATTACGGCCTGGGTGCATCACCGTCCATTCACATCATGGTGAAGAACGGTCATGTGACCCTGGAAGGCGTGGTCGCGCGCCAGGCCGACAAGGCGCTCGCCGGCATCGCCGCCAACATGGTTTCCGGGGTATTTTCCGTCACCAACGATCTGCAGGTTCAGTAGTGAGGGGTGTGCGACAGAGAAGTGGAAGCCGCCAGCCGGTTGTAGCGTACGCGTACACGCGCAATGCCGCAAACTTTTTGCGTGCGGCGGAAGCGAGGTGCGGTGAACTGCGCATCTGGCTCAGACCGTGGAATCGGTTTTGGCCTTCTTCGCCTGCGCGGCCAAGCCGGTGTGGGCAACTCGTTCCAGACGGTTTAACAGTGCCTTCAGCTTCCGGTACTGCCGCGAGGCCGCCTGGTA
Source organism: Bryobacterales bacterium (assembly GCA_963734625.1). GTDB lineage: Bacteria > Acidobacteriota > Terriglobia > Bryobacterales > Bryobacteraceae > CAVTHW01. Next base: position 47,253 of record CAVTHW010000010.1, on the reverse strand, counting down.
GATCGGGCCCGCCTCAGAACTGAGCCTCACGTTGACCGTTTTGCCGCGGACCTTGTAGGTCCATTCCCAATACGGGCCATGGCGCTGGGAGGGATCCCGATGGCAAGCGCAGCGGGGTTGGCCGCACTTCATTCTCCTCTCGAGGACCGTTCCCTTGCAGAAGTAGCCCAACTCCTGGAGTTGCTGGCGGAGTTGGGCAAAACGCTGCGCGTGGCGATTCGCCGCCGCTGTCGAAGCGGGGTTGTGGGACATAAAATGTCGAGCTCAAAGTTCATTCCTACTGTAGTATTACAGTAGGAATATGTCAAGCCCTTTCTTGCAGGCCGATGTGCTTTCCCTGTATCAGCAACTGGTCCCCGCCTCCTTCTTCGAGCGCCTTGGCCGGCAGGCGGGACTGTGCCAGAACAATCGCATCTACACCCTGGCCGTCGTCCAGTGGTTGATGATCTGCCAGTGGCTCGAAGGCCACGGATCGCTGGGGCAGGCGGTGCTGGAGCTGCTGCGTGGCCTACCCGCCAGCTTTTGGCCCCGGCCCTGCAAACGACGGCAAGCCTGGCAGAGCAAGACGCGGTCCTTGTCCAGCAACAGCGCGGCTTATAATCAAGCGCGGCACCGATTGCCGCTCAGCGTGGTGGAACATTGCTGTGACCACATCTTCGAGCAGTTGACGGCCCACACCGCCGGGATCTTGCCGGCCCTGGGGCGGCGTGCTTTCTTCTTCGACGGCACTTCGGTCCAGTTGGCTTCCAGCCCCGCCCTGCGCCAAGCCTATCCCCCAGGCTCGAATCAGCACGGCGCCTCGCATTGGCCCTTGCTGCGGATGCTGGTGGCGCACGATCTGGAAACCGGGCTGGCCCTGCGGCCGCACTGGGGACCGCTCAACGGCCCGCAGGCGGTGAGCGAACAGCAGTTGCTGGAAGAGGCCATCGACCGGCTGCCGCCTGCGGCGCTGGTGGTGGGAGACGCCAACTTCGGAGTCTTTTCGGTGGCCTATGCCGCCAGCCAGCGTGGACATGCTGTGTTGCTCCGCTTGACCGCCCAACGCGCCCAGCATCTGGCGGGCGGAGGCTGGCGCGACGGGATCGACCGCCGCATCACCTGGAGGCCCACTCGCCACGATCGTATGACTCATCCCGGCTTGCCGCAGGACGCCTGTGTGCGGGGCCGGCTGCTGGTGTGTCAGGTCCAACCTTCCAATCAGGCCGCGCCCTTTCTGCTGGCGCTGTTCACGACTTGGGACGCGGACCAGCAGCCAATCCTGGAGGTCTACGGGCGGCGGTGGTATATCGAAACCGATTTGCGCAGCTTGAAGAGTACCCTGCAATTAGAACAACTTCGTTGTACGACGCCCGCCATGGTGGCTAAGGAGCTGAACTTGGCCATGGCAGCCTACAATCTCGTCCGTGCCGTGACCTGCGTGGCCGCGCAGAAAACCGATCTACCCCCGCGAGCCTACAGTTTCACGCGGGTGCGAAATGTGATCCAGGCCTTCGCTCCGCTGATCGCTGCCGCCTCCAGCCCGGAGCAAGCCCAAGACTGCTTCGATCAGATGATGTACTACGTCGGCCAGGCCAGGTTGCCCAAGCGCAACCGCAAACGCCCTTCCTATCCCCGCGCAGTTTGGTCCAGACGAGGTTCCTTTCCCCCGCGTAAGGAGTAAAGCCATGGCGCTCCTCAACCCATTCAAAAAGTTTGCGGCATTGCGCGTACACGCGTGCGCTACAACGGCCTTGAGTACAGCTACGTTCGGAACACGGCTCATTTGCTGCGATTACATGGAAAGGCCACTTCCATGTCGCGCACCCGCAGTAGTGACCTTGCCCGGTTCGGATCAGTCGCCTATACTGAAGTAACGCGCCCGTAGCTCAGTTCGGATAGAGCGCTTGCCTCCGGAGCAAGAGGTCGTAGGTTCGAATCCTACCGGGCGTACCAGTTCTTCCACCGCTCCTCAATCAGCGTCGCGGCCGGGCACTGCCTCTGGTTCAGCCGAGATCCGAGCGAGGTTCCGCCAGCGCGTCTCGGGCAGCACCCAGACCCAGCCCGCCGTGGCCAGGGCCAGCACCAGCGGAACCCCCAACCCTCCGGGCACACCGTAGCGCGTGACGAAGGCTGCCACAATCATGGGCGCGAAGAATTGCACGCCGCGAGCGCAGTTGTAGGTCGTTCCCATGGCGAAGTTGCGGACGCGGGTCGGGAACAGCTCCGCCAGCAGCGAGCCGAAGCCTGCCGTGCAGCCCGAACCCAGGCCCATCGCGAACATCACGCTCCAGAAGAGCACCGGATTCGTCAGCAGTTCCTGCCAGCGAAACGCCAGTTGATAGATGGCTGCGGCGGTCAGCAGCGAGTAAACCGTATAGGCCTGCCGCCGGCCGTAGCGGTCGGCAGCGTACCCGAACAGCAGCATGCCCAACAACTGTCCCGATTGCGCCGTCAAAATCCATAGCGCCGACCGTCCGATCGGCTGGTGAAACTGCTCCTGCAAAAACTTGGGCAGCCAAATGTAGCAGGTCCAATAGGTGCCCAGCTTGAACACGCCCAGCACCCAGCCCTTCCACAACGGCGCCAGGAAATGGTTGCGTTTCATCCATACCAGGGCGGCGACCGGCGAGAGCTGCTCTTCTCTCTGCTGCTTCCACAATGTGGATTCGGGCATGTGCCGGCGGGCGACATAGGCCAGCACCGCCGAGGCCGAAGAGACCAGGAATACCCAGCGCCAGCCGATGAGCGGAGCGACGAGGAGTCCCATCACCGCCGCCAGGCCCACTCCCAGAGGCTCGCCGGCCTGCAGGAACGCGGCGGCCCGCCCGCGCATGCGCGCCGGAGACGATTCCTGCAGCAAGGCGTGGCCCACCGCCCATTCGCCGCCCACGCCCAGCCCGGTGAGCAGCCGGAAAACCAACAGGCTCATGGGCCCATAAGAAAACGCGCATAGCGCGGTGCCCAGCGAATACATGCCGATCGTCCAGGTCATCACGCGCCTTCGCCCATAACGATCCGACAGGTATCCGAAAAGAATGCCCCCGACGCCGGAGGCGCCCAAGGCCACTCCCAGCAGCAAGGATTCCTCAGAGGCGGAAAGCTTCAGATCCTGGCCGATTGGGATAAGCAGGAATGAGAACAGGATGAGATCGTAGAAATCGAACATCCAGCCCAGGAAGGAGATCAACCAGACGCGCACGGGAAAGCGTTGCGGAGCGGCATCGGACACAATGGCCGTCATAATAGCACGGCCGCCGCCGCCAGAAAAACAGGGAGGGGGGAGGAAGAGTTGATGGATGAATAGCGGGGGGATCGAGCCAAGTTCGAAATTCGTGGCGTAGAAATTGGTGCTCTCCACCACCACCTCTGTCTTGCTTTTCTTCAGATGCTCGCCGTCTTGGCTGACGGTCACCTGGCGTTGGTGGTCGGTGCGAACCGTTTTGATCACTCGCACCAGGCGATCGGCGACGGGCCAATCGACTTCCGGCAAATGCCACCAGCGAAGCTCCCGGTCAGACTCCGGCTGGACTGCAACTGGCGGTGCGGTGGTGAAGCGCTCGGCCTCGCGCAACAATTCCGGCTGATTCTCTTTCAGAGTGAAGGCCCAGTCCAGGCCCAAACGTTCCACTTCTCGGACGAAGGGCGCTTGCAGATACAGGGCATTGCCTACCAGCAGATCCAGGAAGCGGCGCCCCAACTGGCCGACCAGATCCTGCAACAAGGCAAGTGCACAGGGCACTTCGGCCTCCCCATCTTTCTGGAAGCGAATGCCCAGCGGGATGGGAACCGGGTACTGACGGTCACCACCGCGACGATCCGATGATAGTACTGGATATCGGTGCGCATCTCGCCGCGGACCTTATGTTGCACCTCCCGTTGCATGCAGGCGTCGCAGCAGCGAGCGAAGGAACTGCAGATTTCAATGCCATCCACGGCGGCCACCATCCGGCCGCGGGACCAATCCGAGCGCAGAACTCCGTTGCGCTTCAGACGGCGAGCCACCTCGCAGCCGAGGGTGAAGACGGGCTCGGGCGACTGACGTTGGAGCGCATAGCCGATGGTGTCGGCGCTGAGCGGCCCAATCCGCTTGGCCAACGCCCCACTGCGGCACTCGGCCTCGATCTGCAGCAGGCTGCGCATCTGCATGGCCGCCCCCAGGAAGACGGCATCAAACACCTTCTGCCAGGGGTGCCGAGGAGACTGGCGGCCTTCCGGCAGCGCACCCGCCAGTCGGGAGAAGTCAAACACCTTGTCAAGGTAAGTCTCGAACCGGTGCCGGGACAAGCCTCTGATAAGACAAAAAAAGCCTTGCCGCGCGTAGACGCGGCAAGGCCTGTTTCTTAATCCATCACAACGGACAGCGCAGAGCGCGTTAGTTGGCAGCCCTCTTCGCTACCGCTTCCACCGTCGTGTCCTGGCCACCCCGGTTCGAGGTGATCTTCAGATTCAGTTCGGCGCCGGCTACCGTGCCTGTATACTTCGTGGTCATGGACCCCGCCTGCGTCTCCCGAACCACGTCGAAGGAGATGTTATTCCCGTCCACTTTACCGTTCGAGATTGCGGTTGCCGCGGGTGCAGCAGGCGCGGCGCCGCCGCCGCCACCACCACGGCCGGGCGCCGTTACCGTGCCGGTCAGCGTTGTGCCTGAGGCCTTCAGGTCCAACGTCGTCTGTCGAGGCGTGCCGCCTTGGCGGCCAGCCTGTTCATAAATCCATTTGCCGGTGATGGCATCGGCCGCTAGAGCGACCATCGCCACAACACAGACAATTGCACAAACAAAAAGCAGCTTCTTGGTCATAGTAACAGTCTAGGCGTTTCTACCGAGGGCCAGGTTACCGGGCATCCATCTATTCTCCTGGCGCCAGTTGCGTTCGGGCCACTTTAGAGGCAGATCATTGCTAATAGTTAATAATAAGCTCGCTCTGCCCGCACTGCGTCCGTGGTGGGCGGTGCAAGACTTGAACTTGCGGCCTCCTGCTTGTAAGGCAGGCGCTCTAACCAACTGAGCTAACCGCCCTTCGTGACCACAATAGCACTCGCCCTGGCGCTGAGCCAGCCTTACAACGGGGAATCTTCGGGGAAGGAGTGGGCGGCGCACGCGCGGCGCCGCCCGGTTGGAACTAAGACTTCTTGGGAGCGGCAGCCTCGCCGCGGCCCATCTTATCCATCTCGTTGAAATACACTCGGCGTCCTTCGTCCATGGCCAGGTTGGACAAAATCACGGTGGTAGCGTCGGCCAGCCCGACCTCGAGATCCGCTTTGGGCCGCTGTCCGGTCTTGCAGGAGTTGAAGAAACTCTCCATCTCAACATCGACGGGGTTCCGGTCTTCCTCGGGAAGCATCACTCCCTTGGAGTACAACCAGCGGCGCGCGAACTTCAGTTCCTTCTCCAGGAAGGACTCATTGCCGCGCATCTGGTCCCGGTCCAGAAGAATGGGCATACCCCGGGCGCCCGCGCCGGTGCTCGCCATCGACGCGCCCGCGACGGTGGTTTCCTTCTTGGTCGTGCTTGCCGGAGTGACGGTAGCGGCCTTAGGTTCGGTGTACCACAGCGCGATCGTCGGTTCGGTGTCTGTGCCCACGGTGATCTCGATGGTGCCTTCCGTGCCCATGATGCACTCACCGAACTCATTGCGTGTCCCCCCAAACAAGGCCAGATGCCGGTTGGTGGTGATGGACGCTGTACAACATCTTCTGCCCCCCGGGTACTGGTAAAGATAGTCTGGACGTTGTCGTAAATGTTGCGGCCATCCTTGATGAAATTCAGGCCGCCGATACCGGTGACAAATTCCGGCGTGGATCCGAACATCCAGTCGGCCACGTCCACCTGGTGGGAGCCCAGTTCGGCCGTCAGCCCGCCCGACAAATCCTTGTACTTGCGCCAGTTCCACTGCCGGTCCGTGCGATCCTTGGGGACGGGCTTGTTCCACGGATCCTTGGCGAATGTGTTGCGGTGCCACATCCCCTCGATGTGGCTGACCTTGCCGATCAGGCCCTTCGCAACCATATCTTTGGCGGCTTGGTAGAACTTGCTATAGCGCCGCTGCAAGCCAACCTGGAGGATCTGCTTCGGCCTCTCGTTGGAAAGCGCCCGCAGCGCGTGGACCTCTTCGGCCTTGAAGACCAAGCTCTTCTCGCAAAACACGTGCTTGCCGGACAGCAGGACGTCGCGAGTAACGGGGAAATGCTGGTACAAGGGCGTGACCACGACCACGGCGTCGATGTCCTTGCGCGCCAGCAGATCCTGATAGTTAGCGAATGCCTGCGGATTGGTGCCCGCGAACGTGACGCCCTGCTTCAGATTCGGCGGGTAGTCGTCGCATACGGCGACGCATTGGCCGTTGTCCAGACCGCTCATGTGGCGCAATAGGTAGCTGCCACGCGAGCCGGTCCCAACGACGCCATACTGCACCCGATCATTGGCTGCCTTCACCTTCTGAATCGCCGGAGCGCCAAAAACGCCCGCGGCGGTGGCGGCCGTCACTACGCTGGCAGCCTTAACAAAATCTCTACGGCTAGGATCCTGGGTCCCTTCCATCTGATCAGACCTCTTCTTAGACGATTGCGATACCGGGATATGGAGCCCGGCTCATGCTGAGTCTATCCAATTCCCGGCGGGCGTGCAACTGCCAGATTTTCCGCCCGCACCCCGCCGCGGGCGGACCATTCCGCGCCGGCCAGCACGACCATGGCGGCGAAGAAGCTCGATATCACTATGCTCGCGGAGTAGTAGAACGGCCCATACTCATTCCAGAGCTTGGCGCGCATAATGGGCCAGGCCAGCAGGTTGATGTATTTCACCGCCTCCAGCACCAGTCCGACCACAATGGCGGCGGGGATCACCTGCCGGGGCGGGATCTTCCGGTTCGGCAACAGCCAGTAAACCAGGAAAAGCGCCAGCATCGACAGTGGGATGGCCGCCACCTTGAAGAAGAGCAGCGCCAACATTTCAGTCAGCGGCGACTGCGGGCCGAGCACGTGAGGCGCGATCGCGTAGTTCAGGGCCGCGAACATCATCGACAGCATCGCCAGGGTTCCGCAGATCAGGATCAGCCCCAGGCTGATGAGCTGATTGCGCCAGTAAGGCCGGTTCCGGGTAACGCCCCAAGCCCGGTTCAGGGCCACTTCCAGCGGCTCGAAGACGCCGTTGGCCACAAACAGCAGGAGCGCCAGGGAGCCCAGCCGCAACCCCCGGTCGCTGACGATAATCGTCACGTTATAACGGATGAAGTCGCCCACCTGCTCGGGGAAGAAGTCGGAGAGCGCCAGGTAGATGGCGTTGACCGCGGCCGGCCAGCGCAGCACGTAGCGGCAGATGGACAGGATTACGTTGAGGAACGGGAAGAAGGAAAGCAGAACCGAGGCGGCGATGGCGAAGGCGTAGACATGCACCTCCGTCTGCATCAAGTAGCGGAGGGTCGCGCGCAGCCCGTCATACTGACCGGGCCGCGGCGACGTCAACAGGGTTTGCAAGGCCTCCTCAGTCTTTGTTGTCGGTCTTGAGTTTCTCGCGCTGCTCGCGGAGGATCGCTTTGCGGCTCAGCTTGATCTTGTTGCCTTCCAGCGCCAGCACCTTCACCAGGATCTGGTCGCCTTCCTTGAGCTCGTCGCGGACGACGCGGACGCGGCTCTCGGAGATCTCGCTGATGTGCAGCAGTCCGTCGGTGCCGGGGAAGATCTCCACGAACGCCCCGAACTCCACTATCCGAACCACTTTGCCAAGATAGGTCTTACCGACCTCGGCCACGGCCGCGATGTCGGTGATCATCTGGATGGCCTTGGCGGCCGAAGGGCCGTCGGCGGCGAAGATCTTCACGGTCCCGTCGTCCTCGACGTCGATCTTCACGCTGGTTTGCTCGATGATGCTGCGGATCATCTTCCCTCCCGGTCCAATCACCTCTCGGATCTTGTCGGTCGGGATGGTCAGGGTGTAGATGCGCGGCGCGAAGGGCGACATTGTCTCCCTCGGCTTTTCGATGTGTCCCTCGATCTTGTCGAGGATGAACATCCGCGCCCGGCGCGCCTGTTCCAGCGCCTCCTGCATGATGCTGGCCGTGATATTGGTGACCTTGATGTCCATTTGCAGGGCGGTGATCCCCGCGCGGGTGCCCGCTACTTTGAAGTCCATGTCGCCGTAATGGTCCTCGGCTCCGGCGATATCGGTCAGGATGGCGTACTTCTCGCCCTCCTTCACCAGGCCCATGGCGATGCCCGCCACCGGGGCCGAGATCGGCACGCCGGCATCCATCAGCGCCAGCGTGGCGCCGCAGACACTGGCCTGGGAACTGGAGCCGTTCGACTCCAGAATGTCGCTCACCACGCGCATGGTGTAAGGGAAGCTCTTCTCGTCCGGAATCACAGGCGCCAGCGCGCGCTCGGCCAGCGCTCCGTGTCCGATCTCGCGGCGTCCCGGCCCGCGCATGAAACCGACCTCGCCCACGCTGAAGGGCGGGAAGTTGTAGTGCAGCATGAAGCGCTTGGAGGCTTCACCGCTCTCCAGCAACTCCAGGCGCTGCTCGTCGTCCTTGGTGCCCAGCGTGACCGTCACCACCGCCTGCGTCTCGCCGCGGGTGAACAGCCCGGAACCGTGCGTGCGAGGCAGGACCCCGGTCTCGACGCCAAGCTGGCGGATCTTGTCGAAGGCGCGCCCGTCGGGCCGACGCCGCGCGTCGAGCATCTCGTCGCGGAAAATCCGTTCCCTCAACCGGCTGAACAGAGTGCCCGCTTCGGCTCTCTGCTCTTCGGGGAACGACTCGACGGCCTTGGCGCGGGCCGCGTGGACCCGTTGGTGGCTCTCGAGTTTCGGGTACTTCTCGGTGTTGAGCGCGTCGCTCAGCTCCGCGCGCCACTCCGCGGCGATCTTATCGTACATCTCCTGGTTGATCGCCGGAGGCGTGTGTACGCGCTTGGGCTTGCCGGCTTTGGCGACCAGTTCCCGGATGCCCGCCGTAAGCTTGCGGCAGTTCTGGTGACCGAACTCGATGGCCGCCAGCACCTCGGCCTCGGAGACCTGCGAAGCGCCGGCCTCCACCATCACGATTCCATCGTCGGTGGCCGCCACCACGATATTCAACTTCGATTCACGGAGGCTTGAATGGGAGGGATTGGCGATCAACTCGCCGTTCACGCTGCTGACGGTGACCGCGGCGAGCACGTGCTCGAACGGGATGTCGGAAATGGCCAGCGCGGCGGTGGCCCCCAACATCGCCAAGGGGGACGGATCCACGTCCGGATCGGCGGACAGCACCATCCCGATGATCTGCGTCTCGCAGGAGTAGCCCTTGGGGAACAGCGGCCGGAGCGGCCGGTCGATCATGCGGCAGGTGAGGACCTCCCGCTCGCTGGGCCGGCCTTCGCGCTTGATGAATCCACCCGGGAATCTCCCGGCGGCGTAAGTGTTCTCACGGTAATCCACCGTGAGGGGGAAGAAAGAAGCCCCAACCTTCGGCTCCTCATTGCTGCATGCGGTCACCAGGACCACCGTGTCGCCCATCCGGACGACCACGGCGCCATGTGCCTGTCTCGCTACTTTGCCTGTCTCCAGGCTGACTTTTCGACCACCCAGGTCGATCTCAACGGTATGTATCATAGATAGTTTCTCCAACCTCTGCCAGCCCCCGCGGGGCGGCCATGTAATATTCGGGGCGGCGCACAGACCTGCCCCGCTTGGAGACTGGAGTTGACAATATTTGGCCTGGCGTTCCAGGACGGAACGCCGCTCAGCGGGTTCTGCACCCGGCCGGCTATTTCGTTTCCCGGCTCTGTATCGCTGATGGACGGCAAGGCTCTCGCCCGCCTCGCACCCTAGCGGCGGATTCCCAACTTCAGAATCAGCGTCTGGTACCTCTCCGGGCTGACGCTCTTCAGGTACTTCAAGAGCCGCCGGCGCCGGGCCACCATGGCCAGCAGGCCGCGTCGCGAGTGATGGTCCTTCTGATGTGTCTTAAAATGCCCGGTGAGCTCGACGATACGCTGACTCAGAATCGCGACCTGCACCTCAGGGGAACCCGTATCGGACTGATGCACCCGGTGCAGTCCGATTACTCGACTTTTGACGTCAGCCGCCAGTGCCATCTAGAGTGGATGCTCCTTGTCTTCTCTTTATCTCGTTTGGTTACCCTCGTAGGATACCACAACCACCGTGGCGTCAGGCTAGGGGCTGCGGTCCGGCGGCGCCCAGGCACACCGATTGTGGTATGCTCATTTCGGCCGCGAGGCCATAACGGAATTGTGGTTTGGACCGCTTGAAATCCGAGGCCCCCATGCATCACAAGTCATTTCTCTTGGTAGCATTCGCGCTACTCTGCGTCGTCTTCCTGGCGGTTTCGCTCGTCGCGGCCTCCGCACAGAAGGAGATCACGGTAGCTGATCTGCGGGACAAGATCGAAGGCGGCTGGGCCGGCCAGATGATCGGCGTCAGCTACGGAGCGCCCACCGAGTTCCGCGCCTTGGCCGCACTTTACCCCGAGGATAAATTGCAGCCCTGGACGCCGGACCGGGTCAATAACTCCCTCGGCCAGGACGATCTCTACGTGGATATGACCTTCGCCAAGGTCCTCGATGAGAAAGGGCTCGATGCCACCACCGAGGATTTTGGCGCAGCCTTCAGGGATGCCAAGTACGGCCTGTGGCACGCCAACCTCGCGGCGCGCCGCGCGCTCCGGCGAGGCGTTCCAGCGACCCTCTCCGGCACCCCCAAGTACAATGCCCACGCCAACGACATCGACTTCCAGATCGAAGCCGATTTTATAGGCATGATGACGCCGGGGCTTCCACAGGCCGCCAGCGCCGTGGCCCTGCGGACAGGCCGGGTAATGAATTACGGAGACGGCATCCTCGGTGGGGTGTTCGTATCGTGCATGTATTCGGCCGCATTCTTTGAGAACGATCCGCGCAAGATCGTTGAGGCCGGCGCGGCCTGCCTGCCGGCGAAGAGCCCCTACGGGAGGCTGATATCCGATCTACTGGCCTGGTCGAAACAGAACCCCGGCGATTGGATCAAGGTCTGGAACCTTGTCGAGGAGAAGTGGGACAAGGATGAGCCTTGCCCGTCGGGTGCGATGCGGCCGTTCAACATCGACGCCAAGCTCAACGGCGCCTACATCGCTCTGGGGCTGCTTTACGGAGGGGGCGACATCGGCAAGACCGTCAACATCAGCACCAGGTGCGGGCAGGACTCCGATTGCAACCCGTCCAGCGCCGCGGGCATCGTCGGCGTCATGCTGGGCTACAAGCGAATTCCGGACGAGTGGAAATCCGGGATCCCCGCCATCGCCGACCGCCAGTTCCAATACACCGATTACTCGTTCCGCGGCATCGTCGAGAGTAACCAGAAGCGGGCTCTGGCGATGGTCATGCGCACCGGCGGCCGTCTGGAGGGTGACAAGATCATCGTGAGAACGCAATCGCCGAGAGCCGTAAATGTCCCGCTCTGGGACGATTACGGCTCGCCCGTCGAACGCGTCGCCGTCGACAACGCCCGCTGGAACTGGAAAGGGAATTGGACCCAGGGAGGGCAACCGGGCCGCAACGCCAGGCCCGTGCGCACCAGCAGTGAAAAGGGCGCGGAAGTCTCCATCCTGTTCCAGGGCACCGGCGCCATTGTCGTGGGCTCCTATCTCCCCAACGGCGGCAAGGCCGAGGTGTACCTGGACGGCAAGCTGGAGCGGGCCGTGGACGTGTACTCCGACGAGGCCAGTTCCAAAGGCGACGAGGCCGTCTGGCACGCCTTCAAGCTGAAGAGCGGCAGCCACACTCTCCGCCTTGTGGTTCTGGGCGAGCCCTATCCCGGTTCCAAAGGAGCCGACATCTCCATCAACGACCTGATCGTGTTCCGATAACCAGCGGCGAGGTGGATGTTGAATCAACGACGAATCTTTGTGCTTGGCAGCGCGAACATGGACCTGGTGATCGCGGTTGGCCGTCTTCCGCGTGAAGGCGAAACGCTAAGTGGGAGCGATCTCGCGCTGTTCCCTGGAGGCAAGGGCGCCAACCAGGCATGCGCGGCGGCGAGGTTGGGCGGCCGCGTGTTCATGATCGGACAGGTTGGCGCCGATCCCTTCGGACCGAAACTGCTGGCCAGCCTGCGCGAGGCCGGGGTGGACGTGAGCCGCGTCGGCGTTTCGGAGCGCCCGACAGGGTGCGCTTGCATCTACGTCCTGCCAGACGGCGAGAACTCAATCGTGATCTCGCCGGGCGCGAACGCGACTCTTGATCCGGGCACGGCTCTGTCGCGGCTGGAGGATCTTACCGCAGGGGACATACTGCTGGCGCAGCTTGAAATTCCGATCGAGACGGTGGAGGCCGCCTTCAAGCATGCCTTGAACAGGGGGGCAATCGCGATCCTGGATCCGGCGCCCGCGCGGCCGCTTCCCGCAGGGTTGCTGGCGGCGGTCGGCGTGCTTACGCCCAATCAGACCGAAGCCGCCTGTGTGCTGAATGATCCTCACAACGAGGTCCGGGATTTCAACCAAGCCGCCGCCGCCGCCGGACGGCTAATCCAGTTAGGACCCCGGGCGGTGGTGATGAAGCTCGGCAGCCTCGGGTCGCTGTGGTCGGATGGTACGTCTGGGGAGCCTGCCGAGGCGTTTCGTGTCACCGCCGTGGACACGACGGCGGCTGGCGACGTGTTCAACGGAGCGTTTGCCGTTGCGCTGGCGGAGGGCGCCCCCGTGCCCGCCGCGCTGCGCTTTTCCAATGCCGCCGCGGCCATTTCCGTTACCCGCGCCGGGGCCCAGACGTCGGTCCCGGAGCGGGGGGAAGTCGAACATCTGGTTGCGCGCGGGTCCTTCCCGTGACAACCTGGCACTGGTGAGGAGTTCGCATGTTCGTTGTCGACAACCTTGGACTGGCGATTCTGTTCTGCGTTGTGACGATGCTCGGCTGGGGCTCCTGGGCCAACACCCAGAAGCTGGCGGGCAGCCAGAAGTGGGAGTTTCCTCTCTACTACTGGGACTACGCCATCGGCGTATTCTTGTGCGGCGTGCTGTTCATGCTCACGCTGGGCACCCTTGGCCCCACCGGCATGGCTGCGCCTGAAAACCTGTCACAAGCCGGCGCCGGCCCGCTGACGCGCGCCTTCTTGAGCGGGGTGCTCTTCAACATCTCCAATATCTTGCTGGTCGTGGCGATTGATGAGGCCGGCATGTCGGTGGCCTTCCCTTTGGGGGTCGGTCTGGCGCTGGTCATCGGCACGGTCGCCAGCTATGTCCAGGCGCCCAAAGGCAACCCGGGGCTGCTGTTTCTGGGCGTCGCGCTGGTCGTCTTGGCGATGATCGTATCGGCCCTCGCTTATAGCAAGCTGCCGAGACCTTCGGGTGGAAGCTGGAGGCGAGGCGTGGTGTTCGCGATTGTGGCGGGATGTCTGATGGGTTTCTTCTATCCGCAACTGGTGAAGTCCATCTCACCCGACTTCCGCAGCGGCGCAATCGAGGCCGGCCAATTGACGCCCTACACGGCGCTGGTCCTGTTCGGCGCGGGACTTCTCTTGAGCAACTTCATCGTGAACACAATCTTCATGCGCACGGCCAGGCTCAGGTATGCCGACTATTTCCGCGGTAGCGCGAGACTGCATTCCCTGGGACTGGCAGGGGGGATGATCTGGATGCTTGCGCTCGGCCTGAACGTAGTCGCATCGGGCGTGGCAGGTCCGGCCATTTCCTACGCACTCGGCCAGGGGGCAACGCTCGTCGCCGCAATTTGGGGCGTGTTTGTCTGGAAGGAATTCCAATCAGCGCCCAAGGCTACAATGCCCCTGGTCGCGCTGATGTTCGCCGGCTACGCGGCCGGCCTGGTTCTCATCGGGCTGGCCACCCTCTGACCCCTGCGAGAAGCTCCCGCCGGTCAGGTAGCTCTGCAAATCTTCGCGGACCGCGGTGTGAATCGCCGGCCGTGGAGCAGGTCGCCAAACCTGCCATGTCGGCGGTCCCGCCGACAGATTCCGCCGGCGGGTTTGATTGCGGCTATGCCGCGCTGTGGAGTGACGAGGCCAGCTTCGCGCGCAGGAAAGCCACGCAGCCCGGCACCTGTTCTCTGCTCAATCCGTGGAGCAGGAGCGGCCCTTTGAAGTCATAGGTGCGTAACAAGCCCAGGTACCGGTCGTAGTCGAGCACGCCCTGGCCTGCGGCTTTGTGACCCGCGTCTCCGTCGTGGTCGAGATCCTTGGCGTGAGCCAGCACGATGTCCTTGCCCACGAGTGCAAAAGCCTCGTCGAGCATCTCCTTCATGCGGGGCAGTTCACCCGCGTGGAAGATATTCGCAGGGTCCATCGTGACTTTCAGGTGGGGGGAGCCTATCTCATCCAGAAGGCGCCGGGCTTTCCGGGCTGAATCGACCACGTTGCTCATTTCGGGCTCGAAGGCCAGGACAACGTTCGCCTGCCGGGCGATGTCGGTCGCCTCGCGCATACAAGCGGCCATGTCCCGCCACGACTGCGGCGAATCGTTGTCCGGATGACGCCGCCACATGCTGTTCGGGTCACGCGTGCCGGTGCACACATGAATTGAGGATGTGCCCATCTGCGGGCACGCCTCGGCCAGGACCCGTAGCCGCCGCAACCCCGTCCGGCGGTGCTCCGCATCCGGGTGACTCATGTTGAAGGTGCCCGTCACGCTGGCAATTGCGATCCCGCGAGCCGCCGCTTCGCGGCGGATCCTCCCGGGCAGTTCCGGAGGAATCTGATCGGGCATCTCCGGCAGATTGGCGCATACCATGCTCATCTGCACACAGGCGAGCCCACAGGCCCTGGCCGCATCCAGCCGCGCTTCGAGCGTCCCCGTGGTGAACGTGGTGGCGAGCAGGATGCCGATCTGCGGGGACTCAGGCTCCACGGCCTTTACCAGACCTTGCCCGCAAGTGGTCCCGGCCGCGATGGTCCCGGCCAGGTAGAGGAAATCACGCCGGCTACGGCCGCCGTTGTGAGCAGGCATGGATTGGAACATGATTATCCGGAATCTCCATTTCGGACTCCGGGTCGTGTTCAGTATACACCCAGCCGCCTGGTCAAATGCTCTCTCAGTCAACATCTCTGGTTCGTCACCCCCGGCCAGATCAATCACTACATTGAATCTTCGCGGACCGCGGTGATTCGCCGGCCGTGGAGCAGGTCGCCAGACCCGCCGACAGAATCCGCCGGCGGTGGCGCTCCGGGCGAAGCCCGACTACTCACAAACCTGGCAGTACGTTCTTGCGGAGCCGTGCATTCCTGGAAGCTGCTTGAACCCTCTTCACCACCCCCAAGATTTACCGAACGAAGCCATCTATAACCCCATGAAAAACGACCAATTTTCCTTTGCGTCTTTGCGCCTTGGCGTGAAATCTCTGGGACTGAGGCCGCCCGACCGCCCTTATAATTGTATCGGAGGTACTTTGTGCCACGATTCTGCCTTTCGTTTGCAGTAGCGATTGCGGCGTTGGCTTGCATCGGAGCGGCCCAGCAGGCCCCCACCGCTGGACCTTACAAAGTTCTCAAGACGGCCAAAGTCGGAGGCGACGGCGGTTTCGACTATGTTTACGCGGATGTCGCCGGACGCCGGCTCTATATTCCGCGCAGCGGCGCCGGCGCGCGAGTCACGGTTTTTGACCTGGATACGCTCGCGCCAGTGGGCGAAATCGCCAATGCCAGCGCGCGTGGAGCCGCGGTCGACCCCAAGTCCAATCACGGCTTTGCCAGCAGCAAGCCAGTCGTCATGTGGGATACCAAGACCCTGGCCACGATTAAGACCATTGACGTGCAGGGCAGCCCGGACGGCATTCTGTTCGACCCCTTCAATCAGCGAGTCTACGTTTGGAGTCACAGCGCGCCGAATGCCACGGTGATCAACGCGGTGGATGGCTCCGTGCTTGGCACAATCGATCTTGGCGGAGCGCCGGAACAAGCAGTCACCGACGGCAACGGCCACATCTATGTCGATATTGAAGACCAGGCCAACGTCGCGGCCATCGATGCGAAAACCATGACGGTTACCGCGCATTACAGCCTCGGCGACAAGGGCGACACGCCGGCCGGGCTCGCGTTCGACGTCAAGAATCGCGTTCTTTTCGTTGCCTGCCGCGCCCCTGCGCCGGGAACGATGGTGATGCTCAATGCCGACGACGGCAGGATCATCGCCACTCTGCCCCTGGCCGGCGGCTCCGATGGCGCCGTCTTCAACCCCGCGACCATGGAGGCATTCAGCTCGGCGGGCAATGGCACGCTGTCGGTCATCAAGGAGAACAGCCCCACCAGCTTCGTGGCGGAACAGGTCGTTCAGACCATGGCCAGCGCCAAAACCCTGACGCTCGATAGCAAAACGGACCACATCCTCTCGATCGCCGCCGAGACCGGCCCGCCTCCCACGCCGGCCCCGGCCGGAGGGCGTGGCGGCCGCGGCCAGATGGTGCCGGGTTCGTTTTCCATTTTGGTAGTGGGTAAGTAAGCGAGACGCGTATGAAGCCGATCCTGATCGGCGTTGCGTTCCTGTTCGCGATCGCTTCCGTGCGGGCTGCGCCCATGACCCGGCTCGAGCGCGAGCGTCTGATCGCGCACCTGGAAATGACCGGGAGCTGGCTGCCCGATGAGGTCTCCGGGCTGTCTGCCGCTCAACTCCAGTTCCGGCCCTCACCGCAGGCCTGGAGCATCCTGCAAGTGGTGGAGCACCTCTCCATCACCGACCCCATCTACTGGCGCCAGTTTCGGGAGGCGATGAACGCGCCCCCCAAGGGCCAGCCGGACCCCGCCAGAGACGCGGGCATTCTCTGGTATGGCATCGACCGAACCCAGGCGCGGAAACGCAATTCCCTCGGAAGATGTGAAAGGGCAATTGCGCGACGTCAAGACCGGTTTGGATATCTTCCTCAAGGTGCATCGCGAGATGCTCGAATACGCCAGGACCACCAATGAGGACCTGCGCAGCCATTTTGTGGAGAGGGAAAGCAGCGATGCCTACCAGTGGTTCCTGCTGATCTCGACCCACGACCAGCGGCACATTTTACAGATACGGGAAATCAAGGCGGATCCGAAATTCCCGAAACGGTAACCGCCTTTGGGAGGTGTAGCATGACTGCAAAAGTCGATGAGATTGCTCCGGACGTGCATCGCATTTGTGTGTACGTCCCTGATTTTCAACTGCAGTTCAACCACTTCTTGATCCGGGACGATGAACCTTTGCTGTTTCATGCGGGACTTCGCGGTATGTTCCCTCTGGTGCGCGAAGCTGTCGGCCGCGTGCTGGATCCGTCCAAGCTGCGTTGGATCGCCTTCAGCCATTTCGAGTCGGACGAGTGCGGCGCGCTCAATCACTGGCTCGAGCTGGCGCCCGCGGCGCAAGCCGCTTGCAGTCAGGTCGGCGCCATCGTGGGTGTGGACGACTATGCGATTCGCCCTTCCCGCGGCTTAGCCGACGGGGATGTGCTGGCCACCGGAAAATATCGCTTCCGTTTTTGCTCCACCAAACACGTGCCCCACGGCTGGGATGCCGGGCTGCTGTTCGAGGAGACGCAGCGGACCCTGCTGTGCTCGGACCTGTTCCATCATGCCGGCGACGGGGAGGCGGTCACCAGCTCCGATGTCGTGGCCCGCAGCCGAGCCACCATTCTCGAGTACCAAAAAGGACCGCTGGCGGACTACCTCCCCTATACGCCGATGACCGATGGAATCCTCAAGAAGTTGGCCGGCCTGAAACCGAAGACGCTCGCCATCATGCACGGCTCGAGTTTCTCCGGGAACGGCGAGCAGGCCCTGCTCGGCCTGAACACGGTCCTCCGGGAAGCCTTCGGCGGCTAGCGGATCGTACGACGGCCCCCCATGTGGGCGCCTTCAGGCGACTTTGGCCTTGGGTCTGACCTCGGCCTCGATCTTCTTCAGCTTCTCGTGTCGGGCCAGGCGCAAGTCATAATCCGCCTGAAGCCCCATCCAGAACTCGGCGCTGCTTCCCAAGTACCGTGCCAGGCGCAAGGCCGTGTCGGCGCTGATGCCGCGGCGTCCGCGTACGATATCGTTCAGACGCGTCGCGTCCACGGCCAGCGCCTTGGCGAGTTGGTTGACGCTCATGCCGAGCGGCACGAGCAGGTCCTCTCGGATCGTCTTACCCGGATGGATCGGCGGCAGAAGCTTTGGCATGAAACCTCCTCGTTCGGTCGTTGATCCGGACGCTGTGCCGGCCGGCTCGGTCTCCTTTGAGCGCCTCCAGTTGATTGCCGGGCAGCGCCAGATCCCGCAAGCTCCGGGCCTGATTAAGCTGGTACAGCTTGCGCCGTGCCGTCCCCTGGATCGCTTGCCACCGCCTTGAGAACAGGTCGCGAAACGAGCGGATCACCGTCTTTATCGTATAACGCTAAACGATAAACGTCAATAGGCGCCAAGCGCCCCACCCCAGCCGGCCGGATAGTTCGTGGCGGGCGAGCAAAGTGGAAGTATACTGGCAGGTGGCCGCGAAAAACATGTCCAAGCTCATCACCGCTGCTCTCATGCTAGCCGCTCTGTGCCTGCCGGGTTGGTGCGCCGGCTCGGAGAAGATCGGCCCCATCGTCGTCTCCGCTAACGGCCGTTTCCTCCAGCACAAGGACGGCACACCCTTCTTCTGGCTCGGCGATACAGCCTGGATGCTGTTCCAGAAGCTCGATCGCGCCGAGACCGAGCGCTACCTGGAAGATCGCCGCCGCAAGGGTTTCAACGTGGTGCAGGCGGTGGCCCTCCACGGCCTCACGGATCAGAACGCATACGGCAGCGCCACGCTGATCGGCAACGATCCAACCCGGCCCAACCTGACCCCCGGCCGCAACCTGTCCAAGTCCGGCGAGTACGACTACTGGGACCACGTCGACTGGGTGGTCGATCTCGCCGCGCGCAAGGGCATCTACATCGCCATGCTTCCCACCTGGGGCAGTGTGGTCAAGAGCGGCGGGCTCAATCCGGGCAACGTGGCCGCCTTCGCGCGCTTCCTGGCGGAACGCTACAAACCTAAGTCCAACATCTTCTGGGTCAACGGCGGCGATGTGCGCGGCGACGACCACCCGGAAGTGTGGAAGGCGCTCGGACAAACGCTGAGGCAGGCGGATCCGGGTCATCTCCTCAGCTATCATCCCTTCGGCCGCACCCAGTCCTCCACCTGGTTCCACAACGAGCCGTGGCTGGACTTCAACATGTTCCAGTCCGGCCACCGGCGCTATGACCAGGACGATACGCCTGAGCGCCGGGGGGAGGACAATTGGCGCTTCGTGATTGACGACTACGCCAAGACTCCGCCCAGGCCGACCGTTGACGCCGAGCCCTCGTATGAGAACATCCCGCAGGGACTGCACGATCCGTCTCAGCCCTACTGGACCGCCGCCGACTCCCGCCGATACGCTTACTGGTCTGTCTTTGCCGGCGCCTTCGGCCATACCTATGGCGACAATGCGGTGATGCAGATGCACAAACCCGGCGCAAGCGCGGGGGCCTACGGCGTTCGCAATTACTGGTATGAAGCCATCGCCGATCCCGGCTCGGGCCAGATGCAGTATCTGAAGCGGCTGATACTGTCGCGGCCCTTCTTCGAGCGCGTTCCCGATCAGAGCCTGATCGCCGGCGACAACGGCGTCCGCTACGATTACGTCATCGCCACCCGCGGGAAATCGTATTTGTTCGCCTACACCTACACCGGCCGTCCCTTTCAGATCCGTATGGGCGCGATCTCCGGCGCGCAGGTCCAAGCCTCCTGGTACAGTCCGCGCGACGGTAGCGTTCAGCCCATCGGGCTGCTTCCGAATGCGGGAGTCCGAGCGTTCACCCCGCCCGGCGAGCCCGCCCCAGGCAACGACTGGGTGCTGATCCTCGTTGATTCGAAACTTGGCCCGGCCCAGAGGTAGACCGGTTCGGGGCGCGCCGGTTTTCTCAAGCCGGCCAACAGCCTGACGCCCCCGAGCAGTTGAAATGGAGCGCGTCCCAGCCAGGCCGCCTGTCCCCGCCCCATCTCCAGCCGCCGCGCCGCGCAAGACTTGGCGTTCGGCTGACTGCCCACTACCACCAGGACCGTGGGCGTATTCGCGACGGCCCGCTGGAAACGGTACCAGTAAGAAAGAGGGAGACGTTGCAGCGTTGCCGCCGGAGCCTCGCACAGATCCAGAACCACCAGGCCGAAGCCGCCGCCGTGCAGGATCAGGTCCGCCGCTTTCATGGCGTGATCCACGCGTCCGCCGCACTGCACCCAAAGCAGCTTGCCGAGGTCGGCACCCGCCCTTTGCGCCGATGCCGGATCGAACGAGTCGTTGCAGTCTACTATGGCGCTTACTTCAGCGGCGGCCGTGGAGGCGGCGAGCAGCGAATGGATCAGCGCCGTGCGCCCGGAGGATTGCGGTCCCGTGATCTCCGAGATCGCCCCGCGCGGCAGCCCCGGCAACAGGCTCTCGGCCGGATGGGTTTCAAGTGCCCAAAGGACGGCGGAATGGAGTGCGGAGGACATCGCGATATTCGCTTTTTGTTCGCCTATGAAGATTGTCCGCCAAGCCGGGCTCAGGTGTCAAGCCGTGCGGGTTGATATACTACTGCACTATCGGCGACTGTCGGCAGGAATCCACGCGCGTGTTCAAATCCGATTTCCTTCATGTCCCAAGAGTACAGATACTTCTGGTTGGCTTGTTATTGCTGGCGCTCCTCATCCCCAGTTTGCGCAGAGGAGGTTTGAGCGGTTACGACGATGCGTTGTACGCTCACGAGGGCAGGGAGATGGCCAGCAGCGGGGACTGGCTGACAATCCGCTTCAACGGGGGAGAGAACTTCGAGTATCCCCCGATGTTCATCTGGCTCGAAGCGGCGTCCATGAGGATGTTCGGCTTCAATGATTTTGCGGCCAAGTTGCCGGCCGCGGTCTTCGGGTTTGGCACAGTTCTTCTGGTCTACTTCCTGGCACTGACGCTGACCGGCGACTCCTGGCTGGCGATCATCTCCATGCTGGCTCTGGCCTCGACTCAGTTCTTTTTGAAGTACTCCGCGCACGCCATGACGGATGTGCCGTTCACGTTCTTTTTCCTGCTGGCGATAACCGGCTACGCGAGGGGACTCACTCGTCCGCTGTATTTCCTGATCGGAGGCGCCGCAATCGGCTGTGCAGTACTGACGCGCTCGGTGATCGGATTGATCCCTTGCGGAATCATGCTGGCCCATTTGCTCATCACCAAGCGCTTCAGGCTGCTGAGGTCTCCGTTTCTGTGGCTGGGCTTGCTGGTAGCGCTGTCTCTGCCGGCGGCGTGGTTCGCGACTCTGGCCTGGCAGCATGGAGCCGCGAGCGTGGCCCGGCAGGTGTCTTTCGTAGGCACTAAGATAAGCTCGAACGGTTCCTGGACTCTCCCCGGCAACATGTTCGAGTATTTCCGTTCTATTCCGAGATTCTACCTGCCCTGGTTCCCGGTCATGCTCTTAGGCTTGTGGACGGCCGGCAGACGGGCGGTCAAGAATGCGGATTCCGCATCCTGGCTGCTGCTGATTTGGGTAGCGCTGGTCTTGCTGCCGTTCAGCCTGGTTGAGACGAAATTCGCCCGCTACCTGCTGCCGGCGTTTCCGGCTTTCTCTATTCTCTCGGCGGTAGGTTTGAACCGCTGGCTTCCCGAGCGCCACCGCCGTGCCTTCTTTGTGGTGGGTTTGATAGGTCTGGCAGGGGCGCTGGTGTATACCGAACTGGTCCCCGCTAAGGAGCGGGCTATGGACATGCGCCCTCTGGCGCCCTTGGCGGAGGCGCACAGCCGGCCCGGCGAGCGGGTGGTCCTTTACACCTACGGGGAGCAGCGATGGGATCTCAGGAATCAATTCGTGTGGTATGCCCGGCGCAACGCCGATCTTCTGACCGATTTGACGGCCCTGATGGTCCGATGTTCGGAGAGGCGGAACGTAACCGCGGTGGTCGATTCCGGGGCGTTCGAAAAACTTGTAGGCGCGCTGCCCCCCGAAGCAAAAGCCGCGACTAGTATCTTAGGACGGTCGGAGAGTTTCGTTTGCTTCAGAGTCAGCCGGGGCGACGAGTAGCGATTTCGCGCCGCAGTTCACGCGGATGACGCGCCGCGCGAGCGGCGATCCAGGGCAGAGCCAGGGTCGCGATCATGAATCCCGCCCAGAGCGTGACCATGCTGGGAGCCGGCCTGCCGCCGCTCAACTGACTCAGGTGAAACGACTCGAGCGTTCCATTCGGCCGGTGCGCGATTAAACCCGTGTAGTAAGGAATCAGCAGGAAATTCGTCGCGTAGGCGTCGAGCGCCACGAAGCACGCCGTTAGCGAGGGCAATACCCATCTCCGGCAGCGCACCGGCGAGATCGCCATCAGCCCGAGCCCCGCCAACAGCGCCTCGGCCACCACCACCGCGGAAAGATACCAGCCCGCTCCCGATGAAACTCCCTGGAAGGAGAAGGTGAGCTCGTGGTAGGCGAGCCCCAGCAGAAAGAATCCAACGAAGAGGCTAGGGACGACGGCGTTGAACCGGACGGAGCCCTGGTTGCGCAGAATCACAATCAGCAGGCCCACCGCCGCCGCGAGGGCCACCCATCCGAAGAAGTGATAGATCCAGCCGCGAACTTGCAGGAAGCTCCAGTTGCCGAACCAGATGTGGGTGAAGAAAGTGGTGTCGAACCAGCGTGGCCAGTCGACGCGCGTCGCCTGCCGCAGGAGGTCCCCGAAGCCCGTGTCCCTAAGAACCGTAACCTGCTGCAAGCCTGACCATGAGCCGGTCAGGCCCCGGTTGCGCCAGTACCACCAGCCCGCGATCGCGCCCCCAGCCGCATAGGTCAGCGCCGCGTCGAGCACGGTTCGCCGGCGCCAGAACCGCCAAATGTAGATGACCCCGATGGCTGGCAGCGCCGTCAGGAAGTAGGCCTTGGTCAGCAGGCCCGCGCCGAGCAGCAGACCGGGCGTCATTCGCCGCCAGCCCCTTAAGCGGTCCGCGCTTAAGACGGCCCACAACAACGCCGCGAAAATGGCGGTGGACAGGCCATCGTTGCCTATCCGCGCCGCAGCCATCAAGAATCCCGGCACGGCGGCCACCAGCGCCATGGCGGCGACGGCCAGCCCCTCGGAACCGAGTACGATTCGGGCCGCCGCAAAACCGATCGGAATGGCAAGCGACGCCAGCAGCAAGCTCATCAGCCGCATTAGCAGCACCCGCGCCGGAAGCGAGGCGCCTCCGGCCGCCAGTTGGACCGGCGCCAGAATCAGGTAGTAGAGAGGCGGCTGCTGCGCCTCGTAGAGGAACACATCCCCGGCCGCTTCCTGGCGAGCCCAGCCCCGTGGCAGCGCCGCCAACTGCCGCCGCCGCGCATCGCGTTCGTCCGCCGGAAGCCGCCAGTACTGATCCTGGGTCAGATAACTTATGGGCAGGCCGGACGTCGCCCAAGCCAGCGGCGTCAGCCGCAGAGACTCGTACACCTCCCGCGAAACTCTGGTTTGCTGCGGTATGGGCAGGCTGCCGGTATAGGCCAGGCGCTCGACGTAGGCGAAGTGCGCCCACTCGTCGTAACCCTCCCAAAGGGGCAGCAGCACCGAAGAAAAGACGCCGCGCGCGAGAAAGCACACCCACACCAGCAGGAGCCATCGGCGCGCGCCCGGCATCGCCGCAATCATGGTAGATAGAATAGCGGTTTCATGCGCACACTAGTTTTGGCCGCGGCGCTCACCGCCTGCTTGGGATGCGGGACGCGGGAGGCGCGCCTCCGCGAGCAGTTCGCCTCAGGCGGAGGGCGGATTGTGCTTCCCGCGGGCGTGACCGAAGTCTCCGCCGAACTGATTATTCCCGCCGGCGCGCGCGATGTGGAGGTGGTTGGAGCCTCCGGCGGCAGCGTATTGCGCGCGTCCAACTCGTTCCGCGGCCGCGCCGTTCTGCGCGTGGAGAACGCGAGCAACATCCGCCTGTCGGGCTTCGGCATCGACGGAAACCGCACTGGCCTGGAGAAGCGCACGGGATTGCCGCCCTCCGACACGCCCTTCTCGCGGTTCACCGAGGCCAACGGCATCCTCGCCGAGGGTGATCGCGGGCCTGACCATCTCTAATGTTAACTTCAGGTACGTGGCCGGGTTCGCGGTCCTGGCGGTGCGGTCCAAAGCAGTTAGCCTCGAGCGTATTCGAGTCGAAGACAGCGGCTCGCGCAACGCGCTGGGCCGCAATAACACGACCGGCGGCATCTTGCTGGAAGAGGGAGTGGCGGGGTTTCAGGTGCTGGACTGCACCTTCCGCAACGTGCGCGGAAATGGCGTCTGGACGCACTCGCTCTACGCGTCGCCCAGGAACCGGGACGGGCTGATCGCCGGCAACCGCTTCGATTACATCGGCCGGGACGCGATCCAGGCCGGCCACGCCGAAGGCGTCCGTGTCGAGAACAACTCCGGCAGCCGCATCGGCTACCCCTTCGATGCAGTCGATATGGAAGCTCTGGCGACGCCGGTGGCCATCGACACGGCCGGCAACGTGAGCGGCAGCCGGTATACCGGGAATCGTTTCGAAGAGGTCAACGGAAAGTGCATCGACCTCGACGGCTTCCACGACGGCGAAGTCCGCAACAACACCTGCACCAACCGGGGCTCGGCGGACGATTACCCGCACGGGAACTTCGCCATCGTCTTCAACAACACCAACCCGGACATGCAGTCGGAAGGCGTCACGCTGGCGGGAAACGTGATCGACGGCGCCAAGTTCGGCGCGATCTTTCTCATCGGAACCGGTCACAAGGTCGAGGGCAACACCCTGCGCCGCCTGAATCTGGCGCGCTGCAACGAAAGCGCGGCCAAGTACGGCTGCCTGTACGATCCGGCTCAACCCGACCTGTTGCGCAGCGGCATCTACCTGGGACGCGGCGGCTCCCGGCCCGCTCCGGCCCGCGGCAACGTGGTTCGGGACAACGAAGTGTCCGGCTACGGAATGCGCGCGCGCTGCGTAGTGGCGGGCCCCGGCGTCCTGGCGGCCGCCAACACGGTCGCCGGCAACCGCTGCACCGAGGGGGAGGGGAACTAGCCGTGCCCGGCGTCACGGAATGGATGCGCGACGATTGGAACCGGCGGGCGCGCGAGGACGCCCGCTACTACGTCGCTTGCGGCGGACGCGGGCAGAACGAAGCCGAATTCCAGGCCACCGCCGCCGACGTGGTTAGCGCGCTGGAGTGGGAACTGGGGCATTTCGGCCCAGGCCGGGACAAGGCCCAGCTCCGGGCGCTGGAAATTGGCTGCGGTCCCGGCCGGCTCATGCTGCCGCTGAGCCGGCAATTTCGGGAGATCCACGGCGTTGACGTCTCCGACGAAATGATCCGCCTGGCCCGCGAGCGCCTGTCCGGGACGCCGAACGCGCACGTCCAGGTGAACGACGGCCTGGGCTTGAGTGCGTTCGAGGACGGAGCTTTCGATTTCGTCTACTCCTTCGCCGTCTTCCAGCACATCCCGGAGCGCGAAGTGGTGTTTCACTATCTGCGCGAGGCGCACCGCGTCCTCAAGATGGGCGGCCTGCTGCGCTGTCAGATCAACGGCCTCCCCGCGGCGGGCGCGCCGTCCGACACGTGGGCGGGGGTGCGCATCGGCGCGGATGAAGTCAAATCGTTCGCCCTGGATCGGGATTTCCAGCTTTTGGCGCTGGAGGGCGCCGGCACCCAATACATGTGGGTCACGATGCGCAAGCAGCCGCCGGGGTGGCACGCCGGACTTCCCTTGCGCCCTCCGCCGGATCGGGTGGCGATCCAGCGCGTCACCAACGCCCTCTCTAACGAGCCGTTCGCCGCCTCCCGCGGGCGATTCGCGCTGGTCTCGCTACGGGTTGACCGCCTCCCCGGCGAGTGCGACGTGCTGCACCTGAAAGCTTCGATCGGCGGGCTGCCGGCGCGTCTCTCCCGGATCGGCCCGCCGGAGCGCGACGGCTTGCGGCAGCTTATCGTGCTGCTTCCGGCGGGCATTTCGGCCGGCCTGCATCCGGTCGATCTGACCTGGTTTGACCGGCCGTTGTGCCGGGAAGTATCGCTTCGTGTGGTGCCTCCAGGGCCGGACGGGTCGAGATAGGTCCGTAACACTATGCCCCGTATATAGATAAAATCCTTGACGGCACACTATATATTGCGGTACAACCTCTAGTGCACGCTCCCTGAGGAACTCGGAGGGTGGCGAAACGGGGTAAAACTACAGATGGGACTCTCAGTGTCCACGGCGGTGAGCGCCAACGTGAACGAAACCAAGCCAGAACATCAGAAGACGGAACGTACCGGGTTGGCCTTCTCCCGGCACTTCACTGCCCGGCAAGAGGCTGGAAGGACCCCCTACGACGAGGTCCGGTGGGAGTTGCGCACGGCCACGATCGCCAACGACAAAGGGGCGATCATGTTCGAGCAGCGCGACGTGGAGGTGCCGGCCGACTGGTCGCAGACGGCCACCAACATCGTCGCCAGCAAGTATTTCCACGGTAAGCTCGGATCGCCGAATCGGGAGCGGAGCGTGGCCCAACTGGTACACCGCGTGGTGGATACCATCACCGAGTGGGGCAAAGCCGGAGGCTACTTCCGCGCCGGCGAGGACGCCGAGAACTTCCGCGATGAACTGGCCTGTCTCATGCTCACGCAGCGGGCTGCTTTCAACTCGCCGGTCTGGTTCAACGTCGGCGTGAGCGAGTCGCGCGGCTACGGGTGGTACCACGACGAAGCCAGCGACTCGATCCGGAGATTGACCCCCGAACTGCACAAACCGCAGTGCTCGGCCTGTTTCATCAACTCCGTGACGGATTCGCTCGAATCGATTCTGGACCTGGCGAAGACCGAGGGCATGCTCTTCAAGTGGGGCTCGGGCACGGGCACGAACGTCTCGTCGCTGCGCGAGGAGAACGCCATTTTGTCGGGCGGCGGAAAGGCGTCCGGGCCGCTGAGCTTCATGAAGGGCTTCGATGCCTTCGCCGGCGTAATCAAGTCCGGCGGAAAGACGCGCCGCGCCGCGAAGATGGTGATCCTGAACGTGGATCACCCCGACATCGAGAAGTTTGTGTGGTGCAAAGCCAGGGAGGAGAAGAAAGCCCACGTTCTGGTGGACGCCGGTTATGACTCGTCGCTCGACGGCGAGGCTTACGGCTCCATCTTCTTCCAAAACGCCAACAACTCCGTGCGCGTGACCGACGAGTTCATGCAGGCGGTGCTCGATGACGGCGACTGGTGGACGCGGTCCATGGTGTCCGGCCAGCCCGTGAAGCGTCTTAAAGCGCGGGAGTTGCTGCGGCAGATCTCGGAGGCCACCTGGAAGTGCGGGGACCCTGGGATGCAGTTCGACTCGACGGTCAACCGCTGGAATCCCTGCAAGAACACGGCGCGGATCAACGCCTCGAACCCCTGCTCGGAGTATATGTTCGTGGACGATTCGGCCTGCAACCTGGCCTCGGTCAATCTGCTGAAATTCCTGAAACCGGATGGCCAGTTCGACGTGGCGGGCTTCCGCCACGCGGTGGACACGGTGATCCTGGCGCAGGAGATCATTGTCGACAGCGCCAGCTATCCCACCGAGAAGATCGCGCGCAATTCGCACGAATACCGGCCGATTGGACTGGGGTTCGCCAACCTGGGCGCCATGCTGATGGCGCTGGGCGCCCCGTATGACAGCGACCGCGGCCGGGATTACGCCGGGGCCGTCACCGCCGTCATGTGCGGCCAGAGCTACGTCACCAGCGCGCGCATCGCCGCGGCCGTGGGCACTTTCGCCGGCTACCCCCGCAACGAGGGGCCGTTCCTGGAGGTGATCCGGATGCATGGCGAGGCGGCGAACCGGATTCACAAGGAGAATGTGCCTCCCGCGCTCCTGGAAGCCGCCAGGGACTGCTGGCGCGAGGCCTACGAGGCCGGCCGCCGGTCGGGCTTCCGCAACGCCCAGGTGACGGTGATCGCCCCCACCGGGACCATCGGGTTCATGATGGACTGCGACACCACGGGCATCGAGCCGGACCTGGCTCTGGTGAAGAATAAGAAGCTGGTGGGCGGCGGCACCATCAAGATCGTCAACAACACGGTGCCCCAGTCCCTGATCCGGTTGGGCTACTCGCCCAAGCAGACCGAGGAGATCGTCAACTACATCGACGCCACGGGCTCCATCGAAGGGGCCCCGCACCTGGAGGCCGAGGACCTGCCGGTGTTCGATTGCAGCCTGCGGCCGCCCAACGGCGTGCGGTTCATCCATCACATGGGGCACCTGAAAATGATGGCGGCGGTGCAGCCGTTCGTCTCCGGCGCGATTTCCAAGACCATCAACATGACCGAAGAGTCCACGGTGGAGGACGTTCAGAACGCCTACATCGAGAGCTGGCGGCTGGGGCTGAAGGCGGTCGCCATCTACCGCGACAACTCCAAGCGGGTGCAGCCGCTGAGTTCGGGCGGCGGCGAGCCGAAAGCGGCGGTAGCCGAGAAGATCGTCTACCGGCCTGTGCGCCGGAAGCTGGAAGAGGAGCGGCAAGCGATTACGCACAAGTTCTCCATTGCCGGCCACGAGGGCTACATCACGGTGGGCCTGTACGAAGACGGGCAGCCGGGCGAGATCTTCATCACCATGGCCAAGGAGGGCTCGACCATATCGGGCCTGATGGACGGCTTCGCCACGGCCATCAGCTTTAACCTCCAGTACGGCGTGCCGCTGAAGTTCCTGGTCGACAAGTTCAGCCACGTGCGCTTCGAGCCTAGCGGCTGGACCGGCAACCAGCAGATCCCGTACGCTAAGTCCATTCTGGACTACATCTTCCGCTGGCTGGGAGCGAAGTTCATGGGGCCGGAGTATTCGATTAACGAGGCGGGCGAGGCGGTGAAGCTGCGGCCCACCGAGCCGGAGCCGCAACAATCGCTGCCCTTCCCGCCGGTGGTGGGCGACGCCCCCATCTGCAGCGAATGCGGCGGCCTGATGACCCGCAACGGAAGCTGCTACAAGTGCGAGAATTGCGGCGGCACCAGCGGGTGCAGCTAGGGAACACCTCGCGCTAAGGCGCCAAGGCGCCAAGAACGCGTGATTCCTTTGCGGCTTGGCATTGCTGGGGTGTGCAAGAAAGCGGCAGCGGTGAGCAGGTGAAGCTGGCGCTCCGGCAAGATCCCGGTCTCTATCTATTTCCACTCCAGCTTCCATCTCCTGGTGGACGGGGCTCCGGCGGGCCGGGCCCATAGATTCGGGTAGCGGTACAGATGTCGTTTTATATCAGCATTTTAAAGAACAAGTTTTGATGAAACTTTTGGCGAGAATCGGCGTCTTATTATTTGCAGCATGTGGCGTTCCATACCGATTTCCTGGGCGAATCTGCTGGGGGCTGGACATGGAACTAAAATTGCTGTAGAATGGTGCGCTTTGGAATTAATGGCGCTGGGAGCTAACAGGATTTGGGTTGAGAGCCGAAAAGAAGGAAGAGAAAGTCCGTAGGTTTGAACGACTTCTTCTGAAACTCAGGGACGTGGCGCCAGGCAGGAAAGAGACGAGGGTAAGAACATGAGCAAGAGCGAAATCAACCGATTTAGAAAGGTGCTGGAAACCCGACAGTCGGAACTCGCGAAGGTCTTGCGCAACCGGGAAGGGATTGTCATCGAGAAGAGTCCAGACGCACTGGACGAGGTGCAGCACGCTGCCGAGCGTGAGCTGGCCATCCGCAATCTCGACAGGGAGTCGCATCTCCTTCGTAACGTTAGAGGTGCATTGCGGCGGATCGAGGACGGATCCTACGGTGTCTGTCTCCACTGCGACGAGGATATCAGCCCCAAACGCCTGGAAGCGGTCCCCTGGGCAGGGTATTGCATCCACTGCCAGGAGATCGCGGATCGCAGCACCGAAGAGGGAACCGAGTCGCTGGAAGACCTGCTGGTTTCGGCCGCCTGACCGGCCTGGTCACGCTTTTGCATGACAGGGCGCGGATCGCGAGATCCGCGCCCTGTTCTCATTCTTGGCGGATGCCTGCCACATTAAGCATGCGGCCAGTCCTCTGCTGTTCGCGCCTCCAGGAAAAGAATTCATCTCCCGAGCAACAAGTGCATACCCCGGCGACCCAAATCCGCTCTGCCGCCAGGTCCGCCGACATCAGTTGCCGGCGGTTGGCTTCGGCCAGATCCAGGTGGGCGGGTCCGCCCAGGTCGTTCCTTTCCGGAAACCAGTCCCGAAACAGGACAGCCACGTCCGCTCCAACCTGGTAGCAGCACGGCCCGATGGCCGGCCCGATGGCCGCCACAACGTCCCGCGGACTCGTCGAAAACTTCGCCTTCATTTCAGCAAGTGCCTTAGATGCAATACGTTGAACCGTACCGCGCCAGCCAGCGTGAATCGCCGCCACGGCGCGCGTCCGAGTATCTGCCAGGAGGATTGGCACGCAGTCGGCAGTGCGTACGCCTACTCTGGCGCCCACAGCGCCAGTTATCAGCGCGTCGCCCTCACCCATCCTTCCCTCGCCGCTCTCAGCCCACAGGCAGACGTCAGAATGAACCTGTTTGAGGGTGGCGATGGGCTGCTGCTGATTCCACCCGGTGGAGAGCCGGGTGCCGAACCCGTGCTCCAGCCAGGCAAAGTCAAGCCAGGGTATGGCGCGGTATACATGCTGCGCGTCCTTGCGAAAATGCCCCGGCACGGTGATTACGCCGCGGGGTTCCTGGTCTGGGCCACCATGATCCGCTGCTTGAAGTCCTCGAGCATCGACTCGTCCAAGCGCACCTCGGTGGGCCGCTTGGTCAGCGTGGTCATGTTGCCGATCTTGTCCTGCAGCTTCATCAGCCCGTAAAAAAGGTTCTCGGGCCGCGGCGGACAGCCCGTTATGTAGACATCCACGGGTACGATCTTGTCCACGCCCTGGAGCACGGCATAGGTATTGAACGGCCCGCCCACGCTGGAGCAGGCGCCCATGGAGATCACCCATTTCGGATCGGGCATCTGGTCATAAAGCCGCTTGATCACCGGCGCCATTTTCAAAGTTACGGTCCCGGCCACGAGCAGCAGATCGGACTGGCGCGGGCTGGGGCGGAAAACCTCGGCGCCGAAGCGCGCGATGTCGTAGCGGGCGGCGCTGGAGGCGATCATTTCGATGGCGCAGCAGGCCAGCCCAAACGTGAGCGGCCACAGGGACGACGCACGCGCCCAGTTGAAGACGTAGTCAACCGAGGTGACCAGGACATTCTTCTCGAACCGATTTTCGAGAAAGGACATAAGGAACCCCCAGGGGAGATTTCAATTTTAGCATTGCCGGAGCCATTCCAGCGTGCGGCGGAGGCCCTCTTCCAGGCTGAAGCGCGGCTGGAGGGTCAGGTCGCGCGCGGCGGCCGTGGTATCGGCCTGGGAGTGGCGCACATCCCCGGCGCGGGCCGGCCCGTAAAGCGCTGGAATCTCAACCCCTTCAATCCCTTGCATCACTTTCCAGACTTGATTCAAGGTGTATCGCCCGCCGTTGCCGGCGTTGTAGAGACGCCCCGCCACCCCCTCGGCCCGGGCGGCCTTCAGGGTCAGGTCGACGACATCCTCGACAAACGTAAAATCGCGCGACTGTTCGCCGTCGCCGTAAATCGTCGGCTGGGTCTTCGCCAGCAGCGACTTGGCGAATACCGAGATCACCCCGGAATACGGGCTGCCGGGATCCTGCCTCGGCCCATAGACGTTGAAAAACCGCAGCGAGACTGTTTCCAGGCCGAAACAGGAATGAAAGACCTGGGCATAGTACTCTCCCGCCAGCTTCTGCACCGCGTAGGGGGACTTCGGCTCGGGCGTCATGGTCTCCACTTTGGGCAGCACGTCGCTGCCGCCGTAGGCCGAGGAGGAGGCCGCATACACCACGCGCCGAACTCCACCTTCGACCGCCGCGCGCAGGACGTTGAACGTGCCCCCAATGTTGACCTCGTGCGACGGCACGGGGTCGGCAATGGAACGCGGCACCGAGGGAATCGCGGCCAGGTGGAAGACCACGTCCGCCCCGCGGATCGGGCCGGCGATCTGCTCGTAGCTGCGGATATCGGCAAGCTGAAAATCGATTTGCGATCTTACCTCGTCCAGGTTCTCGGCGTGACCGGTGAGCAGATTGTCGATCACCGCCACCTGTCCCGCCCCCGTCCGCAGCAGCCCTCTGACCAGCGCGGACCCGATAAAACCCGCTCCGCCGGTTACCACGTACCTGCTCATGCGCCCGCCTTTCTCGCCACCGCAACCAGCGACAGGCCGCGCCACGGAAGCAGTCCGTCCACTCGCCGCCAGAACCAGACCGTCTTGTCGAACAGCTTCAGCGTGATCTTGCTGATGTAACGCCGCCCCAGCAACTTGCCCGATATCCACCAGGCCGGCGCCCCGGCCTTGTTCAACTGGTGAACCCGCTCCACCTGGAAGCCCGCGCCCTCCAGGATCCCCCGCAGCTCGGATTCGCGGAAGCGGCGCTTATGCCCCAGCGTGCGGTCGATGCTGGCATACAAGCCGGGGCCCTGCGGAACCAGGACCAGCAGCCTGCCCCCCGGCTTCAACGCCGCGTAGCAGAGCGGCCACGGCGGCGGCGGGGTCGTCCAGGTACTCGAGCACGTTCAAGCACAGCGCCGTGTCGAAGACGCCTTCCAGGTCCCGGTAATCCGCCGCATCCGCCGGGTCGAGCTTTCGCACCGCGACGTTCGGAGTCCGCAGAAACCGGTTGCGCAGCGCGTGCAGGTAGATCGGGTCCTTCTCGGCCGCGACGTACTGCAGCCGCTTCCCCATCAGCCGCGCGGTGATGTTCCCGATCCCCGCGCCGATCTCGAGCACGGCGTCGCCCACATAAGGCCTGAGCACACGGGCGGTCCAGCTCAGGTACTGCGGCGTTCCGGTCAGGTTGTTCAGAAGCCCGCGGCCATAGGGTTCCGAGTACAGGTCGTCGATCAGCCAGAAATGGAAGATCACCGCCAGGGCCTTGACGCCGTCCTTCCATCCGATCTTCTTGCCTTCCTCGTAGGTCCGGCCATGGTAGCTGATGGGGACTTCGTAGATCCGGAAGTTCCGCTTGGCGGCTTTCATCACGATTTCGGGCTCGAAGCCGAACCGGTCGGAGCGGATGGGGACGCTCTTCAGCAGGTCGGTGCGGAAGACCTTGTAGCAGGTCTCCATGTCCGTCAGATTGAGGTTGCAGAACAGGTTGGAGACCAGCGTCAGGACTTGTTGATCATCGAATGCCGGAACGGCAGCACGCGCCGCTGTTCGCCCGCCAGATAGCGGGAACCGAACACGGCGTCGGCGTGACCGTCGAGCAGCGGCCGAAGCAGGCGCGGGTACTCCGCCGGATCGTATTCGAGGTCGGCGTCCTGAACGATCGAGAAGTCGCCCGAGGCGTGCTGGATGGCGGTGCGAATCGCGGCGCCCTTGCCCTGGTTCACGGCGTGGCGCAACAGACGGATCGACGGCTCGGCGGCGGCCAGCGCGCTCGAGGATCTCCCCGGTGCCGTCGGTGGAGCAGTCGTCCACGATGATCAGCTCCCGCTCCATCATCTCCGGCAGAGGCGCCGCCAGCACGTGCGCCAGGCTGCGCTCGACGACCGTGCGCTCGTTGTAGACCGGGATCAGAATCGAGAGCTTCACGCGAAACACCCAGTATATCTTTTCAGCGGATCTTTCCAATTCGCCGAGAGATGTGGTACCAGTAGAAACATGCTTCGCGACCGTGCGCTCGTGCCGCTCTCCGAACAGCATCAACACGGGCTGGCCCTGTGCGTCCTGACGGAACGGTCCTTGCAGGATAGTCCGTCCCCGGAAACCGTGAGCCGTCTCGCGGGCCGGGCCGTGGATCGTTACGACGCCGAACTGGCCAACCATTTCGCCGTCGAAGAGGAAGAGGTCTTCCCCGCCATAGCGCAGGAGTTGGGAGAATACCCGATCGTGCATGAGCTGGTCGCGGAGCACCGCCAGATCGAAAAGATCGTGGAGCGATTACGAACCGCCCCGGACGCGGCCTTGCTGGGCGAGTTCGCGGCGCTGCTGCGCGCCCACATCCGCCGCGAGGAGAATGATCTGCTTGAGGACATCCAGCAGCGGCTCTCCCGCAAAGCGCTGGACAGCCTGGGCGCCAGGATCGACGCCAAAGCAGTGCGAATCCCCATTTGAGCTATGCCAGACAAGACAGAATCCGCCGTCCTTCTCCAGACCGAACTGCCGGGCGTGACGCTGCTCGCCCGCGGCAAGGTGCGCGACGTTTACGCGCTTGGCGACAAACTGCTGATTGTCGCCAGCGACCGCATCTCCGCGTTCGATTACATTCTGGCCACCGGCATTCCCGGCAAGGGCCGCATTCTGACCCAGCTCTCCGTCTTCTGGTTCGATTTTCTGCGGGACGTCACGCCGACGCACTTCATTGCCGCCAATGTGGATGAGTACCCGGAGGCGCTGAGGGCATACCGCGGCCAGCTTGAAGGACGGTCGATGCTGGTGAAGCGGGCGAAGATGATGGATGTCGAGTGCGTCGTGCGCGGCTACCTGGCCGGATCGGGCTGGAACGAGTATCGCGAAACCGGCCGCGTCTGCGGCATCTCCCTGCCGCCCGGCTTGAAGGAAAGCGACCGGCTCCCGGAGCCGATCTTTACGCCTTCCACCAAGGCTCAAACGGGCCACGACGAGAATATCCCCTTCGAGAAGGTAGTGGGCATGCTGGGAGCCGATCTGGCCAACAGGCTGCGCGGGCGTGACCCTGGCGATCTATCACAAGGCGGCGTCATACGCCGAGACGCGGGGCGTGATCATCGCCGACACGAAGTTCGAGTTCGGCCTCGACGGCGATCAGTTGATCCTGGCCGACGAGGTGCTTACGCCGGACTCTTCGCGCTTCTGGCCTTTGGAAACTTACCGGCCGGGCGGCCCCCAGCCGTCCTACGATAAGCAGTACGTGCGCGATTACCTGGAATCGATTAGCTGGAACAAACAGCCGCCGGCTCCGGGGCTGCCGCCTGACGTCGCGCGGCGAACCGCCGAGAAGTATACGCAGGCCTACGAGGCCTTGACGGGAAGGACGCTTTGAACTGGCTCGACATTGCCCTGGTGGCGATCCTGGGCCTGTCCGTCGTGGGCGGGTTTGTCAAAGGTTCGGCCAGGCTTGTGGTCGGGACGGCGGCAGCGATCCTGGGCCTGCTGTGCGGTCTCTGGTTCGGCGGCACGGCCGGGGTCTTCCTGGTCCCCTACGTAAGCCATCAAGGCATCGCCAATTTCCTGGGCTTCCTGCTGGTTCTGTTCGGCGTGCTTATTCTGGGCGCGCTTTTGGGCAAACTCCTCAGCGTCATGCTGAAGTGGGTGGGCTTATCGTGGCTCGACCGGCTCCTGGGAGCCGTGTTTGGCCTGCTGCGCGGTCTGGTGTTTGCGATTGCGCTGGTGCTGGCCCTGATGGCGTTCTCGCGCCAACCGCCGCCCAGTTCCGTGGTTCAGTCCCGCCTGGCCCCGTACGTGATCGACGCCGCCCGCCTCTGTGCCCAACTCGCCCCGCGCCAGGTGAAGGACGCCGTCCGCGACAGCTACGAGAAGATCAGGAAGACCTGGGCCGAAGCGGCCGGCAAACAGCGCAAAATATAGCCGCTTAGCAGGGGTCAGCCTGAACTGAGCGATTTTTCCGGATCTGCCGCTTGAGGCTCTCAAACAAATCGCTCAGTTCAGGCTGACCCGTTTTACCTCAAACAAATCGCTCAGTTCAGGCTGACCCGTTTTAAGAAGGAGGATCCACGCCATGGCACCCAGAAAACGTCGCGTCAAGACGCCTGCTGTCGAAAGCGTCGAGGCATGGGAAGTGAGACGGCGGTCGGCGTCGGGATCCGCGATCGCCGAGCTGTCGAAGATCCCCGGGGTTGGACCTTCGATAGCCGCCGATCTTTGTCTACTCGGGGTCCGGGATGTGGCGGAACTCAGAGGTCGAAACCCCGAGTCCCTTTATGCCGAACTCTGCCGGGAAGTAGGCCACCGCGTGGATCGGTGCGTTCTCTACGTATTTCGATGCGCTGTCTATTTCGCATCGGAGTCAAAGCCTGATCCCGAGCTGCTGAAGTGGTGGAACTGGAAAGACCACAGCACGGTTTGGCGAGCGCCTACTCTCCGATGATCTAAAAAGTCTTGAATTTCCGGCGGCTTTCATCTACAATGTAGCTGAAATGCCGGCCACGGGTTCGCTCGGGGAATTCGAACAGCTCGTGCTGCTGGCAATTCTGCGTTTGGGGGAACATGCTTACGGCGTGTCTATCCGCGCGGAGATCGCAGCCTGCACTGGCCGGGAAGCCGCTCCCAGCGCCCTTTATACGACCCTTGACCGTCTGGAAGACAAGGGCCTGGTCACATCCCGGCTGGGGGATCCCACTCCGTTGCGCGGTGGACGCGCCAAGCGCTTCTTTGCAGTTACGCCTGGAGGTTTGGAGGCTGTTGCCTGCGCACAGCGCGCCTACCAGCGCCTGCTAAAGGGGCTGAAACTTCCTGGGGTGGCCCATGCCTAAAGAAACCGCCGCCGAGTGGATTCTCACGCTGGTAACCACACCCGACCGCGCCACTTCCACGGTGGGCGACCTGCTGGAAGAAGGGTCCGGCCGAGGGGCCTGCTGGTTCTGGTCCAGCGTGCTGCGAACCGCGGCTTCCCATGTTTGGCGAGACCTGTGCAGCGCCCGGGGTCGGATGATCCGGCTCGCTTTTTCGGGGGTGTTGGAGTGGTGGGCTGTGTCCTGGGGGCTTGGGACTGTCGTGATCTTGGAGTGGGTCCAAAACTGGCCTTATCCGTATGGTCCGAATGGGATGTATATCCCGCCCTGGGGCTTCTACGGGCTCCTGATAAAACCTTACCCCTACGTGCAAAACGATCTTGTCATCTTCTGCGTGGGTGGGTTGTTCGTGATGGCTGGAGCGCTGGTGTTCCGACTCCGGGCCCAAAGAAGATCGCAGGCCGACCTAAGGTTCCACGCGGCCTGAGCCTACTCGCCGATAATCTTAACCAGCACACGTTTGCGGCGCCGCCCGTCGAATTCGCCGTAGAAGATCTGCTCCCAGGGGCCGAAATCGAGCTTGCCCCTGGTGATGGCCACGACTACTTCGCGGCCCATGACGCTGCGCTTCAGATGGGCGTCGGCGTTGTCTTCGCCGTTGTTGTGCCGGTACTGTGAGGTCGGCTCGTGGGGGGCCAGCTTCTCGAGCCACTGGTCCATATCGTGGTGCAGGCCGGACTCGTCGTCGTTGATGAAAACCGAGGCGGTAATGTGCATGGCGTTCACCAGCACGAGTCCCTCCTGGACGCCGCTCTCAGCCAGGCAGGCCCTGACCTCCGGGGTGATGTTCACAAAACCCCTGCGGCTGGGTATCTCAAACCAAAGTTCTTTCCGGTAGCTCTTCATCCATGTCATATTGTAGAGGAGATGACGGCGGAATTTGGCAGTTTGTCCCGGAAACCGGAGCGGAAAGTCCCGCCCCTGGTCTTCATCCTTCTGATCCTGGTGGTGCTGGGCGGGGCCGGCTTCTGGTATCTCGATCAGCAATCGCGCCGCGTGGTCACGACCAAGGCGGTGCTCACCCCGGAGGCCAAGGCCTACGTGAGCAACCTCAAGCTGAGCGAGGTCGATATGAAGGCCGCGGAAGCCTACCTCGATCAGAGGCTGGTGGAGATCGTGGGCAAGATCACCAACGGCGGCGACCGCAAGCTCAAAGACATCTACGTCACTTGCGTCTTCCAGGACCCTTTCGGGCAGGTGGTGCTCCGGGAGCAGTTAGCAATCCTGCCGGCCCGGCTGGGAGGGCTCGGTCCCGGCGAGACGAAGAGTTTCCGCCTGGCCTTCGACAATCTTCCCGGAAGCTGGAACCAGGCTTTGCCCCAACTGGTGATCGCCCAGATCGCCTTTGAGTGACCGGACGCGTGACTTTGGCCGAACTGAAGCAGGAGCTGGCCCGGAAGGGAGAAATCCGGCTCAAGGTGAAAGTCGCGCCTAAATCGAAGCGCAGCGAACTGGCGGGCTTTATGGCCGACGGCACGCTGAAAGTCAGGGTCCAGGCCCCTCCCGAAAGAGGCAAGGCCAATGCGGAGCTTTGCGCTCTGCTCGCCGCGGAACTGGGGATCGGCCGCCAGCAGATTCAGGTGGTGCGGGGCGAGACCTCCCCATCCAAACACATCCTGATTCGAGGGAGCAGAGGGGATATATTATGACCGAAAAGAAACAGCGATACGCCGTGGATCTGGATTTGACGGGCCGGGTGGCCTTGGTGACGGGTGGGTCGCGGGGCATCGGGCGGGCGGTCAGCCTGGCGCTGGCGGCGCACGGCGCGAAAATTGCCGTGAATTACTGCTCGCATCAGTCCCAGGCCGCGGAGGTTGTCGAGGAGATTTGCGCCGCGGGGGGAGAAGCTCTGGCGGTTCAGGCGGACCTACGCGACGGGGATGCCGCCGCACGGCTTATCAGCTCGGCGGCCGAGGCGCTGGGGCCGATCGATATCCTGGTGAACAACGCCGGGGAAATGACCGACGGACCGGTCGAGACCATGACTGACGAAGTCTGGGACAGAGCGCTGTCCCTGAACCTGACCGCCGCGTTCCGCACGGCGCGGGCCTGCATTCCGATGATGCGGAGCCGAAAGTGGGGACGCATCAGTAAACGTCTCCAGCCAGGCGGTCTACACGGGGTCGAAGAACCACGCGCACTATGTAGCGGCGAAGGCGGGGCTGCTCGGACTGACCTTCTCCCTGGCGAAGGAGGTGGGGGAGGCGGGGATTACGGTGAATATGGTGGCGCCGGGCCGAATTATGACCGATCTGCTGCTTGAGCGCAGCGCCGGACGGGAAGCGGAATGGATGTCACAGACACCCTTGCGCCGCTTCGGCGCGCCCGAGGAGATTGCAGCCTCCATCGTCTTCCTGGCGTCGAACGCCGCCGCCTATGTCACCGGGGCCACGCTGCATGTGAACGGCGGGCTGGTGATGGACTGAACGGAAGTCCCTGCGGCCTGACCTTGCTCCTTTGCACGCCGGCGGTCTATAATTACCAGCCATGCGAAGACGAGACCTCCTCAGCGCAAGCATTGCCGTTCCTCTGGCCGGCGTCTCAGCCCAGGGGCCGGCCAACACCAGCGACGAGTTCCGCAAAGCATTTCTGGAGAAGTTTCCGTGGACTGAAATGTGTACCACGGCCGAGGACGCGATGCTGCTGCGCATCCTCATCGAGAGCGGCGGCGCCAAGCACGGCGCCGAGGTCGGGACCAACATCGGATTCGGCGCCATCAGCGAGGGCATCGGGTTCGAGAGAACCGGCGGCCACCTCTACACCGTAGAAATCGACCCGCGAAACGTGCAGACTTCCAGGAAGAATCTCCAGAGCGTCGGTCTGGAGAAAACGGTCACCGTGGTGGAGGGAGACGCCCTCAAGGTTCTGCCCACTCTCGAAGGGGGAATCGACTTCGTCTTCATCGATGCGCTCAAGCCGGACTACCTGAAGTATTTCAAGCTGCTGGAGCCCAAGCTTACTCGCAATGCCACGGTGGTGGCGGACAACGTCATCGTATCCGCCCGGCAGATGGCCGATTACCTGAACTACATCCAGTCGAACCCCAACTACGACTCCGTGACTATCCGGGCCTCGCTCCACAAGAACGACGGGATGCTGGTCGCTTTCAAGATCAGGTGATGTGCGACCTGCTTGTGGGGCAGCCATTTCTGGCTGCAGCCGGGCTTTGGCCCGGCGTCTGGCGAAAGCCCGAAGAAACGCCGGCTCAAGACCCGGCGGCTGGCTGAAAGCCAGACCCAACGTGGGCATTCTGTCTTTGCGTACACCTACGCTCGGATCTAAACCGTCTTGCTGCTGAATCACGCTGGCGTCCACCTTTGTGTCGCGCACCCTCTGAGAGCTTCGCATTCATCCCCGCCAAAACCTCCGCGTTACGCCGAGCGTCTGTTCGCCCAACAGCCGAAAGTCGAACGCCTGGGTCAACTGATCGAGTAGCTCGTGGTCACGGCGCGGCGGCGGGCAAATGCATCCTCCAGTTTGTGCTGCTCCCTGACCTTCAGTTCGGGAGGCAGGGGTTCGCCGTTTACTTCCACCGGCACGCGGTGGGGAGAGACTTCCCCTCGCGACCGGGCGCATCACAGTGATTCCGCATCCAGCGTTCTGATTGCTGCGCACAGCCCGTTGTTGCGCATCTGGCGTGCACCGTTGCGCAACTGAGGCAAATTCGCATTTCGTTTTGGTCCTTGCTTTGTGTCTCAATCTGAGATAGTATAAATGTCTCAGATGAGGAGAGACCCGTGAACCGCATCAGGCTCTCGCCTGCGGAGCGGAACTTCCGTTCCAGGCTCGCCCAACTGGCTCACGACAACTGGCTGCTTCGCGGAACCTTGTCTGTTCGTAGTCGCAAGTGTGGCAAGGCCACCTGCCACTGCGCCAACGGCGAATTGCACGCCTCCCTGTATTTGGTCCAAAGCCACGACGGAAAACCGCGGCAATTCTGCATCCCCAAGCCGTGGGAACCTCGCGTCCGGCAGGCGGTGAACGATTACCAGGAAATGCGGCGCCTCATCGAAGAGGTCTCGGAACTCGAATGGAAACGCATGCGGGAGAAGAAGATGCCGGGACGCTGAGGGCTTACTCCATCGCCTCGTTCGCTATGCCGAGAAGGTGTTTGACCTTTCCAGCGAGGTGCTCGACAAAGTCACCGATGGACGTCCCCAGCCGCGGACGCCTACCACGCTGATACTGAAATCCTCTCTGGCGATGTTCTGGGCGCGATTGGGAAGCCTCCATGCGCTGGAAACCCTTTCCACCGCCCGGTTCTGGAAACGATGGCTGGCAGGGGACATGATCAGCGCCGACACCATGGGACGAGTACATGCCGCCCTGGACGTCGGCCAACTGCGGGATGGCCTCCACCAGATCTACAGCCGTCTGAAGCGGAACAAGGCGCTACCCCTGAATTTGGGTCTGGACGTTGCGGTCCTGGATGGCCACGAGCTACATGCCAGCTACCGCCGCCATTGTTCGGGGTGCCGCCAGCGCACCGTGAAGACCGAACAGGGAGAGCGCACTCAGTATTACCACCGGCAAGTCACGCTCATGCTCTTGCCCGGGGCTCGTTCCAGCGGCAAGCCCCTGCGCGTTTTGTTGGACTGCGAACCGATGCTTCCCGGTGAAGATGAAGTTGGCGCCGCGCTGCGCTTACTGGCCCGCGTGCTGGCGGACTATCCGCGGGCCTTTGATCTGGTACTGGCCGAGGCCCTCTATGCCACCGCGGCGTTTCTCAACTTCCTGATCGACCGCGGCAAGCATGCTTTGGTCGTTCTCAAAGACGAGCGCCGCAATCTGTATCAGGATGTGGCTGGCCTGTTCGCGCACGTCCAACCGCAGCGCGGCGAACGTCGCGGTCGAAACTGCCTATGGTGGGACTTTCCGGATCTGCGTTTGGCCGCAGGTGAAGGCCCCGCTGCGCGTGGTACGGAGCCTGGAAACTTACTCCGTGCGCCGCCAACTGGATCGAACGGTAACTCAGGAAACCAGCGATTGGGTCTGGGTGACGACTTTACCGCAGCCGCCAGCGCCCACCGCGCGCATCGTCGCCTGGGGGCATCAGAGATGGGACATCGAGAACTTCGGCTTCAATGAACTGGTCAATGGTTGGGAAGCCGACCACATTTACAAACACGAGGCCAAAGCCATCGAGGCCTTCCTGTTGATGGCGTTCCTGGCCTGCAACATTTTTCATGCCTTCCTCGGCCTGAACCTCAAACCCCAACTTCGCGACACCAAACCGGAGAAATACTGGGCTTGTCTGATCGCCGCCGAACTCTATCGTGACGCCGGAACCACGACACGCAAGCGCGCTCCCTGATCTCCTTTCGTCTCTGCCGCCTCTTATCTCAAACTGCCGATTTCGAGCCGCCGCTATTGGCGCCTGCACGCATTCGTGTCCCTTTTTCGTCCCTCGGGACCCCGCCAGGCCCTCCCCATGCCCATCCGAAGTTGCCTGGATCGCCCAACGCAGCGGAATCCCCTTCGATACCGCTGCTTGCCCGCACCCAACTGTCACGAATGCGGAATCGCTGCCTGCGGGCCAGTTGTCCAGGGGACGGTTAAGGTTATAATCTTATTGTGAAATACCTTGCACTTGCCGTAGTGGCGGCGCTGCTGGCTGCGGGCGGCTGCAGCCGAAAAGTCGACAATCAGGAGGCCGTGCGGCAGGCCGTCCTCGACTACCTGGCCAAGAAGAACCTGAACGTCGTCTGCCATGCAGGTTGACATTACCTCCGTCTCCTTCCGCGAGAATGAAGCCGATGCCGTCGTCTCGTTCCGCGGCAAGGACACGCCTGCCGGGCAGACCGCGGCCGGCATGACCATGAGCTACACCCTGACCAAGCAGGGCAATGCCTGGGTCGTCAAGGGGCGCACTGGCGCCACCACCCCCGACCATGCTGCCGCTGCCGGAGCTGCCGCCCCCGGAGCCGCGGACGCTTCCAGCATGCCGCCCGGACATCCGCAGACCAGCAGTCCCATGGGCGCTATGCCGCAGATGGCGTCACCGCCTCCCGCCGGTACGAAAAAATGAAGCAGGTCGCCGTACTGGGCGGCGGTCCCGCCGGCGCATCCGCTGCCGAGCGCCTGGCTGCCGCCGGAATGAAGACCGTTCTCCTGGACGAGAAGTTGGCCTGGGAGAAACCCTGCGGCGGCGGCGTCACCTATAAGGCCTACGAGAAGTATCCTTTCCTCATCCAGAACGACGTCCCGAAGCGTCTGGTCAGCGTCACCCAGCTGGCCGCCCCCGGAACCCGCTCGGCCAGCATGAAGCTCCGGCAGCCCATGCTAATCTACTCGCGCTACGAGTTGAACCGGATGCTCCTCGAGCGCGCCGAGCGGGCCGGAGCGCAGATCGAGAAGGAGAAGGTTCTTTCGCTCTCCCGCGCCGGCGGCCGCTGGCAACTGGCCACCAGGCACGGCGCCATCGAGGCCGATTTCTGCATCATCGCCACCGGCGCCCGAAATCCGTTGCGCGAAGTAGGCACCAGGCTGACCGCCGCCGACACCATGCTGGCGCTCGGCTACTACGTGCCGGAGGAGCAGGAGCACATCGACATTCAGTTTCTCTCGCAACTCGAGGGCTACATCTGGGTCTTCCCGCGCTGCGGGCACCTCTCGGTCGGCATCTGCGGCCGGGGCGAACCCGCCTACAAGCTGCGCGCGCGCCTGGAAGGCTATATGCAGGAGCGGGGCATCTCCTGGAAGAACGCGACCTTCTACAGCCACGTGCTGCCCTGCCTGGGCAAGTTGGCCTGGCGGCATAACCGCGTGGCCGGGCCGGGATGGATCGCCGTGGGCGACGCGGGTGGCTGGTGGATCCCATCACCGGCGAGGGCCTCTACTACGCCATCCGCTCCGGCGACCTGGCTTCCCAGGTGGTGCTCTCCGACGCCCAGGCGCCCGAGGACAAGCCGCAACGCCTACCGCGCTCTGCTGCAGCGCGATTTCGCGGCCGACCTGGAGCTCGGCTCCGCCCTCGCCCGCCGCATTTTCTCCGGCCGCTTCTTGTTCGCCAGCGTGCCCCAGCGCATGATTCAGTTCATGCGCCGCAGCCCCCGCTTCCATGAGCTGATGCAGGACCTGTTCGACGGCACCCAGGGCTACCTCGACCTGAAAGCCCGGCTTCTGCGCAACCTGCACGGCACCATGTTCGAAACGGCCATGAGTTTTCTGCTGAGCAAAGTGGTTCCCGGCGAGACCTAAGGCCGGGTCAACAACATGAACCGATCCAAGTCCGAAGAACTTTTCACCAGGGCGCAGATTTCCATTCCCGGCGGCGTCAACTCTCCGGTGCGCGCCTTCCGCGGCGTGGGAGGAACGCCGCCTTTCATCGTTCGCGGCCAGGGCGCGCATATTTGGGACGCCGACGGCAACGAGTACATCGACTACGTCGGAAGCTGGGGGCCGCTG
Source organism: Bryobacterales bacterium (assembly GCA_963734625.1). Classification (GTDB taxonomy): domain Bacteria; phylum Acidobacteriota; class Terriglobia; order Bryobacterales; family Bryobacteraceae; genus CAVTHW01. The sequence goes on along the minus strand of CAVTHW010000010.1, from coordinate 3,482 downwards.
CTGCTGGGCCACCGCCATCCCGACATCGTTCGGGCCGTCGAGGAGGCTCTTTCCCGCGGCACCAGTTTCGGCGCCCCGACCGAGCAGGAGATCGAACTGGCCGAGGCGATCTCCAGCGCCGTGCCGTCCATGGAAATGGTCCGGCTGGTCAACTCCGGCACCGAGGCCACCATGAGCGCCATCCGCCTGGCGCGCGGCTTCACCGGCCGCGAGCTAACCTTGAAATTCGAGGGCTGTTACCACGGCCACGTGGACTCGCTGCTGGTCAAGGCCGGCTCCGGCGTCGCCACCCTCGGGCTTCCCGACACGGCCGGCGTTCCCACGGCCTTCGCCGATACCACCATCGCCGTGCCCTTCAACTCCATCGCGGCCGTCGAGGACGCCTTCGCCGCCTACCGGGGACGCATCGCCTCGGTGATCGTCGAGCCGGTTGCGGGCAACATGGGCTGCGTCCCGCCCGCTCCGGGCTTCCTGGAAGCTCTCCGCGAAATCACCGCGCGCGACGGAGCGCTGCTCATCTTCGACGAGGTGATGACCGGCTTCCGCGTGGCCTTTGGTGGAGCCCAGCAACGCTACGGCATCCGCCCCGATCTCACCACCCTGGGCAAAGTGATCGGCGGCGGCCTGCCCATCGGCGCCTATGGCGGGCGCACCGAAATCATGTCGAAGGTCGCGCCGTCCGGGCCCGTCTATCAGGCCGGGACGCTCTCCGGCAATCCCCTGGCCGTCGGCGCCGGCCTGGCCATGCTGCGCTACCTCCGCTCGCATCCCGAGGTCTACGGACAGCTCGAGGTCCGCGCCGCGCTCCTGGTCGCGGACGCGCCCGCCGGCGTAACCGTCAATCGTGTCGCCTCCATGTTCACTTTGTTCTTCAGCGCCGGGCCGGTGACGGACTATGAATCCGCCAAGCGCTGCGACGCCCGGCGCTTTGCCCGCTATTTCCATTTCATGCTGGATCGCGGCATCTACCTGGCGCCCTCGCAGTTCGAAGCCGGATTCCTTTCGGCCGCGCACACCAGCGAGGATGTGGCCCGCACCGCCGCCGCCACCCGCGAATTCTTTATGACGGGCATAGAATAGATGGGAGTGAACCAGACCATGACCGAGGCCGATGCCGACGCCGACGCCGCGCCGATAGGACTGCCCCCTTGGAAGGCCTGGATTGGCGCGGTTGTGGGCGCCCTCCTGGCGCTGACCTTCATAGTCGCCGGAATCTGGAAGATCACCGACCCGATCGCGGCGTCCGTTCGCATGACCCAGGCGCTGGTCCCTTCCGCCCTGAGCTTGCCCGCCGCCCTCGGATTCGGGATCGCCGAGACCTTCACCGGCGCGCTCTTGCTGGCGCCGCGCTTTCGCCGCTGGGGAGCCTGGCTAGCCGGTTTGCTGCTGGTCGCGTTCATGGTCTATATCGCGGTGTTCTATGGCGCCCTTCGCGGAGCGGACTGTAACTGCTTCCCCTGGGTGCGGCGCGCCGTTGGCCCGGCCTTCTTCATCGGCGACGGGATTATGCTGCTGATGGCGCTGGCGGCGGGTTGGTGGGCTCCGCCTTCCCGGGACGCCGCACGGCGGCGATTATTCTGGGCGCCGTCTTCGTCTTCGCCTTCGTCTCCTACGGCGTCACGGCCGCCCGCCAGAGCGGCGTTCGCGCTCCGGCTTCCATCGTGGCCGGCGGCAAGCCCTTCGCTCTGGATCAGGGCCGCGTCTTTCTCTTCTTTTTTGATCCAACCTGCCTCAGTTGCGACCATGCCGCCCGCGAGCTGGCCAAGCTCGCCTGGGGCCAAACCACGGTGATCGCCGTGCCCACCCAACTGCCCGAGTTTGGCTCCCAGTTTCTGGACTCCACCCAGTTGCGCGGCCCGCTCAGCCCCGATGCCGAGCTGCTGCGAAAGACGTTTTCCTTCGTGGATGTGCCCTACGGTGTGGCCTTGGAGAACGGCCACCGGCGAGCCGCCTTTGCCGGCTTCGACTCTCGCGAGCCCGCCGCGACCCTGCGCAAGCTCGGCTTCGCAAAATAGCGGTATGCTCGGTGACGAGCGAAATGGGCCTTCTGCTGTTCATCAGCGGTTAGCCGATCCGAAACTCCTCCTCCACAGGCGGCTTCTCGAGACCGCGATACGCCAGCTTAATCAGTGGAGGAGCGACGAGCGTGGTTGCCACCGACATCAGAACGACGACTGCGTACACGTGCGCCCCGATCACGCCAAGCGATTGGCCGATTTGGGCCACTACCATCCCAACCTCGCCTCGTGGAATCATTCCCACACCGACACGCGAGGCGTCGGCCCAGCCCAAACGGTACGCTCCCAACCCGCAGCCGATGAACTTGGAAAGCATCGCCGCTAGCAGGACCAGGCCGGTCAGGGTCACGATCGACCAGTTGGAAAGCGCGGAGAGACTAAAGTGAAGGCCGATCCCGGCCAGGAAGAACGGAACGAGCAGTTCGGTTACCCCCTGCGCGAGATCGTGAACCCGATGGCCAACACTCTCAGCCAGAGCCATCCCCGCCAGGAAGGCGCCGATGATCGCAGCAACTCCAGCGTAGACTGCCAGTACGGAGAGCGCGAACAACAGAATCATCGCCATTGCGAATTGCGGCTCTCCGCCTCGTAGTTGTTCGTGGACGCGAGGGACCAGCTTCTTCATGGTCGTCGTACCCCACTTGACCACGATCAGCGTGAACCCGATGGCGAACGTGGCAGTAAGGGCCAGTTCCACGACGTTCACCGTTCCTTTGGCAAGGCTGCTGACCAGAGCGAGAATCAGAAGGCCGAGCACGTCATCGATTACCGCCGCTGCCAGAATGATCCGGCTTGCTCGCTCCTGCAGCAGACCCTTGGCCGCCAGCACTTGTGCCGTAATGCCGACACTGGTGGCAACCATCGCGGCTCCTACGAAGATCGACTCGATCTGCGGTTCACCCCAGAGCCGCAAAAGGCCCCAGCCTAGAACGAACGGGACGGCTACACCGAGGACCGCGACCCAGGTCGCGATCGGCCCGACCTTAATCAAATCCGAGGCCTTCACCTCCAGGCCGACCCGGAACAGAAGGAACATCACCCCCAGTTCGGCAAGTGCTGTCAGGAAGTCATTGGGCGCCATCCAGCCCAGCACGCTCGGACCGATAACGACGCCGGCGAGAATCTGGCCGACAATCCCCGGCAGGTGGAATCGCTCGAACAGTTCGTCCAGGATCTTGGCCGAGGCGAAGACAACCAGCATCGCCAGAGGGAGCTTCACGCCCTGGGTGTCGGCCACAAGAAGCAGTGCGGAGAAGTCGAGAGTCATACCTGGCTAACCGAGGTCGTGCCTGACGCGGCAAACCTAAGCCCAACCTAGCACCCAGGCCGCCAGGATGCCAACCTGCTGGTCTTTCCGCTGATTACCTTGAGAAGTGGGTTCCGTCAGTCAGGGCCAAAGCTGCAAGTTTTTGAAAGATGGAGCGGGAGACGGGACTCGAACCCGCGACGTCCAGCTTGGGAAAA
>CAVTHW010000009.1:0-78086 GCA_963734625.1 Bryobacterales bacterium | reverse complement strand
TACCCCGGTTACTTAGAACTGAAGTACTCGAAGGGCAGTGATAAGAGGGGTTTGACCCGGAGTGCGCGTTGCGATATGCTCACAGAAGGAGTTGATCCTTAAGGAGTGAGTTCCGAGTAGATGGCCAATACCATTTCCGCGATAAAGCGCGACCGCCAGGCTGAGCGGCGCACCGCCGTAAACGTAGCGCGCAAATCCCGTTTCCGGCACCAAGTCCGCACGTTCCGCAAGCTGCTGGAAGCCAAAGACCTACAGGGCGCCAAGGCGGCCCTGCCCACGACGTTTTCGGTTATTGACCGCGCGGCGAAGTGGGGCATCATCAAGAAGAACACCGCCGCCCGCTACAAGTCCCGGGCCGCTCTCCGTTTGCGCGCTCTCACCGCGGCATAGGGCGGTGCTCGGTTCCTGCCGGTTGACAACGCCACGTCGCTTCGCTATATTCTCTAACGTATTTATCTGCCAACGGCTTGTAGGCGCAAACTCGCGGATCATGGGGGCTCTCGGAATGGGTGGGCCGGATCGACGTCCTGGTGTGCTTCCCCGCCCCAAGAAGGAATCCTCCGAAGCGGCCGCCTGGCTATTGGCAGTGTTTTCGACCTGGAGATTCGGTCATGGCCAGTGATCACGACGAGGTGCGGAAGATGCCGCTGCCTCCCGCCGAGATAACGGAGTACGAACAGCTCATCGACGACTACGGGCACTTCGCGCCCCCCGCCGAGGGCGAGGTACTCCAGGGCCACGTTCTCAAGGTCACCCCTAGCGAAGTGATTGTAGATTTCGGGTACAAGTCCGAAGGGCTGGTTCCGACCAGCCAGTTTACGCAGCCGGACGGCAGCATAACGGTGCAGCCCGGAGACACGATCGACGTGGTGGTCGATCACCAGGGCGAGGAGGTCGAGGGCTACATCCGGCTTTCGCACGAGAAGGCCAGCCGGATCAGAGCCTGGGAGAACCTGGAGAAGGCCCATCGCGACCGGCTGCTGATTTCCGGGCGAGTTCTGGGCCGGATCAAGGGCGGCCTGGCCGTGGACGTGGGTGTGCAGGCTTTCATGCCCGGCTCGCACGCCGACATCCGGCCGCTCCACAACATCGACACCCTGATCGGTCAGGACATCGCGGTGAAGGTCGTCAAGCTGAACCGGCGCCGGGGCAACATTGTCGTGTCCCGCAGGCTGGCCATGGAAGACGAGCACCAGGTGCGCAAGGGGGCGGTCCTGGCGGCGCTGCAGGAGGGCGCATTGGTGACGGGCGTGGTGAAGAGCCTCACCGAGTACGGCGCCTTCGTTGACCTGGGCGGCATCGACGGACTGCTGCACGTCAGCGACATATCCTACGGCCGCGTGGGCCATCCCTCCGAGGTTCTGCACCTCGGCGACGAAATCACGGTCAAGGTGCTGAAGTTCGACCGCGAGAAAGAGAGGATCTCGCTGGGGTTGAAGCAGGCCGCGCCCGACCCCTGGAGCCACGTCACCGACGACTACCCCCTTAACCACCGCGTCATCGGGCGCGTGGTCAGCATTACCGATTACGGGGCCTTCCTGGAACTGGAGGCGGGAGTGGAGGGGCTGATTCACGTTTCGGAGATGACCTGGTCCCGCCGCCTCAAGCATCCCTCCAAGGTGGTAAAGGTGGGCGACGAGGTGGAAGCGGTGGTGCTGGGCGTCCAAAGCAAGGAGCGGCGCATCTCGCTCGGCATCAAGCAACTGGAAGCCGACCCATGGACCACGGTCGAATCCCGCTACAGCATCGGGTCCGTGGTGGAGGGACGGGTGCGCAAGCTCACCGATTTCGGCGCCTTTGTCGAAATCGAGGAAGGCATCGACGGGCTGGTTCACGTCTCGGACCTGTCCTGGACCAAGCATGTCAAGAGTCCGGTCGAAATCCTGAAGAAGGGCCAGATGGTTCAGGCCGCCATCCTGAGCATCGACGCCGCCAACCGGCGTCTCTCCCTGGGTATCAAACAGCTTCAGCCCGACGCGTGGGAGACATTCTTCCGCGAGCACCAGGTGGGGGACGTCATGCACGGCCACGTGTGCCGCCTGGCCAGTTTCGGCGTCTTTGTGGAACTGGCGCCGGGCGTCGAGGCGCTGTGCCATAATTCCGAGATCCCGGGAGCCTCGGAGCGCGGCCGCGAGAACCCGCCGGTGCAGGTGGGCGAAGAACTGGATTTCAAGATTATCCGGCTGAACGAAGCGGAGAAGAAGATAGGCCTGAGCATGCAGGCCGCCGCGGATGACGAGGAGCGCAACCGTCTGGAGGACTACCAGCGCCAGGCTGCCGCGGCTACGATGACGATCGAGGAAGTGATCCATCTCAAGGGTCAGGGCGACGACCGATCGTGACCGACGGAAAAAGGGGAGGAGCGAAATGACAAAGGCGGATCTGATTGAGGAAGTCTCGGGGGTAGTCGAACTGACCCGTAAAGAGTCGGAGGTGATCGTCGAGGCCATCTTCGGCAGCGTGGTGCGCGCCCTGCGCAGCGGCGACAAGATCGAGATCCGCGGCTTTGGGAGCTTCCGGACGCGAGAGCGGCAGGCCCGCGTCGGCCGCAACCCGAAGACCGGAACACGGGTGGACGTTCCGGCCAAGCGCATCCCCTATTTCAAGCCCAGCAAGGAGCTTAAGGACCTGGTCAACGAGGAGGCGGTGGTTGTCGCCGCGCCCAAGGATCCGCCGCCCGCCGGAGCGGGTCAGCCGAACTAGCCGCGCGGCCGGCCGGTCACGAGCATGGACCATCTGTGGAGCCCATGGCGCTACACATACGTCAGTAACGCCACTCCCTCCGACGCCTGCATTTTCTGTGAGAAGGCCGCCCAGGACCGGGATGCGGAGAACTACATTCTGCATCGGGGGGCGAAGAACTTCGTCTCTGCTCAATCTGTACCCCTATACCACCGGCCACATGCTGATCGCGCCCTACGAACACGCCGCGACGCTCGAGGACACGGCCGCTGACACCCTGGCGGAGATGATGGCGCTGGCGCGCCTCGCCGAAAAGCACCTGCGGGCGATCTATGGCCCGCGCGGCTTCAACCTCGGCATGAACGTGGGCGAATGCGCCGGAGCGGGAGTGGCCGGCCACATGCACATGCACGTTCTTCCGCGCTGGCCTGCCGATTCCAACTTCATGACCACCGTCGGCGAGACGCGAGTCCTGCCGGAAAGCCTCCCCTCGACCTACCAGAAGCTTCTGAAGGCGTTTCACTCTCGCTGCTCCAGACCCGCTATAATGAAGTGTTGATTTGAGCCCGCAGCCGCGGAGAACTCTCCATGTTCTTGAACATACACGAGATGGAGTTGCGGAAGGTCTGTTTTGACGAGACCCTTCCAGCCGGGACGATCCAGTTTCCGGACCGGAGGCTGCGCCAGGCTGGGCCCCTGCAAACCGAGGGAAGCGCGGAATTGCTCACCAACACCAAGGGTGAGATTCGGGTTAAGGGCCATCTAGCCGTACAGATGGAAGCCGAGTGCGACAGGTGCCTCGAAGTCGCCGGCTACCCGCTTGATCTGGACTTCGACCTTTATTACGCTCCAGTGGAGGCCGGGCCGGATTCGGGAGAGGTAGCCTTGAAGACGGCGGACAGCGAGATCGATTTTTATCAGGGCGACGGGCTCGAGTTGGAGGACGTCCTGCGCGAGCAGATCCTGCTGGCGCTGCCCATGCAGAAGATTTGTAGAGAGGATTGCCAGGGTATTTGCCCGGTCTGCGGACAGAACCGGAACCTGATAGCGTGTGGCTGCCAGGTGAAGGCTCCGGACGACCGTTGGGCCGCGTTGCGAAACCTCTGACGCTCCGCATAACGACATAGCGAGAAGGACAGGTAAGGAATAGATTCATGCCGAATCCCAAACGAAGACACTCGAAGCGGCGCACGTCCACCCGGCGCGCCCATGACCATTTGACGGCGGCGGGCCTTTCAGAGTGCCCCAACTGCCACGAGTCCAAACTGCCCCACCGGGTGTGCCCGCGCTGCGGGCTCTACAAGGGCCGCGAGGTTGTCGAGGTAGCCGCGGAGTAGTCCGGCGCAAGCCGAGGGGCTTCTCCCAAAAATGATAACAATCGCTGTGGATGCGATGGGCGGCGATCACGCCCCCAAGACGGAAGTCGAGGGCGCGATCCGGGCAGCCAGATCGCTGGGCGTCAAAGTCATTCTAGTCGGCCGCGAAGAACTTATCCGCGAGGAACTGGACAAGCACGAAGAAGCGAGCGCGCTGCCGATCCAGATTGTTCACGCCAGCGAACGGGTCAGTATGGAGGAAAGCGCGGCGAAAGCCGTCCGCGGCAAGCGTGACAGCTCCATCCGGGTGGCCTGCCGCCTGGTGCGCGACGGCGTGGCCGCGGGCCTGGTCTCGGCGGGTAACACCGGCGCGGTGATGGTCACGGCCAAGCTGGTGCAAGGCATGCTGCCGGGGGTTGCCCGTCCGGCGCTGGCCAGCGCCTTCCCCACTCTTAACGGCAAGCCGGCCGTATTGGTGGACGTCGGCGCCAACGTGGACTGCACGCCGCGCATGCTGGCCCAGTTCGCGGTGATGGGCGAGATCTATTCGCGCACCATTTTCCGCACCGATAACCCCCGCGTAGGCCTGCTTTCCATCGGCGAAGAAGAGCACAAGGGCAACGAGCTGACCCGCAAGTCCTTCGCTTTGCTCAAGACCTTGCCGCTGAACTTCATCGGCAACGTCGAGGGGCAGGACATCTACAGCGGAGAGACCGATGTCATCGTCTGCGACGGATTCATCGGCAACGTGGCCCTCAAGGTCAGCGAGGGCCTGGTGGAAGTCATGAAGACGATGCTGCAGCAGTCGCTCGAAGCGACCATCGCGGGAAAGATCGGCTACGCGCTCTCCAAGGCCGCCTATAGCGACTTCAAGAAGAGACTGGATTATTCCGAGTACGGGGGCGCGCCCCTGCTCGGCATCCACGGAGTCTGCATCATTTGCCACGGACGCTCCAACGCCAACGCGATCAAGAACGCCATTCGCGTGGCGGCGGAGTTTTCGAGCGGCCACATCAATAAACGCATCGAAAAGGAATTGCAGCGCTGGTCGGAAAACGCGCTGACCGCCGCTCAAGCGGACTGACGTGAAGCTGTTCAGGACAGCGGGATTGCTCCTCTGTTTGGCCGGCTCTGTCCTTGCCCAGCGGCTGGATCCGGTCCACTGGTCGCTTAGCGTCGATGGGTCCGCGGCGCGGCCTGGCGGCAAGGCGCTGGCCCGGCTGGCGGTCCGGATCGATCCTGGCTGGCACCTCTATTCGCTCTCCACGCCTCAGGGGCCGATTCCGACGACGATACGCGTGCTGGACAATCCCGCCGTGGCCGGCTTCCAGATCTACCAGCCGCGTCCGAAGGTCGCCTTCGATCCCAACTTCCAGCTCAACACCGAGTTCTTCGAAGAGCAGGTTACGTTTCTCATCCTCGTCGAGTTGAAGAAGGACGCCGCGGCAGGCCCCTTCGATCTCGCCGCCCAGGTCCGTTATCAGGCCTGCGACGCCCGGCAGTGCCTGCTGCCAGTGCGAAAGACGGCCAGCGCGCAATTCGCGGTGGATGCGGCCGCCGCCGTCGTCGAGTCCGGCATTCCCGCCGGCTACAGCCTGTTTCAGCCCGGTAAATCGAGTCCCGCCGCCCCGCCCCCGCTGCAGAACGCCGGCGGTGAGGTGCAGGGGCTGGGCACGTTCCTTCTCATCGCATTCGGTTTCGGATTGGCCGCCATCTTCACTCCCTGCGTCTTTCCGATGATTCCGATCACGGTCTCGTTCTTCTTGAACAAGCAAACCGGGTCGCGCGGCCGGGCCGTCCTGCAGGCAACGGTGTTCTCGCTCGGAATCATTCTGCTCTTTTCCGCTCTGGGCCTGGCGGCCACGGCCATCCTAGGGCCTTTCGGCACGGTTCAATTGGGCTCGAATCCCTGGGTGAACGGTTTCATCGCCCTGGTATTCCTGGCGTTCGCTCTGAGCCTGTTGGGGGCTTTCGAGATCACTCTCCCCTCGGGCCTGTTGACGAGGATGAACCGCGCCTCCCAGCGCGGCGGCCTGCTGGGCTCGCTCATCATGGGCCTGACTTTCTCGCTGGCGGCTTTTGCCTGCGTCGGGCCGTTCGTGGGGACGCTGCTGGCCGGGTCGGTATCCGGCGGCGGCGTCAGGCCGCTGGCCGGGATGGCCGCCTTCGCCACCGGCCTGTCCCTGCCGTTCTTCCTGCTGGCGCTCTTCCCCTCCTATCTGGGCCGTCTGCCGAAGAGCGGCGAGTGGATGGTGCGGATCAAGATCGTGCTCGGCTTCGTGATCCTGGCGGCGATGCTGAAGTACGTGAGCAACGTGGACGCGGTGCTCCAGACCAACCTCCTGACCCGCGAGCGGTTTCTGGCGATCTGGGTGATCCTGTTCGCCCTGCCGGGCCTGTACCTGCTGGGATTGCTGCCGATGGAGGGAGTCCGTCGCGGCGCCAAGGCCGGCATCGCGCGGCTGCTGATTGGTGTCGCGTTCATAGCCTTCGCCATCGGTCTGGTGCCGGGGATGTTCGGCGGCAAGCTCGGCGAATTGGACGCCTACATTCCGCTCGCGCCCGGCCGGACGGCGGCCTGGATGAAGAACGGCTACGAGCAGGCGCTGGCCCGCGGCCGCGCCGAAAACAAGCTGATCTTCCTGAATTTCACCGGTTACGCCTGCACCAACTGCCACTGGATGAAGAGCAACATGTTCCCGCGGCCGGAGATCGCCGGCGCTCTGAGCAAGTTCGTTTTGGTGGAACTCTACACCGACGGCACCGACGCCGCCTCCGAGTCGAATGGCCAGATTCTGACCGGCAAGTTCAACACCGTGGCCATCCCCTTTTACGCCATCGTCGATCCCGACGGCAAGGTGATCGCGAGCTTCGCCGGCCTCACCCGGAACCCGGCGGAATTTCTGGCCTTCCTGCAGGCGGGGACTCAGGCAAAGTAACAGCGCTATAATCTGCTCTTGGCAATCGGATTCTGTACTGGAGGATCTGCATGAGGAACGGGAAGTCGATCTTTGCAGTTCTGTGTGCCGGACTGGTGCTGGCGTCGATGTTGCTCGCAGCGGCGCCGGCCGACAAACAGGTCATCGGGATCAACGTAGTCCTGAAGGTTCCGGTAACGTCTCAGGTCCTGGCCAATTTGGCGAAGTATGGGAAGATCCGAGACACGATCCCGGCCATCAAGGCCCTCACCATGCAGGCGCCGGCTTCTCAACTGGCTGTGATCAGGGCGCTGCCTTACGTAGCGGCTGCGAACCCGGACGCCGAGCGCACCGGCGCGCCGGTCGACACGGTGGCGGCCACCAATTTCGTGGACGGCTTGCAGCACGTGGAACTTGGACGCACATCAACGTGACGGACTTTGGGGTAGGCCGCGTGGCCAGCTACGACGGAACCGGCGTGTACGTCGCCGTCCTGACACGGGACTGCTGGACTCCTGGCGGCAGTACTTTCCGGCAGGAGCGAATCGCTGAAGAGTACGCGACAGAGCTTCTCCGGCGGGGGCGCCCTAGACGTTGGGCAGGGTAGCCGAACAGCCTAACAAGTGGGAGCACGACCAGAACTCGCACGGGACCCACGTGACCAGCACGATTCTGGGCTACAGCCTGGCGCGGTACGTCCCATCAACGGGGTCGCCCCCATGGCCACCGTGATCCCCGTGAAGGTTCCTGAACCAGAACGGCTCGGGCTGGTCGTCGGTGATTGCCCGCGGCATCATGTACATCGCCGATCTGAAACGCGGGGGACTGCAGGTACCCAGTCGTGATCAACATGAGCCTGGGAGGGCCGGATCTCTGGACGCGATGGAGAAGGCGGCCATCGACTACGCTATCGCTGACGGGCGTCATCATCGTGGCAGCGGCCGGCAACGAAGGAACAGCAGGCATGCACTACCCTGGAGCCTACGAGCCCGTGATTTCTGTGGCAGCATCGGGGTGGCTCGGCGACGTGGCTGTCCGTTGGGGAATACCGAGCTTGGTGGACCACCGGGATGTTGCGGATCCGACCGATCCCGCCGACTTCTACATCGCCGACTTCTCCAGCCGTGCGAAGTGCCGGGCAGGATCTGGACGTCGCCGCGCCGGGCACCTGGGTGGTCGGTCCGTACCAGAACTACCAGTGGGAAGCTTTCATACTACTTCCCTGGGCGGCACGTCCATGGCGACGCCCCACGTTGCCGGCATCGTGGCGCTGATGGCGCAGAAAGACGATGCGCTGATCGCATCGGACGTTGAAGCAGATTCTCGAGGACAGCGCGATCGATCTCGCCCCGGGTGTCGGAATGTGCACGAGTCAGACCGGTCTCACGCGAACGCAGATTTGCTGGGGAAGCCGACGCCACTGGCGCTGGCCTGGCCACCGCCGACGCGGCTCTCGCCGCAACTCCGTAATCGGCACGGGCTACTGAATCAACCCGGGCTCGCCGCTTGGCTCGGGTTCGCAGAGCATGTTGTCGATGAGCCGGGTCGATCCTACCCAGATCGCCCCGGCCACCCTTACCGGGCCGGCGATGCGCTCCACCGGCTGCATGTCCTCGGGGTCCACGATCTCCAGGTATTCGACGCGCGCCAGCGGCTGCTGGCCCAGGATGGCCAGTGCGGCCGCTTTCACATCCGCCGCATTGCTCGATCCGCCCGCGATCAGCTTCTGGGCCACCAACAGCGCCTGGAACAGGATGGGGGCGATCTTGCGCTCGTCGAGACTGAGATGCTTGTTGCGCGAGCTCAGCGCCAGTCCGTCCGAATCCCTGGCCGTCGGCACCGGCACGATCTCCACCGGCAGGTTCAAGTCCCGCGTCATGCGCCGGATCACCGCCAGCTGCTGCGCGTCCTTCTCGCCGAAGTAGGCCCGGTCCGGCTGGATGATATTCAGCAGCTTCAGCACCACCGTGGCGACGCCCCGAAAATGGCCTGGACGGAAGCGCCCGCACAACTCGTCGCCGACGCGGGCGACCTCGACAAAAGCTCGCTGCTGTTGCGGGTACATCGCCTCTTCGGAGGGAGCAAAGACAATGTCCGCGCCGTGCGCTTCCGAGAAGCTCTGGTCGGCGGCCAGCGTGCGCGGGTAGCGGGCCAGGTCGTCGGGGCGGTCGAACTGGATGGGGTTGACGAAGACGCTGACCACCACGCAGTCGGTCTCGCGCCGCGCGGTCTCGATCAGGCGGCCGTGGCCCTCGTGCAGCGCCCCCATGGTGGGGACCAGGCCGATCGTCGCCCGCATGCGGCGCACTCGCGCCAGCATCTCGCGGATCTGATCGATGTCGTGGAACAGTTGCGCGCTCACTCGCCGCCCTCCGCCTCGGGAAAACGGCCCTTGCGGACGTCGGCGGCGTACTCCTCCACGGCCTTGCGCATGGCGGCCCCGACCTCGGCGTATCGCCGCACGAACGGCGGCGCGGCGCCCTGGGAGAGGCCGATCATGTCGTACAGCACCAGCACCTGCCCGTCGCAGTGCGGTCCCGCGCCGATCCCGATGGTGGGAATGCTCAGCGCCTCGGTGACCCGCCGCGCAACCCCCGCCGGGATGTTCTCCAGCACGATCGAAAACGCCCCGGCGGATTCCAGCGCCCGGGCCTCTTCGATCATCCTCTGGGCGTCCTCCTCGTGCCGCGCCTGCTGGCGAAAGCCGCCCAACTGGTGCACCGATTGCGGCGTCAGGCCCAGGTGGCCCATCACCGGAATCCCGATTTCCACCAGCCGCCGCACGGCGTCGAGCTCCGGCGCGCCGCCTTCGAGTTTGACGGCCGCGGCGCCTCCCTGGCTGAGCAGCCGTCCCGCGTTGCGCACCGCATCCTCAACGCTCGCCTGGTAGGAGAGGAACGGCATGTCCGCCACAACCAGCGCCCGCCTGGCGCCCCGGCTCACCGCCGCCGTGTGGTGGACCATGGCGTCCATGGTCACCGGCAGCGTCGTCTCGTAGCCGAGCACGACATTGCCGAGCGAGTCGCCCACCAGCAGCACGTCCACGCCCGCGCCGTCCAGGATGCGCGCCATGGCGACGTCGTAGGCCGTGAGCACGACGATCTTCTCGCCGCGCTCCTTCTTGCGCCTGAGGTCGGGTACGCGGATGCGCTTGATCGCTTCAGCCATTCTTCCCTTCTCTTCCTTCCAAGAGCCTTCGAATCGAATCGGCCCGATCCCGAGCCAGCCCTCGCCGCACCGCCACATCCAGGGCGTGCAGCCCGGCCGAACGGTAGAGCCCGCGCACCGAAGCGGGCGCGCCCGCCAGCGCACGCAGGTGACTGGCCACGGTTTCCGCGTCGCCCCGCTGGATGGGACCCGTCAGCGCCCGCACCGGGCCAAGGTTCAGCGCGTTCTCAACGCTCGTCCTCACCAGCGGGCCGATAGCGCGCAGGGACGCCTTCTCGCTGGTTCCGGATGCATTCATCAGCATAGCAGCCGCGTCCATCAGGGCGATGACGTAGTTGCTGGCCATGACCGCGGCGGCATGATAGAGGGGCCGTTGCGCGGCGGGAATCCGCAAAGGCTCGCCGCCGAGCAGCAGCGCGATCGCCGCGGCCCACTCCAGAGCGGGGCCGTCGCCGTCAATGGCGAAGGCCGAGCCGGGCAAGGCCACGACGCCGCCCTCCGGGCGTGGCGACGGTTTGCAGCGGGTGAAGCGAGCCGCAGGAGACGCCGGCGCCGGCCAGCGGCGCGAGCACTTCGGTTCCAACCGTTCCGCAGGTATGCAGCGCGATGCCGCGCGCCATGCCGGAGTTTGCCAGCACGCGCGCAACCTCCTCGATAGCGCCGTCGGCGACAGCGATCAGGATGTGCGTGGCGCGGGACGGAAGCTCGGCGAGGGCCACCGGCTTGGCCCCCGAGCCCACGAATTTGGCGGCGATGCGGGTGCGAGGACGGTGGCGGCCGGCGATGGCGACGACCGACTCCCCGCGCTCCGCCAGCAGCCTCCCCAGCGCTTGCGCGACGCGCCCCGTCCCGGCGATGCCGATGGGCTCCATAGCACGGTTCTATCACAGCGGGCCGCCCGGCGCAGTGTGGTAAAATTTCTCAATCAGCACCCACCGCGGGCCCGTAGCTCAGTTGGTTAGAGCGCCTGCTTGACACGCAGGAGGTCACAGATTCGAGTTCTGTCGGGCCCACCATTCCTATCAACAAACGGACGCGGCTCTTACCCCCACTCGCACAGCGACTCGACGTAGGCCGCCGAGCCGTCGCGCAGCCAGCCGTCGAGCTGCGCCTGCTCCTTGAGCTGCTGGCCGCGGCAGCCGCGGCACCGCGACGAAGCGGCAGTCGAGCTCCGGCAGCGCCGTCATGTCGCCCCACAGCTTCTCGAACTGCGCCACCGGGAAGACGTCCTCCTGGCCCTGGCCCCAGCGCTTCTTCACGTCCTTCAGCGTGATGTAGGTCGGCATGCGCGCGGCCAGCCGCGCGCACCGCCGCCGCTGACCTTGGCGTCGTCGCCGAGGTCGGCGCGCGTCAGCCCGAAGACCGCCAGCAGCTGGTCGATGTCCAGCCACGTGGTGTTCGAGTTGTAGTAGGACAGCGCGAACTCGACCTCCTCGCGCGGCAGCGCCAGGCCTTCCACCAGCCGCAGGCGGCCGTCGACGCGCGCCAGCCCGCCGCCGCGGTCCTCGAGGTGCGCGCGCGATCACCTCGGCGGTCAACGCCGCGCCCTGCTCGATGTGCCAGCCCAGCAGCGCCGGGATCGACGTCCGTGCCCAGCGTGTCGATGTTGTGCACCATCAGGTACTGCAGGTTCGGCCGCTCGGCCAGCAGGCGCGCCAGCACGCCGTTGCGCAGCAGGTTCGGCACCTCGTACCAGTGCCCGACCGGGTGCAGGCACTGCAGCGGCAGGTTGTCGGTGTAGTCGCTGCCCTCGCCCGCCTGCTCGCGCCCAGCCGATCAGCGCGGCGCGCAGGCTCTCGCGCACCTTCTGCGCCTGCTCGTCGAGCAGCTGCTGCGGCATCTCCTCCCAGGCAAAGCGCAGGTCGCGCGCCATGGGGACCATGCGCAGCCCGACTGCTCCGGCCCGGCGACAGGTACAGCGGGCCGGCGTAGCCGTAGTCGTTCTCGCGCCGCCAGGTACGCTGCGATCGGCGTCGTGGGTCAGGTAGCTGGTGGTGATGACGTGCGGCAGCGGCGGTGCCGCACAGCCGCGCCGATGCGCCGGCTCTTGGCCAGGTGCACCTCGATGAAGATGCGGTGCCTGCCCGCCCAGCTTGCAGAACGGGTGCAGCGCCTTCACCACGCCGGCGCCCTTGCGTCCAGCGGCTGCCGGCGCCGCCGGCCAGCGTGACCACCGCCACCGCGCCTGTCCGCCAGCGCGTCCAGGCCCAGCTTCCGCAGCGCCGGCCGCGCAGCCGGCCGCGTGGCGTCGAGCACGTCGTCCGGCCGCACGTCCTCGATGTCGCTGTTGGCCGGCAGCCGGTTCTGCGCCAGGCCGATGCGCCCGCTGCGCAGGTCGGCGCGAATCTGCTCGTGCTGCACGCGGTCGAAGCCGTGCTCGCGCGAGCAGCGTCTGCAAGCTCTGCGTCTGGCTCGGCCTCCTCGCGCGCCGGCCTGCGGCAGCAGGCGGTCGAACAGCGTCTGCACCATGCCGGACGAGCTCCGGCGGCGTGCGGCAGGCGGCGCCGAAGCGGTCCAGCTCGGCGCGGCGCGAGGCGGCGAGCAGCCGCGGCTCGAGGCGCAGCAGGCCGGGCACCATCAGCGTGTAGTAGCCCGGCGGCATCAGCGCGTCTTCCGCCGCCAGCAGTTCGGCGCGCGTGCCGCGCTCGTTGATCGCGAAGTCGTAGACCACCGGCTCCATGGCGAACGGCAGCGCGCTCTCCAGGCTCGCGCTTGGTCGCGCCATGATCGTCCTGCAGGCGCTCCTGCGCCTGCGGCTTTGCGCGCGGGGTCGAAGATGAAGCCCATGCCGCCGCCGGACATGCCGCCCAGCATCCAGAAGCCCCAGAAGTCCGGCCCGAACTCGGCCGCGCACCCGGCCGATCAGCGTCTCGGTGTAGAGGTTGCTGGCCCAGGGGATGATGGTCTGGATCGGGCCGAGGAAGTTGCGCGTGGTCGCCGCGCCGATGCCCGCGCACGTCGCCCGTCCGCAGGTGCGCCACGATCTCGTCCAGGATGCCGGCACGCCTCCTGGCGGCCCTGCCACTCGGCCTCGGAGCGCAGCAGGTACTTCTCGGTCACCATCTCCAGGATCGGGCCGACGTTCTGCGCCATGCCGCCGTGCACCAGCACCAGGCTGTCCTGCAGCTGCGCTGCGGGTCTCGGCCGACACCTCGTCGGAGCCGAAGATGCGATGGCGGGGCAGCAGGCGCCCGCGGCTGATGCCGTACTCGGGGTCGCCTTCCGCCGCCGCGACGCCCTGGATCAGCTTGATGCCCGGCCAGACGCCGCCGGAATCCTGCCAGCCGCCGCCGGAGCCGGCCAGCCACTCGCCCAGGATGGCGCGCGCCGCCACCAGCCGGCGCTCGCTCTTCCGCCAGCGGCCCCGTCGAGCGAGCGCGTCTGCCCGGTGGCGCGCATGCAGGCCGCGATCAGGCAGGCCAGCAGGCTGGTCGAGACGGCCAGCCGCGAGCCCTTCGGGATGTCGTTGACCTGGCTGACCAGCTCGATGCCGCAGCCCCGGCCCCGGTCAGTCGCGCCAGCAGGTCGCCAGCGGCTGCTCCGGCGCCCTCCATGCCCGGCGGCACGAGCCCGGAGGCGATCACCGCCGCCTTCAGCAGCCCCAGGTAGTCGCGGGCGAAGTCGAACACCTCGGCCAGCGATGGCGATGTCGGCGCTCGCCCAGGTCCACGCTGGCCAGCCGCAGCACCGGCTCGTCGATCACGCGGAGGTAGGCCTCCACCGGCGGCTGCGGCGCGCCGCTCGCCGGCCCGCGCACGCGCCAGGTCGATGGAGATGTTGAGCACGCGCGCGCCCTTCGGGAAAGTCCATGCCCAGGAAGAAGATGTCGCTCCAGCCGCTGTGCGAGAGGTCCATGCGCACCGGCGTCGTCTCGCGCAGGATCGGGAAGAGCCCGCCGGCGCTGCGCTGCAGCAGTTCCGGCCGCACCGCAGCGGGTGGTCGGCCGGGTGGCCGATGCGGAACATCCACTGGTTGCCGCGCACCGAGCGCACGCTGCGCCGCACCTGGTCGGCCAGCGTCTGGAAGCCCAGCCGGTGGTAGGCCGCGGCCAGCGCGCTGGAGATCGCGGCGCTCGGCCCCTGCGCCGCCTGCGCCGCCAGGAAGAGGTCGATGGCCTCCTCGAAACCGCCGCAGCAGCAGACTGGCGTAGCCCGTCGAACGGGATGAAGCCCGTCGACCGCGCGCCCGGCTTCAGCGGGAGGTGGAAGCGGTGGATGGCGTAGAGGAAGAACAGCGCCCGCACGCGCTCGTACAGGTTGTCGCTGGCGCGGCGGAAGCGCTCCAGCGCCGCGCACTCGGCCAGCAGGTCCGCCAGCGACGCGGCGCGGCAGAAGGCGTCCAGCGAGCGGTTGCGCATCGCGGGGTCGGTCGAGGTGATGATTCGGACGAGTTCGCTCATGGCTCGGCCTTAGAGTGCCGCTCCGCCCGGCTCGCGCTGCGCCAGCAGCTCCAGCAGCTGCGTCAGCACCTCGTCGCGGTCCTGGCCGCTCAGCGCCAGGGCCAGCTGCGCGGTCAGCAGGCCGTACTGGACGCCGACGTCGTAGCGCCAGCCGGACTTCTCCAGCGCCAGGTAGTGCTCGCTGGCGGCCAGCTCCGCCAGGGCCGTCGCGAGAGCGTCACCGCTGCGCCGCCCGGCTTGGCGAGCGCCTCGCCGAGCAGGTCCATCACCGCGGGCGTCAGCACGTGCATCCCGAAGAAGCAGAGGTAGTGGCCGGCCCGCAGGCCCGGCACGATCAGCCGCTGCTCGGCCTCGGTGGGCGTGGGCTTCTCGATCACGTTCTCGATCCGGTACAGGTCCTGCCGCCCGGCCACGCGCTGCCCGCCCACCGCGCCGTAGTGCGGCAGCAGGCTCTCGCGTGAGGCCTGCACGGCCGAGACCGCGCAGTTCTCCGCTTCGGCCATCTCCACCAGGTGCTGGGCGCAGCCCTTCGCCGTCCGGCTGACGTACAGGTGGTCGCCGACCAGGTGCAGGAACGGGTCGCGCCCGGTGAAGTCCTGGGCGCAGTAGATGGCATGGCCGTAGCCGCGCGGCTCCCGCTGCGGGACGAAGGTCAGCCGGCCGGCGTGATTCCCGCGGCCTGCGCGTAGGCGGCCTCGTCGCCCGGCCAGACCACGACGCAGATCTCCTCCACCCTGGCGCGCAACACCTCCTCCACGATGATGGTGAGCACCGACTTTTCGGCGCCGTCCCGGTCGATCAGCGTCTGCAGCGGCAGCGACCTCTGGCTCTTTCCCCGCGGCGGTGATGACAGCTTTCCTGATTCGCATGTGTGTGCTTCCTTCTGACGAGTGTAAACGACAGCTTCTATAATGTCTCAATATGCTCTATCGAAGATTCGGCAGGACCGGCATCCAGGTGAGCGAGGTCGGCTACGGCGCCTGGGGAATAGGCGGCGTCCAGTGGCTCGGCGGACAAGACGACGAATCGCTGACCGCCCTCCGCCGCGCTATCGAACTCGGACTCAACTTCATCGACACCGCCCTGGCTTATGGCGACGGCCACAGCGAGCAACTGGTGGGGCGGATCGTCCGCGAATCCAAGACCAGGGTGTACGTCGCCACCAAGGTGCCTCCGAAGAACCAGCTCTGGCCGGCCCGGCCCGGCATCGGCATCGACCAGGTCTTCCCCTACGACTATGTCATCAGCTCCACCGAGCAAAGCCTGAAGAACCTGGGCCTTGACGTCATCGACCTCCAGCAACTCCACGTCTGGAACCACGAGTGGATCGCCCGCGACGAGTGGCGCCGCGCTTTCGAGGACTTGAAGAAGTCCGGCAAGGTCCGCTACGTCGGCGTCTCCATCAACGACCACGACCCGGACTCCGCCCTGGAGCTGATCGGCACCGGCCTCATCGACACCGTTCAGGTGATCTACAACATCTTCGACCAGAGCCCGGAGCGGAAGCTCTTCCCGCTGTGCATCCAGAAGGACATCGGCGTGATCGTTCGGGTGCCCTTCGACGAAGGCAGCTTGACCGGCGCGATACGCGCGGACACCAAGTTCCCGCCGGGCGACTTCCGCGAGTTCTACTTCAAAGGCGGCCGCAAGCGCGAGGTGGTGGAGCACGTGGACGCGCTGAAGAAGGATCTGGCCGGCGTCGCGGGCAGCCTGGCCGAGATCGCGCTCCAGTTCTGCCTCTCCCAGCCGGCCGTCTCAACCGTGATTCCCGGCATGCGGAAGGTGCGCAACGTCGAGAGCAACTGCTCGGTCTCCGGCCGCGGCCCGCTGAGCCCGGAGACGCTGGACAGGCTGAAGTCCCACGCCTGGGTCAGGAACTACTACGACTAAACTCCGAGGCGTCCGCGCGCTGCCGCTGATCGTTCTGGCGTGTCTGCTGGTGTGGGGCGGCCACTGGGCGCTCACCTGCTGGGGCTCGAGCGGCAGCTTCACCTACCGCTGCTTCGGAACGGAGTTCGAGTTTGGCTGGGGCCATAACAGCAACCTGGTCTGGCTCCAGAGCGGGCAGCGGCTCGTGTTCAACTACCAGGCTACGATCGATGGCGCCTGCGACCTGACTTACTACGTTGTCCGCCACGACGGCCTGCGGCTCCGCTCCTACGCCGCCCTCGATATCAAGGCGACCGGCGTCGGCAACCTGATTTTCACCGCGCGCGACAGCGGCCTCTACACCCTCCGCTTCACGTCGCGCCAGCCCTGGAAAGGCGTAATCCGGATGTCCTGGCGCCCGGCGGGGAGTTATCTCAAAAGCAATAATGACGATAGCGGCACCGGGACAACTCTCGGATCATCGACGTTGGCCTCGTCGGTGAGCGTCACCAGGATTCCGAAGGGCGCGTTATAGTGGGCCTTCTCCGTGAAAGAACGTAGTCCCAGCGTGTCGCGATAGTCGATTCTTCGTCTGTACTTCACCTCGACCGGAATGCGCTGCTCGCCGACTGTCAAAACAAAGTCCACTTCTGGTTCCGCGCCACGTTCGGGGAAATGAGCTACATCCAGCCCGCGAATTGAACGGAAAAAGTAGCCGGCAGCGCTCTCGGCCAGATGGCCGGCAAGGTCCGCCAAATGAGGGACCTTATCCAGATCATCGGGATCGAGTGGCACGATTTCCTGTAACCAGGCGGCCCGCAGTGCGTGATCACACAGACAGAGTTTCGAATTGCCCCGGCGTTTCTTGAGCCGGAGTTCAAGCGGCTCGATGAGCCTCATTAACAGAGTGCCGTCAAGGAATTTAAGGTATGCCAGAACACGCTGCCAGCCAATTCCAGCGTTCATCGAGCGGTGGAGTTCATTCACGTACAATGCCTGGCCTGGGGCTTGACCGGCATAACGGCACACGAGCCGGAAAACCTCCTCCAGCAGGTGCTCGTCCCGCTTCTGGCCGCGTGGCCCCATTCGCAAATCGTGACGAATGGCGCGCTGGATCACTGTCTCGCTTAAGAAGTCCGCAACCGTCTCCCATGGTTCGTCGGCCCGTTTTTGCGCCACGGGATAGGCGCCCCTTTCCGAGAACGCCCGGAACGCAAGTTGCCTGAACTCCTGGTGCTTGACACCGTAGTTCGCCAGCGCTCGCCAAGTCTCTTTCTGCTCCAAAGGGGCGAGTCCATTCGCTGGCAACATTGGGGGAACCTGCCCAAATCCGCGCAGGTCGCCTATTTCGCGCAGCAAAAGCGGGCCCATGTCGAACGTCGAGATCCGGCCCGCCAAGCTATCGCGGCCCGCCTCAATACGGAGCGCCGAACTGCCTGTAACGAGCACGCGCACCGGATTTGTATCAACTAAGTTCTTGAGCTGGGGAGCCCAGTCCGGCAGGTTCTGTACCTCATCAAGGAAAATGAACGCTTGCTCGCCATCATGGGCAGCCTGGTTAAACGACTTCTTCAGGACGTTCTCTGCGTACCATTGCGTGAGCGCCAGAATGGGGCTGTCGAGCCGCTGCAGAACGGGCAGATCATCGAACTGAACCCGAAACAAGCGGTGCGGCTTGACCCCTTCGCCCAGGAGTTCCTCCGCGATCTGGTTGAGAAGGGTGGTCTTTCCCACTTGGCGCGGTCCCCGCAGAACTTGGACCGGAGCTAGACCCTTGAGAAGCCCATCCTTGATGGCTGGAAACACCCATCGCCGGAGAGGTGGCAGGCCGAATTGCGACTCCCCCCGCCACCAAGGGTTGGCATCCCGAAGTGTCCCCTCGAGCACTCGCGGGAGAAGCGCGAATAATCCGCCTCCGGACTTCGACATCAACCCGATTATGCCTGAAGGATGGAAAGCGGCGCTACTTGTCCGTCAGCGCCGCCACGCCGGGCAACTCGATGCCGGACAGGAATTCCAGCGACGCGCCGCCGCCG
The DNA here is from genome assembly GCA_963734625.1 of Bryobacterales bacterium. Classification (GTDB taxonomy): domain Bacteria; phylum Acidobacteriota; class Terriglobia; order Bryobacterales; family Bryobacteraceae; genus CAVTHW01. The sequence continues at coordinate 59,698 of CAVTHW010000009.1, read as the reverse complement.
GTCGAAATGTGGGTGATCTTGTCGGCCACGCCCGCGGACTTGACCGCCTTCTCGGAGTCGCCGCCGCCGACCACCGACACCGCGCCGGAACCCGCCACGGCCTTGGCCAGCGCCACGGTTCCCTTGTCGAAGGGCGGCTTCTCGAACACGCCCATGGGCCCGTTCCAGATGATCGTCTTCGCCTTGGCGACCTCCGCTTCGTAGGCCGCAATGGTCTTGGGGCCGATGTCGAGCCCCATCATGCCCTCGGGAATGACTTCGACCACCTGGTTCGCCGCGCCCTCCTTCAGCTCCGCCGCCACCACGTGGTCCACCGGCAGCACCAGCTTGCCGCCCGCCGTGGCGAGCAAGCTCTTCGCCAGATCGACCTTGTCCTCTTCGACCAGGCTCTTGCCCGTGGGCTTGCCTTGCGCCTTCAGGAAGGTGTAAGCCATGGCGCCGCCGATCAGCAGGCGGTCCACGAACTTCATCAGGTTCTGGATGACTTCGATCTTGTCGGAAACCTTGGCCCCGCCCAGAATGGCGATGCAGGGCCGCGCCGGGTTCTTGGTGGCCTTGGTGAGCCACTCCAGTTCCTTGTCCATCAGCAGGCCGGCCGCGGCCTGCGGCACGTACTGGATCATGCCGACGGTCGAGGCGTGCGCGCGGTGCGCGCTGCCGAAAGCGTCGTTGACGTAGAGGTCGCACAGCGCGGCCAGCTTCCGGGAGAATTCGGGATCGTTCTTCTCCTCCTCGGCGTGGAAGCGCAGGTTCTCGAGCAGCAGCACCTCGCCGGGGGCCGGCTTCATGGCCTCCACTTCGGGGCCGATGCAATCCGGGGCCATCTTCACCGGCCGGCCCAGAAGCTCCGCCAGCCGCGTCGCCACGGGCTTCAGGCTCATCTCCGGGTTCGGCTTCCCCTTGGGCCGGCCCAGATGGCTGGCCAGGATGAGGCCCGCGCCCTGTTCCAGCGCGTACTTGATGGTGGGCAGCGACGCCTTGATTCTCTTGTCGCTGGTGATCTCCTGCCCGCCGGCCGCCAGCGGGACGTTGAAATCCACACGGATAAAAAGACGCTTGTTCTTCAGATTCAGATCGCGAATAGATAGTTTTGCCATGATGACCTCTAAAAGTGTGATCGTAACATGTCGTCCCGGATCTCCGGGCTCAGACCCGAGGCGCGGTAAGCCTCGATCAGCGCACCAATCGCCGGCTGGTCGAGCGCCGGCCCGCAGCGGGCGACTCCGTCGCTTTCCACCATCTGGCAGAAGTGCTCCCGAACAGCGACGGAGCGAAAGACTCCGCCGGAGTAAGCCACCCGCACCGCTTCGCCCCGCCGGAAGAGGCGCTCTCGCACCGCGGAGACGAGCTCCGCCAGGTCCCGAGCCGCCCGTTCAAGAATCTTGGCGGCGACCTCGTCTTCCTCGGCCGCGGCTTCGTCAACCAGCGGAGCGTAGGAGGCGATGCGGTCGTGGGGGAAATCGGCCGTATAGAAGAGGTGAAGAAGCTCGGAGCCGGAGGCGGTCCCGGTGGCTTCGAGCAGTTTCTGCTTCAGGCGCGTCGCCGGTCCCCGCCCTTCCTCGCAGCGCAGCGCCGCGGCCAGCGCCTGGCGAACCAGATCGAAGGCGCCGCCCTCGTCGCCGAAGACGTATCCCCACCCTCCGGCCCGGGCGGTCTTGCCGGCGGCGTTCCTCCCGAAGGCGATCGAGCCTGTGCCCGCGATGGCGATGATGCCGGGCTCCCCATGGGTCGCGCCGGAAAGCGCGATCACCGCGTCGTTGGTAACGCTGAGCCTGGCGGCGGAGATCAACTCCTTCACTATCGACAGCTTGTCCTCGGGCCCACCGCTGAAGCCGAGGCAGGCCGAAGCGAACTCGACGCCGTCAGGGTCAAGCCCGGCCTCCCGGCAGGCAGCGGCCAGGCAACCCTGCATGGCAGCCACGAACTTCTCGCGTCCCCCGGAAGCGCCGACGTGGTTGCAAGGCCCGGCCGTACCCGTGCCGAGGACCAGACCGCTTTCGTCGCCGATGACCGCGACCGTGCTGGATTGGCCGCCGTCCACTCCCAGGTAGAGCCCGCGCAAAGAGCCTCCTACTTGGGCAGGCCGGGATCATCGACCATAAACGCCATGGTCTTGATGCCGGAGATGTCGAAGCGCTTGCGGCAGCGCAGGTTCTTGCACATGACCTTGTCGTCGAGCAGCACCATGTAGCTCAACGCTTTCTGGAACCGCGCCCGGTCGCGCTCGTCTCCGCCCGGAGGCATCTTGTCCTTCCGCTTCCGGACCAGCCAGCGGAGTTCGTAGGACTCCGCGGACCTGCAATAGGGACAGTGCAACGTGGCCGGTTTGGTGGCGTTCGACTCGCTGAAAAACTGACGTTCTTCCATTGGCTTCCGGTCCATTATCTCAGTTTTCAGTTTCACCCGCCGTCGCCTGAGCCTCTTCATTCCAGAGGGCAGGGGGTTATCCTCTAGGAAAAAATCTTCTTGGCTAATTTGGAACGGTACGGCTCGGAAAGCTTTTGGAACTGGCGGTCAGCCGGCTTTTCGCATCACTTCAGCGAGGGGGACTTGCTTCTCTTGCTTGTGCTGTTCCCAATACCGGATGTCCGCGTTATCTTCAGAGCGAGGGTTCCGCGCAGTCTTCGGCTTGGTCTTGGTATTGGTTTTGACGGACCGCGTGCTCACGCTCCCCAGTATACTCTGGATCCGGCTGTCGGCCGCGTGCTCACCCGTCCGTGAGTGTGCGACATAAAAGTGGAATCGCCGGCGTGCTTGTGGGGCAGCCATTTCTGGCTGCCGCCGGGCTTTGGCCCGGCGTCTTGCGACAGCCCCAGAAACGCCGGCTCAAAAGCCGGCGGCTGGCTGAAAGCCAGACCCCCCGTCCGGGGCTGTCCAACAAATCGCCCAGTTCAGGCCGACTCGTCTTCCAGCTAAACTGACGTTCTTCCATCGGCTTCCGGTCCGTTATCCCGTTTTAGGCACCCGCGAATCAAACTGGAGTAACATGTGGACCATGGCCACAACCGAGCGCAAAGCGACGGAACCGGCAGTAGCCCACGATTCAACTGCGGTGGAGCCGCCCGCGGGCCAGGGCTTTCCCATTGTGGGCATCGGCGCGTCGGCCGGGGGGCTGGCGGCGTTCGAGGCGTTCTTCTCCGGCATGCCCGCCGCGATCGATCCTGGCATGGCCTTTGTGCTGGTGCAGCACCTGGCCCCGGACCACAAGAGCATCCTCACCGACCTCGTCCGGCGCTACACCCGCATGCGGGTGTTTGAGGTCGAGGATGGGATGGAGGTAGAGCCCAACTGCGCCTACATTATCCCGCCCAATCGCGATATGGCTTTTCTGAACGGAACACTCCAGTTGCTGGAACCCTCCGCCCCTCGCGGGCAGCGTCTGCCGATTGATTTCTTCTTCCGGTCGCTGGCCCAGGACCAGCACGAGCGGGCCATCGGCATCGTGCTTTCGGGAACCGGCAGCGACGGCACTCTGGGCGTACGGGCCATCAAGGGCGAGGGCGGCATGGTCATGGTCCAGAACCCCGCCTCCACGGAGTACGACGGCATGCCGCGCAGCGCCATCGCCACCGGCCTGGTGGACTATGAGCTCCCGCCGGCCGAGATGCCCGTCCAGCTCATCGCCTATGTAGCCCATGCCTTCGGCAAGCCCCCCCGTCCGGCCACGGCTCCGGCGCCCAAAGCCGAGAACGCGATGAAGAAAATCTTCATCCTGCTGCGCGCCCAGACCGGCCACGATTTTTCCCTGTACAAACCGAGCACCCTCCACCGCCGCATCGAGCGGCGCATGGCCGTCCAGCAGATCGAAACGATCGACCGATACGTCAAGTATTTGCAGCAGGCGCCGGCCGAGGTGGAATCGCTGTTTCGCGACCTTTTGATCGGCGTGACAAGTTTCTTCCGCGATCCGGAGGCCTTCAAGGAGCTCGAGGAACGGGTCATTCCGCAGCTTTTTGCCGACAAGCCCGCGGACGCCACAATTCGCGTCTGGACCCCCGGATGCTCAACCGGCGAGGAAGCGTATTCCATGGCTATCCTGCTCGCCGAGCGCCGGGAGGCGGCGAAGCGGGGTTTGAAGGTGCAGGTCTTCGCCACCGACATTGACCGCCAGGCGGTTGCTGCGGCCCGCACCGGCCTTTATCAGGCCAGCATCGCCGCCGACGTCTCGCCGGAGAGGCTGGCCCGGTTTTTCACGATCGAGCCCGACGGCAGCGCCTACCGCGTTCACAAGAGCATCCGCGACATGTTGGTTTTCTCCGAGCAGGACGTGGCCAAAGACCCGCCGTTTTCCAGGCTCGACCTCATCAGTTGCCGCAACCTCCTGATTTATATGGGTGGGGCGTTGCAGAAGAAACTCCTTTCCCTGTTCCACTACGCGCTGAACCCGGGCGGCTTGCTCTTTCTGGGCACGTCGGAGACCGTAGGCGAGTTTGGCGATCTTTTCGCAGTGCTGGACCGCAAGTCAAAGCTGTATCAGCGCAAGGGGGATGCTCACAGCGCACAGCGCGCGGCCCTGGGCCGGTTTATGCCGCCCCTGACGGCGACCGAGGCAGCGTCTCCGCAGGCCCCCGGAAAGCCGACCGGCGCCCGAAAACCGCCGCTGCGCGAGCTGACCGAACGGGCGCTGCTCGAGCAGGTCGCCCCGGCCGGCGCGCTCGTCAACGGCCAAGGCGACATCCTCTACCTCTACGGCCGCACCGGGATGTTCCTGGAACCGGCCCCGGGCGAGGCTGGAATCAGCAACATCCTGAAGATGGCCCGCGAAGGGTTGCGGCGCGACCTGGCCACGGCCCTGCACAAAGCCGCGGGGACAAGAGATATCGTGCGCCACCCGGGCCTGCGAGTCAAAACCAACGGCGACTTCACCAGGGTTAACCTGACCATCCGGCCGGTCGTGACAGGTCCCGCCGCCACGCCCGAACTGCCTCTGTTCCTGGTCGTCCTGGAGGAGGCGCCGCCCTCTGACCTCGAACCAGCGCCGATGACACCCACCCCGCAAGTCATCGCTGGAGCGGACCACCCCGATACGGACGCCGACGTGCGCGTAACGGAGCTCAGGGAGGAATTGCGGGCCAAGGAAGACTTTCTCCAGACCGCCAACGAAGAGCTCGAGACCGCCAATGAAGAGCTCAAATCCTCCAATGAGGAAATGCAGTCGGTCAACGAGGAATTGCAGTCCACCAACGAGGAACTGGAGACTTCCAAGGAAGAATTGCAGTCCGTCAACGAGGAACTGGCTACGGTCAACGCCGAACTGCAAGCGAAGGTGGCGGATCTGTCGCGGGCCAACAACGACATGAACAACCTGCTGGCCGGCACCGGCATCGCCACCGTCTTCGTGGATCACCGGCTGCGCATCCTGCGCTTTACTCCCACCGCCACCCGGATCATCAACTTGATCCTGAGCGACGTGGGGCGGCCCGTGAGCCACATTGTCTCCAACCTGGCCGGTTATGACCACCTGTCGGCGGATGTGCGAACGGTGCTGGACAACCTGATCCCCAAAGAAATAGAAGTGCAGACCCGGGCGGGCGAGTGGTACACGATGCGCATCCTGCCCTACCGCACTCTGGACAATGTAATCGAGGGCGCGGTGATCACCTTTGTGGACATATCCAGGGCGAAAAACGCGCAGGAGGCGCTGCGGGAAAGCGAAGTGAAATGCCGTGTGCTGTTTGAATCCATGCCGCAGGGCGTCGCTTTTCAGGACCAGGAGGGACGCATCATCGACGCCAATCCCGCCGCTGAGCGAATGCTGGGGTTAACTTCTGACCAGATACGGAACTCCGAATCAAACAGCTTCGGCTGGAACGCTGTTCACGAGGACGGAACCGATTTTCCGCTGGACGAACATCCCGGCATGACCGCCCTCAAGACCGGGCGAGCGGTGCTTGGCGTCGTCGCGGGCCTCCAGCCTCCCGGAAAAGAGGGAACGATCTGGGTTCGCATCAACGCCGTACCGCAATTCAAGCCCGGAGAAGCCACTCCACATCAGGTGTATTCGACCTTTGAAGAGATTGGAGGCCCCTAATGACCCGCCGCGGTGACCCCGCCGGCTTGCGCCAGCGGGCCGAAGCGATGGCTCGGGGAAGAGCGGCGCGGCCGCCGGAAGATCTCGAGGCCCTGTCGCCCGAAGAAACCCGGCATGCGCTCCACGAACTGAAGGTGCATCAGATCGAGCTGGAGATGCAGAACGAGGAACTGCGCCGGGCGCAGGCGGAACTGGACGCCGCGCGGGCGCGCTATTTCGACCTCTACGATCTGGCGCCGGTGGGCTATTGCACGCTCAGCGAGCAGGGGCTGATCCTGGAGGCCAATTTGACCGCCGCCACCTTGTTGGGGGTAGCCCGGAGCGCTCTGGTCAAGCAGTGGTTGACCAGCTTCATCCTGCCCGAAGACGAGGACATATATTACCTGCACCGCAAACAGCTCTTTGAGTCCGGCGAGCCGCAAGCGTGCTTTCTGCGAATGGTGAAAAGGGACTCGGGCCCATTCTGGGCGCACTTGGAAGCCGCCGCCGCCGAGGACGCCGTCGGCGCGCCCATGTGCCGCATCGTGATCAGCGACATCAGCGAACGCAAGCGGGCCGAGGAGGAGAGGGAGAAGCTGACGGCGCAGTTGATTCAGGCCCAGAAGATGGAGTCCATCGGGCGCCTGGCGGGCGGTGTGGCGCACGATTTTAACAACTTGCTGACGGTGATCAACGGCTACAGCCAGTGGGTGCTCGACAGGCTGAGCCCGGACGATCCACTGCGGTTCAACGTCGCGGAGATCCATAAGGCCGGGGAACGCGCCGCGGAATTGACCCGGCAACTGCTGGCCTTTAGCCGCAAGCAGGTGCTGCAGCCGCGCGCGCTGAATCTCAACCACCTGGTGGAGGGAATGCGGCCGATGCTGGCGCGCCTGGTGGGGGAGGACGTGGAGGTGGGCCTCACGCTCAACGCCGAGAGCGCGACGCTGCACGCCGATCCGCACCAGTTGGAGCAGGTGGTCATGAATCTGGTGGTGAACGCCAGGGACGCCATGCCGCGCGGCGGCAAGTTGATGATCGAGACGGCCCTCGTGGAGCGGGACGAGAGCTATGCCCAATCGCACCCGGAGGCGCACGCTGGCCGCTACGTCATGCTGGCGGTGAGCGACAACGGCGTGGGCATGGCCGAAGAGACGCGGCAGCGGATCTTCGAGCCGTTCTTCACCACCAAGGGAACCGGCAAAGGGACCGGGCTCGGTCTGGCGATGGTGCAGGGCATCGTGGCGCAGAGCGGCGGCTACATCGACGTTTACAGCCAACCGGGCCAAGGGACGACATTCAAGATCTACCTGCCCGCGCTGGTAGAAGCGGCAGTCGATACCGGGAGGCCGTCAGTCGTTCCGGCGCTGGGAGGAACGGAGACCGTGCTGGTGGTGGAGGACCAGGCGCAAGTCCGCAAATTTGCGGTCACGACGCTGCGCGCCTACGGCTACCGGGTCATTGAAGCGGGAAACGCAGGCGAAGCGCTGTCGCTGAGCGACCTGGAGCGCGGGCCCATCCACCTGGTTCTGACCGACGTGGTGATGCCCAATGTCGGCGGGCGGGAACTGGCCGCGCACCTGGAGCAGCTCCGGCCTGGGATCAAGGTGCTGTTCATGTCCGGCTACACCGGCGACGCCGTCGTGCAGCAGGGGGCTTTGGAAGCGGGCGCCAAGTTCATCCAGAAGCCGTTCAGCCCGGAGGCGTTGGCCGGAAAGGTCCGCGCGGTGCTGGGGCCGCCGGCCGGTGTCGCGGAAGTGCAGAAGCCGCGGAGTGGACTCTGATAGCATATATCCGGAGGGCAATCTTGATCCGGCTCCGGCTGGCGGCTGTGTCTCTCTTTTGTCTGGCTCTCACGGGCTGCTCGACTGCCCCTGGCGTCAAAATCGTCTCGATGGGAAGTCGCGCCGAGGCCGGCCTGATCGTCTACACGGTGCTTGAGGCGCAATGGAAGAGCCAATTGGGCGGCACCGAAAGCGCCCGGATTCCAAGCAAACGGTTCTTGCTGCTCCGTCTTAGCATCACCAATGGCAGCTCCCAGGAAGTCTCCGTCCCGCTAACCACGTTGATCGCCCCGGGCGGCGACACGCACGCCGAATTGACGGACGGCCGCAACGTACCGGACTGGCTGGGAACTCTGCGAAAACTGGCGCCGGTGGAGACTGTGTTCGGCTGGGTGGCGTTTGACGTGCCGCGCAGCGACTACCGGCTCCGCGTCTCGGACGACGCGTTTGATCCGGCCGACGCCAGGATCACCTTGATCGAGATCCCATTGCGGTATGAATCGGGCTCGGGGCTTTTGCCGCCGTCCAATCCGGGCCGCTGAAGGCGGGTATGATCGCTGGCCTTGTGGTATTCGCCATGTTGCCGGCCGCGGCGCAAGCGCCGGCCAGACCGCTGACCATCGTCGCGCCCATTCTGCGACAGTACGAGGACGGGCCGCCCTTGGCCGATTCGCACCTGTTCATTCCCGGCGAGATGGTCGCCTTCAGCTTCCAGGTTCAGGGTTATCGGACCTCCCCTGCGCAGAGGTTGATGCTGACCTACCGGATTGCGACCGTAGACAGCGATGGCGTCCTGCTCGCCGAGCCGGACACCGGCAAGATCGATACCGAAGTGAGCGAGATGGACAAGGACTGGATGCCGAAGGTCCGCTACAGCGTCTTCATTCCTTCGTATGCGCTGTCTGGCAAGTTCAGAATCCAGGCAACCGTCAGGGATGAACTGGGCGCCCGCGAGGCGACAACCGAAGCGCTCTTCACGGTGCGAAGCCGCCCGGTGGAACTGAGCGAAGCGCTGGCCGTCCGGAGCTTCCGGTTCCTGCGCGGCGAAGAGGATCGCAATTCTTTGATTGACGCGCTGTACAAGCCCGGCGAGACACTTTGGGCGCGGTTCGACATCACCGGCTTCAAGCGCGGCGAAAAGAACCTGCTCCACGTTGTGTACAGTGTCGCGATCGCGGACCCGTCGGGAAAAGTGGTGTTCTCCCAGGCGGACGCGGCAGTGGAAAAGGACGCGCCATTCTACCCGCAACTATACGTCCCGGCAACGTTCAGCCTGAACGTTCAGCCGAAGACGACGGCCGGCGAGTACACGCTCATCGTCTCGGCCCGCGACGAGATCGGCGGGCAAACTTGCGAGAGCCGCCAGAAGTTCCGGGTGGAGTGAGAGGCCGCCGGCATTAGCGGGCCTCAAGCGGGAGACTCCGGAGCTCGATGCTCCTGGAAACGATGGCCGTCTCGTCCAGCGGATATCCCACGGAGGCCCGCATCATCCAGTCCGCGCGCGGCGCCGCCGGCACGGGCAGGCCGTAGGTCACATCCGTTAGCAGAATGCGCTCGGGCAGCGCTCGGAACTGGACCGCGACTTCAACTTCGCCTCCATCCACCCCGGACACCGACACGAAAAGACTGTCGGCAGGCTGTTTCCCGGCGGCGACGCGGCGCCCGTTGACCTCCACCCATTCCACCTGCGCCGGCGCTTGCCAAAGAGAGAAACCGGTCGCGCCGCGAGGCGAGCTTATGCGCAATCGCACGAAGTTCCCATTACGCTCGATGAGCCTGGCTTCGGGTGGTGGAAGCGGTTGGAACGGCGCGGCAGCGCTCCACATTGTGAAGTCGCGGGTACTGCCGAGAAACGGCAATTGCACCTTTTCGGGCTGCGAGGCGGTCTTGAAGAATTGCCGGGTCCACTGGTCGAGCGTCGCGTCCGCCGACAACCAGCGCGCGCTGCCCGCGTCGAAATCCTCGACAAAGAAGACGCTGTTCGGCCTTGGGCGCGTATTCGAGTACGTCCGCGTGAGGTAGCCGCCCGTCAGACAGAGGACCAGCACGAGCGCGCCAACGGCAAAACAACTTCCGCCGAATCCGCGCAGCAGCTTTGCGGTCTGCAGGGTGAGTAGTCCGGCAGCCAGCAGCATGCAAAGGACTATGATGCCGGCCGCCCCCGCTCCCATCGCAGTGAAGCAGGCGCGGATGGTCGGCACAAACAGCACCAGCACCGGAAGCGCCAGCAAGTCTATCCCGATGTCCTTCCACCAGACATTCCCCGGCGAGAACACGGAAATCAGGAACGCCGTGAGCGCGAACAGCAGCGGCCACTGCGCCAGGTAGCTTGCTCCGGGGGTGACGATGGTGACCGCGCCAAGCACGACGGCCCATATCAGGAATGTGCCTGCCGCCAGTTCGTGTTCGCGCTGCTTTCGCACGAACAGGGCTACCAGGCCCAGGAACCCCAGCATCGCCAGCGCGGCGAAGGCCCCCTCGTGCCAGTCCAGGTTGTAGACAATTCCCCCGTAAAAAGGTCCGTACTCCGGCGAGCAGATCTCAATCAGCTTCCACATCTGCCACGCGGCGAGGGGCACAAGAACAATTGCCGCAAAGTATCCCAGCGCGCCGAGCAGCACGCCTTTCCAGCGCAGCCGTCCCCGGCGAATCCCCAGCGTCAGGGCCACCGCCAGAACCAACAGGCAGAGCACTGCGAGCGGAACCGCCCAGCGCTCGCTGTAGTGCACGAATCCGCCCCCGGGCAGCGAGAAGTAGACGCGGTTGGCTTCCCGCACCGCACGCATGTCCGCTTGGCCCAATTCACGCGCCAGACCGAGCATGTATTCGCCCTGCTGCTGGAGCGAGCCCTCTTCGAGATTGGCGACCGAATCGCGCGACGTGTGATAGAAGAACGCGTTGCCGATGTAGGCGAAGTTGAGGCCCGGCAACCCGGCCCGCTTGAACGCCGTGAGATCCGTGTCGTTCGGCATCCGGCGGTAGATCTCATAACTGAGTGAGGTAGCGGAGGGATGCGGCGCAGCCTCGGCGAATCGCCGGATCAGCCATCCATTCTCCGGCGACGTCTCGAACATCATCGCCTGGCCCCCGGTCCCACGCGCCTCGAAGTTCAGGACCACACCGATGTCCTTGGTCCAGTCGCGCTCGTCCACGAACGCCTGAGCGCCCTTCAAGCCCAGTTCCTCGGCATCGGTCACAAGAAAGATGACGTCGTTCTTGAGCGGCGGTCCGGAACGAAGCGCTCGCGCCACCTCCAACATGGCTGCCACCGCGTGAGCGTCGTCCGAGGCGCCCGGGCCGCTTCCGACCGAGTCGTAATGCCCGGCAATCAGCAGCGCCTTCGTATTCGCCGTGCCCGGCAAACGGGCGATCAAGTTCTTCACATAGGTCGCCGTGAACCGCCCGGCAGAAGATCGCAAATCGGTCGCAGCCTGGATCTGCGGCTCCACGCCTAGTTCCCTGAACGCCGCTTCGAGATAGGCGCGAGCGGCCTGATGCGCCGCGCTCCCCACCGGACGCGACTGCTCCGCAATCCGGCGTAGATGCGACAATGCGCGTTCCGAAGAGAAAACGGTCATTCGGCGCCTTGGCTGCCACCGGCGCCGGTGGGCGGTCCGCGACGACAGCGAACAAGAAACCGATCAGCAGAAACAGCGCCGATTGAAGAGCGGATCGTAAAGTTCGAGTCATGGGTCAGACCCAGTGTAGCCGTAATTCATCAAGTTGCCGGACAGTTCTTCAGATAGCTACGGCCGCGGGCCACGGCTCCCGGCGCGCCGCGGTCCAAATCGTATTTACGTAGGACAACGCGAAATAGTTCTGGGCCAGGTGCAGCCAGAAAGCGCCCTTCTCGGTGAGATCGAGCCCGCCAAGGTTGCGGCGCGCCAAGCCGGCGCGCTCGGCGGCGGACAACCAGCGGCGGGCCTTGGGAGCGTCTCCTCCAAGCGCCGCGTCGAGCGCATCCAGAGGGATGCGCGTGTCGTAGACGCGCCAGTACAGCCACCACCAGCCGCCCATGTGGCCGGCAAACGGCAACCGCAGCGCGATGGGCGACCGCCCCGAGTTCAGCGCACCAGCCCAGGCCGGCAGGTCGAAGGTATTCAGAACAAAGCCGTCGGGCAGGTGCGAACCGGCGCCCGGGCCGATGCCGATGTAGCCGTCCCGCGTCACCGACGAGTAGCGCGGCGCTCCCCCGCGCCTGAAGCTCCAAACGGATGCGCGATCAAACCCATGCGCCGCGCACCAGTCCCCGATAGCGCGGTACTGCCGACGGCGCGTGCCCAGGTCCGGCATGCGCACCGCCTTAAGGCGCAGATAGCGGCCGACCGACGTGTAGGGAAACGTGAAGAGAGGGTAGGTGGTGAGCTGGCTGGCGCCCAGTTCCGCGGCGCGGGCCAAGTCCGCGGTCACGTCCCCCGCCGTTTGCCCAGGCAGCGCGAACATGAGGTCCGCGTTGACTGAGACGAATCCGCTCTCCGACAACAGGGCCAGGGCGCGTTCCGCGGCGGCCGCCTCATAGGAGCGCCCGATCGTTGCGAGGTGCTTGCTTTGGAATGACTGCACGCCCAGCGAAACGAGTTCCACCCCGATATCGTGCAGCCGCCGTATTCTCTCGGTATCGATGTCCGCTGGAGACGTTTCAAGGCACACTCCGCCCGTCAGGTGGAATCGTTTTCGCACGCGAGCCAGCACGCTGGCCACGCTGTCCAGGGCTTGTGTGGGTGTGCCTCCGCCCACATAGACGCTGGTGATCTGGGCGGGCCCAAGCGCCTCGGCCCAGCGATCGACCTCGGCCAGCGCGGCCCTGGTGTACGGCTCGACAAGCGCGGCATCATAAGGAACCTTCGTGTAAGGGCAGTACGGGCAGCAGTTCCGGCAGAAAGGAACGTGCAGGTAGAGAGAGGTGCGCGCAACCCGCGGCGGTTTCCAGTCTCGAGCCGGCGATTCGAAGTTCCATCGCTGCTCGGGACCAGCCAGATGCCGCCGCAGCCAGCGCGTGGCAAGACGGGAGAGACCTCGTCCAATGCGGTTCACCAGTACCTCGCCATGGCCACGACGGCGCTCGGGCGCAGACGCTGGAATTCTACAATCTCGGTGCAGGCGGCGTAGCCGCAGTCCGTGCACGCCTCCTCGGGGGCGCGGCAGCAGACGGATTCGCCGTCAACATCGGCGACGCGCGCCGCTGGAGTGCGCCTGGGCCACTCCCCCGATTTGAGGGCCTTCAGCCCTGCTTTCGAGTTCAGCACCGGCAGCCCGTGGCGAATGCACTCCGCCAGCCTGTCGATGATAGGGGCGCGTTCCCCGGCCGTCAAAAAAAGTTCGTCGCGGCCGTAGTAAGGCGTGTGAAAGTAGAACATAACTCCAACCACGGGCAGCTTTGTCTCGCGCACCCAGCGCAAGAACGGCTCGACGCCGCTGGCGGTATTCCGGTCGATTACATAGATGACCGCGATCCTTCGGCGCCCGCCGCCTCGGATCGCTTGCTCGACCTCCTCGAAGTGCTTTCCGCGACGCGCCTCGAAACTCACCGGCAGGCCGTCCATGCTGACCCAGGTCAGGTCCGCCGGCGTGTCGAGTCCCAAGGTGCCGTTCGTGTAGACGTGCACATGGAAGAAACCGATCTGTTTCGCCTGGTTGACCGCGTCTGTCAGCGTGCGTTCACCGTCTCGCCACAGCATCGGCTCGCCGCCGGAAAAGTAAAGCTCCCGGAATCCACGGTACCAGGCCTCTTGCATCGTGCTCACGAGCTGGCCCCAGGTCATGTCGGGACGGCCGGTGTTCGAAACGCGGCAGCCGCGGCAGGCGAGGTTGCAACGGTCCGTGGGCACGATGCCGTAGACCAGCGGCACCGGGCGCCGCAGCACCGCGAACCGCCACGCGAACCCGATGTAGAACCGGAGCCTTTGCCAAGCGCCCATATCACAAGTACTTGCTGACGCGCTCCCGGAAGCGCGAATAAACAAACGAGACGCCGATCAGAATCAGTCCCAGCAAAATGAACGACAGCACGCGGAACGGCATCTCCAGGTGGCGGAAGTCATAAACGAACAGCTTCAGCACACAGAGCAGAAGCAGGCCCAGGCCGGACAGGCGCATGCACCGCTCCCGCAGCGGGAAACCCGCAAACAGAAGCGCCACTCCCTGCACGCCCAGCGCCACGGTCAGCAGCCTTCCGGAGACCTCGTGCCACAGGAGGAACGCCAGCAGCAGAGTCGCCAGCGTAGAGAAGAGGATCCGTCCGTATTGAGCTGCGCGTTCGCACAGGAACTCCCCCGCGTAAAAGCTCGCGATGACCGCAACAGTTGTAAGCATACCCAATCTCCCGCCGAGCGGGAGGTTCGTCGTCGAGGCCCTGATGAATGTGATCGCGGCGAGCAGGAAGCCTTGGATTTCAAGACTACTTACTTGCAGCCGGCGCCCGGCAGCCAGCAGGATCAGGACCAGCGCCGCCCACCCGATGGCCGTGAGCGAGGCCGGCAGCACGTTCCGCATGAACGCCGCCAGCAGAACCGTGCCGGCGAATGAGCTGACATCGAAGAGTCGCCGCCGTTCCAGATCGTCCCGTGCCGAGCCCCAGCGCGCCGCCGTGCCGTAAAGCAAGGCCGCGGCCAGGACCTGCGGCAACCAGCCCCGCCAATCGGTATGGACGCCGGTGGCCATAACGTTCTTGGCGAACAGCAGCGCGAGGCTCGCAGCGCCCACCCAGTAAGCTTGCAGAGCGAAGTCCCTCAGCTTGGCCCAAGCGCCCAGCTCAAACAGGATCAGGGCCAACACCAACCAGCTAAGCCCAACCCATTCGAGCGGTAACTCGAATCCCAGGATGAGCAACAGCAGGCCTGCCGCGGCGTGGCCGTACAAAGCGCCGCCGGGACAAAGAGCCCGGTTCAGGTAGAACACGCCGGCGTGCAGTAGCGCCACCGGCGACCAGGCGTGCCAATCCCGCCCCGAGTGTACCAACCCTGCCGGGAGCACATCGGCATAGATCATCCTGGCGACAGAGGCGAACAAGAGAACCGACGCCAGACGCCGGGGCAGGGACTGCCGGTAGTAGAGCCCGGCGAAGAATAGCAGCTCGGCCTCGATTAAGAAAGCCACGCTGATACTCAGCCCCGAGAGCTTAATCGAGATTGCCACGGCGGTCAAGGCCGCCGAAAGTGTCAGCGCGCCTTCGTAACTGCCGTTTCGCACGCGGTCGAGCGCCGTCGCCTCCCGCGGGAAGTTCGCCACCGGCAGCAGCAGTATCCGCACGATGGAACTTCCAAGGTAGACGGCCGCCGACAGCGCGAAGAACTGGTACAGCGTGCCTGGAGACACCGCTTGCCATTGCACGAACGACACCGCCACGAAGGCGAAGGCGTTCACCGGGAACAGCAGGCTCGGGCTGCCCCCGGCGTTCCGTCGCTTCAGTGCAGATAACACGTCGAATGCCTCGCCCGCCAGCCAGTACACGAGCAGAATCGACTGCCCCACCGCGAGGCTTCCGCCGCTCGAGCGGGCCGCGTCGAACATGTAGATGCCGTATGTAGCCGGCAGCCCGAGCAGAGCCATTGCGGTCCAGTCGAATCTGTAGGCCAGGTACAAGAGGGACACTACCAGCGGCAACAACGCGATGACGGCAAAAGCCGTGAGCGGGCTGATCGCCAGGGTCACGAACGCGACGAAATAGGCGACGCCGGTCACGGCCTGCGAGCGGTAACCGAGCGAGTGCAGGATCATCCCTACCGCGACTCCACAGAGCAGGAGCGTCGCCAGAACCGGGCTGTCAATCACCCTCGCGGCCGCTATGGCGTGAGCCGCGTAGGTGGTGACGTATAGCGCCGCCCATCCACCGCCGATCAAACCCCGGGCGGCCATCTTATAGCTCTCGCGCCGCTCCAGCGCGACACCGGCGCCCAGCATCGAACCGCTCACCGCCAGCGCTACTGCGATCCGGCCCGCCGGGCCAAGGTGGCTGAACGAATAGCCGATGAAGAGGGCCAGCCCGATCACCAGAACCAGAACGCCGATCTTGTTCAGCCAGTTTCCTCCCAGCACCGTCTCCCAACCCGGTCCCTCTGCCTGCTCGGCAACCGGCTCAACGAAGACAGGCGGCGTAATCTCCCGGACGAGGGCAGGCTCCGCTGGTGGTGGAGTGACTATCTCCACCGCGGCAACAGTGGCCGCCACCGCGTCGCGGACTGGCACAACCGGTTCCTCAAGTGCGTAGACGCGCTGTGTCAAATGCGCCAGCTTGTTCGCCAGAGAGCGCAAGTCGTCCTCCAACCGGCTGACGTCACCCTTCCGTCTGCTGGAAAGAACGATCTGATAGATCCACAGCGCCCCAACTGCAAGCGTCAAGATGAGTACTCAACATGTTGTCCTCCTGCGCCGCCGTCTAAGAAGCAGCCAGCGTTCTCAATCGAAGCAGATCGAGTTTCCCCGTGCCGATAGTGGGAAGAGCGTCGATGAAGCGAATGCTTTCTTTCCTGGGAATCCAGAGCTTCGGCAGTTCCGTGCGGGACAGGCCCTCCCAGAGTTCCTGCGCGCCGAACCCGGGCTTCGTGTGGAAGACAACGAGGCGTTCGCCCTTCTGCTCGTCGGGAACCGCGATCACCGCGCAGCCGTGATCGCCCAAGAGTGAGCGAATAGCCTCTTCGATGCGCAGGTGCGGGACCATCTCCCCGGCGATCTTGCTGAAGCGGGAAAGGCGGTCCGTAATTCGAACGAAGCCGTCGTTGTCGATCCGGGCGATGTCGCCTGTTACATACCAGCCGTCCCGTAGGACCGCCTGGGTCTGCTCCGGCTGGCCGAGATAGCCCGCCATGCGGCTGGCCCCCTTCACCAGGAGCAATCCCTCCTGGTCGTATGGGAGCGGTTCGCCGGTTTCCGGATGAACGACCTTCACCGCGACGCCGGGGAGCGGGTGGCCCACGGTGCCGGGCTTGTTTCCGGCCTGGCGGAACGACCCGTCTTCGATGTTGCTCACGTTGACCGCGATCACCGGCGCCATCTCCGTCGCGCCGTAGCCTTCCAGCACCGGCAGCCCGAATTTCTCCTCAAACGCCTTCGCCACGGCCTCGGGCAGCTTCTCGGCCCCGACGATGACGAAGCGCAGCGTGGAGAACTGCTCCGGCGTGCAGACCCGCGTGTAGGCCTTCGTGAAGGTGGGCGTCGCCAGAAGCAGGGTGGCCTGGTAGCGTGCGACCAACGCACCTACGGCCTTGGCATCCAGGGGATCGGGGTGATAGACGACGCCGGCGCCGGTGAGCAAGGGGAACCAGATGGTGACCGTGAAGCCGAAGGAGTGGAAGAAGGGCAGAGCGCCCATCAACCTGTCGCGCCGGGTGAGCGAGAAGAGCTGGTCTATGGAACCCACGTTGGCGATGATGTTCTTGTGCGTCAGCATCACGCCCTTGGGGTGCCCGGTGCTGCCACTCGAAAAGATCACCGTCGCCAGGCTCCCTGAGTTAAGGCCGTTCGGGTTGGACAGACGTTCCAGCATCCTGACCGGCAGCAGCCGCGCCTTAGCTGCAGTCAACAGCGTCCGCGGCTTTGAGAACTGCGCGAGAAGATCCTCCACGAAGACCGCTCCTGGCGGCGGCTCGAACTTCAGCTTGCCGAGGAATACGCGTGAGGTCAGGACCGTCGAAATCCGGCACTGCTCGATCGCCGAACTCACCGCTTCCCTGCCCGCCGTGAAGTTCAGGTTCACCGGGACGCCGCCCGCCATCAGCACCCCGACGTTGGCCAGCGCGCCGCCGACCGTCGCCGGCAGCATGATACCGATGGTCCGCTCCGGGTTGAGCTTCGGTTTGAGCCGCTCGGCCAGAAGTAAGGAAGCGATGAGCGCCTTTCCGTAGGTCAACTCCTTGCCAGTCGAGTCCGCCATGGCCAGGCGCGACCAGTTCTTTCGGGCGGTGCGTATGAATCGGGTCTGGAGCAGATCGCGCGGTGGG
Organism: Bryobacterales bacterium; assembly: GCA_963734625.1. GTDB lineage: Bacteria > Acidobacteriota > Terriglobia > Bryobacterales > Bryobacteraceae > CAVTHW01. Next base: position 41,969 of record CAVTHW010000009.1, on the reverse strand, counting down.
ATACTGTCCTCACCCGCGGCGGCGGCCAGTTCCAGCACCGCCTGACGCACCTGCTGCGGGGTGACCGGCGGCCGCATCGGGCTTCCAAAGGACACCGTAATTGGAAACGGAATCTGTCGCGGCCATTTCCAGTACAAACGACCGTCGCGGAAGCTGAAGATGCTTCCCCAGACTCCGCCCAAATAAACGGGGATCACCGGGACGTCGAGCCCGCCGACGATCTTCTCCAGCCCGCGGTGGAAAGCGAACATGTTGCCGGTCCGAGTCAACTCGCCCTCGGCGAAGATACACACCACATGACCATCGATAAGTTCCTGGCGGGCGCGCCGGAGGGCGATCACGATGTCCTTGTGCGTGCCCACGGGAACGGAGATGGCCTTGATTCTCCGGAAGAATCGGCCGAACTTGTTGAAGATGCGCTCGTTCACCATGAAGCGGACGAAGCGCTGAATGCACGCTCCCAGCAGGAATCCGTCAATCATGGTGACGTGATTGGCCACGAGCAGCGCGGGCCCGCGCACCGGTACGTTCTGCGCGCCCCTGATGCCGATTCTATAGAACGTGTGCGTTAGCATCCAGAGCAGGAAACGCACGAAGAAATCCGACACGACGCTTGCAATATAGACCGTCGCGAGAATGGTGAAGACGCCGAAGATCATAATGATGCCCGCCGCGGACACATGCAGCCGGTCATGCAACAGCCACAACATGCCGGACGCAACCAGCACTCCGATCGTATTGAGAAAATTGTTAGCGGCGATCAGCCGGCCTTTCTCCTCCCGCCCGCTCTTCTGTTGGAGAAGCGCGTTCAGCGGCACGATGAAGAGGCCTCCCGCGAAGCCCAAGGCGCCCAGCCACGCCAGGGCCTGCCAGTAAGAAGGCCCGGATGTGGCTGCCCCAATCCCGAAAACGCCCATGCCGATCGAGCCCAGCGGCACCAGCCCCGGTTCCACCTTGTCGCCCGAGAGACGGCCGGCCGCCATGCTGCCCACCCCGATCCCGATTGCCAGGCTCGCCACCATGATTCCGGTCTGCACTTCGCCGACACCCAGCGCCTCTTTGGCGAACAGCAGCAGGTTCATCTGCAGCAGCGCCCCCAGGAACCAGAAGTAGGAGATCCCCAGGACCGTGAGATACAAGGGCCGATCGGTCCAGAGCCGCCGCAAACCGTAGTCGATGTGCGACCAGGGGTTCAGCCTGAATCCCTGCGCCGCGCCCGACGGAGGAACCCGCGTGATCCCCAGGCTGGTGACGACCCCGGCCACGGCTATGCCCGCAAGGACGATCCCGATCCTCCAGGTTGCGGTCTTCCACATGGCCAGCAGCAGGCTGCCGGCGGTGGTTCCCAGGATGATCCCGACAAAAGTGGTCATCTCGAGCAGGCCGTTGGCCCTGGACAGATCCTTGTCGGGAAGCATCTCGGGGAGGATGCCGTATTTGGCGGGGTTGAAGAAGGCGGCGTGCGCTCCCATCAGGAACAATACCGCCAGCATCCATTCGATCCGGTGGGAAAGAAATGCTGCCACACCGGCCAGCATGGCGACGACTTCGAAACCCTTCACGGCGACCAGGATCGTCCGCTTGCTAAATGCGTCGGCCAGATGGCCGGCGTATCCCGAGAAGAGCAGGAACGGAAGGCAAAACACCACGCCCGCCAGCGAGAGATACTGGCCGCCGCCGCGCTCCAGAGCCATCTCCACGGCGAGCAGGGAGACCACCACCTTGTAAACGTTGTCGTTGAACGCCTCCAGAAACTGAGTCCAGAGGAAGGAATGGAAACCACCGTTCTTGAGCAGGTCTCTGTAGGTGCCCGCGTTCATCGCTGATAGGACATCTGCCGCCATGGCTTGTACATTCCCTTTACGGCGTTAGGTTCTCGCCGTGAACCGCGCCACCGCCAGCGTGGCGTCATCTTCCATAGGGAGATTCGCCCCAAACACCCTGACTCGCTCCAGCAGTCCCTGGGCGAAGACGGCGCAATCCTCCGCGTCGTTCTCCAATACGAACTGGCGCAGCCCGCTCTCGCCAAACAACTCCCCCGCCGCGTTGGAACGTTCCCATATTCCGTCTGTACAGGCCACCAGGATGCTCCCGGGAGAGTACTCCTCCTTGGCCGCCTGCAGTCCGGCCAGTGCGGGAAAAAGACCTAAAGGCATAGTGCCGCTCCGCAGCAGTCTGACCCGGCCGTTCAAGTAGAGGATGGGCGGCGGGTGTCCCGCATTGACGTAGGTGATCGAGTTGCCGGCGGCATCGATCTCCGCCGCGAACAGAGTCACGTAGCCGTCGGGAGTAGTGCTCTCGTAAAGGAGCACGTTAAGCCGTTCGATCAGCTCCTCCAGACTGAGGTGCATCGAGGCGAACAAATGCACCGACGCGCGCACCGTGGACATGATGAGCGCCGCCGGAACGCCCTTGCCGGCCACGTCCGCCACCACCATCAGCACGGTGCTGCCGGGAAGCCTGATGAAGTCGTAGTAGTCGCCGCCGACATACCTTCCAGGCATGATCGTTCCGTGAAGTTGCAGATGGTAATCGGGCACATGCTGGCGCGGCAGCAAAGCTGCCTGTACCGTGGATGCCAGCTCGAGTTCCCGTTCGATGGCCTCCTTCTCGCTAAGAAGCGCGACCTCCTTGCGCACCAGCTTGTGGAACATCGAGCGCGTATGCCCCGCGAGGTAAGAAGCGACAATTACGAAGGCAATCAAAATCAGGATCTTCGTGCCCTGTCCTACCCAGGTGACGGCCGGGCTGAACAGCTCGGCCGTGTAACCGCCCCCTTCGATCCCCGTGTGCCGCCAGACGTAGACGAACAAACACCCGTACAGCAACGTCGCCCACCCTCCGGTCACGGCGGTGAGCATGGGATCGTAGCGGAGCACGGTCAGCGTAATCAGTGGGAATAGCAGCAGAAAAGCCGGATTCTTCAGGCTGACCGAGAGAATCTCGGCTTTCGTATAGAGAAAGAGGACCAGGCACAACAGCGTGACGTCGAACAAGGAGGTCACATACTTCATAGCAGGCCGGTAGGCCTTTCGCTCAAGCGCAAAGTACACCACCAGCCCCTGCAAATAGGCGGCGCCGACGGCGGAGAGGTTGACCACGTTGGCGTAGCCCGAAGAGGCGCGCAGGTTCAGCAGGACTACGAAAGTGACCACAACCATGAACGACAGCCGGGTCCGGTTGGCGAACCGCTCCGCCTGAGCCTCGTTTCGGTTCAGCGTCTTCTCAATTCGCTCTGCAATCTCCTCATTCATGACAGCTCTCCAGTAACACGCGATTGACCGTGTTACCGCTCGTAATGCAGCAGGGCCGCTGCGCCAGAGGCGCCCAGCCGCCCTGCCAAGGGCTCTCCAGTAAGGACCAAGCCACTGCTCTCACCCCCTGACCCGCAGCTCCGCATGGTAGACCCAGTTCAGCAGGAACAGACCGCCCAGCAGAAACAGCGGGCCGGACATGAGAACGTACACGTGCCAGGGGAACGGGCGGTGCCACATGGTGACGATGTACAACACTCCAAGCGTTGGAAACAGAACCCCGCCCACCCACTCCCAGCGCCAGGAGATTACCAGCACCAGGACCAGTAGCGCCGTCGGGATCATGTGCATCGCCAGAGCCAACACCGTCCCCCAGAATCCGTAACCTTCGCCGAACACGTCCAAGGCGAACATACTGACAAAAGCCGCAAACATGATGCACAGCGTCCTGGGCGTCCAGAAAAGCAACCGATTGGCGATCCGCTGCATGTCGTTCCAACCTCCGGCTTGGACAAAAGCAATTCGCGGCCCAGATGGCCTGCCGTTGATTATGAACGAGTTCGGCCGTCGAAGGAAGAAGAATATGGCCAAGGGCGCATACAATCCATGCTGTTGGATATACAATCCATGTATGCCCCTTCTTACCGGCCGTGAGCGCATCTTCCTGGAGGCCGTCTCCCGGATCGGCTACTGCAATCCCTTCCTGTCCGAGCTACCCGAGTACGAGCGCCTGGCGCTCGGCAAGGAATTCGTCGAGGGCGATCCTTTCTGGAGCATGCGTGTGGCTGACCCGGACCGTCCCCGCGCCAACACCACCAAGATCGCGGCGCGGCTTACCGAGGTCCTGCCCTCGCTGCGGGACCGGCTGGCGGTCGAGCCCACCGCATCCCGGGAAGAGCTGGAACTATACGAAGACGCGTGTCTGTATTGGATCTACCACCGGCATCACGATTCCATCTATGAGCAGGCGGGGGGCCGATGGGGATTCTATACGCGGTTCCTGAACGATTGGGAACGGCTTTTCCGAATTCCCGGCGTCGCGCTGCCAACCGGGCACGAGCCCAAACACACCTTCGCCTGCTACTACCAGATCGTACGCGCCTTCCATAACATCTACGGATTCATCATCGGCAGCTCGCTGCCGGCCGCCCGCCTGCGCGCGGCGGTTTGGCAATCGGTGTTCACCCACGACATCCGCCGCTACCGGCGCACGCTGTTTGACCGGATGAGCGACTTCGCCACGCTGATCACCGGGCCATCCGGCACGGGGAAGGAACTGGTGGCGCGGGCCATAGCCCTTTCGCGCTACGTTCCATTCGATGACAAGCGGCTGGCGTTCGAGGACGACCTCTCAGACTCGTTTCATCCGCTCAACATCGCGGCGCTGGCCGGCACGCTGGTGGAGTCCGAGCTGTTCGGACACCGGCGCGGCGCGTTCACCGGCGCGGTCGGGGACAAACGCGGGTGGCTGGAAGCGTGCTCGCCGCTGGGCAGCGTCTTCCTTGACGAGATCGGGGACCTAGACCCCGAAATTCAGGTCAAGTTGCTGCGAGTCATCGAGACGCGGACATTTCACCCGGTGGGCGACACGGCCGGGAAGCAGTTTCGGGGCAAGCTCATCGCGGCCACGAACAGGAGGCTGCCGGCGGCGATCCGCGAAGGGAAGTTCCGCGAGGATCTGTACTACCGGCTGTGCGCGGACATGATCGAGACTCCTTCTCTGAGCCGGCAGATACGCGAGTCCCCGGAGGTGCTGCCGGAACTCGTCCTGTTCATGGCGCGGCGCGTGGCGGGCCCCGAGGCGGACACGCTGGCGGGGGAGGCGTTGGCATGGATTACATCCAATCTCGGCGCCGACTACGAGTGGCCCGGCAATTACCGGGAACTGGAACAGTGCGCGCGCAATCTTCTTATCCGGAAGGAATACCGGCCGGCGCGCGCCGCGGCCGAGGAAGCTTCCGGCGACCTGTTTCAGCCGGCGCGCATCGGAAAGTTGACCGCGTCCGAGCTGCTGAGCCGCTATTGCACCCTGGTCTACGCCCAAACCGGCAGCTACGAGGAGACGGCGCGGCGTCTCGAGATCGACCGCCGCACGGTGAAGGCCAAGATCGACACGGCTCTGCTGGAACGTCTGCAGAGCAAATGAGCCGGATCTACCGAAACTATCTCACGGCGATGGTGGTCCCTAGCTGAGTGCTGTGCCCCCCGATCTGCAGCTGTATCGGAACCGCCGCTCCGGTCGGGCAGCCGTCCGGAATACGGACGTTGATCTGTTGGAGACCTGGAGTATATCCGGGCGCCAGCCCGGCGAAGGTCACCTCGGCGGGGAGTCCCCCGATAATTGCGCTGACCGCCGAGGCGAGCCAGGAAAGCCCGTCCTGTCCGGGAGGATTGGCGACGCCGAAGCCGGTTCCGTACACCATTAGGATCGATCCGCGCGCCGCGGGCACGGCGGGAGCGTCGGCTCCGTTGTAGGTGTAGTCCTGATTCAGGACGCTGGCCTGCCCGGTTCCCGATTGGTTGGCAGTGAACAGCCCCGGCGAGGCATCTGCAATCGGCAGCAGCGTTGCCAGCAACAAATTGCCGCCGCTTGAAATCTGCAAAGCGGCGCTCGAGTTGGGGATCGCGGTTGGCGGGACTACGAAGTTCAGTTGCGTGGGAGCGTTATAGAGGATCTCCGCGCTCAGTCCGTCGATCAGAACGCGCAAGGGCTGCGCGCCGGGAAAATCGGGGTAGAAGAAGGTCAAGATCGCGTTTGGGCCGGCCGGGCCAGCCTGAAAGCTCGCGCTATTGACAACAGCGCCGCTTGCAGGCAGGAGCTGCAATTGGGCGAAATCGACGCCGCTGATGTCCACGGCATAGGAATTGTTGCGGCGGTTGGGCGAGTAGTCCCAGAACCCTGCCGGCGCCGTGATACCCGGGGCCGCCGTGAAGTTCCCCGCTCCGTCATACACGAATGGACCAGCCATATACGGCCCCAGCGGCGTGTTCTCCGATTCCGTCAAGACGAGCTGGTAGGTGCCCTTCGGCAGTGGCATGGCGATGAAGGCATCCCAACACCAGGTGGTGACACGGTCTGCGGGGACGTTGTTGCAGCCCCCATCGCGATTGGTGGCGAGCAACAGGCCGGTAGAATCGAAAAGCGAGAGCGACGGGTCAAATCCGCCGCCTTCAATTAGCGCTCCCGTCGAGTTTATGCCGCCCGCGTAGGACCAGGTGCGTAAGACGACAATCCCCGGCTGGATGAGGGTAAAGCTGAACTGCCTCCGCTCATCATCCTGAGCGAACGTTCCAACGAAAGAGAAATCCGCCCCAAACGAGGTCCGAACGAGAGCCACGAGGACGTAGAGGCGAATGACCGCGAAGCGCATTTCTCTTCCTGCTTCTTCAGTGGTCTCACTTCGATCTTTCTCTCCGAAATAGTGGAGACGAGAAAAATCTTGAGGACTATCCACTACTCAGTCATGAACTACAGGGTAGCATTCGCGCTATTGTTGACTGCGGCGTGTTTAGCCCACGAGCTGCCGATTAGCGGGGACGCTCACTCGAATAGTCGGTATCCGGATGTGACCTTCGGCGCGCTTCCTTTCTTGCACGCCGGCGGAACCAACAGAACATTCCTGAAGTTCGACCTGTCGAAGTTGCCGCCCGATCTAAGCCCTTCAGATGTATCAAGAGCCAACCTTGTCTTGTGGGTTGGCCGCGTGGCCGCCGCCGGCGAGATCCAGGTTTCCGAGGCAGCCTGGCCGTGGGATGAAGACACGCTGACCCACAACTCAGCGCCTGTTTCAAGCGCTCTCATCGCCACGTTCACCGTTTCGCAGGCGTCGCAATTCGTCACGGTTGATGTGACGGCCACGCTTCAGAAGTGGCTACAGAGCCGGCAATTGAACCAAGGGTTTGTCTTATCCGCTGCACCGCAGACGCCGGCCGCGGAGGTATTTTTCGACAGCAAGGAAAGCGTATCTACGAGTCATGCCCCGGAGCTAAGCGTTTCATTCCGTGCCGGTGTGGGGCCACCTGGAGTTTCCGGACCACAAGGTGAGCCGGGACCGCAGGGCGCGACAGGTCCGGCCGGTCCGGCGGGTGCGGATTCCGCTGTTCCGGGTCCGGTCGGCCCCGCCGGACCCGTTGGTCCTATCGGCCCAAGAGGTGCTGCCTCCAAGATCCCTGGTAGAACTGGTCCCATCGGACCGGCTGGTCCCGCTGGAGAGGCTTCTACTGTTCCTGGTCCCATCGGCCCTACTGGTCCTGCCTCCACGGTCCCTGGTCCGGCGGGTCCCATCGGTCCGACCGGTCCCGCGGGCGCGGATTCTACTGTTCCTGGTCCCATCGGCCCCGCCGGTCCTGCCTCCACGGTCCCTGGTCCGGCGGGTCCCATCGGTCCGACCGGCCCCGCGGGAGAGGCTTCTACTGTTCCTGGTCCCATCGGCCCCGCTGGTCCTGCCTCCACCGTCCCTGGTCCAGTCGGTCCCATCGGTCCGACTGGTCCCGCGGGCGCGGATTCTACTGTTCCTGGTCCCATCGGCCCCGCTGGTCCTGCCTCCACGGTCCCTGGTCCAGCGGGTCCCATCGGTCCGACCGGCCCCGCGGGCGCGGATTCTACTGTTCCTGGTCCCATAGGCCCCGCTGGTCCTGCCTCCACGGTCCCTGGTCCAGCGGGTCCCATCGGTCCGACTGGTCCCGCAGGCGCGGATTCTACTGTTCCTGGTCCCATCGGCCCCGCTGGTCCTGCCTCCACGGTCCCTGGTCCGGCGGGTCCCATCGGTCCGACTGGTCCCGCGGGCGCGGATTCTACTGTTCCTGGTCCCATCGGCCCCGCTGGTCCTGCCTCCACGGTCCCTGGTCCAGCGGGTCCCATCGGTCCGACCGGTCCCGCGGGCGCGGATTCTACTGTTCCTGGTCCCATCGGCCCCGCTGGTCCTGCCTCCACGGTCCCTGGTCCAGCGGGTCCCATCGGTCCGACTGGTCCCGCAGGCGCGGATTCTACTGTTCCTGGTCCCATCGGCCCCGCTGGTCCTGCCTCCACGGTCCCTGGTCCAGCGGGTCCCATCGGTCCGACTGGTCCCCCAGGCGCGGATTCTACAGTCCCTGGTCCCATCGGCCCCGCTGGTCCTGCCTCCACGGTCCCTGGTCCAGCGGGTCCCATCGGTCCGACCGGCCCCGCAGGCGCGGATTCTACTGTTCCTGGTCCCATCGGCCCCGCTGGTCCTGCCTCCACGGTCCCTGGTCCAGCGGGTCCCATCGGTCCGACCGGCCCCGCGGGCGCGGATTCTACTGTTCCTGGTCCCATCGGCCCCGCTGGTCCTGCCTCCACGGTCCCGGGTCCAGCGGGTCCCATCGGTCCGACCGGCCCGACTGGAGCGGATTCTACTGTTCCAGGTCCCGCCGGCCCAACTGGTCCCGTTGGTCCTGCCGGCCCAGCAGGCGCTGATTCCACGGTCCCCGGTCCGGCGGGTCCCATAGGTCCGGCTGGCCCGGAGGGAGCGGCTTCTACTGTTCCAGGGCCTGCCGGCCCCGCTGGTCCAGTTGGTCCTGCCGGCCCTATCGGCCCAACTGGTGCGGCCTCCACGGTCCCTGGTCCAATCGGCCCCGCTGGGCCGACTGGCGCTACCGGACCAGCCGGCGGGTTATCCGAGTTCGGTTACGTTTACAACACAAGCTCTCAGGTAGTCGCGGTAGGTGCTAGTGTGACTTTTGACTCGACCGGCATTCTCACCGCTGGAATCGCGCATACCACCGGCAGTTCCGACATTGCACTTACCAGCTCCGGGATTTACAAGATTACTTTCTTCCTATCAACAGTGGAGCCCAGCCAGTACACAGCGTTCTTGAACGGCGTCGCGATTACAGGGGCTACCTACGGTTCAGGCGCAGGCACTCAGCAAAACAATGGACAAGCCATAGTCGCGGTAGCAGCAGGTGATGTCCTGACTATTCGAAATTACACTTCTGCCGCGGCGAGCACCCTCCAACCTTTGGCCGGAGGCACACAACCCAGCGTCAACGCTTCCGTTATTATCGAGAAACTGAACTGAGGCGTCCCTAATGGACCCTCGCCCGGCGTCTAACCGACCGGATTTCCAGACTGCAACGGGTGCACACACCGTGTGGAGCGGAATCGGGCTAACTCGTATCGCCCCTGTGTACGGCATCGATGCCCACCTCGGGGTACGCCAGCAGCAAGTCCGCCGGACCAGCGGCGGGCGCGGTTGCGCGATACTCAAGACATGACCTGCGTGCGTTTATTGGCGCTGCTGGCGACGTTGATCGCCCCCGCTCTGGCACAAACCGACTGGAAGCTGGTCTGGAGCGACGAGTTCAATGGACCGGCCGGCTCGGCACCCGATCCCGCGAAATGGGTTTATGACTTGGGCGCGACCGGATGGGGCAACCGCGAACTCGAGAATTACACAAACTCACGCGACAACTCGTTCATGGATGGCGCGGGCAACCTGGTGATCAAGGCTATCAAGACCGGCAGCGGCTACACTTCTACACGGCTCAAGACGCAGGGACTGTTCAGCTTCACGTATGGCAAGGTCGAGGGCCGCATGAAGATCCCATACGGCCAGGGCATCTGGCCGGCGTTCTGGATGCTCGGGGACACCTCGAAAGCGCGGGGTTGGCCGGCGGTCGGCGAGATCGACGTGATGGAGAATATCGGCAAGGAACCCACGACAGTCAATGGAACGGTCCACGGGCCCGGCTACTCCGGCGGCAAGGGAATCGGCAAGCGCTATTCCCTGCCCTCCGGAGCTCGATTCGCCGACGATTTCCATGTCTACGCGGCGGTGTGGAATCCGGACAGCATTGAGTTCTTCGTGGATGGCACGTCGTACTTCAAGCTGCCCTCATCGGGAATTCCGGAGGGCGCGACCTGGGCTTACGACCACCCCTTCTACATGATTCTGAATCTGGCGGTAGGCGGCCAGTGGCCGGGCAATCCCGACGAAACTACTCAGTTCCCGCAGCAACTGGTGGTGGATTACATCCGCGTCTATCAGCGCTAGAGAGATTGCGTATTCGGGCGCGTATCGCAGCCTTCGCCTTCGCCGCTGGCGCTGGCAACGCCGCGTCTCCCCCATCTGCAACCGAATGGCCGCAACCTCACCAGCCGGCTCTACTGCTCGGGAATGGGCGCGGGGGCAAGCCTTTCGCTGTGACCCGACCTTACTTCAGTGCGTCGCGACGATCAACTTCCTTCTCTCGTGCGAGTTCAGCGAGCAGGGCTGAAACGAAGGGACGGTCAGCAAGCGGATACGTATACCGCCGTTGTACCGTCCGGCGATGCCGATGGCCCAAGAGCGTGGCGGGCATCGGCCAGCACGTCAATTGATGACTGGCCCGTGAAAGCCCGGGTTCCCGTGTTGTCGGTTCCCCTCCGCCCCCTGCCATCCGCGTGCGATTCTCGCGTCAGGAGGCCTCCCGGTTCCACCCGGAGGTATCCCGCAGTTTTCCTGTGTCACGCCGCGCCCGTGTCCGGGCCCATCGGAGGCATTCCTGGTTCCCGACTTCTACATCTTCGGGAGCGCCGGGGGCCGCCAGGAAGGCACCATGGAGTGGGAGACGGGACTCGAACCACCGCGTCCAGCTTGTGGTCGAGAAGAACGGGCTTGCCGCAGTTGCGTGATCACGGTCCCCATTGAACTCCTGATTATCGGTGCGCCAGCCAGAGAGGGGCGGAGCCGCGAGTTTGCGTGAGAGACAATCATCCACCCCGCCACTATCTCTCCTATTGCCCCTTTTCCGCACTCGTAGCGCCGCCGTGTATGGCATCGATGCCCACCTGATCGATGTGGAGGTGGATTTGTGGGCGTCCGGCAACGCCCGCGATCTGATCATGGTGGGCATGCCGGATACGGCGGTGCGCGAGAGCCGCGAACGCATCAAGTCCGCGCTCATGAACTCCGGCTTCGGCTATCCAAGCAAGGCCGTCACCATCAACCTGGCCCCCGCCAACGTGCGCAAGGAAGGCGCCGGCTTCGACTTGCCCATCGCCGTGGGCATCCTGGGCGCGATGGGCAGCGCCCCCAAGACCAATGGTCATCTGCTGGTCGGGGAACTCTCGCTCGACGGCACGATCCGGCCCGTGCGCGGCGCGCTGCCGATCGCGGTATGCGCCCGCGAGAACCGTCTCGAGAGCGTAATCGTGCCCCAGGAGAACGCCGCCGAGGCCGCCGTCGTCGAGGGCGTGCGCGTCTTCGGCGTGCGGCACCTGTCGGAAGTGGTGGCCCTGCTGGAGCAGCCTGAGCGGTTCACCGCCACTGCCTCCACCATCTCTGGACGGCCGCCGGAACCCGAATCCTTTTTGGACTTCGCCGACGTGCGTGGACAGACCACGGCGAAGCGCGCGCTGGAAGTGGCCGCCGCGGGCGGGCATAACGTGCTCATGATCGGGCCGCCAGGGTCCGGGAAAACAATGCTGGCCAAGCGCCTGGCCGCAATCCTTCCGCCCCTGACCTCGGAGGAAGCGCTGGAGACGACCAAGGTACACAGCGTTGCCGGCATTCTGCCGCAGGGCGGGGGTTTGCTGTTTGAGCGTCCCTTCCGCGCGCCGCACCACACCATCTCTGACGCGGCCTTGATCGGCGGGGGCAGCGGCATTCCCCGCCCCGGCGAGGTCAGCCTCGCCAGCCACGGCCTGCTGTTTCTGGACGAGTTCCCCGAGTTCCCGCGCAACGTGCTGGAGTTGCTGCGCCAGCCGCTGGAAGACGGTTCGGTGAGCATCGCGCGGGCCAGCATGACGCTGTCCTTCCCCGCCAGCTTCATGCTGGTCGCGGCCATGAATCCTTGTCCGTGCGGCTTCTACGGCGACTCCACCCGCGAATGCCGCTGCACCGGCGGCATCATCCAGCGCTATCTGAGCAAGATCTCCGGGCCGCTGCTCGATCGCATCGACCTGCACATCGAAGTGCCCGCTGTGCCCTACAAGGAGATGCGCGCCGAGGCCGGCGGAGACTCCTCGGCTGAGATTCGCCGCCGCGTCGAGCGGGCCCGCGCCATTCAGCAGGCCCGCGGCTTCTACAACTCCCGCATCCCGGCGCGGGTGCTCCGCAAGCTGTGCGAACTCGATGACGCTGGCGAACGCACGCTCGAGATGGCCGTCCGCCGCATGGGTCTCTCGGCCCGCGCCCACGACCGTCTCTTGAAGGTGGCCCGCACCATCGCCGATCTGGGCGGATCGGCCTCCGTCGCCGCCAAGCACGTGGCCGAAGCGGTGCAATACCGCAGCCTGGATCGGAACTACTGGAGTTGAGGTGACGGCAATTCGCATTGATCCTCACACCCGGAGACGCATGCCAGTTCGGGGCATCTCCGAGGAGGAGATCTTGGATGTCCTCCGTAGCGGCTGGCCGGTTCCCGCCGCACGTGGACGGCTGGCAAAGGAGAAGGTCTTCCTTTTCGGTTCGTTGTGGCGAGGGCGCCCATACGCCCAGAAGAAGGTCAAAGTCGTGTATGTTGAAGAAGAAGGCGCAATGATCACGGTGACCGCATACGCCTACTACGGCGAGTGGGAGGCACAAGCGTGACGATAACCTACCACAGGAAAACCGATCTCCTCTACATTTGCCTGGACCCGGATGCCCGGCAGGTGGTGAACAAGGACATTGCCGAAAACGTGGTCTTGGAGCTGGGCGAAAACGACCGTATTGTTGGCATCGAGATTCTCGACGCCTCAAAGAGGGTCGATCTCGCCGGTGTGCTCAGCGTTCAGTACGCCGAAGTCGCCTGATCTCGCCCACGGCGCTTCCCAAAGCCTCGACCTCAACCACGGGAAGTGAACCTTTCCGACGCAGATTTGGCGACCGCGGGGGCCACTTGGGCGGAAGTGCGGCGGACGCGGCTCGACGACTGTGGCAGACTAGAGCGAAGAGGACTGCGGGTAACGCCAATGCTCAGCAATCGGATCACTCTGCATCTCGAAGCTGGTACCCAACTCGAGCGGGAATTCTGCGACTGGATGGAAGGATGGCCCAGTGACGAGAAGGGCCACAAGGTCTGCCCCGAACCAGCCCGGCCTGAGCTGAAGGCAAGGCTGACAGAACTCGAACGCTGGTTCAACTCAGCCGCTCAGATGATCCAGGGCAGCCTTTTCGGGGCGGATAGTCTCGGTTTGATGAGGAGTTACCTCAGTATCGTCTTGAGGAATGTCGGGGCTGGGCACTACGGCCCTCAATTTGTCCGGCAGGCGTTTTACATGGCGTCCAATTCGCTCCGAGCCTTGCCACTTGACTGGCCGCCAGACGAACAGCGGCCCTTTGCGCAACAGAAGATCACTGTCCATCCCAACACCGCATTTATCCTCATGTGGATGGACAAGACGAGGCCGGAACTGGAAGATGTTGGGAGCGCAATCAAGGACGTATCCTCGCGGTTCCGAATAGGGGCCCAGCGTGCCGACGACATTGAGCATCAGGACGTGATCACCGACGTCATTCTCGACCAGATTCGGACCGCCGAGTTCCTGGTCGCGGACCTTTCCGGGGAGAGGCCCAACGTCTACTATGAAGTCGGCTACGCCCATGCGATTGGCAAGCGCCCGATCTTGTTTAGGAAGGCAGGGACCCCCTTGCACTTTGATCTCTCGGTGCATAACGTCCCTGAGTACAGAAACCTGACTGAGTTGCGGGAGATGCTCACAAGGCGGCTCGAATCGATCACCGGCAAGAGCCCTATCATTGGCCAAATCGACCTGTAACTTGAAGTCCCTTCGGCAGCTTACAGCTGTGTACTCTCGCAAGGCAGGCGGGTCTTCGGCCGAGATTCGCCGACGCGTCGAGCGGTCCCTCGCCCACGACCGCCTCGTGAAGGTTGCCCGCACCATCGCCGACCTGGGCGGATCGGCCTCCGTCGCCGCCAAGCACGCGGCCGAACCGGAGCTAAGACAGTCGCCAATCGCGACCACCTGGCCCGGTTCAAATGAAATGGCCGTTCGCGCGAAGTTACAGACGGCGCACTTTGAGGTTGCGGAACCACACCTCCTCGCCATGGTGCTGCAGCGCAATGGGACCGCTCGGTTTGGGGTGCGTTAGCATCTGGAGAATACTGGGCGCAACTTTCCAGCGAGTCAACACCCCCTCACGCACCTCCGGTGAAGCCAGCGAGCCATCCAGAACCTTGACCCCGTTCACCCAGTGCTCGATGTGGTCGCCTTTGACCACCAGACGGCCGCTGTTCCATTCACCTGCCGCATGCAAGGGCGCAGGCTTCGCGGCAAGCATGCCGTACAGGGCGCCCGTGCCGTACTTGGGGCCCTTCTTGCCGTCCGGATTCCGAGCGTCATCGATCAGCTGCATCTCGAAGGCGACTGAGTAGACATGGGCAGTCGCTCCGGGTGCGAGCTCCGAGCGGCGCATGCTCCGGTCGTGAAGCGCGCGTTCCATCGAGCCCACGTATCCGCCGGGGCCTCTCACCACTTTCGTCTGGTCGATGAAAACCTGATGCTGGACGTGGTACTTCACCCCGGTGTTACCGCCCGGAGCAACGCGCCAGTCAAACACCAGTTCGAAGTCGCGGAAGTTCTCTTTGGTGACGAGGTCCTCCTCGATGCGAGGGCGAACTTGTGACTTGAGGGCGCCAGCCTCGATAACCCACGCGTCGCGGGGCTGGTCTTTGGTCGCCGGATTGCGAAACTGGCTCAGGGTACCGCCGTCGAACAGCAGGATCCATCCAGCCTTCTTCTCCTCGGGAGTAAGAGCATTGCCGGTAGCGAGGGCAGCACCGGCTGCCAGAGCCAGGAGCAGAAACCCAATTATCCACGCATTCCGCAGTTGCGTCGCGCATCGGCAGTTTGGGCGGAAAAGTTGGGTGGCCTCAATGCCTTTAGACTCGCTCGCCTTGCGCGGGGGCGTCATCGTTTTTTGGCGTCGACCCTGTCATTTAATGATTAGCACAGAGTGGGTCAGGTCGTAATCGCGGGCCTGAGTGCTTCATGGAAGGCCCTGCGTCGACGGCCGTATCGGCCATATCATTCTCCGATGACGACGTCGCGATGGCTGCCGGGGATGGTGATGTTCTGCAAAGTCAGCTTCCGGATTCAGCTGGGGAGCATGGCGGCGTGGCGCAGAGCCAAGCCCGGCCGTCGAGCCGGTTGACTTCGTTCCAGGCGGGAAGCCCGCCAGGAAGGAATTGACCGGGGTGACCCCAGAGGAGCTGTCGGTCTGCGCCAGGAGCGCGGTTGTCGACACGAGAACGCAGCACAATCGTTTGACCATCAGCCCCCCCGGGATGCGGCTTCGCCCCAAGACGCGCAAGCGCCACGCCAGCCGCATCTTGTCCCTTTCCCCCGGAGTTGCGCTCACTAGGTCGTACTTTTCCTTGATGGTTCCGTGGGCTTCGAAGTCCCGCAGGACCATGAGAAGGTACTCGGAACTGCCGCGGCGGCCGTTGCCGCCAAACACGCGCTGAAGCCGCGCAATAGCGCAGCCTGGATCGGACCTACTGGAGTTGAGCGGTACAGATCCGCCGGAGTGTACAATTGTGGGCGGCAAACCATGTATACCACCGGACGCAGACCATTCCTCGCTTCCCTCATAGGAAGCTTATCCAGCCTGCCCCTGGCAGCTCAGCAGGCATCCAATCAACCCTACGCGCCGAGGCAGAGCGACCGGCCGGCGGCCGTCACCGGGGATGAGCCCGGTTTCGTTTCCATGTTCGATGGCAAGACCCTGACCGGCTGGGACGGCGATCCCAAGTACTGGCGCGTGGAAGATGGCGCCATGGTAGGCGAGATCACCCCGGAAACCGTTATCAAGAGCAACACGTTCATCATCTGGCGCGGCGGCTCCCCGAAGGATCTCGAGTTGAAGGTGGATTTTCGGATTACATCCGGAGGCAACAGCGGCATCAACTATCGCAGTATGGTGGTGCCTGACACGGTGACGCCGGCCAACAAGTTCGCCATGCGCGGCTACCAGTGCGATATCGATGGCCGGAATAGCTTAACCGGGAACAACTACGAGGAGAAGGGCCGCCTGTTCCTCGCGCTGCGAGGCCAGGTGACGCGGGTAGTAGGCGGCAGGCCGCCAATCCTGGTCTCGAGCGTGGGCGAGAATAAGGAACTCGCCGGGTTCTTGACCACCGATTGGAACTCAGCCCACCTGGCGGCGCGCGGGAACGTTTTGATCCACATGATCAACGGGCATCTCATGAGCATGGTGATCGACGACGACCCCCCGAACCGTCCCACCGACGGCCTGATCGGCGTGCAGGTGCACGTTGGCGGCCCCATGAAGGTCGAATATCGGAACTGGAGACTGAAGCAGTACTGAAATAAGGTTCTACTGCAACGGCGGCTTCCCCTCGAAATGGTACATTGAATAATTCCGGCAATGGAACAAGTTAAAGACGTAAGGCAGTTGCAGGAGATCGCCAAGGCTACCCGCCGCAACATCATCGAAATGATCGGTGCCGCCGGGTCGGGCCATCCCGGCGGCTCGCTGTCCGCGGTCGAACTAGTGGTCACTCTCTTCTATTCGGTGATGCGGCACAACCCGCAAGACCCGGGCTGGGCGGGGCGGGACCGTTTCATTCTTTCCAAAGGCCACGCCGCTCCCGTGCTTTATGCCGTGATGGCGGAATGCGGCTACGCGCCCGTCGAGCAGCTAAAGACGCTGCGCAAGCTGGGGAGCCCTTTTCAGGGGCATCCCGACCGGCGATTCTTCCCCGCCCTGGACGCTTCAACCGGTTCGCTCGGCCAGGGCCTGTCATTGGGCTTGGGAATGGCCTTTGCAGCCCGGTTGGACGCGGCCGCGTGGCGCACTTACGTCCTGCTCGGCGACGGTGAGTGCCAGGAGGGTCAGATCTGGGAAGCGGCCATGTTCGGCGCCTTCCACCATCTGGATAACATTTGCGCCATCGTCGATTTCAACCGGATCCAATTGGACGGGTTCGTCAAGGACATCATGGACGTGGAGCCCTTCGCCGAGAAATGGCGCGCCTTCGGCT
Organism: Bryobacterales bacterium; assembly: GCA_963734625.1. Lineage (GTDB taxonomy): Bacteria > Acidobacteriota > Terriglobia > Bryobacterales > Bryobacteraceae > CAVTHW01. The sequence goes on along the minus strand of CAVTHW010000009.1, from coordinate 24,765 downwards.
GGCATGTCATCGACCTGGACGGCCACGACATCGCCGCACTTCAGCGGGCGTTTGAGGAGGCCGGCGCCACCAAGGGCAAGCCGGTGGTCATCATAGCGCACACGGTCAAAGGCAAAGGCGTTTCTTTCATGGAGAATAAGCCCAAGTGGCACGGAGTCGCCCCCTCGCCCGCGGAAGTTGAGCAGGCGCTCGGGGAGCTGCAATAGCGATGCCGGCGGAAAAAGTATTTGAACTCAAGCTGGGGATGGCCACCCGGGAGGCCTTCGGCCGCGCGCTGGTAGAACTCGGGCGGGAGAACAGGGACGTCGTCGTGGTGGACGCCGACCTGTCCAAGTCTACTTTTACCCACCTGTTTGCCCAGGAGTTCCCGGAACGTTTCGTCTCTTGCGGCATCGCCGAGGCGAATATGGTGGGAGTGGCCGCGGGCCTGGCAGTAGCGGGCAAGATCGCCTTCGCGGCCAGTTTCGCCGCTTTCGCGGTGAACAAGGGTTTCGAGCAGTTGCGCGTGCTGGCGGCATACCCGCCCGAGGTCAACCTCAAGCTGGTGGGAACCCACGCCGGCATCTCCATCGGCGAGGACGGCCCATCGCAGATGTCGATCGAGGACATTGCCCTGGCCTGTTCCCTTCCCGGTTTCACCGTGATCTCGCCGGCCGATGAAGTGTCCACGGCCGCGCTGGTCAGGGCCGCCGCCGCGCACCGCGGCCCCGTCTACATCAGGGTGGGACGTCCCAAGGTTCCCGTGATTTACCCGCCCGGCCAGCGCTTCCAGATCGGGCAGGCCGTGGAAGTCGTCGCGGGAACGGACCTCACGATCATAGCCACCGGCCTCCTGCTGGCCGAAGCCATCCGGGCCTGGGAGCAACTTCGAAGGGAGGGGATCTCCGTGCGGGTGCTCGACATGCATACGATCAAACCGCTCGATGCGGGCGCCATCGCGCGCGCCGCGGCCGAAACGGGAGCGATCGTGACCGCCGAGGAACATCTGGTGGACGGAGGCCTCGGCGTGCGGGTCGCGCAGGCGGTCGTCGAGAGCCATCCCTGCCCAATGGAGTTTGTCGGAATTCGGAACACCTACGCGGAATCGGGAACGCCGGGTGAGATTTGCGAGAAGTACGGCCTGGTGGCGCGTGACGTTATCGCCGCGGCGCATCGCGTTCTGCAGCGCAAGAAACATGCCCTATAGTGTCGTCCTGGTCGACGATCATCAAATCATGCGCGACGGGATTAGAGCGATCCTGGAGCGAAACGGCGAGTTTCAGGTCGTCGGAGAAGCCGACAACGGCGCCGACGGCGTGCAGGTTGCGCGAGACGTTCGCCCCGACCTGGTCCTCATGGGCATAGCGATGCCGGGGCTAAACGGGATAGATGCCACGGCCGAACTGCTGCGCCACCTGCCCGCCGCCAAAGTGGTCATCCTCTCGATGCGCGACGACGAGCACACCGTGGTCAGCGCGATTCGCGCCGGAGCTCGCGCTTTCGTGGTGAAGCGGGTCTCCAGCAGCGACCTGCTGGACGCCTTGCGGACCGTCGCGCGGGGCGGCTCGTATCTGAGCCCTCAGGTTTCCGACCAGTTACTGCGCCGTATTCGGAAGGGCAATCTGGAGGGCAGATCCGCCGACTCCGCCCTGGAAACGCTCGCGCCCAGGGAGTTGCAGGTTATGCGGCTCATCGCCGAGGGGAGGACCAGCAAGGAGATCGCGGGGCTGCTGGGCCTGGGCGCGCACACCGTGCGCAGCTACCGCAAGACCCTCATGAAGAAGCTGGGCGTCAATAACGTGGCCGGGCTCACCCACTTCGCCCTGTCGGCCGGCCTGACCCACCTGGCGAGAAACACCGAATCGTCCTGAGATAAGCGCCGCCGTCTTCCCACCTTTCTTGTTTAATGGACCCCCGGCAGGGAGTGCGCGCTTTGCGCTTGCGGCTGCTCGGGCGTTGCCCCGACACATCCCGTCCGGCAAGACTCCGTTCAGTCCTGCTGGCCGCATTGAACACAACGTATTATGCTCCATTGCTGCGATCCGCCGGCCTGGGCTCGCCGGACCTGGTCGCCAGGTTGGACTCGGTCGCGGACATCCTGTCCCGGCTGCCGAAGGCGGACCCTCCCCCGCACCACGATCAATCTCGATTCCTGACGAACGAGAAGGCGTCCGGCGAGGCCTCCCTGGAGATGTTCTGGCCCTTGCCACGACCGGGCCGGCCGGCCGTGCTCATGCAAGGCTTCCGGGGCGTCAAGCGGATCGACACGTTCGGAGACGCGCGGCGGCAACGGCTCGCGCACTTCCGGCCGGACGCACTGGCGGGTCCGGTCGCCGAATTGCGTCGGCTGGCAGAGGGTGCCGAAGATTGCGGCGCCAGACTCCCGAAGCTGACCCACTCGGTTATCGCTTTCGTCATCCTCAGACAGACGTTCCTCAGCAGCGAGGCCCGCGATCTGCTCTGGCGCGTATTCCAGGCGCCCGTCTTCGGCCAGATTCTTAGCCCCGAGGGACGGCTGCTAGCCTGGGAGTGCGAGGCGCACGACGGGTTCCACATCGAGGGCGATCAGGCCATCCTCGAGGTGGAGGCCGGCGATGGCGAACCCGAGTTGCTGGCGACTTCCCTGCTGGATCTACGGCGGCCTGTCCTGCGCCTGGCCACCGGTCTCACCGCAAGCATCGAACGCGCGACCTGCGCCTGCGGCCTTCCTGGGCCCCGCCTGACGGGCGTACGCCGCAGATCGCTGACGAAGGAACTCGCGGCCTCGGCTTCCTGCGCGGCCGACTGACAGATAGACTGCCATAAACCCTTGATTTTCGGCAAAGCGGAGTTAAAATTGAGAATAGATGGGGATTTAAGGTTATTAAGATTCCAAACGAGGAAGCCGCCGACCGTATTCCCTCAAAAGGAGCCGTTATGCTACGCAGGGTTCTGATGATCGTGGGCCTGATTGCCGGCCTTGGGCTGTGCGCGAGCCTGTTCGCACAGGGCTTAACGACCACCGCCACGAAGGATGATTGGGAAGACGTTAATTTCGAGTTCAACTCCTCGATTCTGTCGGACGCCTATCCGAGTCTGTTGCGCCTGGGCGAGTTGCTCGGCCAGCACCCCGACTACAAGGTGAAGGTCGAAGGGAACACGGACTACATCGGTTCCGATGGGTACAACGACAAGCTGGCTATTGCCAGGGCCGAGACGGTCAAGAGCTTCCTCGTCAAGTACGGCGCCAAGGCCGAACAGATCACGACCAGCGGCCAGGGCAAGCGCAATCCGGAAGTCGATAACCGGACCATAGAGGGCCGGTTTATCAACCGGCGCGTCACTCTGACGGTCACCGACGGCCAGGGCCGGATCGTGAGCGCCGGAAGCGTGGGCGACGCCGTGAATGCCCTCGCCGCCGCGGCCGCGAAGGATCTGGGCTGCTGCGACGAGGTGCTCAAGAAGCTCGGCCAGCAGGATGCGATGGCTGCGGCTTTGCGCGACCTGGCTGCGCAGAACGGCCAGTTAAAACAGGATCTCGGCGCTCTCGGGCAGGATACGGCCGCCCTCAAGCAGGGCCAGGCCGGCGTCCAGCAGCAAGTGGCGCAATTGCCCAAGCCACTGGGGCGGGACGAAATGACCCAGATGATGGAGGCGGCGGCGAAGAAGGCGCTTGAGGAAGCGCGGCCCAAGCGGTTCGAGGTACTGGAGCTCAACCTCGGCCCGGACACCACGGGCAACCTGACCGCCACCGGCAAGGCGCGGTTCTTCACGCCTTTTGGCGAGGGCCACGCGCTGCAAGCCCAGGGCGAGTACCTGCGCTATTCCGACCGGCAGGAGGGCCAATTCGACTTCGGCCTGCTCGACCGCCGCGGGGGCTTTCAGGCGGGCTTGTTCTCGAGCTTCAAGCGCGTCGAGCTCAAGGCTTTTCAGGCCGGCGGAACTCTGGGGCAGGCCGCCGTCACGCTGGACTACGTTTTCTCCCGCGGCCGCGTTGGGGCCTTCGGCGCCAAGTCCTTTCTCGATGAGCCCGTCATCGGCCGCCAGGGGCTCGGCCGCAATCTCTTCCTGGAGACCTACCTGAATGTGGTCGATCAGGTAGGAGGCAGCGCGCAGATCGGCCTCTACAAGAACAGTTACGTCGAGGGCAACCTCGGAATGCTGTTCCGTAAGGGAGGAAGCGACCGGCCCGGCGGCACGGTTCGATTAGTTCTGCCGCTGAGTTCGCACGTGGCATTCACCGCGGAAGCGGGGTTGAACGAAACCCTGCTCACTCAAAAGGACACCGGCCGCGTGGTCTTTGGCCTGCAGTTCGGAAACTGGGTCCGGCCCAAGGAGTTCGGCGAACTGAAGAGCCCGGTCCCGGTGGACGTGCCGCGCATCCGCTACGAAATGCTCACCCGCACCGTGCGTGTCGGCAACGATCCGCCGGTAGCCGACGCCGGGCCCGACCAGATCAACGTAGCCGCCGGCCTCATCACCCTGGATGGCTCTGGCTCCTACGATCCGGATGGCGATCCCATCACCTACCAGTGGAGCCAGATCAGCGGACCAACGGTCTCGATCACGGGCGCCAACACGGCCCAGGCCAGCTTTACTTCCACCGAAGCCCAGACCTACGTGTTCCGCCTGGTGGTGAAAGACGACAAGGGCGCCTCGGGCCAGGCCCGCGTGACGATCAGCACCGCCGCCGCGCCGCACGTGCAGATTATCCGCTTTGCGGCCGAACCGTCCCAAATCAAAGCCGGGGAAAAGACGACCCTGGTGTGGGAAGTCCGGGATGCGGATGAAGTCACAATTAGCGGCATCGGCAACGTGGATCCGCAAGCCGGAACCTCGACCGTCACTCTGAACCAGACCACCACGTACACCTTGACGGCCAAAAATAGCGTCAGCCAGGAGACCGCGACGCTCACCGTGACCGTTGACCATCCAGTAGTGCGCATTGTGAGCTTCGTGGCTACGCCGGCCACAATCGCTTCTGGCCAGAGCACCACGCTTTCCTGGCAGACGGAGAACGCCACGGAAGCGTCGATCGGCGGCATCGGCAGCGTGAACGTCAATGGCGTCACGACCGTGTCGCCCACAGTGACCACTACCTATACCTTGACGGCCAAGAATCAAACCGGCCAGGCCACCGCCACGGTAACCGTAACCGTGACCGTGGCGAGTCCCGCAGTCCGAATCGTGAACTTCCTGGCCACACCGGCCAAGATCGCGCCCGGCCAGAGCACCACGCTTTCCTGGCAGACCGAGAACGCCACGGAAGCGTCGATCGGCGGCATCGGCAGCGTAAACGTCAACGGCTCCACAACCGTGTCACCCACAGTGACCACTACGTATACCTTGACCGCCAAGAATCAATCGAGCCAGGCAACCGCTACGGTAACCGTCGAGGTGGGCGACGTGACACCCTCCAACCGCCCGCCGGTGGCCGACGCCGGGCCTAACCAGACCACCATGGGCCACTACATCCAGTTGGACGGCTCGAAATCGTATGACCCGGACGGCGATACGATTACTTACTCCTGGAGGGTGGCCGGCGCCAAGCCCGCGGATATTTACGGCGCTACCACCGCCACGCCGACCGTAATGTTTCTGCAGGGCTACGGCGACTATGTCTTCGAACTGACCGTCACCGACGCCAAGGGCGCGCGCAGCACAGCCACCACAACCGTGAATTATCTCGATCCGTAAGAGTGATGCAGTGATGCTAAGATAACGGCTGAGCGCTCGGCGGATGCGGACGTGGCGGAACTGGCAGACGCGCTGGATTTAGGTTCCAGTTCCCGCAAGGGAGTGGAGGTTCAAGTCCTCTCGTCCGCACCATAATAGCGGCCAGTGCGCGGCTTACTCCGCCAGCTTCTCCGCCAGTTCCAGCGCCGCGATGAAGCTCTTTGCCGACGCCACGCCCTGCCAGGCGATGTCGAAGGCCGTGCCGTGGTCTACCGAGGTCCGCACGATCGGCAGGCCCAGGCTCACGTTCACTCCACCCTCGAAATCCAGCAGCTTCAGCGGAATGTGGCCTTGATCGTGGTACATGCACACCACCGCGTCGAAACGCTTCCGCTCCACCGCCAGGTAGAAAACGGTATCCGGCGGGAAAGGGCCCTCCACCGGGAACCCAAGGCTCCTCGCCCAGTCAATAGCGGGGCTGATCTCTTCGATCTCCTCCCGGCCGAACAGCCCGTGTTCGCCGGCGTGCGGATTCAAGCCGGCCACGGCGATGCGCGGATTCGCCCGCAGCTTGCCAACGGCCTTCGCGGTCGCTTCAATCACCTGGACGATGCGATCTTTGCGGACGCGCTCGATCGCTTCCCGCAGCGAGACGTGCGTGCTGACGTGCGAGACGATCAGGCTACCGGAAACCAGCATCAGCGTGGCTTGATCCACGCCGCACAGCGCGGCGATCAATTCGGTGTGCCCGGTGAAGCCCGGGTCGGTCAAAGCGATGGCCTCCTTGTTGACGGGCAGGGTCACGACGGCGCCGATCTCGCCGCGCAGCGCCGCTTGCGTGGCCGCCACAATGTACTCTCTGGCCGCGGCGCCCGAGGCGGCGTTGACCTCGCCGATGCGTAAGGCGTCCACTCCCAGCAGGCCGAGATCCACGACGTTCAGGAACCCCTCGCGGAAGTCCGCCGCTCCGCCCGCCTTCCGCAGCGCAACGCCGCAAGCCAGGCGGCGGTTACAGTGCTCCAGAATTGCCAAATCGCCGAACACGATCACCGGGCTGCGGAGCATTGCTCGCGCGGAAAGCCTTCAGCAGGATCTCCGGGCCGACCCCGCCCGCATCCCCCATGGTGACGCCCGCAATCATGCGCTGTCCTCCAGGCGCTTCCGAATCGAAAGCAGTGTGTCCGGACCGCCGAATCCGCCCGCTTTGGTAACCAGAACGATCTCGCGCCCCCGCTGCCGGATCAACGACAGCGGCGCTCCAGGCAGCAGGTCGAAACGCGGCTCGATCTCGGTGATGTCGAGTGTCTTGAGTAGAGCATAGGCCGTCTGGCCGCCGAGAACGACGATTCCGTCCACGGCTTGTGCCTCGAGGACGCGGCCGGCGATAGCCCCTATCCTTCTGGAGACTCCTTGCGGGCAGACACCCGGCGTCGCCAGCGCGGCGCAACCCCCGGCGGCCAGGCGGCAGGCGACCTCCGCGGCGGCGCTCGAGTCGGCCGCCTCATCCTGTTGGACGAAGACCGTGGGGAGACCGTTCTGCGGCGGCGCGCCGAACCTGTTCCAGCGCGGCCGGGTTCATGCTTCCGCTGAGCACCAGATAGCGGCGGACCGCCGGCCGGCTGGCGAGAAATCCCCTCTCCACCGGCAATGTCCGAATCCAGTATCCCGAGAAACCCGCCGGACCCGCCACAATGGAGGCCCGTCCGGAGCGCGCCAGAGCCGCGGCGGCTTCCTCCGTATCCTCCTCCGAGCGCCCGTCACAGACGATAATCGAGCCCGGCGCGGCGCTGTCGAGCAGCCCCTCCAGTTCCGCCGCGCCCGCCGCTTGCAGAACCGGGGCGGCGCAGCCATGAGCGAGAAGCGCCGGGACATGAGCCCTGGCAAGCCGCATCGACGAACACCTCGCCTCCCACCGCCACCCGGCCCATCCGCGGATAGGCGGGCGCGTAGATCAGTAGACGCTCCGGGAAAACATCCAGCAAAGCTTGAAACTCGGCTGCAATATTCCCGCGCAGCGTGGAATCGGTCTTCTTATACAGATAAGGTATACCGCGGGTTCTAGCCTCGGCAGCCAAACGCCTGAGGCGGACTCGGGCCTGGGGCGGCTGGAGACGCCGGGTGTGTGTGTCCACAACCAGAACGCGGTTGGTGCGATTCAACCCGTTCCTAAGGGAGACCCGCGTGCGCACACCCGCCCCGGCGAACTGGGCGCCCACCTCGAGCGCGCCGGTGGTATCGTCCGCGATGGCCAGCACCTGCATACCGGAAGTCGGCTACAGCATCCCCTGGATCGAACGGACCAGATTCTCGTCGGTCCAGAGCTGGGCGCCGATGTGCTTCTGCACCACCTTGCCCGTGGAGTCGATCACGTAGGTCTCGGGGTACTTGAAAGTTCCGTAGTCGGCGCTGATCTTGGCGGCGGGATCGCGGGCCGTGAGGAAGGAGACGTTCGCCTTCTTCAAGAATTCGCGGTAGGCCTGCTCGCTCTGGTCCACGCTGACGCTCAGAACCACCACGCCGGACGGAGCCAGCCGCTTCTGGAATTCGTCGAGCGAGGGAATCTCCTCGACGCAGGGCGGGCACCACGTGGCCCAGAAGTTCAGCACCAGCACGCGCCCGCCGAAGCTGGATCGCGAGATCTGCCTCCCACTGTCGGTGACAATGGTGAAATTGGGCGCCTTGTCTCCCACGGCCACCACTTTCTCGCGAAAGGCGTCCGCTATGAAAAAGGCCAGCCCCGCCAGCATCAGCCCGGTCAATATCTTCAGGATTCGTTCGGTCTTGATGGTGTACACTCCCTCTTTCCTATAATCTTAGAGTATCCTGAAACTGCCCAGGCAAATGTTCATCACCCGCAGGATCGATTTCTCCGCCTCTCACGTTTGCCGCAACGCCGGCCTGAGCGAGGAGGCCAACCAGGCGCTCTATGGGCCTGAAGCCAATCCGCGGGGACACGGGCACAACTTCGTGCTGGAGGTGACGCTGGCGGGAGAGCCCGATCCGGTCACCGGCATGTTATACGATCTCAAGGCGCTCAAGGAGACCCTCAATAAGGAAATCGTCGAACCCTTCGATCATCGATTCCTGAATTTCGAGGTGCCTCCTTTTGACCGCGTGATCCCGACCACCGAGAACATTGCCGTCGAGATTTGGAGGCGTCTGGCGCCGCGCTTCGCCGGTCTTCCCGCGAAGCTTTACCGAGTTCGCCTGGGCGAGACCGAAGATCTGTGGGTGGACTATTTCGGAGCCGGCGCATGATTCACCTCACCCGGCGCTATCGATTCTCGGCTTCGCACCGGCTCGACTCCCCGGCGCTTTCCGCGAGCCAGAACATCGCGGTGTACGGCAAGTGCAATCATCCCTACGGGCACGGGCACGATTACGTCCTGGAAGTGCGCGTCGGCGGGCCGCTGGCGGGCGCCTCGGGCCGGGTCGTGGATGTGCCGGCGCTCGATAGCCTGGTCGAAAAGCAAGTCCTCTCGCGGCTGCGTCACTCGAATCTCGGCACTGAGGCTGGCGACATCGCCGGCGCCGTACCCACCACCGAGAACCTGGCGTCGGGCATTGCCCGGAAACTTCGAGAATGTTGGCTCGAGGCCTTTCCCGGCGGGCTGCCCCGGCTGGAGAGCATACGCCTTCACGAAACCTCGAAAAACTCAATCGAGACATCCGAACCGTTATGAAGAGAAGCAAACCAGTGTTGAGAGCCGCACCCCCGAAATCCGGTCCCTCCGCAATCGCCGCCGAACTGCGCGAAGTGCTGCGCGGGCTGGGCGAGGACCCGGATCGCGAGGGCCTGCGGCTGACGCCGGCGCGGGCCGCCAATGCGCTCGAGTTCCTGACCAGCGGCTACAACACGAGCGTGGACCAGATCCTGAACGGCGCGCTCTTCAGCGTGAAGTACGACGAGATGGTGATCGTCAAGGACATCGAGTTTTTCAGTCTCTGCGAGCATCACCTTCTGCCGTTCTTCGGCAAAGTGCACGTGGCCTATCTCCCCAGGGAGAAGGTGATTGGCCTGAGCAAGCTGCCGCGTATTGTGGACATGTTCGCGCGGCGGCTCCAGCTTCAGGAGCGCATGACGCAGCAGATCGCGCAAACCATCGAAGAGGCCATCTCGCCCGTCGGCGTCGGCGTGATTTGCGAAGCGCGCCACTTTTGTATGATGATGCGCGGCGTGGAGAAGCAGCACTCCGGCGCCGTTACCAGCGCCATGCTGGGCGCGTTCCGCAGGCGCAAAGACACCCGCGACGAGTTTCTCTCGCTCGTCGCTCACACCTCCCTGCAGTTTTGACCGGCTGGGCGGGCGGAGACCGTGCTAGGATTATGCTTTTATGATCTTGAATTGCCGCCACTTCAAGGCTGGACCGGATCTCATGGGGCGTACCTGGCAGGTGGATCTGCTCTGGTTGCAGACCGCCGTCGCCATCCGCCACAGCGATTCGGTGGACGTGAAGTTCCGGCTTTCGGCGGGCGGTGAACCGGTCGAGAGGGTGGTTTCCATGCGCCACCCCGACCTGCTGGAGCTGAGCAGCCGGAAGGGCCGGCCGCTGACGGACTCGTGGTGCATCCGGCTCGCCGCGCATCACCTGGCGCGCGTGATCGAGTCGGGCGAAGACTCGGGCGGGACGCTGCTGACCGCCCGACCTGAGGACCTGGCCGGGATTTTGGAGGAATGACGATGGTGACTTGCCCTAAGTGCAACAGCCAGATCGACGTCGAGGAAGAGGAACTGGACGAGGGCGACGTGCTCGCCTGCGATGAGTGCGGCGCCACGGTCCGCGTCTTGAGTGTTGGCCCCCTGGAGCTCGAGGCCGCGGGCGATGAGGCGGACGAGGACGAGGCCGATCTGGAAGACGGCGAGGATGAGCGCTGGCATTAGGTTGCCACCCCCGGCGGAGAGTTATATCATTCAAGTAAGAGCTTCGGCGATCTCTCGGCTGGCAGTACGGGCACTGCGATGAGGTTCCAATGAAATCGCGCTTTTTCTTGGTGGCGCTGCTGATCGTCAGTCTGACCTCGGTTTCGGCTTTCGCGCTTCAATCGGGGAAGCAGAAGGGGGATCCGAAAGTCCGCTCGGTGGATGGCGCGGTTGAGGATCCGTCGGGCAAGCCCGTGGAAGGCGCTGTCGTCCAATTGAAGAATGCCCGAACCCTTCAGGTTCGATCGTTCATCTCCCAACGCGACGGCACTTATTACTTCCATGGCCTGAGCACGGATGTGGAGTACGAATTGAAGGCGGAGTATCAGGGCAGCGCCAGTTCGTCCCGAACGCTCAGCGTCTTTGACTCGCGCAAGAATCCCAGGATCAACCTGCGGCTGGAACCAAAGAAGTAGCAATCTTTCGATCCGATATGATAGTGACGTGGGAATAATGTACCGAAGGACTTTCTTGGGAGCAGCGGGCGGATTGGGGATGCTGGCGGCCCCCGGGTTGGCGCAGAACGAGGCGGCCAGGAAGACCCGGGTTTACCTGTTAGAGAGGTACTACTTCAGGGCCGGTGCGCAACTCGGCCTGTTCCACGATTACATCAGCAAGGCCGGTCTGGCCGCGCTCGACAAGGTCCACAAAGGCCCCAAGATCGTCCTGGAAGCGTTCGTTGCGGCCCATACGCCCCAAGCCGCGGTTATCCTGGGGTTTGCCTCTATCAACGAGTTCTGGAGCATGCGCGCCAAGCTCAATGAGGACGCGGAGCTGGCCAAGGCTTATGCAGCCTGGCAGAGCGGCTCGGAGCCGCCTTTCGAATCGCAGACCAATGCGCTGCTGGAGGCCGCCGACTATTCTCCCGAGGTCGTCGCCCTGGATCCGCCTCCCAAGACGCCTCGCGTTTTTGAGTTGAGAGTGTATCGCGCGCCGAGCCAGCGGCATTTGAGGTTGCTGCACGAGCGCTTCTCCGGCCCCCAACTCAAGATCTTCCAGCGGGCCGGCGTCAATCCGGCGCTGTACGCCTCAACCGTTATCGGCCCCGACATGCCGAATCTCACCTATATGATCCCGTTTGAAGACATGGCCGCTCGGGACAAAGCCTGGAGCGCGTTTTCGGCCGATCCGGAATGGATCAAGCTCCGCCAGGAGTTCGCCGCCACTAACGGGCAGGTGACGGTTTTCAACCAGATCGAGTTGTTCCGGGCCACGGCTTATTCGCCGATCCGATAGGGGGTCCTAGCATAAACCGCTCCCTGTCGGTCGCGGTTCGGTGCGGAATGTACGGCACCGAAACGCGCGGTTACAGGTACTTCTTCACCAGCAGCTCTAGCTTCTTGCGCGCGGCCTCCGGGATTTGTTTGCGGTCGGTGATGATGGCGTGCTCCAGCGCCGAACCGCACTTGCACTCCCGGGCGCCGGGCATGCGCGAGACCGCCGCGGCCACGACGTTGGCCGCGTGCTCGGCGTTCTTCAACAGGGTGGCGACGATCTGATCCACGGTGACGGCGTCGTGGTCCGGGTGCCAGCAGTCGTAGTCGGTCACCATGGCGACGGTGACGTAGCAGATCTCCGCCTCGCGCGCCAGCTTGGCTTCCTGAAGATTGGTCATGCCGATGACGTCCATCCCCCAGCTTCGATAGACGTTGGATTCGGCCACGGTCGAGAAGGCCGGACCTTCCATGCAGAGATAAGTGCCGCCCCGCTTTGCGTTCACCCCCGCCTGGCGGCAAGCCGCATGGAGGACAGCGGCGAGTTGCGGGCAGATGGGCTGCGAAAAGCTGATGTGGGCCACCAGCCCGCCGCCGAAAAAAGTGGACGGCCGGCCGTGGGTGCGGTCGAAGAACTGGTCCGGGATGACGAAATCCAGCGGCCGGTGTTCTTCCTTGAGCGAGCCCACCGCGCTCAGAGAGATGATCCGCTCGACTCCCAGCGACTTCAGCGCGTATATGTTGGCGCGAAAATTCAGCTCCGAAGGCGAGATCTTGTGCCCGCGCCCGTGGCGCGCCAGGAAGACCACGTCCTTGCCCGCCAACTTTCCGGCGACGAGCTTGTCCGAAGGGCTGCCCCAGGGGGTCTCGATGGACAATTCCTCCACCGCTTCGAAGCCGGGCATGGTATATAGCCCGCTTCCGCCAATGATTCCAATTTGTGTTTTCAAGGTCAGACGATCTCTTCTCGCGACGAGTCCCAGCGAACGGTGCGGCCCTGGCGATAACTCTCGACGGCCATGCGGCAGGCGATCGAAACCCGATAGCCGAGGTCGACGGAGCATGCCGGATCGCCGCCGCCGCGGATGCAGTCCAGGAAGTTGTGCACGTGCGCGTTGGGACGGGTCCGGGTTTGGCCCAGCGCCTCGCGGGCATCCGGCTGGTTCACCTTCTGGGGGAGATAGCGGATCTGCTGGCCGCGCCAGATGGTGCCGTCGGTTCCCAGGATTTCTTCGGTCACGCCGAGTTGGTTGTTGCCGAAACCGGAGTCCCAACTGAAGAGGATCTCCTCGGTGTGCTCCAGGGCCACGCTCATGGTGTCGGGCACTTCGCGCCCGTCTTTCCAGAGGTGAATGCCGCCCGACATCGTGGCGCTGGCGGGGATCTGAAGATCCAGGGCCTTGTACCAGAAGGCGAGCTGGTGGGAGAGATTCTCAAACACGTTGCCGCCGGAATAATCCCAGAAGAGGCGCCAGTTCGCATAGCGGTTGGCGTCGAATTCACGGGCCGGCGCAGCGCCCAGGAAAGACCGCCAGGCGATGCTCTCCGGAGTCATGTCGGGGTAGACCGGGCGAACCCACTGGGGCTTGCCGTGCGGCGTGTTGCGATACATGTGGGCGTGAATCGCGGTGATGCGTCCCACCCGCCCGGAGCCGAGAAAGCCGAGAGCGTCGGTCATCAGTCCGGAACTGCACGCCTGATGCCCGACCTGAACCACGCGGCCGCCGGCCTTCCCTGCAGCCGCGCGCATCCGTTTGGCCTCGTCCACGGTGAAGGCCATGGTCTTCTCCACGTAGACGTGCTTGCCGGCTTCCAGAGCGGCTATGAAAGGTTCGGCGTGAAGGTGCTGGGGCGTCGCGACCAGGACGGCGTCGAGGCTGGGGTCCTCCAGCAGGCTGCGATAGTCGGCGTGGAACCGCGCCGCCGGCGCCAGCGCTCGCGCCGCTTCCAGGCGCCGGGTGTAAATGTCCGCGATGCCGGCCAACTCCGTCTGTCCGCAAGCCAGCGCCTCGCGGGCCAGTTGCACGCCGCGTTCGCCCGCGCCGACGAGGCCGATCCGCACCCGGTCGTTGGCGCCCAGCACGCTGGAGGGAACGGCCAATGTTCCCGCCAGGCCGGTGGCCACCTGTCCGATGAAACTGCGCCGTGAATTCAAGCCTGTCCGCCCTTCTCCTGGAAGCCTCTATCTTAGCATCGGAACGGCAGCCGGTCGGGCGGGTAGTGTCTGACAAATGCGTTGACCCGAGAACACCTTTCAGAGACTGCCCAGCATCGATTTCACGCAAAGGCGCAAAGACGCGAAGGGGAATGGATTCGTTTGTCGTGGGGTTAAGTGGTTCATTTGGTTCTGGTTGGGGGTCGAAAATCGGCTTCGTTCGGTAATTCTTGCCGCAGGGCCTTGAGCCTTTCGAACTCCTCGACCGCGCGGCGGTAGTGGCGTTCGGCCTGGGCCTGATAGCGCATGGCGAGGGACCAACTGTTGGACTGTTGGGTCATGCGGTGGAATCCTTCGCCCAGGAGGAAGTTGCGGTTCTGGGCGCGGGTGATTTCGATATCGCCATCACCAACGAGCTCTTTGTTCATGAGGAAGAAGGGTGTGCCGGATGAGTCGAGGACTTCGTTTAAGCAGGTGGTGAAGAGGCCGGTCTCGAGGCGGGCGGCGCGGAGGATAGCCTGCTGGGTGAGGGCGAGGCGCTCGATGGCGAAGAGTTCCTGGGAGTTGACGGGCTGGTAGACGGCCAGGAGGTCGGCTCGGAGATGGTCGATTTCCTGGATGTCTTCGAGGCGGACGACGGCGAAGGTGGAGGCAGTGAAGCCGTGTTTGCGGGCATTCTGTGCGGAGCGGGCCTTACCCTGCGGGGTGCGGGGCCCGGTGGATTTGGCGGCGTTGGCGCGATTGGCGGCGAGTTGTTTCTGGGAGACGGGATGTCGGGACGATGGCATACGGTTGCCCTTCCATCTGTAGATATAGCAGAGAGGAGGGGTTGGGCCGGTGGTGCGGCGGGGTTAAGTGATAGACGCTGAAGGGTTTAATTAGTTGTGATCGTAGAAGGCCGCGGGGTGCGAAATGCAGGGGTGGGAGCAGCTGGTACGCGTTAAACTTGACCGCGCTATCAGCGATATCCTGAGGCTTCCCGACGGGTGTATACTGCCAGACGATGGGAACCCAAAACGGAAATCCCGGTTGCTATTGTGAGAAGTCGCGGAAACATTCGAGAAAGGAGAACTCATGAAGTCGACGCTGATTTTGTTGACATTGGGAGCCGCCGGACTGTGCTGGGGACAGGCGCCGGCCGACTGCAAACCCAACCCGTTGAATATCCCCGAAGCCAAGTACCCCTGCATCTTCCCCGACAACCGCGTGATGTATCGCGTGATCGCGCCGAACGCACAGTCAGTGCGCGTTGGGAATTTGAACTTGACGAAGGGGCCGGACAACATCTGGAGCGGCACCACCGCGCAGCCGGCCGTGGAAGGTTTCCACTACTACGGCATCAACATTGACGGCGCCACCGTGGCGGACCCGTCCACCCGCACCTACTTCGGCTCCGGTTGGTGGAACAGCGGAATTGAGATCCCCGCGCCGGACCAGGAGTTTTACCAGCCGAGGAGAGATATTCCTCGCGGCCGCGTGAGTGAACAATGGTATTTCTCGACAGTCACCGGGAAGTGGCGCCGCTGCTTCGTGTACACGCCGCCGGACTACGACGGAGGAAAGAACAAATACCCGGTGTTCTACCTGCTGCACGGTTGGGGAGAAGACGAGACCGGCTGGTTCAACCAGGGCCGCGTCGACTACATCATGGACAATCTGATCGCGGACAAGAAGGCCAAGCCGATGATCATCGTCATGGACAACCTGAACGCGGTCAAGCCCGGTGAGAGCGCGACGACGTTCGCTTCCCGAGGTCTGGTGCCCGACCCGAGCGACCGCCCGGCTCCGGCACCGGCGGCGCGGGGAGCAGCGGGCGCACGCGGCGCGGGAGCTCCTCCCGCGGCTGGCGCTCCGGGTGCAGCTCCGGGCGGCGCTCCTGCGGCCGCGGGCGCGCGTGGAGCCGCAGGCGCGGCGCCGGCGGGTCAGGCGGGCCGCGGCGGCGCTGGCGGGGGCCGAGGAATGATGGGCAACTCGGCTTTCACCGAGATGATGTTCACCGACTTGATCCCCATGATCGAGAAGACCTACCGCGCGCTTCCCGGGACCGCGAACCGCGCGATGGCCGGACTCTCGATGGGCGGGATGCAAACCCGCACGACGACCATGGCAAACCTGGACAAGTTCTCCTACATCGGCCTGTTCAGCGGCGGCAACATTCCCCTGTCGGGTATCCAAGACCCTGCCGCCTTCAAGAAGCAGATCAAGGCCGTGTTCTTCGGCAATGGGCAAATGGAGAACAGTGGCCCGAGCAAGGCTGCGGCGGAAGAACTGAAGAAGGCCGGCATCAACGCCTTCTTCTATGAATCCCCGCGGACCGCTCATGAGTTCCTGACCTGGCGGCGTTGCCTAAACGAATTCGCGCCTTTGCTGTTCAAGTAGGACCCCGTATGGCCCGGAAATTGGATCCGCCTGATTCCGGGCCAGTTCAACTCGCCGGCCGTTGGATAATGGATCCATCTGATGGCTAAGCTCCTGGACCCTTTTCGATTCCTGATGATCTCCCCTTAATTGCCTTTGCCCAACGAACGCCGCAAATGGTGGTCCATGTAGTTGACGCTCATCTTCCATTGGCGTGCAATGGGGAGCGCTATGCAAGACGATGCAATGGTCAATGCGCTTGGTTATGTGGCGCGATTTCGTGATGAATTGTCTTGTCATGCTGCAACCTCCGAATTGCGCTTAGACTCGCGGACACTGTAATGAGCCGATTGTTGCGCTTTGCTGGCAGCCGGACCTGAATCCCGACTCGGAATTGCAGAAGGTGATCGGCGGCAGCAAATCCCCCGCCCTCTCGCACCTGCCATCACAAAGCATCACTCTCCTACGGGTCATTCTGTGGCCAGGACCAGCATCAAGAGGCGTGGGCTGGGAAGCGTTGGCATCGAGGCCAGCCGAGAGAGTGTTAATCGGCTCAAAACAATGCGGAATAGTTCAATTTAGTTCGCTCTGCCTGCCGCTGGCCCCTCTTTTCACCGTCTATTCATCCTTAACGAGAGTGAAAAAAGGGTACATGGGGTAGGGGGGATATTTCCGACCCCTGGAATTGTCCGGGCCTACGGCAGGGCCAGCCAAGGATCGGAGCAGCGCGTACGAGGGCGGTTGGCCGGTATAAAAGGACTTCGCGGACTTCTCGCTCGACTTCGACGGAATGGGCAAAATAACCGGCCAATGTCGTGAGTGAGGGCTCGCGGCGAGCAACGGAAAGCAGTATTCTTTTTTCGTTCGAGACTGACTTTACCGGGAGGGTGAAGGCCGGTCCTCAGATCGAAACTTGGCAGGGACGGTCAGCGGCGGCCTTCACGCCAGCCGTGATTCTTTTTATCGCACTGCCAGAAGCAGAAGACAACATCGAGCCGGGGTGATTCCGCTGCACTGCCTGCCGCGGCGTTGTCCAGTTTGCCACGACGACACGATCATTGGCCATGGACGGCGCCGACGGCAGTGCCACGATGACCAGCACGAATGCATCTGGGTGCGACGCGGAATCTGCGAGCCGTGCGGGAAGACCTTCACGATTTTGCCCGACTGGCTGGCTCCATCTGGGCACTACAGCCTTCACTGCCGGCAGCAGTCTTGCGAGCGGATCGCCGCCGGCGATTCTACCGAGCAAGCTGCACCGCACTGCAAGGATTCAACACGCTTGCCCGATCCCTCAACCGTGCGACGGTGGGCTCAACGGCGACTGATCAGCGTGTGGTGCTGGATCAAGATCGGAGTCAAAGACCGCCACTTTCTGCAGACACCCACCATCGTCGCCTGGGATCTGGGCGCGCTCTGCCGTATTCTGCCGATCGAGGCAAGAAGTCCATGAGTCGTCAAGCTCTCGACGAGTTGAAACAGCAGATTCCACTGCTGGACTATCTGCAGGCTCATGATTGGCAACCGGCCCGACAACTCAGCCGCGGCCGATTAATGGGACTGTGTCCGCTACACGCCGATCAAAAACCAAGCTTTCTGGTGGATCCGCATAAGAGCCTGTTCTACTGTTACGGCTGCGGTCGCGGCGGCGACGTGATTCGTTTCGCCGAACTTTATCACCAGGTGAAGTTCCCACAAGCGCTGGCACTCCTCCACCAGTGGCGCGGTTTGGCGCCGTTGCTGCACGAAGTCGCAGAATTCTATCGCATGCAGTTGCACCGCCACAGCGAGGCGGTTGCCTATCTGGATCAGCGCGGAGTCCGCTCGCCGGAACTGATCGAGCACATGCGGATCGGCTACGCGCCCGGAGGCTGCCTGCGTGGTTGGCTGACGCAGTTGGGCTACTCCCTTCAGTCTCTCCGTCAAGCCGGCCTGGTTACTGCCGCCGGCTACGACGGCTACACGCATCGCATTGTCTTTCCGCTCGAAGAAAACCTCTATGGCCGCAGCCTATCGGCTGCAGCGCCGCCCCATCGTTTTTTGCCGGGAGCCAAGGGCGGTCTGTATGCATGGGAGGACGCCCGGCGGCATCCGGAAGTGATTCTCGTCGAGGGGCTGTTCGACTACGCTGCATTGTGGCAGGCCGGTTTCCACAACGTTACCTGCTCGATGGGCGCCAATCTCAATGCGCGCCAGTTCCGCCAACTCTGCGACGGCGCGCGAACCGTCTATCTGGCTTTTGATGCCGATGGGAACGGCAGTGGTCAGCAGGCGGCTCAATCACTTGTCTGCCGACTCGGCGAGCAAGGCGTAAACGTGCGCACAGTGGCGCTGCCCGACGGCCATGATCCGAACAGCTTCCTCGTCCAGGACGGTAATGCTCGCCAGTTTCAGTCGCTGCTGGAGGCGGCGCGATGATGACCTTCCGCGTGGTTCACAAGCCTTCCAACAACCATGTGCGATGCCCGTATCGCATTGTCGACCAGGCCACCGGCCGTGAGATTGACTGGATCAACCAGTACCTCGACTACGAAATGCTCCGCCGCCTGGCCGACACCACCCTGCGAACATATGCGCACGAGTTGTTGCACTTTCTCCGGTGGTGGGAGGGTGTTCACCACACTGACGTGGTCGCCAAAGATGCCCTCACCGAAACGACACTGCTGGACTATGTGCGATTCCAGTCCGGTCAGGAACGCGAGTTGACCGGCGCCACCATCAATCAGCGCGTTGCCATCGTTGATCGTGCCTTGCGTATCACCTTTCCTCACGCGCCCCACCAGGCGGCTCCGGCGTTACAGACGAACTACTGGCAGCGAGCACCCATGGGTATCGGCAAACCACGGCCCGCCTTGAGCCGGTTGCGAGTAAAGACTCCCAAACGAACCATCGTGCCCTTGTCCGTGGACGAGGTGGCGCGATTTTGGTCCAGCTTTCGGAACTCACGAGACTTGGCCATCGTGGGATTGATGCTGCTGCAGGGACTCCGGTCGCAGGAAGTCCTGGATCTGAGTCGCGACGATCTTCTCCTGTCCGAAGCGCAGATCCGCGTGCGCGGCAAAGGCAACAAGACCCGGTTCCTGCCGCTGGCTCCGGAAGCGAACCAACTCCTTGACCACTATCTGCGGCTGGAGCGGCCACAGACTTCCACCAACACTCTGTTTGTTTCTCTCAAGGGACCCGCCCGCGGCGCGCGGATGACTCCCGCGGGGTTGCGCTCACTGTTTCGATATCATCGTCGGACCACCGGCGTAAAGATAGCCAACCCCCATCGGTTCCGCCACACCTTTGCCTCAGATATGGTGCGCGCCGGAGTCAGCCTGCCCGGCCCTCATGCAGTTGATGGGACACGCGCAAATCCAGACAACGATGGTCTATGTGCAGGTCACTCCTCTCGAGGTCTATCAGCAGTATGCGCGAGCCGTGTCGCAGCACATCAGGCCCGTGCCAGGAACGCTGTCGTGAGGCTCTCCCGCTATGCTCCGCTGGAACATCCATTGGCTCACCAGTTCCAGCGAGCCATCGAGTCCCTCACTGCCGCCCTCGCTCCAGACTCAGCCCGTCAGTATCGTGGCGCGGCGCGCCACTTCCTGATCTATCTCGGCGAAGATTATCCTGCCGTTTGTTCGTTAAATCAGCTGCGCCGTGATCCGCACATCCTCGGCTGGTTTGCCAATCTGCGCTCACACACCCCGCCCTTGGCGCCGGCCGTCTACGTCTGTCGCTTACTGTTTCTGCGGTCCATTCTGCAGGAGCTTGCCTGGACTGCACAGCTTCCCGATCTGGCTCATCTGATCCGTCGCGAGGACATTCCGCGCATTCCACAACGTCTGCCCCGCCCGCTGACGGCAGAGCAGGATCGATTAATCCAGCAGGAGTTACTGCGCCGCAATGATCTGCCGGCCAACGTGTTCCTGCTACTGCGCCATACCGGCATGCGCATCGGCGAATGCGCCGACCTTTCCTACGATTGCCTCCACAATGTGGGCCCGGATCGTTGGGCGATTCATGTGCCTCTCGGCAAGCTGAAGACGGAACGAATGGTCCCGGTAGACTCGTTTGTATGTGAACTCGTCCAACGCTTACGCTTCTTCCGCTCTTTCGACCCACTCCCTGACGGCCGGCTGCTGGCACGCCACAGCGGCAAGCAGACCCTGATGAAACGACTGCGCCCCTACCTGTCCGATGTCGCGGCTGCCGTCGGCATTTCCACTCGCATCGTTCCGCACCAGCTTAGACACACATATGCCAGTGAAATGGTTCGCGCCGGCGTAAGCCTGCCTGCGCTGATGACGCTACTCGGCCACGTCAAGGCGGAGATGACGATGAAGTACGTCCTGGTCGCCGGCGACGACCTGCAACGTGAGTTCCACCTGGCCCGCTCTCACCCCCGGCATCTGGCGCCACAGCCGAAAGCGCCAATCATTTCCCCTCGCGCCGGTTTGGAAGGTGTTGTCGACTCCCTACTCTTCGCTCAACACGCTATCGAGATGTTCCGTCGCTCGCTGCCGGACGGCCCTCCCCGACATCGTCTCGATCAGCTCTCCAATCGGCTGACCAAGATCCTCTCCGAAACCCGCAAACTCAACCCCGCCGGATAACGGGCAGAGATTGGCCGGATAAGGGCGTTCTACGGACATGTGGATCAAAGCCGACCTGTGCTGGAGGGCCCGCTGTCAGTGACGAACGGCGTGCTGTCGTGGGAACAGTCAGCTAGCCCTCTTGGGGCAGCGGATTCTCATTTGATACGCCGAAGACTCTTATGTGACGGTTTACGTCGGCCAATGTGCCTGTGAGAGCGACAATGTCCGAGAGACTTCCGAGTCGTAGCCTGTAGGGTGCCCCGGTCCCCGGCAGTAGGGCCAGACGAACCTCGCTCTGGTAAGAAAACGTTGCGTATTTCCTGAACGGACCCATCGGTCCGCTATACGCCTCGTCAACGTACTCGACCGCGCGGCACTCCATCGTATGACCGCTGTTCAGCGCCGCCCTTCTCGCCCGAGCAAGAAATTCGTCACCGTCCTTGAGAAGAACGAACGTGTCACCGAAGGCGAAGTTTCGCGGATCTACAAGTGAGAACGCGGTGCTGGCTCGGAGGCCATACATGCAGAAGACGTTCGGTCTCAACGATTCGGCACCACGGAATCGCAGAGGACCGGCAAGCGGTCCGATCGACTTGTACGTATCCTCAACCTTCTCCTTGAATCCAATCCGGACGCCCTCATGGTGCAGCACATGGGCCGCACCTTCGTCGGGGTCGCGGCGTACCGACTGAGCCTCCAGTGTTGTGAAGTACGCCAAAGCGTTCATGTAAAGAAGACCTTCTCCCACGAACTGAAGCATGTGCTCGCGCGCTCCAAACTTAAAAAGCGCCAGCACCCGATCAGATTCCATAATCGTGAGGATAGCTCAATAGAGATACCGGACCCGCAGACCGATCAGGGATGCACTACGCGGAGCAGCTATGCCGATTGTAGGACCACTGTCCTAAATGTGTCTGTTGCTGTGCCATGCGGCCCAGTAGTCGCCTTGTCGGACAAGTGGTCCCCATATGGCCGTCTTGGAGTTCACCTGAGTGACGTCCCCGTCATTGAAGGACCGGTCCCCACAATCGCCCCAGCCCCCGCAATCCGAATTGCACGGACGCGTCGCCAGCCGCGTCTCCGGCGGCAGCGCGCCCACGTACACCGACAACTGCACCCGCCCCTTGCCGGCAAACAGATCTCGTGGTTCTCCCGCCTCGTACTGTCCGTAACGGCGAATCGCCCCGTGGATGCGGTTCTTCAACATCGTGGTGTGCCGCCGCAGGGCCAGTCGCGTCCGCAGCAGTCCACGTAGATCGCGCAGCGCGGCGGGCGGGATCCACACCTCCGGCAACGTCCCGTTGCGCAACAGCATCGCCAGGCCGGTCGCGTCGATCGTGTCCGCCTTGTTGCGTCCCGCCATCCGCTTCTTGGCTGCCAGCGGATGCACCAGCCGCACGTCCAATCCCGCTTCCTCCAGGGTGTCCACGAACCGATACCAGCCACCGCTGGCCTCCACCGCCACGGGCGTGCCGGTGGCCAGACTGTGCAGGTACGCCTGCAATTCCAAGGAATCGTTGGCGACCTTGACCGGAGCTTCCACCCGCCCGCGTTCGTCCATGCTGACGTACACGGAGAACTTCTTGTGCATGTCGCACCCGATATACTTCTTCATCGCTGCAGCGGCGCCTCCCAACGCCTGGCAGGGATTTTACCCCGCCCGCCGCAGCGCCCTCATACGATCACCTCCGCCCTTCGAAAACTTCTCCCTCCCCATCAACCAGTTGCGCCAATCAACCCGCTTGATCCCGCTGCCCCCGTGGTATGCATAGGGCGAGGAGTGTCTCTATGCCCGTTGCCGCGCCGCACTGCTCGCTGACATCCGACCACCTCTCCGTCGCCATACCCCTTCTTCGGAACCGCACCTCGGTTGTGGCTTCGTCCCGCAATTGTTGTTGGTCTTCGCCGGCCGGCCGAGTTCCCTACAATCACCGGCTGCTTGAAAACCCCGGGATACCAAAGGAACCTAGTCCCATTTCCGGACAGTGCGCCCCAACGGCGTAGATCACCAGTGGGGGAAGGACCCACTCAAAGAGTTATTGGTATGGCTTTGTAGCTGGCGAGCGTCCGGTCGGGAAACCGGCCGGGGCGGAGCCTCGCGACAAAGTCCACGTAAGGTGGGTGAGCAACCTGGCAGGCCGTAACGCGTGTAAAGCTTGAGCAGGCCTCGAAAGTGAAGATGTGGATGCCGACCCGCCTGTTGCGGGGAAGGCCGCGCGGTCCAGGAAGAAACCGACGAGCACCTGGCCGGTCCACCGGGGTAGTGAGCACGGCATGCAAGGAAGGTGGTCTACGTCAGTGGGGGAGGCCCGGGACTGGCGGGAGGTCGCGACTCCGACGCCGTCGAGAGGGAGGCGGCCAGCTGGGAGTCGGAGAGGGCCAGAGGTACCGACGAAGCCGGGTAACGCCGGCGGAGGGAAGGGCCCTTGCTTCTGGTGTGCTTGTGAAGAGGGAAAGGGAGGTGATTGACGATGAGTCTGGCAACACCAGTAAGATTCGGGAACTTCAGATCAAGCTGTATCGAAAGGCGAAGAACGAGCCGGGATTCCGCTTCTATCAGCTCTACGACAAGATCTACCGGGAAGACATTCTGAGCCATGCCTACGCACTGGCGAAGTCCAACCAGGGCGCGCCGGGCGTGGATGGGGAGAGCTTCGAGGAGATCGAGTCGCGAGGGCTGGCAGAGTGGTTGAACGGCCTCGGGAAGGAACTGCGCAACAAGACGTACCAACCACAACCGGTGCGGCGGGTGATGATCCCGAAGCCCGGTGGCGGCGAGAGGCCGCTCGGTATTCCGACGATACGGGACCGAGTGGCGCAAACCGCCGCCAAGCTGGTGCTGGAGCCGATCTTCGAGGCGGATCTGGAGCCGAGTGCCTACGGCTACCGACCGAAACGAAGCGCGCAGGATGCGATCCGGGAAGTGCATGAGCTGCTTCGCGAAGGCTATACGGATGTGGTTGACGCCGATCTGTCCAAGTACTTTGACACCATTCCGCACTCCGAACTGATGCAGTGCGTGGCTCGGAGAATCGTCGATCGGCAGGTGCTGCATCTGATCAAGATGTGGCTGAAAGTTCCGGTCGAGGAGCGGGATGAGAACGGGAAACGGCGGTTGACGGGCGGGAAGGACAATGATCGTGGTACTCCGCAAGGCGGAGTGATCAGCCCACTGCTCGCCAACCTGTACATGAACCGTATGTTGAAGGGCTGGCGGAACACCAAACGGGGGGAGCAATTTCAGGGCGCAGATCGTGAACTACGCGGACGATTTCGTGATCCTGAGTCGCGGAGCGGCAAGGAGGCACTGGAATGGACGCGGGAGGTGCTGGGCGGCTTGGACTGACTCTGAACGAGAAGAAGACGAGCATCCGGAATGCCCGACGGGAGAGCTTCGATTTTCTGGGGTACACATTCGGGCGCGCATCGCTATCGCAAGGAGGCGGAGGGTATTTGGGATACAGTCCGTCGAAGAAGAGCGTGGCGCGGTTCAAGCAGAAGGTGGGAGACCTCCTGGGGCCGCGTAACGTCGCGCCCTGGGCGGAGGTGCGGGACCGGCTGAATCGGATGTTGCGAGGCTGGTCGGCATTACTTCAGCTACGGGACGCGGCCGAAGGCGTATCGGGCGGTCGACTAGTACGTGTATGAACGCGTGCGGCACTTCCTGAGGACGGCGCCACAAGGTGTCGCGTCGCGGCACCAATCGCTTCCCGACGGAACGGGTGTTACGGCGAGCTGGGCGTTTTCCGGCGCCGGGTTCACCTGGGGCCTCGTACGTGAGCTCTGCGATGAAGCCAGTCGGAAAGCCGGATGCTCGAAATGGGCACGTCCGGTTTGATGAGCGGGGATGGGAAACGGGGCGGCGCTTCGGCGTCAGTACCCGCGCCCATCCTCGACTCT
>CAVTHW010000008.1:0-240471 GCA_963734625.1 Bryobacterales bacterium | reverse complement strand
GCGGCTGACATTCAACTTGGCGGCCAGTTCCCTGGGCGAGATGCCTTCGACCGCGGGGTAGCCGAGGTCGCGCAGCCACAGTTGGACGTGCTCGCTGAGTTCGTCGTACGGGATCTTCTCCGGGTGGTCCCGGCAGAAGGCCTCCAGTGACTCCTCCGTGATTCGCCCCGCCACGCTCCTGAGGTATCCCTTCTCCCGCCAGCGTCGCACCTGCTTCGGCGTCACATTGAGCCAGTTGACCAGGTCCTTCCCCTTGAAGCCGGCCAAGTCCTCCAGCCGCGTCCCCATCCGCTGAAGCTTGGAGCGCACCGCCTTCGGCGTCCGCCGCAGGCACCGAGCTACGGTCGGGATTGACTGCGTGCCGACCATATCCAGTAGATGAAGCCTCCTCGGTTCCATCCCACGGCCGAGGCGTGGACCGACGCCCGTTTGTCGGCGCCCTTCTCCCGACCGCGATAGCACCACCCGGCGAAGGGACCTCCATACAGCCTCCCAAGTCGTGTTCGCCCCTCTCAGCAATCAGAGCCAGCCGGAAACGGAAACCTCACCGTCTGGCGGCGCGCCTCTTCCTGAAAGGCCGGCCCGGCTGTGCTGAGATAAAAGTGGGTGAGGTTTTCGCGTTGCGAAGGCTCTTAGAAGCAGAGCCTAGGCTCGTGCCCAGCGAAGGCCGTCGTGGTTCGAGAGGAATGGCCGGGTCCCATGCCCGACAGCGAAACACCGTTTCCGCCGTTCTGGATCAACGACAGGGATCACCATGGGCGGCCCCTGGAGCCAACGGTGATCGAGGCTGCCCGCGCGATCTGGGAACGGGCGTGCCGTGCGGTGATTCTCAAGTTGAAGGACCCCGGGCGGGCTCCCGAGATCATTGAAGCCGCGGCGGTCGCCGTTTCGCGAGCGCTCCAGCGGGCCGGCCGCGACCCGATCCGGGACATGGAATCCTACCTATACTGGACTTGCATGCGCCGGATGAATCGGATCGCCGCGCGGGAGAGCAGAGAACAGTCGGGACACGAGACCGGCGCTCTCGAGTTGCTGGCCGCAAACACAGCCGGGCGGCGAAAAGATGACCTGGCTGATCAGCTTTACGTCAAGGAAGTTCTCTCCCTTGTGGATCCCAGCACCCGAGAGATGTTCATGATGCGTACTGCGGGCTATTCTTGGGGAGAGATCGCGGAGATGCGGGGCTACGCCAATTCGCACAGTGCCGAGGTTCAGTTCGGGAAGAAGTGGAAGGCTGCAAAGGCACGCCTCGATCGGTCCTCGCGGAGGGGGGCAGGGTCCCCCGAAAGACAAACGTGATGAGAGAGCCGGACGACAAGCTGTCGCGCAGTGAGGAGCAGCGGCTCCTTGAGGTCGGCCGGCGTGTCTTCGCGGAGCATTCCCCCAATCCGGCGAGGACCGGTTGTCCGCCACAGGACACCCTCAGAGCCATGGCGTTCCGCTCAAAGCGGCTGGCGGCGGCCGACCTGCCTCTCCAGCACCTGACCATCTGCTCGCCTTGCTTCCAGGACTACTCCCGTTATCGGAGGCAGGCGGTCAATCAGACGATCTTCACGAGCGCGCTGGCGGCCGCGATTGCGATTGTGGTGATCGGGGCGGCGGTCCTGGCAGGTATGGGCCGCGGCTGGTTCCAGCGGCCCGCTGAGCCGCTCATCGCCGCGACACTGGACCTCCGGCCTCTCTCGCCGACAAGGGGACAGGGACCGACCGAAGGTCGCTGTCCTGACGCTGCCCCGTGGACGCCTTCAGATCACACTCAGCTTCCTGTCGGCAGCGAGGACGGCGCCTACGAGGTGGCTGTATCTCGCAGGCTGGCCGCGTACGGCAGTCCGCCCAGGGCGTCGCCCGCAATCAAGCTGGCGTCACGACTCTGACAGTTCAAGTGGATTCGAGGAGTCTGGGCTCCGGGGCGTGCGCATTTGGCGTCCGACGCGTCGGGTCGGCCTGGCAGGAATATCCGCTACGACTTGAGTGAACCACTCTCGACGAAGTCCAGCGCCGCGTTGAGTTGCGTGTCCATCCCCTGGCTCAGCCCTTCGTAGGAGAGTTCGACCTCGACATCGGGCTTGACCCCCGAGCCTTCCAGCAGGCGTCCGCCCCAGGTGTAGTAGGCTCCGACGGGCAAGCTGAGGACGTATCCGTAAGGCAGCTTGAACGAATCCGCACTGAGCAGGCGTCCGGCAGAGCGCGTTCCGATGATGGTCGCGAGATGATTCTCGGCGGCGAAGGCGGCGATCATCTCGGCCGCGCTGGCCGTGTGCTCGTTAACCAGGACCGCCATCGCGCCGTGGAACGGCTGCGGGCCTAACCCCTCAGTCACCAGCATGATTGACTTCTCTGCGAACGCGAACTGAAGGGCCAGCGGGACGAGTTCCCACTTGGATGCAGGGATGCGGCCGAACCTGCGGAGGGTGTTCTTGTCGTATCCATCCTGGGCTCGGCGGCGAGTCAGGCTGTAGCCGACGGGCAGCCGATCAGGAGTCAGGTAGCTCATGAGCCTGAGTCCGCCGATTCCGCCACCCGGATTGCCTCGCAAATCCACCACCAGCCGCTTGCACTGCTGAAGCTCGGAAACCGCCGCGTCCAATGCGCGGGCGACATCGATTCCAACTGCACCAGGGAAGACACTCGCCTTCAACAGACCGGTACCTGGCCGTGGAATCGAGTGCGACACGATACGCGGCTCGGCGTAGGGCAGCTTGCGCGTTCGAGGGATGGGGACACCCACGGAAAGCTCGGCTGTCTGCCCATCTGATCGCCGAACGGTGACAGGCACTGTCGTCCCCATCGCGAACGTTGGCGCCTCGGGTGGCTTCGCCGCTGTACCGTTGACACTGACCAGGATGTCACCACGGCGGACTCCCGCCAAAGCCGCCGGGCCGCCCTCGTGGACGTCCTGGAACACCCAGACAGCCTCGCCGCCTGTTACGCACTTCTGAAGCGTTGCGCCGATGGCCAGCCGGCTGGGAACACGTTTGGCGCTGCTGTGGAAGAAGTTCGCATGACTCACGCGCAAGCCCGCAACCAGATCATGCAACCGTTGCTCGAACTCGTCGGCGGTAGGGCAGGACAGAAGTTGCTCGGTCTGCTCGCTTACCCCAGCCCGCCAGCCAGCGAAGTCGAACTTCGGATCAAAGAACTTCTCCTCCACCAAACGAAGGACTTTCGCCAAGATCTGTTCCCGTGCCCGCCTGTCCAGTTCCACGTGCCTGCCCTCAGTTCTTGGGGGATAGTGGCATGGCTGCCTCTCCCACGATACCGAACGCGCCCCAGTAGTAGGGCACGGCATCCTTGCCATGCCGGGCCAGAAGGTCCCGCTTGGCCAGCGCGAGCGCGGCGCCGCGGTCTTCACCCAAGCCGAGGTGCCGATAGAAGCTTTTCATCAGTGAGAGTGTGGCCGTGTCGTCAACGGCCCAATGGGTGGCGACGACTGTGCGTGTCCCTGCCGTGAAGAACGCCCGGGAGAGGCTTGCGACGCCCTCCTGGCCCTCGATGCGTCCCTCGCCTGTTTCGCACGCTGAAAGCACTACAAGCTCGGCGTTCAGCCGCATGGCGCTAATCTCTCTTGCCTGCAGCAATCCATCCTCGGAAGAGCGAGGATCCCAACCAAGGATCAGCGCCGCACGATCGGGATACTCTGAATCTGAAATGCCATGAGTTGCGAAGTGGAGAATCCTGAACTGATCGAGCGGCTCGGATTTCAGCTTTGCCTCAGTGGCTTGATCGCCTCCAAGCAACACCGCGCCACGCCCAGCGGCCGCAGTCACAGCTCTCGCCTCTTCTTCGGTTCGCGGGAGCCTCGATAGCACCGAAAGCCGCAAGTCCGAGACACCACGAACGGTGTCCTTCTGGAAGGGCCAGAAGCTCTTCGCCACAAGGCTCCTCTCCCGTTCGTACGTGACCCCGCCGATGGCGAGGGCGGGTCTCTGGCTTGGCTGAGTCAGCATCTCGCGTAGAAGGTGAAGCGCGGTTCCCGACGGGGCCAAAGAGACGACGTGTGATTCGACCAGGTATCGCCCGTCGCCAGCGACCAGGGTATCGAAAGGGAGGCTGTTCAGGCTTCCGTCCGGCACGATGATCAGGCTAGACCTGCCCTGCACCCCCGGAATGGGGCGCAGGAGCAACTCGAATAGCGTCCGACCGCTTTCCCTCGCGTCCGCTCGCGACTTCACGCGCTCCAGATGCCGCCGGACCTCGCTCTCTATCCTCCCCTTTCCCGCCAGGGGCACGAGGGCTGCGGAGCGGCTATCCACAGCCAAACAGAATGACCGTGGCTCCCCCAGCACGTATTCCAACAGGACTTCGTCATTGCGAAGACTTCGTTGCAGCGTGGCGAGCGGCACCGGGCTTGCGCGGAGGTCCACCCCATGCCGATCTGCCCCGGTGGCCGTCAGGTTCAATCGCTGCTCAGCCTCGAACAGATCCGCAAGCAGCCGTTTCCTTTCCTTGTCAGACGTCGAACGGATCAGAGCCAGCTGAAGTGCGGAGATCTCCTTGTGCGCCGCGCTCCCGCCCGACTGGCCCCTCTCCCCGGTGGCCGACCTCGCCCGCAGGGAATCGGCGGTGATTCGTCCTCTGGCGCGCTCCAAGATCTGAAAGGCCAGGGCCTGGCCACCTGGCTGCTGGGCTGCCAGGAGAAAGTGGCCTCGAAACACCTCGCTCATCGCCGCGACAAAGGAACTCTTCGCGCTCAAGCTTGGAGCGTTCACCAGCATGCCCTCGATGACGTCCGCCGCCTCCTCGTACAGTGCCTGAGCCGTTTGAGTGCGGCCAGTCTGGGCTTCGAGCCCTGCCAGCATAGCCAGGTGCTCCGGCATGGCGAACCTGTCGCCGACTTTCCGGATGGCATCCAATGCTTGCGAGGCGCTTATGCGCGCCTTGTCGCGGTCACCTGCGCCCGCGTAGAGCTTTGCCAATTGCAGTTCCGCGGTGGCTTCGATCCGGTAGACCTGCGTCCGGCGTGCAAGCGTGGCCGCCTGCTCCAGATGTCCGATCGCGGCCTGGGGCTCGTTGGCTTGCGACTTCAGAATGCCGAGGCGGGCGTGGATGTCGGCTTCATAGTCGGTGCGGTTGGTCTGGATTGCGATTTCCAGGATCTGGTTCAGCGCTTTCTCGGCCTCGGACCTACGGTTTAGTCGCAAGAGTGCCGTCGCGCGGCCTGTGTGGGCAAGCATCGGAAAGGAGATCTCCGGGTACTTGGCCGCAAGGCCCAGTGCTCGATCCAAGTACTCAAGGCCTTCCTGCGCCCGACCCGTCTCTACGAAGCCCTGGCCGATAATCGTGTAGTAGCGAATCTGCGCGGCCACGTCGCCGTAGAATCTCGCCAGCAACACCGCCTTGATCATCATGTTGCGAGCCTTGTTGGTGTCCCCCTCAAGGAAGGTAAGAATGGCCAGCTCCCCGCCTGCCCGTGCCGCCCACTTCTGCATGCCGTGGTTCTCAGCGATTCGTAGAACCTCCTCCCAGTCCCGCCGCGATTCGGGTGGATCGATCTCCAGGTCGATGTTGCCCTTGACTACAAGGAGGCGCAGCTTGAGTGCGGGATCGTTTTGGACAAGTGGATTTTGGAGTTCCCTGCCGAGGTAATCGGAGACCTCGGTGAACGACGTGCCCTGAACATCCGCCCGCAGCCGGCTGACCTTGCAATAGAGGGCGTTCCTGGCATCGCCTGCTTGGGCGAAAAGGCTCTCGGCTTTCGCGAAGAGCGGTCGCGCCCGGACCCAGTTGTGGAGCCAAGCAAGGTGTTCGGCTTCGGCGAGCAGCACCGTCGTCGGGCTGTCGGGCAATCCAGTCCGAACGGGGGTGAGGGTGACGAGGATACCCAGCAGACAGGCGAGTCGTACCTGTCCACGAGCACGATCCGCGGCTCTGACGGGCGCTACCCCATACCACCCCGCCTCGACGGTGAGGTTCAATTATAGTGCCGATTGTGCCGAGCGCGCGACCGCGACATCAGGAACTGCACCCAAGCGCCAGCCAGGGCATACCTAGGAGCGGCGTCGTCGCTACCAATGCCAATCGAACATTTCCGCTTCGACGAGTCGTCCCTCGATGCTCACATGTCAGCGACGGGCGTCTTTCGTCCGGGTGCCAAACCAGCGATGCCCGAATGAAGCCGATTGGTCGGGAGAGACATCAGCTCGCGCTGACCCGACTGTCCGAAACGTCTGAAGTTGGATGAATTCAGCACAGCCCAAACCGGCTAGTTCGCAGGCGCACGTTCCGGTTTCCATTGGTCAAGGGTGCTTGGGAGGTCTGCAAGGTTGCGGAGGAGCGCGGTGTGCATTCGGTTGCCGAGGTGCGCCGCCTCCAGAGCATGGTGACAAGCCTTCTCGGTCACCACGACATCGCAGTATGGGACGGCCACCGACATGGCGTCGATGTCGTAGATGTCGTTCGCGGTCCACTCCTTGTCCCTGTTGCGGTGCCAAGCCGTCTTCAATCTCGACCGAGACCTCGGTACTGGGATTGCGCGAACAAAGGCGCGTGCTGATTGTGGATCTGAGATCACATCAGAGAGCGTCAGACCCCGCTCCGCCAGCGCCGCGTGGGAGGATATCCTGGAACTCGATCAGGAGTTCGCGCGCTGAGACAACATCGCGCAGCCGACTGTGCCGCCACGGGCCCCCGCCGTCAAGTCGAAGTGTCTGCGATCGCTCTTCAGCAGCTCGCCTCTCTGCGACCTGTATGACAGCTTCAGGATTCCAGCCGAATGCCCGTAGGTTCTGGACCTCCCGGTCGGTGGGGCCTCGAAGTACGGATCGCTCAAGACACAGATTCGCCTCAGCCATGAGATCATCGAACACCCTTGCCCCCATTCGATCGCGCACTCGGTCGGTCTCATCCCTCGGAAGGCCCCATGATCCTGAATCTGCCCTGAACACCGGCCGCGTGCCGGACCCCTCGTCCGAGGAGGAGGATCATTGGCAAGGAACTCGGCTCTCTCGCGAACCGGTCGAGCATCGCCGTGACTTCGAGCTCCATGACGGTGACGCGGCTGACGAGCGCTGTGAAGTCAGTTAATTCCTCCATGACGTCGGCGACTGCTCGACGTTGCGCCGGGCCCCTTGATCTTTAGCATCTCAATGTAGTGGGTTCCTGACAGAACGAACACCGCATTACCTGCCGCTCGCGCGCCACGGCACGCCTCAAGTGCCCTCGCGAACGAGCCGCCCCTTGGAAGCCCGACGCATGCTGCGCCAGATATATCCAGTGGTTCAGGTCAAAATAACGACATTCACACTGTCCGATGGCAACTTCAACAAGCGAGGCCACGCAAGGGCAGGCGGTTTGTCTCTCATATCGTGTCCGTTCTCACCCAGCTACGGCACTTTTCCCTTTGTCCCGGCGTGCCACGAGGTCAACCACGCTATGTAAACCAGCCAGACTTGACCACGTTCCTTCTCACGACGAAGGACTCGTCGCCGGCCGTCTGCCGGAACCGACTAGCGTTATCCACTTCGAGCAGGCTCATGATCAGGGGCACACCACGATTCCAGGTAAAAAGCTGGAACCCAGTGCTGTTTACCATAGTCCATCGAACATATTGCATCGATTGCGTGATGCCGCGGCACTCTGGTCCAGGTTCCGGCCTCGTTCGGGTAGGCTCTTAGACCACCCCCACCCCTCGTCACCACTTCGTGGGGGCCAGACGATCGAAAGTCGCCGACTCGCGGCACTGCTCGTCTTCGTCCGTCATCACCCGCGATCGGTCGGCAACGTTTGCCGACGTGGTCATCGCGGTCGTGGGCTCGCCGGAAGTTGAAGCCCGTCCATGCTGTCCGCATGGACGAGAGATCGAGCAAACCTCGTTGCGGTCCACCAATCCAGGCAAGCGTCGCCCGGCTCAGCCAGTCTGCCCCGTTCACCTCAACCGTACGTGGTTTCCCTTGACGAGCGTGACTCCAGGGATCGCTTCTCCGCGTGCCAAAGCGTCGGCCAGGATTCCTCGCTGTAGTTCCCTCTGTACGGCTTGGCCCTCGGCGGCTCGGAGACGATCGCGCAGGCCGCCTGGCTGAAGTCCTTCCAGGATCTCGTGCCACTCGGGCCACGAGAGATCGATTCGCGCCCGGTAGAAGCTGTCCGGAATGTGGGTGGTTTCCTGGATCACCAATGACGGTGTGCTGTTTGCCTGAAGGCTGATCGTGTTCATCACGCCACGCAGTTTCTGGACGTTACGGGTGACCATGAACCACGCCAGCATTTGCTTTAGCCGCTTCTCGCGATTCTCAGCCGCCTTGTAGCGTGCCTCAAAGCGCTCGGCTTCGCGCTGGGCGAGTTCGGCTTCCGCCTTCTGCGCTTTCACGTAGTCGGCGATCCGGTCCACCTTGTAACCGAACGCCTCGGCATACGTGGCCAGGGCGGTCTTAAGTTCTTCCGAGATGTCACCGCCACTTGCGTCCGCTTCTTCGGCTGCCGCTTCGACCAATGCCGCAAGAGATTCGTCGATTTCGAACACACTCAGTCCCTTCGCGATTTCGGTCGCACTGGGGGCAATCGCACTCGTGCTCATGCTCGTTCGCTCCTTTCGGTCTCCCTCGTTGCGCGCTTGGTCAGAATGCTAGGGAGAGCTGAATGCCGTCAGGTTGAGATGATGGACGACGTGCGCTCCCTTTGATCGGAAGGACGAAATCGTCCAAGGTGGGTTGCGGCGGCGGAATGGCCGGCAGGCCGGTTACCAGCACTGGTTCTGATCGAGGGTTATCAACCCCCGTGGCAGTGGCTGTTTGCCGCTGAAGCTGCCGCCAGAGTTCGTCGGCCCGTTCCCCGACTCCCTTCTGGGTCACCAACTCGCGGGCCATGGCGGTGAGCATGTCGTCGTCATCATCGAACGCTTGCAGGCCGTCGTTCGCGAACTTGCCCTCCAAGGCGAGCGAGACGAGCAGCTTCTTCCCCATCAGGCGCAGACAGCTCTCCTGCATGGTCCCGGCGTAGTGGAGGAACTTCACGCGGACCGGCCGCTTCTGCCCGATGCGCCAGCTTCTGCGGCTCGCCTGGCGCAGCACGTAGATCGAGTAGCCGGTCTCCCCGAAGATGATGGTCGGGAACGCGAGCAGGTCAAGGCCGGTTTGGACCAGCTTGGGGTGGCAGATGCACACCTGCATCCCATTCCGGAGTTGCCGCTCGTACCATGCTTCACGCGCTTCGGGCGGCACGTCCACCGTCAAGACCTCGACTCGAATCCCCTCGCGGACGAGCAACTGCTTCCAACGCTGCGTCACGTCGCGCTTCTGGGTGTAGACGGCGTAAACCTGGCAGCGCCTCCCAACGGCGAGTTCGGCTTTGACTTCCTCGACCAGCCGGCGCTCCTTCGCGTAAACGACGGACTGATCCAGGTCCGCCGGGCTTGAGATCACGAACCGCTCTCGCTCGCCGGTGCCCTCGTTGACGGCGTAGCCGATCAGATCACCCAATCCGAAGGGCCGGTCCGGGTAAAGCAGCAGGGCGTTCATACCCGTGCTGATCACGGACTGGTTGCCGGGGTGAGCCTGAAGAGCCTCCTTGATGTCGCGCTCCAGGTCCGCATAGGCGCTGGCCAGCGGAGCGTCCATCTCGACCGAGATCACTTCCTCCTGGTACGGCGGCAGCGCGTCGGAGATGTCCTCCAGCGACACGAACGCGCCGAGTTCCAGCAGGAACCGTCCGAACAGGAGCGGCGATGCGCCCGGGCGGCGCTTGACACGCTTGGTCACCCGCGCCTCGGAGCACACGTTGTCTTTAGGCTCGATGACGGTGACCTTCTCCAGGACGCCGTACGCCTCCGAAAACGCGCGCAAGCCGGCCTCGCCGGGCACGAAGCCCTCGGCCAGCATCTTCCGCGGGTTCAACCGGAACAGGATGTTGAACAGTTCGTCCGCGTAGCCGCCGAGCAGCGTTCCCGTGAGGATGACGATCCGTTGGGCAGAGCTGGCCAGCGTGCCCAGCGCGTTGCCCTGGGCCGTGTCGCCCTTGAGTTCGTGGACTTCGTCGGCGATGGCGTAGTCGAAGAAGCCGTCCATGTAGCGACCGATGAAGTCGATTGGGGCGTAGCGCCGCACCTTCGATCCGTCCGACTGCCACAGTGCGCTGTGAAAGGGCTTCCTCGCCTTGCCAGCCAATGTGGGGTCGTCACCGGCGACCAATTCGCTATGCTTCGCCTTCCGGAAGTCAGCCCGGCGAAGCTGGTCCGTCCCGGTGAGGACCGGGCGGCCGGTGTCCGGATTCACGACGCAACCGTTGAACGGCCCGCTGCGCGGCGTTCCGAAGACGTGCCGCCAGAAGTACCCGAGCTTCGCGCGCTCGCGGCTGACGATGAAGACGGCGGGTGATCCGCAGATCGACTGCCAGCGGGACCGTGGCGATCGCGCGTCCTTGCGGAGTCGCAGGTCGCTCAGTGTGGTACGCAGCCCCTCACGGACGATTCGTCCGTTACGGAGCCTGACTTCGTTGACCCCCGTGTAGCCGTTCGAGCCGACACCGTTGCGGATGCCGTCGATGACGAAGACCCTGACGCGCGGCAAGGTCAGGAAGCACTCGCGCGCCCATTTCTCGACCAATTGCGGCGGCACCATGGTGAGCGCCGTGTACGGCCGCTGGCCCGCGTGGCAGTGAATCGCCCCCAGGGAGATAAGGGTCTTCCCGGTACCGCATTCCGCGATGGCCGCGGCGGCGTTCGAGCGCTCCCACTGCCGGACGATGCCCATAATCGCCAGTTCCTGCGCCGGGAACGGCGTGCGGCGAAGCCAGGCGACGCCCGGATGCACCTGGTTTCCCGGCTGGTGCAGCGGGGGAAATTGCGCGAGAATTTTTACCCCCAGCTCGTCTGAGTATTGGCGGAGGTATTCGCTGGTGTTGGCAGGCAGAGGTTCCATGCACGACTCCTTTTTGGGGTTGGGCTGGGGGATGAGTGGCTACGCCGCTTGGCCGGCGGCTTCTTCGGGTGGATCGAACCGGGCTTGGATGTCCCACTGCGGGCTCTCAAGGACGTCCGGAATCTCAATCTGGCGCCGCTTGAGCCCGTGGCCGATCCAGGCCAGGAACCGCTTCTTGGTGCCGCTAACGAGAACGGGCTCGCATCCCAGCCCGATGAGCGGCTGAATAGCGCGCCGGCGCGTGAGTTCTTTGTGGAACCACTCGCTCCACTCCGGTAAGACAGGCAGGCCGAACCGCACGGCCAGGCGGTACAGGACGAAGCCGGGAGTGCCGGAACAAAGGACCGTGCGCCGGGCCTTGGGCTCGCCGCCGGCGCGCGTCAGCGCCAGTTCTTTCGAGATTCCGACCAGATGCCGAACCGGTCGCTTGCGGCCGGGGATGGAGATGGAGGCCCGGAACGTCTCGGCATCCTCGCCCAACGTCACCGTCAGCGCCGGGATGCCAAGCCCAGCCACTTGGAAGCAACCCTCCTCGGCGATTGCCGCGCTGATGGCCGCGATCTCCTGGTCGCCGCCGAACACCGAGATTAGATGCGCCTTTGCGTGTCCGCGGGCGCCGTCCTCGTGCTCGGCGATGAGCCGGTCCATCCAAAGCCGCACATCAATCGTCGTGTCCCTTGTCACTTTGTGAAACTGCAGCGTTCCCATCCGCAGGTGGGCGTTCTTCATGGTTTCGACTCCCATCGGTCAGGATGGCTGTCCGGCCATCCCAGTACGCGAGCGTCAGGCTCTGCGTGAACCGCTCCCGCTCGCGGATCGTGGTGACCCCGTCTTCCACTTCCTCGAATCGATCCGTGGTTTTGTTGGATTCCCAGCAGGATACATGCCGCTGCGGGCCGGTTCCGAACACGCCGTTCAGCAGGCCGGAGGTGGCGAGCAGGCCGACATGGCCGCCGTGAAGGGGCGTGAGCGGCCGACCCGTCGCACGGGCCTCGGGCGCAAACAGGACGCGCGCCGCCTGGCGGTAGGCAGCGGAATTGGGCAGGGAATCCTCGACGCTGTCCAGCGGAATCCCGCGGTACGCCCACTGCACCGCGCCACTCGGCGGCACCGCGTAGACTCGGTCCGGCACGTCGGGCAGTCCAGGCAGTTGTTCGTACTGGCGCGCGTATTCGAACAGCTTCCGCTTGGCCTGGCTGACATCCCAGTCCTTTACCTGGCTGCGCTCCCGGTGCGACCGGCGGACCCCGAACACCACGATCTGCTGGTAGCGGACGGCCTCCGGTTCGGTCAGCCTGTAGAGCGCCTTGTCGCGGAAGTGGACCGCGAGCACGTCGGCGCAGGCGTTCAGCCTCTGGGCGGGGATCACCAGGACCAGGACGCCGCCCGGCTTCAGCCAGCGGAATGTGAATTCGAGGAAGGCCTGCTCAGTGCGCTGGTTCCGGCTCTCGCCGACCTCGAAGTCGTACGGCGGGTTCAGGTAGAGCAGCGAGAACGACTCCACCGGGCAGTGAACATCGAAGCAGTTGCCCTGGATCACCTGATGAAGCGCCCGGCCGGCCTGCTCCGCCCGGTACGCATCGAGTTCGATCCCGTACCGCGCCGCGCGGGAGTCCGTGGTGATCTCCACGAGAGCTGTGCCACAGCCAGCGCACGGATCGACAACCGAGCACTCGGCCGGGTCCGGGAAGTGCAGGAACCGCCGAATGCGCTGTGCTTCCTTGATTGCGAGGGGGTAGTACCCGAGACGGATACGTCCGGCGTTTCTCACTTCTGTCCTCCAAAGTGCTGGATTCGCCCCGCCTGAAGGGATTTGATCGTCATCTACGTGCGCCCCGGGTTTAGAGTGTGGCGCATGACGTCACCCCGGCCGGGAGGGCTCCGAAAAGCGATAGTATCGTTACTCGGTCACCGAGAAGCCAATGAGCAAGGTAGGCACATTCTCGCAGCGTTCATCGAACCCCTGGTTTTCCAAAATCGAGCGCCTCTTGGCTTCGGGGAAGAAGGCTCTTGCCTTGCAAGCGCTGGATCGCGTGATCGAATTGGACATGCCGCTGTTTCACGCGGATCCAGCAATCCGGGAAGAACGACGGCTGGCGTGGTTGTGTCGAATTGAGTTACTCCGCGAGTGGGGACGACTCTCGGAAGCACTCGCATGGACCTGCTTCGAGTGTGAGTTGAATCCAGGCAACGTGGCGGCACAAGCCCTGAAGGAGCGGCTGAAAGCCGCACTGCATCTGAGTGACCGCAACCAGCCCTTGGGGGCGCCTGGTTCCCGTCGCCCTGCCGTCCAAGGCCCTTGGACGGGCGTCGCAGGGATGAGAGAACTGAAGGCCATTCTTGAGCGTGATGTCATCCTTCCGCTCCAGGAACCAGAACTATACCGCCGCTACAAGGTCGATCTTCCGAACGGTCTTCTGCTGTATGGACCCCCAGGATGTGGCAAGACATTCATCGCTCGAAAGCTCGCGGTGATCTTGAAGTTCGAATTCATGGAGGTGAGGCCCTCTTCCTTGGCAAGCATCTATGTGCATGGCGGCCAGGAAAAGATCGGAGAGTTGTTCACCGCCGCACGACAGAAAGCCCCAACGCTGATTTTCTTCGACGAACTGGATGCCCTTGTCCCCAACCGCGGCCACCGTGGTGGACAGTCTTCGCTGGCCCTCCCGACTTGAGGCGTCAGGTCGATCCTAAGTGGCGGACCGGCAGTCATCGTGTCGGACTCGCTGACTTGTTACCACTCCGCGTCGAGTACACAACTGGCGCAATTGCACGTCATCACGCCTGGATCGAGCCGACCGATCAACGGCTTTGTCAGACAACCCGCCGATCAGCGCGGCGATCGACAATCAGATCGGCACGACGATCGACCGAAGCCAGCCTGAAAGCTGGCGAGCGTTCTTCTGTGACCCGCGAATCGCTGACACCAGAGGTCAGCTCTGTTCCGTGCGACGCGCCGGCGCATCCACGGCGCATTTACCGGTGCCGGGCCTAGATGCTGGGGGGATCTCGGACTGAGCCTCATGGGGTTGCGAGCAGGCAGCAGCAGCCGTCGTTACCCTGCACGTCTGTTTGCCTTCCTAGCCATCGCATTGCAGGCCCGGTTTGCCGGCCTGACACAGTGGACAGCGGCGCTCAAAAATGTCCGACCCATTTGCGCCGTAGTCATAGCCGCACTCCCCACAATGCAGCACATAGATGTGTTGACTGTGATCAGTGCCGGCATGACCCGTCTTACGAACAACAGTCTGGCGATTACGATTCTCGGAGCCGATCTCCGTCCAACGCCTTCCTGTGCTCTTGGCGTTGCGTCCACTGACCATGCGGCCCAATTTGGGAGGACTGCCCCGTCGCTTGAGGGCGGCGTCTCCTCGTCCACGGTACCGATCATTGAGTCGCTCGCCGGGATGTGCAAGCGGAAACGCCGTGGCTTACCCCAAGGCGTCGCCAGGAATTGCCGGGAACTATCGAACAGCAAAGACTGATGTCGGTGCGCTGCGACGACAAAGAAGAACCGAACGGATCGCCGGTGAAGCTCAACGCCCAAACGTGCCGGCCTCCAAGGGAGCGGAGCAGGCGTATGTTGCGTTCGACCTCATACGCCAAGCCCGTGCGTTGAAAATGGTGGTATATGACGAGACTTTGATCGCGTTTCAAATACGGTATGAGATCTTCTGGGAGGAGATTCTGCCCAGTATTTGCCGTCGCAGCGATGGAAGGACACGCGAAGCCGTTATCGGGATCCAGGAATACAAGGTCGACACCAGCATCGTATCTGCGGCACCTCTAGCCACTGCTCGCGCCGCTCGCTGCGAGCCGAGATCTGCAGCGGTGGCAGATCGCGAAACGTGAGCGGCTCTGAAAAGAAGGCCGTACCCGTCGGAAGGATGTTGGTTTGCTCGACGGCGGCCACACGGCGCATTCCAGCATGCACTAACATCTGCAGTGAATCGTATAGGCGCTCATCACACTCACGCATTTCCGGATAATGCACGAACCCACCGTGTTCATTACCTTCTTCATCTGGGTTCAGGTACCAAACCACACCTAGCCGAAGATTCGGTCAACGAGGGCTTTGAGAAGCGCGAATTTCCCCGATCACCCATATCGCCCGTAGCGGTCCTGCATAAGGAGACCTATCACGAGTGCGCAGGGATCTCTGCACGATCAAACATCTGCAAGTGCGAGGAACTTTCAGAGGATGAGTCGTCCTCCCCCGGCTAAGTTTTGAGCCAATCGGCCGCCTTGCTCGGCACCGTCCCCCGGGTGTGGTGCCGGCGGGTTCGAGTCAGCCTTGAATCAGATGCAACGCTATGGCTCAAAAGGACTTATACCATCGACAGTGCCACCTTTGAGAGCACGCGATGATGGCGTCAGCCTGCCTTGCCGAGCAGCCCAAGGGGCTGCAGAGGCCAGCTTTTGCCTTCGTCGGCCTTTGGCCTTACACTCCCGCTTGGGAGAGGAGATTGCCTATGGCGCGGTTTGAGGCGCCGCTGGAGGATGACGGCCTGAACGAGTCCCAGCCCTGGCCGACGCCCGAGGGAGAGCCGGCAGCGATCCTGGACGATGGCCCGGAGATCGAGGATCTGATCGAGGACGCTCGTGCCCTGTACCTCGAAACAGTCGAATCCCCCAGCCGCTACGTGAACTAGGCGCGGCATGGACTCGCCCGGTCCGACGCCAGCCACCGCCCGGCGCTCGCCGATCACGGCGGTCAAGCCGGGTGAGGCCACGACTGCGCTCTCGCTCGCCGACGGCACGACCGTCGTTGTCGCGCGGTACCTGACCGCGTTCGCCCGGCCCGGCGACGAGGTCGAATTCAACGGTTCGTTCTCCGGAGAGAGCCGGACGGAACTGCGCATCGTGCGCGCCGGGCGCGTCCGGCCGAAAGAGCTGTACCAGGCCCAGATCGGCTACGTCACGCAGCCCAAGACCGATTCACGCCAGGCGCGTTTCCTCCGGGCCGAGGTCGTTGCCGGCGGGCTGGGGATACGTTGGATTCACCTGCCCGCGAGCGCGGTCCGCGACCACTTCTACCGGGGCGACCGCAGCCGCCCTTGGGTGGAGTCGCCGACACTCTACGACGCGCTCAGGGTGCAGCGCAGCGCGAGTCCCGGAGAATTGCGGCTGGCGTTCAAGCTCAGGAGCCTGGAGTTGGAGGCTGCCAGGGCGGCGCGCGGCGAGTTGCGCAACCTGGAGCGTGCGTTCAACATGCTGATGCAGCCGGACCTCCGTGCCTGCTATGACGCTCTGCTCGATGATGCGGATGCCCCGGCCGTGTTTCCTTACGGAGGCTTCGGATCGCTGGCGGTGGGCGGCGAACTGGCGCGGGACGGGCAGACGTTTTTCGCGCAACGCATCGTCTCTTTCCTGCCGGAAACGAGCCGGCGGCGCTTCCGCGCGCACCTGCGCCGGCTGGACTTCCTGCCCGACCACGCGCTCTACCGCGACAGCCGGCGCAAGCTCGAAGTCCTGCTCGATCCGGTCCTGCTCCCCATCGCCTGGGACGCCACCTGGACCCAATGGAAGCACCTGGTGGGCGCGAAGATCGGGATCGATTGCGCGGTTGTGGCCAGCGGCAAGTACGTGTTTCGCTCGGGCGAGTGGAAGCTGGTCCGCTGGTGGACCGCCCTGCCGAGCCGGACTGAGGTCAAGCTGCCCGGCGACCTCAACGAGCAGGTGGAGAGAGCCAGAACGACGTACCACCGCTTCGGGCAGTACTTCTCGCAGTTGGAGAGCGTTCGACAGCGGCTGGAGCGCGAACCCGTCGAGCGGCGGGAACTCGACCGCATCTGCGGCGACCTCGGGATTCCCGGCGACTTCGACGTGGGGCTCATTTGCTGGAAGCCGGTAATGCGTCCGGCCAACCCAGGTATGAGGCTGGGTGTAGGTTCGGCTGAAGTGGGTGGACGCGAGGTCAGGCGTTGACGGCCGTCCGGCCAACACAGGTATGAGCCTGCGCACATGCGGCTGAGGGCTGGGAGTCCGGTCAGGCGGTGGCGGCTGTCCGGGCAGCCAGCCAGTTGTCGGGCAGTAATTCCTCGAGTCGGTTTTGCGGATGAGCGCCGATGCGAATGAACACGTCGCGCAAGTAGGCGAACGGGTCCATGTGGTGGCGCTTGCACGTGGCGATGAGACTGCTCAGCACCGCTGCCGTACGACCGCCGTTGTCGCTGCCGAAGAAAGTCCAGTTACGCCGTCCCACGGCCACCCCGCGCAGGCTGCGCTCGGCGCCGTTGTTGTCGATTTCCAGATCGCCGTCCTTCGCGTAACGCACCAGCGCGTCCCAGTTGGACAACGTGTAGGCCATGGCCTGGCCGATCGGGCTCTTGGGCAATACCCGCGGCCGCTCGCGCTCCAAATACGCCTGGATGTCGTCCAGCATCGGCTGGCTCCGCTCGCGGCGCAGCGCCAGGCGGCCAGCGGAGTCCAACTGCTTTTCCCGCGCCTCGCGCTCGACGTCGTACAGCAGATGAAAGTAAGCCAGCATCACCGTCGAACGCATGATGTCGGACGACTGCGCCTCGAAGTACTTGCGGCGTGCGTGCGCCATGCAGGCCACCTCCGTGATGCCGCGCTCGGCTTCCTTGTAGATCTGGTCGTAGCCCGAGTAGGCGTCTGCCTGCAGGTATCCGTGGAAGTCCTTCAGGAACTCATCCGGCCCTTCGCGGCAACGATTCGGGGTGTAGTCGTACACCGTGTAGGGATGCAGCGCGTC
This sequence comes from Bryobacterales bacterium, assembly GCA_963734625.1. GTDB lineage: Bacteria > Acidobacteriota > Terriglobia > Bryobacterales > Bryobacteraceae > CAVTHW01. Next base: position 222,903 of record CAVTHW010000008.1, on the reverse strand, counting down.
CCCGACGTAGGTCCAGATCCGCCCGGTGCGCGTGCGAGGCAACTCCGGGTCCAACACCGGCACCGGCGTGTCGTCGGTCTGCACGACTTTGGAACTCAACACCCGCTCTTTCATCAGGTCGGCTAGCGGACTGACCAACTCCGCACACTGCCGCATCCAATCGCACATGGTCTGGCGAGACAGATCCACGCCCTGCCGGGCGAAGATTGCCTCCTGGCGGTGCAGCGGAAGATGATCCCCGAACTTGCTCACCGCCACGTGCGCCAGCAGTCCCGGCCCGGCCAGCCCCTTCTCCACCGGCGCCGGCGGCTTCTGGGCCGTGACCACGGTGCAGCCCTTGGGGCAGGCGTACTTCTGGCAGGCTTGCTGTACGACGTGCAACGAGGCCGGCACGTACTCGAGTTGCTCGCTGATCTCCTCACCGATGTGCCGCAGTTCCATCTGGCACTCGGGGCACTGCCGCTCGTGGGCGGCCAGATCGAACACTACGCGCCGTCGCTCCAAGGACTGCGGCAACCGCTGTCGCCCGTGTCCGGGCGGAGCGGGCCGCGGCTTGCTGTGGGCCGGTTTCGGCTCGGGCGGCGGTTCTGCCCCCCGGCTGGCGATCTCGGCGGCGAAGAGGAACAACTGGTTCTCATCCACCCGCTCGCGCTTCTGTCCGTAGCGGTGGCGCAGCATCTGCTGGAGCCAGTGCCGCACGCGCTCCAGTTCGTACTCCTTGGCCGCCAGCGCCGCCTGAGTGGCGTCCAGTTGCGCCAGGGTCCGCAGCAGCATCTGCCGCAGGGCGGCTGGGTCGGTCGGCAGGTCTGGGGAATCCGTCGCCATCTCGGGAGAGTAAGTATCTGAAAGACTAACTTACTACACTTACTCGCGAAAGTCAATGGAAAACAGAGGAGCACGCTATTGTTTTGGCGTTTCCAGCTCGGCGTGCGCCTCGGCCGCCGCGGCGGGCAGCACGTAGCGTTTCCGCCGGCGCCCTTTGCTCAGGTCGATGCCTTCCAGCAGCACGCCCAGCTCCCAGGCCGCGATCTCCCGCCGCCCGCTCTGGGCGAACGGAAACTGAAACGTGCCAGCCTCCAGCCGCTTGTACCAGATCACCCACCCGTCCCGGTCCCAGTACAGGATTTTCAGCCGGTCGCTGCGCTTGTTGCAGAACACCAGCAGATGGCCCGAGAAGGGATTGCAGCGGATGATGTGCTCTGCCATCATCGACAGGCCGTCGAAGCTCCGCCGCATATCGCAGGCCACCGTGCACAGGTACACCTTGATGGCCGCCGGGAAGCTCAGCATCCCGGCTGTTCCAGCGCCGCCAGCACCGATCGCAGGGTCGGCTCATCGACGCCTTTGGCGATGCGCAACCGGCGCCCGCCGGCCAGCACCAACTCGATGCCGGCGTCCACCGTTGTGGGTTCGTCGCTGACGAGAGCGAAACTCGCCGCCCCGTTACCTGGGCCTCGTGGCGTCGAAACGGGCGGACGCTTTTCCTTCAATCGGCGCTGCCACCAATAGAACTGGCTCTCATGCAGCTTCCGCCGCCGGCAGAACGCCCGCGTCGACATGCCGCTGCGCGCCGCGTCCCGAATGACCGCCTGCCAGTACCGCGCCTTCTCCACGTCTGTGTTTCTTTCGCACTCCAGATCCTCCTCAGGCCCGCGCACGCACTCCGAGCGCACATGCACCGGCACAAGGGAGTATGACCGCTCACGTCAAGACAGGAAAGATGGGTTTGCCGGACGCGTACAACTCGTCTACAAGGCTCGGCAGGGAGATCGCACTGCTGCATTTGAGTTCACCGACATCATGTACCACACGCTCCTGGAAGCGACGTTCGAGTGCTTCCAGAGGATGCACGGACCTCGTGCGATTGACTATCGGGACTGGTTCTATTCGAAGTTGTCGCAATACCTCGAAATCCTGGTATACGAGAAACTCTCGCTCTTTGGCGTCGAATCAGACGGGCGGATCAAGGAACCTCAGACCGACCGGCCTTGGGAGGAGGGCCTGACCGTAATCAGCACGGCTGGACCATACGTCCAGCCTAACTACATCGAAGCTGCCTTCTCCCCTTAGAACAATGACCCCACCTTCTGGGGCGAAATCGTCGATAGCGTCTCCGTAGCCCCCTCTGGTCGCTTGGCCGTGCAATGGGCCGCCTACGCCGAGAACGCGCGTCCTCGGGCCTCAGAAAGCGCGCTAAAGAGGTTTCCTCAGCCACCCTGCCAACTCGGGAATGGAGACGCACCAGAGAACGCAACCGGGTCATCCGCAATCTCCTCGCCCAGGGTAAGGACGGGAGCGAGATCTGCGTCGAACTGGACAAACTACGATCCAGACCCTTCCGATCATGCAGCGGCATGCGGATCCATCGCTGGTGAAGGGCTGGAAGGATGAGCAGTTACAGCGGAATGTTGCGCAACTTTTTTCAAAACAACGAGCGATGCTCTAAACCCTGTCAAGCCCTCTCTTGTTCCCAAACCGTTTCCAGATGAAGTCTCGCGCCCTGCGTTGACCACGATTCTCTTGGATTTGGGAAGGTCTCCGGAGGCCCTTTCACACGGCGTTTCCAGATCGTTTCCGCATTCTCCAACGCAGTCGGCGTTTCAGAAACTTGACATATGCTCAGGCTGTGCAGGCGGCGACTGGAGCGGTTCCAGAAGCGGATGATCCGGGCCGTCGCGAGCGTGATGCTCGTGACGCCCTGGAGGACCAGTGTGGCCGTGCACTTTCCGATCTGGAGCGGGAATCCGCCGTCACTGCCGTGTCTGATATACTCCATACCGTTCAGTTCAGCGGGCCATCCACGAGAGGAGGATGGCGAATGATGGCCCGCAGAAGAAGAGGGCAATTTCCAAAACCCATCCAGGATAGAGGGCAATGGAAGCTGAAGTACTGGAGTTACGAATCAGAGCCTGATGGCTCGATTGGGCGGCACAAACGTACCAAAGTGCTCGGCAGTGTGAACGAAATAACTCTGACCGAGGCGCGCAAGGAAGCAGGGCGCTTCCTGGAACCGATCAACGATGTAGTCGAGGGCAGCGAGCATAAGCAGAAGACCATGGCGGACCTGATCTCAGCCTGGACAGAATCCATCAAGCCGACACTAAAGCTCTCGACTCAACTTTCCTACGAGTGGGCCTTTAAGCGAATACAGCCGGCGTTCAAGGGCGCTCCGCTTTCAGCGATCGGCAAGGCGGACGTTCAGGCATTCCTCACCGGTTCGTCAAAGCAGCTTGCAGGGGAGTCGGTACGCGACCTGAGAGGCCGTCTCTCAGGTCTGTTTACGTGTGCCGAAGAGTGGGGATGGATCAAGACCGGAGCGAACCCAGCGAAGGGGCGTCTCAGATTACCCCCGAGGGATCACGTCAGAGCTAAGCGGGTGATCTGGCCGGAAGAGTTCCATCGGCTCATCTCGATCTTGGAGCAGCCATACACCACCTTGGTGATTCTGGCTGTGCTGGGCGGGCTAAGGCGGGGCGAGCTAGCGGCATTACGCTGGCGCGACAACCAGAAGCCCGGCACTCTGGCGATAGATGAGGCTGTCTATCGGGGGAAGCTCGGGAGCCCAAAGACGCCGAAGTCCAGGCGTGAGGTATCTATCGGTCCCTTGGCTCAAGGCGCACTCGACAGAGTGGAGGAGACAAGCGACGTTCACCGGGGTGGATGATTTCATGTTCGGGATTCGGACCAACACTCCAATTGACCTGCACAATGCTGTAGCACGTCACGTCAAGCCAGCCTGCAAGACCTTGGGTCTGCCTGCCGTATCCTGGCACGATCTGAGGCACACCTACACCACCTGGGGCCGTCTGGCCGGGATGAAGGCCGAGACCATGCGGGATCAGCTCGGGCACTCATCCGTGCTGATGACCTTGGACGTGTACAGCCATGCACAGGATCGATCCGGCGAAGCAGCAATGATCGAGCAGTATGCTTGGCCGAAGCTGGCAAACGAGGTGAAACAGTGAAACGGGCCCAGGACCCGTTATTGGAGCCCCTAATGGAGCCCCTGGCGAACAGCCGGCTGGTGCAAGTTATTGATAGGAATGGTGGGCGCGACAGGACTCGAACCTGTGACCTCCTGCGTGTGAAGCAGGCGCTCTAACCAACTGAGCTACGCGCCCGTGGGTGGCGGGCCAGATCGTCTATTATAACAAGTGATGCCTCTGCGGGATAGCACCGAGGCCCCGCCCGCCGCCAGTTCAAGGCTCAGCGAACTGGAAGCGAGCCTCTCCCAAGTCGTCCGAGGGAAAGCGGACGTGGTCCGCCTGTCCTTGGTCTGCCTGCTCGCGCGGGGCCACCTGCTGCTCGAGGACGTGCCCGGCGTCGGGAAAACCACGCTGGCCCAGGCTCTGGCGCGCTCCATACAGTGCACGTTTCACCGCCTCCAGTTCACCAGCGACATGCTGCCCAGCGACGTGGTGGGCGTCACCATCTACAACGCCCACACCCAGTCGTTCGAGTTCAGGCGCGGGCCCATCTTCACTCACTTCCTGCTGGCCGACGAGATCAACCGGACGACGCCCAAGACCCAGTCGGCCCTGCTCGAAGCCATGAATGAGCGCCAGGTGACCATCGACGGGCGCTCGCTCCCGCTGGCGGAGCCGTTCATGGTCGTCGCCACGCAGAATCCCGTGGAACACCACGGCACCTATCCGCTGCCCGAGTCGCAGCTCGACCGCTTCCTGTTGCGGCTGCGCATGGGATATCCCGACCGGGCCAGCGAGCGCGAGATTCTGAGGAGCGTCGAGCGCCAGCACGCCCCGCCCGCGCAGCCGGTTCTCACGGCGGAGGACATTCTCCAGCTTCAGGCTCAAGCCGGAGCAGGTGCGCGTGGACGACGCGCTGGTGGATTACATCATGTCGATCGTGGAGAAGACGCGGGCGCATGAGTCGCTGTCCTTGGGCGTCAGCCCGCGCGGCTCGCAAGCTCTGTACCGGGCCACGCAGGCGCTGGCCCTGCTCGAAGGCAGGGAATACGCGATTCCCGACGACGTGAAGCGGCTGGCGGTCCCGGTGTTCGCGCACCGCGTCGTTATCAATACGCGGGTGGCGCTGGCGCAGAGGACATCCGAGCTTTCGGAGCTGATCCTCGCGGACATCCTGACCACCGTGGAGGTTCCGCTCTAGGATGCAAACCGCAATTATCGGCCTGCCAATGGTAGGCAAGACGTCTCTATTCACCATTCTGACCGGAGTACACGAGCAGACGCGCGTGGGAACGATGGAGGCGCGGGTCGGAGTGACCAAGGTGCCCGACGCCCGGCTCGTGGCGCTCGCCGAATTGTTCCAGCCCGAGAAGACCACGAACGCCACCGTCGAGTACCTGGATTTCCCCTCTATTTCCAAGGAGGCGCTGCGCGAACCCGGCTATCTGGCCAGCCTGCGCGTGGCGGACGCCCTGGCCCACGTGCTGCGGCTGTTCGAAAGCGACACGGTGCCGCACGAGAAGGGCTCGGTCGATCCGTTGCGCGATCTGAACGATGTCGAGGCCGAGCTGATCGTGAGCGACCTGATCGTCGTCGAAAAGCGCCTGGATCGCCTGGAAAGGGACCGCAAGAAGATCAAGAACGCGGACCTGGATCGCGAATTCGAACTGCTCGAGCGGGCCAAGGCCGCGCTGGAGTCGAACACTCCATTGCGCGAGATGAAGCTCACCGCCGATGACGAGAAGCGCATCCGCGGCTTCCAGTTCCTCTCGCGGAAGCCGATGCTGTTCGTGCTGAACCTGGGCGAGAACGACGCCGGGCGGATGCACGAAGTGGAGACCGAGTATCGCGCGGGCCCGCTGGCGGGGAAGGCCAACACCGGAGTGGCGGCCATCTGCGGCAGGGTCGAGGCGGAACTGGCCGCATTGTCACCCGAGGAGGCGCGCGAGTATCTGTCCAGTTTCGGGCTGAAGGAATCCGGCCTGGAGCGGCTCATCTCGGCCACCTACTCAGTGCTCGGACTGATGTCATTTCTTACGGCGGGCGAAGACGAAGTTCGGGCCTGGACCGTTCCAATCAACTCCACCGCGGTGAAGGCCGCCGGCGCCATCCACACCGACTTCGAGAAGAAATTCATTCGCGCCGAAGTGGTGAACTGGAAGAACCTCATCGATGCCGGAGGCTACTCCGGCGTTCGCGAAAAGGGCGCCCTGCGCCTGGAAGGCAAAGAGTACATCGTCAAAGACGGCGACGTGCTGGTTATCCGACACGGATGAGGCTCAGCTCCAGGATGTCGGGATTGGCGATGCGCAGCAGTTGAAGGGTGGCCTCCGGGGGGACGGTTTCGAGGTTGATTCGGGCCACGGCCGCCTCAGCCCCTTCAAACACCACATTCTCCATTTCCTGAACGTTGATCTTCGCCGCGCTGATGGCGTCGAGCACCGATGCCAGCACTCCCGGCCGGTCGAAATGCCGCACCACCAGGGTGCAGGTGGCGGGTGACTTCCGCGCCAGATTCACGACATTCGGCACCTTGCCGGTCTCCTGGAACATGCGCACAATCCTCACCGCCTCAGCCGCAATGGCCTCCTGCGCCTCTTCGGTGGAGGCGCCGATGTGGTGTGTGCCGTAAATCGCGGGCGTCCGCGCGAGCTCGCTGGTGAACTGCGCCCGTCCCGCCGGCCGGCTCCTCGGCGAAGACATCCAGGCCCGCGCGAATGCCCTTCTCCCTAAGCGCGGTCTTCAGGGCTTCTTCCTCGACGATTTCGCCGCGGGCAGTGTTGATAAAGTACGCGCCCTTCTTCATTGCCCCAAAAAAGCCGGCGTCACACAGACCGCGCGTTTCCGGCGTCAGCGCTAGATGCACGCTCACGATGTCCGCCGACGCGGCGACCGCGCGGGGCGAATCTCCGCGCTCGATGCCCAGCGCTTTCGCTCTTTCGGCGCTGAGACTGCGGCTCCAGGCCACCACCGGCATCCCAAAGGCTTTCGCGCGCGGAATCATCTGGCTGCCGATGTTACCCATTCCGAGCAGGCCCAGAGTGCGGCCGAACAGTCCCCGCGCCTTCGAGAATTCGGCCTTGTTCCACTCGCCGGCGCGGAGCGAGATCACGTTGTCAGCTATGCGCCGGTCGAGCGCCAGGATCAGCGCGAATGCCAGCTCGGCCACCGCGATCGAGTTCTTCCCAGGGCAGTTCGAGACGTAGATGCCCCGGTGAGACGCCGCCGCCACGTCGATGGTGTTGTAGCCGGCTCCCGCGCGGACCACCAGCTTGAGCGGTCCAGCCGCCAAGCACGGATTCGCCGACCTTGGTCGAGCGCACGATCAGCACATCCGGCTGGAGCTCGGCGATCCGTTCGGCCAGCGCCTGGTCCTTCAATCCAGGCTCGGAGAAAACCTCGCACCCGAGCGCGGCCAGGCCGTCCAGCCCGGACTGCTCGAACTTGTCCGCTACGAGTACCCGCATGGGCCGCCTCCCCGAATTCCGCTATCGAATCCTGGCTCCGATTGGATTGTACACCCGCCTGGCTCGGCTTCCCCGATGGTGATACATTGGAGATACGAGATGCACATGGTCAAGAAGCTCACCAAGCATGGAAACAGCCTGGCGCTGGTGATTGACCGCCCGATTCTGGACCTTCTCGGGATCGATCCCGAGACTCCGCTCGACATCAGCACCGACGGCGAACGGCTGATCGTAGCCCGTGCCGAGGCGTCGGCCCGCAGGAAGAAGTTCGAGTCAGCCCAGGAGTCGGCGCATCGGCGATACGGGAGAGCGTTCAGAAAACTGGCGGAGTGAGTGGCGGCTGCCGATCCCATTGAACCTTCGTTCCTGTCGCTCGACGAAGTTCTGGAAATCCACGCAGAACAGATCGAGCGGTACGGTGGCTCCGACGGCATTCGCGACCTCGCTGGACTTGAATCAGCCATTGCCACGCCCCAGACGGCGTTCGGGGGCCAGTTCCTGCACCGATCCATTGCGGCGATGGCGGCCGCCTACCTCTTCCACCTCTGCCAGAACCACCCGTTCATCGACGGCAACAAACGAGTCGGCGCAAACGCTGCAATCACATTCTTGTTGTTAAACGGCTGGGAACCGCGCTTCGAAGAAGACGAGTTGGTGACATTGGTGCTCTCCGTCGCTTCCGGAGCGATGAGCAAGCTGGAATTGATCGAGATCTTCGAGGCCCGCTGCCAGCCTCTGGAGAGCGCCTGATACGGCGCTGAGCTGCCCGGTGTTTCCCCAGTTTCCGCAAAACGGCTGCGAATAAAGTCACAGCCCGGCGCTCCCCCCGCCATCGTCGAAAAAAACGCTTGACAGCAACTTCAGCAAGTGGTACATCTTGTACCGTGACACAACATAACACATCTGGAGCCAGCGTGCGGGCGCCGCTCACCGAGTTGGAAAGCGCAGTGATGGGAGCGGTCTGGGCCGCCGGGCCCTCTTCTGTGGAGTCCGTGCACCAGGTGGTGTCGAAGAACCGCAAGCTCAAGGAGGCCACCATCCGCACGTTGCTGCGGCGGCTGGAACAGAAGGGTTATCTGCGGCACGCAGTCGAAGGGCGCGCCTTTATCTATCGGGAAGTGGAGCCGGCGCGCAGCCTGGCGGCGCGGGCGGTTCGGCAGATTATCGACCGGCTGTGCCGGGGCTCCGTGGAGGAACTGGTCTCTGGCATGGTGGACGCGAACGTCCTGAGCAAAGACGAGCTGAACCGGCTGGCGGAGTTTGTCAGGAGGCGCAGGGAAGGGGGCAAGTGATGGGAGCCCAGGTTCTGGAGTGGTCGGCGAGGGTCGTGTTGATGGCGCTGGCGACAGCCGCGGCGCTGCGCGCTTTACGTATCCGCGGGGCGGGGGCCCGGCACCTGGCGTGGACCGGCGTGGTGGCGGCCATGCTGCTGCTGCCGGCCTGGACCGCGTGGGGCCCCAAAGTGACGGTACCGGTGCTGCCGGCGGTGCAACAACCGCTGGCGGCAGCGCCGCAACTGCAACGGGGCGAGGTACCGATGCCTGACACGGCGCCTCTGAGCTCCGCTGCGCCGCCGGTCAGTGCCATGCCGCAAGTCCAGACCTATATGAACTGGAATTGGATCGCCATTGGCTGCTACTTGTTGGGCCTCGGCGCACTGCTCTTCCGATTCGTGGCGGGGACCTTCCATGCCCGCCTCCTGGTGCGCCGGGCGCGCCTTGTCGCCGGCTTGCGCACCAGCGCGCAATGCGTGGCGCCGGTCACGGTGGGATGGTTCAGGCCCGTGGTGGTCTTGCCGGAAGGCTGGCAAAATTGGTCCGAGGCCGAGTTAGACGCAGTGCTGACCCACGAGCGGGAGCATGTACGGCGGCGCGACCCGCTCGTCCAGTGGCTCGCCATGTTGAACCGGTGCATCTTCTGGTTCCATCCGCTGGCCTGGTGGCTGGAGCGCAAGCTTTCCGCGCTGGCCGAGGACGCCTGCGACGCCGCGGTGCTGCGGCGCGGGCACGATCCGCGCGACTACTCCGCATACTTGATCGACCTGGCGCGTTCCGTGGAGCGGGCCGGCGCGCGGGTAACGGTCTGGGGCGCGGCCATCGGAGGCAGCACGCTCTCCGCGCGAATCCACCGCATGATGCAGGGGCGGCCCGCTCCGGCGCTCTCGCGAAGGCGCGCGACGGCGGCGGCGGCGATTTGCGTGCTGACTCTCGCGGCGTTCGCGGCCTGCAAGCTGGAGCGCGCGCAGAAGCCGGCGCAGGGGCAGTTGAGCATGAACGCCATGGCGAAACGGGACGCCGGCGAACGCAAGAAGTCGGCGGACAAGGAGCAGGCGCTGCTCGCCGAAGCCCGCGGCCTGACCCCGGATCAGGCTGCGGCCAAGATAGCCGGGCTGAAGGCCAACCCGCAGGACAACGCCGCCTACTACCAGCTCATGCGTTACTTCGAATTCAAGTCCGATGTACTTGGAAAGAATGTGCTTATTCTCTGGTACATCGAGCATCAGCCCGCGGGCACGGTGCGTCCCTGGCACATCAACCCGGCAGGGGATCGCGCGGGATACGCGCGGGGCAAGCGGCTCTGGCTGGAGAACGTGAAGAAGCCGGGCGCGAGCGCCGACGTCTATGACCGCGCGGCTGCCTTCCTGGAAGGCGCGGACAAGCCGCTGGCCGAAGATATTCTGCTGGCCGGCCGCAAGGCGTACCCGAACGACAGCCGCTGGGAGGACGCGCTGGGGAGGCACTATGCCCAAGTGTTGCTCGGCTCTGCCGAACCGCGCACCGAATACAACGTGTTCCGGGTCGTCAGCGCCAAGGAAGCGAACAGCCCATATGCTAGAAGCGTCCGCGCCAAACTGGTCGCTTCGGACGATGCCCCCATGTTGGCGCAGACCGCGCAGTGGCTGATCGCCTGGGGCCGGGGGCCGAACGGCCGCGGACTCAATTCGGACATTATCGGCTTGGCCACGGCGTATGCCGACCGGGCGCTGGCGCTCGAACCGGACAGCAAACTGGCGCGGCAGATCGGGTTCAGCACGCAGAACAGGAAGGAGGGCTTGCGGCTCGCCGAATTGGGGAAGCTGCCGCCGGCAGAACAGGCGCGCTTGAGCGACCGAGATCGAATGCTGCTGCTCCCCAGGTTGATGAGCGCGGCCTGGTCGAAGGGGAGCCTCGACGATGCCGCGGCGAAGGCGCGTGAACTGCTCGGGCTGGCGGCGCGGAACCCCAAGGACCCGAGCTATGGCGACGCGGTGTTCGAAGCGAACATCATGCTGGGAAAGGCGGCGCTGCGCCGCAGCGACAAGCGGGCATCCGCGCGCTACCTGCTCGCCGCCGCGGAAACACCGGGCTCGGAACAACTGCGCCGCAGCTACATCCAGATGAACCTCCCGCGCGCCCTGGTGGACTGGGGAGAGCGCGACGCGGTGGCCCAATTCCTGGAGCGCATGGCGCCCAAGACGGACCGCGCCAAAGATTTCCAGGACTGGGCCGCACAAATTCGGAAGGGGATTAACCCGGACATGGGCCCGACCAGGGTTGGGTGCGGCCAGGACCCCTGCTGACCGCCGCAGCGCTTCAGGACGTAGACCGATCTTCCTCGGCGCTGGGAGGAACCGCTTCCGGCTCAAAGTGCTCCTGGTACCAGTGGTGATAATGATGCTGGGCCCAGTGGCGGGCGACGAAACCGGTGAACATACCCTGCAGGCCGGGACGGCCGCTGCGGCTGATTATCGCCATGTACATGTGACCCAAAATAAGCGGCGTGGCAATCACGCGCCATCAGGAAATGCAGCACCCAGGCCAGGAACGCACCGCGGGTCAGCCAGATGCTGAGGCCGGTAAGGACGTAAAGCGGGTAGGTCCCCATCAGGACCATGAAGTTCACCTTCTCGGCGGCATTGAACTTGCCCTGCTTGGGCAGCTCGAATTTGCTGCTCACGGCGGAGAGCAGTAGAACCACGAGCCACTCTGACGTCGTCGAAGACCCACGTCCACGCCTGCTTGATGTTGTAGAAATGGAGGCGGACGTCGCCGCGGCCCCGATACGCCGCGAGCATCGGAAGGAAGATAAAGCAGAGCGCCGAAATACGGTGCGCCCAGGCGAAGAGCATGCGGTACGGACGATGAGGATCCGGATTGTAGTGCACCACCAGAATCAATGCCGTGGTGTAGCACACCAGGAACGGCACCGCGATCGCCCAGTGCAGCAGGCGCTCCGATCGATGAAACCGCAGAATCTTAGTAGTCATTTTGGCATCTCCACGGTGGCTGTCGCGCTCACGCTGAAGCGTTTGTAGCCGGTGAAGCGGTGGATGTTCTTCCAGTGCTGAAGAGGAGTCTCGGCCTCAATCGTGGCCACCGCCGGCAGCCACTGCGCCGCGGCCGCGTCAGCGAACTTCACCGGCGCGTACAGGACCTCCGCATCGAGCAGCTTCAGGCCCAAGTCTTCCAGGGCGGAGCCGAGCGTCGCGGTTATGCGGCGGACCGAGCCGCTCTGGGGTTCAATCCATGCCGTGCCGCTCCACTCCAGAGGGTAGTCGCGCCCCCCCAGTCGAAGGCAGGACAGCGAGCGAGCGCGGGGAATCTGGCGGAAACTCACCCGCACCACGGCCGCCCCATCCACCTGATCCGGCACCGGCTGAGAGTACTCAAAGCTGCTCTGATAGTAGGGGTGAAACACGAGGAGCAGGGTCGAGAAACCGCTGGTCACCAGGAGCGGCCCGCTCTTCTCGTTCCTCGCCGGGCGGGTACTGACGCGAGACTCCTCGACGGCGATACCGTCGTCGGCCATACGCATCAGGACCAGGTAGTCGAAGCTCGCTTCTTTCCGGGAGAGCACCTTCCCTTCCTTGCCCAGCCTGCTCTGCGAAACCGTCTCCGTGCAGTTGATGGCCGAGAACTGTTCCCAGAAACGCTCGACGGCTTTGCCGGTATTCAGCAGCACCGCCTTGAGGGTGGGCGGCTCGGCGGCCAGGCAGCGCATGCAAATCAATAGACACAACAGAGCCTTTTTCATGGTCAAAACCTGTATCCAAGGCTGAAATAGAACTGGTTGTAGTTCTGCACGCGGCCCCGGTAAAGGGTGTTGCCGCCGCTCAGGAAATAGTGTCTGGCGAAATTCCAATCTCCGCTGGCGCTGACGAAGCGCGAGCGATTCTGGCCTGAAAGCGCAGAGGTGAAGTTCTGATCGCCCGCTTGGATCTCGATCCGGGCGGCTTGGCCGACCTCTCTGGTGAGGGATAAGGCGCGGTAGTTTCCGCTGCCGAAAGCGCTATCGAATCGCGAATACCGGGCGTCGGCGCGGATACCGGTGCGGAAAATATCGCTCTTGGTGACCCCGTACATCCGGTTCAGGGAGCGTCTTGTGTCGCCGGTCCGATCGCTGCGTCCCAGGCTGGAGTAGACCGTAAACTGCATCGGGAGCGCGAGCCGGAAACCGGCGCTGACGCCCTGGAACAGGAGTTGATCCACCAGGCCCGTGCCGATCAACCGGAGATCGAAGGTGGGCAGCGTCCGGAAGTAATTGTGGCTGAAATCCAGCGAGAGGAAACGCGCGGGCTGCACGCGCACGGTTAGGAAACTGCGGCTCAGGCGGACGCCGTTGCTACCCGACGGCTGTCCTTTGATCAGGTCGGATTGCAAGTTGTGATAGATAGAAAGAAAACTCTTAAAAAACAAACCGTTCTCCAAGAAGGCGAACTGGCGCTCCGGCTTCCAGCCGATGCGGCTTACGGCCACGCCCGCCGTGCTGGTAAAGCGGACTGATTCGAAACTGCCCTGGCTGTGGCTGACGAAGGTGCCGGCGAGCTGGCGATTGGGATTGTAGTTCCAGGAGGTGGGGTCCGGAGTGGAGCCCGCAAACACGCCGGCGGTGAAACCGCGGCCGATCCGGCTCGCAATGTAGCCCCCGTCCATCGTCTCCAGGCTGTTGGCCCAGGGCAGGTAGAGCCGCCCGAAGCCGGCCGACCAGCGGCTTTGCGGGTTGGCGTACGACAGCGTCAGATGATAAGTGCGATTGATCAGGTCGGTGATGGTCTGGGTTTGCGGTGAGCCGCCCCGCGTGATGAGGCGGCCGCGCCAGTAGCCGCTGAGATTCCAGTAGGTGCCGCCGATCCTGGTCATATCCGTCCGGAACACCAGTCCAAGCTGCGAGGAGTTACCGCCGCCGGCCTGGCGAATGCTGTTGTATTCAAAACCGACGCGGCCGCGAGCGCGGTTCACCGCGGGAGAGGGCCGGTGGGGCACGGCTGCCCGCGCCTCCTCCTCCAGAGGATCGCCCTCGGTGAAGGTGACCACTTGCGCGTATTTCCGGCTGCTCTCGGTGGTCTTCATGGCCTGGATGATCTGGGCATCCTCGGCCGACAGTTCGGCCAGATCGCCGGGCTTGAGCTCGGCCCGCGGGTTCTTCACCTCGCACACAGCGGAGGCCGCCGCCACGGCCGTGACCTCAAGCTCGGCTATTACTCCCGCCTGCGTTCCGCCGTCCTTCGAGATACTCAGTTTCATCCCTTCCGCCAAGCCTGCCTCGCGGCCTCCGTCCAGATAGACCACACCTTCGGCGACGTACTTCACGCCAAACGTCGTCCGCGGCTGGGGCTGCTGTGCGCACAAAGTGCAACCCAGCAGGAAGATGAGACACGCGGCTTTCATGGTTTAGTCCCCACTCCCCCGCGGATGGCATTGATAGCAGTTGCTGCTGTTGTATACGTATCCGGTCCTGCCAATGTGATGCGAGTCCGTCTGGCTCTTGGTGTGGCAACTGGTGCAGACGAACACCTTGTAATCCGAGGGGTTGGTGTGGCAGTCGCTGCACAGCCGCGCCGTTCTGTGCGGCACGGGGAACCAGGTGTGATTAAAGGTTGCCCCGGCCCAGGTAGTGGTGGTGTGGCACGTCTGGCAGGTGGTCGGGAAGCCGGCTGCCGCATGGTTCGGATTCGTGGTCGAGTCATAAATGGCCTTATGGCACGAGTAGCAAGCCGTCGGAGTTCCCGCATACTTCCCGCCGATATGGCAACTGGCGCACGCTACCGTTGTGTGCGCCCCGGTGAGCGGGAACGGAGTCGAAGCGTGATTGAAGGAGGATGGAACCCACCCGGCCGGCGTGTGGCAGAGTTCGCACTGCTGGGGGAAGCCGGCGGTCGAATGGACGGGATTCGTCGTCTTCTGGTAATTCGACAGGTGGCACGAGACGCAGGTGGTGGCGAGCCCCACGTACACGCCGCTCGCATGGCAGGTGGCGCAGGGCACCGAAGTATGCAGTCCGACCAGCGGGAAGGGCGCCTTCGAGTGATCGAACACAGCGCCGGCCCAGGTAGCCGTGGAATGGCAGACGGAGCAGTCCTGCGGGAAGCCGGCCGCGGAGTGCTTCGGATTGGTCGTGTTCTGGTAGTTCGACAGATGGCATGTCACGCAGGTCGTAGCGAGGCCCGCATAGACGCCGGACGAATGGCACTGGGCGCAGGAAACCGACACGTGCGCTCCAGTCAGCGGGAACGTGGTCGCCGTGCGTGTGGTTGAACGACGCCGGCGTCCACGCCGTGGTGGTGTGGCAGACGGAGCACGTCTGCGGGAAGCCCGACGAGGCGTGGTTCGGATTGGTCGTCTTCTGATAGTTCGTCAGGTGGCACGACACACAGGTCGTAGCGAGGCCCGCGTATACGCCCGACGAATGACACTGGGCGCATGTGGCCTGCACGTGCGCTCCCGTGAGCGGGAACGTGGTCGCCGTGTTGTGGTTGAACGACGCCGGCGTCCACGCCGTGGTTGTGTGGCAGTTGGCGCACGTCTGCGGCAATCCCGCCGAGGTGTGGTTCGGATTCGTCGTCTTCTGATAGTTCGTCAGATGGCACGACACACAGGTCGTAGCGAGGCCCGCGTATACGCCCGACGAATGACACTGGGCGCATGTGGCCTGTACGTGCGCTCCGGTGAGCGGGAATGTGGTCGCCGTGGTGTGGTTGAACGAAGCCCCCGTCCACTGCGTCGTCGTGTGGCAAAGAATGCAATTCTGCGGCAGACCGGCCGCGGTGTGGTTCGGAGTGGTCGTCTTCTGATAGTTCGTCAGGTGGCACGACACGCAGGTTGTCGCCAGGCCCGCGTACACCCCCGACGAGTGGCACTGGGCGCAAGTCGCCTGGAGGTGCGCCCCGGTGAGCGGGAACGTGGTCGCCGTGGTGTGGTTGAACGACGCCGGCGTCCACGCCGTGGTGGTGTGGCAGGTGGAGCACGTCTGCGGGAAGCCCGCCGCGGCGTGGTTCGGATTCGTCGTCTTCTGATAGTTCGTCAGATGGCACGACACGCAGGTTGTCGCCAGGCCCGCGTACACGCCCGATGAATGGCACTGGGCGCAGGTCGCCTGGAGGTGCGCCCCGGTGAGCGGGAACGTGGTCGCCGTGGTGTGGTTGAACGACGCCGGCGTCCACGCCGTGGTGGTGTGGCAGGTGGAGCACGTCTGCGGTAATCCCGCCGCGGCGTGGTTCGGATTCGTCGTCTTCTGATAGTTCGTCAGGTGGCACGACACACACGTTGTCGCCAGCCCCGCATACACGCCGGACGAGTGGCACTGAGCGCAGGTTGCCTGCACGTGCGCGCCGGCCAGCGGGAATGTGGTCGCCGTGCTGTGGTTGAACGAAGCCCCCGTCCACTGCGTCGTCGTGTGGCACAGAATGCAATCCTGCGGCAGACCGGCCGTGGAGTGGTTGGGATTGGTCGTCTTCTGATAATTCGTCAGGTGGCACGACACGCAGGTTGTCGCCAGGCCCGCGTACACGCCCGACGAATGGCACTGAGTACACGTGGCCTGCACGTGCGCCCCGGTTAGCGGAAAATGGGTCGCCGTGGTGTGGTTGAACGCTGCCCCGGTCCACTGCGTCGTCGTGTGGCACGTGACGCAATCCTGCGGGAAGCCGGCCGCGGCGTGGTTCGGAGTGGTCGTCTTCTGATAGTTCGTCAGATGGCACGACACGCAGGTCGTCGCCAGACCCGCGTACACGCCCGACGAATGACACTGGGTACAGGTGGCCTGTACGTGCGCCCCGGTGAGCGGGAAATGGGTCGACGTGCTGTGGTTGAACACAGCCCCCGTCCACTGCGTCGTCGTGTGGCACAGGGTGCAATCCTGCGGGAAGCCCGCTGCGGGATGGTTGGGGGTGGTCGTCTTCTGATAATTCGTCAGGTGGCATGACACGCAGGTGGTCGCGAGGCCCGCGTACACCCCCGACGAATGACACTGAGTACACGCGGCCTGCGTGTGCGCGCCAGTCAGGGCGAAGCGGGCCCGGCTGTGGTCGAACACAGCTCCCGTCCACTGCGTTGTCGTGTGGCACACGTTGCAATCCTGCGAGAAGCCGGCCGCGGCGTGGTTGGGATTGGCTGTCTTCTGATAATTCGCCAGATGACATGAAACGCAGGTGGTGGCCAGGCCCGTGTATACGCCCGACGAATGACATTGAGTACACGTGGCCTGCGTGTGCGCCCCGGTGAGCGGAAAATGGGTCGCCGTGCTGTGATTGAATGCAGCTCCCGTCCACTGTGTCGTCTGATGGCATAGGGTGCAATCCTGCGGCATGCCGGCCGCGGCGTGGTTGGGTGTGGTCGTCTTCTGATAATTCGTCAGATGACAGGAAACACAAGTGGCGGCAAGACCCGCATAAACACCCGTCGAATGACACTGAGTACACGCGGCCTGCGTGTGCGCCCCGGTCAGGGCGAAGTGCGCCCGGCTGTGGTCGAAAACAGCCCCCGTCCACTGCGTATTCGTGTGGCACACGTTGCAATCCTGCGAGAAGCCGGCCGCGGCGTGGTTGGGATTGGCCGTCTTCTGATAGTTCGTCAGATGACAGGAAACGCAAGTGGCGGCAAGGCCCGCGTAAACGCCCGACGAATGACACTGAGTACACGTGGCCTGCGTGTGCGCCCCGGTGAGCGGAAAATGGGTCGCCGTGCTGTGATTGAATGAAGCGCCCGTCCACTGCGTCGCCGTGTGGCACAGGATGCAATCCTGCGGGAGGCCGGCCGTGGCGTGGTTGGGATTGATCGTCTTCTGGTAGTTCGTCAGGTGGCAGGCCGAGCACTGGGTCGAAGTGGAGGAGTATGCACCGCCAGTGTGACACTGGGCGCACGTGGGCTGGGTGTGCGCGCCGGTCAGCGCGAAGCGGGTCCGGTTGTGATCGAACGCGGCGCCCGTCCACTGCGTCGACGTGTGGCATGCGGCGCAATCCTGCGGGAAGCCGGCCGCGGCGTGATTGGGATTGGTCGACTTCTGATAATTCGTCAGATGGCAGGCCGAGCATTGAGCTGCGGTCCCGGTGTACTGTCCGCCCACGTGGCATTGGGTGCATGCGGCCTGAACGTGCGCGCCGGTCAACTGGAACCGCGCCAGGCTGTGGTCGAACTTCGCCCCTTGCCAGTTAGTAGTGTTGTGGCAACTGGTGCAATCCGTCGGGAACCTGCTGGCGGCATGGTTCGGGTTCTTCACCGCCTCGTAGTTAGAGATGTGGCAGCTATAGCAATCCCCGCGCGTCGCCGCGAACGCCCCGTTCTTGTGGCAAGAGTTGCAATCCAGACGGGTGTGCGCCCCCGTGAGCTGATATGCCGCCATGCTGGCATGGTTGAACGTGGCTCCCGCCCAAGTGACGGGCGTGTGGCAATTGGAACAGTCCTTGGGGAAGCCGGCCTTGGCATGGTTGGGATCGAGAGTGGCGGAGTATTGCGGCGCGTGGCAACTGAAGCAATCCTTCGGCGTCCCCGTGAATGTGCCTGCCTTGTGGCAGGAACCGCACTCGACGCGGGCGTGCGCGCCGTCCAGGGTGAAGCCCGAGAACTGGTTGTGGTCGAAGCTCAACGCACGCCAGTCGTCCACCCCGTGGCACTGCGCGCAGTTCAGCGGCATGGCCGCCGCCTGATGATTGAAGGCCTTGGTCTGCTGGTAGCTCTTCAAGTGGCAGGAGGCGCAATCCGTGCTTAGGCCCGTGTACTGAGCGCTGGCCGCGCCCCGATGACACGATTCGCACTCCGCCGCCGCGTGCGCGCCCAGCAGAGGGAACCGGTTCTGATGCGTGCGGACCGCCTGCACCGACGCGCCCTGCCAGCCCTTCACCGTATGGCACTGTTCGCACTGCGCGCCGAACTGGCGGCGATGGATGTCGGCGTGACAGTCCGCGCACTTCTTCCCGACATTGGCGAACACCAGCTTCGTGTGACACAGCCGGCAGTCTACATTCGCGTGCAGCCCGAGCAATGCGAAGCCCGTGGTACCGTGGCTGAACTCCAGCACGCTACGCAGCGGAGTCCAACTGGTCGCGGTGTGGCAACTGGTGCAGGCCACGTTCAGCGGCCCATGCGGGCTGCGCGCCGGGCCCTGCTCAAAGTTCTGGGCCGCCAGCGTCAGAGATGCCAGCAGGGTGACGATCACCGCCAGTTGCGTGAGCTTTAGCATGGCGTTAGCCGGCCGCCTTTGGCCCATGGCACCCATCGCATCCCCTCGGCGCAGGTTTGAAAATCACCACCAGCTTTCCGTTGATCCGGCTGCTGGCTTTGTGGCAGAGGGCGCACTTCACGCCCTGGTGCGCTCCCGCCAAACTGAAATTGGTGTTCTTGTTGTGATCGAACTCCGCGGGCTTCCAGTGCAGCGGCGCGTGACATCGGCCGCAATCCGTGGCTCCGGAGTTGGAGGCGAACTGGCCCCCGTGGCCATCCTCGTGGCACCCTGAGCACTGCTTGGCCGCCGCCCGAAAGACGACGCCTTTCACCGGGAACTTCGGATCCGCCGGGCGGTGGCACTGCTCGCAGATCACCCCGCGATGCGTCCCGGTGAGCCGGAAGGCCGTGGTCGAGTGGTCGAACTTGGAAACGTCGCTCCAGGAACGCAGGTTGTGGCAGGCCTCGCAGCCGACCGCGACTCCGTCGGCTCGCACGGCGGACATCCGGCTCTGGAACTGGCCCTGATGCGGGTCCGCGTGACAGCCCCCGCAGGTGGTATCCGGAAACCGGAAACGGCCGGCGCCATCGGTCGCCGCTCGTTTCGAGTGGCAGTCCTGACACGGAACCGCCAGGTGCGCCCCGCTCAGGGGCATGCGGGTCTCGAGGTGCCTCGTCTCCGAAAACGTCGCCGGACGGAAACCCTTCACCGTATGGCAAGACTCGCAGCGGTTCTGGACCGGCGATCCGGCAAGCTGAACGCCGTGCTGATCCCGGTGGCAGTCCGTGCACGCCGCGAAGCGAACGCGATACAGCGTAGCCGGTCCGGCTGGCGGGTGACACTTGGCGCAGGCCACGGCGGCGTGACGGCCTTCCAGCGCAAACTTGGTTGTGCGGTGCGCTTCCACGCCGAAGGTTGCCGGCTTCCAGCCGTCCGTCCCATGGCACGCGGAGCACTCGCCGCCGTCCGAGCGCGCCGTCAATTGACCTCCGTGAGCCGGAGCCGTGTGACAGTCCAGGCAGCGAGCGTGCGCGACTGGATCCTTGAAGTTGCTGCTCTGGTGGCACTTGCTGCAGACCAGTGCGGAATGCTTGCCCGCCAGCGGGAACTTCGTCTTGGAGTGATCGAACTGCGAAGCGACATGCGCGGGCTTCCAGGCTTCGCCGGAGTGGCAGGATTGACAGGACGCCGAGAATGCGGCCCGGTGCGGATCCTTGTGGCAGGCATCGCAGGTGGAGAATTTCAGGCCCGCGAACCGGATGACGGGTTTCGGGTCAGCCGTCTTGGCGTGGCACTTCTCACAGGTCACTTTCAGGTGCGCCGCGGTGAGCTGGAACTTCGCCTTATCGTGGTCGAAGTTCGAGGCTGGCTTCCATTTTGAGTTTGAGACGCTGTGACACTGCTGGCAGTCGTTCGAGAGTTGGGCGCGATGCTGGTCGGTGTGACAGTTCAGGCATTCGCGCGTCAGCCCCAGGTAGGTCCGCGTTGTGTCCTTAACGACGAGCTTGCGCCGCGCCGCATCGCTCACGTTTTTGGCAGTGTGGCATTTCCTGCAGTCCAGCCCGCGGTGGCTGCCCTCCAGGTTGTAGCCGGTCTTCCCGTGATCGAACTCCGAGAGATCGACATCCCAGCGGATCGGCACGAACTTCACGCCGTTGTGTTCGGAATGGCAACGGATGCACTCCAGTTGGCCGCCGTTCTCCTTGGCCATGGTGGCGTGCAGTCCGCGTTTCTCGGTGATCCGCTGGCGAATCTCGGAATGACAGCCCAGGCATTTGAATTTGCCGGCTCCGGTAGTGAGCGCGTGGCAGGCGGTGCACTGCGTCTGCCCGGCCAGGCTCTTGTGCGCCTTCGACAGGGGACCGGGTGAGAGTTGCGCCCGCGCCGAAGCCGCGGCGAGCAGCAGCAGAACCCATCCGAATTGGTAGAACCGAGCTGGCAAGAATATCCTCGTTTACGCAGGTAAACTGCGCCTACTCCGCATCCCGTGTACTTTCTTCCGGTAATTTTTACGAACCTACTGCGACCCTCTGGTGAAGTTTTCGACTGGTGCATTCGCCGCCGGCAGTCGAGCCAGCATCACTTTCGCGCGCTGTGCGCTCTCGGATTGAGGATTCGCGCCAACCAGCTTTTCCCAGTACCGGCGGGCGTAATCCGCGTTCCCCACATTCGCGTAGATCGCTCCGAGATTGTAGAGTGCATCCGCATGCTCGGGATGGCGATCCAGAATCCACTTGGTCTGATCAATCGCTCCTTGTACGTCTCCCGTCTGAAACAGCACCCGGCCCAGCTCAAGATGAGCGTCCGTATTCGCCGGCTCGTAGCCCAGGATCTCGCGGAGCTGAACGGCGGCTTCCGCGGGCTTCCCCGATGCTTCCGAGAGCTGCGCCATCCGCAGCAGCACCGGAGTGTGATTCGGCTTCTTCTTCAATGCTTCCGCCAAGAACAATCCTTCATGCTGATCCGGCGCTGACGGCTGAACAGTGGTGGCCTCGCTCGTCACCGGATGGCCGGCGTCGGGGCTGCGACTGGCCCTGTATGCGAGGAAGCAGATAACGCAGACCTGAAGATAAGGCACTCACAATCGCCGCAACTCTGAGTCGTCCAGGATTCATATTGGAGGGATGCTGAGCAATTCTCGCCCCAAGTACGGCCGCGCGCGGGGTGAGGCTGCATTAGTTTACGCGTGTAAATTAACGAACGTTACCCCGCGCCGTGAACTCGCACGTGGGACTCTGGTTTAACAAACTCTTTACACCGAGGCGCCGCGCAAGCGAGTCTCTGTAGACAGAAGGATGAATTAATCACGGACATTACCGGTCTAGGGAGGTTGGACATGAAAGAAAAAGACGATTCGTCCTCGACCAGTGCCGCGGTTCCCGGAGAGCCTTCCGCTCAGTCCGGCCGGTCTGCGCGCCGCTCACGCAAACGGCCGCTGGTCTGGACCCTCGTGGCAGCGGTGCTTGTCACGGCGGCGGCGGCTCACTTCTTTGGCGGCCGCGTCTCGGCGGCCCGAAGAACCGCTGCTACCTTGTCCGTTCCGACGGCCGTCGTTCAACTGGGCCCGATAGACGATCTGATCCGGCTCACCGGCCAGACCTCCGCCAGGAACTATGCATCGATTACGATGCCCGCGCTCCGGGGCGGGCGGGTCGATTTGACTCTTACCAATCTGGTCGCATCCGGGACCCCCGTGAAGAAGGGTGACGTCGTTGCCGCCCTGGACACGACGACCCAGAAGGAGAACCTCGCCAACGCCGGAGACGACCTCGACCAGGCGCAGGCGGACATGAAGAGAAGGCAAGCCCAGGAGGAGGTCGACATGGAGACTCTGCGGGACAACCTCCGCGCTCTGAAGGCCGCCATGGACGATGCGGCGCAAGACTACAGGGCGAACGAAGTCACGAACCCCGTCGACCAGGAAATACTCAAGCTTAACGTCGAGCAAACCGCGGCGCAGTACAAGCAGGCAGCAGGCGTCCGAGGCTCTGGAGGAGAGCGCGATCGCGGCTGACATGGCCGTCTACCAGATCGCTTACAAGCGGCTTCAGAGAACCTACGACCGGATGCAGTCGGATCTGGAACGTTTCACTTTCCTTGCTCCCATGGATGGTCTGGCGGTGATCCAAACCTTCAACCGGGGAGGCTCCAATGATGCCCAGTACCAACTCGGCGACTCCGTCTACCCCGGCCGGTCTATTCTGAAGATCGTGGACCTCGCCAGCATGCAGTTGGAAACGACGGCCAATCAGGCCGAGGTGCGGCAGCTCAGGATCGGCATGCCGGTCACGGTGGAGCTGGATGCGTTTCAGGTCTTTCGTTTCCAGGCAGTATCTACAGCATCGGCGCGATGGCGTCAGCGGACGCCTTCGGCGGCTTCTACGTCCGCACGGTTCCCGTCAAGGTGCGGATAGAGGGTGTCGACCCCCGGCTGATCCCGGATCTCTCGGGCGAGGCCGCCGTCGTCGTCAATCACAAACAGAGCGCCCTGACAATCCCCTCGGAAGCTTTGCACGTCGATGGCGGCAAGAACTATGTGTATGTCGAGACTGCCACCGGCTTTGTGCGACAGGATGTCGAGCTCGGCGTGCAATCCCCGGCCAAAGTGGAAGTTGTCTCCGGGCTCACCGCCGGCCAGCGTGTCGCTTTGCAGACCCCGGAGACCGTTACCCGTTGACTTTCGATCAGGACACCAGCACTTCCGCCACTTTGCCGGCAAGCTGATCGAAGGTCAGGATCTCATACAGCGAGGGGTCGGACATGATCTTCGCCACCAGCGCCACGTGCATCGCGTGCCCGGCGCGCTCGGCGATCACGTGCCCCAGCAGCGGCCGTCCGATCAGCGCCAGGTCTCCGATCAGATCCAGCGACTTGTGGCGGCAACACTCGTCCGGGAAGCGCAGGCCGCCGGGATTCATGACGCCGCCGCGATCGAAGCAGACCGCGTTGTCGAGCGACGCGCCGCGAATCAGCCCCATGTTCCGCACCTGGTCCAATTCTTCGGCGAAGCCGAATGTGCGCGCGGGAGCGATCTCGGAGGCGTAGCTTTCCGGGGTCACTTCCATTTCCAACGTCTGCGCGCCGACCATCGGGTGCGCGAAAGAGACGTCGCAGGTGAGCATGAACCGGTCCGCCGGAAGGATGGAGATTCTCCGGCTCCTATCCTCGACCGTCACCGGACGCCGGATCAGAAGATACCGGCGGCGCCGGCGGTAGGTCTTCAAGCCCGCCTCCTGGATCAACCGGACGAACGGCAGGCCGCTGCCGTCCAGAATGGGCACTTCCAGGTTGTCGATTTCGACGTAAGCGTTGTCCAGCCCCATCGAGTAGAACACGCTCAGCAAGTGCTCGGTCGTCGAAATCAGGACGCCTTGCCGCATCAGGCTGGTGGCGTAACTGACTCGCGCGACATGCTGCCAGGTCGCCTGAATGCGGAACCCGTCCAGGTCGGTTCGGACGAACACGATCCCCGTGTCGGGCGGCGCCGGCAGGATTCGAATCTTGACTGGAACCCCGCTGTGGAGCCCTACTCCCGAAGCCTCCACGGGACGTTCAACGGTGGTCTCAAAGCGCACTCGCAATCTCCGCCCAATGTACCAGCAATCGAGCATCCACAGACATCTCGTTTAATTACAACGACTTGCATCCTGTGGCCTGTTGCAATAATGCAACACATAGTACTGAAACCGTGGTCGGTAATACCCTTGCGCTCTCCGTGGAGATATGATTGGTGAAGCATGGCCAATAAACGCCTGTTCCTGGTGGACGCTTTCAACTTCATTTTTCGGGCCTATCACGCCCGCGCGCGCAGCGGCGCGCCTCCCATGCGGACCCAGGCGGGCCTCTCGACGGAGGCGGTTTTCATCTTTAACCAAATGCTCCGCCGCCTGATTTCCGTTCACCACCCCGACTGTCTGGCGGCGGTTTTCGAAAGTGAGGGCCCGACCTTCCGGGAGCAGGAGTTCGCCGCCTACAAAGCCAACCGGCCCGAGACGCCGCCGGACCTGATCGAGCAGATCCCGCTGGTGCGCCGGCTGCTGGAAGCTCTGCGCATTCCGGTCCTGGAATGTCCGGGTTTTGAAGCCGACGACGTCATCGGGGCGCTGGCGCGGAAAGCCGAGGCCGAGGGCCTGGAGGTAGTGATCGTCTCCAGTGACAAGGACATGCTGCAACTGGTGGACGATCATGTCTCGATGCTCAACCCGATGAAGGACGACGCCTGGTACGGCCCGGAACAGGTGAAGGACTTCCTGGGCGTCGAACCCTCGCGCGTGGCGGATTTGCTGGCGCTCAAGGGCGACGCGAGCGACAACATCCCCGGCGCGCCGGGCATCGGCGACAAGGGCGCGCAGGAACTCATTACGCGTTTTGGCTCGCTCGAGGGCGCCCTGGACCGCGCCTCGGAGGTCGAGCGCAAGACCTACCGGGAGAGCTTGCAGAACAATCGCGAGCAGATCCTCATGAGCAAGCGTCTGGCGACCATCGACACCTCCGTGCCTGCGCCCTGGGAGCCGGAACAACTGGAGTTCAAGACGCCCGATGCGGCCGCGCTTCGCCGCATTTACGAAGAACTGGAGTTTAAGAGCCTGCTGAAAGGCTTGGGGCCGGAGGAACCGGCCCGCCGTCGCGCGTCCGAGCCGCCGCAGCCCGACGCGCCGTACCTCGAAATCGATCGTGATGTCGTGCCCGTCCTGGAGCGGATGCAGCGGACGGGAATCCGCGTCGATACGGAGGTTCTGGCGGCGCTCTCCCGCCGCATGGGCTCGGATATCGAGCGGCTCACCCAGGAGATTCACCACCTGGCGGGCCATCCGTTCAACGTCAACTCGCCGCAGCAGCTCGCGGTCGTGTTGTTCGACGAGCTGCACCTTTCCGCACCGGCCAAGCGCGGCAAGAGCAAGACCGTGTCCACCGCGGCGGACGTGCTTGAGGAACTGACCGGCGAGCACCCCATCGTGGCCAAGGCGCTGGAGTACCGCCAGCTCGCCAAGCTGAAGGGCACGTACGCCGACGCCCTGCCCGCCTTGATCGATCCATCCACCGGCCGGCTACACACCACCTTCAACGTGTCGGGGGCGGTGACGGGCCGGATCTCTTCCACCAACCCGAATCTTCAGAACATCCCGATCCGCACCGAGCTGGGCCGCGAGATCCGGGCGGCCTTCGTGCCGCGCGAGGGCTGGAAGCTGCTGGTGGCCGACTACTCGCAGATCGAGCTGCGCCTGCTGGCGCACATGTCGGGCGACCCGACGCTGACCGAAGCCTTTCGGCGCGGCGAGGACATCCACACCCGCACCGCCGCCGAGGTGTTCGGCGTTCCGCCTCTGATGGTGACGCCGGAGCTGCGCCGCAACGCCAAGGCGGTCAACTTCGGCATCGTCTACGGGCAAAGCGCCTTCGGCCTGGCCGCGCAGCTTGGCATTCCGCGGAGCGAGGCGCAGAGTTACATCCAGGGCTACTTCGAGCGCTATGCGGGAGTGAAGAAGTTCATCGACGGCCAGATCGCGGAGGTGCGGCGCACCGGCGAGACGCGCACGCTGCTCGGGCGGCCCCGGCCGATTCCCGAGATGGACAGCCGCAACGCCAACGCAAGGGGCTTCGCCGAGCGCACCGCCGTCAACACGCCCCTTCAGGGAACCGCGGCGGACCTGATTAAGCTAGCCATGATCCACATCGACCGCGAACTCCAGGCGCGCGGCTGGCGCGCGGCGATGCTGCTTCAGGTTCACGACGAACTGGTCTTCGAGGCCCCGCCCGAGGAACTCGGCGAACTCGGCCGCATGGTGAAGCAGGAGATGGAGGGCGTCTACAAGCTCAGCGTGCCGCTGGTTGTGGACATCGGGACCGGCGACAACTGGCGGGACGCGAAGTAGGCCTATTTCCTGGCTCGCAGCACGACCCTGGCCGGGGCGCCGTCGGCGTCGAGGATGCGGAGCGGCAGCGCGATCAGGTCGTATCGGCCGGGCGGAACGCGGGAGAGTTCCAGTCCTTCGATGATGCAAACGCCCGCGCCCAGCAGGGTTCGGTGCGTCTCGTGCGAATCCTTCTTGTATCCCCCCACCGAGAGGTAGTCCACGCCCACCAGGCGCACGCCGCGATCGGCCAGAAAATGGGCGGCTTCGCTCGTGACGTAGACATAATCCCGGGAGAAGCCGGGCTTGCGCCAGCGTGCGGTCGAGCCGTACGTCTTGAAAATGATTCGCTCGCCCCGGCGGATGCGATGGTCGCGAAGCTCGCGGGCCTGGATCGACACGCGATCCCGGATGGCGATGACGCGCGCCGGCCCGATGAGCGCTTCCAGCGGCAACTTGTCGATGCCCGGACCGCCGTCAAAGAAGTGCCGCGGCGCATCCATGTGAGTGCCGGTGTGCGCGCCTAAGGAGAGCTGGGAGACGTTCGACGAGTCGCCGCGGGAAATGGCTTTGAACTGGGTAATCTTCACCAGCGGGTCGCCCGGCCATACCACCATGCCGGACTGCAGCAGCAAGGACGCGTCGATCCAGTGCCGTTTCATTGCTTCTTCAGCTCCCCTCTCCAGACGCTCTCCGGCGTCTTCGGGTTGTAGCTCAGCCGCCCCCAAAGCAGGTAGAAGAGCTGTTCGCCCTCGCTCCCCGGAGTCTGCGGCGCATCGATCTCGAACCCGGAGTAGCCCGCTCCCGAAAACAAGGGCACGGTGCGGCGGACGAAATTGGGGTCGGTCAGGGCCTTCGAGTCGGCCGCTCCGGCCCGGCCGGCGTCCCAGATGACCTGGGCAGAAGCCGGCTTGAAGGGAAGGGCCGGGGCCTGCAGCCCAAATCGGTTGGACACCCGCACCGGCGTTCCATCCTCGGCCGCCGCGGCGAGCAGTTCGGGCGAGAGGTCGGAGGACCGCAGCTCGATAGTCACTCTCCGCCCCGCTGCGCGGACCGCGCCGAACAGACCGTCGTTGGGACCCGGATTCCAGATCTGGACGGAGCGGATCGTGGCGCACTCTGCCAGCACTCGGGACAATGGGCTTGGACCGGAGGGCTGGGTTCCGGACTGCAGGCCCAGGGTGACGTCCACGCTGTAGTCCGCCGCGGCCTGGGTGATGAAGCGGAGCATCTCGAGGCTCGTCGGCCGCCGCCTGCGCGTCCGGGTAGACCAGGTTGATCCGGTTGAAGCGGCTGCGCGCGAGCATCGCGAAATAATCCGGCCACTGCTGGCGCGAGTTGTACCAGCCCGCCTTCAGATCCTCGGCCTGGAGCACGATCCGCACGCCCCGGACCGGCATTGCGGCGGCGCCGCTGGCCGCGAGAAGGTAGCCGCGGTTCTGAACCTGCTCGGCGGCCTCGATGAGACCGTACATGAGACCCCGTCGGTCTCCGCCGGAAATGCGGCCGGACAGGATGCGGAAAGACTCCGGAGCGGCTGTGGAGACTTCCAACTGGACGCGAAACCGCGTCGGGGAGAGCTTTCGCGCCGCGACGGCCCGTTGAAGTTCCTGCTGGCCGAATTCAACCGGTCCGGCCCAGGCCAAGGCCGGGAGCGCCAAGCACATTGCAAATATGAGTCCGTTCCGCACCGGAAACCATGGCAGAAAGAGTCATTATACCGAAGCGTACATTACGGGACTGGCGCCAGGCGGTGTACGAGGCCCCGGTTGCCCACCCTCCCGCCGGCCCGCAACCGGAGTAGACTATTCATAAAGTCGGTGAGGACAACCCTATGGATAAACCGGACATCGAAGAGCAGGACAAGAGCGCGCTGAGCCGCAGGCGCTTCTTCAACTCCGTGGCCGTGGGGGCCACCGAAGCTGCGATTCTGACGGTCCCCGGGCAGGCGAACGCCCAGGAGATCGTCGAGGGCGATCTGGTCAAGATGGTCCTGAACGTCAACGGCCGAGACGCATTCCCTGATGGTCGAACCGAGATGGACCCTGCTGCACGTGTTGCGGGACCGGCTGGGCCTGACCGGCACGAAGCCGGGCTGCGAGCGCGGCGAGTGCGGAGCGTGCACCGTCCTGATCGACGGCGTGGCGCGCTACTCGTGCCTGACGCTGGCGGTGGAGGCGGCCGGTACACAGATCACGACGCTGGAGGGCTTGATGCGCGGCGACGAGCTCGGCCCCGTGCAGCAGGCTTTCCGCGAAGAAGACGCGTTACCAGTGCGGATACTGCACGCCTGGACAGATCGATGAACGTCGAGGGCCTCTTGCGGAAGACGCCCGATCCCACGATCGAGCAGATCCGCGAGGGAGTGAGCGGCAACCTGTGCCGCTGCGGGGCCTATGCCAACATCTTCCGGGCCGCGCAGCGCGCCGCGGAACTGAAGAAGGCGGGGAGGTGAGCCATGGCGGAGACGAATCCGAAACCCTGGGGCGAGACGACGGTCGTCGGGCAAGCCCATCCCGCGGGTTGACGCCTACGAACGGCTGAGCGGAACGGCGATCTACCCGCTGGACGTGATCCTGCCGGACATGCTGTATGCGGCGACTCTGCGTTGTCCGCACGCCCACGCCATGGTCAAGAAGGTCGATCTGACCAAGGCCCGCAAGATGCCCGGCGTTCGCGCCGTGCTCTCGCGACGCGGATCCGGAAGCCCACATCCCCTGGTACTCGGCGCCGGGCGGCCAGTCGGTCAGCCGGCTGTTCGATCCGCACTGCCGGTTCGAGGGCGAAGAGGTCGCCGTCGTGGCGGCGGAGAAGCCCGCAGCAGGCCTGGGACGCCGTGCGCGCCATCCAGGTGGAATACGAGAAGCTGCCCTTCGTCACCAACATGGACGACGCGCTGAAGCCCGGCGCGCCGGCGGTTCAGGAAGGCGGCAATCGCGCCGGGCAGCCCAGCGTGTACCAATCGCGGCGACGTGGACAAGGGCTTCGCCGAAGCCGACGTGGTCCTGGAGGAGACCTACCGGACCTCCTGCGAGATTCACACGCCGATGGAAGTGCATGGATCCGTGGCGCAGTGGGATGGCGACCGGCTGACGGTGTGGGACACCACCCAGGGAGTCGTTTGCCGTCAGAACGCTCGCTGGCCAGTCTGCTCTGAAGATGCCCTTGAGCAAGGTGCGGGTCATCTCGCACTACATGGGCGGCGGTTTCGGCAGCAAGCTGGGCCTGAGCAAGTACACCGTGATCGCCGCGCTGCTGGCCAGGAAGACCGCGCGTCCCGTGAAGCTGTTCCTGAGCCGGGAGGAGACCTTCCTGTGCGTTGGGAACCGGCCCGCCCACATCATGACGGGTGAAGGCCGGCGTGAAGAAGGACGGCACCCTGACCGCGCTCCAATTGACCGGAATGGGCGAAGTCGGCGCCTATCCCGGCGGCACCTCGGCTGGCTCCCAGTTCAGGGATCTGTACAAGTGCCCGAACGTGCGGATCGAGGAGGACAGCGGTGATCGTCAACGCCGGCCAGAGCCGGGCGTTCCGGGCCCCTGGCTTCCCCCAAGTGCTCCTGGGCGCTGGAGCAGATGATGGACGCGCTGGCGGAGAAGATCGGCATGGACCCGGTGGAGCTGCGCGTGAAGAACTTCACGCCCGTCTGCCAGGCCCAGAAAGAACATGCCCTACACCTCCACCGGCCTGCGGGAGTGCCTGACGCGAAGGCGCGAAGGCGTTCGGCTGGAAGGAGGCCCGCGCGCGCGCCAAGGGGACCGGCCCCATGGTCCGGGGCGTGGGCGTGGCCGCCGGCATGTGGGGCTCCGCGGGCGGGCCGCCTTCCACGGCCATCGTGAGCCTACTATCGCGGACGGCAGCGCCAACCTCAACATGGGCGCGGCGGACCTCGGCACCGGGACCAAGACGGTCATGGCCATGGTGGTGGCCGAGGAATTGGGCGTGCCGCTCGACCGGATTCAGATCGAGAACGCGGACACCGGCACGACCCAGTACACCGGCCCCAGCGGCGGCAGCAAGACCGTGCCGTCGGACTCGCCGGCCGTGCGCGCCGCGGCGCTCGAGGTGAAAGCCAAGCTGCTGGCAATGGCGGCGGAGCAGTTGAAGGTTCCGGCCGAGAGCCTGACGCTCTCGAACGGCGAGATCTCCGGCCCGGGCGGCAATCCCAAAGTGGCGGTCGGGGCATCTGACGGCGCTGCGCGCGCAGCGGGTGGTGGTGGGCGTCGGCAACGCGCGGACCCAACCCCGTGGACAAGTCGGTCCGGCCCTTCGCGACGCACTTCGCCGAGGTGGAAGTGAACACGCGCACCGGCGAGGTGCGCGTCCTGCGCATGGTCGCGGCGCAGGACAGCGGCCGCGTCATGAACCTGCTCACCTATCCGGAACCAGGTGATCGGCGGGCTGACCATGGGCATCGGCTTCGGCCTGACCGAGCAGCGCGTCCTGGACGTCCCAGACCGGCAAGATGGTGAACGCCAACTGGCACGATTACAAGATCCCGACGGCCAAAGACGTGCCGGCGGACCTGACCTGTGTTCCCATCGACCTGCACGATAACGAGTGCAACGACCACGAGCACCAAGGGCATCGGCGAGCCGGCCACCATCCCGACTGCCGCGGCCATCGCCAACGCGTTCTATAACGCCACGGGCGTGCGCATCACGTCGGCGCCCATCACGCCGGCGAAGGTTATCAGTCTTCTTGCCGAGAGAAGGAAGACAGGGGTGAGCCATGCTGAGCAAATTCTCATATAGGCGGGCCACATCGATCAAAGAGGCGGTGGATGCCGCCAGCCGGCCCGGGCGCGCGCATTCTGGCCGGCGGCACCGACCTGTTGGGATGCCTGCGGGATGGAGTTTTCACCGCGAGCACGGTGGTGAGCATCAGCGGCATCAAGGAGCTCAAGGGGATCAGCGCGCAGGCCCGGCGGCGGTTTGCGGATCGGTGCGCTGACCACGCTGACGGAGGTCGCCGAGAACCAGCAGGTGCTGGAATGCTTATCCCGTTCTGGCGCAGGCGGCGGCCGCGGCGGCGAGCCCGCAGCTGCGCAACCAGGGAACCATCGGCGGCAACATCTGCCAGCGGCCTCGCTGCTGGTACTTTCCGCGGAGACTTCCACTGCCTGCGCAAAGGCGGCGAGACGTGCTTCGCCGTGGCTGGGCGAGAACGAATTCCACTGCATCTTCGGCGGCGCTCCTTGTTTCATCGTCCATCCTTCGGACACCGCGCCGGCGCTGGTGGCGCTCGATGCCAAGGTGACCATCACCGGGGCCAAAGGGCACGCGGACGATTCCGATATCGTCGTTCTTCGTGCTGCCGAAAGTGAACGTGCAGAAGGAGAACGTGCTCGTGCCGGGCGAGGTGGTCACGGAGATCCTGCTCGACCCGCCGCAAGCCGGCGCGCGCAGCATGTACCGGAAGGTGCGCGAGCGCGGCGCTTTCGATTTCGCCCTGGCGGGCGCGGCGATTGTGGTGACGCTGTCGGACGGCAAGGTGCGGGACGGCGCGCGTGGTGCTGAGCGGTGTCGCGCCCATACCCTGGCGATCGCCGGAGGCGGAAAAGGCGCTGGTGGGCAAGTCCCTCGATGCGGCGACCGCGGCCGCCGCGGCTGAAGCCGCGGTGAAGGATGCGACGGCGCTGCCCAAGAACGAGTACAAGATACCCCTGGTTCGCGGCGTTCTGGAAGAGACCTTGACGGCGCTGGCGTGATGTCTCGATAAGGAGACGATTGATCACCCCCAAGCAAGCCTGGGCCATCATCCTCGATCAGGCCGGCCCGTTGGAAGCGACTGCTGTTCCGTTGGGAACCGCACTCGGCCGCTCGCTGGCGGAGGACATTCGGGCCGATCGCGCCCTTCCGCCGGCTGACCGCTCCTCGGCCGACGGCTATGCCGTTCGCCGGGCGGATCTTCGAAAGAATCCCTGCATCCTCCGTGTCGTTGGCGAAGTGGCGGCTGGCAGCCCTTCGCGCCCCCGCGTTAAGCCTGGCTCCTGCGTGCGCATCTTCACCGGCGGGAATGTGCCGCCCGGCGCCGACGCCGTGGTCAAGGTCGAGCAAACCGAGGAGACTGATGGATTGGTCACCATCCGCTTGCCGGTGGAGGATGCTGCGAACATCCTTTCTAAAGGTGAAGACGCCGGCAAGGGATCTGTTCTTTTGCCGCGCGGCGCGCGACTCGACGCGATGAAGATTGGCGTGTGCGCGGCCGTCGGCAAGAGCATGGTCAAAGTCCATCGGCTGCCCCAAGTCACCATTCTGTGTACGGGCTCTGAGTTGCGCCGCGTCGAGGACCGGGTTCAGCCGCACGAGATCCGCAATTCCAACGGCCCGGCCCTGTGCGCCGCGCTGGAGCAATGGGGATTCCCGCGAGTGCGCTTCCGCTCAGTGGCGGATAAGCCCGCCACGCTCGTCGCCGCGTTGAAGCGTGCGCTGGAGCGGCATGACGTGGTCCTGTTCACCGGCGGCGTCTCGGTGGGCCGCTACGATTTCGTCCGGCGAGCCGTCGAGGCCGCCGGGGCGAAGGTGCGGTTCCATTGCGTCCGAATGAGGCCCGGCAAGCCCACGCTGTACGCGACCGCGCCCAAGAACCGGCACATCTTCGGGCTGCCGGGTAATCCGTTGTCTTCGCTCACCGCTTTCCACGAGTTTGTGTTGCCTGCCCTGCGCCGCCTCGCCGGTTGCCCCGCCGGGGAATGCCGACTCGGGTGGTGGCTGCCTCTGGCCCATCCCGCGAAACCCGACGGCGCATTTGTGCGCTGTATCCTGGCGCGTCTCGTCATCTATGAGAACAGTCTGGCGGTCGCGCCCGTCCCGTTCCGAAGCAGTGCCGACCTGGTATCGGCGGGCTACGCCGACGGAGTGATTTTGTTGCCGGTGGGGCCGGCCCGGGTCGCGGCCGGCGGGTTGGTGACCTTCCGGACCTGGAGGCCGCTGGCGTGACAGGCTCGGCTCTCTCGCTGCGGGTTTCGGTCACTGACCGCTGCGGGTTGCGCTGCGCTTACTGCTCCCCCGCCTCCGGCGCGCCCCAACTCGCGCGAGGAGAGAATCTGTCGTACGAAGCAATCGCCGGATTCGTGCGCTTGCTCCAGGCGCGCTACGGACTCGCGCAAGTGCGGCTCACGGGCGGCGAGCCGTTGCTGCGCCCGCGAATCGAGAAACTGGTGGCGATGCTCGCGGCCCAGGGTGTGGCCGACCTGGCGCTGACCACCAACGGGCAGCAACTGGCGCGGCTCGCCGGGCCGCTCCAGCAGGCTGGTCTGAAGCGAATCAACATCAGCCTGGACTCGCTCGATCCCGCGGCGTTCACGGATCTAAGCGGCGGCGGGGCGCTTCATGCCACGTTCGCCGGAATCGACGCCGCGCTGGAGGCCGGCTTGCGGCCCGTCAAGCTCAACATGGTCGTGCTGCGGGGCCGCAACGATCACGAAGTCTCCGCTTTGGTGCGGTTCGCCATGGAGCACGGCTGTCAGGCGCGCTTCCTGGAACTGATGCCGATCGGTGTCGCCGAGGCGGGTTTTGAAGACCTCTTCGTGCCCAGCGCCGAGATCCGCGAGCGGCTGTCCCTGGAGTTCACGCTGACTCCCCTTCCCTTCGACGCGCGGTCTACCAGCCGCAATTACGTAGCTCGCGACCGGCGCGGCCTCACCACCACGGTCGGCTTCATCTCGCCTTCGAGCGAGCCGTTCTGCTCCGCCTGCCCGCGCCTGCGCCTCACCGCCGCGGGAATGTTACTCGGTTGTCTGGCGCGCCCCGACCGAATCCCGATCGCCCCGCTGCTGCGCGACCCTTCCGCTCTGAACGAGGAGGCCATTGCCGCCGCCGTCGGCCAAGCTCTGAGTATGAAACGGCGCGACGGCGCCTTCGTCCAGCCCCGAGCGATGGTGGGCATCGGCGGCTGAGCGATGGGAGCGGCCGCCCAAACCCGCTTTCTCCTCCGCGAAGCTGCGGGCGCCCTAGGCGACTTCGGCACCTTCGTGCCGCTGGCTGTCGGGATGGTGCAGATCGCCGGGCTCGATGCCGGGACGCTGCTCGTCACCGCCGGTCTCGCCAATATCTGGGGCGGGCTGCTGTTTCGCATTCCCGTCGCCGCGCAACCGATGAAGGCCATCTGCGCGCTGGCGATCGCGGGCGCGCTCTCCGGCAGCCAGGCCGTGATGGCCGGCCTGTGCGTCGGGATCTCGATGGCCTTGCTCGGCATGTTCGGCCTCATTAAGACGCTGGCTCGCGTCGTGCCCGATCCGGTTTTGCGCGGCTTGCAGCTCGTCGTCGGCTGCGACCTGCTGCTCAGCGGGCTGCGCTTTTCCTTCTCCGCGTTTTCGACCGCCGCGCTTCTGGCCGCCGCCGCCATCCCCGTCCTCTGGTTGTTGCGGCGCCGCCTGGAGTGGGCTGCGACAGGATTGCTGGTTGTGGGCCTCGGGCTAGCTGCCTGGCAAGTCCCCGCGCTATTGATTGTGCCCCAAATCACTTTGTGGCAGCCTCACTGGATGGCGTTCGATTCCTCGTCGCTCTCGGGCATTTGGCGCGGCGGACTGCCGCAGTTCCCACTGACGCTGCTGAATTCGGTGCTGGCGGTGGCGGCATTGGCCGCGCACCTCTATCCGCAACACGCGGCCCGGCTCACGCCCGCGCGCATGGCCGTATCGGTCGGCGTCATGAACCTGGTGGTGTGCCCGCTGGGCGGGATGCCGCTGTGTCACGGCTCGGGCGGCCTGGCCGGGCAGCACAAGCTCGGGGCCCGCAGCAGTGTATCCATGTATCTGTTGGGCTCGGCGAAGCTCGTATTGGGCCTGCTGTTCGGCGGCCTGGCCCTGGCCTGGATGAAGGCGTTTCCGAAACCCGTCCTCGGGCTGTTTCTTTTGCTGGCGGGCTGGTCGCTGGCCGAAGCCAGCCGCGCCTGGAAAAGCCGCGCGGCGACTTGGGTGAGCGCGGCGATGCTGGCCGTCAATTACGCGGCCGGCTCGCTGCTGGCGGCATTCGGCGCGGGCTGGCTGGTCTGGTTCTGGGCCAGGCGCATCAAGGAGGCATAGCAAGCGTGGATCCTGAACTCAAACACGTTTCGGCCAAGGGGCAGGCCCGCATGGTTGGCGTGGGAGATAAGCCCGTCACCAAACGGACCGCGCGTGCGGAAGCCTGGGTGTCCGTGGGCGCTGCCGTCGCCAAGATGCTGCGCCGCTCCGGCGGCGTGGCGAAGGGCAATGTGCTGGAGACCGCCCGTCTCGCGGGTATCATGGCGGCCAAGCGCACCAGCGAGTTGATCCCGATGTGTCATCCCCTGGCGCTTGATCTGGTTGAAGTGGACGCCGTGCTCGCCGGCAGCCGCGTCCGCATCGAATCCCGCGTCTCCTCGGAGGGCAAGACCGGCGTGGAGATGGAGGCTCTCGCTGCCGCCTCCGTCGCCGCCCTCACCGTCTACGATATGGTGAAGTCCGCGGGCAAGGGTGTCGAGATCGGGCCGATCCGCCTGCTGGAGAAGACCGGCGGCAAGTCCGGACGCTGGACCAGGGAGAGCGAACCGCGTGGGCAAGATTGAGGCCATCTGCATCAGCACCCGGAAAGGCGAAAAGAAGAGACCCCGGCAATCGGTGCGCTTCATCGCCAACCACGGCATCGAGGGTGACGCGCACGCCGGCCCCTGGCACCGGCAAGTCAGCCTGCTCGCCAGCGAGGATATCGATGCCGTGCGGCTCGCCGAACTGCCCGATCTCCAGTCCGGGGATTTTGCCGAGAACGTGATTCTGGCCGGCGTGGACCTGGGCGCGCTCGGACTCGGCAGCCGCCTGCGTCTGGGCCCTGAAGCGGAAGTGACGGTGACCCAGCTTGGCAAGTCCTGCCACCAGCGTTGCGCCATCTACTATCAAACTGGCGATTGCATCATGCCGCGGCTGGGCTTGTTCGCGCGAGTGACCCGCGGCGGCGCAGCGGCTCCCCGCGACGCCGTGGAAGTGCTGGAGCGTGTGCCGCGGGAGAAACTCCAGGCCGTGGTCCTCACCATCAGCGACCGCTGCTCGCGGGGTGAAGCGGCGGACACCGCCGGACCCGCAGTGGGCCGCCTGCTTGAGTCCGCGCTTGGCGCGCGCATCTACGCCGGCGAGATTCTGCCTGACGATCGCGACCAGATCGCCGTGCGCCTGCTGCATTACAGCGACGGGCATTCCATCGACCTCGTCGTGGCCGTGGGCGGCACCGGCTTCGCTCCGCGCGATGTGACGCCCGAGGCCGTCGCCTCCGTGATCCAGCGTCCGACTCCCGGCCTGGACGAAGCCATGCGCCGCGCATCTTTGGAGAAGACGCCAGCCGCCATGCTCTCGCGCGCCCTCTCCGGCATCCGCAACAGCACTCTGATTCTGAGCCTGCCCGGCTCCGAGCGGGGCGCCGTCGAGAACCTCGAAGCGGTCCTCCCCGCCCTGCCCCACGGCCTGGCCAAACTGCGCGGAGACCCATCCAATTGCGGACGGCGCTGACGTCCGATGTCTGCTATCTTATTGAACGCCCTGAACCCTGAAAGGAGAAGTCTGTGATGAAGATGAGAGGATCGCTGCTGCTGCTCGTGATATCGGTAATCGTCCGTCTGACTCTGCCGTTACCATCCTCCTCGGCTGCGGCAACCCAGTCCAAGATCGAGGCCCGCAAGGCGCCCCTGTTGAAACTGGACGGGCTGGTCTTCAAGGATCTCAACAAGAACGGCGTTCTGGACCGGTATGAGGACTGGCGGCTGCCCGTGGATCAACGCGTCGATGACCTCGTGTTCAAGATGACCATGGAAGAAAAGGCCGGGCTGATGATTCACTCGTCGCTGGCCGGCTTCACTGGTCCCAATGGCGAGGTCCTCGGCCTGCCGGCAGCCGGGCGCGGTGGTCAGGCTGCTGCACCAGGCCGCGGTGGCGCGGCTGCCGCAGCTCCCGTCAATCGGGCAATCCAGGGCCGTCCCAATATGAACAATACGACTCCGATGGACAGCCCCACTCCAACCCAGACCATCCTGCAACGCAACATCCGCTGGATACTGGTGCGTCCCAATGCCGGAGAGATGCCGGACATCACAGCGAAGTTCCACAACGGCCTTCAGGAGATGGCGGAAGGCTCGCGCCTCGGCATCCCCATCGTGTTCAGCTCGGATCCCAGGCACGGCGTCAACAGCGGAGCCGCATCCAAGCCCACCATCTCCCAATGGCCCGGCCAGCTCGGATTGGCAGCCATCGGCGATCCCGAGACGACCCGCCAGTTCGGGCAGATTGCCGCCCAGGAGCTGCGGGCCATCGGCATCCAGTGCACCCTCTCTCCAATGGCTGACGTCGCCACCGAGCCCCGCTGGAACCGCATTGGTGGGACCTTCGGCGAGGACGCGAACCTCACTGCCACCCTGATCACGGCCTATGTGGAAGGTTTCCAGGGCAAGCAACTGGGACCGGAGAGCGTTATGACCGTGACCAAACATTGGCCCGGCGACGGTCCGACCAAAGACGGCCTGGATCCGCACAACAGCTACGGCAAGTGGACCATCTACCCTGGGAACAATTTCGACTATCATCTGACCCCGTTCAAAGCGTCCTTCGAGGCCGGCACCGGCGGGATTATGGGCGGTTACTTCATCCCCGTCGGCAAAGACACGGTGGGCATTAACTACTCAAAGAAGATGCTTGACGGCCTGCTGCGGGAGCAGATGGGCTTTAATGGCCTAGTGGTGACCGACTGGCTGCGCGGCATGCCCTGGGGAGTGGAAAATCTTTCGGAGAAAGACCGTCAGAGGATGATGGTCATGGCCGGCGTGGACCAGATCGGCGGCGACAACGATCCCAAGTACATCATCGAGAGCGTAAAGGACGGCAGTATCCCCCTCTCTCGCCTGGACGTCACCGCGCGGCGTGTGCTGAAGCCCATGTTCCAATTGGGCATGTTCGAAAATCCCTACGTCGATCCGGTGCGCGCGACGACCGTGGTCGCCAGCCAGAAGTTTCTGGATGCCGGGCAACTGGCCCAGTCGAATTCGGTGGTCTTGCTGAAGAACGCGAATAACGTGCTTCCCCTGGCAGTCAAGAAGCGGGTGTACGTGGAGAATATCAGTCGGGACGCCGTTTCGCCTTATGCCACGCTGGTGGACGATCCGAAAGGCGCCGACCTGGCGATCATCAAGGTCAGCACGCCGGCGATCGTCTATCCTTACGGCGGCGGCTTCGGCGCGGGCCGCGGTGGTGCGGCCGCCGGGCCCGTCCAGCCTGTGCTCGGCAACACCCTGGCCTACACGGGTTCGGCGAACCAAAAGGAGCTGGAGGCCATCCAGAAGCTGACGGCTTCGGGGACTCCAACCCTCGTAGTGGTTTCCATGGACCGCCCGGCTATCCTGACGGAGTTCATCGACGATGCGGCCGCGGTGATGGCGAGCTTCGCGGTGAACGATCGCGCCGTTATGGACGTGGTCTTCGGCAAGTACCCCTCGGCGGGCAAGCTGCCGTACGACCTGCCGGCCGACATGCCGTCAGTGATGGCGCAGGCCGCCGACGTACCGTTCGACTACGGCGAGCCCCTGTTCAAGTTCGGATACGGGCTGACGTACGCGAAGTAGAAGGCGCCGGAGCCGGTTGGATGTACAATCGAAACAGGCAGGAAACCAAGACAAGAATCCGTGCGCCCGCACGGAGGAGGTTGGGACATGTCCGCGCAAGACCACGATCCTGCCATTTCCGAGGACGCCGCCGGCACGGTGGATGTCGTCACCGAAGTCCGGCGCGAAGAGGCTCTGCTGAAAGCGGGGGCCTTACAGAACGCGATTCTCAATAGCGCTAACTTCTCCAGTATCGCCACCGACGAAAAAGGCGTCATTCAGTTATTCAATGTCGGCGCCGAGCGCATGCTGGGCTACACGGCCGCCGACGTGCTCAACAAGATCACTCCGGCCGACATTTCCGATCCGCAGGAACTGATCGCCCGCGCCGAAGCCTTGAGCCTCGAACTCGCCACCACGATTACGCCCGGCTTCCAGGCCTTGGCCTTCAAGGCTTCGCGCGGGATCGAGGACATCTACGAATTGACCTACATCCGTAAGGATGGCAGCCGCTTTCCGGCCATCGTCTCGGTCACCGCGCTGCGCGACGATCAAGACGCCATCATCGGCTATCTGTTGATCGGCACCGACAATACCGCGCGCAAGCAGGCGGAAGAGGCGCTGGTGAAAGCGGGAGCCTTGCAGACCGCGATTTTCAACAGTGCCAATTTCTCGAGTATCGCCACTGACGAGAAAGGCGTCATTCAGTTATTCAACGTCGGCGCCGAGCGCATGCTGGGCTACACTGCCGCCGATGTGCTCAACAAGATCACTCCGGCCGACATTTCCGATCCGCAGGAAGTGATCGCCCGCGCCGAGGCATTGAGCTTCGAGCTCGGCACCACGATTACGCCCGGCTTCCAGGCCTTGGCCTTCAAGGCTTCGCGCGGGATCGAGGACATCTACGAATTGACCTACATCCGCAAGGATGGCAGCCGCTTTCCGGCCATCGTGTCGGTCACCGCGCTGCGCGACGATCAAGATGCCATCATCGGCTATCTGTTGATCGGCACCGATAATTCCGCCCGCAAGCAAGTCGAGGAAGAGCAGAAGAGGCTCGATCAGCGCCTGCGCGACCAGCAGTTCTACACCCGGTCTCTCATCGAATCCAACATCGACGCGCTGATGACTACCGATCCGGCCGGCATCATAACCGACGTCAACAAGCAGATGGAAGCCCTCACCGGTTGCACGCGCGACGAACTGATCGGCGCGCCGTTCAAGAACTACTTCACCGATCCGGAGCGGGCCGAGGCGTCCATCAAGCTGGTGCTGCGCGAGAAAAAGGTCTCGAACTACGAGCTCACCGCCCGCGCTAGAGACGGCAAGACAACCGTGGTGTCCTACAACGCCACCACCTTCTACGACCGCGACAGGAAGCTGCAAGGCGTATGCGCCGTCGCGCGCGACGTGACGGAGCGCAAACGTCTCGACCAGGCGCTGCAGGAGAAGAACGTCGAATTCGAGAGGGCCACGGCCGCGGCGGAAAAAGCCAACCTCGCTAAATCGGATTTCCTTTCCAGCATGAGCCATGAGCTGCGCTCGCCGCTCAATGCGATCCTCGGTTTCGCCCAACTCATCAATTCCGATTCCCCGCCGCCAACACCCTCCCAGGCGGCCAGCATCGACCAGATTCTCCACGCGGGTTGGTACCTGCTGGAGCTGATCAACGAGATCCTCGATCTCGCGCAGATCGAGTCCGGAAGGCTGGCGCTCTCACTGGAACCGACGTCTCTGGACGAAGTCATGTTCGAATGCCAGGCCATGATCGAACCGCAGGCTCAAAAACGCGGCATCGGAATGACCTTTCCCCAATTCGATAGCCCTTGCTTTGTCAGTGCCACCGCGCGCAGCAGGCGGAGAGGCTCTGCTGAAAGCGGGAGCCTTGCAGACGCGATTTTCAACAGCGCCAACTTCTCGAGTATCGCCACTGACGAGAAGGGCGTCATTCAACTATTCAATGTCGGCGCCGAGCGCATGCTGGGCTACACGGCCGCCGACGTGCTGAACAAGATCACCCCGGCCGACATTTCCGATCCGCAGGAACTGATCGCCCGCGCCGAAGCATTGAGCTTCGAGCTCGGCACCACGATTACGCCGGCTTCCAGGCATTGGCCTTCAAGGCTTCGCGCGGATCGAGGACATCTACGAATTGACCTACATCGCAAGGATGGCAGCCGCTTTCCGGCCATCGTGTCGGTCACGGCGCTGCGCGACGATCAAGATGCCATCATCGGCTATCTGCTGATCGGCACCGATAATTCCGCCGCAAGCAGTCGAAGCGGAACAGCAGAAGCTCGATCAGCGCCTGCGCGACCAGCAGTTCTACACGCGGTCTCTTATCGAATCCAACATCGACGCGCTGATGACCACCGATCCGGCCGGCATCATCACCGACGTCAACAAGCAGATGGAGCCTCACCGGTTGCACGCGCGACGAGCTGATCGGCGCGCCGTTCAAACTACTTCACCGATCCGGAGCGGGCCGAGGCGTCCATCAAGCTGGTGCTGCGCGAGAAGAAGGTCTCGAACTACGAGCTCACCGCCCGCGCCGGACGGCAAGACACCGTGGTGTCCTACAACGCCACCACTTCTACACCGCGACGAAGCTGCAGGCGATGCGCCGTCGCGCGCGACGGACAGCGCACGCTCGCGCGCTGCAGAGAGACGCGATTCGGGCCGCCCGGCCCGATCGGACCCGGTTGAAGCAGGTTCTCATCAACCTTCTTTCCAACGCGATCAAATACAACCAGCCGAATGGAACGGTCGTCGTGGATTGCACCAGGAGCGACCCGGAACACACTCGCGTTAGCGTCAAGGACACCGGCGCGGGCTTGCCTCCGGACATGCTGATGCAGCTCTTTCAGCCCTTCAACCGTCTCGGTCAAGAGAACAAGACCGAGGAAGGCACGGGCATCGGTCTGGTGATGAGCAAGCGGGTGGTGGAATTGATGGGAGGCGTGATCGGCGTGGAAAGCACGGTCGGGGTGGGAAGCGTGTTCTGGTTCGAACTGCACTCGGCTGCCGCGCCGCAACTTCCAGTTGACCGAGCCGAACCCGCGGCAATTGCGCCAGCGCAGGTTCAGCCCAGCGCGCGGCTGCGCACCCTGCTCTATGTGGAGGACAACCCGGCCAACCTGCAACTGGTCGAGCAACTCATCGCGCGCCGCCCCGATATGCGCCTGCTGAGTGCCAGAGACGGGAATCTAGGCATCGAACTGGCGCGCTCCGAGCGGCCGCAGGTGATCCTGATGGACATCAATCTGCCCGGCATCAGCGGCATCGAAGCCCTGGCAACCCTTCGCGTGGACCCGGCCACGGAGCACATCCCCGTCGTTGCCATCAGTGCCAATGCAATGCCACGCGACATCGAGAAGGGCCTGCAGGCGGGGTTCTTCCGGTATCTTACCAAGCCGATCAAGGTCCATGAGTTCATGGATACGCTGGACGTTGCGCTGGAATTCGCGGAGAAGAACACCGCTAGGGGTAAGTGAATCGGGACCACGGCCATGGTCACCTCAGCCGACATTCTGAACGCAAGAATCCTGGTGGTTGACGATAAGGAAGCCAATGTCCGTCTGATCGAGGGCATGCTGCGCATCGCCGGCTATACTTCTATCGAGTCGACGACCGATCCGGCCAAGGTCTGCGAACTTCACCGCAAGAACCGTTACTCCCTGATCCTGCTCGATCTCCAGATGCCCGGCATGGACGGATTCCAGGTAATGGAAGGTCTGAAGGAGATTGAAGAGGACGGCTATCTTCCGGTCCTCGTGATCACCGCGCAGCCGGATCACAAACTGCGCGCGCTACAAGCCGGCGCCAAGGATTTCGTCAGCAAGCCCTTTGATCTGGCCGAGCTGCGGGCGCGCGTTCACAACATTCTGGAGGTGCGCCTGTTGCACCTGGAAACCAGGAACTACAGCAAGATGCTCGAGGAGACGGTACGGGAGCTGAAGGCCAGCCGGGAAGTGATTCGCCTTAAAACCCTGGAGGAGCGAAAGAGGAGCGAGCAGGAATTGGCCTTGGCGCAAGAAACTCAGGAAAGCCTGCTCCCCCGTTTCCTGCCCCAGTTTGAGAGTTTTAGCATCCATGCTTTCAATAATCCCACCCGCTATGTGGGAGGGGATTTCTACGATTTCCTGCAACTGAGTACAGGGGAATGGATGGGGGTTCTGGCGGACGTCTCCGGCAAGGGGATGCCCGCGGCGCTGTTAAGCTCGATGGTGCTGGGCGCTCTCAGCATGGATTTCCGCTCGCGGGTTCAACCCCAGGAAGTCTTGAACCGGATTAACCTGCTCCTTTGCGAAAAGTCTCTTCCCTTCCAGTTTGTTACGCTCTTTCTCTTCCTTCTGAGCCCGCAGGGCATGGGACAATTCATCAACGCGGGACATAGTCCAGCTTATTTGTTCCGTTCCGCCACCGGAAAGATTGAAGAGCTGGTTTCCGATGCTTTTATCCTGGGGTTGTTCGATTATGCCTCTTATGAATCCCGCACCCTCCATCTCCACAAAGGCGACATTCTGGTGGTGTATTCCGACGGCCTGACGGACGCGCAAAACCAGCAGGAAGAAATGTTCGGAGAGGAAAGGCTGCTGCAAGTCATTCGGCAGGAGGCCCCCTCGGGAAGTCACGCGATCGAGCAGGGTTTTTTGAAAGCCATTGGGGAATTCACTCAGGGCGCGCCGCAGACTGACGACATCACCTTCGTGATCGTCGAAAAATGTCAGTGATCTGATCTTCGGTGTATACTTTCACCCAGAAGGGACGGAATCAAATGGCAACAGCTTCGAGACGCGAGTTTCTCGGCATGGCCGCCGCCGCGCTGGTTCAGGCGCCCGGCCCCTCGGGACTGGACTTCCCCCTCGTCGATTACCACGTTCATCTCAACTCCATGACCCTGGATCAGGTAGTCGCCGCATCCCGGGCGCGCGGCATGAAGTACGGAGTACTGGAGCACGCCGGCACCAAGGAGAACGTGTACCCGATCGTGCTTTCCAATGACAAGGAACTCCAGGACTGGATCGCCAAACTCGAGGGCAAAGGCGTCTACAAGGGTGTGCAAGCCGAGTTCATTGACTGGATGCCGTGCTTCTCCAAGGAGGTCTTCGCCCAACTCGACTACGTTCTGACCGACGCCATGACGGTTCGGGACGCCGCCGGCAAGCGGATTAAGGCGTTTGGCGGCACTTACGATCCGGGTAACGATGCCGAGGCGTTCATGAAGATGTACATCGACTGGCACCTCGAGATCCTCGAGAAGGAGCCGCTCGACCTTTTCTCGCACCCCACCTGGCTTCCACGTAAGTTCAGCCAGGACTCGGACAAGCTCTGGACCCCCGAGCGTATGCAGACTGTGGTCGACGCCCTGAAGCGAACCGGCACGGCCTTGGAAATCGACGCCGGCATGAAACTCCCCAAGCTGCCATTTCTGAAGATGGCCAAGGAAGCGGGGGTGAAGTTCTACTTCGGCTCCAACAGCCAGGGACAAGCCATCAACGGCCTCGACTTCTGCATCGAAAGCGCCAAGGCCCTGGGGCTGACCGCCAAGGATATGTTCGTCCCCGCGCCCAACGGCCGCAAACCCATCCAGGTCCGCAAACTCAGGGTCT
Organism: Bryobacterales bacterium; assembly: GCA_963734625.1. Classification (GTDB taxonomy): domain Bacteria; phylum Acidobacteriota; class Terriglobia; order Bryobacterales; family Bryobacteraceae; genus CAVTHW01. Next base: position 178,590 of record CAVTHW010000008.1, on the reverse strand, counting down.
GATCGGCAAGACCGCTAAGCGAAGACCGCGAAGGCTCAGTGCGTCATCGAGTAGACGATGGAGTTGATGGCCAGGCGGTAGGCCAGGCTCGTCGAAGCTTCCGGATACTGGGGCATGTCGGCGCATTCCCAGGCATCGCCCACGTCCATGTTGTAGAAGACGGCGACCAGCATGCGTCCCGGCTCGTCGTAGATCGCGCGCCAGTGCGGGGGCGTCGCGTCCAACGGGGCGAAAGTGGCGCCGCCTGGACCTATCCGTAGGTGCCGGAGACCGGGGATCTGGGTGCGCTCGTCGATGCTGTAGAGCACGTGCATCATCGAGTCCGTCGGTCCGATATCGACGATCGGCCGCCCCGGAAAGACACGCTGCATGGACTCCCGGAAAACCTCCCACTCCGAGGGCCCCCAGAAGTCGTCCACGATCATGAAGCCGCCCCGCATGAAATACTCCCGCAGACGATCGGTCTCGGCGTCGCTCAAGTTCCAGTAGCCCACCTGCGTCGCGTAGATCCAAGGGTAGTTATAGAGACGGTCATCGGTCAGAGGGGCGTGCCGGGCTTCTCCGATGTCGATCCTGGTCAGGCGGCGCACGCCGGATTGGAAATGGCGCTCCGCGGCAGGCATGTCCTGCATCCACCAGCCCCGGCCGAAGCCGCCGCCATACCCTCGCCCGGATCGGAACAGGTCCGAGTACTCGACACGAACAAAGTAGAACTCGGCATTGGAAGCGAGCGCGGGCGGCATGTCTTCGCTTTCACGCAGCCTGTACTGAGCCAGGACAGCGCCCCCCAGAAAGAACAGAAACATCGTTACCGCCGCTAATCGCGGACGGATGTGCCGCATACAGAGCATTATAGATCGCCCGGCAATAGCAGGCATCAGCGGGATTTGGTTTCAAACAGCTCGCGCCAGGAGGCATCGAGCACAGTCCAGCGCTCAAGTTCTCCCGTCTCGGTCTCGGAGACCAAAAGCGTCCCATGCCCTTCGCCACACAGCAGTTCCGTACTGGCGGGTTCGAAGACGCTGGCCCAGGACCCCATGCTGACCGGCATCGCCAACGGCCCCAGACAAACCGGGCAGCGCCGGCGCTGGTCGGCGAAGCTCCAGGCCAGAGCGCAAACGAAGGCCAGGATGAATACCAGGGTGAACAGCAAGCCCGTCAATAAGACGCGAAGCTCGGATGGAGGCAGCAGATTTCTGACGGCTACGGTGGTCTCGATCCACAGCACCGGCACAATCGCCACGATCGCCACGGTCTTGAACCCCAGAAAGGCCCAATATCGCCAGCCGAAACGGTGGATCGGCGCCCGCCTCAGCGCGACGAGCACAAAGGACGTGATTAGCGCAAAAATAAGTACGAACGCATGCCCGATCACTGAATCCTCAGCCGCGCTAGGTCCCCTCATCTGCGCGGAACCCGGAAGATGTGAACTCACCACCCGGAGGGCCTCGATCAGAGCGCGCGTCCCGCTGAAACCCCTGCTCGCCACACCGGTCAGCAGCAGGATTGTGGCGAGGCACGCCATCACACTCGCGGGACCGCGCATAATCCGGCGGACGCGGTCCCGGCTGAATCGCGTCCAAAAAGCGTCCGCGAATGCGCCCCAGCAGCGGAACACCATCTGCTGGTAATCGCGCGCGGTCAATTCCCCGCGCTCGACCAGGATCCACCAGGCCAGCAACTCACCCTCCTGGCGGCGTCGCCATTCGGATCGCAAGCGCCCAGGCGCCAGCCAGCTCGCGCACCAGATCAGCACACCCCACAAAAAAGGCGGTTGCACCCCAAAGTGGTCCGGCATCGGCTCATCCTCCGAACCAATTAGACGGCATAATAGTCCGTTTTGTTCCCTGCGCAATTCACCGTTCGGGCAACTCGCCGGCCGCCAGCTTCCGCGTCCAGTCCACCAGGCTCCGCAACTGCTTGCGGATGTGATCCTTGGTTGCGTCGTCGGTCAGATTGCCCTGTTCATCGAAGCGCTGGGCGGCGTTACCGACCATGACCTCTGGTCTATTGAGAGCGTACATGTTCAGAAACACGAACACCTGGCGTAGGTGGTACTGGGCGCGGGCGGTTCCCAGGGCGCCGGTGGAGGCCCCCATCACGGCCACGGGTTTGCCGTTCCAGGCGTTGTCGCCGTGAGGTCGTGAAGCCCAGTCGATGGCGTTTTTCAGCACCCCCGGAATCGAGTAGTTGTACTCCGGGGTAACGAACAGGATCGCGCCGGCCGCTCGCACCTGCGCTTTGAGCTGGACCACCCTGGCCGGCGGCCGGCCCTCCTCGTCCTGGTTGAACGGAGGAATTCCGCCGAGCGAGAAAACCTCGATTTTCGCGTCTTCGGGAACAAGTTGCTGCGCGGCGCGCAAGAGCGCTTGGTTGTATGATCCAGCGCGCAAACTGCCTGGAATACCTAGAATAGTGATCGGCGTGTTCATTTAGGCGCCATTTCCGCTCTGTGTCAGCGGCATCCACTCGTAGCCGTCGAGGCGCAATAGCGCAGCGGCGGCCTCCGGCCCCTGGGAACCAGCCGGATAGAAGCTCAAAGGGCTCAGGGGGTTCTCCCAGGCCTTGAGGACCGGCTCGACCACCGACCAGCCGGCTTCCATCATGTCGCCGCGTTTGAAGAGGCTCGCGTCACCGATCATCGCGTCGTAGAGCAGGGTCTCGTAGCCCGTCCGATTCTCGCGTCCAAAATAATCGCGATAGCAGAAACGCATCTCAACGGGACGCACCGTGACCACCGGCCCCGGCACCTTGGCGGCGAATTCCAGCGAGATGTTCTCCTCCGGCTGGATGTGGATATGGAGGCGATTGGCCGACGGCAGCGTCACGGATGCCGTCTTAAACAGCGTCAGCGGCGCTTTGCGGAACTGGATGACAACTTCGGTCTCGCGCGCGGCCAGCCGCTTGCCGGTACGGATATAGAAGGGGACCCCGGCCCAACGCCAGTTGTCCACCGCCAGTTTCATGGCGACGTAGGTCTCTGTCGTGGAATCGGGGGCCACCCGCGGTTCCTGCCGGTAGCCCGCGACGGGGCCCCCGGCTCCATACTGCGCCCGCACCGTGCACAAGCCGCAGTCCTTCGTCCCCAGCGGAGGTATCGCGCCGAGCACCTTCACCTGTTCGTTCTGCAATGCGCCCGGCGAGAAAGAGCTGGGCGGCTCCATGGCGGTCAGGGTGAGCAACTGGAGCAGGTGGTTGGGGATCATATCCCGCAAGGCGCCGGTGTGGTCGTAGTAGCCGCCGCGCAGCTCCACGCCTACCGTCTCAGCCACCGTTATCTGCACATGTTCGATGTAGCGCCGGTTCCAGATCGGCTCGAATATACCGTTGGCGAAACGAAGGACCAGAATATTCTGAACCGTCTCCTTGCCCAGGTAGTGGTCAATCCGATAGATCTGATCCTCATGGGCGACCTTGGTTAGTCCTCGGTTCAGCTCGCGCGCCGAGTTCAAGTCGTGCCCGAACGGTTTTTCCACCACGATGCGGCGCCAGTGGCCGGTCTGCTGTTCCAGCAGTCCGGCGCCTGCCAGACGCTGGGCGACGTCCAGGAAGAACTCCGGCGCGGTCGCCAGGTAGAAGAGGTGACTCCCTACGCCGTGTACTCGATCCACCTCAGCCAGCTTCCCCGCCAGCCTGCCGTAGCCGTCTGTATCGTTGAAATCGGCCTGCACGTAATACGACCGCTTCGCCAGCCATTCGAGGGAAACCTCTGAAATCGGCGAGTCGCCTTGCGCCTCCCGCACGCTGCGGCGAAGATGCTCCCGGAAATCGTCCTCGCTGAAGCCGTTGCGGGCAAAACCGACGACGGCGAACTCCTCAGGCAGGAGACCGTCGTGCGCCAGGTTGTAAAGGGAGGGGAAAAGGAGGCGCTTTGTCAGATCCCCGGCCGCGCCGAAGATCACCAGGGCGCAGGAACTGGCCGGCTTGGGCTTAGCGGATTCTGCGCGCTCCACGTTTCATTATCACAGAAGTAAGGCCCGGCAATATTCCCGTAACGGCCCCGCATGGCGTCGAATCTAACTAATATGGACTTATGCGGCCGCACGACGGGCATAGAAGGAGACTTATGTTGAGGCGTTGGGCCGCTCTGGCTGCTTTTCTGGTTGTGGCCGGCTGGCTGCCGCTCCAGCCCGCCGAATCGCCTTCGGGCCGCTATGCCGTGATTCTTCAGGACCAGCCCAGCGCCGGCTTCGCAGCCCGGCGCAGTCCGCAAAGCGTCCGCGACAGCGCTGCCGTGGCGTACGAAGCGCAAGTGCTGGCGGCGCAGACTTCGCTGCGCTCCCAGATTGAAAGCCGCGGACTGCGCGTGACCGGGGCGGTACAAACGCTGCTTAATGCGGTCTTCGTCAAGGCGTCCGAGGCCGAGGCCGCCCAGATCCGAACCATGCCGGGGGTCAGCGGAGTAGTCCCGGTGAAGCGCTTCCGCCTCAAACTTAACCGGGCCTTGCCGCTGATGAATGTGGCTGCGGCCTGGAGCAAGCTGGGTGGAGTCGGGAACGCAGGCGCCGGAGTCAAGATAGCCATCATCGATAGCGGCATCGATCAGACCCATCCGGCCTTCCAGGACCCATCGCTTTCTATCCCCGCGGACTACCCAAGATGCACCGGCCGGGACTGCGACTATACGAACAATAAGGTGATCGCGGCGAGAAGTTACATCGCCCAACTGGGCGCTGGAGCGCCGGGCAATCCGGCAGCCGAATCGCGGCCCGACGACGTCTCGCCCCGCGATCATGTCGGCCATGGAACCGCATTGGCCATGATTGCCGCCGGGCGTACGAACGCCGGACCCGGCGCTACAATCACCGGCGTTGCGCCCCAAGCCTGGCTGGGCAGTTACAAAGTCTTCGGCTCGCCGGGGGTGAACGATTACTCCTCGGGCGACGTCATCATCAAGGCTTTGGATGACGCCCTGAACGACGGCATGGACATCGCCAGCCTCTCGATTGGGAGCCCGGCCATCTACGGCCCCCTGGATACGGGGGCAACCTGCGGACAGAATCCCGGGGTGCCGTGCGACGCCGAAGCGATGGCCGTGGAGAACGCCGTCAAGGCCGGCATGCTCGTGGTGGTCGCCGCCGGCAACGAGGGCGACATCGGATTTCAATTGCCAACCCTGGGCACCATCGGATCCCCGGCGGATGCGCCGTCGGCAATCGCCGTCGGGGCCACGACGAACTCCCACACTTTCACCGAAAGCTTGCGCACTCTGGGCAGCGCCGTGCCCGCCAATCTGCAATTGATCAACGCGCTGTTTGGCGACGGAGCCATCCCTTCGACGCCCCTGACCGCGCGCTTGATCGACGTCACCACGCTAGGCAACAACGGCCTGGCCTGCACTTCCCTGCCCGCGAACTCGCTCACGGGAGCGATCGCGCTTATCCAGCGCGGCTCATGCAATTTCTCCGTCAAGGCCCTTAACGCGTTGAATGCTGGAGCCGTGGGAGTGGTTTTCTATCAATCCACGGGATTGGACGATCTGATCGTCCCCAGCGGCCTCTCGTCGATCGGCATCCCCGGGGTCATGATCGGCTACACCAATGGCGTGGCCCTGAAGTCGTACCTGGCCGCGAACCCTGGCACGCAAGTGAGCCTGGATCCAACCCTCGCCGAGCAACTGGTCTCGACGTTTAACACCATCGCGTCCTTCTCCTCGCGCGGGCCGGTTATTGGCGGCGCTTCCATGAAACCGGATATGGTCGCCGTGGGCACGGACGTGTACATGGCGGCGCAGACGTTCGATCCCAACGGCTTTCTGTACGATCCATCCGGCTATTCGTTCGCCAGCGGAACCAGCTTCGCGACGCCGATGGTGGCCGGCGCGGCGGCGCTGGTCTTGCAGGCGAACCCGGGCTTCACTCCGGCTCAGTTGAAATCGGCTCTGACAAATACCGCGACCCAGGACGTCACCGACGGCGGCGTCACCGCCGGCACGCACTCCGTGGGGGCGGGCAAGCTGGATGCTGGAGCGGCCGTTGGGTCCACCGTTATGGTCACCCCGGCGACGGTCTATTTTGGAGCGTTGACGACCGGCCAGCGTAACGTCAGCCAGGCTCTGACGCTCACCAACACCGGAGCCTCCGCGGTGAGCCTTACATTCGGCGTAACGGCGCGCGTCGGAAACCCTATCGCATTGGACAAGAACTCTCTGGCGCTGAGCCCCGGGCAATCTGGGACGGTCAATGCGATCCTTTCCGGTCTCGTCTCCGCAACGGGCTTCTATGACGGCGGAATCACGATCCAGGGAACCGGTCAGACTCTGCGCGTGCCATACGGGTACGTGGTGGGCGACGGCGTCCCGGCCGACATCATCTCAATGTCCGGGGATTGCTTCGAAGGCCCGGCGGGTGGTGCGATGACCACCGGTCCCCTGGGGTTCGAGTTGGTTGACCAATTCGGAGTTCCGGTCCCCGGACGGACCGTGCAATTCGGGGTCAGAACTGGAGGAGGCTCGATCCAAAACTCCAATGCCCGAACCGACGCTTACGGAATGGCCTTCGCCGATGCGACTCTCGGATCCAGTGCCGGCAGCCAGACTTTCTTCGCTCAGGCGGGCGGCCAAAGCCTGACTTTCAGCGGCGATGCGCGCATTCGGCCGACCCTCTTCGCCAACGGCGCGGTGAACGCGGCCAGCTTCACCGCGGCCGGAGGCGCCGCCCCCGGCTCCTATATCGCCCTGTTCGGAACGGGTTTGAGCGACCTGACCGTGTCGTCTTCGGGCCCGAATCTGATGCCGTCGCTCATGGGAGGGGACGAAGTGTGCGGGCCAGTGGGCGTGAGCGTGAGCTTCGACGTACCGGCGGCGGGCCTCAGCTTCCCTGGGTACATGATCTATGTAAGTCCCAACCAGGTGAACGTCCTGCTCCCCTGGGAGCTGAGCGGCCAGAGTTCGGCGCAAATGAAAGTAAGCATCGGGACGGTTTCAGGTACAGTCTACACCCTGCCTCTGGCCCAATTCTCTCCTGGAGTTTTCGAGTATGTGGACCAGGGCACGAATCAGTTGATGGCCATCGGGCTGGACGATACCGGGATGCTGATCGGCAGCGCCAGCGCGGCGCTTCGCGGGCACGTAGTCAAGCTTTACCTGAACGGTTTGGGACCCGTGGATCAGCCGCCGGCCTCCGGCCAGCCGGCGGCATCCTCTCCGCGCGTGAATACGCTGGCCCAGCCCACGCTGACCATCGGGGGGAAAGCGGCCACGGTCCAATTCAGCGGCCTTTCGCCGCTGGCCCCAGCTCTCTATGAAATCGACTTCGTAGTCCCATCCGATGCGCCCATCGGCGTCCAGCCTCTGGCAGTCTCCATCGGCGGCGTGGCCGCGGTCAATTCGAAGATGCCAGTGCAGTAAAGTGGGGGAATGAGCACTCCCCGCAAGATCGAAAAGGTGTTGAAGAGCACGCCGACGATCGAAGGCGCCGGCGTCCATTTGAAACGGGCTTTCGGGTATCACGATGTCCCGCAGCTCGATCCCTTTCTGCTTTTGGACGACTTTCACGCGGATAATCCGGCTCACTACCTACCGGGTTTTCCCTGGCACCCGCACCGCGGCATCGAGACCATCACCTACGTTTTTCGAGGGAGCGTCGAGCACGGCGACAGCATGGGAAACCGCGGCACCATTCATCCCGGCGATGTGCAGTGGATGACGGCCGGCAGCGGCATCGTCCACCAGGAGATGCCCAAGGGCGACCAGGACGGGGTGCTCTGGGGCATACAGCTTTGGGCCAACCTTCCCGCTTCCCACAAGATGATGGATCCCCGCTATCGGGATGTGCCCAGGGCCGACATTCCGAGCGTCACCCTGGACGGCGGCGTCACGGCCAAGATCATTTGCGGGGAATTGAAGGGGGAAAAGGGCCCGGTTCAGGGGATCGTCATCGACCCGGAGTATCTCGATATCGAGGTTCCTCCGCACACGGCGGCGGCACTGCCCGTGAAGGCCGGCCACCGCGTTTTCGCCTACGTGTTGGAGGGCAAAGCCTACTTCGAGCAGGAGCGCGACGCTTACTCTTATGACCTGGACGGCGTGAACTATTTCGATTTCAAGCGCGACTGCCTTATCGGTCCGGAAAGCGCGGTCCTGTTCGGGGACGGTGACGAACTGGCCGTCTCGACCAGCGACGCGCCGGTGCGCTTCCTGCTCCTGGCCGGCAAACCGCTGCGGGAGCCGGTGGCATGGGGCGGTCCCATCGTCATGAATACCCGAGAGGAACTGCGCCAGGCATTTCAGGAATATCAGGACGGCACTTTCCTCCGAAGCCCTCGGCCCTGAGCGAGAATGGGACCGTGGGCATGCGGCTGCGGACGGCGCAAGGGAAGCTCAAGGTCGAGCACAGCATCATCGACGGGGTTAAGGAACTGCTGCAGCGGCTACTCGGCGAGAATCCCGAGATACGCTCCGTGATCCCCGGCGTGATCCGGCGGGTGCGGGACGCCCGTGGACAGGTCCGGGTTCACGTGACCCTCCCCACCGTGAACGGTTGGAAGGCCATCGCGTTGAGCGCCGGCGCGCGGCAGGAACTGTTTATTAGCACATCCTTAACCAAGGAGCAGCTCGAGCGCGCGCTCGAGGTTGCGGCCCAGCCTCGATAAGCCTACAGGTGCTCCAGCAGGAACCCGCGTATCTCTTCCCGCATCCGCGGCGTTTCCTGGTGACCCTGCTCGTAACGCAGGAGCTTCCAGCGCTCGGGATGTCCCGCCGCAGCGTAGACTCGCTTTAGTTCGGACGTCGATGCGGTCCAGGCCGGCGGGCGGCGTGAGCGGATCCCGGTTTCCAGCCAGGGAGAGGTGCGCGCGCGGCGCGATCAGCGCGTTGATCCCGGCCGCGGTAAAGTGCTTCAACAAGGACGGCACGTAGTAGTAGATTCCGTGCCCCTTGAGGTTGCCGGCATCGATCAGCGCCTGGTAATCCGTCAGGCAGCAGATATCGACGCACACCTTGATGCCCTCATCGAGCGCCGCGACCCACTGGGCCATGGAACTGCCCATCGACATCCCCAGCGTGCCCACCCTGGCGGGGTCCACTTCCGGGCGGCTTCGCAAGTAGTCCGCCGCCCGCAGCGAGTCGTAAACCATCATGCCCCACAGAACCTGCCCCTTCCACAACATCTCCTTGAAGAGGTCCATCTCGGTGCGGGCTGCCCGTTCCCCGAAAACCCAGGCGTCGATCGACAGTGCGCAAACGCCGAGCCCGGCCAGAAACTCGGCGTAGGGGGGAGTGGCGAGCCCTTGGCGGCCTTCAAGCATCTCCCGTTTGCCCATCCCGTAATCGTCCCAATGCCCGTGGTTGTAAAGCACGGCCGGAAGCTTGCCGCTGGAGCGAAGCGGCCTCACGAAGTAAGCCGGAACGGGCTCGATGCCATTCAGATCGAGCTCCAGCTTCTCGATCACATAGGTGGGACGCTCCTCAACGGCCAGAGTCCTGACCGTGACTTCGCGCTCCCGGGCGGGCAATTCACCCAGCAGCGAGTAAAGCTCCCTGCGGCGGTCGGGCATGGTGTTTCTAATCATAGCCTCTTCGCTCGACAGTCCGAAAACGGCGCAAGTTGCGCCGTTTTGGAAACTGAATTCGTTGAAAACAAAGGCTGACACTCCGGAAAACGGCGCAAGGTTGCGCCGTTTTTGAGCGGCGAGCTGCTGAAAATGTTCGGTGCGGGTTCGGTGTCTTGCCGTGTGCCATGAACCAGCATGATGCCTCCGGGACCAGTGTCGCACGGAGTGGGAAGCGGAGCGGGGTGGAGGCGATGGCAGGGTCTTGCATATGTGATAGAAAAAATTTGGCTTAGAGGCTGTTTGGAAACGTGCCAAGGGCTTGTGACCGAGGATTCTACCGGGCGAGGGTGAGTTGGAAAGTAGAGATTATCGCATGCCCGCGCTCGACGATCTGGAGCACCAGAGGACGGTTCAGATGGGGCTGCAAGACTGTAAACGGTATCAGCAAGTCCAGGGACTAGCTCGGCACTAATCGACTTCTGCAGCTCGAAACCTCGGCCATCGAGGCGAATCTTCCAGAGTCTCGAGAAGAGTGGAAGTACTCCGCGAATGCGGACAAGGACTATTGGGGCGCTGCTGGCTACTTCAAGACCAGTGGGGAAATATCCCGGTTCCTCGCGCTCTTCGCTGGTCGTACAGTCCAGAACGGCGGACCGGTGACGCCTGCCTAAAAGCTGCACCTGTCGCCCATAGCCAAGCTGACTTGCCCCGGTTGTCTCTCCCGGCAATAACTAGAGAAGCTCATGTCAGACTACCACTGCTGAAGCTGTGCATTGGGATGCCCCCGATGGGACATCCATGACGATCGTCCGCTCTATCGAAGATGTACTCATCGCGGAACAAGTATATCCGCCGGGCGCGCTTGCGGCGTTGCTCGTGCGTCCTATCCGACCGACAGCATAGAGGGAGACCGGCTGCTCGAGATTGTTGCGGGAGTTCGACGGCGATGGGAGCGCAGAGCCCTTCCCCGCCGGCGCGCACCTCCGCTTCTTAGATCGGTATCCGGTTCACGTTGTGCGCCAGCCAGGTGTCGAAATTCTGCAGCTCGGGGTTCAAGGCGCGGGCCTTTTGAAGATTGCGGACCCCGCAAAAATATTCTTCAAAGTCGCGCTTGAACTGGAACATGTTGCCCAGGTCTTCCGCTCCTGGAAAACCAAAGCCGCGGTAGACCTCTGGCGGCACACTGTTATAGCGCACTTCCTGCCCTAGCGCGCGGGACAACGCGCCGGCCATTTGCGCGCCGGTCAGGTGCTCTCCGGCTATACCCACGGTCTGGCCAACCAGCCCGAGGCCCTTCTTAAAGATTCCGTACGCGCACTTGCCGATGTCTTCAGCGGCGATCCCCGGGAGTTTCTTATCGCCCATGGGGAGCGTCAGCGCGAGCTTGCCGTCCGGCCCCTTCTTCGGACCCATGCCGAAGCCGATGAAATTGTCCCAGTAGAACGACGTCAGCAGAAAAGTAGTCGGCACTCCGAGCGCCTGGAACACCTGGTTGGACTCGCCCTTGGCGTCGAAGTGCGGCACTTTGTAGCTACCCATAAGCGTTGGCATGCGCGAGTCGCTCAATGGCACCCACCGGCGCGTGTCTTCCAAGGTGGACCAGATGACGTGCTTCAACCCGGCTTGCTTTGCCGCCTCGGCCATGGCCGCCGCTTCGGCTTTCTCCTTATCCGGCGAGAAATGGGCCCAGAAAAACGTGACGCAAAACGCTCCGTAGGCGCCCTGGAACGCCCGCTTCAGGCTTTCCGGATCGTCAACGTCGGCGGCCACGACCTCCGCTCCCAGCCCCGCCAGTTCCCTGGCTTTCTCCGATTGCGGGTCGCGCGTCAGCGCACGCGCCCTGAATTCGCCATGCTGATCGGCCTGGATGGCCCGGACCAGTCCCCCACCCTGCGCGCCGGTGGCGCCCACCACGGCAATTATCTTCTTTTCAGCCAAGATAGTCCCTCCTCTCTATTGGATGGAACGGCGGCAGCGGACGCACCAACTTTCTACTTCACCAGCGGCGTGACGACGATGTTCCGGAACTCCATGGCCCCATGATCGCCCTGGAGCGAGAGCGGCCCGGGCTCGGCTTCGTTCGGATCGTGGCCCATCGCCGTGAGCCCCTCGACGAGCTTCTTATCGATGACCTTGGTTCCGTTCAGCACCACGGTGAGGTCGCGGCCGATAAGCGTGATGTCATATGCCTGCCACTCGCCGGCGGGCTTGCAGGCCTGGACGCTGGGCGCGATGCGGCTGTAGAGAGAGCTGTTAGCGTGGATGTTCGTCGGCTTGCCGAAGTCGTCCTGCACCTGAATTTCGTAACGCCCGCGCAGCCCGATGCCGCTATTGCTGCCCGGGAACATCTTGTACTCGATATGGAGCTTGAAGTTCCAGAATTTCTGGTCCGAGACGAGGTTGGCGCCCCCGCCGCCGGCCTTCAGGACGCCGCCTTCCACTGTCCAGTTGAATTTGCGGTCCTTCTCCAGGGGCTGCCAACCGGTGAGATCCTTGGCGTTGAAGAGCTGGACTGGCCGGCCCTCTTTCCACGTACCATCGTCTTTGTCTTTGATCTCCGGCGCACGCACGCCAACCCACTTGGCTGGAGGCCGGCCGGACCCTTCCGTTTCCTGAGTGCCGGAGATCCTCGTCCCCTCTAAACGGACTCTGTAGATCGTGTGAACGGCGACAGGTTCCTCGCCTTGCTGGCGGCGTTGCTTGTAGCGGAACCCGAAAGTGAGCTCGCCGTTACTGAAGGAAACTTCGTCGGCCACGTTCAGGTCGCCACCGTGGTCGCTGATGAAGCTGACCTTGGGCGAGGCGGTCCCGGCGCCCTGGACCCCGAGCCACCAGGCGCGCACAGCCGCGCCTGGAGCGGTGATATCCCACCACCCGTTGAAGTCCGTGTCCGCGGCGAACGCGGCACAAGTTAGAAGAAAGGCAAGCGCTACGGCTTTTCGCATGAAGATCTCCCGGCTCCATTGTACTGCTGGTAGTATACTGACACATCGATGACCCAACCACGACTCGCAGTCACCGCAGCAGCGTTGAGCCTCCTGTCCATGGCGGCCTTTCTGGCACAAGCGCAGACGTCTCCAGCAATCGAGTACTACAAGTTGGCGAGCGGATTCCTGCCGGAGAGCAAGGACGCCAACGGAAACCCCCTTGGACCGGCCTTTGCCGGGCCGAACCCGTGGGGCGCCAACACCGTATACCTGATGGCTACCAACTCGAAGGGCCAGCGGACGTGGCGCATCGAGAATTTTCTCTCCCAGGGCAGCCGCTCCCAGGGATCGACGATGTATCTCCTTGAGGGATCGCAGCGGGCGCTCCTGGTGGACACGGCGCAAAACACCCCGGAGGAAATGGGGAAGAACGACCTGAAGACTCTCGTCCGTCACCTGCTGGGGCACAACAACAGCGGCGCGGCGAAGAGCGATCCGGTCGATTTTGTGGTCGCCATCTCGCACGGTCACGGCGACCACACGGGCAAGATCAGCCAGATGAGCGACCGGACAGTCTACTTTCCCGGACCTCGATTGGCGAAACAACACTCCGCGAGAGCTACGTTCCAATCAAGGAGGGAGGCGGAGCCACGACGCACGGCTCCGGCACGGCGGTGGGAGAGATCTCCTTGGGGGATCGGACGATCAGGGTGATCAACATCTACGGGCACACCCCTGGTTCGGTGGGATTCCTGGACACGGCAAACAACATGATCCTGACGAGCGACGCCATCGGCTCGGGATACGTCTGGGCGCACTTCGGCAAGATTTCGCAATACGCCGAGTCGGCGCGTCACTTGCAGGCCGTGCTCAAGCCGATGAATAATCCCGCGATTCTCCCGGGCCACTTTTACCAGATCGCCGCGGGTGAGCGAGCGAAGCCGCCCATCGGCGGCAGACCTCTCGACAAGCAATATGTCGACGATCAATTGGCCGTCGCCGAGGGAGTGCTGGCGGGGAAAATCACCGGAGTGCCCTACCCGGCCGGCGGGCAAAACGTCATGATCGCGCAGTTCGGCTCCGCGGGAATGACCTACTCGCTGAACGATGATTCCGTGCCCAAGCGCCCGTAGCAGTTATTACTCTTCCGCGAAGGCCGCGCGCCAGGCGAAGAGGAATCCGAGGCCGCCCAGAGCGACGACCGCGATCACCGGGACCGCCAACCCGAACAAGCTCCAGTGCGATGCCTGGGGCCAATCCAGAAGCGCGAGCGGCGCCAGACACAACACGGCCACGATGGCGGCAATGCGCTGCCACACTGCAATCGGCTTGGCCGCCCGATCGGCGGCAATCCGCGTTTCCAGCCAGCGCGTGCGCCACCAGATCCGGTGGGGGTCCGGGAGGGAAACGGAGTCGGTCAGCCCGATTAGCGCACGCGAGACCAGTGCGACCTCGCGGCAAGCTGGGCAGTGCGCGGCATGTTCGCGCAAGGCGGGCGTCCAGTCCCCGGTGGAAACGCTCCGCCAGACGTCTCGCTCCCAGGAGCAAGCAATGAGGCTCATGGTGTAACCTCCTCCGACAAACCGTAGCGCCGCAGAATGCGCGCGAGCTTGCCCCGCGCGCGGAACAGCAGGACGCGCACGCTCAGGGCGCTAAGCCCCAAAGCGGCCGCGATCTCTCCGTGGCTTGCTCCTTCCACATAAGCCAGCCAGAGCAGCGCCCGATCGCGCGGGCCGAGTTCAGCCAGAGCTCGGTCTAGGTCCATGCGCGCCGACGGGTCGGCCCGAGTCGTTGACGGCAACGGGGGCGCCACTGCGCGCTTCGAGCGCCGCCACTGGTCGTAGATGATCGTCGTGGCCGCGCGATACAGGTAGCTCCGCATCTGCGCTTCGTCCATGCGCTGCGGCCGGCCGCGCAGAAAGCGGTAGAACGCCTCCTGCAAGATGTCTTCAACCGCGGCGGGATTGCCACAGACGCGGCGGATATAGGCAGCCAGCGCCGGAGCGGTCGCCGCGTAGAATGCCTCAAACGCCGCGGAGGAGAAGTCCTCAACGGCGATCACCGCCGCGAGTTCGCCCGCCACAATCTCTTGCCGCAGCATTTGCGTGCCCCGCGACTTCCAGGCTATCACGGCTCACGGTGCGATTCCGCGCCTGGCGTGGCTTTGGGCAGCAAGCCCCAACTCTTGGAAAGCTTGTAGGAGAGCGCCGCGGAAATCAAGAAACCGGCCCCCAGCGCGACAATCAGGGTCCCAAGAATCGCTCCGGGGTGCTCCCTGGGACTGTAGGCCATATCGAGTCCGATGGCGGCCACCCCGAGCAGAGTCAGAATCACCCCAATCTGCATCGCCGTAAGAATCCGGCGGCCGGCATGACGGCCGTTGGTTGTCAGCCCCTGCAGGAACCGGCTGCCGCCTTCGGTTTGCAGAAACTGGGCTACGTCCTGGGGCGAGGCGAACTTCTCGAGCAAACGGTTCTGGAGATCTGCCTGCGCCTGGATGCGAGATTGACGGCGCTTCGCGTCCAGCCAGAAAAACCACCCTGTCAGGGCAAAAAGTGCGATGAAAATCATTGTTGCTGCGTCTTGTTCCCGCATCTCGGTCCTCCACTGCTCATAACGACGCAGGGCGCCCGCCGGTTAACATGCTAAATTGAACCCCAGAAGGAGAAGATCCACCTATGATCCGCAACTTGGCCTTGATCGCCGTTTTCTGCTTTGTCAGCGCGTTGTCCGCGCAGATGGCGAGCACCCCCCTCACCGTCCAGCCCATTCGTGGCGGCGTGTACTTCGTTAAGGGCGGCAGCGGCGCGAACACCGGCTTCATCGTCGGCAAGAAGGAGGTCATCGTAATCGACGCCAAAATGACCGAGGCCGCTACCAAGGAGGTTCTGGCGGAGATCAAGAAGGTGACCCCCAATCCCGTCGGGCACATCATTCTGACCCACGGCGACGGCGACCACGTTAACGGCCTGTCCGGTTATCCCAAGGGGCTCCCGATCATCGCCCACGCCAGCACGAAGCGGGACATGGCAGAGGCGTTCAAGACCCCGCAGATGAGCGCTCTCGCGGCTTATCTGCCGAACGAAACGCTAACAGCCGACCGTCAGATGAGCATCGACGGCGTGAATCTGCGCTTGCGATATTTCGGTCCCGCGCACACCAGCGGCGACCTGGTGGTCTATCTGCCGGACCAGAAGGTGGCGTTTGTCGGCGACCTGGTCTTCGTAGGGCGCGACCCGCTCATCCACGTCCAGAAAGGCGGGACGTCGGCCGGCCTCGTGAAGACGCTGAACGGAGTTCTGGCGCTGGACGCGGATACCTTCCTCTCGGGCCACGCCGATCCGCTGACCAAGAACGACGTCAAAGCGGCGCTGGCTTCGATCGAGGAGAAGCGCGCGAAAGTCGCGGGCTTGGTCAAGCAAGGCAAGTCCTTGGATGAGATCAAGAAGGAGATGGGTGTCCCGGTAGCGGCGGCGGGCGGGCGCGGCTTCCCGAGCCTGGCCGACGTCATCTATCAGGAGCTGACGGCCAAGAAACCATAGTGGCGCAAGCTTCAGCTTGCGTTGGGCTTCCACTTGATGCTGCAGCCGATGCTGGGCCTCTGCTCGGCGCTGACCGGCTGGTCCGAAAGCACCGCGTCGATGGCGGCCCGCAGGTCCCGGCCGCTCACGGGGACGCCGTTGCCGGGACGGCTGCCGTCCAATTGGCCGCGGTAGACCAGGCGGCGCTGCGCGTCGAACAGAAAGAAATCCGGCGTGCAGACGGCGCCATAAGCCTTGGCCGTCGCCTGCGTCTCATCGTAGCAGAAGGGAAAGGTGAAGCCCGCCTCGCGGGCCATCTCCCGCAGCGATGCGGGCGCATCGTCGGGATAGGCAGCCGCATCATTGGGGGAGATCGCCACGAGCCCCAGCGGTTTGCCGGCATAATCGTTACCCAAGCGCGCGAGTTCCTCCCGAACGTGTTGCACGAATGGGCAATGGCGGCAGATGAACATGACCAGCAAGGCCTTGGCGTCGGCGAAGCTGTCCAGGCTGATGGTTCTGCCGGAAACGACGTCGGGCAATTGAAAAGCAGCCGCGGGCCTTCCCAGCTCGGGCATGGTGGATTCGGTTCGTGCCATAACTCCCCCTCTCAGCGCTTCGGCTTCATCAGGCTCGCCAGCTTGTTCAACCCGTCGATGAAAGCCTTGGCGCTGGCTTCGATGACGTCGGTCGAGGCGGCGCGGCCCATGACCTTGAGACCTCCGTCCTCCAGTTGCACCGTGACCTCGCCCATCGCTTCCGTGCCGCTGGTGACGGCGCGGATCTCGTAGCGCGCCAGCTTGGCCGAGGAGCCCGTCACCGTCGAAATCGCCCTGCACACGGCGTCCACCGGCCCATCGCCCACCGCCGCGCCCTGTTTCACTTCGCTCTTCACGCGAACCCGGACGGTCGCCGTGGGGATGGCGGAGGTGCCGCTGTAGCTCTGCAAATAATCCAGATGGTAGATCTCGGGAACCGGATGGATCTCATCGTGGAGAATGGCAACCAGGTCCTCGTCAAAGACCTCCTGCTTCTTGTCGGCGACGGCCAGAAAGCGCTGGTAGGTCTGGTTCAGTTCCTCGCCGGAGAGAGTGTAGCCCAGCTTCTTGAGCCGGTCCCGAAGCCCGTGCCGTCCGGTGCGGGCCGTCAGCACGACCCGGCTCTCGGAGAAGCCCACGTCCTCGGGCCGCATGATCTCGTACGTCTCCCGGTCCTTGAGGAATCCGTCCACGTGGATGCCCGAGCTGTGCGAGAAGGCGTTCCCGCCGACGACCGCTTTGTTGGGCGGAACCATCATCCCGAGCATGTCGGACACCAGGCGGCTGGTGCGGTGCAACTCGCGGGTGTCCACGCCGGTCTGCAGCCCGAAGAAGTCGCTGCGCGTGCGCAGGGCCATCACCACTTCTTCGAGCGCCGCGTTCCCGGCCCGCTCGCCGATGCCGTTGATGGTGCCTTCCACCTGGCGGGCGCCGTTGCGGACGCCGGCCAGCGTGTTGGCCACGGCCAGCCCCAGATCGTCGTGGCAGTGAACGCTGATGGTGGCGCGGCCGATGTTCGGCACGTGCTCCCGAATGGATGCGATCAGCGCGCCGAACTGCTCCGGCACGGTGTAGCCGGTGGTGTCGGGAATGTTGACCACCGTGGCTCCGGCATCGATTACGGCCTCGAGCATCTCGAAAAGATAAGGCGGATCGGCGCGGCCGGCGTCCTCGGCGTAGAACTCGACATCGTTCGCGTAGCTCCTGGCGAGCTTGACCGCTTCGACGCCCATCCGCACCAGCTTCTCCCTCTTCTTGGCGAGGGTCTTGCCGTACTTGTCGTCCCGGAACTTGCCCATGATGTGGATGTCGGAAACGCCGATGCCGGTGTGAATGCGAGGCCGCCGGGCTTTTGCCAGGGCCTTGCCGCAAGCCTCGATGTCGCCGGCCACGGCCCGCGACAAGGCGCAGATCGCGGGACCCGCGACTTCCTGGCCGACGAGCTGAACAGCGGCGAAGTCCCCGGGCGAAGAGGCCGGGTAGCCGGCTTCGATGACATCGACGTTCAGCCGGGCGAGCTGAAGGGCGATGGTCAGCTTCTCCCGGCTCCCCAGGCGGGTGCCGGCCGCCTGCTCGCCGTCTCTCAACGTCGTGTCAAATACCGCCACCTTCGAAGGCATGGTAAACTCCTGCTGGTAATGAAATGCGGGTGGAAGTCGTCAGTATACCTTAGGGTAGCAATACGGGGCACGCGGCCGGTGGGGGTTTACGCGGTCCACCTCAAACTGCGAAAATGGTGACTCGGTTCCCAGGGCAACGGTCATGAAGCTCGGCGTGCATTACCTGTGGTTCAAACTCGCACTCGTCTTGGGGTCGTTGCTGGGGCTGTGGCTCCTGGGACAATCCATCGTCACGTACTACCTTGTCTCGCAGAACCTTGTTCGGGAGGAACTCCTCAGGGAAGCCCGGCGGCAAGCGGATTCGATCGTGCAGGACGCCGCTCAGCAGGGCATTAGCATTCAGGTGTCCCGCGACTTGACCCCGCTGCTGACACAGGCGATTGCGGATGCCCCGAAGAAGATCGCCTGGCTTAGGGTGATTGACCCGGACGGCAGCGTCGTGGCGCAGGCCGGCAAGCCCGTGGGAAAGCCCATCTCCTTCTCCTGGGAGAGACTCCGTGCCGCCTTCGATGCCAGCGCGGGCCAGGCTGGCGCCGCTCAGCCCAACCTCCGGCCCTATGAGATTCGCCAGACAGAGTCCGGTAAGGTGCTGGTGACCCCTTTGATGCTGCGCTCAGGCCGGAGGGGCTTCCGGGGAGGCGGTCCGGATGGGTTTCGCGGGCCCGACCAGACCCCGGCGCCGGGAACGGCTCAGACGCCCGAGCGCGGACCGGACCGCGCCCAGCAGCCCGACTCTCGCAGACCGGACCGGGATCAGGAGCCCGCCTCTCGCGGGCCGTTTCAGACCTCTCCGCCTGACCTCGGACGGGCGCAGGGGCAGGCACAGACGCCCGGCCGCGGACCTTCCACCGGTCCGCAGCGCTACACGGAGATCGCTCTCTATCTGGACAGTGCCAGCGCAACCTTTGGCGATCTGCTGACCAGCCTCATCATCAACTGCACGGCAGCGGTGGGCCTGGTGGCGTCGATGGTGCTGCTGTGGTTCCGCTTCCCGGGTTACGTCAAGGGCAAGCACCTGGAACAGCAGACGGAACTGGCGCGGCAGGTCCAGATGGACTTGATGCCGCCGTCCAATTCCATCGTCGAAAAGCTCGACTTCGCGGCCGAATGCGTCCCGGCCTGGCAGGTAGGCGGGGACTTCTATGACGTCTTCGCCAACAGCGAGGGGCGTATCGCGGTCTGTCTGGGAGACGTCTCGGGCAAGGGACTCCCGGCCTCCGTCGTAGTGGGCCTGTTGCTCGGAGCGGTGCGCGCCAGCGATTGGATGAAGGGCGGCGCGGAACTCGAGGCCGCATCCAGGCGCTTGAATGAACTGCTCAGGACCCGGACCTCGACGGAGCGTTTCGCCAGCCTGTTCTGGTGCTTCTATGAGCCCGACACGAAGATGCTGCGTTATATCAACGCCGGCCACCTGCCCCCCATGATCGCCAAGCGAAACGCCAACGGTGAACTGCTGATCGAGCGCCTGGAAGAAGGCGGGCCGGTGCTGGGCGTAATTCCGGCGGCCGACTATCATGAGGGAGAAATTGCTCTCGCTCCAGGCGACCTGATTGTGATGTACTCCGATGGCGTGGTGGAAGCCACAGACAAGACCGACGATCAATTCGGCGAGGACCGCCTAATGGCGATCATCCGGGAGAATTCGCAGAAGCCGGCCGCTGAGATCCGCGATGAGATTCTGCGGCGCGTGCACGACTTTCTTAAAGAAGAGCCGGCTCAGGACGACTTGACCTTGGTCGTCGCCCGGATCCGGGCTTAGGCCCCCGGGCGGGGCACTTTCGCTGGGCGTCGCGGAGCATTATAATATCATGCTTGGTAGCATGAGGAGACTGTCATGAAAAAATCTATTTTGACTGCAGCAATTCTTCTGGCGGTCGGCGCTTTTGCGGCGACGGCTCAAGTCATAGAGATGGAAGATTCCTATCAACTCCTTCAGGAGGCGCTGAAGAAGAAGGATGTAGCGGAGATTAAGCGGCTGGCGGCGGACACCAGCAAGTTTTCGCGCCAGGTTGTGGCGTCGCCCAAGCCCACTAATCCCGATGACCTGGAACAGTGGACCTCCCTGGTCGCTCACGGCAAGGAGGTCGACACGTACTCGGAGTACGCCTTGTTTGCCGCCACTGTTGGCGCGCCCCCGGCGCAGGGCGTCGATCTGCTGTCTACCCTGATCGCGCAAAATCCGAAGAGCAAGTACCTTGACGAGGGCGGATACTCCCGGTATTTCCAGTTGTTGGGCCAGACCGGCGCGTCAGCGAAGATCGTGGGCGCCGCCGAGAAGGCTCTGGTGAGTCTCCCCGACAGCTTCGACGTGCTGTCGACCCTCGCCGAGCAGTCCCTGAGTACCCCTAGCCGCGCGCTCAGCTATGCGCAGCGCCTTATCGCGGCAGCCAGCAAGGCCACCAAGCCGGAAGGCGCCGCGGCCAATTGGGATTCCAGAAGGACCCAGGCGCTGGGGCGCGGGTACTACGTTGCAGGCATGGTGCAGGCCCAGGGCCAGAACTTCTTCGAGGCCGACAGGAATCTGCGCGCGGCGCTGCCTCTGGTGAAGGGAAGCGATACGATGGCGGCCGGCACCCTGTTCTTCCTCGGAGTGGCGAACTACCAGCTCGGCAGCGCATCCAACAACAAGGCCCGGGTGCTCGAGGCGGCCAACTTCAGCGAGCAGGCGGCTAACTATAAGAGCCAATACGTGCAGCAAGCCATGACCAACGCCGTGGCCATGCGCGCCGCAGCCGCGAAGATGCGCTAGTATACTGCGCTGCAAATACTGACCACTCCCTTCCGGTCGTAGTTCAGTGACATCTCGCTGACCCAGAAGCACCGAACCGCGACCGGCAGGGGCCGGTTAAGGAACGGTACCGACCGGCGACATGGGTGACAGTGGTAGTAGCCGAAGCAGATCTCGGACACTGGGCAAATGCCCTGGCACGAGACGAACGCTTTGGACCAACCCAATGAATTCATCGGGGAATGGCTGGAACGAGAGCGGCCGATCGCCGAACTGAGTCGGATCTACGTGGTCTCGCGCAGAACGGCCTACAAGTGGCTGGAGCGCTTCCGTCAGAGCGGAAGAGCCGGGTTGGCGGACCGCAGCCGGGCGCCTCATCACCGCCCGCAGGCAATCGATGAGGAAACAGCGGCCACGACCGTGGCCGAACGGCAGAACCGTCCCACTTGGGGCGCGCGCAAGATGCTGCAGAGCTTGAAGCGACAGCAGCCGGAGGAAGCCTGGCCGGCGGATAGCGGCATCGGGGAACTGCTCAAGCGCAAAGGCTTGATCCAAGCTCGCCGGGCGCGGCGCCGAACCAGCTCTGGTGTGCGGATTTCAAAGGTTGGTTTTGTTGCGGCGACGGGACCCGCTGCGACCCGTTCACGATGACGGACGCTTACAGCCGGTATCTGTTGCGCTGCCGGGCGACCGAGAAGAGCGACGGGGTGCACCTGCGGGCCGTGATGGAAGCGGTGTTTCGCGAGTATGGACTTCCAGAGGCGATTCGCACCGACAACGGGAGTCCGTTTGCGAGCCGTGCGCCGGGCGGATTGAGCCGCTTGTCGATGTGGTGGCTGCAGCTGGGGATTCGTCATGAGCGCATCGCGCCCGGAGGCCCGGAGCAAAACGGCCGGCATGAGCGGAGGCACCGGACGCTGAAGCAGGAAACCGCGAGCCCGCCGGAAGCGAATCGCCGGCGACAGCAGCAGTCCTTCGCCGCTTTCGAGCGGGTGTATAACCAGGAGCGTCCACACGAGGCACTCGACTGGAAGACGCCCCGCCGAGTTATGCGTGGCCTCGGCCCGACGCTACCCGGATCGCCTGCCGGAACTGGGTATCCGACCGGTGCCCATCTGCGTCGCATCTCGCAGCAAGGCAGCCTGAAATGGAAATGCGAGCGGACGTTCCTGAGTGAAGTGCTGGCGCGCCAAACGGTCGGCGCTGGAAACCGAGGAAGAGCTTTCGAGGTCTACTACGGTCCGCTGTTGATCGGCTGGTTCGACGGCCGGTCGCATCTGTTTGCACCCCGAGCGGCCGCAGCCGCGGCGGCGCTGTTCTGAAACAAGCGAGGGAAGGCCGTGGAAATGACGCGCCTCGACGACAGTGACCTATACTCGATTAGATTGGGTTCTGCTTCGTGCGACTGTCACCCATGTCGCCGGTCTAAGGTGTTACCCATGTCCCCGGCTGGTCATAACATCAGTTGCGACGCAGTACCCTAGCAGAGCCTAGTACTAGTACTTTTTTGCCGACCTTGATAAAAAAGTATTGAATTCCGTCAATGGCTGGGGTAATCTGAGAATGCACGTTGGAGTCGGACGTACTAGGCCCTAATCTCAAACCGAGAGCAGGGCGGGAAGTTTCGGGGTAGTAGTAGAAGTGAGCGGAAAGAGGATGGCTTGCATATGAAGAGATTTGCGTTGTTAATCGTGACTGTTTTGGCCGCCGCGAGTTTGATGTCAGCAGCGGTCGTTCCGTGCCCAACTGGCGGCCAAGTTGGGGGTCTCACCCCCTCGCTGGCGGATTTGATCGCTTTGAACGCCGGTGGTGGATGTCAGAGCCAAGATAAGATCTTCAGCAACTTCAGCTACAACGACCCCAGCGGAGTTGTGCCTGCGAACTTGGTTACAGTCGGCCTGGTGATCACGCAGGGCTTAAGCAGTGACATTCACGGCTGGATTTTTGCCCCCTCCACAGGGAGCTGGACAAGCTCATCTAACGGGTTCACCATCGGTTTCACGATCACCGTGGCGTCGGGCCCCTTCTATATCGTCGGAAGTAAGGACCAGATCAATACGGGCTTCGTGCCGAACACGAGTACCATGACTGACACCCAGTCGATGGGGACTATAAATACGGTCGGGCTTGCTGGTCTGGAGAGCTCGCAATTGGCTTACCCTGGTCAGTTGGTCATTACCACCAGCTCGAAGGCAAGTATTTCTGGAAGCAGCCTCATCGCCAGCTACGAGCAGGATTTCTTCCAGTCGTCCATCCCCGAGCCGGTGACGATGATCCTGATCGGGTCCGGCCTGTTGGGCCTGGGCTTCATTCGGCGCCGCGCGAAGAAGACCTAAGAGTCAACCAAGAAGCACTAAGGCCGCTTGTGCGCGAGCACAAACGGTCTTTTTGTTTCTTGGGGGAGCCGTCAGGAGGCCCTGTCCGCCCGCGCGGATTCCGATTTCTTGCGGATCTCGATACTCAGCCGCTTGATTTTCTGGTTCAGGGTGGATAGCGGCACGTGCAGGGTTCCGGCGGCATCGGTCTGACTCCAGCCGGCGGCCTCCAGGTGCTCGATGATCACGCGCCGCTCGAAATCCGCCACAATCTCGAACAGCGAGGCGTCCGGCGAGAGCATTCCGCTTTCGTCCCTTCGGATCTTCAGCCCCGCCGCCTGGAGGAAATAGTCGGGCAGCACATCCACGGGGACGATGAGCGTTGAAGCCAGCACCACGGCGCGCTCGACGACGTTCTCCAGTTCGCGGACGTTGCCGGGCCAATTGTGGTCCATGAGCAGTTGCACGGCTTCCGGCTCGAATCGCAGAACTGACTTGCGGTTCGCATCCAGGAATTTCTCGTTCTCCTGGCAATACTTCGTGAAGAAGTGCTCGATCAGCGGCGGGATATCCTCCTTGCGCTCACGCAACGGCGGCAAACCGATGTTGATGACGTTCAGGCGGTAGTAGAGATCCTCGCGGAACCGGCCTTCCTCGACCAGTTTCTTCAGGTCGGCGTTGGTGGCCGCGATGATGCGCACGTCCACGCTCGACATCTCCGAGGAGCCCAGGGGCATGAACTGCTTCTCCTGGATGACGCGCAGAAGCTTGGCCTGGGTCTCGGGACTGATGACCCCGATTTCGTCGAAGAAAATGGTCCCCTGGTCGGCGATCTCGAAGTATCCCTTGCGGGAGGAACTGGCTCCCGTGAAGGCGCCCTTCACGTGCCCGAACAGCGTGGATTCCAGCAGATCCGGCGGCAGTGAGCCGCTGTTGACCGCCACGAACATGCGGTCGGCGCGCGGCGAGTTGGCATGAATGGCCTTGGCGACAAGTTCCTTCCCGGTCCCGGTTTCGCCGGTGATAAGGATGGTTGACCGGCTGGGCGCGACTTGCTCCACCAAATCCAGCACGCGGGTCATCCGGTCGCCTTTTCCCACGATGTTCAGGAAGCTGTAGCGCTGTTTCAGCGTGCGCTTCAGTTGCAGGTTCTCGGTCTCCAGGCGGCGCTTCGAGATCATGCGCTGGATCTCGATCAGCAGCTTCTCGTTCTTCCAGGGTTTCTCGAAGAAGTCGCTGGCGCCGCACTTCAGCGCTTCGACGGCAACGGGCACGGAACCGTATGCCGTAATCATGAAGACCGGCGTCTCTCCATCCTTCTGGCGGAGATCGCGGAGCAGGTCCATCCCGGAGCGATCCGGCATCATCAGGTCGAGCAGAATGAGGTCGAACTCGCCGGACTCGGCTTTGCGCAGCCCCTCGGCGGCGGTGGCGGCCGTCTGGACGAGGTATCCCTCCTGGGCGAGCAGGTAGTCCAGACTCTCGCGGATGTCCGCTTCGTCGTCGACCACCAGGACCCGGCCCTTGGGCGGGGCTTCCGCCGCTGCGGCGCGCGCCTTCTCAGGCATTCACGGCTTTCTTCAAAACGGGGAACTCCAAGTGGAATCTGGCCCCTTCGCCGGGGCGGCTGTCGACTTCAATCATACCGCCGTGGTTCCGCACGATTCCATAGGTGACCGAGAGACCCAGGCCGGTGCCCTTGCGCGCCCCTTTAGTGGTGAAGAAAGGATCGTAGATCCGCTGGACGTGCTCGGCGGGGATGCCTGGCCCGGTGTCGGCCACCTCCACCTCCACACCGCGCCCCGCCTTCCACACCCGAACCTCGAGAGTGCCGCCCTGATCCATGGCGTCCCTGGCGTTGAGAAAAAGGTTAAGGAACACCTGCTGCAGCTGGCCGGAGCTGCCCCGGATCGGGGGAAGCGGGTCCTCGACGCCGAGCTTGACCCGGATGCCGGACTTCTCGAGCTGGTGCTCGACCAGAGTAAGCGTCTCGCGGATCACCTCTCCCAGGTCCAGTTCGACGAATTCCCGCGGGCTGGTCCGCGAGAAGTTCAGCAGGGAGTTCACGATCTCGCTGGCGCGGAAGGTCTGCTTGGCGATCTTGTCGAGCAGGGCGGATTTCTGCTCGTCGTCCGACATCTGCTTGGCCAGCATCTGCGCGTAGGTGGAGATGACGGCCAGGGGCGTGTTCACTTCGTGCGCGACCCCCGCCGCCAGCAGGCCGACGCTGCTCAGCTTGTCGGCTTGCACCAGGCGGCGTTCCAGGTCCTCGCGCGCCGTGACGTCGTCGAATATGACCAGGCGCCCGATGCGCCGCTCGTCGCGCGCCACCAGCGGCGCGATGGCTATGTTCAGGATCGTCTCGGGCGTTGTTTCGGCTCTTGGTTCGCGGCCCGAGCCGGGCATTTCCAGCACTCCTCTGCCGCCCGCGCCGCCGGCGGTATCAAGAGCCCCCCGGAACCTGACCGCCAGCTTGTAGACGTTGCGGACTCCATTTTCCTGGCTGACCCGGTCGAAACTCTCCATCAGTTCGGCCGGAAACAGCGTGCCCAGCGGCTGCCCGACCGCCTTCTCGCGCGTAATCCCGGTCATTTGCTCCATCCGGGCGTTCCAACTTTCTACGCGATCCTCCAGATCGGCGGCCAGAATGCCGACGTTGATCGACTCGACGATGTTCTCGTTGAACTCCTTCAGCCGCTCGTTCTCTTCAACCTTGCGCTGGAGCGACCCGTAGAGGCGCGCATTTTCGACGGCAATGCCCACGTAGCCCGCCAGCGTGACCAGCAACTCCAGGTCGTCGCTCGAGAGGAAATCCCCCTTATCGGTTCGGCTGAGCCCCAAATAGGCGATGGTCTTGCCTCGCACCAGACATGGCACGTAGTACGTCAGATCCAGCCGGGCGATCGCCTTGCGGACCGAGGGCGGCCGGTGGCGGGAAGCAACGTCCAGAGGGTGCCGCGGCTGCTCGAAGAACAAGTACGGCACGCCCGGTTCGGCGGGGAGGAAGCTAAGGTCCATCGCTTCGCCGGATTCAGGCGCCTTCCCCGCGCCATTCATTCCGAACGCCGCCTTCAGCCTGAAGCCGCTCTCGCTTTCATCGGCCAGGAAAAACGCCACGCGGGGCGCCGAAAGCGTGTGGGTCAGGCGGTCTGCAACCGAAGCCAGCATCGCGTCCCGATCGGTCTCCGAACTCAACTCCCTGGCGAATTCGATCAGGGTGCGCCGGTAGTCGTAGCGATCCTTGTAGAAGTAGTACTTGTCGAGCTGCGACTGAATCCAGCCACGCAGCGGCTGGAAGGCGAAGGCCGCGACCAGAATGAGCAGCAGCGCCGGGGCCGGCCGGATGTCTTCCAGCCTGCCCAGCGAGAAGACCAGGCCGTAAAACGAACCCAGGATGCACAGCGTGGCCAGGGTGTAGACATAGCCCTGTTGGAAGATGACGTCGACGTCCATCAGGCGATAACGCAAAACGGCGTAGGCCCAGGCCAGGGGGACGATGGCCAGTGAGAGGACCGCCATTTTCATATAGAGCCCTGGTATGACGCCCAGGCTATAAGGCACGACGTAGAGAACTACGAACGGGAGAACCCCGAAGACCGCCCCGTTCCTCAGCCACTTCAACTGCTGCCGGACAATCGGGTCCTCGGTGCGGCGGAACCTAAGGCTCAGGATCGCCGCTCCGGCCAGGTATGCCGCCGCGACGAACACCAGCCAGACCCGGTCCAGCAACCAGCGCAGTTCGACGGTTGGAATCGCAATCCGCACGGTGCCGGAGGCCACACCCACGTAAGCCGCGAAAAGCAGCGCCGCCGGAAGGTAGAGCAAAAGGGTCTTGCCGCGGCCGCGAAGCCAGCGGCGCGATTCGGGGAAAGCCAGGGTGAAATGCAGGAAAATGGTCGGTGCGAACAGGCCGGCGGCCACATTGCCCCAATAGATCACCTTATCGAAGTTGTTCAGCTTCCCGGTGTAGTGGAACGTCGAAAGCACGAATGACGCCAGGCACAGAACGTAGAAATGGCGCGCCCGCTCGGCGTTGCCGCGGCGGTAATAGACGAACAGACCAATCCCCAGATAAGCCAGGCCGACCAGGTATTGGTAATACACCGAAGGCCCGGGATCCTGTTCACCGACTATGATCGGAACTGTGACCGGGACTCCGGCGTGTTCCACGCTGTACTTCACGGAATTCCAGGCGCCGATACCCACCAGAATCCGGGTCACGTCCTCGGCCGTCTTTACCGGCGCGCTCCCCACCCGAAGCAGTTTGTCCCCGGGCCTTAGGCCGGCCCGGGCGGCGGGGCTGCCGGCGACAACGTGAAGCGCTTCCACCACCCCATCCCGCGTCATCCAGGTGACACCGTCCTCCGGGAGATGGAACCGGCTCTGCTGTTGAAAACTGATGGCTGCCGAGATCACCGCGGCCACGGTGAGGATGACCAGAAGGGCGCCCGCGAACTGACGTCCCATCTCTTTCATCCATCGCCTTTCTACTCGCGCCACGGCTGGAGACACCCCTTCCCCCGAAACTCGCAGCAAGTCTTTTGCCATCCGTATATTG
The DNA here is from genome assembly GCA_963734625.1 of Bryobacterales bacterium. Classification (GTDB taxonomy): domain Bacteria; phylum Acidobacteriota; class Terriglobia; order Bryobacterales; family Bryobacteraceae; genus CAVTHW01. The sequence goes on along the minus strand of CAVTHW010000008.1, from coordinate 150,891 downwards.
CCGGGTAATTAATCAGGATACAGGAGGTTGCGCGACTTCCCAACTGGCCCAAAGCCTTAAATCTGGTTTTTGGGAGAAAAACGCTACCGGGAAGTGGAGCAACGGCGGTTTTCCCTGCAACGCCGCGGCCTGGAGGACACGTCCCATAGCTTGACGTACCGTGTCACGCGGCCTAGAATTGCAGGTAGGCGAGGTATTGCTTTGAAGGGGAGCGGTGTGGCTTATGACAGCTAGGAGAGCTTCCGCGATTGGGTCTCTGCTCGGCTTGCTGCTGGCGGTCGTGGGCGTCAGGGCCCAAAACAAAGCAGCGGGAAACAAACCGGCCGCGGCGCCTTCCGCTCAGCGAGAGACCACGGCTAAACCGCTTAGCGAGAAGGAAAAGAAGAAGCAGGACGAAAGGCTCCGCAAGGAGCTGGAAACCCCCTATAAGAAGTGGCTGGACGAGGATGTCTCCTACATCATCACCGGCGAGGAGAAGGACGCATTCAAGCGGCTCAGCACGGACGAGGAGCGGGAGAACTTTATCGAGCAGTTCTGGTTGAGGCGGGATCCGACGCCCGATACCGAAGAGAACGAGTACCGGGAAGAGCACTACCGCAGGATCGCCTACGCCAACGAGAGGTACGCCGCCGGCGTGATGGGCTGGCGCACCGACCGCGGGCGGATCTATATCACCTTCGGCCCGCCGGACGAAATTGAAGACCACCCCTCGGGCGGCTCCTACCAGCGGCCGACAGAGGAGGGCGGCGGCTCGACGTCGACTTTCCCCTTCGCCAAATGGCGCTATCGCCACATCGACGACATTGGCGACGATATCAATATCGAGTTCGTTGACACTTGCTTCTGCGGCCACTACCGCCTGACCATGGACCCCAGCGAGAAGGACGCACTCATCAACGTTCCCGACGCCGGCCTGACCATGTACGAAGAGCAGGGCATGTCGAGCAAGGAAGATCGCTTCAATCGGACCGATGGGACCCGCTTGGGGATCCCTGAAGGATCGATGTCATCCAAGATGAACGTGTTCAACCGGCTGGAGCAGTTTACGAAGCTGCAGATGCCGCCGGCGGTTAAGTTCAAAGACCTGGAAGCGATGATCACCAGCCGGATCACGTACAACATCCTGCCCATGCGGGTGCGCGTGGACTACGTTCGGATGACGAGTTCCTCGGTATTGACCAACGTGACGATTCAGTTCGAGAGGAAGGATTTCCAGTTCCAGGCCAAGAACGGAGTGCAGTCGGCCGTGGTGAACATCTTTGGCCGGGTCACGTCGATGGCGCGGCGCACGGTGAATACGTTTGAGGAAACCATCGCCAGCGACGTCCCCAGCGACATGCTCCAGGAGGCGGTCAAGACTTCCGCGATCTACCAGCGGCCGATTTTTCTGGCGCCGGGTATGTATCGTTTGAACATAGTTGCCAAGGATGTTATCGGCGGCAACCTGAACAACTACGAGCTCGCGCTGCACGTGCCGAGGTTCGACGAGGAAACCCTGGCATCCAGCACCGTGATTCTGGCGGATGTTCTGGAGAAGGTGCCGACCCGCGGCATTGGGACGGGGCAGTTCGTGATTGGAACCTCGAAGGTCCGGCCCCGTATCAACGAGACCTTCCGCCAGGACGAGAAGATGGGCGTCTACTTCCAGGTTTACAACTTCGCGGCCGACGAGAAGACAGAAAAGCCGAACGGTTCGATTCAGTACCAGGTCACCAAGGACGGCACCAACCAGAAGATCTTCGACTTTACCGAGGAGGTGACATCCGTCGAAGGGGCCTCCGCCAGCCAGGTGACCGTGGAGAAGCTGCTTCCGTTGCAGAGTATGGAACCGGGGAAGTACACCTTGAAGATCACCGTGACCGACCGAAGCCGGGACAAGACGCTAACCACGTCGGCCAACTTTACTGTATCCTGAGAGGGTAAGAGTCGCAGCCGGAGAGGAACCGATATCCGGATGACAGCCAGGACGGGCAAAGGCGCATTGGCTCTGGTAGCTGGCCTGCTATCGCTTGCCGTATGCACTCACGCGGCCACGCCTGAGAGGTTCGGCGGCGCTATCGCGGGCTCGGTCGCCAGTTCCTCCGGAATCCCGCAGATGGGCGCGACCGTGCTGCTTCTTGACGGCTTCGACCGCCTCCTGTACCGAACCATCACTGATGAGAGCGGCGGTTTCCTTTTCCGTTCCCTGGCCCCCGGCGCCTACTCGGTGCGGGTCAGCCTGGCGAGTTTCTTCCCCGCCCTCAAACGAAATATCGCCGTGCAGCCCGGCATGCAGAGTTTGCTCAGCGTGAACCTGGCGGGCGCGCTCAGTTCCATCGAACTCGTCTATTCGGCGAAGACCGCCGGCCAGATCATGAACGATGACTGGAAGTGGACCCTGAGGACTTCCAGTTCCACCCGGCCGGTGCTGCGCTATGCCCCGCAGATCGGCATTCGAGATGCCGGCGACCGCATGGCGCGGATCACGGCCGCATTTTCCGATACCCGCGGGGTGGTGAAGGTTTCCGCGAGCGACGAAGGCATCGTATCGCAGTCCGGCAATGCGCCGGACCTGGGCACCGCCTTCGCGGTGGCAACATCTTTGTTCGGCAAGAACCAGCTCTCCCTTAGTGGCAATGTCGGATACTCCTCCGCCAGGGGCATCCCGACGGCGGGATTCCGCACCACGTTCAGCCGAGGCCCCGCGGAAGCCGCCTCCTCGGAGGTGAGTCTGACGATGCGCCAGATCACTCTCCCGCAGCGGGCCGGGATGGCGCTCGTGACCGGCCAGCCTGGCGCCGCTCCTCCGCTTCGCACTATGTCGGCCGGCTTTTTGGATCACATGAGTTTCACGCGGAACCTCAGATTCGAGTACGGATTCTCCTTGGAGATGGTGAGCTTCCTCGATACGCTGACGTTCTTCAGCCCGTACGGACGGTTGATCTACGACGGGCGCGAGAACGGCAAGATCGATATGGCCTTCAGCTCCGGCCTCCCACCGGCCGGGCTCTTTCCGGCCTTCCGCGAGATGGGCGACGAGTTTCAGCAGAACCTGACCGCGCTGGCGATGTTCCCCAGGGTCTCCCTGCGAAACGGCCATGCCAGAGTTCAGCGCGCCGACAGTATCGAGCTGGCCTATACCCGGGTGGCCGGTTCACGCACCTACAGCGTGGCGGGATACCGCGAGTACGTTTCCAACGGGGCGTTGACCCTGGTTTCGCCCTCCGGCCGGCTGCCGCTGGGCGACGTGCTGCCAGATCTGGTTTCCAACAGCGCCGTTTACAATATCGGCGACTATTTCAGCTCCGGCTACATGGGCTCGTTCACCCAGGCAGCGGGCGAGCGCCTGAGCTTGAGCCTCGCGGGGGGAAGCGGCAACGCTCTGATACCGGATGGCCCGGCAGCGCTCGTTGAAGAATCCAGGCAACTGCGCACTGAGTTTCGCCACGGGCAGCGCCGCTGGCTGGCAGCCCGGGTCTTCGGCGTGACTCCGTGGATCGGCACACACTACTCCGTTAGCTACCGCTGGGCAGACGGCCGCTCGCTCACGGCTCCCCACGCTTATCTGACTCAGAGTGTTCAGTCCGACGTGGGACTAAACCTCCACTTCCGCCAGCCGGTACCTGGTGTGACCTATGGGCGAGGGCGCGTCGAGGCTACGGCGGACCTGTTCAACATCCTGGAGCAAGGCTATCTGCCTCTGACAACCTCCCAGGGAACCCATGTTCTCCTGCTTCACACCCCGCGCAGTGTACGCGGGGGCCTTAGCTTTATTTTCTAGCCGGAAGCCCGTTCACAACTTTTTTGCGTCTTTATCTCTTTTGTTTTTAATGTAGTACTGCGGACGAGAGGCTAATGCGCGGGGGGAGTTGTGTATCGTAAGGGCGTAAGAGGGAGTCCGGTCCAGTCCCAAACCTTCCTAAAGAGACCCCAAAAGCTCTCCAAAGATCCCGCCCGCTCTGATAGTAGAGCGTACCGCCAGCGCCGGATTCCCTCACGACAATGCTGGCGGTCGCGGGGATTACTTGCGTGAGCCGGCCCGCGGATTCTTCAGCTTATTCTGCCGGGCCTTCCTTGACGTGCGCTTCGGCTTGGTGATGCGAAACGTCCCGCTTCCTAGATTCTCCGCCGCATAGGTCTTATACTCTGCCAAAGCTGTTTTCTCCTTTGAAAAGTAAGGCCGGAACCAATATTGTACCGCACTACCGCCCCCAACCCGGCGCTCTTGACAACCTACCGATATTTCATTTATCATCGAACTATTGAATTATGACTGAGGATCGCACCATCCGCTACGCGGACATGTTCGCGGCCATCGGGAGCGAATCCCGGCTGCGCATCCTGCAACTGCTGCTGTCGGCCCACCCCAAAGGGATGGTGGTGGGCGAGATTCAGGCTGAACTGGGCGTGTCCGGCTCGAACCTATCTCACCATCTCGACAAGCTGAAGAACGAGGGACTGGTCCTGGTCGAGCGGCAGGGGACGTTCCTGCGATACACAGCCAACACGGAGGCTCTGCGGGAGTTGCTGGGTTTTCTCTACGCCGAGTGCTGCACCCGAAGCAAGGCAATTAAACCGGCGACGATCGTCGGGACCGTCAAGAAGGAGACAACATCATGAGCGCACAAGACATCAAAGAAGTGGTTAAAGAGAAATACGGGCAGGCGGCTCTGCGGGCCTCGAGCGGCGGAGGTTGCTGCTGCGGCAGCGCGGGGTTGCGTCGATCCGATCACCAGCAACCTGTACGACGCGGCCCAGCAGGCGCAGCTACCGGAGACCGCCGTGCTCGCCTCGCTCGGCTGCGGCAATCCCACCGCGCTGGCCGAGTTGAAGCCCGGCGAGACGGTGCTGGACCTGGGCTCGGGCGGCGGCATCGACGTGCTGCTTTCCGCCCGGCGCGTCGGCCCCGGCGGCAAGGCTTATGGCCTCGACATGACCGACGAAATGCTGGCGCTGGCCAACCAGAACAAGCAAAAGGCGGGCGTCGAGAACGTGGAGTTTCTGAAGGGCGAGATCGAGAACATTCCACTTCCCGACAACTCCGTTGACGTCATAATCTCCAACTGCGTGATCAACCTGAGCGCCGATAAGAGCCAGGTTCTGCGCGAGGCTTTTCGAGTGCTGAAGCCCGGGGGACGCTTCGCCGTCTCCGACGTGGTCACCAGGGGCGAGATGGCGCCGGAGATCCGCCAGAGCGTTCTGCTATGGGTCGGCTGCGTGGCCGGCGCCCTCGAAGAGAGCGAGTATCGAGCCAAGCTGGCGGCGGCCGGCTTCGACGAGATCAGCATCGAACCGACTCGCATTTACCGCACCGCGGACGCGCTCTCGTTCCTCAAGGACCAGGGACTCGACGCGGAGCGCATCGGCCCCGAGGTGGACGGCAAGTTCCTGAGCGCCTTCATCCGCGCAAGCAAGCCGCGCTGAGTATGCAATTGGACGTGGGGCACGCTATCCAGACTGCGGACCCGCTTTCCAGCGGGTCCTGCCGGCCGGAAGGCCGGCTGCGGGCAGGATTGCCCGCCCCACAAAAACGGGCAGAATTTCGGCCGGACTACAGCCTAGCATAGTGCGTCAGGCAGATCGCTTATCATCTGGGACAAGAACGGCTTGACCACGGAATTCCACTAATTATTCGGAAGGGCCTTTTGGCGGATGAAGCAATGCGGCGGCGTTCGGCTGCCCCGCCCCGGCGGACCGTTCGAACCTCCAGGCCACTCTGCTAGAATCTCTGTTCGCCCGTGCGCTACACCGATCTCGCGATCATCCTCGTGTACCTGGCCGGCATCACCTGGTTCGGGGCGCGGTTTCGCGGCTCGCAGAAAACCCTCAAAGACTACTTCCTCGGCGGCCGGCAGGCGCCGTGGTGGGCCATCGCGCTGTCCATCGTCTCGGCCGAAACCAGCACGCTGACCATCATCGGCACCCCGGCCCTGGCCTACGGCGGCAACCTGGGCTTCCTGCAGATCGTCCTCGGCTACCTGCTGGCGAGAATTGTCATCTCAGTGCTCTTCCTGCCGCACTACTTCCGCGGCGAACTGTACACGGCGTATGAACTGATCGGAACGCGCTTCGGCCAGCGCGCGCGAAAAGTTCACCGCCGGAACGTTTCTGGTGCTGCGCGCCCTGGCCGAGGGAGTGCGGGTCTTCGCCATTTCCATCGTCATCTCCATCGTGCTGGGAACGGGCGAGCTCGCCTCCATCGTCTTCATCGTGGGCCTGACGCTGTTCTACACCTTCGAAGGCGGCATGACCGCGGTCATCTGGACCGACGTGGTGCAGATGTTCCTCTACGTCGCCGGCGCCGCTGGTCAGCCTGCCCGTGATCCTGCAGCACATCCCCGGCGGCTGGGAGCAGGTCTGGAGCGTGGCCGGCGCGGCCCACAAGTTCCAGGTTTTCGATTTCCGCTTTGCGCTCACGCCGGAGTTTTTCTCGCGGACCTACTCGTTTTGGGCGGGCGTGATCGGCGGCTGTTTCCTGACCACCGCCAGCCACGGCACCGAACAGTTGCTGGTCCAGCGCCTGCTCGCCGCGCGCAGCCAGCGCGAGAGCCGGGCCGCGCTGTTCGGAAGCTGGGTGGTGATCTTTGTCCAGTTCAGCTTGTTTCTTGTGATCGGCGTAATCCTCTACGTGTTCTACAAGACGACCGGCCTGAGCGCGCCCTCGCCCACCGACCGCATCTACCCCGATTTCGTCTGGCGCTACCTGCCGACGGGCGTCGCGGGCCTGATCATCGCGGCGATTCTGGCCGCCGCCATGTCCAACCTGAGCGCGGCGCTGAACTCGCTCGCTTCGACCAGCATCATGGATTTCTACAAGCCCATCGCGGCGCGCCTTGGAAAGCAGGCATTCCGAAGCGCACTTCCTGCGGCTGGCGCGTGGGGCGACCGTGGTCTGGGGCGTGGTCCTTCTGGGGATCGGATACACGGCCCGTCACTGGGGCTCGGTGCTCGAAGCCGGGCTCTCGATCGCGTCGATCATCTACGGCTCGCTGCTGGGCGTGTTTCTGCTGGGAGTGCTGACCAAGAGGGTGGGCGAGAACGCCGCCATCGCGGGCATGGTCGCCGGCCTCGCGGTCATGGCCGGCGTGAAGCTGTATACGACGATCGCCTTCACCTGGTACGTTCTGATCGGGACCTCGGTGACGTTCTGCGTGGGGTATCTCATATCGATGCTGGGAGGCAAGTCGCGCCATGCCTGAAACGCTGCGCCGGGTGCTGGGGCCATGGAGCGCGGCCTCCATCGTAATCGGAACCATCATCGGCAGCGGGATCTTCCTGGTGCCCAAGGCCATGATCGCCCACGTGGGCTCGGTCGAAATGGTCTTCGTGGTGTGGATCGTGGGCGGTCTTCTTTCCCTGTTCGGCGCGCTGAGCTACGCCGAACTTGTCAGCCGCCATGCCGGAAGCCGGCGGCGAGTACGTCTACCTGAGCGAGGCCTACGGCCCCGTGTGGGGCTTCCTGTACGGCTGGACGCAGACCTGGGTGGCGAAGAGCGGCTCGATCGCCTCGATGGCCACCGGGTTCTTCTACTACGCCGCCAACTTCCACCCGGAACTGGACCAGGCGCTTTGCGTCGTGCCCTTGCCACTCGGCCCCGGCGGAGGCCCGCTGGAAATTCGCTACGGGCAGTTGCTCGCCGTCGCGGTCATCATGGGGCTGGCGGTGGTGAATTACTTCGGGGTGAAGTTCGGCGGAGGCGTGCAGGTGGCGGTGACGGCCACCAAGATCGGGCTGCTGGTCGCGATCATTATCATCGGCCTCGGCTCAGGGCGCGGAAACGCCGCGAATCTGGCGTCCAGCGTGCCCGTTCCGGGCGGGCTGGCGGGGTTCTTCGCCGCGCTGGTGGCCGCGCTGTGGGCTTACGACGGCTGGAACAACGTGAGCATGGCGGCGTCGGAGGTGAAGCGGCCGCAACGCAACCTGCCGCTGGCGCTGATTGGCGGCACGCTCGCCGCCATGGGAATCTATCTCGCCATCAATCTCGCGTATTTCTATGTCCTGCCCGCCGCGGCGGTGGCCTCCAGCGATAGAGTGGCGGCGGAAATGATGCGCCGCATTCTAGGCAATCCGGGCGCCGCCGCAGTGAGTGTTGCGGCCATGATTTCGATCTTCGCCGCGCTGAACGGCTCGATTCTCTCTGGATCGCGGGTGCCCTATGCCATGGCGCGGGACGGGCGCTTCTTTCGGCCGATCGGCAAGGTCCATCCGGCTCACGGCACCCCGGGCGTCTCCATTCTGGTCCTCAGCGTGTGGGCCTCGCTGCTGGTATTCAGCGGGCGTTATGAGCAGTTGTTTACCTACGTGATCTTCGCCAGTTGGATTCTCTACGGCATGACCGCGGCCGCGGTGATCGTCCTTCGCCGCAAGCGGCCCGATCTGGTCGCGTCCCTACCGCACGCCGGGCTACCCGCTGACGCCGGTACTATTTGTTTTCGGGGCATTTTGCGTCGTACTTTCCACGCTAATCAACTCTCCGCGAGAATCATTAATGGGACTAGTACTCATATTCTTGGGATTACCCTTCTATTGCCTATTGGAAACGCCGCGCGTTATGATAATATTGACGTCGGCGTAGGGAACGGACGCATGGACGTAGCGAAAATTCTCGCTCAATTGCGGCTAGAGCGCGAACAGATTGAAGAAGCCATTCTGAGCCTCGAACGGCTGGCCAGCGGCCAGGAGAAGCGGCGCGGCCGACCGCCCAAGTGGATGGCTGAGGCCAAGAAGCGCGCCCGCGCGCAAGCCAAGAAGATGGAATCGCCCGGCCGGACGGCGGCCGCCTGAAACCGCTTTAACGATAGAGCAGGTATTTCGCCCTGATTTCCAGGAAACCGGATAGCTCATCGGTCGCTGCCTGCTCGATTTGCCTTGGATCCTCGCCCGCCGCGAGGCGCTTAATCGTCGCGGAATTCCCGATCAGACGACGGTTTGCATCCAGCGGGATCTTGCCCGGATAGAGCCGCTCGAGCCCGGCGGCAATCTCCAGCCCCAGCCTCTGGCTGCTGAATGCCTCCCGGCCGGTGATCACGAAGCGCACTCCTTCCAGCGCGGCGCCGGCCGCCGTGAAGCGGGTCGGATAGAAGCGGACGCCCGGCACGAAGCGGGAGTTCAAGTACGCCGCCAGTTCCGGCCCGCGGATCCACGGCGCCCCGATCTGCTCGAAAGGCGCATCCGTTCCCCGCCCCACCGAGTAGCCCGGTGAATACTCCAGCAGGGCGACGCCGGGATAGAGCAACGCGGCATTCAAACCACGGATGTTGGGAGAGGGATCGACCCAAGTCAGACCGGTCGAGTCGAACCAGTCCCCGCGCTGCCAGCTCTTCATGGAAATGACGTGCAAATCCGCCCCTAATTGTTTTTCCCCATTGAATAACATCGCCAGCTCGCCGACCGTCATGGCGTGCCGCAGAGGCAGCGGAAAGTAGCCCACGAACGACACCTGGTCCGGGATCGAGCATGGGGCCTTCGACGCGCACGCCGTTGATCGGATTGGGCCGGTCCAGCACATAGAAAGGAATGCGGCGGCGGGCTGCCTCTTCCATGGCGTAGCCCATGGTGGAAATGTAAGTGTAGAAGCGCGCGCCGACGTCCTGAATATCGAAAACCAGCGCATCCAAATCACGCAGCATTTCCTCGGTGGGCCTTCGACTTTCCGCCGAATACAGGCTCCAAATGGGAATGCCGGTAGCCGGGTCCTTTGAATTGGCGATGCTCGCGGCAGTCCGCCACTCCCTGGATGCCGTGCTCGGGAGAGAACAGCGCCCGCACGTTGAGCCCGGCCGCGAGCATCACGTCCACGTTGCGCCGGCCCTGGCGGTCAAGTCCGGTGTGGTTGGTGATCAGGCCGATGCGCTTGCCTGCCAGCGGCGCGAACTCCTGCTCCTCCAGCACGTCCAGGCCGGTGAGAACCTGGGCGTTGCGGGCCACCACCCGCCGGACGCCGGCGCCCGCCATCGTCTCGTTGTAGCCGGTGAGGCTGATGCCCGGCGCATCCACGCCGAGCGCCGCCGCCGCTACCGTTGCCACACGATTCCGCAGGGAGACCATCGCCGCCGACGGCTGCACTTTCGGATGCACGCCGTTGGCCAACAGGATGACGTAAGTCTCGGTCGCGGGATCGATCCAGAGCGACGTCCCGGTGAAACCAGTGTGGCCATAGGAGCCGAGGGGGAACAGGTCGCCGCGATTGCTCGAATAGGGGGAATCCAGGTCCCATCCCAGGCCGCGCAGCACGGGCTGGTCCGGCGGCGACTGGGGCGAAGTGAACGCCCGAATGGTCAGCGGGCTGAAAAGCTGCATCGCGCCGCGGCTTCCCCGCCCCAACATCATGCCGGCGAATCTGGCGAGATCGTCGGCGGTGGTGAACAGGCCCGCGTGGCCGGCGACGCCGCCCATGTAGCGCGACGTCGGATCGTGAACCACGCCGCGGAGAGGCGCGGCCGCGCCCGCGAGCACCTCGGTCGGCGCGATGCGCGGGCGCAGGCTCGCGGGCGGCTGGAACATTGTGTCGCGCATTCCCAGCGGACGGAACACGACTTCAGCGGCGGCTTCGGGCAAAGGCTTGCCGTACAGCTTGCTGGCAATCTCCCCGAGCAGGACGAAGTTGATGTCGCTGTAAATGAACCGCTCGCCGGGGGCAGCCACGGGCTTGTCGATCAGGGCTCTCCGGATGCCAGTCTCGTAACCGCTCCAGGGCGGATCCAGGTCGACGTCTCCCCTGAGGCCGGAGAAGTGCGTGAGCAGATTGCGCACGGTGATTTCGCTCTCGCCCCCCTGGAACTCGGGCAAGTACTGGGTGACGCGATCGTTGAGGCGCAGCTTGCCCTGCTCGAAGAGGCGCATGAGGACGGACGTGGTCGCCACGACCTTGGTGAGAGAGGCGGCGTCGAAGATAGTGTCCACGGTCATGGGCTCGCGGCGGGGCGTGAGCGACCGCCAGCCGTAGGCCTTACGGTGTACGACGACGCCCTTGTGCGAGACGATCAGGACCGCGCCGGGGATCCGGCCCTCGCGGACCGCCTCCTCGATTACCCCATCCAGCGCGGCCGAGCCGGCGAAGGGCGCTTGCGCGGATCGAAGGGGCGGCGCGCCAGAATGGCGGCCAGCAGGACTGAACTCAGAAGCCAACGCATCCCATCATTATGCTCTCTCGCGGAACGGGACCGCGGCGGCGGTGACACGAAGGCCGCCGTTGTGGAAAACTCGTAATGGTCGAGGTGGATGGTGATGAGAAGAACGCCTTGCTCTGTGGGAGAGTGTCTGTGCAGGCTCATGCTTGCTGCAGGAATCGTGTGGGTGGCAGTTCCGCCGCTGGCGGCCCAAGATACGGCGGAGTTGCTCAGCCGCATGAAATCGATGGAGGACCGGATCAAGTCCCTGGAGGCTGAAGTCGAGACGCTGAAAGCGCAGCAGGTTGCCGCCCCGCCGGCGCCGGCCGCCTCGAGCCTGGGCGGTGCGCCGGCCGCTGCCGCCAAGGTTCTGAATCCGGACATCAGCCTGATCGGCGATTTCCTGGGCGCCGCCGGTAACGGGGCCGGCCGGCCCAGCCCCGGCTCTCGAAATGCACGAAAGCGAGATCGGGATTCAGTCCATTGTCGATCCTTATGCCCGGGCCGACGTTTTTCTGAGCTTCGGCGAAGAGGGCGTCAATCTCGAGGAGGGGTATCCTCACCTTCACCTCGCTGCCGGGAGCCTTGCAGTTGCGCGTGGGCAAAATGCGCGCGGCATTCGGAAGGGTGAACGGCCTGCACAACCACGCTCTGTCCTGGACGGACCGGCCCCTGGTCAACCTGAACCTGGTGGCCGGGGAAGAGGGGATCAGCGACGCGGGGTTGTCGCTGACCCGCACTCTGCCGGCGCCAAAGAACATCTTCCTCGAAGGCACGGCGCAGGTCTTCCGGGGTGACACGCCGGGCCTGTTTCAGGCGGCTCGCCGCAACGACGTGTCCACCGTCGGGCGCCTGCGCGCCTTCCGCGACATCACGGAGTCCACCAACCTGGATCTGGGAGTGTCCTACGCGCGCGGGCAGAGCCCGCAGGGCGACGGCGCAAACCACCTCTACGGAATTGACGCTACTCTGCGATGGAAGCCGTTGCGCCGCGCCATATACCGTTCCTTCGTGGCCCGCAGCGAGTTCATCTGGGCGCGCCCCAGCCCGCAGGCCACTCCCTTCGGTTATTACGTTTCGGGGGACTACCAATTCGCGAGGAGGTGGTTCGTCGGCGGACGATTCGATCGCTCCGAGCGGCTCGCCAGCTCGCAACTGCGCGACACCGGCGGGTCGATGATCCTGACCTACTGGCCGAGTGAGTTCAGCCAAGTCCGCGGCCAACTCCGCCGCACCAGCTACGCCGAGAATCGTACGGCGAACGAGTTTCTTTTCCAGTTCCTGTTTTCCATGGGCGCCCATGGAGCGCATCCGTTCTGACCCAGGGAGGGCCTTGCATCATGAGAACACCAACGAGATTGAGCAGCCTGCTATTGACACTGGTAACGCTGGCGGCTGGAAGCGCGACGGCCGCGTCCCAGCTAAACGTGGTGGCCTCCACCGAAGATCTGGCCGCGCTTGCACGGGAGGCCGGCGGCGACCGGGTCAGCGTCGATTCCATCGCCAAGGGTTATCAGGACCCGCATTTCGTGGAACCCAAACCCAGCTTCGTGCTCAAGCTGCAGAAGGCGGACCTGCTGGTGGCGGTCGGCCTGCAACTCGAGATCGGCTGGTTGCCGCCGCTGATCACGCAAAGCCGTAACTCGAAGATCCAGCCGGGCTCCAACGGCTACCTGGAAGCCTCCACCTTCTGTCAAATCCTCGAGATCCCCACGGGCCAGGTGACGCGCGCACAGGGCGACGTGCATCCGATGGGGAACCCTCACTACTGGCTCGACCCGGAGAACGGGCGGCGGATCGCCAAGGGCCTCACGGAGAAGTTCAGCCAGATGCGGCCCGCCGATGCTTCTTACTTCACGGCGCGCTATGCCGACTTCGACCGCCGCTTGACGGCAGCCGAGAAGGTCTGGGATGCCAAGATGGCGCCCTATCGCGGCCGGAAGGTGATCACCTACCATCGCTCCTGGCCCAACTTCTGCGAGCGGTTCGGACTGGACGTGGTGGACTACGTGGAACCTAAGCCGGGGATCCCGCCGTCTCCCAGCCACACGCTGGATCTGATCAACACCATCAAGCGGGAGGGCATCCGGCTGATCCTGATAGAGCCCTACTTCGCTCCCGACACTCCCCGGTCGATTGCCGAGAAGACCGGCAGCCAGGTGGTCACCCTGATGCCCTCGGTCGGCGGCGTGAAAGAGATCACCGACTACCTCCAGTTGTTCGACTACGACATCAATCTGCTGGTGAATGCCTTTTCAAAGGGAAAGTGAGGAAACCCCATGGACGCACTGTCATTCCTGCTCGCGCCGTTTGTCGCCAGCCTCATCCTCACGGGGATTCATGCCTACCTGGGCGTCCACGTGGTCGAGCGCGGCGTGATCTTCGTCGATCTGTCTCTGGCGCAGTTTGCGGCCCTCGGCATGACCATTGCGCGTCATGGCGGGTCTGCAACCGGACACGGACGCTTCCTATTTGGTCAGCCTGGGCTTCACGTTCGTGGGCGCCGCGGTCTTCTCGACGTTGCGTGGCCAGCGGGCCCGCATCCCGCAGGAGGCCATCATCGGCATCTGTTACGCGGTGGCCTCGGCCGCCGCCATCCTGGCCATGAGCAAGTCCACGGCGCAGACCGAGCACCTGAAGGAAATGCTGGTCGGGAACATCTTGACCGTGGGCTGGCACGAGGTGGGCAAGACGGCGCTCCTCTATGGCGCTGTCGGCCTGTTCCACTACATCTTCCGCCGCAAGTTCCTGCTCATCTCCGTGAATCCTGAAGCGGCCGAGGCGCAGGGGCTCTCGATTCGTTTCTGGGACTTTCTGTTCTACGCCTCCTTCGGCTTCGTGGTCACTTCATCGGTGGCCATCGCCGGGGTCCTGCTGGTGTTCTGTTACCTGATCGTTCCGTCGGTCGGGGCGATGCTCTACGCCTCGCGGATCGGCCCTCGCCTGGCGATCGGATGGACCATGGGGACGCTCGTCTCGGCCATCGGCGTGTACCTGTCGCTGAAGCTCGACCTCCCCACGGGGGCCACCATCGTTTGCACCTTCGCCATCGTCCTGATCCTGATGGCAGGCGCGCGCAGGTTCGTGCGACGAACCCCCGCCGCTTCTATCGCCTTACCCTAACGCGGCGCGCATGCTCCACGCGGGCCGCGCCGAAGGCCACCTTCAGCTCGTATTCACCGGGCTCGATCTCGCCGGGAACGATGGCGTTGACCTGGCGAAAGCCGCCGGCTTCGGGTGCGCCGACATGGTCGACGGGCAGCCGCGCGTCTCCTAGATAGACGTGGATGTTGTTGCGGTCGCAGTTCTCGCCGAGGCCGGCAATCCAGAAGGACAAAACCCCACCGGCCGCCACCTCGCCGCGCACCCAGGTCTGGCCGTCGCAGACATCGCGCAACGCTAGTTCGCCGGCCTGCGAGCGGCATATCCACCGCAATCCGCAAGGAGTTACCAAACTGCGTGTCGCCGAAGCGCAACCGGACCGTCTTCCAGCCAGGCTGCAAGCCCGGAGGCAGCCTGAAGTTCGCCTGCCACCGCGAAGGCGCTGCGCGGCGAACGTGGACCGGCTGAGCGCCGTAGCTTCCAACCTCGAGGCAGAGATCCTCGCGCCGCAAGTCCTCCCTCTCACTCTCGAACCAGCAAGCCAGATACTGGTCGCGCCTGGCGGTGAAGTTGACGCCGCCGTCGGCGTTGTTGGTCGCGGCAATCAGAGTCGGGGCCGGCCGCACCGACCCCGCCGGCTCCGGCTCCCAGCGCCGAAAGCAGGCCACCGAAGCGGCGCTCTCCGCTGCGTGGAGAAGCTGCACTCGGGCGAAGCCGGCGGCGCGGCACATCGCCAGCAGACACGCCACGCTGGGCCCAAACCAGCTGTCGAGCTGCCCGGCCAGTTCGTCCGTCTCGTAAAACTCCAGCGAAGGAAGATCCTCACCGTGTTCCTGCCACGTGTTACCGTCTGTGACAAAGGAGTCGACGAGCGCTACATCCTCAGTCAGGCCGCAGACGATCTCCAGGCCGAGCAGCGGGTGTTTGAGGTGATACAGCACGCCCAGGAAGAACACGATGTCGAACTTTCCCAGGCCGGCCTCCGGCAGGTCGAAGAGATCGAGAGTACGATAGGCGGCCTGCGAGCGCAACGTCCGATGAATTTGACGGAAGCTCGCCAGATCGACGCAGTCGATGGCCGTGACGGAAGCGCCGCGGCGCTCAGCCTCGAAGCTGAACCAGCCGTCCCAGGCGCCGATGTCGAGAACGTGCTTGCCCCGCAGGTCCTCGGGGATTGGAAAGCGGGCGTACCGCTCGCGCAGCGCCTCCAGGCTGATGCAGCCGTCGATGTGCGCGCCGCCGGGGAGCTCGAAGCTGTGGAACCAGCCCTTCTCGGCGAGCCGGTCGGCGATGTCTCTCCGCCCCCTGGCCAGCCTTACCGATTGCGCGTCCATCGCTACCGGAGCACGACCTTGGCCAGGCCCGCATTGCCGGCGGCGTCGTAGGCTCGCAGCACGATCAGATGTTCACCCGTGGAGACGTTGTCCAGATGGACGCGAATCCGCTCGAGTAGCGAGTCCAGAATCCCATCCAAGGGTGCAGCGGGAGTCCACGGCCCGGCGTCCACCGAATACTCGGCGCGCCGGATGGGGCTGGCTTGGTCGGAGGCGTCGAAGTCGATCTCGACCACCGCGCCGGTTCTTCGCGGCGTGCCGGCAGTCACCACCGGCGGCGTGTTATCGACCAGGATGGGCGGGCTCACCAACTCCGCCTCGCGGGCCGCGCCGGGCGGGTTGCCGGGCAGGTCGGAGGCAGTCACCCGGAAAAAGTATTTGCCATCGGCAAGAACGTCCCCGTCAACTATGTAGGTATTGTCCGTCAGGTTGGACTTAACGAGTTTCCATTCGCTCTCGCCCAGACCACGAAAGTAGAGCGCGTAAACCAGCTTGTCGTTGTCCGGGTCGTCGGCCTGCCAAGTAATCTGGAGTTGACGCACGGCCGAAGGCGGCAGAACCTGCGTGGGAGTGCCGGTGGAAGTAGGCGGCAGGCTCTCGCCGGTATCGGTGACGGTAACACTGTAGGAACTGGAGACTACTTGCGTCGTGCCCGTGCCGGCCCGGATGGAAACCGGCGTCGCCATCTGCGTGGTCACGGTGATGTTCCTCACCACCGGCGGAGAGTTCTGCGGCAAGTAGGCCAGCGTGACGCCATCGAGAATGGGGCTCTGACCAGTGACGCCGGTGAATTCCGTCTTCCACTGAATGTATCTGGCGTTGGGGCTGGCGACCGGGGCTCCGTCGGCGGCCGTCAGCGGAACCGACCAATCGCTCCAGGTGCGATCCGGCCGCAGCGAATTGCCGGAGCGCGTGCGAAACGCCAGACGGCACTCGCGGCACGATTCCGCGAGCCAGCTCAAGCGGCCCCAGCGAGCCACTGTGCCCGCGTCATGCACGGGCGCTTCGTAAGAGCCGGCAGTCCCGGTATTCTGTTCCAGCCGGAGGATCTTCCCGAGGTCACCGGTGGCCGCCACCAGGCCCGCCGGAGTCTGAAGCAGACGTGTGGCCTCGCCCTCGTTGGTTTGGACCAGCAGGGTCGCTTTCCCGTCGGGACTAAGGCGGTAGATTCGCCCGTTCGAGTCGGTGCCGAAAAGTATATCGACGCCGGAGACCAGCAGGTCATAGACGCTCTCGTCTTTGGATGTCCAGACGGTCTCGATTGTGTTATCGGGCGAAATTTTGAAAATGGCCGATTTCTCGACTCCGGCGAAGTCCGAGGCTGGCGCGAACTGTGACGTCACCACGGGCGCCGGCGCCGCCGGGACGGGCTTGGCTGCGCCCGGCTTCAATTCGACCCCTGCTTGCGTGTCCTCCGCCGTGACCGTGATCGAAGAGGCGGGGGCCGTCATCAGCCCCGTGCCGGTGGAGGCCGGGGAGGTGATCGCCGGCGTGAGTGCGCGCCGCGTGCTCGCGCCTCCCTGAGCCGCGGCGTAGATGACCCCATTGGAGGCCACGCTGATCGAGCGGATTTCGGGCAGGTTGGCGTCGTAAAGAACGAAGGCGCGGTCCTTGGCCTCGATGCGATACAGGATGCCGTTCGGCTCGCTCCCCGCCAGGAGGCGCCCCTGCGCGTCGAAGGCCAGGCTGGTGATGTGGGCCTGGCCCGTTTCGTAGTAAACCTCACCCTTCCCCGCCGTGTCCACGCGGAAAACCACGCCTTGATCGCCCGTGCCCACGAACAACGTCCCGTCCTTACTGAAGGCCAGAGACCAGATGTAAGTGGTCTTGGGGGCGAAAAACTCCGAGGCCTTTCCGTTCTCGATGCGGTAAACCCTGCCGTTGGGAGAAGTCGCGGCGTAAAGCACTCCCTTCGGGTCCAGAGCCACGGCGAAAACCTCAGCCTCGTCGGCGGTCCACAGCAGAGTGCTCTTGCCGGACTTATCGATGCGGTAGACCCGTCCACGGTGTCCCGTGCCGGCGTACAGAGAGCCGTCCGGCCCCTGGGCGATACTCCAGATCACGGGCTGGTCCGAGGCGAGGACCGTCTCCACCCTGGGGGCAAGCCGCAATCGCCCATCGATGCTGAGCGAGACGCCGTTGAAAACGCCCCGAATGAAGTCCCGATAGTTGTTCATCTCCCAGGTCGCCGTGCCGGAGGGGAGCGCCGGCGACGCCAGAACAATGATCAAGGGCAGCGCGAGAAGCCAGCGTTTCATTCTTTGATGTCCACTTGCACCGTTTTCGAACCCGTCACAACCATGCCGTCCGCGCCGATTTCCAGCTCGGCTACCTTGGAGTTGCGGGAGGCTTGCGGGCCGCTCACGCCCGGTTGCGCGCGGGCCAGAATCTGGGCCACCGAGGACGGAGGTGAAGGAAAATTTTGACCCTGGATGTCGTAATCGTTGTCGGGCCGCCACACCCGCACGTACGCCTTGGTATTGTCGCGCAGTCCGTTCAGAAACGTGACCAACTGCGCCGCCGACCGGGGGCTGGTGGTCAAAAGCTGGTGGTATTCGGTGGCATTGGAGGTGGCTGCGTCCGCGACCGTAAAGTACAAGGGGCCGGCCAGGGCTCCGATGGGGACGCGATAACTCACCTTCCTGGACGCTTCAACTCCGTTGGAGGCCGCCAGGGTGACGGTCAGTTCGACGCTCTCGCCGGGGCGGACTTCTCTCTTCGAAGGGTAGACCTGATCGATCCGCGTCTCCCGCTCCTCGTTGTATGAATCGACCTGCAAACGAACGTCCTTCAACTTCAGCGTGTCGAAGCCGCTTTGCAGCGCGTAGGCCAGCGGAACCGCCGCCGCCAGCGACGCCTGCTGGGCCAGGCTGGCCTCGCCGGAGTACGTATTGTTCAGCCGGATCGGTCCGCCCGTCTGGAACTGAAACTCGCCGCTCACGGCCAGGGTGGCGCTGCCGACGCTCCGTTCGGTGGCGTCGATGGCCGAGAACAGGGCCATCTGGAGCAGGATGGGAGACAGCAGGCCGTCGTTGACCATCTCCATCCGGTAGCTTGCCCGCGGTCGCGCGGGACCGGTCCCCGCGTGTTGCACGACCGAGATCGAGACCGGCACCATCGCGGCTTTGCGGCCCACCTCACCCGCGATGCCCGTGCTCGCATCGGCGGTGATGCTGCCCATCCACTGCCGCGGCGCGGAGACCTTGGAGGAAGTATTCAAATTGGGCAGCAGGGCCAGCACCTCGGCGCGCGCGAAAGGTATTTCGGTCGAACCGATGGCCAGAAACCGGTGGCCGAAGGCGTAGAGATTGCGGCCATCAATGTAGGTTACCGTGCCGTCCGCGCTGACGCTCATGTCGCCCGTAAGCAACTGAACGCTGATCATCGAGCCGGGCTGGAGCGAAGCCGGGTCGCCAAGCTCGGGTTTGAGGCGTCCCCCGCCGGTCATGGCCTGACGAGGCTCCAGGCCGAGCGTCCGGAGTTGCGGCGCGAAGATGTCTATGGCGCTGCGCGTGAAGCCGCCGAATGATACGGGAGTGGCGATGTCCACCAGTTTCAGGCCCCCAGCGGCCAGCGTCCCGGCAGGCTCGAAGGCGGCGGCCAGGTTAGTTTCGCTGAGGGAAGCCCGCGCCCGCGGCCGCGACGGCTCCCCGCGCGCGCCGGCCTGCAAGAGATCCGCGATGGGCCGAATGGCCGCGATCGGTTCCTTGGAAAAGGGGAATGCCATGGCGACGGCGCCGGCCAGGCGGCCGTCGATGTAAACGGGGCTTCCGCTCATCCCTTCCAGCACGCCGGTCGTCGCCAGCGGGCCGCCCGAGAGGCGCGCCAGGATCAGAGACTGGTTGGGCCCGGAATTCTCCAGCACACCCAGGATTTCGACCTGGAACTCGTCGATCTTGTTACCGGAAAAAACCGTACGTCCCGTCCCTTTCAAGCCGGGGCGCACCTGGTCCAGCGGAAAGAATCCGGTCTGAGCATACAGCGAAGCCGCCAGCAATAAACAACTTAAGACCCGCATGGGGCAATAAACACCTATTAACATTCTAGCGAACTCCGGCGCGGGGGCTGGCACGCGCCCGTGGTTTAATTGAAGAAGGCTGGTGATCGCGCGGAAGAACGGGATCTCAAGCCGCTTCCCGGGACTCCGCTCATTTGCCCATGACCGCCGCCCTAACCAATCCGGCCGTTCACCGGCGACTGGTCACGTTCGCCGTGCTTTCGAGCGCGGTCATGGAGGTGCTCGACACCTCGGTCGTGAACGTGAGCTTGCCCCACATCGCTGGAAACCTTTCGGCCACCACGGATGAAGCCACCTGGGTGCTGACGTCGTATCTTGTGTCGAACGCCATCATTCTGCCCATGAGCGGCTGGCTGGCTAACTACTTCGGACGCCGGCGATTGTTGCTGACGGTGGTGTCGGGCTTTACCCTGTCGAGCCTGCTGTGCGGAATCGCGCCATCGCTGCCGATGCTGATCTTCTTCCGGGTGCTGCAGGGGGTTACCGGCGGCGGGCTTCAGCCCCTCTCGCAGGCCGTGCTGCTCGAAGAGTATCCGCCCGAGGAACGCGGGAAGGCGATGGCGCTTTTCGGAATGGGCATTGTGGCCGCACCGATTCTCGGCCCAACCCTGGGCGGCTGGATTACCGACACGTTCTCCTGGCGCTGGGTCTTCTATATCAACTTGCCCGTCGGCATCACCAGCCTGATCCTGATCTCGCTATACGTCCACGATCCCGCCTATGTCAGGCGCGGCAAACTGCGCGCCGATTTCCTGGGTTTCGGCATGCTTGCCGTGGGCATGGGCGCGCTCCAGATCATGTTCGACAAGGGCCAGCAAGAAGATTGGTTTAACTCCGACCTGATCGTCGCCCTGGCCGTCGTGTCCGTAGCCCTTTTGGCCGGCTTCATCCTGCGGGAGTTGACCGTCGACCAGCCCATCGTGCAGCTCAATCTGTTCAAATACCGGAGCTTCTCGGTGGGCGTCGTGCTCGTCACCGTACTCGGGTTTGTACTGTTCGGCAGTGTCGTGCTTCTGCCTCTATTCATGCAGACTCTGCTCGGCTGGACCGCGACCACCGCGGGCCTCTGGACCAGTCCCCGAGCCGTCGGGACGGCCCTCTGCATGCCCCTGGTCGGCTATCTGCTCGGCAAGGCCTGGGACGGCCGTTGGATGCTGGGATTCGGCTTTCTCGTCGGCGGCCTTTCCCTGCTGGGCTTGTCCCACATGAGCTTGCAATCGGGCACATGGGACATCCTGGTGTGGTTGATCCTCCAAGGCGTCGGCATGTCCTTCATCTTCGTCCCGCTCACTACTATGACCATGGACCCGATCCCGAAGCAGGTGACCGGTTACGCCACCAGTCTCTACGCCGTGACGCGGAACATTGGCTCCAGCATAGGTATTTCGTTCGTGACCACCATGCTGGCGCGCCGGACGCAGTTTCACCAGTCCATGCTGGCGGCCCATGTGACACCCTACGACCCCTCCGTCCAGCAGTTCTTGAGCCGGACTAAGACCCTGCTCATGCGGGGCGGCGCCGACCCGGTCACCGCCAACCGCCGCTCCCTGGCGATCCTTTATGGCACGGTGCAGCAGCAGGCGGCTACGCTCAGCTTCTTAAACCAGTTCCGGATCATGGGTCTGCTTTTCCTGATCAGCGTTCCGTTCGTGATTCTGTTTCGGAAGCAGAAGCACCTCCGCTCCTGATATCCTCACGCCATGAGCCAGATGCTAGCCGAAATCCTGGAACAGCCGGCGGCCTTGGAGCGCACGCTGCGCGGGGCCCTGCCCGGCATCGAGCGCCTCCGCCGTCGCCTGGAAGCCCGGCGGCCCAAGTTGATCCTGCTCGCGGCGCGGGGCACGTCCGACAACGCCGCTCAGTTCGGACGCTACCTCTTGGAGATCTCGACCGGCATACCGGTCTCGCTGGCGGCGCCGTCCATCTTCACGCTCTACCGCGCCCATGTGGATCTGAAAGACGTCCTGGTGGTAGCAGTTTCACAATCCGGCGAGTCGACCGACATCATCCAGGTGCTCAACTCGGCTAAGCTTCAGGACGCCCACACCGTGGGGATCACCAACGAGGCATCGGGTATGCTGGCCAAGACCGCGGACATCGTCCTGCTGGTCCGCGCGGGCAAGGAGCGCAGCGTCGCCGCCACCAAGACTTACACCGGCCAATTGCTGCTCTTTTACCTGCTGGCCCACGCCCTGGGGGCGGATCTGAGCTTGGACGATCTCCGGCGGCTCCCGGAGTGGACTGCGCAGGCGCTGAAGGTGGCGCCCGCGGTCGAGCGCTCGGTCGAGCGATTCCGGTTCATGGACCGGACCCTGGTCGTCGGCCGCGGTCTGAACTACTCTAACGCGCTGGAATTCGGCCTGAAGCTTATGGAGACCTGCTATGTGCTCACCGAGCGCCTCTCCTCGGCGGACCTCCTGCACGGGCCGATCGCCATGGTGGGGAGATCGCTCCCGGTCTTCGTGTTCGCACCTCCCGGCGTGACCTGGCAACCTATGAAGAAGGCCCTGAATCAACTGCGCCGGTTAAAAGCGGAAACCACGCTCATCACCGATCCGCGCAACCGGGATGCGCTCTCGCGGGGCGAGCTGACAATCTCCCTTCCTCTGAAATTCAAGCCCCGATCCGCCCCGCGGGAGGATCTGTTCACGCCGATCCCCTACATCATCCCGGGCCAGTTGTTCGCCGTCCGCCTGGCTGAGCTCAAGGGCCTCGACCCCGACCGGCCGCGGACCCTCACCAAGGTGACCCGGACCATGTAAACGAGCCTCCCTAACCCCGAGTTGCCGATACAGCCCGCATCGTTCAAGAATCGTAGTTGATGGAAAGGAATCAATTGATGTCATCAGGTCCCACTGTCCTCAAGAGCGAAGCCATACGCACCCTCCCCGGCGACGATGTGCGCCAGATCCTGTGGCGCTTTTCGGATCGCTACGAACTCCAGATGATCGTGCAATCGGCGCGGTCCGTGGCCCGCGGACCGGTGGCCCGGCTGGTGGCCGATGGCGCTCGCAACACCCACGAATGGACCGAGGCCAAGGCCAACCTGTTGAAGGCCTTCGACGAAGCCGGGATCACGTCGGTCTTCCTCGATCCCTCCCACGGCGGATTCATCGAAGGGCCGAAGAACCTCGCGCTGGCGCTGGTGGCCTTCGAACTGGCCTGGGTGGATGCCGGAGCCGCGACCGGGAGTTTGGCCAATTGCCTGGCCCTAGCGCCGATCCACGAGCGTGGAACCGAGGAGCAGCGCAACACCTACTTCAGCCGCTGCGCCCCTCCCGCCCCCGGCGAGGACCGCCAGATCTGGCGAGGCGCCTTCGCGCTAACCGAACCCATCCCCTACGTGGGCGTCGATACCGGCCTGCTGGGTGGCAAGGTGCGCGTGTCGGCGTGGGAGGAAGGCCAGGAGCCCGTCCTGCAGGTTGACAAGCGCGGCAGGTTCATCACCAACATGGGCTTCGCCAACTTCGTCACCGCCGCGGTGGACTCGGCCGATCCGCGCATCAAGGGAAGCTGCATGGTCATCCTGGAGGAGACCGACCCCGGGACATTTGACCGTGGCACCCCGGCCCGCAAGCTCGTGCATCAGCTCTCCTCCACCCGCGATCCGGTCTTCAGCCTGCGCGTCCCGGCCAACCGCATCATCGGCGGCTACACGGTCAAGGACGGCGTCATCATTCCCAACTACAGCCACGGCGAAATCATCGAGGCGGTCTTCCGCCGCACCCGCGTCACCGTGGGCGTGATGACTTCGGCCAAACTGCTTTCCGCAGTGGAGCCGGTCATCCGCTACCATCGCGGGCGCTTCCGCGGCGGCGATTCGGCCACTCCGGGTTCGCCGCGCTATGAACTCGGGCTTCAAATGAAGGAGGACGCGCTGCATCGCCTGATCGATATCTGGGCCACCGGCGAGGCCGGCGCCTCGCTGGGGTTCGCCGCGGCGCGGCTGTTCGACGAGATCGACCCGCTGGAGCGCAAGAAGGAAGAGATCCTCGCCGCCGAGAATGCCGGCCGGGGCTCCGCGGCCTTTAAGGCGCTGCGCCGCTATCAGAAAGAGGCCCTGGCTTCGATCGAGCAAGGCGTCACATCCGAAAACCCGATGGTGCAATTCGTCATCCTGGATTCGCTCGCCAACGTGCTCTGCCCCGCCGCGAAGCTTTGGAACACGGGCTACGGCGCAAACATGATGCGCGAAGCCGTCAGCCTCATGGGCGGCTACGGCATCACCGAGGATTGCCCTGGATTCCTCGGGCAAAAGTGGATGGACTCCCAACTGGAGGCGACCTACGAAGGGCCCGAAGCGGTCCAGCGCCGCCAGTTGAGCGTCACCATGACCAATGAGCTGTTCCTGGGGCAGTTCAAGCGCTGGATCGTTGAGATGGCCGAAATCGGATCCAAGCAGCCCGGCCTGGGCGCCGGCGGGCTAGCCACGGCCATGCAGTTGTGGCTCTGGACCCTGGATCACCTTCAGAGGGCCACCGACCCCAGCGGTGCCAAGCTCTATCACAGCTCCCGCCAGGGCGTGACGTTCCAGCTCGGCGACGCACTCTGCTGGCTTCTGGCGGCGCGCTATCTGATCCTTGATGTCCTGGAACTCGAGGAAAAGGGCCCTTCGAACCCGGTTGTGGCCGAGGGCTTGGGCGGGCTATTGAGCTTCTACACGGACCTGTGCCACATCCAGTGTGCGCGGGCCTCAGGGGAAGCCGGCCGGGTCTGCGCCGAACTCGTGTACGGTTACAATTCCGAGGGCCCCGAAGAATTTGGCCGCTTGCGGGCGAAGCTCGACGGCGGTCTGACGGGCGCCCGGCTGGCGAAGGACCGCGCCGCTGAAGCCCTCAGCAAGGTTATGATTCCCGAGGCGCTGGATTACCCGGCATGAGCGAGATTCCCATCGAACGCCAGCGCATGGACGTGGACATCGTCTGCGTCGGCTTCGGCCCGGCCATGGGCGGCTTCCTGACCACGTTGTCGCGCGAGGTGCTCAACCCCGACGGGACGCCGAAGATCGAGAGCCAGGCCGTCCCCGGCCTGCCTCTCCAGGTCCTGTGCTACGAGCGCGCCGACGATATCGGCTTCGGCGTTTCGGGAGTCGCGACCAAAGCCCGTGGCATTCGCGCGAGCTTCCCCGACCTCGACCTGTCCCAGATTCCCATGGCGGCCGCCGTAAAGCACGAGAAGGTTCTCTATCTTCTCGATCCGACCGGCGCCAGCCGCAGGCCGGCGAGCCTGCGCCTGGCTGACAAGCTGATGCGCACTTTCCCCCTGGACGCCTACGGCTTCGAGCTGCCTTACACGCCGGAATTCCTGCATAAGACGGGGGGCCTGGTGCTCTCCCTCGGCCAGTTCACCCAATGGGTCGGCCAGCAGGTGATGGCGTCCGGAGCGGTTCAGGTTTGGCCGGGCACGCCGGTGGAGAAGGCGATTATCGAAGAGGAGCGAGTCGTCGGCGTTCGCCTCGTCGACCAGGGTGTGGACAAGACCGGCAACCCGGAAGCCGGCTTCATGCCGGGAATGGACATTCATGCCGCTCTTACCGTTGTAGGAGATGGACCACTTGGCCCCGTCGGAAGGCAACTGGACGAGCATTTCGGCCTGCCGCAAGGTCACCATCAGCGGGATTGGGCCGTGGGCGTAAAGATGGTCATCGACCTTCCCCAGGATTCGACTCTCGAGCCCGGCACGGTCTTTCACACATTGGGCTACCCCGAGCCTGAAATCTTCGGCTTCTTTTACGTTCACCCCGGCCGCGTAGCTTCGGTCGGCATCTTCGTCCCGTCCTCATTCGACAGCCCCATCCGGACCTCCTATCGCTATCTTCAGCACTTCATTCAGCACCCGTATCTCTGGCGCTACCTCAAGGGCGGAAGCATGCGTTCCTGGGGTGCGAAGTCGCTGGCGGAGTCGGGCCGGATCGGCGAGCCGCACCTCGTTCTAGACGGCTGCGCCCGAATTGGCGAAGGCTCCGGCAGCACCGATATGCTCACCGGCTCCGGAGTGGACGAGGGCTGGGTGACGGGGACGCAGTTGGCCGAAGGCGTCTTAGAGCTGTTGCGAGAGGGTAAGCCGTTCACCAGGGAGAACTTGGAGCGGGTCTACGTCGGACGGCGCCGGCGGAGTTGGGTCGAGGCCGAAGGAAGGATCGCGGAGCGGGCTCGAGTCGGTTTCCACAAAGGGTTCGTGGAGGGTCTTTTGGGGATGGCTCTGGCCGGACTCACCGGCGGCAAGCTGTCAATGCCCGGTGAGCCGCTGCCGCCCCACCAGCACCTAGAGTCATTCAAAAATTACTACAAGAGTAGAATAAGCATCAACGAAATCGAGCGCATTCGCCAGGAGAGCCTGGCCCACGGCGGCTCGGTTCACGATGCCTTGATGACCAGGGCCGGATGGCCGCCGATCCAATTCGACGGGAAGCTGCTCGTTTCACACCAGGACGCGCTGTTGCTCGGAGGAAAGGTGCAAGCTCCGCCGGGCTACGCTGACCACGTGGTTTTCCTCTACCCGAACCTGTGCGAGAGCTGCGGCACCCGAATCTGCGTCGAGATCTGCTCGGGAGAGGCGATCACCGCCGCCCCTGACGGCCAGCCGCAATTCGACCGTGACAAGTGCGTTCACTGCGGCGCTTGTGTGTGGAACTGCTCGGAAACAGTGCCGGGCAACCCGGAAAAGACCAACATCGAGTTCCGGGCCGGCGCGGGCGGGCTCCATTCGACGGAGAACTGACGCCATCCAGGGGGCCTTAGCGCCCGATGGCTGCGGCTGCCTTGCCACGGGAGAACCGGTTTGCTACCATCCCCAGTGTTGAGAAGTGTGCGGTCTTAATGCGAAAAGTTCCTCTAATTGAATCACTTAGAATAATCGGCCGGGGGTCGGCGAATTGGGTGGCCCGGCGTCCGATCGTGGTCTCCTTCGAGGTCACGGACTCCTGCACCTGCTATTGCAAGCACTGCGATCACGGCGGTCCCAAAGACGAAGCGCGGAACATGCGGCCGGCCGATTACCGCCGCTACACCGAGGCATTGAACCCCTGCGTGGTTCAGGTCTCGGGTGGCGAACCGCTGATGCGCCCGGACGTGGTTGAGATCATCCGCAACATCAAGTACGACGGGCGGCTGCCGTATACGATTCTGGTCTCGAACTGGTCGCTGATGACCGAAGAGCTGTATCTGGAGCTCCGCGAGGCGGGGGTCCACCAGTTCTCCGTCAGCCTGGATTTTCCCGACGACCGCCACGACGTGTTTCGCGGGCTGCCCGGGCTCTACGACCACATCAGCCGCCTCATTCCGCACTGCGCGGCCCACGGCTCACGATGACATCGTCCTGAATTCGTGCATCACGAGCGAGAACGTTTCGACCATCAACGAGATGGCCGACAAGGCCCGCGACTGGGGCGTCAACATGTGCTACAGCGCCTACTCGGCGCGGCGCACCGGATGCCGGGACTACTTCCTGAACTCACCCGGGCAGATTGCTCTTCTCAACAGCGAACTGGATCGGGTGGAGGCGCGCCGGGACGAGAGCCGCTGGATCGTGAACTCGCGCTCCACGCTGGATGCCACGCGGCGCTACTTCGAAAACAACGGCACGCCCGGCTGCAAGGCCGGCTTGCGGTTCCTGGTGGTGGGCGCCAAGGGCGAGCTCCAGCCGTGCTCCATGCAGTTCCAGCGCTATCCACTGGAGCAACGCAGCCGGATGATCGAGGAATTTACCAAGACCAACACCTGCGACCAGTGCTACGTTTCCATCCGCTCCTACCTCGACAAGACTTTTCCCCGCCTTCTGTGGGAAAACGTGAGCGGCTTCTTCTCCTTTAACCAGTCCTGACCCAGATCTGCTTGGTGTGGGACCATTGCTCCGGCGGGCGTACCGTGATAGTGATCTAGTATGCGGATTGTGGCGCTTCTGGCCTTGGCGCTTGGCGCCTGGCCGGCTGCGGCCGAGACGCTCGCCGGCAGGGTGATTGACGACCAGTCGGGAATCCCCCTGGCCAACGTGGGGCTGCGGGTCGCCAAGGACGGCGTACGGCAGATCGTTGCCGACCTCGAAACGGATTCCGGCGGCCGCTTCCGCACCGAGGAAGTTCCCGCCGGCGAGTACCGCATCGAGATTTCGAAATCGAACTATATGCCGGCCACAGTGCGCCTGCGCGTCGACGCAGGCGCCGGACCTCTGCTGCTAAGGCTGGTCCGCTTCGGCGCGATCGCGGGCAGAGTTAGCGATGCCGGAGGCCGCAACGTTCCGTATGCGCGAATTGCTGTCATGACGAAAGGGCCGGGGGGGATCTTGCGGCGCTTCGGCGCGGAATTCCAGGTGGATGGACGCGGCGCCTATCGGGTCTCCAACCTGCCGCCCGGGCAATATGCGATCGCCGTTTTGTACGGAGCCCTCCTCACCGCCGCATGGACGAGCGGGCCAAGCCCGCGGTCAGGCGTCGGTTCGGGCGTGCTCTTCTATCCCACCAATCAAGCCCCGCAGTGGTTCCCGATAGCAGGCGGCGAGGAGTTCTCCGATACCAACTTCACGATCGTCGCGCCGGAGCTTTTTCGGGTGAGCGGCACGGTGCAGCCGGCGGGCAGACGCTACACGGTAGCGCTGGCGCCTGTAGATCGGCCCGAACTTCCCGTTGCTACGCAGCTTGCCACCGAACGGCCCGGCTCCGGCGAACGCGTGTTTCAGTTCGAAGGCATTCCGCCGGGTTCCTACCAGCTATATACGAGCGAATACTCCGCCGCTTCCCCGGCCGCTCCGGTGGCGGACGCTCTGTTCGGCCGCACCCGCGTGGAGGTGTGGGGCGACGTGGAGGGAATCGCCGTGACGGCAGAGAAGGGGCGCAGCGCGACATTCATCCTCCAGCCGAGGTCGGCCGCCGCGGTTTGCCCGCCCACAGCCGTCCTAGCGCTCACGCCGCTCGATGGGCGCACAGGCTGGCAAACCGGATTACTGGGTCTGAGCCGCACGGTCGAAGTGAACTTCACCAAGCCGCAAATCGTAAACGACCTTGCGCCGGGACGATACCTCGCCGCCCTCTCCAAGCTGGGCGACGCGTGCTTCAACGCGAGCGAAGTAATCGATCTGAATGGCGAGCACGCAGAACCGATTGGAGTGACGGTGGGCCCGGCGGCTGCGCTGCGCGGGCGCCTGGCTGCCGGCGACGCCCGGCCGGGGGATTTCTTGATCGTGCTCGTTGCGAGCGAAGCCACCGACGGGGCGCAACCAGTACTGGCGACCTCTCCCGACGCCTCCTCCCGATTTGCATTCACCGGTCTTCGCCCGGGCCGATACCGGATTGGCGCCGTGTCAGTCGTGGAAGGCTCGCGCGCGCGTTGGGAGGACACCGCGCGCATGGTGGAACTCGACCTCGCCGGCGGGCCGGCCACCGAAATCGATCTGCCCGTGCCGGCGTTTCAGGCAGAGCCGTAAGAAGGAGGGTCTTGTGAACAAGACGTTGGGGGTCTTGCTGGCTCTCGCGGCTGCGTTTGCGCAGGCGCCTCAGCAGCCCGCCCGGGGCTCGGTCAGCGGCGTCGTCCGGGACGCCAGTTCCGGCCTCCCGATGGCCAATGTGCGGGTCGTCGATGTCCGCAACTTGAATAGGCGCTCGGATACGGATTCGCAGGGACGCTATAAGCTAGGCGATCTGCTGCCGGGCGAATACAACCTGGTGGCGGTCGGGCCAAACCTGGAGTCGACCCAGGCGCGGGTTAGCGTGGGCCCTGGGCAAGAGGTGGAGAATCTCGACATCCGGCTTATGGCCTTCGGGACAATCACGGGCAGGGTGCTCGACGAGAACAAGGAGCCGCTGCCCGGCATGAGGGTCTTCCTGGTGGAGCGGACCTATCGACTCGGGGAGCTGCATTACAGCCACACTTCCTTTAGTGTGACGAACGACAAGGGCGAGTATTGGCTCCCGCGTGCGGCGCCGGGGCGCGCATACCTGATCTTTGCGAAGAAGTGGGGTTCGGCGCTGGAGGGAATGTCCGAGGCTCCCGCGGAGCCGAAGCTGCAGAAGCGGGCACTGGCCTCCACGTATTATCCGAACGCGGCTATCCTGGAAGCTGCGGAGCCGGTAACGATCCTTCCTGGAGAAACCCGCGAAAACGTGGATATTCGCGTTGCGCGCACGTCCTCCTACTGCATTGATGGCGTAGTTAACCACCCTTCGCCGACTTTCTGGCTCGTGGAGCGCTACCCGTCCATGGTGAGCCTCCCCACCGGCTTCGGCATGATAGGAAGCGTCGTTCCTCCCAGCGGCAAAGCCGGCGCGGACGGCAAATTCAGAACCTGCGACCTGCCTCCGGACCAGTATCTCTTCACCGCGCTCGGTTCGTTCGGGGAGAGGCCGACCACCGCCGTTGTCGTGCCGTTGACCATCGCGGATTCGGACATTCACAACCTGAGTCTTACGCCCGCCGTCGGCCTGCCTCTGCGCGGCGAATTGGTGTGGGATACACCGCCGCCCCGCGACACTCCGGAAGCCACCATCAGGGTTGTACTTCAGGCCCTGACCCAGCCTGTTGTGAGCAGTCTCGAATCGTCGGTGGAAGCCAAGGTTCCCGGCCCGTTCCGGATAGAAAACGTCCTCGTGGACGAGTATGGGGTTTCGGTTCGGAATCTGCCCAAAGGCGCTTATCTCAAGGACGTCACCTGCGGCGGGCTAAGCGTTCTTAACAGGCTGTTGAAGATCGGAACCGCCGTGGGTCAGGCGGAACTGCGGGTCGTTCTCGGCCGCGACGGCGGCTCCGTGACCGCACAGGTTAGCGACGATGAGGGAAAACCGATACCGCAAGTTACTGTACTGGTCGCGCCGGCTGAGGCTCGCTCGGAGGCTGAGTTCGCGGCGGCGATCACGGCCGGGCTGACGG
Source organism: Bryobacterales bacterium (assembly GCA_963734625.1). Classification (GTDB taxonomy): domain Bacteria; phylum Acidobacteriota; class Terriglobia; order Bryobacterales; family Bryobacteraceae; genus CAVTHW01. The sequence continues at coordinate 120,493 of CAVTHW010000008.1, read as the reverse complement.
ACCAGACGGGCGTATTCCGGACTAGCGCCCTCGCGCCGGGGAAGTACCTCGCGCTGGCCATTGGCTCGCGGATGGACTACTCGCCCGAGACGATCGGCCGGCTGTTTCGTGCACGGATCAAGGCAAAAGAGGTCGAGGTCGGGGCGGGTCAGATGGTGCAGGTGAAGCTGGAGGCCCCAGTGGAGTAGTCAAGCACCTGCCGAAATCGATCTGCCCGTGCCGGCTCTTCAAACAAACCCTTGAAAGGAGGCGGTTGTGAACAAGACGTTGGGGTTCTTGCTGGCCCTCGCGACTGCGTTTGCTCAGGCGCCTCAGCAGCCCGCCCGGGGCTCGGTCAGCGGCGTCGTCCGGGAGGCCAGTTCGGGCGCACCGATGGCGGATGTCCAACTGGAAGTTCTCGGCAGAAGAGAAGCTCGCTCGAGCACGGATTCGCAGGGACGCTACAAGCTAAGTGACCTGCCGCCGGGCGAATACGTGCTAGTAGCGGTCGGGCCAAACCAGGAGTCGACCCAAGCGCGGGTTAGCGTGAGCCCCGGGCAAGACGTGGAAAACCTCGACATCCGGCTTATGGCTGTCGGAACGATCACGGGCAGGGTGCTCGACGAGAACAAGGAGCCGCTGCCCGGCATGAGGGTCATCCTGATCGACCGGACCTATCGGCTCGGGGAGCTGCATTACAGTCAGAGTTTTTCAAGGCCGACGAACGACAAGGGCGAATATTGGCTCAGGGCAGTGCCGGGGCGCGCATACCTGCTCCTTGCTAAGAAGGAAGTCAAGGTGCTGGAGGGAATGTCCGAGGCTCCAGCGGATCCGAAGCTGCGGAAGCGGGCGCTGGCCTCCACGTATTATCCGAACGCGCCTGTTTTAGAAGGCGCCGAGCCGGTAACGATCCTTCCCGGAGAGATCCGCGAAAACGTAGATATTCGCGTGGCGCGTACGCCCTCCTACTGCATTGATGGCGTAGTTAACCACCCTTCGCCGAGTTTCTGGGTCGTGGAGCGCTACCCGTCCATGGTGAGCCTCCCCACCGACTTCGGCATGATAGTAAGCGTCGTTCCTCCCCGAGGCAAAACCGGCGCGGACGGCAAATTCAGAACCTGTGACCTGCATCCGGACCAGTATCGCTTCACCGCGTTCGGTTCGTTGGAGGAGAGGCCGCCCGCCGCCGTTACCGTGCCGTTGACCATTGCGGATTCCGACATCCACAACCTGAGTCTTACACCCGCCCCCGGCCCGCTTCTGCGCGGCGAAGTGGTGTGGGATACGCCGCCGCCCCGCGACACGCCGGAAGCCACGGTCGGTGTTGAACTCCGGGCGCTGGCTGAGACCATTCCGAGCGCTTTCGCAATGTCGGCGGAAGGCACGGTTCCCGGTCCGTTCCGCATCGATCACGTCCTCGTGAACGAATATGCGGTTTTGGTTCACAACCTGCCCAAAGGCGCCTATCTCAAGGATGTCACCTACGGCGGGCTGACCGTTCTTAACAAACCGTTGAGGATCGGAACCGCCGTGGGTGAGGCGGAAATGCGGATCGTTCTGGGCCGCGACGGCGGCTTGGTGACCGTACAGGTGAGCGACGATGAGGGAAAACCGATACCGCAAGTTACTGTACTGGTCGCGCCGACCGAGGCTCGCTCGGAGGCCGAGTTCGCCGCGGCGATCACCGCTGGGCTGACAGACCAGACGGGCGTATTCCGGACCGGTGCCCTCGCGCCGGGGAAGTACCTCGCGCTGGCCATCGGCTCGCGATTGGACTACTCGCCCGAGACGATCGGCCGGCTGTTTCGTGCACGGATCAAGGCAAAAGAGGTGGAGGTCGGAGCGGGTCAGATGGCGCAGGTGAAGCTGGAGGCCCCGGTATACTGAAGAGATGCAACCCTTCCATATCGCGGTGTGCGGGAGTATTGTCCCGGACCCCCTGCAGACGCTGGAGCCCGTGGCCGGCCCGGCGCTGAAGAACGAGATGATGCTGCCGGCCGTGCTTGACCCCTGGGCGGGACACGCACTCTACGAGGCGGCGTATTTGGCCAAGCAGGCCGTGGGCAGCAAGGTGTGGCTGATCAGCCTCGGCCCGAAAGCCAAGCTCCAGCAGGTGATGATGACCGTGGCCCAGAAAGTCCCCTTCGAACTGGTGGTGCTGGATGGTCCGTCGAGCGGTTTCACGGACTCCTTCGAAGTGGCCGCGGCGCTGACCGAAGCTATCCAGGGCATTGCGGGGCTGGATCGCTCGCGGCTGCTGGTCTTTGGTGGATGGGAGTCGGCCTCGCGCGGGGCCGGGGCCACGATGCAGATGGTTGGGGAGCGCCTGGGAATCGTGGACCAGTTCCAGGGCGTGGACGAGCTGACCATCGCTCAGGACGGATCGCTCAGGATTCTGGAACGGGTGGAAGGCGGCAAGCAGCAGCTTTCGGCGTGCGCCGCGCCGCCCGCCCTGCTCGGCTGGGCGACCGGCAACCTTAAGGAGCCTCCCAATAACCCGCAAGTCGGGATGGCTAATATGCGGGCCATCATGCCCGCGCTCCAGCGGGCCAAGCCAGTCAAGGCCGCGGCCGTGGGGCTGACCTTCGCCAGCGTCAAACTGCCCAGCCAGCGGCGCGAGACAAGGATCGTCAAGGACCTCGGAGCCGGCGAGATCGCTCGGGAAATTGCGGACTGGATCGCGGAGAAATAGGGGGCGCCATGGAAACCATACTCTTGCTCGTTCACGTTGAACCCGATGGGGCGCTGGCCAAGCCGGCGCTGGAGGCGGTCTCGGCGGCGAAGTCCCTTCAGGAGTCGATTCCCGGTTCCAGCCTCGCCCTGGGACTGGTTGGTAATGACGCGGCTGCGGCCGCCACGCGGATCGGGTCGTGCGGCGCGGCGCGTTTCCTGGGAGTTTCAGGGCCGGGCTTCGCGCTGCCGCGCTATGCGAGCGACGCCGCCGCGGCGGAGGCTCTCTGCCGGGCCGTCGAGCCAACCCTGGTGCTGGCCCCCGCGACCTCGCGCTGGTCCCGGTGCCTGGCCGGCGTGACCCAGCGGCTGAACGGACGAATTGACACGCACGCGACCGGCGTCGGCGTCGATGGCGGCGAGCTGACGGTGACCCGCTGGTACTACCGGCAGCGCATGGAGGCCGCGGTCCAGCGCAGCCACCGGCCCTGGTTCATTCTGGTCGACCCCGGCTGCTACCAGCCGTGGGCAGGCGTTGCGGCAGACGTCCCAGTCGAAGCTCTGCACGTTGACTTGCCCGAGGCGGCGAGAAGGACCTCGTTCCTCGAGTTCCGGGCTCCGCAAGCGGGCCAGCAGACCATCCGGCCCGATGCGGCCCTGCTCTTCGTGGCCGGCGCGGGCTGGACCAAGAAGCAGCCCGACGGGAAGACGCACGTCGAGGAGGCCGCCAAACTGATCCTGGACTTCGTGCAAAAGACGCAGTCTTCGCTCGGCAGCAGCAAGTCGCTGGTGGATCTGTCGGGCGAAGGTCAGGCGGTCCTGCCCTTCCTGACTCACATGAACCAGATCGGGCAGACCGGTTCGACGCCCAGGCATCCCAAGGGACTCTCGACCTGCTGCCACGGCGAAGAGCCCCACGTGGTGGGCTGGCGCTTCATCAACGAGCGCCGCGCCGTGAATCTGGACCCGAACTGCGGCTGGGCCCTCGGCAAGGCGGATGTGCTCTACATCGCCGACGCCTTCGAGGTGATGACCAAACTCCTAACCCTGTTGTAGAGTGGGCCGCCAGGAGCGGAATAGGGGACCTTTCATACGATCCGCTCCCGGGCCTTATCCCACTTCATGTAACGCTGGCGGCGGAAGGAGAGCGCGCCCATTTCGCACACCACCACGCCGTAGTAACCGAGCAGACTGTCGCACTTAAGCGGTTCATCAGTCCGGATGGCATTGAACAGATTACGGTGGTGCAGTTCCACGTCCTCCGCCCCGGTCTTCTTGAACTCGACCTCCTTGACTTCCTTGGCGAAAGGCCGCTGGGCACGGATGGCGAAGCCAGTGCGAGTGAACGTCAAGGTCGCTTTGTGCCCGCGCAGGACGTGATCGATCGCGGTGTCGTTGGCCATGGTGGAAACCAGCAGCACCGTGGGGCCGCCGGTGTAATCCAGCATCATGTCAAAGGTGTCGGGGACTTCGGCGGGAAAAACCCAATTGCCGCCCGAGGCGACGCCCCGCTCCGGGAACGTCAGATCCAGCGCCTTGATGATGCGCGTGACGCGATGAATGAACAGGTCCGTGGCGATGCCGCCCGAGTAGTCCCAATAGCGGCGCCAGCGGAAATAGCGCTCCGGGTCCCAAGGCCGCGCGGGCGCCGGCCCCAGCCAGGCTTTCCAGTCCAGATTCTGGCCGGGACGAGCATCGGCGTCGATATCGTACATCCACATGCCTTCGGTGCTGTTGCGGCTGTAATCGATCTGGGCTTGGACTACCTTGCCCAGGGCGCCCTCCTTAACGTAGCCGGCGGCTGTCTCGTAGGAATTATCGGACAAACCCTGCACGCCGACCTGCATCTTGACGTTCTTCTTTTTGACTTCGGCGACCACGTCCTTGGCCTGCTCGGCGGTCTGGGTCATGGGCTTTTCGCAGTAGACGTGCTTTCCAGCGCCGAGCGCGTCCATGGTCATCCGGTGGTGCCAGTGCTCGGGCGTGGCGATCAGGACGCAATCGATGGTTTTATCATCGAGCAGGCGGCGGTAGTCCTTAATCGCGAGGCCGCCAGTCAGCTTGGCGGCGGCCTCGGCGCGCTTGTCGAAGATGTCGCAGACGCTGACGATCTCCAAGTTATCGGTTTCGCGCGTCTTCACCAGGGCTCGCATGTGCTCGGTGGCCATGCCGCCGCAGCCGATCACGCCCATCCGGATACGCTCTCCGGCACCCTGGATCTGTGAATAGCCGCGCGCCGTGGCGAGGGTCACCGCGCCGGCGGCGCCGACGAACTGCCTCCGTGTAAATGACTCCATGGGTTCGATTGTAGCGCCCGCGCGCTCCAGGCGCTGACCAGAATGGCAAGGGCGGCGATCGCGGCCGTCTCGGCGCGCAGGATTAGCGGCCCCAGTGAGACCGGCTGCCATCCGCCGGCCGCGGCGGTCAGCCGTTCCTCTTCCGTCCAGCCCCCCTCGGGACCGACGAGCAGGCGCACGTCATCGGAAGAACTCCGCCGCTCCTGCTCCGGTAGCGCGGAAAGGATGGGCGCCGCACCCCGCTCCTCTTCGAGGAACAGGCGGCAATCACCTTGGGCCGCCAGGGCTTCTGGAAGTCGAATACTGCCGCCGATCTCCGGGACACGGGCGCGGCGCGACTGCTGGCTGCTCTCCAGCGCGATTCTGCGCCAGCGATCGATGCGCTTGATGGCCGCCTCGCCCAGCCCTTTCTCGCTTCGCTCCGCCACCACCGGAACGATCCGCTCGACGCCCAGTTCGGTCGCCTTCTCCACGATCCACTCGAAGCGATCGAACTTGATCAGGGAGGCGAACAGCGTTAGGCGCAGCGCCGGATTCTCCGCCTCCAGGCGATCCAGGATGCGGAACGAGACGGCCCCCTTTCGGAACTCCTCGACTTCGGCGAGGTAAAGCGACTGGTTATCCGACAGCTCGAACTGCTGCCCAGCCTGCACGCGCAGCACGCGCTGCAGGTGCTCGGCCGCTTCTCCGGAAAGTTCCGCCCGCCCGTTCCGTACCGCGTCCACGAAAAACCGCCGCCTGGCCATGTACAATAATCTACGCTAGTCATGATCGCGCATCTACACGGCACCATTCTTGAGAAACACCCCAACCAGGTGATTGTGGATGCCGGCGGCGTCGGCTACGACGTCACGGTCCCCATTTCGACCTTCACCGCGCTGCCCGCCGCCGGCGCGGAGGTGCGGCTGCGCATCCACACCCACGTCAGGGAGGATGCCATCTCTCTCTACGGCTTTCTGACCGGGCAGGAGAAGACGCTCTTCGAGAAACTGATCGGCGTCAGCGGCATCGGCCCGAAGCTGGCGGTGACGGTGCTCTCCGGCCTGGCTACCGCGGACCTGGTCGCCTGCATTCGGCAGGGGCTGGTCGAGCAGCTTGTCCGCATCCCCGGCGTGGGCCGAAAGACGGCGGAACGTATGGTGCTCGAGCTGCGCGACAAGTTGGACACTCTCGACTCGTCCGGCGCGGCCGTTGCTCCCGAGGCGGCCACTTTATCCGCCCTGGACCAGGACGTGCTCAGCGCCCTGGTCAACCTGGGCTGTACCCGCGCCAATGCCGAGGCCGCCGTTCGCAAGGCCAAGGCCAAGGGGCCCGTGGACGGCTTCGAGCAGTTCTTCCGCCGGGCGCTAGAGTTGATACGGTAAGCTGAAGGTTCGGTCCCCCATGCGTGAAAAGGGAATCGTCTCGCCTTCCGCCCTCGACGACGAGCGCCAGTTCGAGGTCAGCCTCCGTCCAGCGCGGCTGGCCGACTTTACCGGACAGGCCAAGCTGAAGGAGAACCTCGCCATCGCCATAGAAGCGGCGCGGCAGCGCGGCGAGGCCATGGACCACGTGCTGCTCTACGGTCCGCCCGGCCTGGGCAAGACTACGCTCGCCAACATTATCTCCAACGAGCTGGGTGTGAGCTTCGAACAGACCTCGGGTCCAATCGTGCAGAAGAAGCTCGACCTGACGGGCATTCTGAGCAACATCCGTGCGCGTCAGGTATTCTTCGTCGACGAGATCCACCGGCTTCTGCCCGACGTCGAGGAGATGCTGTACTCGGCGCTCGAGGACTTCCGGGTGGACATCCTCATCGGCGCCGGCCCTGGCGCGCGCACCCATTCGCTGCCGATCCCGCATTTCACCGCCATCGGCGCCACCACCCGGCAAGGCCTGGTCAGCGCACCGCTCCGGGGGCGCTTTGGACTGGTGTTGCGGCTGAATCACTACGACGTCGAGGAGCTTAAAAGGATTGTTGTTCGCTCGGCGGGGTTGCTCAACGCGCATCTGGAGGATGGCGGCGTCGAGGAGATCGCCCGGCGCAGCCGCGGGACCCCGCGTGTCGCCAACCGGCTGCTGCGCCGCGTGCGCGACTACGCACAAGTGCGGGCGGACGGGCGGATCACCGCCGGAATCGCCAAGACCGCCCTGGATTTGCTGGAAGTTGACCGCTTCGGCCTGGACGAGATCGACCAGAAGATCATGCTGACCATCCTGGAGAAGTACTCCGGCGGGCCGGTGGGGTTGAACACGATCTCGGCCTCAATCGACGAGGAACCCGACACCATCGAGGAGGTGTACGAACCGTATTTGATCCAGCTTGGCTTCATCGACAGGACCCCCCGCGGCCGCGTGGCCACGGCCAAGGCCTTCGACCATTTCCGGGTAGCCCGCGGCGGGCAGTCGGCGCTGTTCTGAGAAGAAGATGAACCACAAAGACACAAAGGCACAAAGAACAAAATGGCTTTCTTTGTGTCTTTGTGGCTTTATGGTGGGAACTTCCTATTAAGCGAGTTGCACTTTGAGGAGAAGATGAACCACAAAGACACGAAGGCACAAAGAACAAAATGGCTTTCTTGGTGTCTTTGTGGCTTTATGGTGGGATCTTCCTGTTAAGCGAGTTGCACTTTGAGAAGAAGATGAAGCACAGAGACACAAAGGCGCAAAGAGCAGCATGAAACGGTCATGGGCCTACCAGAGCTAGAGCCGATTCCAGAGGCCGCGAATGACGCTGCCGCCGCGGTCGTGGACGCTGCTTTCGCCGTTCACTCCGCTCTCGGGCCAGGTCTCCTGGAAAGTGTGTATGAGGTGTGCCTGAGGCACGAACTTGAGAAGCGAGACCGCCATGTCCAGCGGCAGGTTTCGCTCCCTGTCGTCTATGACGGAGTGCGGCTGGATGCCGGTCTTCGGTTGGATATGGTGGTAGACCGCTGTCTGATCGTGGAGATCAAGGCCGTGGAGCAGCTTTTGCCGGTGCACAAGGCCCAGGTGTTGACGTACCTGAAGTTGACGGGTCACCGTCTGGGGCTGTTGATCAACTTCAACACGCAACTCATCCGGCACGGCATCAGGCGAGTTGCACTCTAGGGAGAACATGAACCACAAAGACACCAAGGCACAAAGTCCAAAAGGGTTTTCTTTGTGTCTTCGTGCCTTTGTGGTTAAATCTCCCCGTCAACCCAGTTGCACTTTGAGGAGAAGATGAACCACAAAGACACCAAGGCACAAAGAGCAAAAGGGTTCTCTTTGTGTCTTTGTGGCTTTGTGGTTGAATCTCCCTATCGGGCGAGTTGCGCTTTAGGGAGAGGAAGATGAACCACGAAGACACAAAGGCACAACGGGCAGCATGGTTCTCTTTGTGTCTTTGTGGCTTTGTGGTTGAATCTCCCCGGGTCTGCCCATGAAGACCGTCTACCTCTCGCTCGGTTCGAACGTCGGCAACCGGGAGCACATGCTCCAGGGCGCCCTGGTTCTGCTTCAGGGGCCCGACGTGCGCCTGCTCAGAATCTCGCCTGTCTACGAGACCGAGCCCCAGGATGTCAAAGACCAGCCCTGGTTCCTCAACCTGGTGGTCGAGGCCGCGACGGATCTGCCACCCCTGCGGCTGCTTACGCGGGTTCAGAAGGTCGAGAGGCAGTTGGGACGAAAGCGGGCGGTGAACAAGGGGCCGCGCCCCATCGATATCGACATCTTGCTGGTGGACGACGACGTCATGCGGTCTCCGGAGCTCACCGTGCCGCACCCGCGCATGGCCGGGCGACGGTTCGTCCTCGAGCCGCTGGCCGATCTGGCGCCTGACCTGCGGCATCCTCTGCTCCAGCGCACGATTAGGGAACTGCTCGCTGCGACCCTCACCCAGCAGGCCCGGCGGGCGGGCGACATCACCATTCCTTCTTGACGCGCGGAGGCAATCCGTTACGGGATTCTGGCGGCCAGCGCCTTGGCTGCCGCGACCGGATCGGACGATTCCACCACGTTGGCGAAGCCCGCGATGTAACGGCCCTTACGGAAGAAGCACAGGCGCCCCAGGTACTTGTCGGTGGCCTGAAACGAGTCCTCGGCGATCTGGGCGGGCTTGGTTTGCCCGAAGCGGGCCGCGGCTTTCTTCATCACTTCTTGCGCCGAGGCGGGCGTGGCTTCGGTGACGATGAACGCCTTGCCGTAGGGATACTGCGCCACGTAGCCGCTCTTGAGGATGCCCAGGCCGAGCACGCTTTGCGGCACCATGTGCAGCCCGCCTGCATCGAGCTTTTCGGGCGGGAACCAGCCTAGCGTCTGGGGCGGCGCCGCCTGCCCCTGGATGCGCTTCTCCATCGCCGTCAGAAAGGTCCGCAGTTGCGCTGAGTGATCGCCTTCGGGATTGGCCGCGATATCGACGAAGTACTTATCCTTGACGAACATTCCCCGGCGCGGCTGGATCTGCCCGCCCATGCCGATCTTGTCGAATGGGCGGCGTGGATCGCGAAGCGAGAGGTACAGGCCGTAAGCCGAATCGGGGCCGACCATTTCCGAAACGTCAAGATCGAACGTGACCGCCCCCGACTTGCAGGACACGCCATTCATCTTGACGAAGTCGTAGACCAGGTAGCCTTCAGCGTTGCCGTCTATGTACTCGTAAAGATTCTCGGCGTTGTAGGTCCGCCTGGCTCCCTGCAGGGTCCACCCTGGAACCAGGGAACAATCCGGGGCTTGCGCGGCGCAAGCCCCGATCATCAGAAGCGAAAAAACCAGAGCAAAACTCCAGCGAATCACGCAAACATCTCCTGGGCGCGCTGCAGTCTCCGGGTCACTTGCACGCCGTTCGGGCACTGGATGGAGCACTTTTCGCAATCGCCGCAACGCACTTCCTTAAGCTCCGCGGAGAGCAACTGGAAGTGCTCGCGGCCCAGAGCGAACTGGCCGTAGCCGTCAGCGTAGGTCAGGTAGCGCAGCATGTCCGCCACCGGAAGGCCCTTGGTGCACACGCCGTCGCACCCTCCGCACATGCGGCAGTACAGCGGGCGAATCTGCTCCAGATGCGCCGAGAGCAGTTTCTTATCGGTCTCCGAGTACGGCTGCGCCATCGCTTTCAGGTTCTCTTCGAGCTGATCGTTGTCGGTGATGCTGGGAATCGTCGTATCGACGTTGGGGTTGTTGAGCGCCCACTTAAGCGCAGACAGCATGGCGCCCGGCTGCCCCAGAGTCTTGGCTGCCTGGCTGCCGGCCGGAACCCGGCGCGAGCCGCCGGCCATGACTTTCATGGCCACGATACCGACCCCCGCCTTGCGCGCGGCATTGACCGCCTCGGTAATGCCCGGTTCCATAGTGAAGTTGTACGCGGTCAGGATGACGTCGATCATGCCTCCCTGGACCAGCGCCGGAATCAACTGAGCCTGCCCGCCGTGCGTGCTCACTCCAGTGAAGCGGATCTTGCCGGCCTTCTTCGCTGTTTGCTGCGCGTCGATCAGGTCCGCGGTAACCTCCGACGGGCTGCCCTTGCCGTGCAGGTACCAGATATCGATGTAGTCGGTCCCCAATTCGCGCAGGCTGGTGTCGAGGTGCTCCAGTGCCTGTTGCTTGTTCCCGGCCTGCGTCTTGGTAGACAGCACCAGGCTCTTGCGCTTGCTCTTCAGTGCCGCTCCCACCATGCGCTCGTTATTTCCGCCAGAATAGCCGCGGGCGCTGTCGAAATAGGTGATGCCCATATCCGCGCCTCTCTCGATCACGCTCTGGTCCGAAGTAATCATGCAGCCGAAGCCCACTCGGGTTACTTTCAGGCCGGTCTTGCCGAGGACCCCGTAAGTGAACTTGGCGGCTTGAGGGGAGGGCGCCTGAGCCGGCGCGGAGGCGCGCGGGGCGACCGAAGCCATGCCAACCGCGGGCAGGGCCAGCCCTGCGGCTATGAACTGCCGTCTGGAGGAAGTGTCCTTCATGATAGTCTCCTGGTGATGGGTGAAACCGCCTGCTACTCTTCTTATTATATTGCCGCGACAGGCCGCTCCCCTATGTAAACTCTTCTTGGGAAAACCTGATCCTACTTCTTACCGCCGTTGGCTGGAACAGTCCACAAATAGATCGTGTGGCCGGCGACCGTCTCGGTCTTCTCAGGCTTCCAGTCGCCCATATCGAAGGTCTGGGACACGATTCGCGTTCCGGGCTTTAGGTCGCTCCACAACTTGGGCCTCAGCTTGAGGTTAAGCGAAGTGAGCAGGTACAGGGTCACGACCGAGGCCTCCCGGATGTCGGTCTCGAACAGATCGTCGTTGCGGAGCGTGACCAAATTGCCAACGCCTGCCTGCCGGATCGTCTCCTTGGCTTCGGCGATGCGTTCGGGGTTGATGTCGATGCCCACGCCGCGAACTCCGTAGCGCTTCGCCGCAGTGGCGACAATCCGACCGTCCCCGCAACCCAGGTCATAGACCACGTCGCCCTTGCGCACGTCCGCCAGCTTCAGCATGGCGTCCACGACTTCCTGGGGAGTCGGCACGAAGATCACATCCGGCTCGCGCAGCTTCTTGGCTTCCTGCGCGCTCGAAATCGCCGGCGCAAGAGAGAAGACCAGCGCCAGGCAACACACAAACCTTATCATTCGCATCGCACTCTCCTTGAAGGGTTAAAAACACATTATATATCGAATCCCGGACCGAAATCGACAAGCCTCACAGGGGTAGACGCCTGGCGAGCCCAAGGTGCTAGAATATGAAGAAAGTTGGGAGGTCGTCTAACGGTAAGACGGCAGCCTCTGGAGCTGCTTATCGGGGTTCGAATCCCTGCCTCCCAGCCAATCCTTCCCCTCGTCCAGGTCCTGCAATAGTTTACGAACGGCCTTAGGCTCATGATGTCGGTCGGAGCGGAAAAATAGACACCAAGCGTTTGGCCCGCTTGACGTGTTCGGCGTCACCGCTCCAGGAGGCCGGACATGAGCCTCAAAAAGCGCGTCCGCATCATCAAGAAGATCCAGGAGGGTGGAAACTGGGAGTTTATCCCTGGTCCGGGAAGTGCAGGAACCGTCGAATGCGCGCGGCTTCCTTGACGGCGAGGGGGTAATACTTGAGACGGAGCCTTCCTTGATTCCTCATGGATGTGCCTTTCCAGCGTCTCCTTGACGGCTATCCGCCAATGGCGGATAATTGGAGTAAGTGGAGCTGATCGAAACCTCCGCCTTTACGAGGCAGATCACGGCCCTACTCAGCGATGAAGAGTACCGGGGATTTCAGTCCCGACTGGCGGCAAGGCCAGGTCTCGGCGCTCTCATCAAAGGTGGCGGCGGAATACGCAAGATTCGTGTAGCGGTTGGTTCGCGCGGTAAGCGCGGGGGCGCCCGCGTCATTTACTGTTGGGCGGTCCGGAGAGACTTGATCCTATTGCTCAGGTGGCTCAGCTCGCCAAAGTAGTCAAGGAGGAGTTCAGCAATGAAGCCCAAGGTGTTTGAAGAACTGTTGGAAAGCGTGCGCGAAGGCGGTGCGATTCTACGCGGTCAGAGGAAACCGTCGCGCCGGTTTGAAATACGGGCTTCCGGGATACGGGCCATTCGCGAACGAACCAGCCTCTCGCAGTCGGAGTTCGCGGGCTTGATTGGCGTCAGCGTGAAGACCCTTCAGAACTGGGAGCAGGACCGGCGCCATCCAACCGGACCGGCAGCGGCCCTATTGACCATCATCGCGTACGACCCACAACTGGCGGTGAGGGCGATTCATCGGGCGTAGGGGATACAGAAGTTATTCCATCAAGGGGTGCCGGGAGCGCTTCAGCTTGCGGCGGTCACAACTCTTCGCTCTTGTCGTCAAGATTCAATTTGAATTGCCATCCCTCAAAACTCATCAACATGCGGCCGAATTCCTCCCAGGTGACTTCCCGACCGTCGATAACGAGAAGCGGCGCGCGACCATCGCCGGCATCGTCCCACTCAACCATTCCTCGCACGACCCGATGGTCCGCGATCCGTAATCCAAGCTCGCCGTCCTCGAGATGTTTCGTGGACAAGGCGCGGCGCATCTTCTCGATCAATCTCCCGAGCAGCGCCAGCAGATCCTCCCTTGGATTACCGATGATCTGGAACCGGTAGCCGGACGGACATCCGTCGCGAAGCTCGAAGGCATCGAGAGCGACCCCTGTCCCAAACAGGCGAGTGCGAAAGTGAAACTTGTGGATCTCTCCCGTGCAATCAACGAGATGTACGGGTTCAAAGTTGGCATGCTCGAATCCCCTCCCCGCATGCCTCCATGGTGTCGGTTTGGTGTCTGTTTTGCGGTGGGAATGGTGGGGGAATGGAGAGAACGACCGTCCAGGTCCTGCAAAAGTTTACGAACGGCTGCCGGAAGGCTGCCCGTCGCCTGAGGGCGACGGGCAGCCAAGCCGGGAAAGGGTCACGCTAGAACCGGAATCTGAGCGACAGAATTACGCGGCGGGCTCCAACCTGGTTGCCGCTGATCACACCGAAGTTGGAGTTGGTTTGGGCGCCGGTATTGAAGTTGTAGGTCAGAGAGGTGCTGGGGTTGCTGGGATTGAAGTGGTTCAGAGTGTTGAAGGTTTCCATCTTCAACTCCAGGTTGCGTCCTTCCGCTCCCAGCCTGAAATCCTTCGCCAGAGACAAGTCGAGGTTGAACGCCCCCGGCCCAAAGAACAAAGTGCCCGGCGTGTTGCCGTAGCCCTTAGAATTGATGTCCGGAAGCGTGAAGTTGGCCGGATTCAAGGCCCACTGCAACTTGGGACTCTCGGTGGCCGACGGATACTGACCCGCGGGAAGCCAGGGGTTGTTCCCCATTTGGCAGCGGAACGGAATGCCGCCGGTGGGAGTTCCGGTCCAATAGCCGGCCGGGGCGCTCGACGCGCCGCAACCGACGCCAAACGGATTGCCGGAGAAAATTGCTCCGTTTCCGGCCAGCCGCCAGCCGTCGAGCACGTGCTTGACGACCACATTGCCGCCCAGCAGACTGCTGGGGCTGCCCAGCCCGTAGCCGAAATTGAAATTGACGGCGTGCTTGCGGCCGCTGATATCCTTGCCGGCCGCCTGGGGAACCCACTGATAACCCGTCGAACTCGGGTAAGTGATCTGCTTCGCCCAAGTGTAATTCAGGTTCCACTGCAACCTGCCGGTGCGCCGGTTCAACTGTACCTGAAGCGCGTTGTAGTGTGCTCTTCTGATGTAGGTCGAGCTGGGGATGTTTGCAAATCCACTATACGCCACCATTGATCGGATCAAGTTGGTGGAGTAGTACCCGGAAGACGTTGGGTCTTTGTACTTCGCAACCAAGCCGTCCGTAGGATTCCAGACCGTGTACGGCGGTATGGCATTCAGGTCGATTGCTTTCCCGTAGCCGTTGCGAACGTTGTTGCCCACATAAGATACGTCCAGAATCATTCCGTGGCTGACATCCTGCTGGACGCCAAAGCTCCAGTTGTGGGTGGTGATTACCTTCTGGTCCACCGACCCGCCCTGGAAGTTCTGCGGCGTAAAATATGTCTCCGCGTTCGCCAGACTGTCGAAGGTCGTGTACAGGATGACGGGGGCCACCAGGTTCGGAGGCGTCCGCAGCCCTTCGCCGATGTCGTCCACGGTCCAGTTGCGGCCCACGGTGGTGCCATACCCGCCGCGAACGGCTGTTTTGCCGTTTCCGAAAACGTCATACGCGAAGCCGATGCGCGGCCCGAACTGGATCGGGGGCGTCTTCCAGAAATGGGTGTCGTACGACTTGAGCCCCGACTGCCAGGGTAGGCCCCCCGCCGGATACGAGGCGGTGTCGAACGTTCCCTGCCGGACGTTCGGGAACGTCTGCAGGGTCACCGGATTGATCGCAATCTTGTTCGCCGACGAACACGACGACGCCCCCCCGACGCAAGCCGGGAACAGAAGCTGTCCGATCTTGCTGGCATTGTAACTTGCCTGGTCGAAGAACGACATTGTGGCGCCGGCCGAGTAAAGGTCGCCCACCCTGTGGAACCGCGCGCCGTAGTCCACCGTTAGCCGGCGGCCGATCTTCCAGGTGTCCTGCCCGAACCATTCGACCTGGGTGTAGCGCGCATGGTTGACCTGCTTCCGGTTGTCGTCGCCGTAGGCGAAAATGCTGCCGATCAGCGCGTTGGAATAGGGATACCCGGTGTCCAGGGCGTAGGCCCGGTCGGACCCGAAGTAGTAGCTCCCCGCGACGTTGAACTGCGAGTAGACGCTCACGTTGCGGGCCATGCGCTCGATGTAGATTCCGGCCTTCACATTGTGGGAACCCTTGACCCAGGTGATCTTATCGCTGATGGACTGAACCAGATCCGTGCCGAAGAACGGCCAGCGGCTGTCGTGATTGAAGCCCGGGGCCGAACTGACGCCCTGGCCCCCTGATCTGCGCGCTGAACGCCCCCGCCGGTGCCAAAGCTGACGCTGGGCTTGAGGTACCCGCCGAAGAAAGAGAGGTTACTGCCTTTGTTAATGCGCGGCAACGTGATCGCATTGCCACTGGTGTCCTTCAGCGGAAGCAGACTGTCCGCATACGTCTTGAGCGCCGCCCACCGCGGTAGTAGCTACTATATCCAACGGATTGTTGCCTTGTTTGCCGCGGTTCGCGCCCCAGGTGGCCTCGTTAATCAGGGTCGGCGTGAACGTGTAGATCGAACGTTCCAACCGCCCCGGCCGCCTGGACGTGATAGCTGTGCGGCGAACTGCCCCCAGTCGGCGCCGCCCGGGCCGGTCGTGCCGCCGTAGCCGTCCTGCGCCTGGTAGTCCTGCATCAAGCGAACGTAGATGATCGACTTCGGTCCCAGATTGTAGTCCACCCGCAGGATCTTGTCCTCGTTTGGTTGGTCCCGCGGAAGGATGGCCCGGAAATTGTACCGGCGACCGCCTGACGGGTCGAGAGCCAGCCCGGCGGGGTCCGGAAGTGGGAACAGATTCAACATCGCCAGCCCGGCGGGGCTGATCGGGGTGGTTACCATGTTACCGGGATACTGTAGCTTGGTCGATGGATCGTAGATCGGAATCTGCTTGCCAGCGGTCGTCACGGTCTGGGAGAAATCGCCCTGCCGCTCCAGCAACGTAGGCATCGTATACGTATTGGTGATCTGAGCCTTGTTGCCTGTATAGTCATACGAGAAGAAGAAGAACAGCTTGGTGCGGCTCTTGTTGAAGTTGGTGCCGGGGATGATGAGCGGGCCGCCAATGGTGCCGCCGGGATTGTAATAGCGATACGTCGGCCTTTTTGTCACCGGAATCAACGTCTTACCGTCCACGTCAAACTTCGAGCCGTTCCGGTTGTTGAACCACTCGTTGGCGTTGAAGAACTCGTTCCGCCAGTACATGTAGAGCGCCGCCGTGGAAGGCGGAGTTGCCGCTCTTGATGGTGATGTTGAACTGGCCGCCGGTGCGCCCGCCGTACTCCGCGGTGAAGTTGGACACCAGCAGTCTCACTTCGCCGATGGCATCCACGCTGGGCGAGAGGTATCCGGGGTTCAAGTTCCCGGAATCCTGGCTAGCCACGCCATCGAGGTTCAGGATCGTCTGGCCGGTCTGGCCGCCGTTGATCCCAGGGACGCCTCCACCCCCCCAGCCACGACCGTCAGCGGAGGAGAGAGTCTGCACTCCCGGCAGTGTCAGAATGAGCGACAGGGGATTCCTGCCCCGCAGCGGTGTATCCTGGATCTGCATTAGAGCGAGATGCTCACGGAACGGTCGGAGCTGTCGGTGGCGACGCGCACAGCTTGGGCGCTAACCTCCACCGTGGTACTCATTTCACCGAGGTCCAGCTTGAGATCGCCCAGCGCAATCCTCTCCTGCGTGCCGAGCGTGATCCCCTTCTGGTCATAGGTCTTGAATCCTTGCTGCACGACGCGAAGAGTGTAGCTGCCCGGCATCACGTTCG
Source organism: Bryobacterales bacterium (assembly GCA_963734625.1). GTDB lineage: Bacteria > Acidobacteriota > Terriglobia > Bryobacterales > Bryobacteraceae > CAVTHW01. The sequence continues at coordinate 103,740 of CAVTHW010000008.1, read as the reverse complement.
TGTACATAAAGGTTCCAGTGTTATCCGCGGTGAAGTCGCGGGCCGCCTGCGAGACCTCGTTGATCAACTGGACCTTGGCGCCGGCGACGACTGCGCCGCCGGGATCGACTACGCGGCCGGAAACCTGGCCGCTGACGGCCTGCCCGTAGGCAGCCGGCAACATGGCCAGCAGCCCGAACAACAGGCAAAGAAAAACTCGTGTGAATTTCATGCAACTCCCCCCATTTTCGTTACGATCTTGACTGATTCCATGGATTGCACTGCGGACCACCGCGCCGGTTGGATCCGCCAGAGTCCCGATTAGGTTGCTGGATGTTCGGGAAAACGCGCTCCCGCACGGGAGCGCTACGATGCGGAGGACCCGCATCGTCCTTAAGGAAGAACACCGTTCTTGCCTCCTGAGGCAACCCCCGTCCTCAAGGGCCACCCCGTCGCTACGACTAACCCTTTTCGTTGCTGCCCCGCTGCCGTGGGGCAACCTGCAAATTAAACTACGCTTACGAAACTACCCCTCTTAATGCCGATACGAGAGGCCCGTTATTCCGTGCTGGGAGATCTCCCCTTCGCGCGCCACGCCTTCCAAACATGCCGCCATCACGCCGGCCGCTACCAAGCCAATAGAGATCCCCACGATCAGAGAATTTATATCACAGGCGGCGGGAATTGTAAAGAAAATTCAGAATCTGAAGCTAAGTTACTGACAACAATGGGCCTTTTGATATGCTTGGAGGAACCTGCTGCGGCTGCCGGAGGGCTGCCCGTCGCCTGAGGGCGACGGGCAGCCAAGCCGGAAGAGGGTCACACTAGAAACGGAATCTGAGCGACAGAATCACGCGGCGGGCCCCAACCTGGTTGCCGCTGATCACACCGAAGTTGGAGTTGGTTTGGGCGCCGGTATTGAAGTTGTAGGTCAGAGAGGTGCTGGGGTTGCTGGGATTGAAGTGGTTCAGAGTGTTGAAGGTTTCCATCTTCAACTCCAGGTTGCGTCCTTCCGCTCCCATCCTGAAGTCCTTCGCCAGGGACAGGTCGAGGTTGAACGCCCCCGGCCCAAAGAACAGAGTGCCCGGCGTGTTGCCGTAGCCCTTAGAATTGATGTCCGGAAGCGTGAAGTTGGCCGGATTCAAGGCCCACTGCAACTTGGGACTCTCGGTGGCCGACGGATACTGACCCGCGGGAAGCCAGGGGTTGTTCCCCATTTGGCAGCGGAACGGAAGGCCCCCGGTGGGAGTTCCGGTCCAATAGCCGGCCGGGGCGCTCTGACGCGCCGCAACTGACGCCAAACGGATTGCCGGAGAAAATTGCTCCGTTTCCGGCCAGCCGCCAGCCATCGAGCACGTGTTTGACGACCACATTGCCACCCAACAGACTGCTGGGGCTGGGCAACCCGTAGCCGAAATTGAAATTTACGGCGTGCTTGCGGCCGCTGATATCCTTGCCGGCCGCTTGGGAAGCCCACTGATAGCCCGTCGAATTCGGATAAGTGATCTGCTTCGCCCAGGTGTAATTCAGGTTCCACTGCAACCTGCCGGTGCGCCGGTTCAACTGTACCTGGAGAGCGTTGTAGTGTGCCCTTCTGATGTAGGTCGAGGAGGGGATGTTTGCAAATCCACTATACCCCACCATTGATCGAATCAAGTTGGTGGAGTAGTACCCGGAAGACGTGGGATCTTTGTACTTCGCAACCAAGCCGTCCGTGGGATTCCAGACCGTATACGGCGGTATGGCATTCAGGTCGATTGCTTTCCCGTAGCCGTTGCGAACGTTGTTGCCCACATAAGATACGTCCAGAATCATTCCGTGGCTGACATCCTGCTGGACGCCAAAGCTCCAGTTGTGGGTGGTGATTACCTTCTGGTCCACCGACCCGCCCTGGAAGTTCTGCGGCGTAAAATATGTCTGCGCGTTCGCCAGACTGTCGAAGGTCGTGTACAGGATGACGGGGGCCACCAGGTTCGGAGGCGTCCGCAGCCCTTCGCCGATGTCGTCCACGGTCCAGTTGCGGCCCACGGTGGTGCCATACCCGCCGCGAACGGCTGTCTTGCCGTTTCCGAAAACGTCATACGCGAAGCCGATGCGCGGCCCGAACTGGATCGGGGGCGTCTTCCAGAAATGGGTGTCGTACGACTTGAGCCCCGACTGCCAGGGTAGGCCCCCCGCCGGATACGAGGCGGTGTCGAACGTTCCCTGCCGTATGTTCGGGAACGTCGCGCCAGTCACCGGATTGATCGCAATCTTGGTTGCCGAGGAACAAGAGGACGCCCCTCCGGGGCAAGCCGGGAACAGAAGCTGTCCGATATTGCTGGCATTGTAACTTGCCTGGTCGAAGAACGACATCGTGGCGCCGGCCGAGTAAAGGTCGCCCACCCTGTGGAACCGCGCGCCGTAGTCCACCGTTAGCTGGCGGCCAATCTTCCAGGTGTCCTGCCCGAACCATTCGACCTGGGTGTAGCGCGCATGGTTTACCTGCTTCCGGTTGTCGTCGCCGTAGGCAAAAACGCTGCCGATCAGCGCATTGGAATAGGGATACCCGGTGTCCAGGGCGTAGGCCCGGTCGGACCCGAAGTAGTAGCTCCCCGCGACGTTGAATTGCGAGTAGACGCTCACGTTGCGGGCCATGCGCTCGATGTAGATTCCGGCCTTCACATTGTGGGAACCCTTGACCCAGGTGATCTTGTCGCTGATGGACTGAACCAGATCCGTGCCGAAGAACGGCCAGCGGCTGTCATGACTGAAGCCCGGGGCCGAACTGACGCCCTGGCCCCCTGATTGCGCGCTAACGCCCCCGCCGGTGCCAAAGCTGACGCTGGGCTTGAGGTACCCGCCGAAGAAAGAGAGGTTACTGCCTTTGTTAATGCGCGGCAACGTGATCGCATTGCCACTGGTGTCCTTCAGCGGAAGCAGACTGTCCGCATACGTTCGAGCGCCGCCCACCGCGGTAGTAGCTACTATATCCAACGGATTGTTGCCTTGTTTGCCGCGGTTCGCGCCCCAGGTGGCCTCGTTAATCAGGGTTGGCGTGAACGTGTAGATGAACGTTCCAACCGCCCCGGCCGCCTGGATGTGATAGCTGTGGGCAAACTGTCCCCAGCCGGCGCCGGGGGGGCCGGTTGTGCCGCCGTAGCCGTCCTGCGCCTGGTAGTCCTGCATCAAGCGAACGTAGATGATCGACTTCGGTCCCAGATTGTAGTCCACCCGCAGGATCTTGTCATCGTTTGGTTGGTCCCGTGGAAGGATGGCCCGGAAATTGTACCGGCGACCGCCTGACGGGTCGAGAGCCAGCCCAGCGGGGTCCGGAAGTGGGAACAGATTCAGCATCGCCAGTCCGGCGGGGCTGATCGGGGTGGTTACGATGTTACCGGGATACTGCAGCTTGGTCGATGGATCGTATATCGGAATCTGCTTGCCGGCGGTCGTCACCGTTTGGGAGAAATTGCCCTGCCGCTCCAGCAACGTAGGCATCGTATACGTATTGGTGATCTGAGCCTTGTTGCCTGTATAGTCATACGAGAAAAAGAAGAACAGCTTGGTGCGGCTCTTGTTGAAGTTGGTGCCGGGGATGATGAGCGGGCCGCCAATGGTGCCGCCGGGATTGTAATAGCGATACCTAGGCCTCTTTGTCACCGGAATCAACGTCTTACCGTCCACGTCAAACTTCGAGCCGTTCCGGTTGTTGAACCACTCGTTGGCGTTGAAGAACTCGTTCCGCCAGTACATGTAGAGGCCGCCGTGGAAGGCGGAGTTGCCGCTCTTGATGGTGATGTTGAACTGGCCGCCGGTGCGCCCACCGTACTCCGCGGTGAAGTTGGACACCAGCAGTCTCACTTCGCCGATGGCATCCACGCTGGGCGAGAGGTATCCGGGGTTCAAGTTCCCGGAATCCTGGCTAGCCACGCCATCGAGGTTGAGGATCGTCTGGCCGGTCTGGCCGCCGTTGATCCCAGGGACGCCTCCGCCCCCCCAACCACGACCGTCACTGGAGGAGAGAGTCTGCACTCCAGGCAGTGTCAGAATGAGCGACAGGGGATTCCTGCCCCGCAGCGGTGTATCCTGGATCTGCATTAGAGCGATGCTCACGGAGCGGTCCGAGCTGTCGGTGGCGACGCGCACAGCTTGGGCGCTAACCTCCACCGTGGTACTCATTTCACCGAGGTCCAGCTTGAGATCGCCCAGCGCAATCCTCTCCTGCGCGCCGAGCGTGATCCCCTTCTGGTCATAGGTCTTGAATCCTTGCTGCACGACGCGAAGAGTGTAGCTGCCCGGCATCACGTTCGTGTACATAAAGGTTCCAGTGTTATCCGCGGTGAAGTCGCGGGCCGCCTGCGAGACCTCGTTGATCAACTGGACCTTGGCGCCGGCGACGACTGCGCCGCCGGGATCGACTACGCGGCCGGAAACCTGGCCGCTGACGGCCTGCCCGTAGGCAGCCGGCAACATGGCCAGCAGCCCAAACAATAAGCAAAGAAAAACTCGTGTGAATTTCATGCAACTCTCCCCGTATACGTTGCGATGTTGACTGATCTCAGAAATTCCACCCCGGCCCGGTCCCGAAGTCTGGGTGAGGCTGGGCAAAGTGGCCGCCCGCTATGCTCCTGAACCTTGTACGTAGGGAGCATAGTGCGTGGACGCACCCGCTTCCGCACAGGAGCAGCAGAAAGCAGACAAAATGCATCGCCGTTATGGAACGACATCGCCTAAACCCCTTCTTAGACTCTTTCGCCCTGAAACTCAGTCTCTATAGATCCTAAACGCGGCTTGTCGTCCAGCCCATCCTGGAAAGGCTGTATTTGTGCCCATTTAAAAGCAGTACGCCGTTCGGCGCGCAAGGACCTCGTTGACGCTCTGGACGGTCCCTGGTAAAATCGGGACCGCGGACGGACGTGGGTTCGCGAGCAGAAGGTCTTCCCACGGGCAGGTAAGAAAGAAGAAAGAGGAAGTGCGATGCGCATTGTCACGTTCTTGCTTCTCTCCCTGGCAGCCGGAATTCTCTTACTTGGAGCCGGCCGGTCAACTGAAATAGCATTCAAGGTCCAGACCCTCGATCTGGGATCGAGCGAAGCATGCACTTTCGCCGACATCAATAAAGACGGGCGGCTCGACGTAGTCTCCGGCGAGAACTGGTATGAGGCGCCAGCGTGGAAGCAGCACCATTTCCGGGATCTCGGTTTCAGCAGTAACTACCTCGACGATTTCAGCGACATGGCGGTGGACGTTAACGGCGACGGCTATCCCGACATAGTGTCCGTGAGTTGGTTCGCGCGCAAGACCGCCTGGTGGAAGAACCCCGGCAAGAGCGGTGGCGCCTGGGTGGAAGCGCCGGTCGACTCGGGGGCGTCGATCGAGTTCGCGCTCCTGGCCGACCTCAACAACGACGGCAAGGCGCAGGAAGTGCTGCCGCAGCCGAGCAGCGGGCCGCTGGCGTGGTATGAGGTCAAGGACGGCGCCTGGATGAAGCATGTCGTCAGCCAGCAGAGCTACTGGGAGGGCATCGGAGCGGGCGACGTGAACGGCGACCGCCGAACCGACATCCTGACTTCCCAGGGCTGGCTTGAGGCCCCGCCTGATCCACAGAGCGGCGACTGGAAGTTTCACCCCGACTGGAGCGAGAAGAACCTGGGCTTTCTGCATGTCCTCGACGTGGACGGCGACGGCAGGAACGACATCGTCACCAGCTACGGCCACAACTATGGCATTTTCTGGATGCGGCAGACCCAAGACGGCAAGTGGACCAAATCCATGATCGACGCCAACGCCTGGTCGCAAGCCCACGCGACGACGCTCGTGGACCTGAATGGAGACGGGCAGATCGACCTCCTCACAGGCAAGCGCTTTCATGGCCCACAACGGGGGCGACCCGGGTGAGCGCGAGCCACTGGGCGTGTATTGGTACGAGCGTTACAAGCAAGCCAACGGCAGCATCGGCTGGATACGTCACGTGATCGAATACGGTGGACGCATCGGCGGCGGCATGGAGATTCCGGCGGCCGACATTGACGGAGACGGGGACATCGATTTCGCCTGTGCCGGCAAGAGCGGGCTCTTCCTGTTTGAGAATCTCACCAGGAAGCCTGCCCCGGCGCGTCCCGTCGCGGCAAGCAAGACCAAGTGATCCAATTGATCGAAGAAGGAGAGGAAGATATGGCAGCGAAAACTATAGGAGTTGGTCTCATCGGATGCGGCTTCATGGGCCGCACGCACTCGAACGCATACCGGCGGCTTAATAACTTTTTTCAGGTCGAGCACCGGCCGGTGCTGAAGGCCATTTGCGACGTCGCAGTGGATAAGGCGAAGCAGTGGGTGGACATTTGGGGCTATGAGCGCGCCGAGTCGGATTGGCACAAGCTGATGGACGCCAAGGATATCGATCTGATCGACATCTGCGTGCCGAATTTCGCGCACAAGGAGATCGCGATTGCCGCGGCCAAAGCCGGCAAGATGATTATCTGCGAGAAACCGCTGGCCATGAACGCGGCCGAGGGCGAGGAGATGGTGCGCGCGGTGGAAGCGGCCAAAGTTCCGAACCTGATTTCGTTCAACTACCGGCGGGTGCCCTCGATCTCGCTGGCCAAGCAGATCATCGACGAAGGACGCATCGGGCGGGCGTTTCACTACCGCGCGACGTACTTGCAGGATTGGACGATTTCGGCCGACGTGCCGCAGGGCGGCGACGCGCTGTGGCGGCTCGACGCGAAAGTCGCCGGTAGCGGCGTCACGGGCGACCTGCTGGCGCACTCGATCGACACGGCGATGTGGCTCAACGGGCCCATCGCGCGGGTGACGGCCAAGACCGAGACCTTCGTCAAGGAGCGCAAGCACGCGATTAGCGGCAAGGTGGAAGCGGTGAGCATCGACGATGCCTGCATGTTCCTGGCGGTGTTCGCCAACGGCTCGATGGGGACGTTCGAATCCACGCGTTATGCGCGCGGCCGGAAGAACTTCAACACCTTCGAGCTGAACGGGGCCGACGGCAGCGTTTACTTCGACCTGGAGGAGCCGGAGTATCTCCAGTTCTTCGAGTACAAGCAATTGCAGTCGGGCAAGAAGATGGAATCCCATCTGACCGGCTGGCGCAAGATCCACGTCACCAACTCCGAGCACCCCTACATGAGCCACTACTGGGTTCCGGGGACGTGCATCGGATACGAGCACACGTTCCTGAACCAACTGGCGGATTTCGTGGCGGGCATCGAGAGCGGCGTGCCGGCGCAGCCGGACTTTCGCACCGGGCTGCAGACGCAGAGAGTGTGCGACGCGGTGCTGGAGAGCGCGCGCTCGGGCAGTTGGGTCGAGATTCCACAGGTATAAAAGGAGACGATGAGCATGAGCCACCCAGGTCCGCACAAATACCCCGCTGTGCACAACGCGATGTGGCCGGGACTGGTCGGGAAGGGCCCCGACTCGGAACCGCCGATTGATCTGGACACGATGCTGAACCTGACCGCCGCCGCCGAAGTGGACGGCGTGCGGTTCGACGGCGTGGATCTGTTTCTGTCACTGCCGCACACCGACATCGATTCTACCGACGACGAGTTGAAGGCGCTGGCCGAAAAGCTGGCGTCGAAGAAGCTGAAGGCGGGCTCGCTGGTGGCCCCGGTGTGGGGCGGGACGGGCGGCGGCTCGGCCATGGGGGACGAAGCGCAGCGTTCGGCCTTCCTGACCCAGGTGAAGAAGGCCTGCAGGATCGGGCGCAAGCTGCGCGACCTTAAGATCCGGGAGTACGGAGTGATCCGGATCGACTCGGCGACCGGCGTCGAGGAGTGGGCCAAGGATCCCGAGGAGAACACCAAGCGGATCGCGCAGACGTTCCGGGAGGCCAGCAGCATCGCCGAGGGTTTCGGCGAACGGCTGGCGGCCGAAGGCGAGATCTGCTGGGGCGGGATGCACAGTTGGCGGCGCAACGTGCAGTTGCTGGAGATGGTGGGCCGGCCTAAGACCCTGGGCTTCCAGGCGGACATGGCGCACACCATGCTTTTCACCATGGGTTACAACGCGCCCGAAGACAGCCTGCTGCCAGAGGATTTCGATTGGTCACGGAAGGACAAGCTGGCCGAGGCGTACCGTAAGATGGCCAGCGCTCTGCGACCCTGGACCATCGATCTGCACATCGCCCAGAACGACGGAACGGTGAAGGGCTCGGGCTCGCACGACAAAACCGGCCGGCACTGCCAGCCGCTGGACCCCAACGGAAAGCTCGACATCGTGCGTGACGCGGGCGCCTGGATGCACGACGAAAGCGGAAACCCGACTCGCGTTTTGGCGCATATCTGCTGGGACGGCTGCATGTTTCCGAACTCGGTTCTGCTGGGCCAGCAGATCTGGAACGAGATTCTGGCCACCATGATCGCCGTCCGCAAAGCGCACGGCTGGGACTGACATTGCGGTCTCGCAGCTTTCTTGGGCTTGAACCCGGAAGCGCGACGTGATATAGTCCCCAACGAAGATCGGAGAGCTTCGAAATCATCCTAGGAGGAAAGAATGGCGGAAGCGAAGAAGAGCATTTCGCGGCGAGGATTCGGAAAAGCCGTAGCTCAGGCCAGCGCTGTGGCCGCTGCGCCCATGATCATTCCCAGGTCTGCGCTGGGCCAACTCGGAGGCCAAGCCCCGAGCCAGCCGGCGGGCCAAGCCCCAGGCCAAGCCCCAGGCCGAGGAGGGGGCCAAGCGGCGGGCCCGGTGGCGCCCAGCGATCGAATTGTGATCGGCGGAATCGGGCTTCGCAACCGCGGCATGCAGGATCTGAATTCGGTGCTTGTGGATCCACGGGTGCAGTTCGTGGCCATCTCCGACATTCGTGAGTCGGCCCGCGAGAGCGTCAAGAGCGTCGTCGATAAGAAGTACGGAAACGGCAACTGCGTCATGTACCACGATGACGGAGAGTTACTGGCCCGCGAGGACATCGAAGCCGTCATGATCGCGACCAGCGACCGCTGGCACGCCTGTATGGCGATCTGGGCGGCTCAATCGGGCAAAGATATCTACACCGAGAAGCCCGCCGCCATTACGATTGCGGAGGCCTACGCGATGGCTGACAATGTCCGCCGTTACGGGGTGATGTACCAGGCGGGCTGCCAGCGGCGCAATGTGCCCAACTTCGAATTGGCCGTGGGACTGGCCCGCAGCGGCAAGCTGGGGCGGCTGTTGGCGGTGCATGCCGATGATTGGTCGCGAACTTTGACTCCGTTGGGTCACAGTTGGTGGCCCGAAGAGAAGCCGGAGCCGAATCCGCTGGTCCTCGATTGGGAGGGGTGGCTCGGTCCGTGTTGCTGGCGGCCGTACAACGCCCGGTACCCGGACGGCGGCCGAAGCGCATTTTGGGATTTCCATGGCGGCATTCTCGAGTGGGCCTCGCACACGGTGGACATTTGTCAGTGGGCCGCCGATATGGATAATACCCAGGCCGTCGAATACGAGCCGAAGGCCGGTACCAGTCACGTGTACTCCCGCTACGCCAACGGCGTGAGGCTGGTGATGCGCGGCGACGGCTGGCTGGAATTGGGAACGTGCCGGGTGCGGTTCGAGGGAACCGAGGGCTGGATTGAGACGGGCGACAGCGGCAAGATGGAAATGTCCGAAAACCTCCGCCGGTACTACCAGCCGGTCAACATGCGCGGAACGGACCCCTCCAGGCACATCCAGGACTGGCTCAACAGCATCCGGTCGCGCGTGCCGCCGAGGGCCAATCACGTGTCCACATGCAACGCGCACGTCACTTCCCACGCGGCCTACATTGCCTGTCAACTGGGCCGCAAGCTGACCTGGGATCCGGCCAAGCGTGCGTTCGTGAATGACGAAGAAGCCAACCGCATGCGAAGCCGTGCATACCGGGAGCCCTGGCGGACTGACGCCTTGGCCACCAGCATGTAGGGAACAGGGTTAAGGATAAGGGGATTAAGAACATGCAACAAGCACCTGGACAAACGCAACCAACGCCGGGAGCGCCGGGACGAGGCGGAGCGGCGGCACCGGGACAAGCGCCGGGAGCAGCCCCAGCCCGTGGAGGGGCCGGACGTGCAGCGGCGCCGCCTATTCTTCCTGAATTAGATGCCGCTCCGATCTGGGCACTGGACCAGCCCAAGCTCATCGCGATGTTGAAGAACCCGAGCTCGACGCTGTTTCAGAAGGCCATCGCCTGCAAGAAGCTGGCGCAGGTGGGCGGCAAAGAATCGATAGCGCCGCTGGCGGCGCTGTTGGGCGAGGAGCGGCTCGGCCACTACGCCCGATTCGGCCTGGAACCAAATCCCGATCCAGCGGTGGACGACGCCCTGCGGGCCGCGCTGCCGAAGCTCAAAGGCCGGCTGCAGATGGGTGTCATTCACTCCATCGGAGTGCGTAAGGACGCCAAAGCGATGGACGCCCTGGGGAAGCTGATGAATAGCAGCGATGTCGAAATCGCCCAGGCGGCCTCGGCCTCGGTGGGGACCATCGGCGGCCTGCCCGCCGCCAAGCTCCTGCGCGAGGCGCTGGGCCGCACCAAGCCTCCGATCTTACCCGTGGTGGCCCGTGCCGCCCTGGTTTGCGCGGATGGCCTGATGGCATCCAATCGCGCGCAGGCTTTGGAGATGTACAACGCCCTGACCGGGGCCTCGATGCCCAAGGTCGTCCGGCTGGCGGCCATTCGTACCCTGAATGCCACCCTGCCCGCGCCAGCGGCCTGATTCGACCATTGTTGTTCGCGCCTTCAAGCGGCAACCTGCTGCGTTGAACTCCGCATCGCGCGGGGTGGGTTTCACAGCTTAGGAGAAGGACGATGACAAAAGGAAGTGGGACAGCTTCGCGGCGAAAGTTTGTGGCCGCAGCCGGAGCCGCGGTGGCGGCGCCCATGTTTGTTCCCAGGTCTGCGCTGGGCCAACTCGGGGGCCAAGCTCCGAGTCAGCCCGCGGGCCAAGCCCCAGGCCGAGGGGGGGGCCAAGCGGCCCCGGTGGCGCCCAGCGACCGGATCATCATCGGTGGCATTGGACTCCGCGGCCGCGGCCGGGAGGATTTGAGATCACTGCTCCCCGATCCGCGGGTGCAATTCGTGGCCATCGCGGACATCCGCGAGGACGCCCGCGAGAGTGTCAAGAGCATAGTGGACCAGCATTACGGAAACGGCAACTGCGTCATGTACCGCGATGACGGAGAGTTGCTGGCCCGCGAGGACATCGAAGCCGTCATGATCGCGACCAGCGACCGCTGGCACGCCTGTATGGCGATCTGGGCGGCTCAGTCCGGTAAGGACATCTACACCGAGAAGCCCGCCGCCATCACGATCGCGGAGAGCTACGCGATGGCCGACAATGTCCGCCGCTATGGAGTTATGTACCAGGCGGGCTGCCAGCGGCGCAATGTCCCCAACTTCGAGCTGGCCGTGGGATTGGCCCGCAGCGGCAAGCTCGGCAGATTGCTGGCCGTGCACGCCAATACCCAGAGAACCTTAACCCCGTTGCGCCACAGTTGGTGGCCCGAAGAGAAGCCGGAGCCGAATCCGCTGGTCCTCGATTGGGACGGATGGCTCGGTCCGTGTCCGTGGCGGCCGTACAACGCCCGGTACCCGGATGGCGGCAGGGGCCAATTCTGGGATTTCCATGGCGGCATTCTCGAGTGGGCCTCGCACACGGTTGACATTTGCCAGTTTGCCGCCGATATGGATCACACCCAGGCCGTCGAGTACGAGCCGAAACCGAACAGCAACTACGTGTATGCCCGCTACGCCAACGGTTTGAGGTTGATCATGCGGGACCAGGAGTGGCTGGGCATGGGAACCTGCTCCGCGCGGTTCGAGGGAACCGAGGGCTGGATCGAGACGGGCGACACGGGCAAGATGGAAATGTCCGAGAACCTCAAACGGTACTACCAGCCGGTCAACATGCGCGGAACCGACCCCTCCAGGCACATCCAGGACTGGCTCAATAGCATCCGGTCGCGGGTGCCGCCCAGGGCCAACCACGTGTCCACATGCAACGCGCACGTCACTTCCCATGCCGCCTACATTGCCTGTCAACTGGGCCGCAAGCTGACCTGGGATCCGGCCAAGCGTGCCTTCGTGAATGACGAAGAGGCCAACCGCATGCGCAGCCGGGCGTACCGGGAGCCCTGGCGGACCGACGCCTTGGCCACCAGCATGTAGGGAACAGGGTTCAAGGATAAGGGGATTAATAACATGCAACAGGCACCTGGACAAACGCAACCAACGCCGGGAGCGCCGGCACCCGCGAAGCCGAAGCCAGCGGCGCAGCCGATTCTTCCCGAATTCGACGCCGCCCCGATCTGGGCAACTGGATCAGCCGAAGCTCATCGCGATGCTGAAGAACCCGAGCTCGACGCTGTTTCAGAAGGCCATCGCCTGCAAGAAGCTGGCGCAGGTGGGCGGCAAAGAATCGATAGCGCCGCTGGCGGCGCTGTTGGGCGAGGAGCGGCTCGGCCACTACGCCCGATTCGGCCTGGAACCGAATCCCGATCCAGCGGTGGACGACGCCCTGCGGGCCGCGCTGCCGAAGCTCAAAGGCCGGCTGCAGATGGGTGTCATTCACTCCATCGGAGTGCGTAAGGACGCCAAAGCGATGGACGCCCTGGGGAAGCTGATGAATAGCAGCGATGTCGAAATCGCCCAGGCGGCCTCGGCCTCGGTGGGGACCATCGGCGGCCTGCCCGCCGCCAAGCTCCTGCGCGAGGCGATGGGCCGCACCAAGCCTCCGATCTTACCCGTGGTGGCCCGTGCCGCCCTGGTTTGCGCGGATGGCCTGATGGCATCCAATCGCGCGCAGGCTTTGGAGATGTACAACGCCCTGACCGGGGCCTCGATGCCCAAGGTCGTCCGGCTGGCGGCCATTCGTACCCTGAATGCCACCCTGCCCGCGCCCGCGGCCTGATGAGACTGGCTTCGATTCAAGTACAATTGGCGAAGTGCGTCTTCGCCGGTTTCTACGTTATCTGAATTTCGCCATCGCCGCGCTGTTGCTGGCCCTGCTCGGCTGCGCCTGGTGGTACGCCTGGCGGCCTCTTCCGGAGGTCTCCGCCACCATTCAGGCGCCCGTCCTGGTCCGTGCCGTCGTAGCGCGGGACTCCCTGGGCGTGCCGCACATCCTGGCCACGGCCCCGCAGGACGCGCTCTTCCTGCAAGGTTACGTCACCGCGCAGGACCGGCTGTTCCAGATGGACGCCGCGCGGCGCATGGCGGCAGGCGAACTCGCCGAAGTTGTGGGCCCATCCGCCCTCGAATCCGACCGTGATGCCCGCCGGCTGCGCCTGGGCAAGATCGCGGAAGCTTCCGTCAACGCCCTGCCGCCCCAGGACCGGGCGGCGCTGGCCGCCTACGCACGCGGCGTGAATTACTTCATCGAAACGCACCGCGGCAGGCTGCCGCTGGAGTTTTCGCTGCTCGGATACGACCCGCGGCCGTGGAGCATAGCCGACTCGGTGCGCGTCTACCTGAAGATGGTGGAGTCCCAGGAACGGTCGTGGCGAAGCGAAAGTCGCAAGATGAACCTCCTGGCGGGAGGCGATCCCGCCAAAGTGGATTTTCTCTTTTCCACACGTGCGGGGGGAGGGAGCCGTCCCGGCTCCAACGCCTGGGCGATTTCTGGAGCGCATACCGCTTCTCGCCGTCCCCTGCTGGCCGGAGACCCGCACCTGGAATTCACTCTGCCCAGCGCCTGGTACCTGGTGCACATCCAGGCCCCTCGCCTGAACGTCAGCGGCGCATCGATACCGGGCCTGCCGGGCGTGCTGATCGGCCACAATAGCCGGATCGCCTGGTCCATCACCAGCCTTCAGGCCGACTACCAGGATCTGTACATCGAGAAGATGGACCCCTCGAACGGCCGCTACGTGTTTCGCGGTCAAGTTGAGCAAGCGCGCGCCGAAGCCGAGACTATTCGCGTCCGCGGGAGCTCGCCCGAGAGCCTGGTCAACTGGGTGACGCGGCACGGTCCGGTCTTCCTCGCCGAAGGCGGCCGGTACCTCTCCCTGCGCTGGACCGCGGCTGAGTTCGCCGGCTTCCAGTACCCGATTCTGGACCTGAATCGCGCCGAAACTTGGGAGCAGTTCCGGAGCGCGCTCGAGCGCCTCGCCGAGCCCGGCCTGAACTTCGTATATGCGGACGCGATGGGCAACATTGGGTATCAAGCCGCCGGCCGGCTGCCCATCCGCAAGAAATTCGACGGCTCCCTTCCGGTCGACGGCAGTTCCGGCGATTTTGAATGGGAAGGCTTCATCCCCTTCGAGAAGCTGCCTTCGGTCTTCAACCCGCCTTCCGGCATGATCGTATCCGCCAACGACAATCCCTTTCCGGAGGACTTTCCCTATAGCGTGAACGGCGATTTCGCCGCGCCCTACCGCGCCCGCCAGATCGTGAATCGCTTGAAATCCAAGGCAGGCTGGCGCGCCGAGGAAATGCTCCCCATCCAGATGGACGTTTACTCGTCCTTCAGCCATTTCCTGGCCAGGGAGGCCGTGGCCGCCTCCGGCCGGCAGAAGGTCTCCGACCCCGGGATCACGGCTGCCGTCAGCCTGCTGCGAAACTGGAACGGGCAGATGCAGACCGGCGCGGCCGCGCCCATGGTCGCAACCCTCCTCTACCAGCACCTGCGGACGGCGATCGCCAATCGCGCCTCTCCCGGCAAGGGCCTCGTCTATCGGTATATAGGCGCCGCCGCGGCAGTCGAGAAGATTCTCCGCGAGCGGCCGAAGGACTGGTTCCAGGACTACGATCAGCTCCTGGTCAATGCGCTTCGGGACGCAATCGCTGAGGGCCGGCGAATGCAGGGCGCGGATATCGCCCGCTGGGATTTCGGGAGATTCAACCAGTTCACCCTTAACAACCCCATCGTCGGCACGCTGCCCGTGGTTGGCAAGTACTTCAACATCGGCCTGGTACCCATGGGCGGATCGCAGGACACGGTGAAGCAGTTTTGGAAAGAGGAGACCATCGGCCCTTCTCTGCGCATGGTGGTGGACTTCTCGGACCTTGACCGCTCCACGGCGACTCTCACTCTGGGCCAGTCGGGCCAAGTGCTCTCGCGCCACTACAAAGACCAGTGGGACGCGTACGTCTCGGGCCGCGGACTTCCGATGCAGTTCAACAAGATCGGCGCCAGATCCACGCTTGTATTCCTGCCGCAACGGTGAGTGGGGCGGCTGTGCGGAAGGTTCGCTCATCGACAAAGCGTAGGGCGGCCTCCTCGGCCAAGCGGATCATCTCATGCACGTGGATGATCGGCCGCATCATCGCGGACGCCCTGGGGCCAGGCAATCGCATGGTGGAGGAAACAACCGTCCGGGGCCAGCAGGTCCGACATCTTGCGGAAGTACTGCGGCACACCCCGCCTGCCTACGTGCTCGAACATACGCACCCAGGCGATCTGGTCATAGAGGCCGGCAAGGTCCCGGTAGTCGCACCCCACAACCCGTGCGCGGCCGCGAAGCCGGGCGACTGCATACGCATGCTGGGCCTGGCTCAAGGTGCAGCCCGTGGCCTCGGCGCCGAACTCGACGGCGGCGTGTTCGACAGCGCGCCCCAGCCGCAGCCGGCGTCCAAGAAACCTTTCGCCGGGCTGAAGATCCAGCTTGCGACAGATATGGTTCAGCTTGGCGACCCGTGCGTCCTCCAGGGTGGTGCTGGGCGAGCGGAAATAGGCGCAGGAATAGACCATGCGCGAATCCAGAAGAAGACTATAGAACTCGTTCGAGCGATCGTGATCAAAGCTGATCCAGCGACGAGTCTGGGCCCTGCTCGGAGACACGCTGTCGAGCGCCGCCGCACACCAGACGATGGCGGCGACCGGGATGTCCCAGCGGCGTTAAGCGCATTCAGCAGCCATGCCGCATTCGGCGGCCTACTGCTCACAGATGCAGACTCTTTCGGCCCAGGCTCTTCGGACCGTCTAGCCTGAGGGCAGGTTCAGAGTCCGTCAGGGAGTTGGGGCGGCGCGGCGGCCTGGCTGGTGAAGGACTGCAGCGACTGGAACATGTTCATTAGCTTGTCGATCCGCTCTTCGCGCGACTGCATGCCGTTGTGAAGGGTGCGGATGACGCCTGCCTGCAGTTCGAGCCGCCTTTCGAGTTGCTGTTGAAGTTCCTGGAGGGTGGTCTCGGTCGAGCCAACCACGTTCAACGCCTCTTCGGCTTTGCCCAGCCGCACTGAAAGCTCCTGCAAGCCTTTCACCAGCAAGTCGAACTTCTGGGAGACTGCCCCCACGTCGCTGCGCAGTGCGTCCAGTTCCCGTGACGTCCTGGTGAAGAATCCGAAGGCGGACTCCAATCGTTGGCGGTCCTCTCCCACTAGGGAGTGAATGTCCTTAACGGTCGAGGCGAGGGCTTCGAGGAATGTGCGCGTGAACTGCTCGGAGAATTGCTCGAAGCCAATACTCGGCGTCCCATGACGCCCCGCCGGCCTTGCGTCCGGCGGAAGATCGGCCGGCGGGGACTGGTGCGCGAGCTTTCTCTCCCAATTCAGCAGCTTGGGAGGCGCCAGCCGCGCGGGTGGCGGCTCTTCGGCCACTGCGGCGGCGGCAATGTCGACGGGACGTTCCTCAGACGCCGCGGGGCGCGGAGGAGTGCCAAGCATTTGTTCCAGCCGGTTCAGAGACAACGCCGTCTTCGGCTGCGGTTCGGATTCCTTGTAGTCAATGATGCTGAGCAAGTCAATAGACCTCGATTTCCCGCCGCGCTGGCGCGTCGACGTAGTATGAAATGTACTCTATCCTGGGTCCGGGATCAAGACTCAATAAGGGTAGCGGGATATCACTAACGTAGGTTAACTAACGATAGACAATATGACTAACTCGGCGGTGCAGTCACAGGGCATGAGCCCGCCGGCAGAGTGGCCGCGATGTTCTTAACTATCCGCCCCGCAGTGATCCGCTGCTGCGGCCCCATTCACGGTCCAGGCAGATTCCATACCGCGACTTTGGCCTCCATCTCGGCCCAGCGCGCGTACAGGGCCTCCACTCGCGCCTGGGCATCCTGCAGCTTCTGGTAAGCCTCCGGCAGCCGTTTAGGATCCGACGCGAATGCCTGAACTTCACGCTGCCACGCGGCCAGTTCCTGTTCCGCTTCCAGAATCCTCTCTTCCATGCCGTCCCACTCGCGCTGTTCGATGTAGGAGAGCTTCTTCTGCGCCCCAGCCGCGGGCGCCGGTCCGCGCCGCTCTTTCGCCACGGAGGTTTCCGGGGCCTGCTCGTCCCGCCACGCCTCCCACTGCGAGTAGTCCGCGAAGACGCCTGCTTCGCCCGTTCCATCCAGGCCGATTACCACGGTCGACACGCGGTCCAGCAAGTGCCGGTCATGGCTCACCAGAACCAGTGCGCCCGGAAACTCCAGCAGGCTCTCCTCGAGCACCTCCAGGGTCGGAATATCCAGATCGTTGGTGGGTTCGTCGAGCAAAAGCACGTCGGCAGTCTCCAGCATCAGCCGCGCAATCAACACGCGCGCGCGCTCGCCGCCCGAGAGGCTCGCCACCGGCATATCCAGTTGCTCGTCGCGAAACAGGAACCGCTTGGCCCATCCCGCGACGTGAATCGAGCGTCCGCGGTAAATCACCGCATCGCCCTCCGGGCACAGCGACCGGCGCAGGCTGGCTTCAAGGTCCAGGTGCGCGGTCCGGTCCTGGGCGAAGCTCACTATGCGCAGCGCGTCCGCGCGCCGGATGGTTCCCTCGTCCGGAGCCAGCGTGCCTTCGAGGATCTTGAGCAGCGTTGTCTTCCCGCTCCCGTTGGATCCGACCAGGCCGACTCTTACCCCGGGTGAAAGCGTCAGGTCCAGATTTCGAAACAGCCTGCGCCCGCCCAGTGTCTTGCCAATGCCTTCCGCCCCAATCAGCCGCTTGGTCTTCCGATCGGATGCCGTGAAGTCGATCTTCGCCCTCGCCGTGCGGCTGCGCGCCGTCGCATCCGCCAACTGATCGATCAGCCGCCCCGCCGCGTCGATTCGCGCCCGCGATTTGCCGGTCCGGGCTTTCGGTCCTCGCCGGAGCCACTCCACTTCCCGCCGGACCTTCGTGGCCAGCGACTCTTGCCTGCTTCGACTGCGCCGCGAAGAAATCCTCCCGCCTCTCCAGGAATTCGCTGTAATTCCCCTTCACCTGGAACGCACTCCGCGGATACGCCGGATTCAGCTCCGCCATATGGGTAGCGATGTTCTCCAGAAAGTACCGGTCGTGGGTCACCACCAGGCAGGCGTTCGCGCTCGTCAGCGCTCTCTCGAGCCAGAGGATGCCGTCCAGGTCCAGTTGATTGGTCGGCTCGTCGAGCAGCAGCAGGTCCGGCGATTGCACCAGCGCGGCGGCGATCGCCAGCCGCATCCGCCACCCGCCGGAGAGCTCCGCCGCGGGCGTATTCGAGTTCCCGAATCCGGCCCGCCCCAGCATCACCTGGATGCGAGTCGTCTTCTCCGCTTCTTCCAGGTGCAGACCGTCCAGGGCCGCCGCCAGCACGGAACCCACAGTGTCATCCGGCCCAAACAGCGATTCTTGGGGGACATAGGCCACCTTCGCCTGCTTTCGCAGGGCCCGTATTCCGGCATCCGGCGCTTCGTTTCCGGCCAGGATCTCGAGCAAGGTGGTCTTGCCGCTGCCATTGGGCCCGATCAGGCCGGTCCGCTCTCCGTCGGAAATACTCAGCGAAAAATCCTGGAACAGGACTCGTGCGCCAAACGACTTGCCGAGACCGGAGCAACTCAAGAGAACGGCCATGTCCTACCAGGATGACATTCCGGAGCGGCGCGTGCGCCGTGTTACCGTTGAACTGAATGCCGAATCTGGAAGCCGCGCTCACCAATGTCGCCTTGCTTTGGCTGCTCACCGTACCCCACGAGTTCGCCCACGCCTGGGCGGCCACCCGCCTCGGGGACGATACGCCCCGGCTTGATGGGCGCCTCACTCTTAATCCGCTGGCGCATGTGGACTGGCTCGGGACCGTCCTTATTCCGGCGCTCACCTCTCTGTTCGGTGGCGGCTTTCTCGGTTGGGGCCGGGCGGTCAACACCAATCCCCGCAAGCTTCGCGGAGGACTCAACGGGCTGGCCCTGGTGGCGCTGGCCGGGCCGGCGAGCAACATCGTCTTCTCGGTGGTCCTGGCATTGGCTGCGGTGTTCCTCGCCCGCCCGTTTCCCGCGGCCGCCAACTTCGCCGCCCACGGCGTCACCCTCAGCCTGTACCTGGCCCTGTTCAACCTGCTGCCGGTCCCCCCTCTGGATGGGTCGAAGCTGCTGCTGGCGCTGCGCGTCCCCTCGTTCATCTACAACGAACTCGCTCGCGCCGGACTCCTGGTAATCCTTCTCGCCATGACGGTCACACCGCTGGGCCGCTGGATGTCCCAGGCCAGCTACCTGGGCGCGGACCGCATCTTCAGCCTCATTCCAATCCGCTTCTGACCGCGGCATAAGCTTCACAGGCTGCTGAAGAAGCCCTTCTGGACGTTCGAAGAGGACAAGCTGAAGCTTGCCCTACGCGAGGGGTCGTGCCAGAGCGCTCTAACGGCGACCCAAGTCGGTCGATTGTTTCTGCATCGCGCCTCTCAGAAGCGCGTTGATCCTGGTTTGATATCCCCTACCCTGTGACTTCAGCCAGGCCAGAACGTCGGCGTCAAGGCGGATGGTCAGCGCCTTCTTGATCGGTCGGTAAACTTCCCCACCACGGCCTTGCATCAATCGCGCCGTCCCTCACCCGCTTCAGCGCCGCGAGCTCCCTAGGTCTCTGACCGCCTGAAAAAGTTCTAAAAAACAATTTCAATCCGAAATGTTTTGGCGCATACTGGGGGTATGGGACGCCCACCCCTGAGTATCGAAGTCAAACCGAAAGACCAGAACGAACTGACCAGCCTGTTGAGCGGCGGCGTACAGCAGGTCCGTGTCGTCCTGCGAGCCTTGGCGCTTCGGCAGTTGGCCAAGGGCGTTAGTGCACCGCGGATTTCCAGCGTGATCCCACTCACTCCGCAGGCGATTCGGAAGGTCGGCCATCGTTACCAAGCCGGCGGTCTCGAACCCGCGCTCTACGACAAGAAGCGACCCGGCGCGGCGACGGTTCTGGAAGACAGCCAGAAGCAGCGGATCATCGCCATGGTGTGCAGCGACCCGCCAGAGGGCCGCGCCCGCTGGACCGTGCGACTGGTGGCCCAGGAAGCGGTGAAGCGCCGACTGGTCCCACGCGTGGGAAGGGAAACCATCCGGATTCTGCTCCTCGACCACGACCTCAAGCCGTGGCGGGAAAAAAATGTGGTGCGTGGCCGAACTCAATGACCAGTACATCGCCAAGATGGAAGACGTGCTGGAGACGTATGAAAAGCCCTACGATCCCCAGGAACCGGTGGTGTGTCTGGATGAGAAACCAGTCACGCTGCACGCCGACGTGCGCCCCTCCTCTCCGGCAAAACCGGGACGGGAAGCACGGCGGGATAATGAGTACGAACGGTGCGGTACGGCCAATGTTTTCTGTGCCGTAGAGCCGAAGGCGGGTCGGCATTTCACGTTCCCTACGCCCGACCGATCAGCCTTTGAGTTCGCCCAAGTCGCCTGCCATCTGGCGCTACAGTACCCGGAGGCGAAGACCATCCACCTGGTCATGGACAACCTCAACATCCACCGCCGCAAGTCGTTGACGGACGTCTTCGGGGTGGAGGTCGGCAATGAGATCTGGGACCGATTCACAGTTCACTTCACACCCACCCACGGAAGCTGGCTCAATCAAGCGGAAATCGAAATCGGCATCTTCTCGCGGCAATGCCTCGGCACCAGAAGAATCCCCGATCTCAAGATGCTGCGCCGGGAAAGCCGGGCCTGGAATCGCCGCATGAACCGCGACCACATCAAGATCAACTGGAAGTTCAACCGAAGAGCAGCCCGTCGTAAATTCGGATACAAAAGGAAATCTTTCAAGCGGTCACAGACCTAGTTCGGCTGTTCGATGCCTTGAGCATAGATCTACTGCACTTCGCCCATTCCAGGATGATGCGGACGCGCTTCTTGACGCTCATGTGTCTCGGGCAGCGCCAACAGCATCATTTCGGCCAACGCGACCAGGGTATCGTGTGGTTCGAGAGCCCAGAGGCGGACATTGGGGCAAACAGGAAATGCGCGGACCAGCCGGCTTTCGTAGCCCCGGAATCACGCTCAAGACGTCGAGACAGTGGAAGTCCGGGGGCTCGCCGAGTTGAGCGTCCAATTCCGTGAGGAATGAGTGCCACGGCTCAGCGGGGCGGCCAGCCGCTATGGCTTGAATCCTCGGGCCGCAGTGTGGTGACCACATTCCAATGCACCGCCAGAACAGGCCGATTCAGGCGCATCAATTCGCGAGCCGCCGCGGGCATGGAATCCCAGCAAAGGGTAGATTCTTGGAGTAGCCGCGCCCGCTCCAATTCTTGAACCACGGCCGGAAGTTCCGGTGTCTCGGCCCCCGCTGTCTGAAGCACAAAGCCCAAGCGGTTTTGCAGATTCTGAAGCTTCGCCTGCCGGACCAGCCAGGCCAGATCCAGTTGAGCGGCATACCGCCGGACCAGCCAGGGCAGCGCCTCAACCACCCGCGAATTCACGTCAGGCCGTGCGAGCACTGACAACAGCAAGGCGTCAGGACTGGGCCGCGGCCGCGAAGGCGTGACGTGAGAGAACCCTGGATACCCAAGCGCCCTCAACTTCGCCTGAAAGCCTTCGCCGGCCGAATCGCTACGCTGGGCCGGATGGACCACCCTCAGGCGGTTCCGCAGTTCCGCCGTCAAAGGCCGCGCACCCTTCTCAAGCAGCGAAAGGTAGGGCTGCGAGACGCCCAGCAAGGCTGCCGCGTCAACCTGAGTAAGGCTGTTTCGCCGCCGCCATCGCTGGAGGTTTGCGGTCATCGCTCCACCTTCACTGTATTATGTAATATTACAAATCGCAAGCGACTCGCATCGACCCATGCCCGCTAACTTCCGGCGGGCGTGGTACGGCATGGCCTGCGGTCCGAGTGAGCGCGGGGGCTGGAGCGATCTGAATCGTTTCTGGTGGGTCAAACGGCTGGTCGCGAACGAGACCTGACACGTAGAGTGCTGATTTTAATGGTGAGCGCGGAAGGAATCGAACCTTCAACCTACTGATTAAGAGTCAGTTGCTCTGCCAATTGAGCTACGCGCCCGCTTGCGGTGCCTCTGCGAGTTTAGCACAGCGCATGCCGGCGCAGCAGCACAGCTTGACCATTCTTCGCTCCATCCCCTAGAATACGGTCGGGGGGTGTCCCCGGCTCTCGCATGGTGGAAGCACTCGAAATATCGCGCCGCAAGGCCGAGGTTCTGCATTGGATCGTCAGGGAGTATATCGCGACCGGTGAGCCGGTCGCCTCCCGAACCGTTTCCAGGCGCAGACATGGCGCCCTCAGCCCCGCCACCATCCGCAACGCCATGGCCAGCCTGTCGGAGGAAGGCTATGTATCCCAGCCGCACACCTCCGCCGGCCGCGTCCCCACCGAAAAGGCGTTTCGGTTCTTCGTGCAGGACATGATCGTCCACCGTCCATCCACGGCTGAAATGGAGCGCCTCAATCAAGGCTTCAGCGGCGTGGAGGGCGTCGAGGAGGGCGTGGAACGCTCCTCGCGCCTGCTCACCGAGTGGACCCACAACATGGGCATCGCCGCGGCCATTCCGGCCGCCAGCCAGACCCTGGACCGCGTCGAACTGCTCCCCCTGGCGGACCGGCGCGTGCTAGCCATCGTGGTGACCAGCGACCGCGTCGTGAGAAACCGCGTGATCACTTTGGACGAGGCGGTCCCGGCCGAGGAACTGGCTTCCATCCGCAACTACCTCAACCAAAACTTCGGCGGCTGGGTCCTGGCCGACGCGCGCGACGAACTGGAGCGCCGGCTGGAATCGCAGAGCGCTTACTACGACGCCCTGCTGAAACGCCTCAACACGCTATACGCGCGCGGGATTCTGGACATCGACCTCGACCCGTCCGTCCACATGGAAGGCGCATCCTATCTGGTCGCCCTGGACCTGCATATGACCCGCGAGACCACCCGCGAGCTGTTGCAGGCGCTCGAGCAGAAGAAGCGCATCCTCCAGCTTTTGGACCGCTTTCTGGCCGAGCCTTCGGGCGAGGTCAAGGTGCAGGTGGGCTTGGGAGAACTGCACCCCGCCATGCGCGAACTCTCCCTGATCGGCATCAAGGTCGCGACGCCCGGCGGCATGACCGCGAAGGTTGCGGTGCTCGGTCCCATGCGGATGCACTACGGGAAGGTGATAGCCGCCGTATTGGGCGTCGGCCGCACCTTGCAGCATCTGCCCTCCTGATTGAGCTGGCCAGCGCTCACTTTGTTACTCTAAAAGATGATACGAATGAGATTGAACGATAGGGATGAACCGGTCGAGGAACGCGAGGGCGAGGAGTCGGACGCCGCCGCGCAACTGGCTTCGGTCGAGGCGGAACGGGACAAACTCGCCGCGGAGAACGCCGAGCTTAAGGATCGTCTGCTCAGGCGGATGGCGGAGTTTGACAATTTTCGCAAGCGCGCCGAGCGCGAGAAGGCCGACACTTGGGAGTACGCGGCCATGGAGACGCTGGGCAAGCTGCTCCCCCTACTAGACGATTTCGAGCGAGCGCTCCAGACTGAGACCACCGATGCGCACTTCGCCCAGGGCGTCGAGCTGATTCTCCAGAGGTTCTCCTCCGAGCTTCAGAAACTGGGACTCGAGCCGATCCCGGCGGAGGGGCAGAAGTTCGATCCGAACATCCACCACGCCATCGAGATGCGGGAGACCACCGAGGTGGAGGACCACACCGTCCTGGCCGAGCTGCAGAAGGGCTATAACTTCCGGGGCAGGCTTCTGCGCCCGGCGATGGTCAGAGTGGGCGTGGCGCCCTCCGTTGAAGGGCAGCGTGAAGCGTGAGCAAGCGGGACTATTACGAGGTGCTGGGTGTCACCCGCGAGGCCGGCGTGCAGGAAATAAAGAGCGCTTATCGCAAGAAGGCGCTCGAGTATCATCCCGACCGTAATCCCGCCAACCATACCGCCGAGGAGAATTTCAAAGAAGCGGCCGAGGCCTATAGCGTGCTGGGCGACGCGGAGAAGCGCGGTGTCTACGACCATTACGGACACCAGGGGCTGTCCAGCGCTGGGGCGGGCCGGGGCGGTTTCGATCCGTCCACATTCGCGGATTTCAGCGACATCTTCGGGGACTTCTTCGGCTTTGGAGATCTGTTCGGGACCAACACCCGCCGCGGCCGGACCCAGGCGCAGCGCGGCGAGGACCTGCGCTACGACCTGGAGATCGGCTTCGAAGATGCCATCCGCGGCATGAACGCCCAGGTCCTGATTCCACGCGACGAGACCTGTTCGCGTTGCCAGGGCACGCGCGCCGAACCGGGTTCCGGCCTGACGGTCTGCTCGGCCTGCCGCGGACGGGGCGAGGTCATCTACCAGCAGAGCTTCCTGTCGGTCCGGCGAACCTGCGGCCAGTGCGCCGGAAGCGGCAAGATCATCCGCCAGCCCTGCACCGGGTGCCGCGGCCAGGGCGCGGTCCGCGCCGAGCGCCGGCTGAAAATCAACGTTCCACCGGGCGTCGACAACGGCACCCGCTTGCGCCTTTCCTCGGAAGGGCAGCCGGGATACAACGGCGGACCTCCCGGAGACCTGTATGTGTTTCTCAAGGTCCAGGAGCATCCGGTGTTCACCCGCGATGGGAGCAATCTGCACTGCACAGTGCCGATCAACCTAGCCCAGGCGGCTCTCGGCGCGGAGATTCAGGTTCCGACAATGGATGAGCCGGAGACATTGAATATCCCGGAAGGCACGCAGTATGGCGCGCAGATCCGCTTGCGCGGAAAGGGCGCGCCGCACTTGAATGGAAACGGGCGCGGTGATCTCTACGTTCACGTTGACGTGCGGGTTCCCCGCAAGCTGACCAAGGAGCAGCGCAAACTGCTGGAGAGCCTGCGCCAGAGCCTCCCCGCCGACAATCGGCCTGAAGAGAAGGGCATCTTCGATAAGGTCAAGGATTACTTCGTCTAGGCCGGGCCGCGTCAAGTGATCAGTTGTGCCGCAGCGCCTGAACGGGATCGATTCGCATGGCCCGGCGGGCGGGCACATAACACGCAACCAGCACGGCAGCCAGGACCAGCAGCGGAACGGATGCCATGATCACCGCGTCGCCGGGTTTCACCTCGTATAGGTAGGACGTGAGCAGCCGGCCCAATCCCCACGCGCCCGCCAGCCCGAGGCCGATTCCAATGAGGGCCAGGCGTCCGCCGTAACCGAGGATCAGAGCGAGAATGCTCCGTCCCGTGGCGCCGAAAGTCAGGCGCACTCCGAATTCGAATGTCCGGGTGCTGACAAGGTAAGCCACCACGCCAGCCATGCCGGTCAGAGTCAGGGCCAGCGCCAGGGCCGCGAACGTCCCGAGCACCGCGGTCAGAAACCGCGCCTGAGCCAACTCGGAAGAAATCACGGACTGCATTGTGAGAACATCTTTCACCGAGAGGGCGCGATTCACGAAAGCCAGTTGGGCGCGGATCGCGGGAATCAGGTTATCCGTCGAAATCCCCGGCTGAACCCGTACGACAATGTCGAGCGCCGATGTTGACATGCGCTGCGCGTGCGGAACATAGATTGCCGCACGAGGCTTGTCCGTGATGCGCATCCCCACCGCGTCTCCCGCTACGCCGACGACCGAGTAGGCGGATTCCGGGTCCCTGCCCGCCGGAATCAGAAGGGACTGCCCGATGGGGTCCCGGCCCGGCCAATAAAGCCGGGCGGCGGCCTCGCTGACGATCGCCACCGCCGGAGCACCAGGCTTATCTTGGTCCGTGAACCGACGCCCGCGCCGAACCGGAATTCCCATGGCGTCGAAGAAGCTCGGCGTAACCCCCATCAAGCTAGCTGACTTCCGCGCTTCGTCAGAGTTGGTTCGGGCGGCAACCCGCATCATGCCCGGGCCGAGTGGCCGAAAATCGGAGATGCCAACGTACCGGACGCCGGGCAAGGATCCAAGCCTGCTCGTGATCTCCCGTTCCAGGGGAATTCGGCGCGCGGAGTCTTTGTAAACATCTATGGGCAGACCCGTTTGCAGAGTCAGCAGATCCTGACGATTGAACCCAAGGTCTTTCCACACCAGTTGCACGAAGCTCTTGGTCATCAGGCCAGCGGCGATTGCCAGCATCAGGGCGAGAGCGACTTGGGACACGACCAAAGCACTGCGCGCAAACCCGCGTCCCATCGGGCGGCTTCTTACGCTAAGCAGGTCCGGCCGCGGTCCGGAGCGCGCGGCGCGCATCGCGGGTAGCAAGCCAAACAGAATGCAGGCCAACACGGAAACGCCCAGCGTGAAGCCGAGTACCCGCAGGTCCACCGAGACAGCATCGGCCCGGAAGATCCGTTTCGGCATCAGGCCCCGCACCGCGCCCATGCTGGCGTATGCCAGCGCCGCGCCCGCCGCGCCTCCCGCCAACGCGAGCACGAGGCTTTCCACTAACAGTTGCCGCGACAGACGACCCCGGCCCGCGCCAATCGCCGAGCGGACGGCGAACTCCTGAGCGCGCACGGCGCCACGAGCGAGCATG
This sequence comes from Bryobacterales bacterium, assembly GCA_963734625.1. Lineage (GTDB taxonomy): Bacteria > Acidobacteriota > Terriglobia > Bryobacterales > Bryobacteraceae > CAVTHW01. The sequence goes on along the minus strand of CAVTHW010000008.1, from coordinate 77,256 downwards.
AGATTCGCCACATTCACACATGCGATCAGCAGTACAAGCAACACGGCAGCGCCGAGCATCTGCATCATAGGCCGGATGCGCCCTACCAGTTCCTCCTGATATGGAAGTAGCATGGCACCCTGTCCGGATGCCGAAATCGCCTGCCCGGCCGCCTGCGGAGACATCCCGGATCTCAGCCTGCCTACGACGGCCAGATTGCCGCCTTGTTCTTTTACCAATGGCGCCCAAACGTCTCCGATCCCCCTGTCAGCGTATTGAATGGCGGGCGGAAGCACTCCGACGATGGTGAAGACACCGGACCTTGCCCCGCCGAGCGAAATCTTGGACCCGATGATCTTGGAATTGCCGTTGAATCGCGTCCGCCACAGGCGGTGGCTGATTAGCAGCACGTTGTTCCCGCCGGGGATCTCCTCTTCCGGAAGAAACGTGCGCCCCAATTCGGGTTGGACGCCGAGGACCCGGAAGAAACTCGCGGAGGCTTCCTGGCCGCTGATCTGCTCCGGGTAGGGGTTGCCACCGACGTCGAAGGTTTCATACCGTTGCGCACCCAACTCCTCAAAGACGCCCGCCTTCCGCCATGTCAGGAATGTGGAAAGGCTCGGCATTCCACTCCGTCCGGGCATCTTCGCTATCGTAGCCGCGACGGACACCAATCGCTCCGGCTCCCGGAACGGAAGGGGTCTCAGGACCGTCGCATCCACCACGCTGAAAATCAGGCAATTGGCTCCGATCCCCAAGGCCAGAGTCGTGATCGCCGCCACAGCAAAGCCGGGACTCCGGCCAAGGCCACGGACGGCAAAGCGAACATCTCGCGCGACCTCGTCCAGCCATCGCCAGCCCCAGGCGTCCCAAGCCTGTTCCCGCCAGCTCAGCGAGCTTCCCACCGCGCGCCTCGCCGCCGCGGGGTCGCCAGAATCGAGCGCCTTCATTTCGAGATGGAACTGCAACTCCTTCTCCATCTCACGGTCCATGGCGCGCCGCCGGAACAGCGTCCGCAGTCTGCGTATGAGTTCGTTCATGATCAACCTTCCGCCGGCCGAAGCGTCCTCTCGATGGCGCTGGTGACGCGCCGGAACTTGTCCACCTCCTGGCCGAGCTGCTTCCGGCCGCTGCGTGTCAGGCGGTAGTAGCGCGCCTCCCGCTTGTTCTCGGTCACGGCCCACTCCGCGGTGACCCATCCCTTCCTCAACATCCGCTGTAGAGCCGGATAGAGCGACCCCTCCTCAACGCGCAACTCCATTCCCGAGGAGTCCTCGATCCTGCGCGCGATGCCGTAGCCGTGCATTGGGCCTCGGATGAGCGTGCTCAGGATGAGCATTTCGAGCGTGCCTGGCACGAGTTCGGACCGGATCTCGGATGAAGATCTTCCCATAGATTATCTAACCATAGATATTCTATGTACACAGGGACGTGCTGTCAATAGCGAACTTGGAAGGGACATCCGGAGCGGAGCGGCTTACGCCGTGACGATGCCGGCCACCTGCTCCAGCCCGCGCGAGCGGATTTCCTGCTCCCGGATCAGATACTTCTGCACTTTCCCGTTGGCGGTCATGGGAAACGACTCCACGAAGCGGATGTGCCGAGGGATCTTGAAATAGGCGATCTGGTCCTTGCAGAACTGGCGCAGTTCCTCCGCCGTCGCCGAGGTTCCGTTCTTCAGTTTGACCCAGGCCAGCACGCTCTCGCCTAGACGCTCATCCGGCAATCCCACGACGTAAACATCGGCCACCTTGGGATGCCGGTGCAGGAACTCCTCGATCTCGCGCGGATATACCTTCTCCCCGCCGCGGCTGATCATGTCCTTGGCCCGGCCGGTGATACGGAAGCAGCCGTCCGGACGCTGCAGGGCCAGGTCCCCGGTGTGCAGCCAACCCTCGGCGTCGATCACTTGGGCAGTGCCTTGCGAGTCCGCATCGTAACCCCGCATGACCAGGTAGCCGCGGGTGCAAAGCTCTCCGTGCTCGCCGATCTCCACGGTCCGCCCGGTCGCGGGGTCCACCAGCTTCACCTCGGTATTGGGCAGCGGCCGTCCCACGGTGGTCACCCGCAACTCCAGCGAATCGCCGGTTGCCGACTGGGTGATGCCCGGCGAAGTCTCGGTCTGCCCATACACGATCGTGAGTTCGGCACAGTGCATCTCGCCGGCTACCCGCTTCATCAGTTCGATCGGGCAGGGTGAGCCGGCCATCACGCCGGTTCGCAGCGAGCTCAGGTCGAAGCGGCTGAATTCCGGGTGCTCGAACTCGGCGATGAACATGGTCGGCACACCATAGAGCGCGGTACACCGCTCCGCCTCAACTGCTTCGAGTGTGGCCAGCGGATCGAACTGGGCGGCGGGCAGCACCAGAGTCGCATCGTGCGTCATCGCCACCATTACGCCGATGACGCAGCCGAAGCAGTGGTAAAGCGGGACGGGCGCACAAATGCGGTCGCGCGCGGTGATCCGCATGTTGTTCCCCATCAAGTTCCCGTTGTTGACCAAGTTATGGTGCGTCAGCAGCACGCCCTTGGGGGCGCCGGTGGTGCCCGAGGTGTACTGGATGTTGACGGTGTCCTTAGGGCTGACGGCGATCTCGGGGAAGTCCTGGCCGCCCTCGATCATCCGGTCCCAATCCCCGGACTCCAGCCGGATCGGGTGCCCGAGGGGGAGGTCCTGGCCCTCCCTGGCTTCGGCCAGGATCCCGGCGTAATCCGCACGTTGGTCTTTCTCGTGGAAGAAGAGCGCTTTGATGCGGGATCGGGAAAGGATGGGCCCCAGATCGAGCACCCGGTAGGCCGGATTCAGGTTCACCAGCACCGCCCCCAGGCGGGCCACGGCGGTCTGAAGGTAGATCCACTCGACGCAGGTCGTGGACCACATTCCGACGCGATCGCCCGGCCCAATACCCAAGCTCCACAGGCCGCGCGCAACGCGCCGCGACTCATCCCGGAGTTGCCGGTAGGTCAGCCTGATTCCCTGACACCGCGAGACGACCGCCTCCTGATCCGGACAGCGCGCCGCCGCCTCGTCCAGAAGTTGGTGGATCGTCTTTTCCAGGAGCGGGACCTCAGGTCCCCGCGCGTAGCTGAGCATGGCCAAACTCCATCACTCTAGCATTCCTCACGCGATGTCCGCCCCGTGGCAGACTGGAGTGTTGCCTAAACTACAGGTTTACGATGCGCCTCTGTGTTGCCCGGCCGGCGCGCATATTCCGATGACGGATCCGGCGCTGCTCCAATTCGCCGCGGACCTCGAATGGCTGTCGGCGCAAGGGATTCCGGTGGAACGCTACAACCTCGCGCAGCATCCTCAGGCCTTCGCGGGCAACGACGTGGTGAAGGCCGCGCTTTCGGAAGAGGGAATACCCTGTCTGCCGCTCATCTTGGTCGACGGAAGCATCGCGAGCCTGGGAGGCTATCCCTCCCGGCAGGAACTGGCCGAGTTGGTGGGGCTCCAAACCGGAAAATGCTGCGGCTGACCCCGCTAGCTTAGCCTGCCCCGCACTTTGTCGCTGAGGACTTTTCCGTCCACCCGCTTGCCCGCGAGCCGGGCCTGGGCGGCCTTCATCACCACACCCATCTGCTTGACCGAGGTTATGCCCGTCTCGGCCAGCGCGGCTGCGATCGCCGCGTCCATCTCCTCGTCGGTGGGCGCCGCGGGCAGGAACGACTCGACGATGCGCAGCTCGGCTGCCTCCTTCTCGGCCAGCTCCGGCCGGCCGGCTTTGCTGAAGATCTCCTGGGCCTCGGCGCGCTGGCTCGCCAGTCTCTTGAGTACCTGTATTTCGGTGGCCTCGTCCAGCGGCTTCATGGCGTCCACCTCGTGTTTCTTCAGGGCGGTCTTGATCAGCCGCAGGGCTCCCAGGCGGAGCTCGTCCCGGGCTTTCATCGCCTGTGCAATTTCCTGTTGAATCCTTTCAAGAAGAGGCATGATGTCTGATATTCTAGAGGACTACATAATCCTATGCATATAAGAAAAACTCGACTCCTGACCCCGGGGCCGACACCGCTGTACCCGCCGGCCCTCCACGCCATGATGGGCTCCGACATTCATCATCGGACCGAAGACTTCCGCAACATCTACCGGGCGACCCTGTCCGACTTGAAAGAGGTGATGGGCACGTCCAACGACGTGCTTATTCTGGTGGCTTCCGGATCGGGCGCGATGGAATCCTCCATCTCGAACCTGTTCTCCAAGGGCGAGAAGGTCATCGTCTGCTCGGCCGGTAAATTCGGCGAACGCTGGGTCGAGATGGCCAAGGCCTTCGGCCTGGAAGCGGTCGTGCTGAAGGCGGAGTACGGGAGCACGGTCAAGCCCGAGCAAGTGGAGGCGGCTCTGGCCGCCAACCCCGATGCGCGCGGCGTGTTCGTGCAGGCATCCGAGACCTCGACCGGCGCCCAGCATGACGTCCGTGCCATGGGTCAGGCGATCGCCAAGACCGACGCCATCTTCGTGGTGGACGCGATCACCGGTCTGGGCACCATGCCTCTAGACATCGACGGTTGGGGCCTCGACGTAGTGGTGGGCGGATCGCAGAAAGCCTTCATGATCCCGCCCGGCCTGGCCTTCCTCGCGGTCAGTCCCAAGGCCTGGCAGCGTGCCGAAACGGCCAGCCTGCCGCACTACTACTTCGACTTGAAGAAGGAAAGGAAGAACGCGGCGCTGGGCGAGTCGAGCTGGACGCCCAACACGTCCCTGATCATCGCCCTCGGCACGGCGCTGAAGTACATCAAGTCGGTGGGGATGGACAAGCTTACCGAGAACGCTCAACTGCTGGCGCGGGCCACCCGGGAAGCGGCGGCGGCGCTGGGCCTGGAGTTGTTCTCGCCCGAGTCCCCGGCCTCTTCGGTCACCGCGGTGAAGGCCCCGGCCGGTATGGATTCCGGCGTGATCGTCAAGGAGTACCGGAACAAGTTTGGCGCCATCATCGCCAACGGCCAGGGCTCGATGAAAGGCAAGATCTTTAGGATCGCGCACCTGGGCTACTTCGATTTCGCCGACCTGTTCGGCGTGGTAGCGGAACTGGAGATCATTTTGGCCGCCAACGGGCATCCGGTTCAATTCGGAAAGGGCGTGGCGGCGGTACAGAAAGTTTATGCCGAAGCAGCCGGAGTGAAGCTGGCCGCAGGCGCGTGAGAGACAATCATGAAAATCCTCGTTGCTGAACCCATGGCGGCGGCCGGACTCGAGCTGCTGAAGTCCCAAGCGGGCTGGGATGTGATCGTCTCCAATCCCAAGGAATACGCGCAACACCTGGCGGAGGCCGACGCGCTGGTAGTGCGCAGCGCCGTGAAGGTCACCAAGCAGGTGCTGGAGCAAGCGCCTAAACTGCGCGCCATTGGCCGGGCGGGCGTAGGCGTGGATAACGTCGACCTTCCCGCCGCCACAGCCGCCGGCGTCCTGGTGATGAACACCCCCGGCGGCAATGCGGTCTCGGTGGCCGAGCACACGCTGGCGCTGATGCTGGCCATGGCCCGCTCCATCCCGCAGGCCAGCGCTTCCACCAAGGCCGGCAAGTGGGAGAAGAAGAAGTTCATGGGCAACGAGCTGCGCGGCAAGGTGCTCGGGATCATCGGACTGGGGAGCATCGGCCGCGAAGTGGCCCGCCGGGCGCGCGCCTTCGAGATGAAGATCGTGGCTTGCGACCCGTATGTCAGCCCCGGCGCGCTGGAGGACCTCAGCCTCGAAATGGTGAGCCTCGATGCGCTCTACGCGGCCTCGGATTATATCGCGCTGCACATGGCGCTGACTCCCGAGACCCGCAGCATGATCTCGCGCGACGCCTTGGCCAAAATGAAGGCCGGCGTGCGCATCGTTAATTGCGCCAGAGGCGAACTGGTCGACGGCGCGGCGCTGAAGGAAGCGCTGGATTCCGGCAAGGTCGCGGGCGCGGCGCTGGACGTGTTCGAAGTCGAACCTCCGGCGGCAGACTCCCCGCTGTTTGGCGTGGATGCGGTGCTGGCCACGCCTCATATCGCCGGGTCCACCGAGGAGGCCCAGGAAATCGTCGGCGTGCGCATCGCCGAGCAACTGACCGAATACCTGCGCAGCGGCATCGCCATCAACGCTGTCAACATGCCGGCGCTCGCCCCGGAGCAATATAAGGCGATCGAGCCCTACATCTCGCTGGCCGAGAAGCTCGGCTCTTTCGCGGCCCAGATTTCGACGGGCGGCCCCAAAGAGGTGCGCCTGGTCTATCTTCGCAAACTGGCCGAGAATAACACCCATCTGATCCGCAACGCCGGCCTGGCCGGCGTGCTCAACCAGTGGCTCTCCCAGAAGGTGAACCTGGTGAACGCCATGCAGATCGCCGCCGGGCGAAACCTCAACGTGACGGAGAAGCACGAGAAGCGGGCCGGCCACATGGACGCGATCCGCCTGGAACTGGAAACCGACGCCGGTGTCACTACCGTGGAGGGCGCGGTGCTTTTGGGCAAGCCCCGGCTGTTGCAAGTCGACGGCATTTATTGCGAGGCGCCGCTGGCCGGCCACCTCATCTACATGCGCAACCAGGACGTGCCGGGCGTAATCGGACACGTGGGCACGGTGCTTGGGCGCAACGGGATCAACATCGCCAGCTTCTCGCTCGGACGCCGGGATGTTCCGGGCGCTCCTCGCGAGCCGCTGGACGCTCTGGCGGTGGTCGAGACCGACGAGAAACCGCCCGAGACGGTGCTCGCGCAGCTTCGCGAGAACCCGGCGGTAAAGCTGGCGCGCACGGTCGACTTCCCCGGGTAGCGGGGTGCGGCGTTTCTTCGGGCTGTCGCAAGAAGCCGGGCCGAAGCCCGGCGGCAGCCAGAAATGGCTGACCCCACAAGCACGCCCGCGATATTTGCGCGAGTCCCCGGCTCTCTGATAGGATATATATAGCTCGCATGGCTTCTCTCTCTACGAGTAGCTCCCCAGCAATCCAACCAACGGAGTGAACAATACCCTCGAATGAGCTTCACTGTTTTTCTTGGCAATCTTCCAGCTTGGGTGACGGCAGACGACATCCAGTCCTGGCTTAATTCTGAGGCCCTTGTGGCCGATTCGATCAAGGTCATCCGCAGTCCTGAGACGCAGGAATCAAAAGGTTTCGCGTTCATCGAAGCACCCAACGCGGAGGAGATGCAGTCCATCATCCGCCGCTTTGACCGGGCTCCTCTCGAAGACCGGCTGCTTCGGGCAAATCCCGCTCAACCGCCCCGGCCCAGGGGCCCAGGCACAGGCCCAAGCAGCAGGCCTGAGCTCAGACCCGGCCCCCGGCCCAGCGTCGCCCGGAAGATCAAGCGGGATAAGCCGGAGACCGACGCCGCTCAAAGCGCCTTCGCCGAGGAACTGGCCAAGGCTCTGTAGACCTGCCGGACCCCTGACGCCCGCGTCCACGCGGCCGCGCGACATTCTATTCTTGTCCCCCTGGCCGGTGGTATACTCTATGACGCGGCTCTAATAGCCGGGTTTTGCAGCGTGATGCGCTTTTTATACGGGGGTTATGAGCGTGAAGGACTTACTCATTATCCGCATTCTATTCGCACTACTTCTGGTGTGTGCCAGCTTTTATCTCCAACCTTTTCAGTTGGCCCGCCCCTACTCGGCGCTCGCCGGATTGATTCTGGCGCTCGCCGTCATCTGGTTTGAAATCCGCGTCAAGGAGGTGAGCCTGAAGAGGCTTATCGGCGCGGCGGCCGGTTCCGTGCTGGGCATACTCGGAGCATTCCTGATGTCTCTGGTGCTTTCCAGAGCTCTGCCGGGCGATGGGAGAACCATACCCTTCGTTCAGATCGGGCTGCTGCTCTGGATGACCTACGTGGGCCTGGTGGTGGGCGCCAGCAAGGGCGACATGCTCAACCTGGCGGCCTTGGGCGGCGTCTTCGGCGCCGAGAAGACCAGTAAGAGTTCGTTCAAGATTCTGGATACCAGCGTCATCATCGACGGCCGCATCGCCGACATCGCTGAAACGGGCTTCATGGACGGCGTCATAGTCATTCCCCAGTTCGTCTTGCGGGAATTGCAGCTTGTGGCCGATTCCGCCGACTCGATGAAGCGCAACCGGGGGCGCAGGGGTCTAGACATCCTGCAGCGCATCCAGAAAATGCCGGAGCTTAGCGTCCAGATCCTGGAGGACGACTTTCCCCAGATACGCGACGTGGACATGAAGTTGATTGAGCTGGCGAAGGCTTACGGCTGCAAGGTCGTCACCAACGATTTCAACTTGAACAAGGTGGCCCAACTCCACGGCATCGAGGTCCTGAACATCAACGAGCTGGCCAACGCCCTGAAGCCGGTGGTGCTGCCGGGCGAGACCATGCGCGTCTTCATTCTCAAGGAAGGCAAGGAGTACAACCAGGGGGTGGCCTACCTGGACGACGGCACGATGGTGGTGGTCGACAATGCCAAGAAGCTGATTTCGAAGACCATCGACATCTCGGTTACGAGCGTTCTGCAAACCACCGCCGGGAAGATGATCTTCGGCCGTTATGACGAGCGGGTGCATGCGATCCATGACAAGCTGTCGGAGCGGCCTCATCGCGATCAGTCCGTCACCGCGCCGGCTCCCGCGGCCGCACCGTCTTCAGGGTAAGGTAAAGATCCGATGAAAGTCGCAGTGATTCTGCCGGCCGCGGGGCTAGGCACCCGCATGGGCCGCACTTCTCGGGAGAGAGCTGGAACCAGCCGCAAGCAGTTCATGCTGCTGGACGGCGCGCCTATTCTCCTGCACACAATTCGCAAGTTCATGGCCTGTCCCTCGGTGACCGAAGTGGTCGTCGCGCTACGCGGCGAAGAGATGGCCTGGGCCAGGCAATTGCTCGCCGGCGAACCGCCGGTCAAGCCCGTCGTCCTGGTGGAGGGCGGGGATACGCGACAGCAGTCTGTCGAGAACGCGCTGGCCAAGCTCGGCCAGGATATCGATCTGGTGGCCGTTCACGACGCCGTTCGCCCCTTCATCGATCCCGCCATTATCGAGCGGGCTATCCAGGAGGCCGCCTCCTCCGGCGCCGCTATCGTGGGCATCGTCCCGGTCGACACCGTCAAGCAAGTCAAACGCAATAAGGTGAACGGCACCCTGTCCAGGGACCGCCTGGTGCTGGCCCAGACGCCTCAGGTTTTCCGCCACGAACTTCTGCGGCGCGCCTTCGCCAAGGCCCGGGAGGACGGTTTCAGCGGGACCGACGAATCCAGTCTCGTCGAGCGTCTGGAGCAGGTGGAGGTGAGCGTAGTTCCCGGCAGCGACCGGAACATCAAGATCACCAAGCCCTCCGACATGGACCTGGCCCGCCTTTTCCTGGCGGAGGAGGCCGGCCGGAAGAAGACGCCGTGAGCGAGTACCGCTCCGGCATCGGCTGGGATGTGCATCGCCTGGTCCCGGGCCGCCCGCTGATCCTGGGGGGCGTGCGGGTGCCGTGCGAACAAGGCCTGGATGGGCACTCCGATGCCGACGTGCTGGCCCATGCCATCACCGACGCGCTGCTCGGCGCCGCGGCGCTCGGCGACATTGGACAGCACTTCCCCGATTCGGACCCGCGCTGGGCGGGGGCCGACAGCCTCCAGTTCATCCGGCGCGCCCGCGAATTGCTCTCGGAAGCAGGCTATTCCGTGGTGAACGTCGACTCGACGGTTATCCTCGAACGCCCCAAGCTCAAAGATTATAGAGCCGCCATCCGCGAGAAGCTCGCCGAAGCCCTCGGGCTCGAGGCCGGCCGAGTCTCGGTTAAGTTCAAGACGGCCGAGAATCTCGGCCCCGCCGGCGAGGGCCGCGCCGCCGAGGCTCAGGCCGTCGCTACCGTGCGGAGGCCGTGACTCCGCTCTTCTCCCGCGCGGCCAGAAACTCGTCGCCCGCATTCCACGTAGGCAGGCGGTCCAGGTTCGCCGCGGTCTGCCCCAGCAGGAAGCCGAAGCGGGCCATCTGCTCCATGCCGGATAGGTCCCAATCGTCGCGGTACTCGTCCGACGGCTGGTGATAGTGCTTATCGTAGAACTCTTCGAAAGCCTTCTTCCCGAAGCCCGCCGGCTTGCCGGCGAGTTCCTCTCCCTGGTCCACGCTGAACGCGGGGATCCCGGCCTGGGCAAATGAGAAATGGTCCGAACGGTAGTAGCTCCCCTGCTCGGGCTGCGGGTCGGGGCTGATGACCAGGCCCATCCGCTGCGCCGAGTCCTGGATCTGCGGCCAGAATGTGGTTCTCTGCGCCCCGATTAGCACCACGTCTTTGGATCGCCCCAAGGGGAGAATTGCGTCGAAATTCAAGGCCAACGCCGTCTTCCCTAATGGCACTAGCGGATGCTGGGAGTAATACTCGGAGCCTCTCAACCCGCCCTCTTCCCCGGTTACGGCCAGAAACAGCGCGGAGCGTAGCGGCTTCGGATCGAGCGCGGCCCATTGCCGGGCGATCTCCAGCAGCATCGCACAGCCTGTGGCGTTGTCCACGGCGCCGTTATAGATCGAGTCGCCGTTCACCGCGGGACCGATTCCAAGGTGATCCCAATGCCCGCTGAAAATGACCGCCTGGGAGCCCAGCGCAGGATCGCTGCCCGGTATGATGGCCGCCACGTTGCGGGATTCGATGTCGCGGACTTTGCTGTGCAGGCTGGCGCGGATCCGAATTCCGAGCGGGATCGGTTTGAAATCGCGCGAGTCCGCCATCTTAAGCAGTTCCGACGCCGTCCGGCCCACCATCGCGGCCAGCTTCTCTCCGGCCTGTTCGGTTACCCATCCGGCGAACGTCAGGGCAGGCTCTCCTGGACCTAGCTTCACGTAAGGGCCTTCCCTGCCCCAGGAATTCTTGACGACAACCCAGCCGTAGCCCGCGGTTGGAGTGGTGTGAATGATGATCACCCCCAGCGCTCCCCTGCGCGCCGCCTCCTCGTACTTGTAGGTCCAGCGGCCGTAGTAGGTGAGCGCTGGGCCGCCAAACAGCTTGGGGTCGTTTGACGCTGGTTCATTGGTGAACAGCACCAGGATCTTGCCTTTGACGTCCACGCCCTTGAAATCGTCCCACTGATACTCCGGCGCCACGATACCGTGACCGACGAAGATGGCTTCGGCGTCGATCTCGTCGGACGCCTTCTGCGTCTCGTCCGTGCCGACGAAGTCATCGAGCCAGCGGAAACTGACTGTGCCCGTCTTGCCGGTGGCGGAGAGCCGGCAATCGGGCTGTGGCTCGATGCCGACCAGCGGCACGTTCTGAAAGTAAGAGCCGTTGGCGGCGGGCTTGGCGCCGATCAACTCGAACTGAGTGGCGAGGTACTCGGTGGCGAGATCGCCGCCGCGCGTTCCGACGCCCCGGCCCTCGAGCAAATCGCTGGCCAGGAACTTCACGTGAGCGCGGATCCGGTCTCCGGAAATCTCCTGCGCCTGAACCGCCGCGGCCGCACCGGCGGCCAGCAAAACCAGAACTAGTTTGAGTTGTCGCATGGGTACCCTAAATTTAGTCTACCCCGACCCATTGGAACTGAGAGCTAGTCCAGGGCGCAGTCCACGCACAACGTCTCGCGCGGCCGTCCTATGGCCTCCGCCAGGTCCTCGACCGTGTTGTACTCGAGTCCTTCCACGCCCAGAAACTTCACCCGGTCCGCCTTGGCCGGCAGGCGCCCGGCCAGCACTTCGCCCTTCTTCGTGGTCTTGCCCCACGGGCAGTGCGAGCGCAGCTCCGGATTGGAGATGCGCAGGTGTATCTCCTTCACGCCCGTTCTTCGCAGTTTCGGGACCAGGTCCGTTTGAGTCTGGGTTCCCCGAACGATCGAATCGTCGCAGACCGCCACGACCAAGCCCTCGCAGTTCTCTCCGCTGGCCAGTTGCTTGACCCGCGCCTCGCGGTCCCTCTGCTTCTGGTCCTGCGGGATGAAACTCCTTCCGGCGTAAGGGTACTTGAGCAACAGCTCGTCGTAGAGAGGAACCTTCTTGACGCGCCCTTCCGCCGCCTGCCGGCAAAACTCCTGGTGATAGCCGATGGCGTGGAACCGGCCCGAGTCGGGAACGGGGATGACGACGTCCGGCGCGAATCCCCTCTCGATGTCGCGGCGGGCCAGCGCCGCGCCCAGGCGCTTCCGGACCAGGGAGGAGGGAAGCCCCTCGAAAACGCTGTTGGGAAACCCGGTGTACACCCAGTAGAAGCTGCAAACCTGTGTTCTCGCTTGGGTCTTGCCTTTCGTCTCCAGCCGCCCGTTCTTCAACAGGACGATTTCCCCCGGCTCCACGTCCCGGAGCAGCTTGAATCCGATGTTGGCGAAACCCCCGGATTCGGAGGCGGCCGCCACCGCGCCGTCCTTCACGCCCAGCACCAGCGGCCAATGTCCCGCCGGACCCCGGGCCGCGTACACTCCTTCTTCGCTGAGAATCAGCAAGGAGTACGCCCCGTCGATTTCCCTGGCCATCTTCTGGATCCCGTCGGCGACGTCCTTGCCCTGGGCCAGCAGCATGGTGATGATCTCGATATCGTCGCCCCTCGTCAGAGTGTGGCCGTGGCCCTGAAAGCGCCCGACCAGTTCCTTCAGGTTGGTGATGTTGCCGGAGAAACAGGCGGATAGCCGGCCCAGCCTCGACTCGGAAAAATGCGGCTCCCTGACCGATCCGCAGTAGCCGATCGCTTCGGTTCCGGCCAGCCCGCCCAGGTCGTCGACGAAGGTGGCGCGAAACAGCCCGCGATGCGTGCGAATGCGAAACTGCCCGTCGGCGAACGTCGACAGCCCCGAGTACGCCTCGCCTAAATGCTGCTGGTAAAACGTTCCCAGAAAAAGATCTTCCAGAAAATCGCCCTGGTACCGGCCTGGGTCGGCGCTGAGAGCAAACAATCCCGCCATGTTGAGTCTCCTCCCGCCGCTTTTCGCGGACGGAAACAGGCAGCATACCGCGCCGCGCCAATGTCGCGCCAGTGCGCCCTGTTGTATACTGACCACTCTTGGGGGCGAACGCATGAAGATCAAAGAGATTCCCTCCGCGGAAATGAACGCCAAGGAATTCATAAGCATCCAGACCAAAGAAATAAAGGACGCCGTCGGCGACGGCTCGGCCATCACCGCGCTGTCCGGCGGAGTCGATTCCTCCGTCGTGACCCTGCTCGGTCACCGCGCTCTGGGCGGCAAACTGAAGACTTACTTCGTTGAGAACGGATTGATGCGGGAGGGCGAAGCGCAGCGAGTCGTCCGGATTTTCAAGAGGCTCGGGATTCAGGTGGAAGTCGTGGACGCCAGCGACGAATTCCTGTCGGCCCTCAAGGGTCTGACGGACCCGGAGCATAAGCGCGAGGCGATCACCCAGACGTTCTACAAGAAGGTATTCGGCCGTCTGGTGAAGGAAAGCGGAGCGCGCCATCTCCTCCAGGGGACCATCCTCACCGACGTGGAGGAGACCGTGGCGGGCGTCAAGCGCCAGCACAACGTTCTGAAGCAGTTGGGAATCGATCCCGAGCAGGCGTTCGGCTATCGCGTCATCGAACCGGTGATTCAGCTTCGTAAGGACGGCGTGCGCAAGCTCGCCAAAGCCCTGGGGCTGCCCCCCGCCATTTACCAGCGGATGCCCTTCCCCGGTCCCGCGCTGGCGGCCAGGGTGGTTGGAGAAGCCACGGCCGAGCGGCTCGAATTGGCCCGGAAGGCGACCTCCGTCATCGAAGGAGAGCTGAAGAACGTGAAAGCGTTCCAGTACATGGCGATTCTTCACGAGGACCGGTTCCCGGGGATGCGCGACGGCAAGCGGGATTACGGCCTGCAGATCGAAGTCCGCTGCTGGCGCAGTGTCGATGCGCGGACGGCGAAGCCGGTTTGGCTCACGCCGCGAATGCTCCAGAGGCTGGCCCGCAGACTCACCGCGGAGGTTCCCGGCGTGGTGAGCGTAACATATAACATCGCCCCCAAGCCTCCCTCTACCATGGAAGCCGTCTGACGGCGGCGGTTGGATATACAATAGTTGCCTATGGCCTGGTGGATTTGGGTCGTTTTCGGCTTCTTGCTGCTCGGCGGCGAGCTGGTAACGCCGGGCGGGTTCTACATTCTGTTCTTCGGGATCTCTGGCATGTGTGTCGGGCTTGTCACCGCGCTGGTGCCGGGCTTCCCGCTATGGGCCCAGTGGCTGCTGTTTACGGTCTTCGCAGTGCTCTCGTTGCTTGTGTTCCGGCGCCCGTTGCTCGAGTGGTTTCGCCGGCGCACCCCCTCGAATGAAGTCGACAACCTGGTGGGCGAGACCGCCACGACGATGGAAGACATTCCGGTGAATGGCGTGGGCAAGGCCGAGTTGCGCGGCGCGTCCTGGAATGCCCGCAACGTTGGCGACAAGTTCCTGGGCCGCTCCCAGCGCTGCCGAGTGCGGCGCGTGGACGGCCTGACACTCCACATAGAAGGGTAGGCGGAATTATGGATTTGACCGGTCCCGTCATCGCTGTTGTCCTCCTGGCGATTCTCTTTCTGATCATTCTGGCGAAGACCGCCGTAGTGGTCCCGCAGCAGAGCGCCTATGTGGTCGAGCGGTTGGGCAGGTACAGCAACACGCTCGAGGCCGGCTTCCACGTGCTCGTGCCCTTCATGGACAACATCCGTTACAAGCACACGCTGAAGGAACAGGCGCTGGATGTTCCCGAGCAGATCTGCATCACCAAGGACAACGTGCAGGTCGGGGTGGACGGCATCCTTTACCTGAAGGTCATGAACCCGGAGCGTGCCTCCTACGGGATCACCGATTATCACTTCGCCATTTCGCAACTCGCGCAGACGGCGCTGCGCAGCGAGATCGGCAAGATCGAGTTGGATCGCACCTTCGAAGAGCGGACCAACATCAACATCGCCCTGGTCGGCGAGTTGGACAAAGCCTCCGAGGCCTGGGGCGTCAAGGTGCTGCGCTACGAGATCAAGAACATCAATCCGCCCCAGGACATCCAGGCCGCCATGGAGAAGCAGATGCGCGCCGAGCGCGAGAAGCGCGCCATCATCTTGACCTCCGAGGGCGCCCGCGATGCCGCCATCAACAATGCCGAGGGCGAGAAGCAGAAGGTGATCAAAGCCTCGGAGGCCACCAAGCAGCAGCGGATCAACGAGGCCGAAGGGCAAGCGGCCGGGATCCTGACCGTGGCCACGGCGACCGCCGAGGGGCTGCGGCGGGTGGCCGAGGCGACCGAAGCGCCCGGCGGCTTTCAGGCAGTGCAGTTGCGCGTCGCCGAAGCCTATATCGCCCAGTTCGGCAACCTGGCCAAGCAAGGCACCACCTTGATTGTGCCATCCACGCTGAGCGACATCAGCGGCATGATCGCTTCGGCCATGAACGTGATTCGTGCCACGGGACCGGCCGCCCGCTGATCTCCCGCTACTTCTGGGATGGCAGCCCTGCGGCCTGGTAGCTGACATAGCCGCCGGTCAGCGAGAAGACGTTGGTGTAGCCCATTTTCTGAAGGGTGTCCGCCGCCAGGGCCGAGCGCGAGCCGCTACGACAGTAGAACACGATGCGCTGGGCTTTGTCGGGAGCGGCCGTCTCGATCCCGCGCTCCAGGATGCCACGCCCGACGTGGACAGCACTGGCCGCGTGTCCGGCCTGCCATTCGTTGTCTTCCCGGACGTCTATCAATATGAGCTTCTGCCCGGAATCCATCCACTCTTTCAACTGGGAGGTTGAGGCCTCTTTGATTCTGGATTTAGCCTCTTGCACCATGCCCTGAAAACTGTTGCCGCTGGGGCTCTGCGCCAGACACAGCCCGCTCGCCAACATGGCCAGGGTGATCACGCGAGTAATAGACATTCCATCTCCTCCCTCAATTCTAATCCTGAAACGTAGCGCACGCGCCTACGCCGCCGTTGTACGCTGAAAGTATGCAGCGCCCTCTGGGTCACGGAAAATCTCCGCACATGACGCCGCGCGATTATGCGCGGACTCCGTTGAACGTCTATTGGGAAACGACGCAAGCCTGCGCGCTGGCCTGTCGCCACTGCCGCGCGGAGGCGCAGCCCGAACCGGCCCCCGGCGAGTTGACCTTCGAAGAGGGTGTCGCGTTTCTGCGCCAGATCGTCGAGTTCGGCGAACCCTTGCCGCAGTTGATCCTAACCGGCGGCGATCCGCTGGCGCGTAAGGACCTGTTTGATCTGATCGATGAAGCCCGCCGGCTAGGCATCGGAGTTTCGATCACGCCCGCCGCCACCCCTTTGCTCACCCGCGACGTGCTGGTGCGGCTGAAGGAGCATTCGGTCGAAGGCCTGGGGCTGAGCCTGGACGGGTCCACGGCGGCGCGTCACGATTCCATCCGCGGCGTCGATGGCACTTTCGACCGCACCATCCAGGCCATGCGCTGGGCCCAGGAACTCAAGATGCCGCTGCAAGTCAACACTCTGGCCTCCGCCGAGACCGCCGGCGACGTGCCGGCCATCTACAAACTCCTCAAGCCCCTGGGCGTCGCGCGCTGGAGCCTGTTCTTCCTGATCTCTGTCGGGCGCGGGAAAGTGCTGCAGCCGCTCTCGCCCCCAGCCAGCGAGGAGCTGATGGGCTGGGTATACGAGACGTCTCGGGTTGCGCCGTTCATCGTAGCTACTACCGAGGCGCCGTCCTATCGCCGCGTGGCGCTGGAGCGGATGCGCGCGGAGGGGATGACGGGAGACGAGATCAAGCGCAGCGGCGTCGCTCGCGGCTTCGGCATCCGCGACGGGCACGGGATCATGTTCGTGTCCAACACCGGAGACATCTGCCCCGCCGGCTTCCTGCCGCTGGTGGCGGGCAACGTTCGCCAGGACCGTGTCGTCGAGATATACCGGAACGCTCCGCTGTTCCAGTCGCTGCACGACTACTCGAAGTTCGAGGGACGCTGCGGCTTCTGCGAATACGGCGCCCTGTGCGGCGGCTCGCGCGCCCGCGCCTACGCGGCCACCGGCGAACCGCTCGAGACCGATCCTCTGTGCGAGTACCAGCCCCGCCCGCGGCCTGCTTAGTCGCTGGATAGCTCCAGGCCAATCAGCCTGTGCTTGGCGTGAGTGGTCTGCCTGACAGTGTCAGCGGAATCTGGCGGTCCACCAGCCTTGCCTCAAACCGACGTCTTCGGTAATCCATTGATTACAAACGAGCGTTTTATGAACCCACCAATGGACTGGTGGTTGCTCATAACGTCTTGCAAGGAGTTATCTTCTATATGTCAGGTAAACGCTTCGTGGCCGGCTTGCTGGCCTTCTCGTTCTTCTCCCTTCAGACAGCCCAGGCGCAAGGTGACTTTCGAACTCTGCGGTGGGCTGATCTGAGTTCGGTTGTCGAAAACCAGAAGGTTAAGGTGGTCCTGCGTGGCCGGACCAGCGTGGAGGGGAAGGTGGAGAACGTGCTGAGTGATGCTCTGAGCATGGTTGTCCTGAAGACCTCGGATAAGAGGGCCTACCCGCGCGGCCAGGCTTCCATTCCCCGCAAGGAGATCACCGAGTTGCGGATCAGGAAGATCAAGGGACCCGCGAGGCTCATTGGCGCCGCCGGGCTCGGGGCCGCCGGGTCGCTCATTTCTCTGCGGGTGGCTCTTGACGACAGCCGTCCCAGCAACGACACAAACAGAATGCTGGGTTGGATTGTAGTTACGGCGGCGTGCGTCGTCGGTGGCTTCTTCCTCGGCCGGTTGGGTGACACACATGAAACGATCATCACAGTTCTCCCGGAGTGATGCCACAGTCTCAGGCAATGCTTCTCGGCAAGAGGAAAGGTGGAGGCAATTCAGCAATGAAACCCGGAAAGTGGATGCTTGTTTTAATTTTGGTGGCCTTCGCGGCGCCTGCTATCCAGGCTGGCGATTGGGGAAGCCTCAGCCGCCTGTCCAAGACGCAGAAGGTCAAGGTCCGCCTTAGGAGCGGGAAGGTGCTTGGCCGCAGCGGGGCTGGTTGGTCCGTCACGTCTCGCCCTGCGGGTGGGCGAGACCGTAGAATTAACGCTCAACAACTCCCAAGTGTTGAGCGGCACAATCCAGGCGATGGACCGCAGCAGCATCACGCTGGCGGAGCACAAGAACGCGGCCCCAGTGATGCGCGAGGACGTAGTGCGGGTGACAAAGCGTTCCAGAGGGTTGATGGCGGCGATTGGCGCGGCGGCAGGAGCTTCCCTACTCTTCCTGACTTGGGGATCAGACGAAGGCGACGGCCCGGGGATCTTGACGGCTGTCTTGCCCGCCGGGATCGGGGCGCTGATCGGGGGGGCCGTGGGCTACAACAAGACCCTCTACAAGGCTGAAGTCAATGCCACGTCCAACCAACAAGCCCCTTGAGATCGGACCACCCGGTGACGCTGTCCAACGGTGGGACCGGTTCGGGAAGCAATGCGGCTTGCCGTGACTCCGGCTTTGCACGCCGCGGAGCCCTGGGTTTACAGGGCGGAGGTGTTCGGCAGCGCCGGCCTGGGCCGTTTCTATCCGGCCAATCGCGTTCGAAACCCGTGTGGAGCACATCGGGTTCACTGGGAACCAAGGCCAGGAAGGGATCTGGTCCGGGACAGTCAAGGGAACCGCCCTCTCCTGTTCGGGGTCGGCGGCGGTGTCAAGATCCGAATTTCCAAGCACCTGAGGGTTGACTTCGCCGGTTTCGCCGGGTGTATACCGTCGAGAACCTGGGAGCCAGACTGGAAATTTCGGCTTCGGGGAACCCCACATACTGCCTCACCCACGGGTCCGCCCAGAGCGGCTCATGGGGAGCGTGGTTTGGCGGCAATTCCCCGACCTACATATCCCAGACCACTAGTGTCCGGCTAACGTTTCGAGAAGCGCATATCACCTGGGATTTAGCGGCAAGGTGGCGCGAACCACATTGACCGATGCCACGAGTGCCACGACTGGCGCATTTACGCCGACTTCGCGCAGGTCTTGATTCGAGCGACTCTACAGGTTCACGCTCAGTTCTGCCTTCTTCGTCGCGCGATCGACTCGGCGACAGCGTACCCGGATGCGTCGCGGCATGTGACGTATCTCGACGTGGAAACGAGGAAGCGGTTCATGCTCCTCACCAACAACTTCGCGCTGCCGGCACTTACTATCACCCAGATCTACAAGTGCCGCTGGCAAGCAGCACCTGCGGATCAAGGCATTTTTCGGCACCAGCGCCAATGCGGTGAAGACCCAGATTTGGATCGCGGTATCCGTTTATATCGACTTTTAGCCGGCCACTAGTGAGCCCAGATGATCGCCGCCACGCCGGGGGCGTCTTACCAGGCCAGCTTCTAGGTCTCAAACTTCACTACTTTGGTTTAGCGGCAACAACGTTGGGCCGCTTGGCTGGCAATACATGAGTAACGTTCTGACCGCGACGGCTTCGATACTGTATGTTGGACGATGTAGTGGTCAATGCAGTTACGGAGCCGGCGGGCTTCCGGCTGTTTGCGTCGGCCGCCCGGCGGATGTTTCGGAAATCACGCCCTACTGTTTGATAACGGTGCCGTCCAGGCGGCGGATGACCCCCCATCCGCCGTTTAGATTGCTGGCGCGGAAGGGGTACTTGGCGGCGAGTTTCTCATCCACCTCGATGCCCCAGCCAGGGGAATCGTTGGCGTACAGATAACCGTCTTTGAACGTCTCGCAGCCTTTGAAGATCTCCGCTTCCACGCCCCGGATCACGCCGCCTTCCTGCACTCCGAAGTTGTAACTGGCCAGATCCAGGTGCAGGTTGCACATGTGGCCGATGGGAGAGACGTCGCCGGGCCCGTGCCAGGCGGTCTTCACCCCGTACAACTCACCCAGGATAGCGATCTTCCGGCAGGGCGTCAGGCCCCCGGCCTGCGAGATGTGGATGCGCATGTAGTCTATCAGCCGTTCGGCGATCAACGGCGTCCACTCGTGCGGGCTGTTGAACAGCTCACCCATGGCCAGAGGCGTGTTGCACTGCTGCCGGATCTGGCGGAAGTAAACCAGATCCTCGGGCGAGACAGCGTCTTCCAGGAAGAAAAGCTTGACCCCCTCCACGTCCTTGGCGAACTGCACGGCCTGGCGCGGCGAAATCCGCTCGTGAATGTCGTGGAGCAGCTCGATCTCGTCGCCGAGCTGTTTGCGGACCTCATACAGCATGGGTACCGTCCGGCGGATGTAGGCGCCGGGTTCATAGACCGGGTCGCCGTGCAGCGCCGCAACCTTCGGCGCGTTCGCGCCTCCGCCGCCCCCTGCCCCGTAAGCCGACATGCCGGGCACGTTCATCTGGAGGCGGATGTAGCGGTAGCCCTGCGCCATGTACTTTCTGGCGCTCTCGGCGATCTGCGATGCCTCCCCGCCGCCGACGCTGGTATAACTAGCGGCTGCCTCGCGGCACTTTCCACCTAGCAACTGGTAAACTGGCATGCCCGACTGGCGGCCTTTGATATCCCACAGCGCCTGGTCGACCCCGCTGATGGCATTGTTCAGCACCGGTCCATTGCGCCAGTAGGAACTGTTGTAGCAAGCCTGCCAGGTGTCTTCGATCCGGTCGGCCGGTTTACCCACCAGAAAAGGTTTCAGGTACTTCTCGACAGCGGGACCCACCAGGTCGGCCCGCTGGGTGAATGTGGCGCAACCGTAGCCATACAATCCGTCCTGGTCGGTGGTGATCTTGACCACGATCAGCCGCACGCCGCCGGGCTGGGTGTTGATAACGCTGACGTCCTTGATCTTGGGCGAAGGCAGGCCGCGAGTGGCTCGCGCCACTTGCTCCTGGGCCCGGCCTTCCCGTGCGGCGACCATCCCGGCCAAGCCGCCGGCGGTTGCCATCTTTAACAGGTCTCTACGTTTCATGACCAGTTCCTTTCCATCGGTTATGACTTCAATTGCGGAACCGCGCGGAAGTTGAACAGCGCTTCGCGGATGGGCGTTCCGATTACCTCGATCTGCCTGAGATCGCGCGTGCCCACGCCCAGCTCCTCAGCCAGGCGTAGGGTGCTGTCGCAATTCTCGAAGGGTGCCGTGCCGCGGTCGGCCATGGGGTCCAGACCCATGATAGCCGTGGCCACGGCGTCGGTGGTAACGCAATTCGTGCCGGCGACGACGACACCGGGCCGGCAGGGGCGCGTGCCGCTAACCCAGGGGCCCTCGCCACCCGCCATGGTCTCGACGCCATCCAGGATGGTGAGGTGCACCGGACGGGCGGCCACCAGGTCGGCGATCGAGCGGGGGACACGGTATCCGGCCTGCCGCGGGCTCTTGGGATCCTTCTCCGAGGGCGAACTTCGGGATGGCTGCCGGTCGCCGGCGTGGATCATGCCGCGGCCGCCGTAAGGGATCAAGCTGGGCTCGTCGATTCCACAGCGGTCTCCGTAGATGGTGGTGGGCGTAATCCCGAAGCAGTTCTTCATGGAGAGCGTGACGCCCGCGGTCGCGTGCTCCTTGATCTTGTTCATCGATACGAAGACGTCGCACTCGTCGTATGCCGTGTTCAGGTCGTAGGCGGCGAACAGGTGGCCGCCGTTCGGCACCTGGAACCGGGTGTACGGCTTGCTGCCGGGATAAGGCAGGTTGGTATTGATCAGCTCGACGCGCGGCGCCGCGTTCAGCAGGACGTTGGGATCCCAAGACGCCCGCAGCAGGAATTCGGCAAGTGAATCCGGCCAGGCGAATGCGCCCTCGACGATCCGTATGCGCCGCGCGCCGGCCTTGTCCAGCAGGCGGATGGTGGCGCCGATGGATTGAGGCTCGTTCCAGTGCGCGCGGCCCGCAGGCAAGTAGCCCAGCCGGTACCACACGTCACCCGTCAGGTTGATCTTGACGACAACGGTCTTGCCCTTGACCAGGCGGCCCAGCCCGCCCAGCTGGTCGAACATCTTCTCCAGGGTGGCCGTGAACTCCGGCCCATATGTGTTGCACTTGGCCACCGCCACGGGAGCCGTGGGCGCGGCGGCGCGCATCGGCGCCGGCTGGATCGCGCCTAGTCCGGCGGCGGCCATCCCCGCCAGAAACTCCCTGCGATTGACTTGCATCGCCATCAGCTTCTATCAGCCCGTGGTGAAAGTCCCGCCGGCCCTCAGCGGACGCAAGCTTACGCTACACGGGAAATCAAAGCTTTGCGGCCAACGTAGCGCACGCTTTAGCTTGCGACTGACTTTCATCACGGGCTCTTATGACTCTAACTCCACTGCAATGTAGGATGCCGCGAGCGGCGGCAAATAGAACTCCATCCCGCCGTCCTCCGACTCCGCCTGCTTGGGAATCACTGGTTCGCCGCTACCAATGGACCAGAGGCGCGCGGAGCGGAACTTCCGGCGGGTCCAGACGGTCATCAGGCTGGGGGTCCCGCGCGAACCGGCATAAGTCAATAGCTGGAGCAGCGCGCGCTTGCCGTCGGGAGAGCCGGTGAACTGGTAGGAGCCCGACGAACTGGGATTGAACAACCTGACCAGGTCGTTCTCATAGCTGATCAGGGACTGGGTGTCGGCGGCCAGTTGGAAGGGATCGCCAAGCTCCTGCTTAGACACCGCCAAACGGCCCTTTCCTAAAGCCCGCACCTCGAACCGGCCATGCGCTCCCGTCCCGGTGGGCTTCCCTTCCGGCCCCCATTTGGAGCCAGCCACCAGCAGGCCGCCTTGCTCGACGAAGGCCAGCATCCGGTCGCGCAAATCCTTGGGAGGCTGAGCGCCGTCGGCGTACACCAACGCCTTCAGCCCCGCGAAAGCGTCAGCCGAGGCTCGCGACTTCCAGATGACCCGAAACAGCAATCCCCGGCGCGCCATGAGGTTCAGCAATTCGCCACTGAAGTCGAAGTTCTCGTCGGCGAAGTCCGAAACAACTCCCGCCACCCCGAGCGGGCGGTAGGACCGCCATGCCGCGTGCTTCTCGAAGAAATCGACTGCCGAGGTGATGCCATCCCATGCCAGTTTCGGGGCGGCTTTGCCGTCTGCCAACCCGGCGCGGAGACCGTCGTCCAGAGAGATGACCCAGCGGCCGCCGGCAGCTTCCGCGTCGCTCACCGCCATGGTATAACCCTGCGGACGCACCACGCTGCCTTTGGGCGGGCCGAACAGGACCCAGACGGGCACGATTACGCGCGCGCGAGCAAGCTGAATGAACCAGCCGTTGGAATCGAGCCAGGGCACGGCGGTGGGCCCGGCGGTGGTGCTGCCACCAGAAGCCGCCTGCACGCCGGGCCAGACGTTATCGGTGACCGGGAAGACCGGCGCACTCGTTTCCCAAGGCGCTTTGGAGCGGTCGTTCCAGGGTATGATCAGCGGATCCGGCTTGCCCCGGAAATCCTGGATGGCCACCGCCGCCAGGCCCGCGCTTTTCGCCGCGGCGAAGGCGGCATCGTGGCCGCTGGCGCCCTCCACCCACCCGATCACAGCCAGGTTGCGCTGGCGCGCGGCAGCCACCAGCGCGGCGGCGGATTTCTGCTGCGCGGCATCCTCGGGCAACCCGGCCGCCCAAGTGATGACCAGGCAGTTGACCGGCGAGCCCTTCAGGAAGTCGAGCGCCGCCGGATCATGCCAGAGATCCACAGCCGCCTTGCCTTGCGCCGTGAGCGCGTCGTCTCTCTGCCGCCGAGCGATCTCCAGCGGACCGCTGGGCCATCGAATGGGATTCAGGTTCGGTGCGAGAGCCATGTTGTCGGTTACTTCAGCGTGTAAAACTGATACCGGATCGCCCACTTCTCGGTCTTGCCGGGCGGAACCCGCAGGTGCACATACGGCTCGGGGCAGGACGTTTCCTTTCGCGTCCAGAAGTTGATCCGGACGAGGGGCCGGTCTCCGGTGATCCGCACACCGGCGCCCGCGTTCCGGTCCTCGATGGTGATGTCGTAGTCCTTGGCCGCCGGTCCGAATCCTTCTAGCAGGCTCTGGGCGCTTTGCTGTCCCTCGAATCCCTTGAGATAGACCAATTCCCGGCCGCGCGTCTCCAGGAAGCCGCGGAAGCTGGCGACGGCCTTCAGCTCGAATGGGAACTTGATCGTCAGCCCTGGGCCGCTCGGCTGGTGATCGATCATGAAGAAGTTGTGGTTGTACTGCGTGGTATCCAGCTCCTTCGATCCCTTGTTACTAAGCGTGTGCGCGATAGTCATCTCCGGCTTTCCCGGGGCCAGGCTGATGCGCTTGGTATAGACGTAGGCGTAGCCGCTCTTGCCGGTGAGCGTTTGGGAAAACTCGATCCAGTCCTTACCCTGGCGGACCTTCCACACGCCGGGGTCCACGATCTTGTAAGTGCGGAATTGTCCGAAGGATGCCTCCTGGGGCTTCTCGACGACGCCGATTCCGATGCGGATGAACGTGCCCCCCGGCTGGGCCTCGGCGTAGCCCGGCCCGCCGCTATCGGGGTCGAACACCTCCACGGGCCCCATGATGGCGTCGTGGATCAATGGATCGTGCTTGGCGAACCATTGGCCGAAGTACTCATGGCCTTCGTAGCGCAGGCTGGAGATGATGCCGGACCAGTCGAAACGGGTGGCTCGGTAGTAGCCCTTGGCGGGATCGGGGAGGTACAGCTTGGCTTGGATCAGCCGGGTGCCGATTTCCGCGTTGGGAAACTCCTGCCCCATGGCAAGGCAGGCCAAAAGCCCGCCCGCTGCCGCAAGCAGCCGGTTCATAATTCCCCTAGCATACGTCAGTTCGACTGGCCGATGAAGAAGGTCAGGCAAACCGGAGAGGGGGCATCCAGCACCGTCCCGGTTGGGGTGAGCGCGCCGGTGCTGCCGTCGATGCGGAACAACACGATGTTGTCGGAGTTCTGGTTGGCGGCAAACAGATACTGCCGAGTGGGGTCAATGCCGAAGTAGCGCGGATTCTTTCCCTGTGTCGGCGTGTGGCCCGCGGGCCTCAGTGTGCCCTTGGCCGGATCGATCGCGAACGCGGCGATGCTGTCGTGACCCCGGTTGGACGCGTAGAGGAACTTCCCGTCCGGGTGCACCTGGACCTCGGCGGCGCTGCTCGCGCCCGTGAAATCCTGGGGCAGCGTGGAGACCGTCTGAAGCTCTTGCAGGGTGCCGCGAGCTGCATCATAGGCGAGCGTCGTCATTGTGGACTTGATTTCACTGATCACGTACGTGAAGCGCCCGTTGGGGTGGAATACGAGGTGCCGCGGGCCCGAGCCGGGGCTGAGCTTGGCAAAGGCGGGGTCATTCGGAGTGAGAGCGCCCTTCACGGCGTCGAAGCGGTAGATGAGCACCTGGTCCAGCCCGAGGTCGGCGACCAGAGCGAATCGATTGTCGGGTGAGAGAACCACCTCGTGTGCGTGCGGCCCGCGCTGCCGCTGAAGGTTCACGCTGGAGCCGCTATGTTGCACGAAGGCAGAGGCCTCCCCCAGACTGCCGTCTGTCTTGATGGGGAAAACCGCGACGCTGCCCGAGCCGTAGTTGGCCGCGAGAAGCCACTTCGAAGTTCTGTCGACCGTCAGGTGGCAGGGAGCGCTGCCGCCCGAAGCGACCTTGTTCAGGAAGGTCAGCGCGCCCGTCTTGGAATCAACCGAAAAGGCGCTGACGCTGTTGGAGCTCTCGTTGGCGGCGTAGAGATACCGGCCGGTGGGATGGAGCGCGAGGAAAGAGGGACTGTTCGTCTCCGCCACCAGGCCGATAGGGACGGTCTTGCCGCTCGCGGGGTCGAAGCGAAAGGCATAAATACCCTTGCTCTTTGGGCCGGTGTAGGTGCCGGCATAAACGATGAACACGCCGCTTTGCGTGGGCTTCTGGGCGGGGAGCGCCGCCGCCGCAAGCAGCAGCCCACACGAGAACCTGACGATAGCGTTCCGGATCATGCTGCGATTGTAGACCAAACGGTCCGCCCGCGTAAGTGGTCGCTCGCTAAAAATGGAATCGCGTTGTGTTGTTGTCGAGCACCAGGGAGTAATAAGGCCGGAACTTGCCGTTGCCCGCGGGAGGAAGCTCACTCACAATCTCGAAGGTTACGGAGACGCCCGTCCCCAGAGGCTGCTGGAGCATTGTTTGCAGCCGCCGCAAATCATCGGAGCTGGGAACGCGGCCCGGTAACGGCACGATCATCACCTGGATGCGATCGACGCTCTGCTGCACCATCTGATAGCGGCGCAGCCAGAGAGCTTCTTTGACCAGCGGCTCCAGCAAATGATAGGGATGGAGTTTCGTGCCGTCCGGCAGCACGAAACGGTCAACGACCCGGCCCTGAATGCTTTCCAGCGTTGCGCAAGGGGCGCCGCAGGGACAGCGCAGCGGTCCGCGGATGGCGAGGTCGCCGGTTGGATAGTGAATAAAGGGCATGGCGAAGGAATGCAGAGCCGTGGCTACAACCTCACCCGATTCGCCGCGGGCGGCGGGCTTGCCGTCCTTTAGCACCTCGACGATGGCGCTGTCCTCCGCCACATGGTACAAGCCCGTTTGCGGACACTCGGAAGCCAACAGGTTGAACTCGTGGATCCCGTAAAAGTCGTACACTCGGGCGCGAAAGCAATCCGAGATCTGTCGGCGCATGTCAGGAGTGAGAGTTTCGCCCCCGGTGAGGATGGAGTGGGGCCGGATGCGCCGGCGGTGCTCCTCCGTGGCTTCGCCGGCGATCCAGGCCAGCGCGTCCGGGTATCCGATCAGGACATCGGGTCGAAGTTCCGCTGTTCGCTCCAGGATCTCAGCCGCAGGCAGGAGGCAGTCTACAATCGGGCGGCGTAGCCATCCAAGGCGGCTGTGGAAGTGGGTATCCGGCCTTTCGCCTCGGCTCCCATGGCCTGGCACGGCGATGGCCACGCGCAGGTCGGTGGGCCGCAGACCCAATTTGAACTGACGTTTCAAGCGTAGCCCTTGAAGAAGCCGCTCTTCGAGCAATGTCCGATAAGTGCAGAACGGATAGCCGGTCGAACCGCTCGTGCGGTGGACAACGAGACGGTCCGGATCCAGCCCTCGGGCCAGCAATTCGCTCGCGGGACGCTCCTGCATCTCTGCCCGCTGGGCCAGAGGGATTCGTCCGAGGTCTTCGATTCCTCGCACATCGTTTGGGCAAAGCTCGTGGCGCGAGTAGAGATCTCGGTAGAATGACACACGCTCAGAGGCGTGACGGACAAGCTCACGCAGGCGGCGGCTCTGGAAGTTCTCCAGCTCATCGCGGCTCCAGTAAGAAGACCGCACCGCGGCGCTCATACTGCGCCATCCGGCCAGGAAATCGTGCGTCATGTCTCCGTCCAACATACAGTTGGGATCGCTGCCGCGCAGTGGCGATGAATGGCCTGGATGCCGGACTCTTCCCGGCCTTTCGGGAGGCAACGCCATCGAAATAAATGCACGGCTGTAAACTCTTCCGCCAGGCAGCCGACTTTAAGCGGTGAGCTTCATCTTATCGCTAGCAGCGATCGAAGGGGGTAAGGAACCATGGAAGCAAAGCCGACCTACGAACAAGCGCAACTCCATCTTCAAGTCTATGATCTGCGGCGTGAAGCCCGGTTGCGCCAGGCACGCGATTGGTTCTTCAAGAATTACCACGTGCAAAGTGTCGACGATGCCATGCGCCTCGCGGCGCCCGGGACCGAAACCGGCGCCTTCAGCGGCATGGTGTTCAGCTACTGGGAGCAGGCCTGCGCGCTACTCAATTATGGCCTTCTCCACGAAGATCTCTTTTTTGAAACCAGCGGCGAGTTTTTCGGCGTCTGGGAACTCGTCAAGGGTGTCCTCCCGCAAGCTCGGGAGCGCTTCGCGGACCCGCAGTTCCTCGCGCACCTGGAAAAGGCCGCGCGCCGCTTCGAGTCCTGGATGGAACGCCGCGCGCCCGGCCATATCGCCGCAATGCGCCAGTTCATGATGCAGACCAAGCCTGAGACAGCCAAGGCTGCCTGAATCCGACAATGCGGTTCATGGTCATAGTCAAAGCCGACAAGAACTCGGAGGCGGGCGTTCTGCCGAGCGCGAAGATGCTCGCCGAAATGGGGAAGTTCAACGAGGAACTGGTAAAGGCCGGGGTGATGCTCGCCGGCGAAGGGCTCCAGGCCAGCTCGAAGGGCGCGCGGGTCAGGTTCTCCGGGGACAAGCGCATCGTGACCGATGGACCATTCCCTGAGACGAAGGAGCTGATCGCCGGCTTCTGGCTCTGGCAGGTGAAGTCGAAAGAGGAGGCAATCGAATGGCTCAAGCGCGCTCCTTTCGACCAGACCGAGGTCGAGATTCGCCAGGTCTTCGAGGTGGCGGATTTCGCGCCCAGCGACCCCACCGGCGAGCACAGAAAAAGGGAGGAGGAACTACGCCGGACCGTCGAATCAGATCGCCGGTAGTCGCGATGAAGGGAGCACCCCATGCAAATGAATCCTTACCTGCTTTTCAACGGGCAATGCGAAGAAGCCTTCAAGTTCTATGCGCAGTGTCTGGGCGGAAAGATCGAGGTCATGTTGCCTCATGAAGGCACGCCGGCGGCACAGCAAGTGCCTCCAGACTGGCAGAAGAAGATTCTTCATGCACGCCTCAGCGTGGGTGGTCAGGTGTTGATGGCTAGCGACGCTCCGCCGGGCAGCTTCAAGCAACCACAGGGATTCTCGGTGTCGCTCCAGGCCAGCGATCCGGGCGAGGCAGAACGCATATTTCGGTACTTGGTGGAAGGCGGCCAGGCGCGAATGCCAATGCAGGAGACGTTTTGGGCAGCGCGCTTCGGCATGCTCGTCGATCGATTCGGCATCCCGTGGATGGTAAGCTGCTATAAATCCGCGCAGTAGGCCAGGGCAGCACGTTACGCTGAGCCGGCGTCCCCGCTGCTGGGCTCTGGCTCAAGCAGCGGGGCTAACACTGCTCTCGCCTCGGCCGCGCGATCGCTTGCAACTTGTATCCGGATCCACTTGCGCAGCATGGGGTCGATGTCGTTCACTGTGGCAATCCGAGCACTCCCTGAATCCTTCGCGGTACTCAACCCGGCATTCGGGCAATACACCCTGTTGATCCGGCGTTCCGTGAGCAGCAGCTTAGCCGGCCGGCCGGAAAAATCGCTCAGTTCAGGCTGACGCGTTTTGGACGCGTTTTGGAGCTAGAAGTCGAAGTCCACAAGGAGCGTGAACAGGTTGTCCTTTATGGGGCTGACGGACCCGAGCACCCGATGGGTGTACTCGGCGTGCAGGGCCACGTTCACCGCCGACCAACTGCCGAGATAATAGCGCAGGAGGGCGGAATATGCGTCCACCTGATGGGCGGCGTTATAGCCGGGGGGGCGGACCCAGTTGTACATCAGCGACGCCACTAAGCGGTTGTTGGGCAGGGCTGCAGCGTCGAGCTCGACAGCCCCTCCCCAGAACGCGTATTTCTTTTGCGGGTCGATGTCGTTGAAGGCGCGGTTGTCCACGCCCCGGAAGGCCATGCCCTGGAGGTTGAACGTCTTCCAGTTGAGGCTGATATCGCCACCGCTGCGGTAATAGGACCGATTCCTCCGGCCGTTGATGTCCCCCAGCGGCGACACGAGCGCGTCGGTGAAATCCGTCGGCTGCCGGCCGAAGTAGCTGAAGACGCCAACACGCTGGCCGGCCGACTGGCCCT
This sequence comes from Bryobacterales bacterium, assembly GCA_963734625.1. Lineage (GTDB taxonomy): Bacteria > Acidobacteriota > Terriglobia > Bryobacterales > Bryobacteraceae > CAVTHW01. Next base: position 47,978 of record CAVTHW010000008.1, on the reverse strand, counting down.
CACCCGGGCCGAAGGTCTTGGATAGGGCGAAGTAGAAGTCGTTCAACTTGTTGTTGTCCGGATTGGCGCCCGTTCCGTTGACAAAGCCCAGGGCGTACTTAAGGCCGGGCTTGAAGCGGCCAGTGGCTTCGATGCCAATCTGGTTAGCGGAAAAATCGAAGCTGTTCAGCGTGCCGGCGAAATTGTAGATCTCGAACGGCTGGAGGACATAGTAGAGCCGCTTGGAGCTGAGCAACTGGAAGCCCGGTTCGAAGCGGCCGACGCGCAAGTTGAGCTTGTCCCGGACCAAATTACTGAAGACGATGTTGGCCGATTCGATGGCCGCCAACTGGGCGGGGTTTCCCCCGCTGCCGGGGCCGGTGAAATCGGCGGCGGGTTCGTCGATGCGCGGCGTGTAGACGAAAAAGAACGAGATGTTCTTGTGGAGGACGCCCGCAGCCAGCAGGTCCAGTCCATAGAGGTGGGAACCGGCTGCCGTCTGCCCGCCGGTGCTGTAGCTGCTATATCCGGCGGTGGTCCGCACGGCGACGGGGATGGCGGTTTCGAAGGCCGTCTTCTCGAGGCCCTGCTGGCCGGGGATCTGGTAGCCGTTGTCGCGGAACCGCTGGCCGTAGTCGTTGAGTTTGGGGTAGGCCACGTGGCACATGTTGCAGTTATAGCCGTACTTGCGGGCAAAGGCCGGGATGGCCAGAGCCGCCTGGCTGCAGAAAAGAAGAGCGAATACGGCGCCGAGGATGGGGGTCAGTGTTTTTCTCATGGCTTCCTCCTCACTTGTGCAGGTCCTGCGGAGCGACCGGCTTGACGTCGGCGACCTCGGGATTGAGGCTGTCCAGGGCCCTGATGAAAGCCACCAGCGCCGTTTTCTCGATGCGGCTCAGGCCCAGCGGAACCATCAGCGGGTCGAGGTTGGGGTCCTTACCTCCGCCCCGATCATAGAAATCGATCAGCGACTCGAGCGTCTTCTCCGAGCCGTCGTGGAGGTAGGGGGCGCGCCGGGCGGCGTCGCGGACCGTGGGCGTCTTGAAGGCTCCCATGTCGCGGGGGTTCTTGGTCACGGCATAGCGCCCAACGTCGGGATTCTTGGGGTCCTTGGCCGGGATGCCGATGTTGTGGAAGCGGCCGTCGCTGAAGTACGGGCCCCAGTGGCAGGCCGTGCAGTGGCCCTTGCCGTTGAAGATCTCGAGGCCCTGCTTCTCGAGGGAAGTGAGGGCCTGGTGGTCACCCCGAACATAACGGTCGAAGCGCGAGTCAGTGGTGACGACCGTCCGCTCGAAGGCGGCGATGGCGTCCGCGACCTGGTCGATGGTGATCGGGCCCTCCCCGAACACGGCCTTGAACTCCTCCTCGTAACCGGTGATTTTCGACACGGTCTGGATCATGGCCTGATGGGTGTTGCCCATCTCGATCGGGTTCTGGATCGGACCCTTGGCCTGGTCCTCGAGCGACGGCGACCGTCCGTCCCAGAACTGGAGCGGGCTATAGGCCGCGTTGGAAACCGGAGGCGCCCGGCGGCCGCCGAACTGGCCGCGGATTCCCTTGCTGGTTGGGCCTTCGTCGGACCAGCCCAGCGCCGGACTATGGCAGGAGGCGCAACTGACCATGCCGTCGGCCGAGAGACGGGCGTCGAAATAGAGTTCCTTGCCAAGGTGGATCTTCAGGCTGGAGGGCGGGTTTCCCGGCGGCGAAACTACTGGCGGGAGCGGGCCGAGCCGCTGCGGGCCGAGCAGGTGGGTGTTGACCTCAATGATTGGCGGCGTCTTTTCATCGGCGGCGGCCCAAGTGACCATCCATCCTGCCAACAGCAAACAGACGGGGAGGAGCATCAGCCGTATTGGATTACCCATGTCTTGCCTCCTTCATCATGACGGATCGAAGAAATATGTGAGGTTATGTTAAGTCTGGCGGAAACAATATGTCAAGGAAGCTGAGGGGGACTCCCGCGCTGAAGCTTTGCCGGTTTGGATGTGATAGGATCGTCTCTCGTTACGGAGGGGTGAGAGACGATGAAGAACCTCTTACGCGGGCGGTTGCGGTGGGCCTTGATCGGCTGGATGTTCGTGATCGCGGCCATCGCTTACCTCGATCGCGTGAATATTTCCATTGCCGGCACCGCCATACAGCGGGAGTTCGGCCTGAATGACCTCCAGTTGGGGTGGGTGTTCAGCGCCTTCGTCCTAGGGTACGCGCTGTTTCAGGCCCCTGGCGGCAGGCTGGCCGACCGCTTCGGACCGCGCAAGGTCCTGACCTTCGGCGCGCTCTGGTGGGGCGTGTTCACCGCCTTGACCGCCTTGGTGTCGCCGAGCATCGCCGGCGCCCTCGCCGTGCTGCTGGCGGTGCGGTTCGTCCTCGGTGTGGGCGAGGCGGTCGTCTTCCCCGCGTCTAATCGCCTGGTGGCGGCCTGGATTCCGTCGCAAGAGCGCGGGCTGGCCAACGGCATCATCTTCGCCGGCGTGGGAGTCGGCGCGGGCATTGCGCCTCCTCTGATCCGGTACATCCTCACCCACTACGGCTGGCGGTGGTCGTTCTGGATCAGCGCCGTGATCGGTCTGGTGGGTGGCGCAGTCTGGCTCTGGCTGGCCCGAGACAAACCCGAAGAGCACCCCTGGACCAGCCCGGAAGAGGCGGCCCACATTCGCGCGGGACTGCCGCGGACCGCCAGTTCAGCGGAGGCGCCCAAGGCGCTTTCCTGGAGCTCCATCGTGAAGAGCCGGGACGTGCTGGCGGTTTCGCTGAGTTACTTCACTTACGGCTATGTGGCTTACATCTTCTTTACCTGGTTTTTCATTTACCTCAACCGCGTCCGCGGGCTCGACCTCAAATCGAGTTCTTACTACGGAATGCTGCCATTTCTAGCGATGGCCACCTGCTCGCCGCTGGGAGGAATCATCAGCGACCGGCTGACCAAGCGCTACGGAAAGCGCGTGGGCCGCGGCGGCATAGCGGGTGTGAGTATTGCGCTTTGCGCCGGCTTCCTCGCCCTGGGACCCCAGGCGCAGGATCCCCGGCTCGCCAGCATAGTTCTAGCGGGGGGCGCCGGCGCGCTGTATCTGTCGCAAAGCTCGTTCTGGTCGGTCACGGCCGATTTGGGGGGCCGATCCGCTGGGTCGGTTTCGGGTGTAATGAATATGTGTAACCAGCTCGCCGGTGCGCTAACTGGGTCGCTGACGCCCTGGCTGGCGATGCAGTTCGGCTGGTCGGTGCCGTTTTATGTGGCCGCGGCCCTGAGCCTGGTTGGGGCGCTGGCATGGCTGGGCGTGGATCCTAATCGGGAACTGAGGAACTAATCATGTCAACTCAAAAACTGAAAGTGCTTGGAAGGATTGTTGATTCCGGACTGGTCGCGATTGTCCGGGCGGAGAGTAGCGAACAAGGTGCGCGGATCGCCGAAGCCTGCGCCAAGGGCGGCGCGGCTGCGATCGAGATCACATTCACGGTGCCTGGGGCGGCGGGGGTAATAGCCGACCTGGCGAAGATTTACAAATCCGGCGAGATCCTGGTGGGCGCCGGAACAGTGCTTGACCCGGAAACCGCCCGCACGGCGATTCTGGCCGGCGCGCAGTACATCGTGAGTCCCTGTCTCAACACCGACACGGCGCGGCTGTGCAACCGATATCAAGTGCCTTACATGCCGGGCGCCGGCAGCATTCGCGATATCGTCGAGGCGCTCGAATGGGGTGCGGACATCGTGAAGCTTTTCCCCGGCGAACTGCTGGGTCCAGCATTCGTGAAGGCCGTGAAGGGTCCGCTCCCGCAGGCCTCTCTGATGCCGGCCGGCGGCGTCAGTCTGGAAAACGTCGCGGACTGGATCAAGGCCGGCTGTGCGGCGGTGGGGGTGGGCGGCAACTTGACGGCGGGAGCCAAGAAGGGCGACTACCAATCGATTACCGATACCGCCAGGCAGTTCATCGACAAGATCCGCGAGGCGCGGGGGAAGTAACAGGGTCAGACGATGACGAAAACCATAGTAACTTTCGGCGAGATCATGCTGCGCCTGGCGCCGCCGGGCTTCGAGCGGTTCCTCCAGACACCCCAATTCGTCGCCACCTTCGGGGGTGGGGAAGCCAACGTCGCCGTCCAACTGGCGATGCTGGGCATGCCGGCGGCCTATGTCACGGTCCTGCCGGACAAGCACCCGGTCGCCGACGCCGTGATTGGTGAACTGCGGCGCTTCGGCGTGGACGCGTCCAGGATCGTGCGGGGCAGGGGCCGTATGGGCATCTACTACCTTGAGGCTGGGGCCAACCAGCGGCCCTCCAAGGTGGTCTACGACCGCGAAAGCAGCGCCATCGCACTGGCCAAGCCGGGCGACATCGATTGGGACAAAGCGTTCGACGGCGCCGGCTGGTTCCACATCACGGGCATCACTCCGGCCATCAGTGCTAGTGCCGCCGCGCTGGCGCTGGAATCCGTAGAGAAGGCCCAGTCGAAAGGGCTCACGGTCTCCTGCGACCTCAACTACCGCAAGAACCTCTGGAAGTGGGGCAAGCCCGCCGCGGAGGTGATGCGCGAACTGATGAAATTCGTCGACATCGCCATCGCCAACGAGGAGGACGTCCAGATGGCGCTCGGTATTCAGGCCGGCGTGGACGTGCATTCCGGCAAGCTCGACCAGGCGCAGTACGAACAACTGACCGCGAAGGTGCTCGCCGAATTCCCGAACCTCAAGGCGATTGCAATCACCCTGCGCGAATCGAAGAGCGCGTCACATAACGGCTGGTCGGCGTGCCTGAACGACCGGCAGGAGTTCATCCTCAGCCGCCACTACGACATCACCCACATCGTGGACCGGGTGGGCGGCGGGGACAGCTTCGCCGGCGGCCTGATCTACGGTTTCCAGATGCTCCCGACGCACCGGGAAGCGCTGGAGTTCGCCGTGGCGGCGAGCTGCCTGAAGCACTCGGTGCCGGGCGACTTCAGCCGCTTCACCGTGGACGAAGTGAAGGCCCTTTTGAAAGAAGGCGGCTCAGGCCGGGTGCAGCGCTAAGCAGTTGCTGAAAAAGCCGGTTGGCAAGCTCAGACGGCGGCGGTAGAACACATAGAAGCAGTGCGAACTTCTGGAAGAATCTCTCCCTCTGCCGGCGAGACCGCCGGCATTGGTCGCGGTAGGGACAGCGGTTGCCCGCTGCCCCCCGCACAGACCCGTGCTGGCGCTGCTAGCGCACACGGTTCTTACCTTGGATGCGTGGCGTTGAAGCGCGCATCAGGGTACGGGTGTAGAACGCGGAGTCCGGGCAGCAAGGGTTCCAGGCGAGAATTGAATCGTTCCCAAGTCCACTGGCTTCGCTGGCTCCGCCGCCAAAGCTGGCGAAACCACATTCGCGCGATGTCCTTGCGAAACGACCTCATCTGCGCCAGGTTCCCCGGAATCGCATGGTACTGGAAGTAGCCGCGAACCACCGACTGCAACCATGCCACCGTATTTCCGATCGACCCGTGCAAGCGCTGCCGCAGTTGAGCCCGAATCTCCTTCAGCTTGGCTGCCATGCGCTTGCCGATGGTCTTACGGTGTACGGTGAAATGGCCTGTCTTGTGGTTCGCCCCGCAGATGTGGGTGAAACCCAAGAAGTTGAAGGTCTCCGGTTTCCCTTCCCCATGCTTCTTCCGGCGCTCGGCGGCATAGCGCCCAAACTCGATCAGGCGCGTTTTCTCCGGATGCAGCTCCAGCCCGAACTTCGCCAGCCGTTCCCGCAACTGCTCCAGGAACCGCTCGGCTTCTTCCCGGTACTGAAACCCCAGCACGGCGTCGTCGGCATAACGCACGATGATCACATCGCCCGTCGCTTGCTTCTTCCGCCACTGGTTCACCCAGAGATCGAGCACATAGTGCAGGTAGAGATTGGCCAGGATCGGCGAAATCACCGACCCTTGTGGTGTCCCTTCCTCCGTCTCGTGCCACCGGCCTTGCTCCATCACGCCCGCCTTCAACCATTTCTGGATCAGGCGAACGATTCGCTGGTCTCCGATCCGGTGCTCCACGAACTGGATCAGCCACGCGTGATCGATTTTGTCGAAAAACGCCCGGATGTCCAAATCGAGCACCCAGTTCACTCTCTTGCGCACAATCCCGACGTAGAGCGCATCCAAAGCATCATGCTGGCTGCGCCCCGGCCGGAACCCGTAGCTGAAGCCCAGAAAGTCCTCTTCCCATATCTGGTTGAGAACCGTCCCGGCCGCGTGCTGAACGATCTTGTCCTCCAGCGCCGCGACCCCCAATGGTCGTTGTCTTCCATCGGCTTTCGGTATCCAGACTCGCCGCGACGGTTGCGCCCGATATGCCCCACGGTGGATTCGCCCATGCAGGTCGCTCAGCCGCGCCTCCAGGCCTCCTCCATATTCTTCCCATGTCACTCCGTCCACTCCCGGCGCTGCCTGCTTTTTCAAGCTGTGATAGCTCGCCCGGAGCAGATCCGTTGTCACATGGTGCAGCAGAGCAGTGAACCGTAGCTTCCCGTCCTCCCTGGCTGCCTCGCGCACACGGTCCAGCCCGCTTGGCCTGCTTGCCCGGCTCGGTGTCCGGCACAGGTTGAGTTGTTCCGTGTTCCCCTTGGTCAGCGGCCTTTCCTCCACACCCTCCGCCAGCGGTCTCCCGCCGTTGTTCGGCTGCTTCGTAGGTACTACGCCGCTGTACGACTCCCCGCTGTCGTGCATGTGAGTCTTAGAGCTCATCGCCTTCTCCCACCGGACCGCATCGAGCTGCAACGGGCAACAACGGGGTCTCCCGGTTCTCGCGCATGGAGTTTCTATGCATGCAGCGGGTCTTCGACTCCGCGGGGCCTGGCCAAGCTCGCCTGACGCTTGGCACAGTGTTGCCTTCCGGGTGGCCTGACACCGTCGGCACCCCACACCACCTGATTTCGGAGCTCAATACCGCGCCTACATATGCCCCTGTCAACGCTTCAAGTTCGGCCTCACGACCGCCCTCGCATGACTCGGGGTCAGGGTGGATCGCTACTCCTTCCCCGTACGACTCTTTCGTTCGCTACTCCATGCCGGTTCATCCCGGCGCTATCCGGACCTGGCGGCCCACTCCACAACCGAGCCCCAGCCTGAAATGGAGAAACTCCAGTCGAACCTACAGAAGGGCTTTTTCCGCAGCCTGCTAAGCGGGGCCGCGCGCTCCGGTCGCGCCGCGCGCAGGCGCCGAGATTGGCCTCGGGCCGTAGTCGAACAGCGCCTCTTTGATCTTGAGCCCAGGCAGTTCGATGCGGGACAGGTCCCCGGTTCCGAGGCCTACGGCCTGGGCCAGCTTGATCATGTTGTCGCAATCCCCGAAGAAGCTCTGCCCGCGATCCGCCAGCGGGTCCCCGCCCATGACCGCGGTCGAGACCGCATCCACACACACGGGATTCTTCCCCGCCAGCAGCAGGCCCGGCTTGACGAGCACTACCCCCCGGTTCCAGGCGCCCTCTCCACCCTTGATCGACTCGATGGCATCGACAATCGACAGGTCGATCGGCCGCGCGCCCACCGCGTCGACTACGATCCGAGGCACGCGGTAGCCGCCCTCTCGCGGCGTGGTGCGATCCAGTTCCTGGGGCACCCCCTTGGGCGGTGTTCCCTTCCCTACGTGGCAGACCGATTGCCGTTCCTGCCTGGGGATCTCGTTGCCGCTGTCGCCGCAGTCGCCGCCGTACAAGGAGCAGGGGGTGTTGCCAAAGTTGTTCTTCATGGCCATCGTCACGCCGGCGGTGGCGTGGTGCTTCAGTTTCGACAACGATACGTAAACGTCGCAATCGGTGAAGGAGTGGTTCAAGTCGAAAGCCGGGAAGATGTAGCCGCCCGAGGGCACCTTCAACCGCTTATACTCCTTGCCTTGCCCGAGGTTCTGGGTATTCTCCCATTCCACCTTGCAGCCCACGTTGCTGATCGCCTTAACGTCCAGTCCGTAACGCGCCCACAATTCCAGTTCCTGGGAAGGTGGAAAGAAAGCTTCAATGATACGGATCCGCTGGGCGCCCGCGTTGGACAGCAACTGAGCCAGCGCCAGGACCGTCGCCGGATGATTGCGGTAGGGCAGGTCCGGCCGCTCCGGGAAGCGCTCAGGGTTTCCCGTGAGATTGAGCTTCACCGCCACGGTCTTGCCCTTGACCAGTCCCCCGATTCCCCCGATCTGATTCACGAGACGGCCCAGCGTCTGGAACATTTGCTGGTCGTAGGTGGCGCAGCGCGCAATGGCCACGGCCGAGGACGGCGGGGTGGCTGCAAACGCCCTGCCGATCGCAACGCTGGCCGCACCCGCGATGAGTTGGCGTCGAGATATCCGTTCACCTGGCATAACCTCTCCTTGTGCCCCTCTCCGCAAGTATAGGCCAAGTGGTAGGGGCACGGCGCCGCCGTGCCCCTACTGTGTGAATCGGTTCAGCCTGGTGCTGCGGGCGTCGTCTGGAACGCTGCTATACCGGCTGTAGTGGATGTCCTGCTCGAAGCGCAAGGTGCTTAGCAGTCCCAACCGGGCCGAGGCGAATACTTGCAGGCGGTCGGGCAGCCAGACGCCATCGCTGACGCATGCCAGCTCCAGAGTCGCGTGTGTTCCCTTCGCGACGCGTACCAGGAACAGCCCCATCCAAATGGTCTCGATGACTTCCGCTTCTACCTTCACGATCTGGTGGTCTTGTTGGTCCACCCAGAATCTGCCTTTGATAGAGGGAAGCAACTTGGCGGTGCGGGAGCGGGGTTGATATCCCGGGCGCGGCGTGCCCTCGATGATGAATACGCCGCGGCCCTCCAGCTTCCCTTCTCCGGCCAACCGGAACTCGAAAGCATCCGGCAATTCGTGCCAGGCCTCACGCAGCCAATCCGGGCGCCTCTCGTATACGGACAAGCGCCTGGCCCGCTCCGTGTCGGTCTCTTGCCGCCGCTGGGCGATACTCTTGGCGAGGTTCTCCTGCTCTTTCCTCTCTTCGGCGGGGAGCAACGGCAGGTCGTCTCTCTCGACCAGTTGGCGGTAGGGCGTGCCTTCCTCAAAGGTGATGTCGTAGGAGCGCACCTCGGACGACTTCACCTTTCCCAGGGCGTCCAGTTTCCGGAGTTCCACCCGTTGCGCAAACGAATAGTTCCGGGCGATCTTCCAGTTGGACTCGTCGGCGGCGACTGCGTTGCGGATGATCTCGCTCGCATTTACCTGGCCGAGAAGGGCCGTGGTTGAGGCCAAGCCCAACAGCAGCACATGCAGATCGCCCGGGATCTTCATCTTCAGCACCGAGTAGCCGCTAACTCACTTGCTCTCGATCTGAAGGTTGTTTGTCACCGAAAAGACACTGGCGACCATGTTGGCTTGCACCCCGGCGATGTTCTTATCGGTCTGGCTGCCGACCATGCCTTCCAGCGTGATGTGCCCGTTCTTGACGATGATGTGGATCGACGGCACCGCCTGCATTGCGTACCGGTTCAGTACGGCTTGTCCGTAGATCGTGCGATAGGCCGCGACGCGTATGCGATCGTCGCTGGGAGAGGTCGGCAGCACCTCGATCTGGTTATCGACATTCTCCACGCCCTCGATGTCCTTCACCGCGTCGCCGGCATCCTTTTTTAGTATCGGGTGGCTCACCTGTCCTAACAGAGTGATCGTGGTCCCGTCTACCCGGAACGCGAGGTTGTCGAACAGCCCGTAGTAAGGGAGCATGACCAGTTCGTGGCGCACCTGGCGCTCGAGCCTGGCCTGCGCCCTATCCGAAACAGGCCGCTGGACCTGGGCGAGCATACAGACTGCCAGCATCAGACTGATAACGATTGACTTCATTGTAGGGTCTCCTTTTCTCTCAAAATGTTCTAAATCGAAAGAAGACGCCCGAAAAACGACCGATAGCGGCGCAGCGCAAGCCGAAGATCCTCGGTCGATACGCTCTCTTTGCGATCCCACTGCCCCTCGAGCTTCGCCCGTTCATCCGCAAATATCTCCGCCAGGCGCTTCATAGCCCCTGCGACCAGGCTGTCCGCCTGCTCCACCGCTCGGCGGGGCTCGTCCACAAAGCCACCCTGGATCGTATCCCAGCGAACGCGAAACGCCTTCGCCTCGTCAGGCGAAAACAGCGGCGTCGCCCGTTCATCAGCGGCCACAGCCGGTGGCTGTAGTTCTGCGCTCGGTGGCCGCAGCTCAAGCTCCTGCTTCAACGCCGTTGGCTCGCCGGCGCCAGCCAAAGCCGCCGTGGTGAGTCCCGCATATTTCTGCTCTTCTTCTCTCTTCTAGTTCTTCGCTTCATAGTCTGTGCTCAGGATGCAACTTGGGCCAAAGGCACCTCCGGCTCGTTAACCAGCGCCTCGAAAAGCGTCCGGTAATGAACCATGGCCTGGCGCAGGTCTTCGGTGCTGGCCTCCTGCGGCGCCTGGCGGAGCGCGATTTCGTGAGCCTTTCGGTAGTTTTCCAGAACTAGCGGATGATTCACGGAGATATCCGCCGCCCGCTGTTCAAAGTCACTGACCGGATAGCCTCGCGTGGACATCACATCACCCAGTAGTTTGTCCGCCTCAGTTACCGCACTGGCGGGGCCGTCAACGAAGTGCGCCTGGACTCCGCGCCAAGACTCAACGAAGCGTGCGCGATCGGCTGCCGCGAGCGGCCGGACGTGAAACTTCTCGACTCGTTGGTTGCGCTCTTCGAGGCCTGCCTCCGCGTGCCGCCGGTCGCCGAGTTTTTCGACGGCGCGAGCATATTCAGCACTGCCGAACTGGGTGCGCAGTCTCTCAGTCCGGCGTTTTCGGTGCAAAAGGAACGCGGCTATGCCTGCAATGAGAACCACGGCAAGAGCGCCGATCAGGGCCATTTCGGTGGTGCTTAGTGTGGTTATGTTCATTCTCTGCCTCGTCTTCTGTGCTATTTCGTCAGCGTGGACATTTCTCGTCGCTTCTCCATCCAGTGAAGTGCAGATTGAGGGCCAAAGCTGAATAATGCGCAAATTAAGGTAGAAGCCAAGATTCCCGCGAGTTGTGTCGTGCAGTTCCTGCCGTCAATGGAGCAAGGGTTGCTACAGGTCAGGCGGTTGGGTGTACAATCGAATCCGGCCCAGTTTCCGGCCGAATTCAGAGGACGTCCTATGAGAAAAACGATTCTGACTGCATTGATAGCCTGCACCGTGTTGGGCATGTGGCCTGCCTTCGCTCAGATAAAGATGACGAAGGAGCAAATGATGTTCTATACGTCGGAGTGGAAGGGCGAGCGCTTCCCCGACGGGCGCCCGAAAGTTGCCGGACGATCTGCTCAAGCGCGCCCTGGATGTGACGATCGAGGATATCCAGGACTATGTGGGCGGCCGAGGCTACCGCAACCAGTTTGAGAGCGGCTGGCAGGCTCTCCACATCGACCAGCCCTTCGCCGGCCGTGCGGTCACGGCGCAATTCATGCCGACGCGGGCCGACATGGTGAGCGCCATTCAGGCCGAGGGCAAGGCGGAGGGACGCGTTGGCACCGGGACCAACACCTGGGTGATCAATGAACTGGTGATGGGAGACACCCTTGTCGCCGACGGCTTCGGGAAGATCGTGGGAGGCACATTGATCGGTTCCAACCTGGGAAGCGGCATCGCCGCCAAGAACCCATTCCGGTTTCATATTCGACGGCGGCATCAGGGATCAGGAGGAAAACCGGGCAATCCCTTTTCTCAATGGGTTTTATCGCGGCTACGATCCTGGGGCCTGGTCTGAAATGCAGTTGACGGCGATCAACGCTCCGGTCCGTATCGGACGTGCAGTTGTGCTGCCGGGGGACCTGGTCCTGGCCAAGCGGGATGGGGTCATCTTTATTCCCTCACAGTTCGCCGGAGAGGCGATCAAGAGGGCGGAATTCACCGCTCTCGAAAATGCCTACAACTATGAACGGAATACCACGGGCCAGAACGCCGGTCTGCTCGAAGGCGGTTGGACTCCGGCGAAATATGCCGAGCTTGTGAAATGGGTTGACGCTCACCCTGAGAAGCTGAAGATGCCGCGGGCCGAATTTCTGGCGATGGTGGCCGAGGCGAGCCAGCCGCGTCAAGGAGGGGCGGGCAGGGGCGCCGGCGCGGGTAGAGGCGGCGCGCCGCCAAGCCCATAAGAGTGTTCTGGCTTCCCGGAGAATCCGACGATGATCAAGGAATCAGTAAAGAAGCTGACCGGCCGGCGTTCCTTTTTGAAAGGCGTCGCCATGACCGTGGGCGCTGGCTTTTGGGCGGATGAGACGCTGGACGCGGCGCTCCAGTACACCAATACGGCCTCCAAGCCGTCGGATTTGCGGATTACCGACGTGCGGATGGCCGGGGCGATAATCCGCCTGGACACCAACCAAGGCCTTGTCGGCTACGGCGAGAACCGCGACGGGGCCATCCCGAGCTACGTTCTGCAACTGAAGCGGAAGGTGGTGGGTGAGAACCCCTGCAACATCGACAAGATTTTCCGTTCGATCAAACAGTTCGGTTCTCACGCCCGCCAGGGCGGCGGCGTGTCCGGCATCGAAATCGCGCTGTGGGACCTGGCGGGCAAAGCCTACAACGTGCCGATCTGGCAGATGCTGGGCGGCAAGTTCCGCGACAAGATCCGGATTTACTGCGACACGCCGGGGGCAGCCGACCCGGCCGTTTTCAAGCAGCGCTTTGATTTGCGCCGGAAGGACGGCTTCACATTTTTCAAGGCCGACGTGGGCATCAACCTGATCCAGAACGTTCCAGGTACGGTGGTGTATCCGGCGGGGGCGGACATCTCGGGCAGCACGGTGCACATGTTCACGGGCCTGGAGATCACAGACAAGGGCATCGCCCTGATGGCCGACTACATGGCCAAGGTGCGCGAAGCGGCGGGCTGGGATGTGCCGATTGCCACGGATCACTTCGGGCACATCGGGGTGAATTCCTGCATTCGCCTGGGCAAGGCGTTCGAGAAGTACAACCTGGCCTGGATGGAGGATTTTATTCCGTGGCAGTACACGGAACTGTGGAAGAAGATCACCGACGCGATCGAGGTTCCGACGCTCACGGGCGAGGACATCTACCTGAAGGAAGGCTTTATCGAACTGGCGAAGAACCATGCCACGGATCTGCTCCAGCCCGACCTGCTGACCGCGGGCGGGATTCTGGAGACGCACAAGACGGGTGACGCCATCCAAGAGTTCGGAGTGCCGATGGTGCTGCACTGTGCCAGCGGGCCGGTGGGAGCGTTTGCCAACGTGCATTGTGCCGCTGCCACGGAGAACTTTCTGGTGCAGGAGAACCACGCGGTTGACAACCCAGCCTGGGGCGATGTGGTGGCGAACATCAAGCCGATCATCGACAAGGGCTACATCAACGTGCCTAACGGGCCGGGTTTGGGGATCACGCTGAACGAAGACGCCATCAGGAAGAATCTCCAAAACGGGCCCGGCTACTTCGATCCCACGCCTCAGTGGGACCTGGAGCAGATGTCGCCGGGGCGGCGCGGACCGGGTGGAGCGCCGGCAACTCCGGGACGAGGGCGCCAGCCGAACGACCGGCTCTGGAGTTAGCTCGAGATCGACAAACCGGCGGCCGACTCGCGGTCCAAATAGAGCGTTGCGTTGCTGTGCCGCCGGAGAATCGACGCAGGGCAGGCCTGATCGATGGGGCCTTCCAAGGCCAACCGAACGGCCTTCCGTTTCGTCGGACCCGGCACCACTACGATGACGCGCGGAACCCGCATCAACCGCGAGACGGTGACCGTCAGGGCAAGCTTAGGCACGTCCTCGATGCGCTCAAATGCGCCATCGTGGACCTGCTGCGCCCGGCAGGCTTCGTCCAACTGCACCGGCTTGACGTCGTCAGGATCGTCGAACCGGGCCACCGGCGGATCGTTAAATGCCAGGTGCCCGTTCTCTCCGATCCCCAGGATCGCCAACCCGGGCCGCAGTTCATTGAGCAGCGCGGCGTAGCGCCGGCATTCAGCCGCAAGGTCGGGAGCCTGTCCATCAATCCCATGGAAAGCGGCAAGGGGCACGTGCCGCACAAAGTGCTCCTGGAGAAATCGTCGGAAGGCTGCGGGATGCGATGCGGCCATGCCCACGTACTCGTCAACGTGGAGAGCGGTGATGCGAGTCCAGTCGACCGACTGGTCCTCCCGCAACGCGGCCAGGATATCCAATTGCGACACGGCCGCGGAGAGCAGCAGGCTGGCCCGACCCTTCCGTTGAAGAAGCACCTGCAGCTCCTGGGCAGCGTCGAGCGCGGCCATGCGGCCGGCTTCGGCGCGAGTCGCGTGGACGCGAACAACCAAGCTTCCGCATCTAAAAAAGGGGACAGACGCATTTTCCATCTTATCCGCACCGGGCATACAGACTGGTTTGCTGGCCGGCTTGGTCCGCAGGCTGCGTCCGGACTGCCGTTCCAACACAGTCTAGCACCAGGTCCTGCACGTGTTCCAACGAAGACTCTCATGGAAAATGCGTCTGCTCTTTATGCCCACACTCCGGACTTCCGCGCGCCTAAATAGAAGAAGAGGAGTATACTCTTCCTCGAACCGGGAGCTCATGACGGGAATCCCGGCGGAAAAGGAGCCATGTCCTCGTTCGGACGCACGCTGATTATCATTGGGGCCATTATCATGGCGCTCGGACTGCTTGTCACTTTTGGCGGACGCCTGCCGCTCCGCATCGGGCGCCTGCCGGGCGATATTCTGATCAAGGGCAAGCATTCCGTGTTCTATTTCCCTCTGGCGACGAGCCTGCTGTTGAGCCTGCTCCTGAGCCTCGTGCTGTGGCTGGTCAACCGCCGGTAGCCGCCACTACTGACACCCCCTTGCCTCTTGTGGCAACATAGTCGGAATGAATCGACGACAACTTGGCAGATTGGCAGTGGGCGCCGCGATGCTGAAGCCCGGCCAGCTTCCCGCCGCGGACACCCCGTATACCGGAGCCCTGCAGGGCTTCGAAGGCAAAGTGGACGCGGTGTCCTTCGATCCGGTGGCCTTTACGATGAAGCAATACGAATCGGCGCCGCTCCGCATGACGTTCCGGGCCCAGAACCGCCAGCAGGCAGAAGCGTGGCAGCGGACGCTGAGAACGAAGCTCACGGAGTTGCTCGGCGGTTTTCCCGAGAAGTGCCCGCTCCTGCCGCAGACGCTCGAAGTGCGCGAGTTCCCGGGGTACCGCCGCGAGAAGTTCGTCTTCCAGAGCCGTCCTGGCGTCTCCGTTCTGGGCTACCTGTTGACACCGGCGTCGGCAAAGCCCCCTTACGCCACGGTCGTCTGCGTGCCTGGACACGGCCGCGGCGTGGATGACGCGGTCGGCATCGATGCCAAAGGCCAGCCCCGGACGGACAAGTCGGGATATCAGCACGATTTTCCTATCCAGGTGACCGAGCATGGCATGGCCGCCGTGGCCATCGAGCCCATGGCCTTCGGCTGCCGGCGCGATCCGATCACCATTAAGAAAGGACTCGGGAGCTCCGCCTGCCAGCCAGTCGCCGGCTCGGCGCTGCTGCTGGGCCAGACCATGATCGGCTGGCGCATTCACGAAGTGATGCGCACCATCGACTGGATCGAGACGCGCAAAGACCTGGACGCCAAACGCGTCGGCTGCATGGGGATCTCGGGCGGCGGCACCTGTACGACGTTCGGCACCGCGCTCGAACCGCGCATCCGCGCGGCCATGATCAGTGGCTACCTGAACACCTTCCGCGACTGCATCATGAGCCTCTCGCACTGCATCGATAACTACGTGCCCGGAATCCTGAACTGGGCCGAGATGTACGATGTGGCGGGTCTGATCGCGCCCCGCCCGCTCTTTGTCGAGTCGGGGGAACGCGACAACATCTTTCCCATCGCCGCCAGCCGCGCCAGCTTTGAGCGGGTGAAGAAGGTATATGGGGTTTTCGGCGCCGGCGCGCTCACCGAACAGGAAACCTTCGACGACGTCCACGCCTTCTGGGGCAAGCGCGGTCTGCCGTTCCTCGCCAAGCACATCGCCTAGGAGGCTGCTGAAGAAGCCCTTCTGGACGCTCGAAGCGGGCAAGCTGAAGCTTACCCTACACGCCCCCTCGTGGGGTAAGCTTCAGCTTGCCAGCGGGCTTTTTCAGCGGAAGTCTACCAATCGACCACCGAGTTGTCGTCGGGATCGAATCTCGGTCTGTATAACGTGGGCTCGCCAACCTGCGCTTTGAGCTTCTCCTCGTCGATGGTGATCCCCAGGCCCGGATCCGTGAGGAGCGGGCGGTAGCCATTGGTGACCGGCGGCAAGGGCTTTGCCAGAAGGTCCTCGTGGTTGTTGTCGCCCCGCTCCTGGACCAGGAAGTTCGGAATGGACGCCGCGATCTGGTAGCTGGCCGCCAGTGAACAAGGCCCCTGCGGATTGTGAGGGGCGATGGGCAAATAGTAGGCCTCGGCCATGCCCGCGATAAGTCGAAGCTCGGTGATGCCGCCCGCATAACACACGTCGGGCTGAAGTATGGCGGCGGCTCGTTTCTCGAGAAGCTCCCGGAATCCCCATTTGAGAAATACGCGCTCACCGGTGGCGAGAGGAATGGCGGTCTTCCTGGCGATCTCAGCCATGACATCCACATTGAGGGCTTGTACCACCTCCTCATAGAACCACGGCTGATACGGCTCCAGGGCTTTGACCAGCAGCAATGCCGTCGGCGGCTGCACGGCGCCGTGAAAATCAATGCCTATGTCGACTCCGGAACCGTACTTCTGACGGAGGGCCTTGAAGTTGTCCACCACTTCATCGACAAACTTCTGTCCCTCGACATACTTGATGGGTCCGCGATTGAGACCGCGCGGGCCCGTCTTCATGGCGTTCACGCCGGTCTTTTCGCTGACTGTCCCATAGACTCTGATCCTGTCGCGCGTCGGGCCGCCCAGCAGCTTATAGACCGGCACGCCATAGACCTTGCCTTTGATATCCCAGAGCGCCTGATCGATGCCGCTCTGGATCGCGGTCTTGATGGGACCACCGCGATAGAACGCACCGCGCTGGATCTGCTGCCAGAGATAGACGACCCGGCAGGGATCCTGGCCAACCAGAAATCGCCCAGCCTCGAGCGCGCCCGCGGCACAGGCTTTGGCATCGTCTTTGAGCATTTCACCCCAGCCGGTGATGCCGGCGTCGGTGGAGATCTTTACAAAGACCCACGAGTTCTTCAGCACGAAGGTCTCAATCTTGCTGATCTTGATGTTGTCGTTCGGGCCCACCGCTGCGGCGCTGGTTCGCTCGGCGGTGAATGCCGCGTCCAAGGCGAAGAGCCCGCCGGCGCCGGTCAATCCGCGAAGCCAGGAACGACGATTCATCTGCTGTGGCGACATGTCAAAACGCCTCCCTAGTTGTTTTCTCGCAATGTCTATTGTATTGCGGCGTGGTAGGCTGTCGGTGTGATGCCCGACAATGGATTCGATCTATTTGCCGCCGCCCGTCAGGAAATGATCGACGAGGGCTTCGATCCTGATTTCCCCCTGGGGGTGGACGAGCAACTGGCGGCGCTCAAGACCCAGGCGGCGCCTGCCACAAATGGCGATGTGCGCGATTTGCGCGCGCTGTTGTGGTCCTCCATCGACAACGACACTTCGCGCGACTTGGACCAGATCGAAGCCGCCGAGCGCGTGAACGGCGGAATTCGGGTTCTGATCGGGATCGCGGATGTCGATTCCGACGTCGCTATCGATTCCCCGATCGATAGGCACGCAGCCGAGCAAACGACGACAGTCTACACCGGCATACGAATCTTTCCGATGCTGCCGGAGCAACTGTCGACGGATCTGACCTCGCTGAACGAGGCCGGCGACAGGCTGGCGGTGGTGGTGGAGATGGTCGTCGCCGCCGATGGCTCGGTTTCATCCACCAGCATTTATCGCGCCCTGGTGCGCAATAAGGCGCAGTTGGCGTACAACGCCGTCGGAGCGTGGCTCGAAGGGACGTCCGGCCCGCCGCCGAAGGTTGGTGCGTCCGCCGATTTGCAGGCTCAGCTAAAACTGCAGGACGAGGCGGCGCGGATGCTCCACGAGGAGCGTCATCGATTGGGCGCGTTGAACTTCGACCGCGTCGAGGCGGAGGCGGTCATTTCCGACGGCCAGGTACAGGGACTCAATACCCGCAAGAAGAATCGAGCGACCGAGCTAATTGAGAATTTCATGGTCGCCGCCAATGGCGTGATGGAGCGCACGCTCACAAACGCCGGTGCGCCTTCGATCCGGCGCGTGGTGAGGACTCCCGAGCGCTGGCCACGCATCATGGAACTCGCGGCGCGCTATGGCGAGACGCTACCGGCAGAAGCTGATTCGGGGGCTCTCAATGCCTTCCTTCAGAAGCGAAAAGCCGCCGACGCAGTGCATTACACGGACCTCTCCCTGGCGGTGATCAAGCTGATGGGGCCGGGCGAGTATGTTTTCGCGCGGCCGGGCGACGGGGATCAGGGGCATTTTGCGCTGGCGGCCCATGATTACACCCATTCGACGGCGCCCAACCGGCGCTTTGCCGATGCGGTAACGCAGCGGCTCATCAAGTCGGTTCTGGCCAAACGGCCGTCGCCCTACTCGGACGAGCAACTGGGCTCGATAGCCCGAAACTGCACGCTCAAGGAGGATGCCGCGCGCAAAGTGGAGCGGGTGATGAACAAACGCATTGCGGCCGTAGCGCTCCAACATCGGATCGGCGAGATGTTTGCCGCCGTGGTGACCGGCGTCACGCCGAAAGGCGTTTTCGTGCGCGTGCTGGACCCTCCCGCGGAGGGACTTCTCATTCGCGGCCAGCACGGTGTCGACGTGGGCGATCAGCTTCGAGTGAAATTGGTGAGCACGGACCCGCGGCGCGGGTATATCGATTTCGCCGCCTAGATCCAAAGGAAGTTCGCCAACTCGTGGTTCACTTCGTCCGCGTGGGTCCAGGTGATGCAGTGCGGCCCATCCTTAACCACCCATAAGCGGGCGCCCTTGATCAATTTGGCGGTTCGCAGTCCCGAGGCAGCGATAGGTAGAATCCGATCCGCATCCCCGTGGATGACCAACGTGGGCACGTCGACGTGGGTCAAGTCCTGGCGGAAGTCCTCATGCCAGGTCGGCACGCAAGCGAGACTGGCGGTAGCAGAGGCTCCGGCGGCGACGTTCCAGCTAGCCTGAACGGCCTGTTCGCTGATACGCTTCCCCAGCTGCAGGTCGGTGTTGTAGAAATTCTTGAAAAACTCGGTGAAGAACGCGTAACGATCCGCGACGATGGCCTTCTTAATCCCCTCAAAGACACTGCCTTCCACACCCTCCGGGTTGTCCGGCGTCTTCAGCAGGAAAGGCGGGACCGACGAGATGAACACCGCCTTGCTCACTCCGCTAGATCCATATTTCCCTACGTAGCGAGCCACTTCGCCGCCTCCCATGGAGAAGCCGACCAGCGCGAAATCACTTAGTTCGAGCTGGGTCACGAGTTTGTGCAGGTCCTGGGCGAAGGTGTCGTAGTTGTAGCCGGTGGTCGGCTGGCTGGACTTGCCGAATCCTCTGCGATCGTAGGTGATTACCCGGCGGCCCGCGGCCAGAAGCGCCGCGGTCTGCTTCTCCCAGGAAGCGCCGCTCAGCGGGTATCCGTGGATAAGGACAACCGGCTTACCCGAGCCATGGTCCTCATAGTAGAGATCGATGTTGCCGGAGTTTTCCTTCCCGACAGTTATGTATGGCATTCAGATTCTCCTTTATCCCATTTCCAATTGCGGATTTCCGGCAGGTCTTGGCCGTTCTTGTTGATGTACTGCTTGTGTTCGATCAGCTTGTCCTTGAGCTGCTGCTTCAGGTAGATGCCCTTGTCGCCGGTCTGCGGCAGGCGGTTGATGGCGTCCATCACCAGGTGGAAGCGGTCCAGATCGTTCAGCACGGCCATGTCGAAGGGCGTGGTGATGGTGCCCTCTTCCTTGTAACCGCGGACGTGGATGTTGTCGTGGTTGGTGCGGCGGTAAGTCAGCCGGTGGATCAGCCACGGGTAGGCATGGAAGGCGAAGATGACCGGCTTGTCCTTGGTGAAGAGCTCGTCGAATTCCATGTCGCTTAACCCGTGCGGATGCTCGGTTTGCGGCTGCAGCTTCATGAGGTCGACGACGTTGACCACCCGGATCTTGAGCTCGGGCAAATGCTCGCGCAGAATGGAGACGGCGGCGAGCGTCTCCAGCGTGGGAACGTCGCCGCAGCAGGCCATCACCACGTCGGGCGCAACCTCCTGGTCGTTGCTGGCCCACTGCCAGATGCCGATGCCCTGGGTGCAGTGCTTGACCGCGGCGTCCATCGAGAGCCACTGCGGCGCCGGGTGTTTGCCCGCGATCACGACGTTGACGTAATGGCGGCTGCGCAGGCAGTGGTCCATCACCGACAGCAGGCAGTTGGCATCCGGCGGAAGGTAGACCCGCACGACCTCGGCCTTCTTATTCACGACGAGATCGATGAAGCCGGGATCCTGGTGGGTGAAGCCGTTGTGGTCCTGGCGCCAGACATGCGAGGCCAGCAGGTAGTTTAGCGAGGCGATCTTCCGCCGCCACGTCAGGTCTCCGGTGACCTTCAGCCATTTGGCGTGCTGGTTGAACATCGAATCCACGATGTGGATGAACGCCTCGTAGCAGTTGAAGAGTCCATGCCGCCCGGTGAGCAGGTAGCCCTCGAGCCAGCCCTCGCATTGGTGCTCGCTGAGCATTTCCATCACACGCCCCGTGGGCGCGAGAAACTCGTCGTTCGGCACGGTGGCGGCGTCCCATTGGCGTTTGGTCACTTCAAAGAGGGCTTCCAGGCCGTTAGAGAGCGTCTCGTCAGGGCCAAAGACCCGGAAATTCCGCTGCTCCGTGTTCAGCTTCGCCACATCGCGCAGGAAAGGCCCAAGCACATGCGTGTCGCCGATGCCGCCCACTCCCGGCGAGGGCACGCCGGCGGCGTAGTCGCGGAAATCCGGCATCCGCAGGTCGCGCAGCAGAATGCCGCCGTTGGCGTGGGGATTGGCGCCCATGCGCCGTTCGCCCTGGGGCGCAAGTTCGGCCAGTTCCGGTTTCAGGCGGCCCTGCTCGTCGAAGAGTTCCTCCGGCCGGTAGCTCCTCAGCCATTCTTCGAGGAGCTTGAGGTGTCCGGGATGGGTGGCCGGGTCGGAGATCGGCACCTGGTGCGAACGGAAGGTGCCCTCAACCTGCAGGCCATCGACCATCTTCGGCCCCGTCCAGCCCTTGGGTGAATTGAGGACGATCATCGGCCAGCGCGGACGCGCGAGGTTGCCGCGGACGCGGGCGTCCTGCTGGATCTGCTTAATCTGCTCCACCGCCGTGTCGAGCGTCGCGGCCATGGCCTCATGCATCGGTTCGGGCTCGTGACCCTCGACGAAGTACGGCGTCCAGCCGTAGCCGCGGAGCAACTGTTCCAATTCCTCGCGGGTGATGCGGGCAAGGATGGTCGGGTTGGAAATCTTGTAGCCGTTGAGATGCAGGATCGGCAGCACCGCGCCGTCGGTGGCCGGATTGAGAAACTTGTTGGAATGCCAGGCCGTGGCCAGGGGCCCGGTTTCCGCCTCGCCATCGCCGACGACGCAGGCGACGATGAGATCGGGATTGTCGAACACCGCTCCGAACGAATGGCTGAGCGAATAGCCCAGCTCGCCGCCCTCGTGGATCGAGCCCGGACACTCCGGCGAGGCGTGGCTGGGAATTCCTCCGGGAAACGAAAACTGAACGAAAGAGCTTCCGAAGCCCGGCCTCATCCTGGCTGATGTTGGGATAGATCTCGCTGTAAGTGCCCTCCAGGTAGGTGTTGCCCACGACCGCCGGGCCGCCGTGCCCTGGGCCGGACACGTAAATCATGTCGAGGTCGTATTTCTTGATGACCCGGTTCAAGTGCACGTAGATGAAGTTCTGCCCGGGGGTCGTGCCCCAGTGACCCAGCAGCATGTGCTTCACATCCGCGAGCGTCAACGGCCGCTTCAGCAGCGGATTGTCGTAGAGATAAATCTGGCCAACTGACAGATAGTTTGCGGCGCGCCAGTAAGCATCCATCTTGTGGAGCAGTTCCGGGGAAAGAGTCTTCTTTTCCATTTTCATGTTTTCCATTCAAACCAGCTGCGCTCGCCGGGCGAGCCGGATAACCTTCTCCATCTCCAGGATGAAGAGCGGGATAGCGCCTACGGCGAGAAGAACCAGGCAATCGGCGAGCGGCATAGGCGATGTTTTCAAGAGGCTGCCCAGAGTTGCGTTGTGCTGGCTCAAAACCTGAAGACCGATAGAGACTGCAACGACTACGACGAGGTTGACGTTTGTGAAAAGAGAGATCCGCCAGACCGGCTTGCTTTCACTGCGGGCGCCGAAGGACCGCAAAAGCTCGGCGAAGACCAACACGGCGAAAGCGTACGTCCGGGCAGTTTGTGCGCTTCCCATCTGCAGGACATAGGAGTAAACCGCGAAGGTGACGCCGCCCGTGAGGAAACCGGTGACGAACATCGGACGCAGGAAACTGCGGTTCGCGATGCGCTCAGATCTGGGGCGCGGGGGGCGCTTCATCACGTCGGGGTCGATGGGGTCGCTAGCCAGGCAGAGCGCGGGCAAGCCGTCGGTGACGAGATTGATCCACAGCAGGTGAATCGGCAGTAGCGGCGCCGGCAGGCCGATGATTACGCAGACGGTCATGAGCAGCAGTTCACCGGTGTTGCCCGCCAGCAGGTATTGGAGCGTCTTGCGGATATTGGCGTATATGCCCCGGCCCTCTTCCACAGCGTCGACGATGGTGGCGAAGTCGTCATCGGTTATGATCATATCCGCCGCCTGCTTGGTGACCTCGGTGCCAGCCTTCCCCATGGCGATGCCGATGTCGGCGCCCTTGAGGGCCGGGGCATCGTTTACGCCATCGCCCGTCATCGCCACGACGGCTCCATTGGCTTTCAAGGCGCGAATGATGCGCAGCTTGTGCTCGGCGGTGACGCGGGAATACACTGCGATTCTTAGGCGCACGTTTGCGGAGTTCGTCGTCGGACATCCTGTCCAAATCGACACCCGCGATGGCAACGTCGGCGGTCGAGGCGATGCCGATTTCCTGCGCGATGGCCTTCGCGGTATCCGGGTGATCGCCGGTGATCATTACCACGCGTATGCCGGCGGCACGACACTTGGCGAGGGCGTCTTTGGCCTCGGGCCGGGGCGGATCATACATCCCCGCCAGACCGACGAACACGAGTTCGCGCTCCACGGTGTCCGAGGTGAGGTCGGCGGGCGCCGCGTCGTCCAGGTCGCGCCAGGCAGAACCGAGCACGCGCAGGGCCTTCTTCGCCATCGCGGAGGTCCGCGCCAGAATGTGCTCCCGATCCTGTGCGGTCAGAGGGCGGATACCAGTGCTCGTGTAAAGACCAGTGCAAAGTTCCAACAACCCGCCGGGCGCGCCGTTGATGAACGCTCGGAGCTTTCCGTCGGGCTTCCGCCGGATCACCGCGCTCCGTTTGCGGTCGGAGTCGAACGGAATCTCGTGGTGCTTCGGCAGATCCTTCTCGATGCGCTTTCGGTCACCGCCGGCTTTGGCGCCAGCCGCCAATAATGCGCCTTCGGTGGGATCGCCAACGGTTTCCCAAGCGCCGTCCGCCTCGACCAGATGCGCATTGTTGCAGCCGAGGAGAACGGTCGCGAGTTCGCGCAACGGTACGAGATGCGGCGCTTCCGCCTTCCTGCCCTCGAATTGGACTTCGCCATCCGGTCCGTAACCTTCGCCGGTGACTTCGTAGCTTTGGCCGGAAACGTAGAGAGCGCGCACGGTCATCTCGCCGACGGTCAATGTGCCGGTTTTGTCCGTGCAGATGACGCTGGTCGAGCCGAGCGTTTCGACTGCGGCCAGTTTGCGCACAAGCGCACGGCGGCGGGCCATGCGCAGCACCCCCAACGAAAGCGCCACGGTGACGACCGCCGGCAACCCTTCCGGCACGGCGGCCACGGCGAGACCGACCGAGGTCATGAACAACTCCAAGGGTTTGATCCCGCGCAGCAGTCCCAGCCCGAACATCAGCGCGACAATGCCCAACGCCACCCATACGAGAATGCGCCCGAATGAGTCAAGTCTTCGCTGCAGCGGCGTGCCTTGCTCCTCGTCCGCTTCTTCCATCAGTCCCGCGATGCGGCCCAGTTCGGTCTTCATCGCCGTGGCCACGACGACGGCCTGGCCGGTGCCCGCTGCGACACTCGTGCCCATGAACACCATGTTCTCCCTGTCGCCGAGCGGGAGATCGCCCTGCTCCAGGGTCGCAGGCTGTTTCGTCACCGTCTCCGACTCGCCGGTCAGCGCGGACTCGATGCACTTGAGCGAAGCCGCCGCCAGGAGCCGGGCATCCGCCGCGACCACGTCGCCAGCTTCCAGCGTTAGGATGTCACCGGCGACGATTTCCGATGCAGGAATAGAAGCGACTTCCCCCTCGCGCCGAACCTTGGCCAGAGGCGCGGTCATTTTCTTCAGCGCCGCGATGGACTTCTCCGCTTTGAACTCCTGATAGAAACCAATAGCGGCGTTAAGAACGACGATGACGAGGATGGCGATGGCATCCACCGCTTGCCCCAACAAGCCGGAGACGACACCGGCGGCAATGAGAATCCAAATGATGAGGCTCTTGAACTGGCCGAGGAGAATCCGCAGCGTGCTGATACGCTTGCCTTCAATCAGCTCGTTCGGGCCGTCAGCCGCGAGGCGTTGTGCTGCTTCCCGCGCAGACAGTCCGGCCGCTGAGGAGCCTAGATGTGCCAGTACTTCCTCGGCAGACTGGTTATGCCAGGCTTTGCCCTTGAGATGTTCGGCGATGGGGGGGGGCTCGGTCATGCGGGTCTCAGAGCCTCTCGCGCCATCTTCAGGGTAGTCCTCATAGAGTCCGGCCTTCATCAGTCAGCAGCCTGCACACCGAGCGCGCAATCATCAGTTCTTCATCGGTGCGGATCACGCGGACGGTGACCGGGCTCGTTTCAGTGGAAATTACCGGGGCGTTGACGCCGTTCCTGGCTTCGTCCAAATCGATACCGAGAAACCCCAAGCGGCTGCACACACGGGCGCGCACTTCCCCGGTGTTCTCGCCGATTCCGCCGGAAAACACCAGCGTCTCCACTCCGCCGAGAACGGCGGCGAACGACCCGATCCATTTGCGGGTCTGGTAACAGAATAGTTCCACTGCCTCGGCGGCGCGGACATCGCTCGACTGGCGCTGGATCAAATCGCGCATGTCGGAACTGGTTTCAGAAACGCCCAGCAGGCCGCACTTATGATTGATGATGTCGTTGAACTGTTCGGGTGTCAGATTCTCGGAACGCAGCATGTGCCAGGCGACGCCGGGATCCAAGTCGCCCGGCCGGGTACCCATCGGCACCCCAGCGGCCGGCGTGAACCCCATGCTGGTGTCGAGGCTCTTGCCGCCGTGGACTGCCGCCAGGCTGGCGCCGTTACCGAAGTGAGCCAGGATCACTTTCCCTTTGGCCGCATTCGCTCCGGCGACGCGCGCGAGTTCTTCCATGAGATAGGCATAGGAGAGGCCGTGGAAACCGTATCGCTCGATCCCGGCTGCGTCGAAGCGGCGTGGAATCGGCAGCAGCTTCGCCACGCGAGGCATCGTGCGGTGAAACGCCGTGTCAAAGCAGGCCACTTGAAGCAGTTTCGGATAACGCCGGCGGAACGCTTCGATCAGTTCAATCTCCCCCGGCAGATGTTCAGGGGCGAACGGGCTGATGGCATGCAGTTCATCCACCAATGCCTCGGTGACGCGCTCGGGCGCGGTGTGTTGCATGCCGTGGACCACACGGTGTCCGACAGCCCGAACCGAAGCGAAGCCGGTCTTCCGTCCGAGCCAATCGAGAAGGAAAGCCACCGCCGATTTGTAGTCTGGGGCCTCGACGGCGCAACTGTCTTGCTGGTTCCGAACCGTGTCTCTAAATGCCAGGTTCGTACCGGCCAATCCGATGCGGTCAACCTTCCCCTGCAGCACTCGCCGCAGCGGTTCGCCATCCTCGAACAGCGCGAACTTGATGCTCGACGAACCGCCGTTGATGGTCAGGATGCGCGGTTTAGCTGGTTTTATGGATGACTCCTTAGTCATTCTGCAATCCTAACGAAGCCAGTTTCGCGCAGGTGGACCTGTAATCCGTGTGAAGAATGCTTCGAATCCCCAAACCTTCCGCAATCTGGACGAACATCTGGGTGTTTTCGATATAGACTACCTGCCGGGCCGGCGCCTGGGCGATGTCCAGCGCCAGCCTAAAGATCTCAGCGTCGGGCTTGCGGAGGTGGACGAAGCACGAGGAGATGAAGGAATCCACAATTTCATCCAGCTTGAACTTCCGAATGCGATAAGCATTCAGTTCGCGCCCTTCGTTGCTGACCACGGCGATCTTCAGTCCGTGCCGCACCTTGAGTTTTCGGACCAAATCGATCATCTGAGGAAACGGCTTTGACTGCGAGAACATGAAGCGGCTAAACTGCGCCCGGGTGAACGACCGCTTTTGGTAGAAGACCGCCCAACCCAAATACTCTTCGAGCGTAAGCTTCCCCTCCTCGTAGGCGTCGAACGTCAGGTGATGCCGATCCTCCAGCTCATCCAGGTCCAGGTCAAACGTCTTGGCAGCAAGCTTGCGGCCTTGATGATCCCACCCGTTGGTGAGCAAGACACCGCCGATGTCCAGAAACATACAGGTGATCATCGTTGCCAACTGATTCGTGCGTCTTCCAGTGGGATGGCAACGCCGTCATAGTGCGGTATCACCCGCGCCGTATAGTCGGTGGCCGGGCGGGATGCGGGCACCCGCGCGCGATACATGTAGCCCGCGGACGCTCCTGCCACTTGGCGAACGCGCTCCATCTCCTGCCGCAGCGGAGCACCGCCTTTGACGCCGTCGGCATAAAGCTCCACTCGCACCGCATTCAGGTCGAGACCATTAAAGATGATTTCGACTTCAAACACCTGCTGCTCCGCGCTGGTTTCGATTTTCACTTCACCGAAGCGCAGTGCAGGCCACTCTCTTTCTACGGCGTTCTTCCAATCGACGACTTGTCTGCCCATTGCGCCCTTATCGGCGGCGCGCTCACGGTAGGCTGCCGCAGCCGGTAGGTAGTGCTGCTCGGTGTATTCGCGAACCGTGCGGTCGGCGGAAAAGCGCGGCGTCAACCGCGCCATGCTTTCCCGCATCCGCGTTACCCAGGCGGTAGGGATGCCCCGCTCGTCGCGCTTGTAGAACTCCGGGATCACCTCACGTTCAAGCAGGCCGTAGAGCGCTTCGGCTTCGACAGCGTCCCAGGCCGGATCGTCGTGGTGTTCCTGGCCGTCTCCCAACGCCCAGCCGACTTCAGGCGTGTAGGCCTCCGCCCACCAGCCGTCCAACTCCGATAAATTGAGGCCCCCGTTGACCAGCACCTTCATGCCGCTCGTCCCGCTAGCCTCCCAGGGCCGCCGCGGCGTGTTGATCCAGACGTCCACGCCTTGCACCAGGTGCTCGGTCAAGAGCATGTCGTAGTCACTGAGAAAGATCGCATGTGGGCGCGCCTCAGGCTGCCCGATGAAATGCATCCATTCCTGAATCAGCGCCTGCCCCGCATGGTCCTCCGGATGGGCCTTGCCGGCGATGATGAGTTGCACCGGGCACTGAGAATTGGTTAACAAGCGAAGCAGCCGCCGCGGGTCGTGCAGCAGCAAGTTCGGTCTTTTGTAGGCCGCGAAGCGGCGCGCAAAGCCCAACGTCAGGGCGTTGGGATCAAAGAGGTGCTTGGCGGCTTCGACCTCCTCGGGCGGCGCGCCGGAGGCGTCCAGTTGCCGGGACAATCGTTCGCGTGCGTACTCCACCAGAGACTTGCTGGCTTCGATCCGAGATTGCCAGAGCTTGGCGTCTGAGACCCGGCGGATGTCCTGCTCCAGGGTCTCCGATGTCCCCAGCCAGCGTTTCTTTCCACAGCTGTCCGTCCAAAGGTCGTCGGCCTGGGCCGAATCCCAGGTGGGCATGTGGACTCCGTTGGTCACGTGTCCAACCGGGACTTCGTCCTCCGGCCAGTGCGGAAACAGAGGCAGAAAGAGGCGCCGGCTGACCTGTCCGTGCAAGCGGCTCACCCCATTGGCCGCCCCGCTCCCGCGCATTGCCAGATACGCCATATTGAAAGGCTCCGACGAGTCGGCCGGGTTCTGGCGGCCCAGTGCCATCAAATCATCGAGTGCAATGCCCAGCTTCTTCTCGGCATACCCTCTAAGGTATTGCTCGATGAGGGCCGGAGCGAAACGGTCAAAACCGGCGGCCACCGCCGTGTGGGTAGTGAAGAGATTACCCGCTCGGGTGACCGCCAGGGCGACTTCGAAAGGCTGCCCTGTCTCTTCCATGAAGTTGTAGGCACGTTCCAGAACGGCGAACGCCGCGTGGCCTTCATTCAGGTGACAGACCTCCGGATGGACTCCGAGCGCGTGGAGCAGGCGCCATCCGCCGATCCCGAGCAGCAGTTCCTGCTTGAGGCGCAACTCCGGCCCGCCGCCATATAGCTCGCTGGTGATCCCCCGATGAGCAGGGTGATTCGCCGCGTCATTGCTGTCCAGCAAGTAGAGTCTCACCCTGCCGACCTGGGCCTGCCAGGCGCGCAGCCAGACCGAGTAGCCGGGCAACGCGATCTCCAGTCGCAGCCACTCCCCGTTTGGTTCGCGCAACGGGGTGATCGGCAACTGTCCGGGATCGTTATACGGGTAGAGGGCCTGTTGCTCTCCGTTCTTGTCGATCACCTGACGAAAATAACCTTGCTGGTAGAGCAATCCCACTCCAACCACCGGCACTCCCAGATCGCTGGCGGCCTTGAGTTGATCGCCGGCCACGTTGCCAAGTCCGCCCGAGTAAATGGGCAAGGCCTCGCTCAGCATGAACTCCATGCTGAAATACGCGGCGCAGGTCAGAGAAGTCCGCGATTGGCTCTGCTGAAACCACGCGGGCGCATCGACTGCTTGCCGGCTGGCTTCGACCAGTCCATCCACGTTCTTGCGGAAAACGGGATCGGCCAGCACACGTTCGATTCGGTCCCGCGAGACCGTCTGCAGCACGACCCAGGGGTTATGTGTGATCTCCCACAGCTCGGGATCAAGCTGCCGCCACACCTTGTCGGTAGCATGATCCCACGACCAGCGCATATCCAGGGCGAGTTCCGCCAGGGAATCGAACCCTTCGATTTCCGCAGGTAGAAGGTTGTAGATCGGGTGGCTGACACGGGCTTGCTTGCTCATGATTTCCCCTCGGATCCGGCGCCAGAGTATCGCTGACGATGGCCTGGGCTTCCTCAAGGATGCGGCGCAGATGATCCGCTCCCCGGAAACTCTCCGCGTAAATCTTGTAGATATCCTCGGTTCCCGACGGACGCGCCGCGAACCATCCGCTCTCCGCCACCACCTTCAACCCGCCGAGGGGGGCCCCGTTGCCCGGCGCTTTGGTAAGGATGGCCTGGATTTTTTCGCCGGCCAGATCCGTGGACCGGACCTGCTGCGGTGAGAGGCTCGCCAGAATCTTCTTTTGCTCAGTGGTAGCCGGCGCTTCAATGCGGTTGTAAACAGACTCGCCGAACTCGCGCGTGAGTTCGCGGTAGATCTCGCCGGGATCGCGGTCCATCCGGGCCGTGATCTCCGCCGCCAGCAGCGCCGGCGCGATTCCGTCTTTGTCCGTCGTCCACACGCTGCCATCCAGACGGGCGAAAGACACCCCCGCGCTCTCCTCGCCGCCAAAACCGAGCGAGCCATCGAACAAACCATCGACGAACCACTTGAAGCCAACCGGCACCTCGTAGAGCTTGCGGCCAAGCTTGGCGGTGACCCGATCGATCATCTGGCTGCTCACCACGGTCTTACCCACCGCCGCCCCCTCAGGCCATTTCGGCCGGTGCTGGAAGAGGTAGAAGATGGCGACGGAAAGGTAATGGTTGGGTGGAAGCAATCCCGCGCTGCGCGTGACAATCCCGTGCCGGTCGTGGTCCGTGTCGCAGGCGAAGGCAACCTGGAAGCGGTCCTTCAGGCCGATCAATGACTGCATCGCATAGGGCGAGGACGGGTCCATGCGGATCTGGCCGTCCCAATCCACTGTCATAAAGCGGAAGGTCGGGTCGACGGCCTGGTTCACGACCGTGAGGTTCAATCCGTAGCGCTCGGCAATCGGCGCCCAGTAGTGGACCCCGGCGCCACCGAGCGGATCCACCCCCAGGCTGATCTTCGCGCCGCGAATGGTATCCATGTCGATCACATTGGCGAGATCGGCAATGTATGCGTGGAGGTAGTCGTGCCGGTGCGTCGTAGAGGCGTGCAGAGCTTTCTCGAAAGGTATGCTTTTCACCGCCCGCAGGCCATTCTCGAGGAACTCGTTCGCCTTCGCCTCGATCCAGCCGGTGACCGCGGATTCCGCCGGCCCTCCGTTGGGGGGATTGTATTTGAAGCCGCCGTCATGCGGCGGATTATGCGAAGGCGTAATCACGATACCGTCGGCGAGTCCAGAGTTACGACCGCGGTTGTAGGTCAGAATCGCGTGAGAAATGGCGGGGGTCGGAGTGTATTCATCGCCCTCCGCCAGCATGACCTCCACACCGTTAGCCGCCAGCACTTCAAGCGCGCTGGCAAGCGCCGGCACGGAAAGCGCATGCGTATCCATGCCGAGAAACAGCGGGCCATCGATATTCTGCCGCTTTCGGTACAGACAAATGGCCTGACTAATCGCAAGGATATGCCATTCGTTGAATGCCCCGTCAAATGAGGAACCACGATGCCCCGAGGTGCCGAAGGCAACCCGCTGTTCCGGCACGGAAGGGTCAGGCGTCTCCGTATAGTAGGCCGTCACCAGTCTGGGTACGTTCACCAGCATCGAGGGTGGGGCCGGCTTTCCCGCGAGTGGGCTCAGTTCCATGCCTCACCGTCAAATGCGAGACGACTTCTGCGCCAAGATCACCATCAGCTTGTCGAACGGTTGGTTGAACTTCTCAACGCCTTCGTCCTCCAGTTGCTGCGTCACATTGTCGATATTGACGCCCAGTTCCGGCAGTCGCTGCAAGACCCAGCGGGCTTCCTTGACATCTTGTTCGAGCCGGGCTTTCGGATCACCGTGGTCGCGGTAGGCGTCGAGAGTATCGGGCGGCACAGTATTGATCGTTTCCGGTCCGATCAGATCCTCGATGTATTTCACATCGCTGTAGTCCGGATTCTTGGTGCCGGTGCTGGCCCAGAGCAGCCGCTGGACACGAGCGCCCTCACCAGCCAGCTTCCTGAACCGGTCGCTGCCAAAGATCTCCTTGTAGATTTGATAGGCCACCTTCGCGCTGGAGATGGCCACTTGACCATGCACCCTCTTCGCGGCGAGCTTCTCCAGCAGCGGATCCACCAGCGCATCAATGCGGCTCACGAAGAAACTGGCTACCGACGCCACATGCTTCACGGCCTTTCCTTGCGCGGCGCGCGCTTCGATGCCGGCGATGTATGCTTCCGCCACCTGCCGGTACCGCGGCAGCCCAAAGAGCAACGTCACGTTGACGCTGATGCCTTCGCCGATGAGTTGCCGGATGGCGGGCACTCCCTCGGCCGTGGCCGGGACCTTAATGAAGACGTTGGGCCGGTTCAGCGCGGCCCATAACCGGCGGGCTTCGTCGATCGTGCCTTTGGTGTCGTGCGCCAGGTGTGGATTGACCTCCAGGCTGACATATCCATCTTCGCCGTCGATCTTGTCGTAAAGGGGCCGGAACTCGTCGGCGGCGCTTTGCACGTCGCGCAGGCTGAGGGCTTCGTAGATAGCGTTAGCGTCTTCTCCCTTGAGCGCCATGGCCCGAATGTCCTCGTCGTAGTCGTGGCTGTCCGCAATCGCCTTCTCGAAGATGGAAGGATTCGAGGTCATCCCCCGCAGTCCGTCCTTCTCGATCAAACGCCGGAGCTCTCCGCTGGCGATCAGATCTCGCCGGATGTAGTCCAGCCAGATGGATTGACCCAGCGCTTCCAACCGTTTCAAAGGGTTGCCGCTCATGAACCTGCCTCCCTCCCTTCCAGCCTAGCGACTTTGGTCAGGCGATGTGCGAAGTTATCGATCGAATACATCACTCCCATTCGCAGCACGAACGGATCGCTCACGCCACTGAGCCCGAACGTGGGCTCCATGCGGACTGTCCAGTTCCGCGACAGGGCATAGCTGAACACCGGGCCTAGATATTGCTGCTCGCGCGGCCAGTCGATACCGAACTGATGGTTGTTGCCCAAGGCTCCCATCATCTCCAGCCCGAAACCGAGCCGCTGGAGCGAAAGCGCCGGAGGGGTGGCCATTCCCGTCATACCGGCCATCCCCGTCATACCGGCCATTCCCGTCATGTCGGCCATTCCCGTCCAAACCGGCTGCCGGAAGGCCCCCAAGGCATACCCAAAATTGTTCCCGGGGCTGGACAGCCCCGTTTCACTGATGAAGTTGAAGGTCAGGTTGATCCGGCCCCAATCGTGATACACGATCGCGCGCTGCTCGAAGGTGCGTGCGGGCGCGCGCCGCGCCGCCGCAAGCGGCCCGGCCAAATCCTCACCGCCGAATCCGGCGACCTCCATCTTGTATAGCGCCGCCTCATTGAGGTCTTCGAATTCGCCGTAGACGGTGAAGTTCAGGATGCGGTCCTTGGGGAAGACGCGAAAAGAGGTACTCAACCGTAGCCCGCCGTACGTGACGGGCAAGCCTAGGATCTTGTTCCCCTCCGCCATGAAACCCACTGTCCAGCGGGAAGTCACACCGTACTGCGCCATACCCATTCCGGTGAAGAAATTGCGCGTGTACTTCGCCACCTGGAAATCCGGCAGCAGCATGAACATCATCGTATCCTTGGGCAGCGGGTAGCTGATAGCCGTGAAATAGGGGTTCATCTGCGCGTTAAGCACGGCGCCGCCGCACAGAGAGAGTAGAACAGCCAAGTGGCAACACTTTCTGATCTTCACTGGCTCCTAGTCGAGTTGGTGGCGAAAGGGCTGCTGCTCATGAACCCGCCTCCCTCCTTTCCAGCCTGGTGACTTTGGCCAGACGGCGCCTATGACGCTCGGCGCCACTGAAGCGGGCTTGGAGAAATGCCCTGACCAACTCCCAGGCGAGGGTATTGGTGACCACGCGGCCGCCCAGGCAGATCACGTTCATGTCGTCGTCCTCGACCCCCTGGTGCGCTGAAAAGTTCTCGTGGATCAGGCACGCCCTCACACCCGGCACCTTGTTGGCGGCAATGCACGCACCCACGCCACTGCCGCAGACGGCCACGCCGCGATCCACCTCGCCGCGAGCGACGGCACGGGCCAAGGGCACGACAAAATCGGGATAATCATCATCCGGCTGAGGCTGGCTGGCGCCAAAGTCCACCACTTCATAGCCAGCCCCACGCAACATCCCGGCTAGATACTCCTTCGACTCGAATCCTGCGTGGTCGGCGGCGATACCGATGCGTTTCGGGGTCTTCGGCAGCACCGTCCGCGAGTCAGGCATTGTTCTTCTCCAGCGAGGGAGTTCGTGCGCGATCGCGCTCGTGGCAGCGCTCCTGATGCTTATCCTCAGTCGTCCTGAACCTGCGTGCAACACGAGCGCCGGGTCATCATCCGGCCCATGCAATATCCCGCCACGATGGCGCTGACGGCAATCGCGCCCGGGTGCCGGCGGGCCAATGCGCCCATATCGGACCACATCTGGCCAAAGTTCGCGTTACGGACGTAACTGGCGGAAGTGTCCAGATTTGTCGCGGCCTGGCTGGATAGACCGGTGATCGCTGCGCCAGCCTCCCCGCCTTTAGTGCGTATGGCGTCCGCGGCGCTTTCCAGAGTCTCCGCGGTTCCCGCGCGGCCTCTCTCAATTTTCTCCCCCGCCGATTGAGCCAGGTCGCTCAGTTTATCCCTGGTGGTTTGGTTCAGCTTCTCGGCAGAGCTCTCAAAGTGTGGTTCCATTGTCTTCTTCTCCTTGTGACTTCTAGCTAGAACGTGAATCCGATCAGTACGTCCCCTTGATTCCGGTGGGTATGCAGAAGCGAGTTCACGGGATCTCTGAGGTTCTCCCCGCCCCACCGCGTATACCGGAGTTCCGGGCTAATGCGCACCCGGCCCAGCTTCAGAGCAATTCCCGCGCCAAACGTAAACCCGATGTCCGTAGCTTTGTTAAACTCCGGCGGGTTATTCAACTCGACGCTGGAAAATGTCCCGGCCGAGATTACCTGCCGCACCTGCTTGATGCCGGTGATATGGCGGACGGAGGCGCCCGCGTCTACAAACGGCCGCACCGGCCCCGGAACTACTTCGAACTTAATCAGAGCCGGAAACTCCCACGAGTTGCCGCTCGTTCCAGTCAAAATTGAGCCGGCAGGCGACACAGTCTGGCCATCGAAGCCGAAGCGCTTGTAAAGCGCATCGATCTCGAGGCTGATTCGAGCAGGGAGGTGAAACTCAATTGTTGGGCCTAAGGTGTATCGTTTGGTGTTAGTGAAATATGCGGAATGGTCTCCTTTAGCGACGTCCACGAAGTCGGTGAGGGGCACTCCAGCCTTGACACCAATGGAGACGGGCTGTGCGAAGCTCGCCCCCGCCAACACCAGACAGAGAAATGTTGCTCTTTTCACGCGGTCTCCATTCCACGCTACTGCGAGCACGTTCGTTGCCGTTTTCCACGCGCAGCTGCAGACGCGGGGTCGGCGAGTATGAACCGCTAGCCAGGAGTGCAGAACCTTCACTGCCGGTGCAAGTTCTGCCCCTGGGCATCGGCTGGGGAAACGGGTCAGGGAAACCGGCCAGGGCGGAAACCGGTCGGCGGAAACCGGTCGGCGGAAACCGGTCAGCCTGAACTGAGCAATTTGTTTGAGAGCCTCGGATGGGGGGTGACACGATTGGGCATATGCTGTAGCTTGGCTGGGGTCCCCTGTCACGTGACGCGGAGCACACGTCAGAGTCGAAAGAATCGCGCAGTTCAGGCTGACCCATTTGTACCCGTTTGTCCATTTGTCTGAACTCGGCTTGCCCATGGTGATCAGAATGCGTTCGAGAACATTGCGGTTCTGCTGCTTGCTGTTGTGGGGCGTGACTTCGGGTTTTCCGTCCGGGATGGCACGGGATTCATTCAAGCCCGCTGAGTTTGCTGGGTTGAGAGCCAGCAACGCTACCGTCGCCCTGATCGAGGGGGTTTCCGTATACCCTGATGATCTACCGCTGAAAGAAGCGAAGAAGCTGTTTGGACCGAGTTATCGAACCGTACGGTACGCCTTTGACCAATGCCTGAGCAGCGGCCGCGACGGTGCCCCAATCTACGAGTCTAGGGACGGTCCTCTCGAGTACGTTGTCTACTCTGACCAGGGCATTGCCATCGCGCCCGACGGTGAACAAGTGCGATCCATTGAGTATCTGAGCCGACCACTGGGGGCGAAGGAGTCGCAGTGTAAGGGCAAGGGGGCACAGAAAGCCCGGACGCCGTAGAAGCAGGGGGCGACGGTCACCTACACCTACAACGAAAGCGGCCGCATCGTGTTGACCAACGTGGGAACGGCTGTCTCTTTCACCGACAAAGACCGCGGCCAGTTTGTAGACCGCATCAGTCCGGCGCTCTGTCGGGATGCGATCACCTGCCCGACAGGTCGCCCGCCCAAACCGGCGGAAGCAGCGCTCTCCGTAATGGGGTAATTTGGTACTGTCCCCATTTGATGGAACGAGGTGTCACTATGAAATCTCAGTCGGATTCCTTCAGCCGGCGGTCGTTTCTGCGGAATTCCGCGGCCGGCGCTTCCGTTTTCACCATCGTCAAGCCCCAACTGGTTCGCGGAGCTGGCGCGGAGAGGCTCAGAGTTGGACTGATCGGATGCGGCGGGCGCGGCACTCAGGCAACCGTCAATCTGCTGAGCGGCGACCCCAACGTGGAACTGGTCGCTATGGCCGACGCTTTCCCCGACCGGCTGGATGGCTCCGTCACCCAGTTGCACGACCCGGCCTTCCTGCAGAGCAACGTTCGCAACGTGACCCGCGTGACTAATGTCCCCGCCCAGGACCTCGCCGCGTCCGTCAGCAAGCGGGTTACGGTCAGCAAGGAGTCGCAGTTCACCGGCCTGGACGCCTACAAGAAAGTGCTCGCCTCCGACATCGACATCGTAATGTTGTGCTCGCCTCCCGGCTATCGCCCCCTGCACTTCGAGGCGGCCATCGAAGCCAAAAAGCACGTGTTCTGCGAGAAACCCGCAGGCACCGACCCGGTGGGAATCCGCCGCTTCATGGCAGCCGCCCAGAAGTCCGAGTCGCTCAAACTCACGGTCATGACCGGCGCCCAGCGCCACTTTCAGAAGGAATATGTCGAGACCGTCGCCAAGATCAAGAACGGCGCGATCGGGGACATTGTCGCCACATACGCCTACTGGGTCGGCAGCCCGGTGCTTCAGTTCCAGAATGCAGGCTGGCCGGGGCCGAAGGGACAGCGGGACCCGAAATGGTCCGACATGGTATGGCAGAACCGCAACTGGTATTCCTTCGTGTGGATCTGCGGGGACCAGATCGTAGAGCAGCACCTCCACAACATCGACGTCATTAACTGGGTTATGGGGACGCATCCCGAGCGCGTCGTTGCCTCGGGCGGCGCAGCCTGGCGGCCCAGGGAAGAGGCCTACGGCAACATCTACGACCACCTCAGCGCGGACTTCATCTACTCCAACGGCGTGCACATGTCGAGTTACTGCCGCCAGTATCGGCAAGGCAGCTCGCAGAACGTCAGTGAGCTGGTGGTGGGCGGCAAGGGCCGCAGCAATTGCACCAATCTCGGAACTTCCGGGATGGACCCCTACGTACAGGAGCACATCGACATGTGCCGCAGCATCCGGGGCGACGGCCCGTACGTGAACCACGCGATGGCGGTGGCCGAATCGACCATGACCTGCGTCATGGCGCGCGAGGCGGCCTACTCGGGCCTCGAGGTCACCTGGGATATGATCATGAAGTCCCAGCTCGACCTCCAGCCGAAGGTGCTTGACATGGGCGCGAAGCTGGACACGCCCCCACTGCCCGTTCCGGGGCAGTACAAATTCGTGTAGGAGGTTTGCCATGAAAGCTGCCGCGGTTGCTCTGATTGCTCGGGTGGTACTTTTGGGTCTCGGCGGGCTCGGCCAGTACGCGCAGGGCGAGGTGATTATCGACGCGATCGTCACCGGAAAGGGCGGCATCGCCCGCGACCTGGCAAGCAAGGATTTCAGTGTCTCGATCGATGGCCAGGAACAGGCCGTCACCAGCGCGGCGCTGCCCCAACGGCCCAACAAGCGCTTCCTGGTTTTACTGTTCGACAGCAGCACACTCAACGCCGCCGACCAGACCCGAATCCGCCAACAGGTGGAGAAATTCATCGATACCGCCGCCAGTTCGGAGCGCTACATGGCGGTCCTCAAGCTGGTGGTCGGCCTGGAGGTGATCCAGCCCTTCACTACCGACGCCGCCCGGCTGAAGAAGTCCATGGAAAGACTGGGCGCCGGCGCCGCGACCGGCGCCGGGAGCCAGGGGATGCTGGAGAGCGGGTATAACTCGCAGAGCACTGGCAGAACTACCGGCCTCGAACAGGACAGCCTGCTCGGCCTGGGCTCGATCGCGAAAACGCAGAACCTGATGCAGTGGCTGGCCGCATTGGGCGATTCACTGGCGCCCATTCGCGGGCGAAAGGACGTCCTGTTCATCACCGGAGGCGGGTATGCGCTGCCCACCTCCGCCGAAGTGGACAACTTCGTGAATGCCGCCATGCTGGCCTGCAATCGGGGCAATGTCGCCCTCCACGGAGTCTCCAACGACTCTTCCTTTGCCTACCTGCTGGGTGACCGCACCGGCGGCTCCTCGGTCAAGATCAGCGGGTCGCTTGCCGGTTCGCTGGAGAAAGTCGCTAAGGAGCAGGATGCCAACTACCTGGTCGCCTTCTCGCCGCCGGGCGCACTCGCGCAAGGCTGTCACCAGGTACGGCTCAAGGTTCCCAAGGGGTTCGACGTGCGCGCGCGGAGGGAGTACTGCGCTGGGAACCAGGCGGACCCGCTGGCCGGAACGGCGGTGGGCAAGGACCTGGAGGCCCATGCGGCCGGCTCGACAGGCGGAAACATGGCCGTCGCCATGCGGATCCCATTCTTCTACACGGCAGCGAACCGGGCCCGGGCGCACGTGGCCCTGGAGATCGTGCCCGAGGGCGTGAAGTTCACGAGGGAAAAGGGAGCATTCGTTGGGGAACTCAATGTGGTCGGCGTGACGGCAAAATCCGACGGCTCGGCCGGCCCCCGCTTCAGCGAAGTGGTGAAGTTCCGTTTCGACAAGCAGGAGCAGGTGGACGCTTTTTTCAAAGTGCCATTCCAGTATGAAAGCCAGTTGGAAATGCCGGCCGGCCGGTACACCTTCCGCGTGGCGGTCGGTTCGGGAGAGGCGTTTGGCAAGGTGTCCTTGCCCGTGGAGATCGAGCCGTGGGACCCGTCCCGGCTGGCGATGGGAGCGTTGGCGATCGGCAGGATCCGCCGCGGGACAGGCGCCGGGCTGACCGCCGGGCTGGAGCCAGGGTTGCTGGAGGGCGCTACGCCGCTGGTCGCGAGCGGGCTTCAGGTGGCGCCCATCGGCACCGCCCGCTTCCCGGTCACCGGCGCCGCGGCGGTATACACCGAGATCAACGCCCCGGCCGCCATCAGTGGCGCCCCCGAGGTGACCCTCCACGTGCGCTACGTGGATCTGTTAACGGAGTTCATCAAGCTGGATTCGGGCGAGGTCAGCGCCGCCAGGTACGCGCGCGCGGGTAGCCCGGTGATCCCGGTGGCCTTCGACCTGCCTCTGAAACAACTGGCGCCCGGAAGCTATCAGGTCCAGATAAGGGTTTCGGCAGGACCCACCAGCACAATTCGTACGGCCGATTTCGAGGTGTACTGAGTTCCATGAGCAGGGCCGCACGCTGGGCGACGATTGCAGTCTTGGCGCTGCACGGCATCCTGCTCTTGAGCACGCTGCCGGACTATTTCGTCGGCATCGACTCGGGCTACCACGTTTCGCTGGCGCGCTGGTACGGCGAGCACGGCAGCGCCTGGTGGGACCACATCAACTACGGCCCCGGCGGCCGGCCGAATCTGCAGGGCCCGCTGTTGCACATGGCGATCGGATACCTGGGCCGCGCGCTGGGCGGCGACGGCATGGATTATGTCCACGCCAACTCGATCCTGGCAATACTGCAGTGGGCGGCCGCGATGTTCACGGCCTGGTTCTTCGCGCGCCGCTACGGAGGCGATTGGGCCGCGCTGTTCGCGGTCACGCTGCTGTCGGGTGCGTTGTTCGCTTCCATATCGTTCGGAATAGGAATGCCTTCGGGCTGGATCTTCATCTTCTCGGCGTGGGCGGCGTGGTGTTTCGTGGAGGGCCGGCTGGCGCTCGCGATCCTGTTCACCACGGCCGCCATCTACACCCATCTCGCCGGGTACGCGATGGCGCCGCTGGCGGTATTCGTGGCCGCCGTGATCGGCCGGAGGTGGAAGGCGCTGGCCATCGTGGGGGGCGCGACGGCAATTCTCACCAGCCCGTATACCATCCATTTCCTCCGGAACCTGGAATGGTATCGTGGCCAGCGTGGCGACGAGGCGTTGATGCTGGCCCCGCTGATCTACATCCCGGCGGCGTTCGGGGTCGTTCGGCTACTCGGCCGCCCGCGCGAGAAC
This sequence comes from Bryobacterales bacterium, assembly GCA_963734625.1. Lineage (GTDB taxonomy): Bacteria > Acidobacteriota > Terriglobia > Bryobacterales > Bryobacteraceae > CAVTHW01. The sequence goes on along the minus strand of CAVTHW010000008.1, from coordinate 8,468 downwards.
GTGTTTCTGGTGGCCTGGCTGGCGGCGCAGACGCCCTGGATCGTGCAGGACTACAAGCGATTCCTGTTGCAGGCGACGCTGGTGCTCGCGGTAATCGCCGGCATCGAACTCGCTCGGTTCCGCGAGTGGATGGCGCCCCGGTTTCGGGTCGCGTTCACGATCTCTCTGGCTGCTATCGCGACCCTTTTTCCCCTGACCCTGCCCGCGCTGGCCTTTGAGGCGATGTGGACCTTCGGCCCGCGCAGCCCGCGGATGCTCGACTGGAACGAGCGCAAACAGCTCGCCGAAGTCATCGGGCGCGCGGGGCTGAACAACCGGCTGGTCAACGTGTGGAATCCCACGCAGTGCATCTCGCTGGCGGTGTTCGTGCCCATGACATTCGAGGGCGGCCATTGGGTTGAGGTGCAGCCGCGCGTATATTCCGCACGCCAGTTCTCGGCGGGCGTGAAGGTTTATGCGCTCCCCGTCCCTCCCGATGATCCGGTGCTGCGCGATCTCGCGGATCGGGGTTTCCTAACCATCCACGGCGGCACCTGGTTGAACTCGATTGTCACGCTGAAGGGACCGGCGCCGCTTGAGACGGCCGCTCGCAACCTGTCGCGCGTCGGCTCGGAAGAGGCCGCCTGGCTGGCGCAATATTCGGAGAACAACCGCATGCCGGGGGTTGGGGAAATGCTCTCGAGCGAGGCCGTCTTACGCAACCGCGCCCGCGCGCGCCAGCAGCGCACCCGCGCCGGACGCATCGAGGCGGCCATCCTGGTTTACGCATATGCTCTGGAGAGTGATCACCCGGACCGTGCCATCGGAGCCCGGAGTGCGGTGCGTAGTTTCGGTGCGCTAGCGAATCTCCTGGGCGACGAGGCCACGCTGGACTTCCGGAGCGAAGCCGATCACCGGCAGCTCAAAGCCAACCTTGCCGTGTGGTCGCGCGAGATCCGTTGTTTCGATGCGCAGGTGCTGCCCACCACCGAGATGGACCGCATCAACGACAAGCTGTCTTCGGACTACTTCCGTTAAATGGGGACAGTACCAAATTACCCCATTGCTTTGAGACTACGAGCCAGCCCCGGCTCGATGTCGGGGCTGGTTAGAATGAACCGACCTCACTCTTAGCGGCTGACGGTGGCTTTGGGTTCGGAAAGCGTCAGGCCCAGCGCGATTGCGCCGGCCCCGCCCCCGATCGCCACGCCGGCGATGACGGCTTTGGTCGAGTTGCTCATACGGCTCGCCTTAGTGCCGAGGCCCGCTGGCGGCGCCGGGCATCCTCCGGCCACACGTTTGATTTGACTCACCCGAACCACCCTGGCAGCTCCGCCGGCAAGATCGACATTGCGCAGTTCCGTGGCCACGATCTCAACGCGCAGCCCAACAAACCGGGCCAGGTCGTCACCACTCAACTCGAAGTTGACGTTAGCCGTCTGCTCGGCAAGGAAGAATCGGCGATCTGTCGCCGAAACGCATCCGGAGAGAGCCAGTGGGGCCGCCGCTCCCCCTGCCTGAGGTTGGAACTCCAGTGAGCGGCCCGGCTCCAATCGGGCCAGCAGCAGGCCATCCGAGGTAGTGACGCGGACTTGGCCGGTAAGAGCCGTCACGCTCACGCGTCCGGGCTCCCGAACCACCACCCGTGCTCCGGCCCCCTCCGAGTCCGGCAAGATGCGCAGGCTCTGCGCCTCAAGGCGGTAGCTGGGAGCATACTCCATCTTGCCCTCCCCCTTTTCGAGGATCATCCGGTCAGTGAAGATCTGGCTGCGGCTGGCGGCTCCTACTTCCACCTGGCCGCCGGCCTTTAGCCACAAGGACGAGGACACGGCCAAGGTTTCCACCGTGGTCCCTTCAAAGAGCGTGGCGTTCCCTTGCACTGGGGAGTTATCGACGCGGAAACTGCCCCTGGCGGTGGCGATGCCAATCGCGGGGGGGGCAGCAAGACTCGAGACCAGAACTCCGGCCAAGAGCAGAATAACCGAACACCGAAATATCATGCGCACGGCAGTTTCGCCTCCCTAGTTGAGCTGGTGTGAAACGGAAAGCTCCGCCTCACACTTGGTCTGATCGGCCGAATGGCTTGAGCGCGGTAGATGCTAAGGTAGAAACGCAGGTCAAACTAGGGGACACGATGGAACCCAGCCCCGACGCTAAGGTGGATCGAGGACCCGTCCGATTTGGCTATATGCGCTGGCTGGCGGCTGCCGGCTTACTTGGAACGCTCGCCCTAGCGGGCTATTGGACGCTGCGGCTGGGATACGCCGACCGCCTGTATCAGGCAGGAACGGCGGCCTCGATTCAGGCCGCGCGCCGGCTGGCCCCAGGCAATGCGGTCTACTACCGCAGGGCCGGAGCCACCGCCGACACCCAGGCAGCGTTGCGGCTCAACCCGCGTGACGCCGCCGCTCGGATCGAGTTGGGACTGGCGGCTGAAGTGGGAGGGGACCTCCCGCGCGCCGAAAAGCAATTGCTGGAGGCCGCCCGGGTCGACCGAACCTACGAGCCCCGCTGGAGCCTGGCGAACTTCTATTTCCGCCGCGGCGACGCGGCCAACTTCTTCCGCTGGACGCGGAGCGCGGCCGAGATCTCTTACCAGGACCAGGGTTCGCTATTCGCTCTATGCTGGCGGATGACGCAGGATCCTGGTGTCATTTTGGCAAAGGCTATCCCCGAGAGGCGCGAGATCCTGCAACAGTACTTGAGATTCCTGCTGCTCCGCCAGAAACTGGATGAGACGGGACCGGTGGCCGAGCGGTTGGCGGCGATGGGGTCCAGAGACTCGGCGCCGCTTTTGCTGGCGTGGTGCGACCGATTGCTAATGGCGGAGCGAACCCCGGAGGCGCTCCAGGCGTGGAACGGCCTGTGTGCGCGCGGGCTGACGGCGCGCCAGCCCCTCTCACCGGCCGAAGGGCGCTCCCTGACTAACGGGGATTTCTCCGCCGAGCCTTTGGGGCTTGCCTTCGACTGGAGGCTGCACCCCGCCCCGGGAGTTGCTTTCACGCTGGCGGCCTCGCCGCCGGAGATTCGAGCCACTCTCTCAGGCAACCAGGCGCCCAGTTGCCGCCTGCTCGAGCAGGTTGTGCCGCTCGAACCGTCACGCGGCTACCGGCTGCGTTTTGTCTACCGTACTTCGGGCATCCCTCTGGGCTCGGGCCTGCGCTGGCAGGCGGTCAGCCCGCGCGGCCCGGATGACTGGTCCGTGATGGGACCGGATTTGTCGGCTGAGGATTGGGCCCAAGGCCAGCTCGATTTCGGCCCGCCGCCGAAGGCCGGGCAAGCCCTGCTTTCTCTGCGCTACGACAGGGCGCTGGGCACGACCCGGATCGAGGGGGCGGTTTGGATTCGGAACGTTTCGCTGGAGTTCCGATAGAGCCAAGCCAGCCGCACGTTTGCTACAATATAATCCTTCCGGCCAGGTAGCTCAGCTGGTAGAGCGCAGCCCTGAAAAGGCTGGCGTCGGCGGTTCGATTCCGTCCCTGGCCACCACATTCTAAAGCACTTAGCAGCAGCCAAGAACATCAAGGTTTCAGCCGCGGGAACAATACGGGAACATCACAGCGTTCCCTGTGGCCTGCTCCCCATTCCTTCCTTCCATCAGTTTCCACATCTCGCGCGCCGTGTTGCCGGTCCTCGCGATGTGCTTCTTCGCCAGCTTGGCGTAGCGCTCGGTCATCTTGATATTCGCGTGCCCGAGGATCTTCGCCAGCTCGTACAGGTCCCCGCCGTTCATCATGTACCAGGATGCGAACGTGTGCCGCAGATCGTGGAAACGGAAGTTCTCGATCCCGGCCATCTCCAGGATGGTCTCGAAGCTCCCCTCCACTCTCTGCCGCTCGCCCTTCGGCGCCCGGCTTCGGCGGAAAGATCCGTTCCTCCCCGATCACGGCCGGATACCTCCGAAGCTCAGCGGCCAGCTCCGGCGTCATCGGAACGTACCGAATCTTCCCGCCCTTCAGCTTCGACCGAACGGCAATCAACTCCTCCCTGTACAGCACGTCGGTCCACTTCAAACCGAAGATCTCGGCGATCCGCATCCCGGTGGTCAGCGCGATCAGGACAATCAGCCGCAACCGGTAAAACGTCTGGTTGATCGCCCGCGTGCCTTTCCGGTACATCTTCTCATCCAGCGCACTGCTTTAGCCGGCGGATCTCCTCTGCCGAGAGGTAACGCTCCCGCTCGTCATCCGGCCGCTTCACCTCCACCTGGTCCGCCGGATTCCGGTCGATACCGGTCTCCTTCGACCAGATGGTCGCCGCCTTCCCCATCATGTGGTGCATGACGTTGAAGTGCCGCACGGCTGTGCCCGGCCCGAGGCCCTTGCTCGACCGTCAGCTTCTGATACCACCGGTCGATCGCCGGCCCGTCCACCTCCCGCACAAACAGATCCCCAAACTCCTTCCGGATGCCCTCCAGCACGGTCTTCTCCCGGCCGTAGGACTTCTTCTTCTTCCCGTACTGCTGCTCGTAACGGTCGATCAGGGCCGACATCCGAAAGTTGACCTCCTTCTTGACATCCAGGTGCCGGTTCTCATCACGGGCCGACAGCTTCTTGCGCAGGATCTTCTTCGCCAGCTCGTGCGAGCCGTGGACGGTGAGACTCTTGGTTTCGACCTCCTTCTCGCCAACGGATCTTGTAGACTCCGTCGCCTACATTGTGAATCGACATCTTGCGAACTCCTTTCAGTCAATGGTTTCGATTGTGTGCTGCTCGACGTAGCGCTCCAGCGCTACCACGTCGAACCGCAACGCTCGACCAACCTTGACCGAGGGAAGTTCGCGGAGCCTGGCCTTCTTGTAGACCGTGTCCACTTCGAGGCCCAGGTACTCCGCGGCCTCCCTCGCATTCAGGAGCCGCTTACCGACCCCCTCATTAGAACTCATCTTCGGTGCTCGATGTCATGCATTCAACCCCCGGCTGGGAAGAGGACCTCTTCAGCCTGGAGCAATCATAAGGGTGCTTTTTGAAAAGATGACCTCAGCAGAGAAAACGGAAATGATCTGGAAACGCCGTGGGCATGGGCCTGCCAAGGCCTCTGCAGATTCGAGTGAACGGCGTCAGGTCAGCGCGCGAGATTCCATCTGGAAGCAGTTTGGAAACAACAAGGGCTTGACACGATTTACCGACGAGGTCGTTTCTTGGAGAATAGCTGCTGGATGTTCCGCTGGAACCGATCGTTATCCCAGCCCTCCACCCAGCTTAGGATCCCGTGCTCCTGCATGATCGGAAGGGTCTGGATCGTGAGTTTGTCCAGTTCGATGCAAGTCTCCCTTCCGTCTTTGCCCTGGTCGAGGAGGTTGCGGATGATCCGATTCCGGTCTCTAGTTGCGTCTCCATTCCCGAGTCTGCCGAGTGGCTGAGGAAACCTCTCCTGCCGGCGTTCTGGGGCCCGCAGACTCCTTCTCTCTTCGCAGGCGACCCATCACTCCCTCCAACACGGCCAAACGGCCAGAAGGGGCTGCACAGACGCTATCGACGATTTCGCCCCAGAAGGTCGGGTCATTGTCCCCAGGGGCAAAGGCAGCCTCGATGTCGTCGGGTTGGACGTATGGCCCAGCCGTGCTGATTACGGTCAGGCCCTCCTCCCAAGGCCGGTCGGTCTGAGGTTCCTTGATCCGCCCATCTGATTCGACGCCAAAGAGCGACAGTTTCTCGTATACCAGGATTTCGAGGTACTGCGACAACTTCGAATAGAACCAGTCCCGATGCCCAATCGCACGAGGTCCGTGCATCCGCTGGAAGCACTCGAACGCCTCTGCCCGCAGCGTGTAATACATGGTGTCGGTGAGCTCGAAGCCAGCCGCGCGATCTCCGTGCCTAGCCCTGTAGACAAGTCTGTATCAGCCCGGCCTGGCTGGGGCCGCCGTCCGGCTTGAGGCCTGGATCGTAAAGTGCGGAGACATTGAACTCCTGGACCGCTCGATCCGTGTCCACGCAAACAAACGCCATTGGAGGACATTATGGCGCACCGAAGCGCCTCGGGTCGGCCAGGTCTTCAGCGCCGGTGGTAACTCCCCATCCCTGGCCGGTTGCGAAGCCCGTAAATGCAGACCCACTCATCACCCATATCCTGCACGTTCATGCAGCCCGCCGGCGCTGACAGCCTGCCAATAGCATATGTAGTATTACATACACCATAGTGTTGCCTCCCTACACCTCCCGCTTTGCAACACTCTCCCATCAAGGGCGTGTCAGCGCTAGATGAGAATTCCCCAGTTTCCGCTGGTTGAGATCTCCCCAGGTGCAGAGGAATTGTAACCACGCCGGGAGCCGGAGTTCGAGGAAATGGGGCAGCAGGGGCTTTGTGGCGGGATCTTCCCTGCGCTATGTGCGTTGACATCCTGTAGCCCCGGATCGGACGCCGGACAACTTGCACAGCACGCAGTATAGGGGCCGCGGCCCACGCGGTCTATCTGATTCTCTCGTCGACGGCGCTGGAACGGAGGCAGCCACGCTCCTTCATGGGCACGGGGCATACCTTAATCAGGAGGCTTGGCCCCCGGAAAATCGATCCAGGGAACAGCGCCCTCTCCCTAGGATGGCCTGATGGTCTCTGGCCGTCTGGCCGCGCTCCAAAAGCCCGTGGCGTGCATTCTCCGGACAAAGGCGGAAAGACAGCCCTTATCAGGGACACTGAACCTCTTCCGAGGTCAGGAACGGCCCGCCCCATGGCCGGCAGGCCCAGTCAAATCAAAGCAGGACCGTCCGCAGCGGCCTGGAACTTCGGTTCAAGGGGGGAATCCTCAGCCGGCGCCTGCAACACTTCCCCCTTCCGCCGCTCGGGCGAAGCCGCCAACACGATATATCGTATATATACCGGTAGCCCCCGACCCGGGGATTTCCGAGGCGTACACTCGTCATCCCAGGCCTCCACCGCAAGGCTCCACAGCCTTTGCGCCCTCCAACCTCCGGATTCCGAGGTGGCTAAAAGGCCCGACTCCCCGTCCAACTGACCGTGCCGACCAACAGCTGCTGTCAGCGCCGGGTCTCTGCGCTCGGCTCTGTCGGCCCCAAGATTCGGAGCTACCCGCTGGCAGCGAATGTGTACCCTCAATAGCAAGGCCAAGGAACCCCTTGACTGTTCCCTAAGGTGTACCTTAAGAAACCCCCAGCTCCAGTCAAGCAAGACCGGAATCTCCTTGCTGTCCATGTTCAACACGACCCGCTGCGGGGAAAGGGGCGCAGTCCCTTGCCCCCCTCATCACGCTAGACATCCGGCCTGCTGGCTCAGCGTGTAGGGAGTCAGGTCTGGCGGGCTCCTGTCGATGGCGCTAGCTGTCCTGCGCTGGGGAAGCTGTCTCGGGGAACCTCGGCCACTCTCGCTCAACATGGCGAACATAAACAAAGGACCAAGTCGCTCCGCGAACGTTAGGGCGCGCTGATAACACCCATTGATTCAGTCGCTTCCAAGCCAAAAACGCCCGATAGATGAAGCAAAGCCGACTAGGCAGGCGCGAAATCGAGGACAATCTGCTGACCGGAAAGCAGTTATCTGATTCTGGAAGCTCAATTTGCCCGTCGTTGCTGTACAATTGATCCACAAAGCAGACGAGAGGGTCCGATTCTGCGGCCCGGAGGGCGGCCATGGTTGGCAAGACCATCTCGCACTACCAGATCCTCGAGAAGCTCGGCGAGGGCGGGATGGGAGTGGTCTACAAGGCCCGCGACACCCACCTAGGACGCAGCGTGGCTATCAAGGTCGTTAACGCGGAGTTCACCCAACGGTTCGAGCGCGAGGCCAGGGCCATCTCGGCGCTCAACCATCCCCACATCTGCACGCTCCATGACGTGGGCGAGCACGAAGGTGCTCCTTACCTGGTGATGGAGTACGTCGAAGGGAAGCCGTTGAAGGGGCCTCTGCCTGCCGGCGACGCGCTGCGTTACGCCATCCAGACCGCCCAAGCGCTGGCGGCCGCCCACAAAGCCGGGATCGTCCATCGTGACCTGAAGCCGGACAACATCCTGCTGACCACCGAAGGCAGCGTAAAAGTCCTGGACTTTGGCCTCGCCAAGCTGCAGCCCAGCGTCGCACCGGACGCAACCACGCTTACTAACGTAACCGAGCAGGGTGTCGTCACCGGGACGGCGTCGTACATGTCTCCCGAGCAGGCCCAGGGGGAGCCTGTGGATGCCCGCTCGGATGTTTTCAGCTTCGGCGCGGTGCTGTACGAACTGTTGAGTGGGCGGCGGGCCTTCCGGCGGGAGACGATGGGGGCGACGCTGGCGGCGGTGATCGCCTCCGAGCCTCCGCCGCTGAAGGAAGCGCCCGTGGACGTGGCCCGGATCGTCGCCAGGATGCTGGCGAAGAAGCGCGAGGACCGCTACCAGAGCGCGGAGGCAATGCTGGCAGACCTGCAAGCCGCCGCCGCGGGGGCGGGCCTGGCGTCGCGCCGCCGCTGGCTCGCCGTGGCGGCCACGCTCGTGATCATCGTTGCGGTCGTGGCGGGATTCGATGTCCGTGGACTCCGAACCAGGCTGGCCACCTGG
>CAVTHW010000007.1:0-73235 GCA_963734625.1 Bryobacterales bacterium | reverse complement strand
GCGGGATCACGGAGAGCCGGTAGTAGAGGTCCTCGCGGAATGTGCCGTCCTCGATCATGGCCTTCAAGTCCCGATGCGTCGCCGCTACGATCCTGACATTGACGTTGATGGTCCCCGTCGCGCCAACCTTGTCGAGTTCTCCTTGTTGAATCAACCGCAGGAGCTTCACTTGAAGTTCAAGCGGCATCTCCCCGATTTCGTCGAGAAACACGGTCCCGCGATCGGCGGTCTCGATCTTCCCCTTCTTATCCGCAACCGCACCTGTAAAGGCCCCTTTGACGTGGCCGAAAAGCTCCGATTCGAGCAACTCTCTGGGAATGGCTCCGCAGTTAATCGTCACGAAGGGGCGGTCTTTACGGGCGCTGTTGAAGTGGATGGCTTTGGCCAGGAGTTCCTTGCCTGTTCCCGTTTCCCCGTGAATCAACACGGTGGCGTCGGTTTGAGCGGCGCGCGCCGTCTGATCCAGCACATAAAGCAGGGCGTCAGACCGGCCCAGGATGTTCTCGAATCCGTACTTCTGGTCCAGTGTGCTGCGGAGGGTACGGACTTCCTCCAGCAAGCGAAGGTGCTGAAGCGCCTTGCCAACGCACAGTTCCAGCGCATCGGGATGCACGGGCTTCGTGATGTAGTCATAAGCACCCAGCTTCATGGCTTCCACCGCGGTCTCGACGGTCCCAAAAGCTGTGACAACGACGACGATGGTCTCCGGATAGCCGGCGCGCACCTTCTCGAGCAGGTCGATGCCGGACATGCCGGGCATCTTCAGATCTGAGATCACCAGTTCCCGAGTGGACAACTGCAACGATCCAAGAGCCGAATCGCCGTCGGCGGCGGTTGCGACGTCGTAGCCAAGGTCCTCTAGCTGGACTTGCATGACACGACGCAGGCTTTCGTCGTCATCGACCACAAGAATACGTCCGCGACTCATAGGACTCTCCCGTGCTGGATCGGCAGGAACAGGCTAAACGTAGCGCCACGGTCGGTATTGTTTTTCGCGTTCAGGATGCCTCCATGCTGGCTCACGATCTGGTGCGCCACCGAGAGCCCAAGCCCTGTTCCGGTGTCCTTCGTCGTGAAGAAAGGATCGAAAATCTTATCGAGGTGTTCGGGACTGATTCCGGGCCCTTGGTCCTTCACTTCTATGACAACCCGGGCGCCATCCACCCGCGTCGAAAGAACGATCTCCCCGCCTTCTGGCATGGCCTGAACAGAATTGATCGTCAGGTTCAACAGCACCTGTTTGATCTGCTCCGGATCACATGTCGACTGCAGGTACATCGGGCGCGGTATCGGTGCGCAACTGTATTGGCTGACGTCCCACCGCATGGGCGGCCAGGCCGACAACCGATTCCAAAATGGGGCCGACCTCGGCCAACTGATACTGAGGCGGGAGGGGACGCGCGAACTCCAGAAAATTCGTGAGCAGGCGATTCAGGCGGAGGCACTCCTTTTCGATGATCTCCAGAAACTCCTCCCGCCGCTCCTCTGACCCGGAGTTTCTTCCTAAGGATGGCCGCCGCCCCACCGATGCTCGCCAAGGGATTGCGAACCTCGTGGGCGAGTCCGGCGGATAGTTGTCCGATGGCGTAGAGCCGCTCGGAACGCTTCATCCGCTCAAAGTTTTGCTGCAGTTCCTGATAGACGGCGTTCAGTTGCGTCGTCGTCCGCTGGAGCGATTCTTTCTGCTTGCGTTCCCGGTCAGCCAGAATACCAGCGATGAGCCCCACAAGGAAGAAATCCAGAATCTCCGTGGCTTCACTGCCAATGTAGCGCCGCGGCTCTGTCCCCTCGTTGAGACCCATCAAGAGGTGCGGAGCGTAGCATAGCGCGGCAAGGATCGCTGCGCCTATCCCGCCCTTCCAGCCAAAATAGATGGCCGCAGCGGCGATGGGGGCGAAGTACAGATGCTGCAGGATGTTGTGCATCCACACCAGTTGGTCTTGCGTCGCGTAATACATCACGCTGATCAACGCGATCGCTACAACCGGTACCGCGAGTTGGGTGAAGTCGGTTCGTCTCATCTCCGCCTGAATTGTCCAGCGCCGCGTGCCACCTGCCCGATTGTATCGCCGCGCGGAATATTCATTCATTGGGGTCAAGCCTCGCCCGCGATCCCAGCGCGGGGCCGGTGCCCCAAATGAGGCACCATGCACCAGAGCTCGAGTCACCCTGGCCCAACCGCGCGGCTGAGATTCAGATTGAGATGGCAAACTACTCGGGTTCCTTGGTAGGCTCGGCGCCGGACAAGAACCGAGAGAAGCCGGGATTCTGGCGGAGACGCGCAAAAGCCTCAGTCTTCAACAAGTTGAGTACATTCGCGTTCACCGTGGAAGCCGCTTCGGCAGCCTGCGGATTCTTGGCAACCACCTGCTGAACCTCTGCAAGCAGGGTGCGAACTTCGGGAGACGCAACCTGATCGAGCCTGATCTGTGCGATGTTGGGGACGTTCTGGCGCACGGCCTCTTCCAGAGCCTTTTGGTAACCGCCATTTTGCACCAATGGCCCGAGCGCGGGTATCGCCGCAGTCCACTTGAGGACCTCGGCCATTTCCGGATTCCCAGCCAGCGCGGCCAACCCCGTCATTCCCTTCTCCTGCGCGGCTCAACTGCAAGATACGGTCGTCGCCGAGCCGGGCACCGACTTGAGCAACTACTCGTCGCGCCGCGTCGATATTCGCTCGCTCCAAGCGCGTTCTGGGCCCACGTCCGGGCCACAGGCCAGAACTTGACGATCCCAACCGCAACGCCGACGGTAACAACGAGGCCTACAACGAGGGTGGTCACGATAGCAACCCAAACTGCTTTTTTGGTGAAGTGCATATTCAATCCTCAACAACCATGAAATCGTCGCTAGAGTACGTGCGATCCATTTGGTGGAACGCCGCCAACCTTCTCCCGCTTGACAGGCAATCCAAGCGCCATGACTGCGACGACGGCCGCACGCCTTCCGACACCCCCGGCCACGCTGCTCTAGAAGTGCAGTTCCCCAAAAGGCCCATCGATTGCTTCCGAGGATAGAGGCCGCGTAGCCGCGCGGCGCAAAGCGAGAGTGGATGCTCGCCGGACCTGGCCCTGGAGTGCGAGTTCGTTTTTTTGGCAAGGTTCTTTCTCAAGGAGACACTGATGTCGAGAATGAAAGCAGTAACCACACCAGGACAGGCACCGCAGGAACCATCCTCAATGAACGGAACCGCCGCGGATGAAAGCGAAATCGCCGCACTCGCGCATCGCCTTTGGCTGGATCGTGGGTGTCCGGAGGGAAGTCCTGAAGAAGATTGGTTTCTCGCTGAACGCGAACTGCGGCGGCCGAGGGCACCAATCGTCGCACCCGAAAAGCGTTCAGCAGGCACGGCGTGAGTGCGACCAGGGCGGGGTCGATGCCCCAAATGAGGCACCACGGCCCGAAAAGGTCCTCCAGACGGACCGAGACGCGGTCACGGGGACCGATGCAGGCTGAAGTTCAGCCACGGTGCACCGGCGGGCTCGCGATGGTGTCCGCTGGAAGTCGCGTTCCCGGAGTTGGGCGGAGGCCGCAGCCGCGAGTGAAACGAGCGTCTATATGAATCGAATGAAAACGCTGGTGCTTTTAGCGATGTTGACCGCACTTCTGCTCTGGGTGGGGCAGGCATTGGCTGGACGAGCCGGTCTGCTCATCGCCCTCGCAGTTGCCGGTACTCTGAATTTCGCTTCCTATTGGTTTTCAGACAAGATCGTATTGCGCATGCACGGCGCACAGGAAGTAACTGAAGCTGCCGCTCCCGGCCTGCATGCGCTGGTGCGGGACCTGGCGATACGGGGCAATCTGCCGCTCCCGAAAGTCTATGTGATGCCCGAGGAGGCCCCGAATGCCTTCGCTACGGGGCGCAATCCCAATCACGCTGCCGTAGCCGTCACCGAGGGGCTACTCCGCTCTCTGAATCGGCAGGAACTCTCCGGCGTGATTGCGCACGAGTTGGCCCACGTACAAAACCGAGACACCCTCATCATGACGGCAACGGCTACCATCGCGGGCGCATTGAGCATGCTGGCGAACACAGCCATGTGGGGCATGATGTTCTCAAGCGGACGGTCGTCCGACAGCGACGAGGAGTCCCAGCCCTCTGGGTGGACTGATCGGAGTCATTCTGGCGCCGTTCCTGGCAACCCTCATTCAAATGGCGATCTCTCGATCCAGAGAATTCCTGGCGGACCAGCGTGGCGCCCGGATAACCGGCGACCCGCTTGCCCTTGCCAGCGCATTGCGCAAGATCGAGGCGATGAGCCGGGAGTTGCCGATGACTGCAGGTACCCCGGCGACGGCCCACCTATTCATTCTGAATCCATTTTCCGGCGCCGGCCTGATGCGCCTATTCAGCACCCACCCGCCGACGCAAGCGCGCATTCAGCGTCTCGAGGCGCTGGCGCTTGAGCGTGGTTCGCTTGTTGCGTAGGACAGCGGCTTTCATGTGGAACAGGATTCGGACTGCTTTCGGTTACGTGTTGCTGGTGGCGGGGGTGGCCGGTGTGCTGCTCCCGATCATTCCGGGAACTCCGTTTCTCATCGCGGCGGTTGCGGTGCTGGGCTCGGACCACCCCGTGATCCGCCCGTGGAAAGAGCGCGTCAATCGCTGGATTAAGAAGGACCGTAAGTCAAAGGAGATGAACCAATGAAATGTCCCGTCTGCAGCATCGATTTAAGCATGACGGATCGGCAGGGAGTCGAAATCGACTACTGCCCTAAGTGCCGCGGAGTATGGCTGGATCGCGGGGAACTCGACAAGCTCATTGAGCGTTCCGACTCACCGCAGTCTCATGGCCGACCTGAGCAATCTGACCGCGATCACCACGACGATTACCAAAAGCAAGGCGAACATCAAATGCCCAAGGACCGGAAGCGGCAGGGCTTCTTGGGGAGAATGCTGGATTTTGACTAGAGCCTGAGCGAGACGAACGGGGCTAGGCGCCGCAAACCGCCTTCATTCGAGTTGAAGCGTCCCGGCCCCGCCTTCCGCAGACGTTAGCCTTGGCTTGAGAGGAATTGCCTGTTGGCTGCGCCACGCCTGTCGTGCGCAAATAATCTGTCCGACCGTTACGTGATTGAGCCTACGGGCTAATGTGGTGTGCGATCCTGAGCCTTTCTGTCATCGTCCACCCGGTCTCTTCCTAGTCTTCTCCATTGCTTCCGAAAACTGCAAGGGGTGATCCTCGGTCTCGGCCGCTTCCTGGTCCTGATGGTGCGGTCCGCTTGTTGATCCATCGATCTGGCCTGCTCGAGTCTTGGGCAATTTTGGGCAATGCGCGACGGGAGCCCTGGGAGATATGGCACTCCTGGCAACGAGGAATCTGCAAGTTGCAGATTCCAGGTACCTATCGTGGGTTCGAATCCCACCCTCACCGCCAAGTCGTTTATAATCAGTTGCTTAACGTCACTTTTCCTGGAGTCAGCCCGCAAGCGATAGTCGGTTATCTCATTGAAAACACTACGTGTGGCTCCGTGGGTGCCACATAGCACCCACGGAGCCTGTCCACGTCTTTGATTTCAAAGACTTGCGCACAATGTCCTCTCTGATTTGGGTAATGAGTGTCCCACCCTCACTCACTTGGCGGACTCCCCCGCGCTGATCACTCTTGGCCTGGGAACTCGTCGCGAATTCCGGACACCGACAAGTGGACTGTGGAATGATGAAGAGTCGCAGGACCGGCGTCCGTTTTTGTCACCGGAATCCGGCGTGTCACGATGACGATAGCGGACATTGAGGACCTCGCGCGTCGCGGAGAGTCTGAGTCGATCGAGTTCAAGCGGAGCACCGGCCAATTGGGCCGTGCCGCCGAGGCACTTTGCGCTTTTCTCAATGGCCGCGGGGGCAGCGTCCTGGTTGGCGTGTCACCCGACCGAAAGATTGTTGGCCAGCTCGTGAACGACAGCACTCTGCAGGATGTCGCTCAGGTGCTCAAGCGGTTTGACCCAGCCGCGCCGATTCAGATCCACCGAGTCCCTGTGCCGGATTCGGGGCACGAGGTTCTTGTGTTAGAGGCAAATGCATCGCACGAAAGCCGCCCGTTCACATTCGACGGCCGTCCGTATGAACGGATCGCTTCCACCACCTCGTTGATGTCGCAGGAGAAGTACCAACGCCTCCTCCTCGAACGCGCTCATGCTTCGCATCGGTGGGAGAACCTCTCGGCGACGTTGTCGTTGGACGATTTGGACTACGACGAGATCCTGAAAACGGTGAGGCTCGGCATTGCAGCAGGACGGATGTCGCCATCGGTATCCGAAGATGCCGCCGATGTGCTCAACCGGCTCGGGCTTCGAATACGAGACCGACTCCTCAGCGCTGCTGTCGTGGTCTTCGGACGCCGGTTGCTGCCTGACTATCCTCAATGCCAATTGAGGATGGCACGTTTTCGTGGCATCGATAAGACAGAATTCCTGGACCAGCGACAGACCCATGGACACGCTATCCAACTGCTTGAAGAGGCACTTCAGTTCCTCGGACGCCACTTACCAGTAGCCGGCCGAATCGAGCCTGGTCTGTTCGAACGGGCCGACTCCCCGCTGTTCCCGCCAGTGGCATTGCGCGAAGCCTTGGTGAATGCGTTCTGCCATCGCGACTACTCGATCATCGGCGGCGCCGTGAGTTTGGCGATCTACGACGATCGCCTCGAGATCTGGAGTGACGGCACCTTGCCGTTCGGGTTGAAGATCGAGGATCTGAAGCGCGACCATCTTTCCCGTCCGCGGAATCCGCTTATTGCCGAAGTGTTCTACCGCCGGGGACTGATTGAGCGATGGGGCCGAGGCACGCAGAAGATTGTCGAGCTGTGTCTCCAGGCGGGCCATCCCGAGCCGGAGTTTGTCGAGCAGGCTGGTGCTGTCGGCGTGCGGTTTCTACCCAGCGGGTACATCGCACCCCACCGTATCGCCCATGACTTGACAGTCCGGCAGCGCCGGATACTGCAGACGCTGGCAGGCAGTCAGGAAGTCAGTTTTGGCGATCTGCGCGTTTTGGTTGCGCCCGGCGTCGCCGTCCGGACTTTTCGGGACGACCTCCTGCATTTGAAGAGGTTGGGAATGATCGGCCTGCGAGGCAAAGGCAGAGGCGCCGTCTGGTTTCTGATTGGCTCGTCCGAGACAATGAGGCGGAATGAGGCGGAATAGGGCGGCTGACCGCCCTATTTCGCCTGATTCGAGACGCAGGTAGCGCCGTGAGCGAGATTGAGGACCGCCTGAAGCTCGCCCTCGACGAATGCGCTCGACTGCGGGTAGAAAACGCAAAACTGCGCGACGTGCTGCTTGCTCACGATCTTCTCCCCGTGACTGCGGAAGAGTCGCCGCGGCCCGAGCCCAAGGCGGTCTCGGACACAGTCTCAAATCCCTCACCGCCCGAAAGGAAACTGACATTGTTTCGTAGTCTGTTTCGCGGTCGCGAGGACATGTATGCGAAGCGCTGGGAGAAAGGTGGGAACTCGGGCTATGCGCCCGCCGCCATCATGGACTGGAATGCAATTCGCGCCGCGAAACCCGAAGATCGCAAACGGGCCGCTCGCAAGACTCGCTCCCTGATCCCGCTGACTGACCAAGCGGTCCGCGATCATCTCGAGGGGAAGTCCACGATCGGAGTCTACCCGTTGCTGCCGGACGAAACGTGCTGGTTCTTAGCCGTCGACTTCGACAAGTCCGGCTGGAAGCAGGATGCTTTAGCTTATCTGGCAACCTGTCGCAGGTTTCACGTCCCCGCAGTCGTGGAGCGATCGAGATCCGGGAATGGAGCTCACATCTGGATGTTCTTCGACCGTCCTGTCCCAGCCACCGACGCGCGCAGATTGGGGTCCGCTCTTCTGACACGTGCGACCGAATCGCGGCACGACATCGGACTGGATTCCTACGACCGCTTCTTCCCAAACCAGGACACACTGCCGAAGGGTGGGTTCGGCAATCTCATCGCGCTCCCACTTCAGAAGGGACCGCGGAAACTCGGTAACAGTGTTTTTCTGGATGATTATCTCGAGCCCTTCCACGATCAATGGGCGCACTTGTCGGCCGTTCAACGAATCCCGTGCGACGTGCTGCCAGCCCTGATTCACGAAATAGCGCCAGAAGGAAACGTGATCGGAGTCCGGATCGCGGCCCCGGACGACGAAGCAGGTGAAACACCGTGGCTACTGCCGCCTTCTCGGAGAAGACGCGACAGACCGATCGTCGGGGCTCTCCCATCCAGAGTCGAACTCGTGCTGAGCAACCTGGTCTATATCGAGAAAAGTGGGCTGCCGTCGGCGATGCTGGATCGTCTCGTTCGCCTGGCGGCCTTTCAGAATCCTGAGTTCTACAAGGCGCAGGCGATGCGGCTGACGACCTACGGCAAACCTCGCATTATCTCGTGTGGCGAGAATTTTCCCGAACACATTGGCCTGCCGCGGGCATGCTTGCCCGAAGTGCTTCAATTGTTCCGGGCGCATGGGGTTGCCGTAGAGCTTCGCGACGAACGAACCACAGGCCATTCCCTTGCCACGGAGTTTCACGGAGCATTGCTGCCCGCCCAAGAAGAGGCCGTCACGCAAGTGGCGCCTCATGAGAATGGCATCATCTGTGCGCCGACCGCATTTGGCAAGACAGTGATCGCCGCATGGCTGATCGCCCATCGAAAGGTGAACGCACTGATTCTGGTGCACCGGCAACAACTCCTCGACCAGTGGCGCCTACGGCTGGCCACGTTCCTGGATCTGCCCGTCGAGACCATCGGACAGATCGGCGGCGGGAAAACAGTACAGACCGGGAACATCGACGTGGCGCTCATCCAAAGTCTCCAACTCAGAGGTGAGGTCCGGGACTTGGTCGCTGACTACGGCCATGTCATTGTTGACGAATGCCACCACGTGTCCGCGTTCACGTTCGAGCAAGTGCTAAAGCAGGCCAAGGCCCGATACGTTCTCGGCTTGACTGCAACGCCGATTCGGAAAGACGGTCACCACCCGATCATCTTCATGCAGTGCGGCCCGATTCGATTCAATCTCAGCGCCCGGCGGGCTGCGGAAAGCTCGCCGTTTGACCATGTCGTAATCCCGCGACCGACGGAGTTCTGTTGCCCGGCTCCGGATCAGGAGCCCACCATTCACGATCTCTACGCCGCTCTGGTAAAGGACGGCCCACGAAACGGCTTGATCGTACGCGACTTGACGGAGGCTTTACGGGCTGGCAGGTCCCCGATCTTGCTGACTGGCCGCACGGAGCATCTCAAGCAACTCACGATGCTCGTATCGGCAGCTACGACCAACTTCTTTGTCCTCCGGGGCGGGATGGGCCGGAAGCAGCGTCGCGCCGTCATGGAAGCTCTCGCCGCTGTGCCCGACGGTGAGCCGCGTGCGATCTTGGCCACTGGCAGTTACATCGGCGAGGGCTTTGACGATGCGCGGCTCGACACGCTGTTCCTGGCCATGCCGATTTCGTGGAAGGGCACCCTCCAGCAATACGTCGGACGCCTCCACCGACTCCACCACGACAAGAAGGAAGTTCGTGTTTATGACTACGTGGACTCACTCGTCCCGATGTTGGCGCGGATGTACAAGAAGCGGCTTGCCGGCTATCAGGCCATCGGATACTCGGTCGCGAATGCCGATTCCAGCGCGTGTGCGACTGTCAGTCAGCAGCCCACCCCGGGTGCCGCGGACGGGAATTCGTTTGATGCGAGCAACTGAGGCCGACCAATTCGGCTGAACTGAACGAGGACTCTTGGCGGCCGTGCGCGCGTCATGGGTGGACGACTACCAAGTCAGCCTTGGCGCGCAAACTGTTTGGGCAATTTTGGGCAATGCGCGACGGGAGCCCTGGGAGATATGGCACTCCTGGCAACGAGGAATCTGCAAGTTGCAGATTCTAGGTACCTATCGTGGGTTCGAATCCCACCCTCACCGCCAAGTCGTTTATAATCAATTGTTTAGCGTAGTTTTTCGGCTCGTTTTCTACGCAGCTAGATCTCCCTTCCAGACCTTAAAACATTGAAAACAAAGAGCGACGCCTCCGTGGGTGGCGTCAACACCCACGCTGCCTCGTCTCGCCGTTTATTGTCAATGGATTATAGACACTCGTCGAGCGCTTTTGGGCAATACCCTCGATGGTGTGGGCGGAGAGCCGACAAGACAATCGGCCTCGCTCGCCTGCTCATCTCTAAGAGGGCTTGAGCAGTGCCTGCCCCGGCAGGTCGTCATGGGGGAGCCCAAGGGCCGAGAGGATCGTCGCCGGGATATCATACGGCTCCACCTGCCGGTCAGGCCGGTGAAAGGTCCCTGCCCCCGGCGCGACAATGATGAGTGCTCCTTCGGCGTGATCTCCGCTCCGGCCCGTCCCTGGTCCGGCCATGCGGCGGATCTCTCCAAACCGGGGGAACGCACGCCGAGCCCGCGCAGCGTCTTCTTCGGCGTCCACAGTACGACCAGGTCGGGAAAGGCGTGCAGCCGCTCGCCCTCTCCAAAGATCTCCCGTGGCCGGAGGATCTTCCGGATACAGGGTTCGCCGTCGAGGTCCGTGAAACTGGTCAAGCCCTCGATGATCTCCCCGCACAGCCCTGCCTCTTCGCCCGGTGCGACACAGCCGAACCTTTCGCGCCCGCGCAGGTTGAGGCGGATGAAGCCGGGGGAATCAGAGGGGAGCGTGAAGGCCTGCGTTCGGCTCCAGTCGGCCCTCGGGCTCCACAGCCTGGCTGCCAGTTCCGTGGCCACTGAATCCGGCAGAGCCGCTGCCACACGCTCGCGCCAAGCTCGCGGCACCCGCGCTCTCAACACGGAAACCGGGCTGGACACCGCCGGCGCGCCAAGCACTCGTCGCAGCATCTCCGGCAGCAGATCCACCCATCCGATCACCGGCCCGACGCCCTTGGTACAGAAGACCACCCGGTCGCTGCCGGCAGGCAGCCGCTCCAGAATCCGCCCCAGTGTCCTGTCGTATCCCACCAGGATGTCCGCAATAGCACGTTCCAGGCGGCGCCGGTCTTCCTCCGAGACTCTCAAGCTCCCCAGCAGCGACAAATCGAAAAACTGGTGGCTCGCCAGGTGCAGCCCAGCGAAGCTGATCCACAGCGCCTCCGGCGGATCGTTCTCCAGGAAGAACTCCGCAGCGCGCTGAAGCCGCTGGGGCGCTTCCGCCAGCACCCGGCAGATTTCCAGCAGTCCTTTCGCCGTTGGTTGCCCGAATGTCTCTTCGGTCTTCGCTCCGCGGCCGAAACGGCGCCTCAGTTCGTTCCGAGTGTTCTTCCGCGTGAACCAGGGGGCCAGCAGCACCCGCTCCTGAAATTGCCAGCCGCTCATGATGAATCCGTTGCGAACCGGCTGCGGGAAGCACTCCGGCGGGTCGATCACCACCATGCGCCTGCCCGCTTCATCCACCCGGCGGAAAACACTCTCCGGAAGGCCGATCTGCCGCCAGCTTTGGACGCGCTGTGCCTCGGCGGACCACTGGAATGGGAAGTAGATGCCATGATCGGCCGGCCGCCTGGCACCGTACTCGGACGGGTATGCAACTCCCACCAAGGGCAACGGCGCCGCCGGCAGCACCGTCCCCTCTTTCATCAGCGCGCGCAACGCCGGCACACGGCCCGCGTCAAGCAACTCTTCCAACATGGGGAGTGGCGCCGCGTCCAGGCTGGCGAGAAAGAGCATGATACCCCATGCTAGCCTGAAGGACCGGGCGACATCCCGGTAACATGTCACCGGGTTTAGATCTTCAACAGGCGCAACGCATTCTCTGGGACGTGATCGTCGCGGGCACGGGCCCGGGCGGCGCTGCGGCAGGGTGGGCGCTCTCCGCCCCAGGCCGCCGGATCCTCTTCCTTGAACAGGGCCCTGACTTGCGTTCCGGCGACGTGCTGCGCGGCGCAATTGGCGGAAGATCTCCACGGCTTCTGGAAGCTCTCCGACTCGGAACGCCGCCTGCGTCTTGCCCTCTGCGGGCGTATGACGGAAACGATCAAGGACGCTTCGCGCGGCGACAGCTTTCTGCCCCATCTTGGCTGCGGGACGGGAGGTTCGTCCGTTCTTTACGGAATGACGATGGAACGTCATTTCCCGTCCGACTTTCAAAGCGGCTGGCCGCTGTCCTACCAGGAGATGATTCCCTGGTATGAGGCCGCTGAGCGCCTCTTCCGCGTGCGAGGCACGGCTGACCCCGTCCGAGGCGAGCCGGCGCCGCACCTGCTGGAACCGCCGCCGCTGTCACCCGCCAACCAGGCCGTGTTCGATGCCGCCAGCTCCCAAGGACTGCATCCCTACCGGCTGCACCTCGCCTGCGAACGCCTGCCGGGATGCACGCTCTGCCACGGGCACTTGTGCGGCGCAGCCTGTACGTGCAAGAACGATGCATTGCGAATTTGCCTCGAGCCCGCTCTGGCTCGGGAGGGGAATCAGCTTTTGTGCCGGACCGCCGTAATCCGTCTGGAGAGCGAGGGACGTTCGGTCGGCCTGGTCCACGCGCGGTGCGAAGATGGCACTGCGCTGCGCCTGCGCGGCCGTATTGTGGTGCTTGCCTGCGGCGCACTCTCCACGCCTCGTATCCTGCTGAACTCCGGCCTGGCCAACAGCTCCGGCCTGGTCGGCCGCTGCCTCATGCGGCATGCCATCGACCTCTACGTACTTCGCAAAGCCCCTCCGCCCGAAGAGCCCGCTGTAGCCAAGGAGCTCGGCCTCAACGATTTCTACTTCGTGGATGGCCGCAAGCTCGGCTCGATTCAGTCCTTCGGACTTCCTCCGCCGGTCGACTATCTCTTGAACCAGCCCGGCTTCAACCTCTGGCGCATGATGGGCCCGCTGGCCGGTCCGCTGGCCAAGCGGTTCGCGGGGACGCCGATCATCGCCAGCGTGGTCGAGGATGCGCCCAACCCGGATAACGCCGTCGATACCGCCGGTGGAGGCTGGCGCATCCGCTACCGCATCGGCCCGGCTGAGGTGGAGCGTCGCCGGCTCTTGCGGGACCACGTCCACCGAACTTTCCGGCGCTTCGGTCCCGTTCGGGGCGGCGGCACCGAGGACCGCAAGGGACTCGGCCACGTCTGCGGCACCTGCCGCCTCGGCGACGACCCGCGCACCAGCGTGCTCGACCTCTGCAACCGCGCTCACGACCTGGACAACCTCTATGTCACCGACGCCTCGTTCTTCCCCGCCAGCGGAGCCGTGAGCCCGGCCCTCACTATCGTTGCCAACGCCCTCCGTGTGGCCGCCAGCATTGGGCAGCGTCTCTGAGGAACGCATGGACCCGGTGACCTTGCTCACGCTCGCCGACGAATCCTACGCCATGCCGCTCGCCGTCATGGTGCGCTCGCTCCTGGAACACCTGCCGCCCGGACGCGCCGTTCGCATTGTGGTCATTGACGGAGGGATAACTCCCGGGACCAGGCAGCGGCTGAACGACTCTTGGCGGGATTGCCCGAATTGGCCGCTCTGCCAGGTCGATTACGTCGCCCCGCTCTTCGGGGGCGCGCGGCAATTGCCGGTCTGGGGACGGCTAACGGCGCTCACCTATGCGCGGCTGAGTGCCGCCGAATACCTCCCCACCGAGAGCCGCCGGGTGATTCTGATGGACTCCGATGCGCTGGTCCTTGCCGATATCGGCCTGCTCGCCGCGATAGACCTGGAAGGCGCTACCGTCGCTGCCACGCAGGATCCTTACATCCCCTTCGTGTCATCGGTGGGCGGATTGCGCCAGTATGCCGCTCTGGGCCTGAGACCCGAGGCCAGGTACTTCAATGCCGGCGTCATGCTGATCGACGTAGCGCGTTGGCGTTCCGAGCGCATCGGCCAGAGCGCTTTCGCGTTCGTCCGGCGTCACTGGCGGACCCTTCAGCAGCACGACCAGGACGCTCTCAACGCAGTGCTCGCCGGACGGTGGAAGGAGATCGACGCCTGCTGGCAGGCCCATCCCCGTACGGCGAATTCTCTCGGCGCCCCTGCGGTCGACGGCCCCTTCATCGTCCATTTCAGCGGTCAGTTGAAGCCCTGGCTCTACCCCGGTCGGGACCGTGCCGACGCACTCTTCCATCAGTTCGTGGACCGGACAGCATGGCGCGGTGTTCGGCCCCCGCGGACACTGCGCTCCTGGGCCATGGCTTTGTACGATTCCCCGCCCCGGCGCGTGTTTCACCCCGTCGAAAAACGTGTACTCACTCTCTGGCGCCGTCTTGGTCGAAAGATGGTGTCTGATCCCAATCTGGTTCCCTGCCTCTGACGTTTTCCCACCATCGTGAGGCTGTCGTGCGCAGACAATCCGTCCGGCCGTTGCGGGATTGATTCCACGGGCTGTTGTAGTGTGCGATCCTGCGCTTCTATGGCATCGTCCACCCGGACTCTTTCTAGGCTTCTCCACTGCCTCGGAATGCTGCAAGGGGTGGTGCTCGGTCTCGGCCGCTTTCTGGTCCTGATGGTGCAGTCCGCTTGTTGATCCATCGATTTAGGCTGCTCAGGTTTTGGGCAGTCTTGGGCAATGCGCGACGGGAGCCCTGGGAGATATGGCACTCCTGGCAACGAGGAATCTGTAACTTGCTGATGCTAGGCGCCACCCAAGGGTTCGAATCCCGCCCTCACCGCCAAGTCTTGTATAATCAGTTGTTTAGCTTCATTTTGCAACTCGTTTTCTGAGCAGCTGGAGCTCCTCTCCAGACCACAACGTACTGAAAACAAAGAGCGATGCATCCGTGGGTGGTGTCAGCACCCACGCTTACTCGTCTCGGCTTGTTTTGTCGAGAAACTTATAGTCACGCTGTTAGAGCGGTCTCCACTTGAGGTTGCGGAACCAGATTTCGGCTCCATAGGCTTGCAGGGCCACGCGGCCGCGATTCAGCGGAACCGTCTGCTCCGGAGTGGCCGGGTCCCAGCGCAGGATGGTGGACGCTCTGCTGACAATCCGGCCGTTGACGAGTTGAGTGGCGGTGTTGTTGCGCAGCTCGATCTCGATGGTGTTCCAGCCGTCGAGGACTTCGAAGTTGGCGTCCTTGACGACACGCCGGGTGGTTTGCGCATTGCCGCCGCGCCCGCCGCCGCCCGCGATGGCGGAAGCGCTGCCGAGAATGTTGAGGTCGCCGACGTCGCCTTCGGTGAGCTGGCATTCGACGGAAGTCGGGAAGAGGCGGTCCTCGCCGGTGACGAAGTACATGATGCCGGAGTCGCGCCGGGTTTCCAGGCGCGGCGGGAAGCGCTTGCCGCCCCACCTGTATTCGAGGTGGAGGCGGCAGTTGGAGTACTCGGCGGTGGTGGCGATGTAGCCGTTCTCCTGATTCTGCGCGGGCACGGGAATGTCGAGGATGTGGAACATGCCGTCCTCGACCTTGAAGATCTTCTTCGGATCGTTGTCCTTCCCGCTGGAGGGCAGGAACGTGTACCAGCCACCGAGGTCCTTGCCGTTGAACAACGGTTTCCAGTCGTCATTCTGCGCGGCCACGCGGGTGGCTATCAGGGAACCCGCCAGAGCGGGGAAAACGGCGCGGCGTAGCATAGGGATCTCCCTATATACTATCCGAGAAAGGGGTCAAGGTCATGCGACTCTGGGTACTTCTGCTGGCGGTCACTCCGCTGGCGGCGCAGTGGCCGCAATTCCGCGGGCCGAACGCATCTGGGGTAGCGGTGGCGCGCAACCTGCCAGTGGAATTCGGACCGGGGAAGAACGTGGTGTGGAAGACAGAGCTGCCGGCGGGACACTCGTCGCCGGTCATCGGGGGAGGCCGCATTTTCCTGACGGCGGCGGAGGGGGAGAAGCTGGCGGTGGCAGGGGACAAAGTCACCGACGCCGGCGAAGGGAAGCTGTGGACGCTGTGCCTGGACCAGCGCACGGGCAAGATTCTGTGGAAGAAGGAAGCTCCAAAGCCGCGAAGTGAGAAGCGGCAGCGAACCAACAGCGCGGCGTCGCCGAGTCCGGTCACCGACGGGAGCAACGTGTACGTGTTCTTCGGTGACTTCGGGCTGATCGCCTACGGCGCGGACGGCGCGGAGCGGTGGAAGCTGCCGCTGGGCCCGTTCAACAATCAGAACGGCCATGGGACCTCGCCGATCCTGGCGGGCAACTTGCTGGTATTGGTATGCGACCAGGACGCCGGCTCGTACGCGATCGCCGTCGACAAGGAGACGGGGCGAGTGAAGTGGCGGGTGGAGCGTCCGGAAGTGACCCGGGGCTACGGGACGCCGGTGATCTTCACCCCGAAGGAAGGCCCGGCGGAACTGATCGTGCCGGGAGCGTACGTGCTGACCGCCTACAACGTTGAGACGGGGGAGAAGCTCTGGTGGGTTCGCGGGATGTCGTGGCATCCGAAGCCGACGCCGGTGATTGCGGGGGACATGATCTACTCGGTCTCGGTCGATAGTGGCGGGGAGGTGGAGACGCCTACCGAGACGCCCACTTGGGAGGAGACGCTGGCGTCCAACGACGCCGACAAGGATGGGAAGCTGCGGATGCAGGAGATGCCGGAGCGGATGCAATCTCCGAATGCTGGGATAGACCTGAACGTGGACGGGATGCTGAGCCAGCAGGAGTGGGAGTTCTACCGGGCGCGGCGGTCCGCGCGGAACGCGCTGCTGGCGGTGCGGCATGGCGGGCGCGGCGACCTGACGGCGACCAACGTGGTTTGGCACATGCAGAAGTTCCTGCCGAACGTCCCATCGCCGCTCTACTACGAGGGCGTGCTGTACCTGATCAAAGAGGGCGGGGTCCTGACCAGCCTGAACCCGGCTACGGGAGCGATCCTGAAGCAGGACCGGTTGACCGCGGCGCTAGGGCAGTATTGGTCGTCGCCCGTGGCGGCGGACGGCAAGATCTACATGGCGAGCGAAGAGGGCAAGGTGACCGTCTTGAAAGCCGGCGCGCAGTGGGAGGTGCTGGCGACCAATAATCTGGACGATGTTGTGTTCGCCACTCCGGCGATCGCCGGTGACCGGATGTACTGGCGGACTCGCTCCGCGCTCTATTGCTTCGCGAACGTGGAGTCCCCGAAGCAGTAGAGCCGTCCGTCCTGAGAACCGATAACCACGCGCCCCGCGGCGATTGCCGGGGAAGCCGAGAGCGGGGCGCCGGCATCGAAATCCCAGAGCTTCTTTCCGCGGACGAGGTCCAGCACATAGAAATGGCCATCGCTGGAGCCCACATACACGCGGGCGCCGGCGATTGCCGGGGATGAATCGACCCGGCCCCGGGTGGCGAAGGTCCAGACCGCCTTGCCGGTCTTGGCATTCAGGCAGTGAACCAGCTTGTCGCGGCCGCCGAGCACGATCCGGTCGCCCGCGACCGCAGCCGAGGAGTAGAACGGGAACTGCGAGCGTGTGGGTTGATAGCGCCAGGCGACCCGCTTCTGCCGGATGTTCACCCCAACCACATCATTGCTGAAGGTTCCGTAGAAGGCCGACTGCCCCAGCAGCGCCACGGAGGCGGCGGTGTAGCCGCCGGAGGGAAACTGCAGAACTTCCTGGCCGTCGGCAAGGCGGATGCCGTGAAAAACTTCATCGCAACCCGACAGGTAAGCGACCCCGTCGGCGACGGCCGGCGTCGAATGCACGTAGTTGATGGTCGCGAATTTCCAGAGGAGCTTGCCGTCGCGCCGGGAGAGGCAATAGAGGTTGCCGTCGTAGGAGCCGATCAAGAGCCGGTCGCCGACGATGACCGGCGACGACCTGATCTCCGCTTCGGTCTTGAAGGTCCAAAGTCCCTTGCCGTCGGCCGCATTCACGGCGTGCAGCACTCCGGCGAGATCGCCCACATAAACGATTCCGTCGGCGATGGCCGGGGAGGACTCGCCGATCGCATCGGCAGCGCGGTACTTCCAGCGCAGCTTCCCGGTTTCCAGGTCGATGGCCAACAGCTCTTTCGATTGCGACCCCACGTAGACGGTTCCGCCCGAAATCGCGGCGGAAGATTCGATCGATTCTCCGCCTTCGTAGGTCCAGAGCAGTTTCAGATTGGCCGGAACAGCAGTGGCGGCGACGCCCGTCAGTTGCGGATTCCCCCGGAACTGCGGCCATTCATCCGCCGCGCCCAGCAGGCCGGCCATTACGAAAACCAATAGCATTCGCATGGCGCGGTTAGGGCTTCTGAGCGATCGCGAAGATCTGGTTGCGGGTGGTCAGGAACAGGGTCCCGTTGGCCGGCACCGCGGTCGAGTAGACAGAGCTTCCCATGTTCATCTCGGCGATCAACTTCTTTTCCTTGCTGGCTTCGAAGACCGCCATATCGCCGTCCGCGTCTCCCAGATACACCTTCCCGTCGATCACCATGGGCGCGGCCCAGATTCCAGCCAACATGTCATGGGTCCAAAGAGGCTTGCCTGTGTTCACATCCAGGCAGTGCATGTAGCCGGTGAGATCGGCATGGAACAGCAGTCCATTGTAGATGGCGGCGGTCGAGATCGAGCGCCGGATCTTGTCGTAGTGCCACAGGCGGCCGCTGTCAGTGATGTCACCCCGCTTGGCTGCGTCGATCGCGTACAGGTGACCGGGGCCTTCGCCGCTCTCCGGATCCTGGGCGTTGGCGATGTAGACTTTGTTTTGCCAGATCACCGGCGTCGCGATGATTTCGTTGCGCGTCTTGGGCCAGACCGAATCCTTGGGGTTGGTGTCGAACTCCCAAAGTTTCTTGCCGGTGAGCGCTTCATAACCGCGCACCCAGCCGTCTCCCTCGCCGATTACTACCTGGACCTCGCCGCCGACGGTGCCAACCGCGGGCGAGGACCATTGCCCGTCCAGGATGCGGTCGCCCACATTATTCACCTGCCAGGCCAGCTTGCCGGTGGTCTTGTTGACCGCGACCATGGATGGCGCGCTCGGCGCGGGTACGCGGTCGTGACTCTCGTTCCGCCCGTTGGAGGTGCTGGCGAAAACCAGATCGCCGTAAGACGCCGGCGACGAGTTCGACATCTCGTGCGGAAACGAGCCGACCTCCTTGATCATGTCGAACTTCCAAATCACTTTGGCGTTGCCATTGCCGTCGCCACGCGTGTCCAGGCACAGGAGTTCGCTGCGGTTCGACACGTAGTAAAGGCGGTCGCCTTCAACCAGCGGCGAGGAGCAGACTCCCACATCGGGATAGTCATTGTCGGCAACAGGCAGCTTCGCATTCGTGTGCTGCCACAGGAACCGGCCGTCCGACTCCCGGAAGCACATGAGTACGCCGCGGTCGCCGGCCTCCTTGGGATTACGCTCCAGTTCGTTGTTTGTGCCGACGTAAACCTGGCCGCCGGCCACGACCGGATTGCCATAAGTCTGCGACCCGAGCTGGGCCGTCCACTTCAGGTTCTTCTTGGTCTCGATATCCCAGGAAGTAGGGATGCCCTTCATGGCTGAAACCATGTTACGGTCCGGCGTGCCGCCCCACATGGGCCAGTCGCCGGTGCCGGGATCGGAGGCCAGCAGCAGGCAACAGCATGCCACCAAGCAGAAGATGATGAGCCGATTCATTGCGTTCAGCGTTTGATGTCGTAGGCGTAGAGAGTATCTTGATCCCGCAGGTAGAGCCTGCCGTTGGCGACGACCGGCGGGGTCCACGTGTTCCACTGGTTGCCTCGCTTGAGATCGAACCGGGAGATCTCCCTGTAACCCGCGGGGGTGGGCTCGATCAGCCCGACTGTGCCCTCCTCGCCCAGGCAGTACAGGCGCTGTTCGGCGTAGATGCAGTTACCTTTGCCGACGCTGCGATCGCGCCAGGCAACCTTCCCCGTCTTGAAATCCATGGCGGTGAGTATGCCGGTTTCATTGCCCGAAAACCCGTACAGGTAGCCCCCCACCAGCACGGAAGTGGTGTAGTGGTTCTGCATGTCCCGGTTGAAGTAAACTTCGGAGGCTTTGACCGTGCCGCCCTCCGCAGTGAGCTTCAGCAGCGCGCAGCCCGTGTTGTAATCGGTGGAGACAAACACGTGCCCGTCGGACACAATGGGCGTAGCGATGTTAGCGACTCTGTTGGCGACAGTGGCGTACCGCCACAGTAACGCGCCATCCTTCATATTCAGCCCGATGACGGCTCCGCCGGTGAGGACTGCCAGACTGCGGGTTCCGCCGAAATCGAACGGGAAGGCCGAGGAATACCCGGCACCGTCATCCTGCGACTTCCAGATGAGTTCTCCGGTAGCCTTGTTCAGCGCTACGACCGCCGCGCCGCGCCCGCCGGGGGTAACAATGACCCGGTCGCCTTCAACCAGCGGCGATTCGCTGTATCCCCAGCGTGGAACACTGCCGCCGAAGCGCTCGCCAATATTGAAGCCCCAGATGCGCTTACCGGATGCGATATCGAGGCAGAGGAGCATACCGTCGCTGGCGAGCGCGTACAGCCGGGTTCCGTCGATCGTGGGAGTGCCACGGGGGCCGTTGCCCTTGTCGTTGCCGAAGGTGCGGCCGGATGGCGTCTTCCACAACTGTTTGCCGGTATTGGCGTCAATGGCCAGAACGAACTGCTCGTTGCCCTGCTGGCCCTGAGTGTAGATGCGGTTGCCCACTACGGCGAACGGGGAATAGCCTTCCCCAAGGCCCTGAGCCCTCCAGGCCAGGCGCGGCCCGCCTTTGGGCCACGAGGCCAGCAGCCCTGTTTCAGCGGACTTCCCGTCGCGGTTGGGCCCTCGCCACTGGGGCCAATCAGCCGCCGAGGCGTTAACACCGAGCGAGAGCACAACAATAGTAACGACGCGAATCATGAACATATAGATAGGTTACTACACCGCCTTCAGGCGATGCGTCGGAATGGGCCGGGCAGGGCGGAAGCACTCAATCTGTTGCGCCTCGGCGCGGACTCCTGCTGCCGACGCGCCGGCCGCCAGGGCTTCTTCCACGGCCCGGCGAAGGACCTCGGGAGGGCCCTCGGCCCGCAAGTTCAGAATCAGTTGGCCGTCCGGCGCGAGCGTCATCTTGAGATGGGCGATCTCGACAGACTCCGCGGCCAGCCTGCCGCGAATTCGGCGGGTCAACTCCAAAACGAACAGGTTGCCGTCGAACGGCCCGGCCGCGGACAGGCGGATCGTGCCGTTCAGCCATCCCAGCAGCGCTTCGCCCTCGGCGTAAAGGCCATAATCGACGTCAGGCGCCGCGCGAGACCCCTGTTCGGCGGTGAGAGCGGCGAACCAGGGGTCCAGCCCGGTCCCTTCGCCCGCGCTCACCTGGAACAGCTCGGCCTGCGGGTAACGCTCGCGCAACGCGCTTTCGAGGCGATCCAATTGCCCGCGGCTCGCCAGGTCGCACTTGTTAGTGACGATGATATCCGCCTCTTCCAACTGCTTGCGGTATACATACAGAACCTTGTCGGAAAAAGTCCTGCCCGGCTCCAGCCCGAGTACGCGGAGCGCGCGGATGGGATCGACAAGAACGCTGAGCGGCGCGACCCTGAAGTGGTCGCCATACATCCGCCGCAGCGGATGCTGGACGGTCGCTCGCAGGTCGGTGCAACTTCCCACCGGCTCGGCCAGCAGGACATCGGGCCGGGCCCCGCGGGCCAGCCGTTCGGCGGCTTGGATCAGCGAGTCGAAGCGGCAACAGAAGCAGCCGCCGGTTATCTCTTCCACGGGAAAGCCGTGGGAGGCGGCAAGAGCCGTATCGACGAGCCCGCGGCTCTGGTCGTTGGTAATCAGCGCGACGCGCCGCCCTTGAGCGGTCAAATGTTGCGCCAGGCGCAACAGGGCGGTGGTCTTCCCGGCGCCCAGGAACCCGCCCACCATGATGTAATCAGCCCGCATACGGCCCTCCACATTCCTCCTGGCGGTCGCGCAGCACCTCGTCGATGGTCTCATCCAGGACGGCGATATAACCGTGGACATCGAAGGTGTCCGGCGCCGGCGTGCCGCGGACCCGGTAGAGCCACCCCCGCTCGTAGGGGTCCGACTCGATAAGCGTAATGTCGCTTCGAATCTCGTCGCCTCCGCCGAGGAACTCGCCCTCCGCCACGGAGTAGACGGTGTTGAGCGCCTTCAGTCCCTCCACCCAACCGATTTCCTGGCCCACTGCCAGCATTGAGCCGGCGGGAATGGTGAACTCGTGCTCGACGAGGTCGCCCAACAGCCAGGCGGCGAGTTTGGTGAAGCCGACGCGCCAGACCCCCTCTGACTCCTCCCGCAGCCAGTAGTGCGACGCGGTGTACCGGCGATCGCCGGCAGCCGCGTGGCGAACCGTCCCCGCTGATACGAAATGGCACTCATCGATTACGGACCCGCCGTGCTATTATCCCCTGTTCCTCACGAGACGCGCCAAATGCTCAGCCTGCCGCAACACGCGGAGGAAAATCTCGCGCTCGATACGGCTCTGTTCCACGCTGTCGAAGGCGGAGCGGAAGCAGAGACGCTGCGGTTGTGGGAGAGTGCGGCGCCGGTGGTGGTGCTAGGGCGTTCGGGCGTGGTCTCAAACGAAGTGGAGGAGGAGGCCTGCGCCGAGGACGGCGTCGCCGTTCTACGGCGCGACTCCGGAGGCGGCGCCGTGCTGCTCGGGCCCGGGTGCATCAGTTTCTCTTTGCTGCTCTCGCTCGAGCGGCATCCCAGGCTTCGCCATGTAAATTCTAGCTACTCGCTGATCCTGGGATGCCTCGCCCGGGCGCTGGCCGTCCCGGGACTGGAGATCCGCGGCGTCTCGGACCTGGCGATTGGAGGACGCAAAGTATCCGGCAACGCCCAGCGCCGCGGCCACCAAGCGCTGCTCCACCACGGCACCCTGCTATACGCCTTCGAACCGCGATGGGTTGAGAGATACCTAAAACAGCCATCCCGCCAGCCGGACTACCGGTCCGGCCGCAGCCATGCCGATTTTCTCGGGAATCTGCCTCTGTCCCGCAGCGAGATCGGCAGGCGTGTGGGCTTAGGATTTCGCGATATAATTGCTAGAAAGGGCATTTTTCCTGGGTCGCGCGAGGAGGCGGGTTTTGACGCACACACGACGGGACTGGATTATTGGTGTCGGTTCCTTGGGTCTCACGTCCCTTTTGCCGGCCGCGCAAGGGCTGGAGCTGGCCGCAATTTCGCGGGCCGGACCGGGACAACGCATCGAAGGAGACGGGCCTGCTGCGCAAATGGCCCGCCGGCGGACCCAAGGTTCTGTGGTCGGTCCCGGTGGCCCAGGGTTATGCGGGAGCCGCGATTGTCGGCGGCCGCGTCTACCACCACGACTACGACGAGGCGAAATCCGATTGGATGCGTCAACTGCCGGTCTTTCGCCGACGGCAAGCAAATCTGGCAATTCCGGGAAAACCGCGAAATCCGCCCCAACCACGCGATTACACGCACGGTTCCGGTCGTCGACGGCCGGTACGTCATCTCGCTGGACCCCAAGTGCGTGCTGCACTGCCTGGACGCCAAGACCGGCAAACAGATCTGGCGCAAGAGCCTGGTCACGGAATACGAGAGCACGATTCCTTCCTGGTACAACGGCCAGTGTCCGCTGCAGGAAGCTAACCGGATCATCATCGGCGTCGGCGGCGGCACCGCCCTCATGGTCGCGCTGGACAAAGCCACGGGCAAGGAGATTTGGCGGACGCCGAACGTCGGGAAACACGCGCTGTCGCACGTTTCCGTGATGCCGGTCGTCCTGGGGGGCGTCAGGCAGTACCTCTATGGAACGCTCAAGGGCCCGCTCGGGGTTTCTCCCACGGATGGGAAGCTGCTGTGGGAGTTTGGCCGCAGGTTCAACGTCGTCGTCGCGCCATCCCCGATCGCCGTAGACGGGGAACGGGTCTTCATGACCGGCAGCTACGACGCGGGAAGCGTGATGATCCGGGTGCGGCGCACAGGCGACGTTTTTAAGGCCGAGAGCGTCTGGGACATGAAGAAGAATGAGTGGAACTCGGAATTGCACACTCCGATTGTTTACAAGGGCCACATGTTTGCTGTCGGCAAGAAGCGCCGGGGCCTGTTCACCTGCCTGAGCTTCGATGGCAAAGAAGTCTGGACCAGCGAGGGGAAGGCCTCTTTCGGCCTGGGCAGCTTCCTGCTTGCCGACGGAATGTTCTTTGTCCTGGATGGCGACACCGGCATGCTCCGCTTGCTCGAGGCAAGCACCACCGAGTACAAGGAACTGGCCAAGGCCCAGGTGCTCAACGGACAGGACGTGTGGGGGCCGATGGCGCTGTCGGATGGCAAGCTGGTGCTGAGGGACTTAACCAAGATGGTGTGCATCGACGTGCGCGGCGCGTAGGCGGGACAGGTTATGCAATACAGTCAGGTGCGACTGCTGGCCGGAAAGGGCGCGGAAGGCGATCGCTTCGCCGCCACCCTGCGCGGCATCGCCGTCGACCGGCTGGACTTCGTCTTCGCGGCGGGAGACCGGGAAATCAAGGTCTTCGACGACACCGGCCGTTTGCGGCGGCGCTGGAGCACCGCCAAGCCGGGCCTGGCGGTGGCCGTATCCGGCGATGGCCGGGTGTTTGTCGGCCAGGCCGGACAGGTGGAGATCTTCGACAGCACAGGCCGCCTCACCGACACCTGGCGCGACCAGGAGCGCATGGGCCTGGTGACGGCGATCGGATTTTCCAAAGGCAATATCTTCCTCGCCGACGCCAGGGACCGCTGCATCCGCCGCTACGACGCCGGCGGCAAGTACCTTAACAACATCGGCAAAGACAACCGGATGAACGGGTTCCTGATTCCCAACGGCGTGGTGGATTTCGGCGTGGACGCCAAGGGCATCCTCCACGCCGCCAACCCGGGCAAGCACCGCGTCGAGCGCTACACTCCGGAGGGCGAACTGCTCGGGTATTTCGGACGCTTCGACGGGCGCGATCCGGCGGGATTTTCGGGCTGCTGCAATCCCACCAACCTGGCCGTGACCGACGGCGCCCGGATCTGGGTCACCGAAAAAGCCGGCCCGCGCGCCAAGGTCTACGACTCCGGCGGGAAGCTGATGGCCGTGATCGCCGCCGGCGTCTTCGATCCCAACTGCAAGAACATGAGCATCGCCGCCGGCTCGCGCGGCCGGGTTCATGTGGCCGATACGGTGAAGCTTCAAATCTTCGTTTTCGAGCCGCGAGCCGGGGAAGCGGGGGCAGCATGAGCGATCAAATGACACGGCGCGGCGCACTGGTCAAGGTGGCCCGCGGAGCGGCGGCGCTGGGGCTGGGCGGCACCGCGTTCTTCCTGGTTCGCAAGGCCGAAGGACAGGTCGTCTGGAACGTCGATGCGGCCAAGTGCATCAACAGCCGACTGGGCGTATCGGGCGTCGAGGCGTGCGCCTTGTGCACCACCGAGTGCGTCGTGTCGCGGTCCGCCGTGCGGGCGGTCAACGAGTTTTCCAGGTGCGGGCGGTGCAACATTTGCCCGGCGTATTTCAACGTCACCAGCGCGGTGGACGAGAAGGGTCTGCCCAGCGAGAAGCTGTGCCCGCGCGACGCCATAACGCGCAAGGCAATCGGCGAGGTCGATCCCGAGGACCCCGCCAACAACTTCTACGAGTACGTTATCGACGAGGTCAAGTGCGATGGCTGCGGCAAGTGTGTCATGGCTTGCAAGGAGCCCTTGGGGCTGGGATCCATCGTATTGAGGGTGCGGAATAATCTGTGCGTGGACTGCAACAGCTGCGCCATCTCGACCGCCTGTCCCAAAGACGCCGTCCGCCAGGTGCCGATTCAAGGAGCTTTCGACTTTGTACCGCTCGGATCTCATACTTAAGCCGAGCCGCATGCCCATTAGACCGCTCACGATTGCACTCCTGATGGCACTGGCCGGCTTGATACTGCTGTTCGCCGCCAGCGCGGCCGGCCAGTCCCTGCCCTACGAACGCCCGGTGCAGGTGGCCCCGCAGCCGGATAGCATCGGCGGCGGGTACGTCACGCCCCCGGTGCAGAAGCCCAAGCCGCGGTCTTATTGGCTGGAAGTGCTGGACGTGTTTCTGCTGGCCGCCGTGATGGGGGTCTCGGTCTGGGTGGTTTTGTCCCGGCGCAGCCGGATGTGGGTGCTGGTGCTGACGGTGGCCTGCCTGGGCTATTTCGGCTTCTACCGGGAAGGCTGCATATGCGCCATCGGCTCCATTCAAAACGTCGCGCTGGCCCTGACCGATCCGCTTTACTCGATTCCCATCGTGGTCACGGCGATCTTCTTCCTGCCGCTGCTGGTGGCGTTGTTCTTCGGGCGGGCCTTCTGCGGGGGCGTCTGCCCGCTGGGCGCCATCCAGGAACTGGTGGTTCTGAAACCAGTGCAGGTTCCGCGCCGCCTTGATCGGGCGCTGGGCCTGCTGAGGTACGTCTATCTCGGCCTGGCGATCTGGCTGGCCGTGCAGCCGTTTGCCGCGCGCGAGTTCGTCATTTGCCGCTTCGACCCCTTCATCGGCTTCTTCCGTCGCACGGGCTTTGCCCACATGCTGTATATCGGCGCGGCCGTCCTGGTGTTGGGCATGTTCGTGGGGCGGCCCTACTGCCGTTACCTGTGCCCCTACGGCGTTTTGCTGGAATGGCTGACCCGGCTGGCCGGCCGCGGCCCCAGCATCACCCCGAACAAGGAACTGGATTGCGGACTGTGCCAGGAAGCGTGTCCCTATGGCGCCATCGAGAAGATGCGCATTGTGCGGCCGAAATGCCTGTACTGCGCGCGGTGCTTCGCAGCCTGTCCCCGCCATGGATCGCTGGCGGTCAAATCATGAACCCGGACTGGACCAAGCGGGTGCGGCGGGCGGCGTCAATCGGCGCCTCGGTCGTCGTGGTGTGCGTGCTGATTCTCACGGCGAGCTATGTGGCCGCCCGGATCATGGCTCCCAGGGACGCCCGGATCGTCGAGGATCTTAAGAAGAAAGTCCGGCAGGACTCTTCGGTCGCGCCCAAGCTCGAAGCCGAGCACAAACGCATCACCGCGGCTCTCGAGCGGCGCAAGAAGCTGGACGGCGTTATCGCGATCGTACTGATTGCGGCCTCGGCGCTCTTTATCGCTTCCGCCAAGTGGCTGGAGGCCTCGCCCGGCCGCCGTCCGCTGCCCATGGACCGGCTGATACAGCTCAAGGCCGGCCCCAAAGTGGGACATGCTTTAGCTCGTCCCGCGGCCACCAACGGCGAAGAGGAACTGGCGGCGGCGTTCGTGGAACGGATCGTCCAACAGCAAGGACGCTCGAAGGAAGCGGCCATCCCCATTCTGCAAGCCATTCAGTCGTACTATCGCTATCTCCCCGACGACGCCCTCAAGCGCGTCTGCGAGCTGACGGAAATCACTCCCGCGCAGATTGCGGGCACGTCGTCGTTCTACTCCCAGTTCCGCCGCTCGCCGATGGGCCGGAACTTGATCCGGGTCTGCCACGGAACAGCGTGCCACGTTTCCGGCGCGCGGCAGCTCACCGAAGAGCTGCGCCGGCGTTTGGAGATTCCCGACGGCGCCGACACCGATCCGCAGCGGATGTTCACGGTGGACGAAGTGGCCTGCCTGGGCTGTTGCAGCCTGGCGCCGGTGATGATGGTCAACGGCCAGGCGGTCGGTAAGCTGACCCCCGCCACTGCGTGCGAAGCGCTGGACGGCATTAGGAGCCCGAGTCCTGCATGAGCGGCAAGAACGTCGAAATCCGGATCGGCCTGGGTTCCTGCGGCATCGCCGGCGGGGCGGAAGCGGTGCGGGCGGCCGTGGTAGACGAGACGCGGAAGGCCGGCGGCGGGGCGGTGGTGAAGGCCGTGGGCTGCAATGGCATGTGCCATCGCGAGCCGCTGGTGGAAGTGATCGAGATGGGCGGAGCCGCCGCGCTGTACGGCAACGTCACCGCCGAGGCCGCGCGAAGCATCGTCAGGCGGCACGTGCGGCCGGGCCCGCTTTTGACGCGGCTGCGCTGGACGGCGGACCGCGTAACGGGCCTGTTTCAGAAAGACGGAACGCGGCCGCAACTCGCCGAATTCAAGATGGACCGCCGCAGCGGCGCCGCCGCCGGCTACCTGGGCAAGCAAGAGCGCATCGTCCTGGAAAACTGCGGCAATATCGACCCGCGGAACATCGATGACTACCTCGCCCACGAAGGCTACCAGGCGCTCGAGAAATGCCTCCGTCAATTGCCGCCGGAGGAGCTGATTCAGATCGTCTCGAATTCGGGCCTGCGCGGGCGCGGGGGCGCCGGCTTCCAGACCGGCTTGAAATGGTCCATGGCGCGGCAGCAGCCCGCCGGCGACAAGTACGTCATCTGCAACGGCGACGAAGGCGATCCCGGCGCGTTCATGGATCGCCTGGTGCTCGAATCCGACCCGCACCGGGTGCTGGAGGGCGTGGCCATCGCCGCTTACGCCATTGGGGCCGCCGAAGGCATCTTCTACATCCGCGCCGAATATCCTCTGGCCGTCGAGCGCGTGCGGGAAGCGATCCGGCAGGCCGAACAGCGCGGCTTCCTCGGACAAGGCATTCTAGGAAGCGCATTCTCGCTGCGCCTGGAGGTTCGCGAGGGCGCCGGCGCGTTCGTCTGCGGCGAGGAAACCGCCCTGATCCAGTCGCTGGAAGGGCAGCGCGGCATACCCCGGCTGCGGCCTCCCTACCCTATCCAGCGAGGATTTCGCGGCCGTCCGACGCTGGTCAACAACGTCGAGACGCTAGCCTCGGTGCCGTGGATCGTGCGCCGCGGCGCCGGCCCATTCGCCGCGCTCGGAACGGAAAGCAGCAAGGGAACCAAGGTCTTCGCGCTGGCCGGCAAGATCAACCGCGGCGGGCTGGTGGAAGTGCCCATGGGCATCACCATCCGGGAGGTGGTCGAAGACATCGGCGGCGGGATCAAGGAAGGCCGGAAGCTGAAGGCGGTGCAACTCGGCGGGCCGTCCGGCGGCTGCATCCCGGAGCGGCTGGCGGACACGCCCATCGACTACGAAGCGCTCGCCAGCACCGGGGCCATCATGGGATCCGGCGGCCTGGTGGTGCTCGACGAGACCGACTGCATGGTCGACCTGGCGCGCTTCTTCCTGCGTTTCACGCAGGCCGAATCGTGCGGCAAGTGCACCTTCTGCCGCATCGGCACCAAGCGCATGCTGGAAATCCTCGAACGGCTGTGCGCGGGCCAAGGCAAGCCGGGCGACCTGGAGAACCTGGAACTGCTGGCCGGCCACGTCAGCCGCGGGAGCCTGTGCGGGCTGGGCCAGACCGCGCCCAATCCGGTCCTCACCACGCTGCGCTATTTCCCGGAGGAGTACCAGGCGCACCTGCTCGAAAAGCGCTGCCCGGCCGGTCGCTGCACGGCGCTGATCCACTACCGCGTAAACGAAAAATGCACCGGCTGCACCTCGTGCGCCCAGGTGTGCCCGGTGAAGGCCATCGCCTATCGCCCCTATGAAAGGCACGAGATCGACGACAATCTGTGCACCCGCTGCGACATGTGCCGCCAGGCCTGCCAGGAGGATGCCATCGAGGTGATCTCCCCATGATTTCCCTGACCATCGACGGCCGGCAGGTCAGCGTGGAGCCCGGAACCACCGTCCTTGACGCCTCGCGCCTGCTGGACATTCATATCCCGACCCTGTGTCACGTGCCGGGGCTCGAACCGGCCTCTTCGTGTTTCGTCTGTGCCGTGCAAGTGAAAGGACGGCGCGGCCTCTCGCCGTCCTGCGCCCTGCCGGCGGCCGAGGGTATGGAGGTCGACACCGACAGCGAGGCGGTGCGCGGTGCGCGGCGCGTGGCGCTGGAGTTACTGCTCTCGGACCACGCCGGCGAATGCGTGGCGCCCTGCTCGGCGCGTTGCCCGGCGGGCCTGGACATTCCCGGCTTCGTGCGCGAGATCGTCGCGGGAGACGTTTCGCGATCCATGCGGATCATCACCGAGCGGCTCGCGCTCCCCGGCGCGTTGGGACGCATCTGCCCGCGGCTGTGCGAGCAGGGATGCCGCCGCACCGAATACGACGAAGGGCTCGCCATCGGGCCCCTGCACCGCTACACCGCCGACCTGGATCGCGAGGCGGCCGCGCCGTATGTGCCGCCGCGCGCGCCGGCCACTGGCAAGTCGGTGGCCATCATCGGCGCCGGCCCGGCCGGGCTGGCGGCGGCGTACTTCCTGCTGCAAAAAGGACACGCGTGCGCCCTGTTTGACGCCGAAGCCGCTCCGGGCGGCATGCTGCGGTACGGAATACCCGCCTACCGTCTGCCTAAAGATGCACTGGACGCCGAGATCGACGTGATCCGGAAATTGGGCGCCGAGTTCCGCATGAACTCGCGCTGGGGCCGGGACTTCTCCCTGGCCGACCTCCGCGGCCGCCACGATGCGGTCTTCGTAGCCATCGGTGCGCAACAGTCCCAGGGGTTGCGTTGTGAAGGCGAGGAACTGGCGCTGCCGGGAGTCGAGTTTTTGCGGCTGGCGGCCATGGGCAACCCTCCGGCGCTGGGAGACGACGTCGTGGTGGTCGGGGGAGGCAATACCGCGATAGACTGCGCCCGCACCGCCCTTCGGCTGGGCCCGCGGAGCGTCAAGGTCCTGTACCGCCGCACGCGGCGTGAGATGCCCTGCCTGATGCAGGAAGTGGAGGAAGCCGAAGCCGAAGGCGTGGTGTGCGAGTTTCTGGAGGCCCCGACGCGGCTGGAACGCGACGGAGGCGGTCAACTACTGCTGACTTGCCAGCGCACGGCGCTCGGCGCGCCAGACGCCTCGGGCCGGCGCTCGCCCATGCCCGTGGAAGGCTCCGAGCACGTCATCCAATGCTCCACCGTGATCGCCGCCATCGGCCAAACGGTGGACCGTTCGCTCGCCGAACGGGAAGGGCTGCGGGTCACTGGCTGGGGCATCGCCGCCGACGAGCGGACGCTGTCCACGAATCTGCCGGGAGTGTTTGCAGGCGGCGACTCCATGTTGGGAGCGGACCTTGCGGTCCGGGCCGTGGCCGCGGGGCGAATCGCCGCGGCCTCGATCGACCAGCACCTTCGGGGCGAAGCGGTTGTGGGCGAAGCCAGATCCGCCGCGGTCGTGTTCCAGCCGGTCGATGACGCCGAACGGGCGCTGATCTTCCGCGGTATCGAAGCGGCCACGCGCGTTCCCCTGCCGGAGATCGAAATGGAGCGGCGGCTGGAGGGTTTCGACGAAGTCGCCGTCGGGTTGTCCGGCACGGACGCCGTCCGGGAAGCGGGCCGCTGCCTGACCTGCGGCTGCCGCAAGTCGGATTGCTGCCGCGTGCGCACGCTGGCCACCGAATACGGCGCCGACCCCGGGCGCTTCGCCGGCGCGCGCCGCCGCTTCTCCCAGGACACGTCCCACCCCGAGATCATCTACGAGCCGGGCAAGTGCATCATGTGCGACGCGTGCGTGCGGATTGCGGCCGCCGCCGGCGAGGCGCTGGGGCTTACCGCCATCGGCCGCGGGTTCGACGTCACCGTGGCGGCGCCCTTCAACCGGCCCATGTCGGAAGCGCTGCGAGAGGTTGCGAAACTCTGCGCCGAGGCCTGCCCCACTGCGGCACTGGCGCTGCGCAGCGCCCGCTCGTGCGATCTCGTAAGCTGCGGCGGCAGCCCCCAGAGTCCGCCTTATATCCAGATTAAGTAGAGCGCTTCCCCGGTAAGTGAAGAGTCGGAGCATTTGTTGCACATGCCGCCGCAATTGCAGCGCGAGATACCCGCACGCGCGCCCGTGGTGATGCTTGTGACGATGCACAGGCAGGCACGGGAGGCGAAAGAAGCAGTGGTCAGAGAACGGCCCGCAAAGTGCTCGTTGTTTGGTATGCGCCTAACTTGTTTGCTGGCGTTGACTGCTTCGATTCTGGCGCTGGCCGGCGCGGGCGCAGGCAGATCGGCGCAAACGCTGGCTGATGCGGTGGGGCCCGGAGCAACGGGGCCGAGAGTGATGCGGGCGCAGATTCTATTGGACCGTGCCAGCTTTTCCCCGGGCGAAATTGACGGCGTCTACGGCGACAGTCTCGGGATTGCGGTCAAGGGATATCAGGAGAACCACGGGCTGAAGCAGACCGGCATAATTGATGCCGAGATGTGGCGCCTGCTCGATAGCGACGCCCGGCCACTGCTAATGACCTACACGATTACCCAAGCGGATGAGAAGGGTCCGTTCCAACCAGTACCGGCCGACACCCAGGAAAAGGCGAAGATGAAGTGGCTTGGCTTCGAAACGCCGGAAGAGAAACTGGGCGAGAGATTCCATAGCTCGCCGAAGCTGCTGGCCGAGTTGAATCCCGGCAAGAAACTGGGCACGGCGGGGGAGCGGATCAGCGTGCCGAATGTGCGGCGCACGGCTGTGCGCCGGGCGATACGCCTGGTGGTGTCGGGGGCAAAACGCACATTAATCGCCTACGGTGCCGGCGGAAAGGAACTGGCACGGTATCCGGCCACCATTGGGGGCACGCACGATCCGCTGCCGATCGGCAACTGGATCATCACGGGCGTTGTGCAGAATCCGTGGTTCAACTATGACCCGGAGCGATTCTGGAACGCGGACCCGAAAAAAGCGAAAGCAATACTGCCGCCGGGTCCGAACAATCCCGCCGGCGCCGCGTGGATCGGCCTCTCGAAGGAGAATTATGGAATCCATGGGACACCGGATCCGGGAAATATCCGGCACACCGAATCGGCCGGGTGCATCCGGCTGACGAACTGGGATGTGAAGGAACTGTCGCACATGGTTCGACGGGGCACACCGGTCGTCCTGGAGGAATAACGTTGAGGCGTTGGATTTGCATTGCCGGGCTGTTGCCAGTGTTGCTCGCTGTGGGCGCGACTTCTTCCATTCTCGAGATGGGTCTACCCATGCGCGGACTCGGCCTGGCGAATCTGCGGGATGCCTTCGAAGAGGTTCACAGTGGACGTCCGCATGAGGCGATCGACATTCTGGAGCCGAGAGGGACACCCGTGCATGCGGTGGTATCCGGGACCATCCGCAAACTGTTTCTCAGCAAACCGGGCGGCAACACGATATACGAGTTCGACGAACTGGGAGTGTATTGCTACTACTACGCGCACTTGGACGGGTACGCGGAAGGGTTGCGGGAGGGAATGCGGGTGGGGCGTGGGGACGTCATCGGTTTTGTGGGATCCACGGGAAATGCGAATCCGCTCACGCCACACTTGCATTTTGCGATCTTCGAGTTGGGGCCGGAAGGGCTGTGGTGGAAGGGGAAGGCAGTCAACCCATATCCGGGCCTGGCAGCCGCGGTGAAGCGGGCGAAGTAGACGGCTTAGACGGCCATTTAAGAACCGCCGCGCACAACCCGCCCGATCTCGTTGAGCATCCCCGCGAAAAGGATGCGGTGCACCGGCCAGGAAACATACCAGTAGGCGCGGCCCAAGAGTCCGCGCGGATCGAAGACCGCGGTTTGCCGTATCACCGAATTCGAGCCATCAGCGTCTACGCGAAACTCCAGCCAGGCTCGTCCCGGAATTTTCATACGCGCTGCCAGAAGGAGGCGGTGGTTCGGGTGGTAGGCTTCCACTTGCCAGCAATCCACGATATCGCCGGCTTCGAGTTGGTCGGGATGCCTGCGGCCGGGATTTAGTCCAAGCCCGCCCATCCAGATGTCCACGGCGCCCCGCAGATGCCAGAGCCAGTTGGCGTAGTACCAGCCAGTCGCACCTCCGATCCTGCGAATCGGCGCGAACGCTTTATCGGGGGGCGCGTTGACGGTGATTCTCAGGGAATATACGAAGCGCGAACTTGAAGCGGCCGAGGGATCTGCCCAGTCATCCACCTGATCCTCCGCGCGGAAGGCGGCAGCGATGGCCTCGCGGTATCCCACGGGGCGGACCTTGAATTCGGTCAGAGCCGAGCGATCCTTCACGACGGTGGGATGGCGGATGCTGTCGATCAGCTTGCGGCCGACTCGAACGTACAGAGGCGTGACCAGTCCCAACCACAGGCTGGACAGCCGGGGAGTCAGAAAGGGCACGGGGAGGATGAACCTCTTGAGTCCGCGCTGGCGTGCGTATTCCAACATCAAGCCGCCATAGGAGACCTGGTCAGCCCCGCCGATTTCGAAGACTCGGTTTTCCTGACAGGGCAAATCCATCGCCGCGAGCAGATACTCGAGCAGATCCTGGATGGCGATAGGCTGCGCGGGAATCGAGACCCAGCGCGGAGCGATCATCACCGGCAGACGTTCGACCAGGGCTCGAATCATCTCGAAGGACAGACTGCCTGATCCGATTACGACGGAGGCGCGAAACTCGATAACCAGACGGCCGGATGAACGCAGTATCTCGCCGACCTCGTGGCGACTGCGCAAGTGCGGCGAAAGCGTTGGGGAGCTTTCGCCCAGCCCACCTAGATAAATGATGCGGCTCACCCCGAGGTCGCGCGCAGCGTCGGCGAAGTTCCGAGCCGCCCGCCGGTCCTCTTCCTCGAAGGACCCCGCCGAGCCCATCGAGTGAACCAGATAGAAGGCGGTGTGCACGCCCGCCAGCGCCGTGCGCAGCGAGGCCGGGTCAAGAACGTCGCCAGCAACAACTTCCACCCCAGCCATCCCCGGAATCCGCAGCGCCATCCGGCCGTCGCGCCAGACAGCGAACCCGATTCCCGGCAACCAGCAGAGCCTTCAACAGCCGCCCTCCGACGTAACCGGTGGCGCCGGTAACCAGGATCAGAGGCTTCATCTTCTCCTAATACTAGCCAGCGCCTCGAGCGCGCGGTCGCGGGCCGCGTTGTGGTCGACGATCGGAGGTGGATACTTCTGGCCAGCTTCCAGCTCCGGAACCCAACGGCGCCGGTACTCGCCCTGAGGATCGAACTTCTCAGCCTGAATTGAAGGATTGAAGATTCGGAAGTAAGGGGCCGCATCCGCGCCACAGCCCGCGACCCATTGCCAGCCTAGCGAGTTGTTGGCCAGATCGGCATCCACCAGAGTGTCCCAAAACCAGGCCGCGCCCTCCTGCCAACCGATCAGCAGGTGCTTGACCAGGAACGAAGCCACCACCATCCTGACCCGGTTGTGCATCCAGCCCGTGCGCCACAACTCACGCATGCCCGCATCCACGAGCGGGTAACCAGTCCGGCCTCGTTTCCACGCCTCTAACCGTTTCGGGTCGAGACGCCAAGGGAAGTCGTCGAATTCGTGGCGGAGAGCCTGGTGCGGAGATTCCGGATGATGATGCAAC
Source organism: Bryobacterales bacterium (assembly GCA_963734625.1). Lineage (GTDB taxonomy): Bacteria > Acidobacteriota > Terriglobia > Bryobacterales > Bryobacteraceae > CAVTHW01. The sequence goes on along the minus strand of CAVTHW010000007.1, from coordinate 38,332 downwards.
AAGTAGTACGCAAACTCGCGCCAGCCAATCTGCCGGAGGTAGGCTTGGCAGGCCACGGGGTCTTCGTTCATCATCCCAAGGGCTGCACGCCAAACCTGTCCGGGACTAATTTCACCGAAGTGCAGGTGCGGAGAAAGCCGCGATGTGCCTGCGACGCCGGGCCTGTCACGTTTCACCGGATAGTCCACAAGAGCTTCCCGTACGAACCGTTTCAGTTGGCGTGCGGCTCCGGATTCACCCGGCTGCCAGACCTCTTGAAACCCGCTTGCCCAGTCCGCCGCCGGTTCCAAGCCGAGTTCCGGAAGGTTCAACGAGCGGGGCCAGTTGTCTGGCGATAGCAGGCGTTTCGGCGCGTTCGCCGAAGACTGCGGCGCCGGTTTGGCCAGACAGGCTCGCCAGAACGCCGTGAAGATCTGGAACGGCTGTCCGTTCTGGTTCAGAACCGTCGATGGTTCAAACAGCAGGCTCCCATTGAAGCTCTCGGCGAGCAACCCACGCCCGCGCAACTGCGACTGCAGTTGGCTGTCACGTGCGACGGCCGCGGGCTCATAACGGCGATTCCAGAACACGGCGGTGGCGCCCGACTCCGCCAGGAGACGGCCGAGGGTCTCCGCGGTCGGACCCCGGCGGACTATCAGCCGCGAACCGCGTTTTTCAAGCTCCTCACCGAGCTGCGCCAGCGAGCGGCCCAGCCACCATCTCGAGGCTGCTCCCGGGGGCCAGGCCCCTTCTTCCTCGGGAGCCCAGATGAACACCGGGATCACCGGGGAGCGTCGCTCCAAAGCGGCTGCAATGGCGGGGTTGTCTGACAAACGCAGATCCTGCCTAAACCAAACCAAGACCGGTGCTCCGGTCATGCCTGTCACGAGTGTCAAGGCTATTTCCGCTGGCGGACACAGCCAGGATACATCTTCTTGAGCTTCTCGACCTTGGGGTCGGAGACGTTCACGATGTAAGGGTTGGAGCGGTTCAGAGCGGCGTAGTTCTGGTGGTAGGCCTCGGCCGTGTAGAACTTGTCGAGGGGCACGACCTGGGTCACGATCGGGTTGCGGAGGACATGCGAATCGTTGATCTGCTTGATGTAGGCCTCGGCGACACGCTTCTGCTCCTCGTTGGCGTAGAAGATGGCGCTGCGGTATTGGGGGCCGGTGTCAGGGCCCTGGCGGTTGAGGGTGGTGGGGTCATGGGCGACACTGAAGAAGATCTTGAGGAGCTGACCGTAGGAGGTTTTAGCCGGGTCGTAAGTGATGAGAATGGCTTCGGCGTGGCCGGTGCGTCCGGTGGAAACGATGTCGTACTTGGCCGTTTCTTTGGTGCCGCCGGAATAGCCGGACATAACATCGTCGACGCCCTCCATGATTTGGAAGACGGCTTCCATGCACCAGAAGCAGCCGCCGGCGAGGACGGCAGTCTGTTTGCCCGCAGCGCGCTTGACGTCAACGGCGGGGTCGGGAAATACTTTCCTGTCGGCGGGAATCACATTGCCTCCTATCGCCAAGAGAGCGAAAACAAGGACTGTCAGCCGGCGAAAGACCGGTTTATTCAGCATAAGGGAACCCATCCTCTAGATAATTAGATGAAGTTCAGACCCGCTGGAGTGCAAGATCCAAGAGTGATCGAGCCGTGCCTGTAAGCCTTTGATAAATCTAGCCGGAGCCGCCGTAGAACTCATTCCTGACCTCGGAGACCAGGCGCGAGGTTGTTGCGCTGTCGGCTGAATATCGAACCAAAGCCTGGCGGACCATTTCCACGCCCCCTTCGAACTCCGCCTGGACCACGGCATCGACGCCCAGTTTGCCCAATTCGGCGACGAGATGGGATTGAGCAGCGCGCGCGATCACGACCACTCTTGGGTTCAGGCGCCTCGCGCGATCGACACTCAAGTGGACAGTGCCGAGGTCCGGCATAGTCAGCACCAGAATACGCGCACTCTCAACCTGGGCCGCACGCAGGATTTCTTCACTGGTGATATCGCCCCAGACTCCCCGGAGGCCGTGTGCATCGAGGTCGCTGAACAAGGCATGGTTCAGCTCTACAACGACCAGCGGGATTTCAGCCGCCCGGAGGACGCGGGCGACGGCTTTTCCGCTCCGTCCATAACCGGCAATGACGATGTGCTCCCGGAGCGCTTCCGTTGGAAGATCGATCCGTGCGGGCGCCGTGGCCGGCTTGCGCCATGCCCGCCACACGCGCCCCAGGGGAAGCGCCAGGCCGGCTACGAGTGGGGAAAGGGCCATTGTGACGACAGTGCACGTCAGCGCAAGATCGTAGGTATGTTTTGAAAGCAGACCGGAGCCAACTCCGCTCCGCGCGAGCACGAAGGAGAACTCGCCGACTTGAGACAGGCCTAGCCCGACGATCCAGGGGGCCATGTTGACATAGCCGAACGCCCTCGCCAAGCCGCCCAGGATCAATGATTTTCCGAGGAAGATCAAGATAACGATCACGGCGACTTGGGCGGCATGGGCAATGGCATAGCGCGGATCGAGCAGCATCCCTACCGTAACGAAGAAAAGCAGTCCGAAGATGTCGCGAACTGGGACCACGTCGCTCAGGGCTTGATGGCTGAATTCCGATTCACCGAGAATTAGGCCCGCGATGAAAGCGCCCAATGCAAACGAGAGGCCCATGCGTTGCGTGGCGTATCCGACACCGACTCCGATGGCAACCACGGATACCAGGAATAACTCCCTGGAACCCAGAGCCAGCACCCGCCTCAGCAGCGGGGGCAACAGCCGGGTGCCCAGAATCACCACGACGGCCAGAAACACGATCGCGATCCCGGTGGAGCGCGCGAGCTGCAAAGGGAGATGATCGAGGTTCCCAATCTGGGGCAGGATGACCAGCATCGGGACGACCGCCAGGTCCTGAACCACCAGCAGGCCGATCATCACCCGGCTGGCCAAGGTAGACGTCAGGCCCGCTGCCGACAAGGTTTTGAGCACAACCACCGTGCTGGACAGGGAGATCATCGCGCCAAACCAGATCGCCTCGGTCACCGGCATTCCAATCGCCTTTACGCCGGCCACAGCAGCGAGGGCGGTAGTCAGAACAATCTGAATCGGTCCGCCGATCAAGGCAATTCGGCGAACCGGCTGCAGGTCCCGAAAGGACATTTCCAAGCCGAGGGAGAAGAGCAGCAGCGCTACGCCGATGTCAGCCAGTTGTTCAATGTCGTGAACTTGGACCACTGTGGGCCCGGCGGTATAGGGACCGACCAGCACACCGGCGGCTACATAGCCGACCAGCAGCGGAACACGCAGCGTGCGGGCAAGCAAGCCGCCCACGAGGCCGGCGAGGACAATGAGTACAAAGTCAGCGGCGATGCCCAATGCCGAGGTATTTCCTTCCCGAATTTCATTGTCGCGCGTTAAGCTCTGGAGCGAGCGCAGGCTGCGGCTGGCGACGAATCCGCCGTGGTTGCCTCTCTGAATCTCCTGGCGAGAGGTAGCCCACGCGATATAATGCATTGTGTTTGGCGGTGCTGTGGAGGTCACAACGTGGCAAGCTGGCGCACCCTGAGGCTTTTGGTCCTAATCGCTATTCCCGCGATAGGCTTCGCCCAGAACCCATTCAGCCTCAGCGAGAAGGACGAGATCGAACTCGGCCGCCTGGCCGCCGGGGAGATCGAGAAGGACATCATCCTCGTCCAAGATCCCGCCGTCGTCAAGTACATCGGGGATCTGGGACAATCTCTGGTCCAGAAGTCGACTCGGAAGGGGATTACGTACACTTTCAAAGTCGTGGACAGCCCTGAAATCAACGCATTCGCGCTCCCGGGAGGCTTCGTCTATGTGAACCGCGGGTTGATTGAGGCGGCGGAGACGCAGGACGAACTGGCCGGCGTGCTGGCGCACGAAATCGGACATGTTGTAGCGCGCCATGGGGCGGACCAAGCCATGCGTGCCGGGCTGGTCCAGACCGGCCTGGGCGCACTGGGAGGGTTGCTCGGGCGCGGCGCTTCCTCGACTATTGGCAAGACCGCCGCTGAGATGGTCGCCACCGGCGTCTTCATGAAGTTCAGCCGCCAGGCCGAGCGCGAGGCCGACCGACTGGGAGCGCGCATGCTTTACGACGCCAGCCTGCAACCGCGGGGCATGGTTAGCTTCTTCGAAAAGCTGGCAGTTCTCCAGAAGAGCCAGCCCAACGCAGTCCAGAAGTTCTTCTCATCGCACCCGAGCCCCGCCGAACGGTCGAGCAACGTCTCCACCCTGATTGCCGGCTACCCGACGAATTCCAAGGCTGTTGCCGACACTCCAGCTTTCCGCGACGTCAAGAAGCAGTTGGCCGCCCTGCCCCGCCCCGAAGTTGAAGCGGCCAAGGCGGCGGCTGCCATCGCTGCCGCGGCTCGACCACCCGCCGAACCGGAGGCCGAAGTTCGCTTCCGGAACATGGTCCGCGACCGCGACATCGCGGCCCGCTTCGCGCCTGAATTCCACCAGGCCCTGGGACCCTCGCCGCGCTTCGATTACATCACTAACTTCGACTTCGACGGCGACTGGCGCGGCGACAACAACTGGAACAATGCCGCAGATCGCCGCTACCCGTTGAAGGCATACGTCTACTACGCCGTGTTTGAGAGCCGCACCCATTTCTTCATCCACTACGCCGCTTTCCATCCTCGCGATTACAAAGGCGGCGAGACGCGCGGCGCTCTGCTGAGCGAGGCCATGCGGACGGGTGTTAACTTCGGCGGCCAATACGATCCCACGGGCCGATCGAGCGAGGCCGTGATGGCCCACGAAAATGACCTGGAGGGCGCCCTCGTCGTCGCCGAGAAGAATGGCGAGGACTACACGCAGGCGCGGCTCACGCTCGTCGAGACACTGGCCCACAACAATTACCTCAAGTACGTGCCGCCCGGAAGTTCGCTCTCCGGCGATCCGGTCATGGTGGAGGCCGTCCGGCCCCGGTTATTTGTCGAGCCTAAGGGGCACGGGATTGCGGCCTGGCGAGACGATCCGGATCAGCGCAACATGGCGGAGAGCGGCTTTATGGTTTACGTGTTCTCTGGCGCGGCCGAGGATCCGGAAGCGAAACCTGATCGCTCCGTCGGATACGATTTGTTGCCAACCTATGAGAGCTTCTGGACTCACGCTGGCTCGGGCAAGAACGAGGCTTTCGGTGAGGAGCACGACTATGGCGTCGTTTCCGCCCGCTTCGCCCAGGGCGAGGAAGACGTCCTGCGCCACATCCGGCTCGACGTGATGGGCTCGGCTTTGAATGGCGTGGTTGGCGCAGCCAACATGTCCCGGCCGCCCTGGGGCTGGTTCGATGGACTGGATCGAGCCCGGCCGCTGGGTGAATGGTTCCTCCAGCCCGCCGAAATCATCCGCCGCCGCTGGAAACTGCCCGAATCATTCTCGACCGTGTACACCTATCACCCTTTCCTCGGTCAGTTTCGTTGAGAGGCGCTTGATGGATGGTGAACTCTCGAACGGGTTGCCGCACCTGACGACCTCAGGCAACCGAATCGTCAGGACTGACACGAAGGCAGTTGTCCTTCTCCGCGGCCTGAACCGGTCAGGACTGGAATACTCCGAGCCGGATGAGCAAGGCTTTCTTTCCGCGGCTGAAATCTCTCGCTCTGAAATCCGGACAATCGTCACAGAGTGGGGCGCGAACATCATTCGCCTGCCTTTCAACCAGGACTGGGTCTTGCGTGGGCGGAGTAGTTGGACGGCGGACACGTATCTCAGGGCATTGGATCAAGTGATCCGCTGGGCCTCCGGGTTCGGCGCCTACGCGCTGCTGGATTTACAGTGGCTGGATGCGGATCGTACCTACGGTGGGGACCGCAACTTCGTCGCTCCCTTGCCAAACACGCAGTCCATCGAATTGTGGAACCTGCTCGCCAGCCGTTACCGCGGCGAGCCGGCCGTACTGTACGACATCTTCAATGAGCCGCACGATCGACTTCCCGACGACCCGTACCCGCTCAGCCGTGAGGACGGAACGGCTTACCCGGCCGATCTTTATCGCGTGACCATGGCGGAGTGGCAGCCATGGGCGCGTAAACTTATCGCCGCGATCCGCGACGTCAATCCCGATTCCCTAGTTTTTGTCAGCGGCACCAACTGGGGGTATGACTTGCGAGGGATGCCGATGGACATTCCACACCTGGTCTACTCCACCCATGTCTATCCGATAAGAGGCAGCGACTGGCCAAAGGCTTTCGGCCATCTTGCGGCTAAAGTGCCGGTGTTTGCGGGCGAATGGGGCGGCGCCGAAAGTGATCTCAAATGGGGTAAGCAGCTCGCCCGCTATTTCGATAGCCTTCAAATGGGCTGGACGGCGTGGAGCTGGCACAACACCCCGCTCATCGTCCAGAGATACGCACCCACTTCGTTTGGGCGGATCGTCCGCTCAAGCCTCTCTACCGAAACTTAGCCACCCGCGAACCCGGGCGCGCGTCAGAAGCGGAAACGCATGGACTGAAGCATCTGGTCGTAGACGCCGCTCGCCTCCTGGCCCGCTCTCTCAGGCGCGATGAATATGAAATAGAGGATCCCGTTCGGGTGGGCCACGGTGACCAGACGGTCCACCTCAGTCTGGCCCTGATAGATCGAATTGGTGTATAGCATCGTCACGATCGCGATCTTCCCACCGATTCTGATCTCACTGGGCATTTCCCGACCGGCGCGCATGCTGGGGTCCGCGCTCCGCAGTTGGGAAATGAACTCGTCCGTCGCCTGCCACAAGCTGGCATTAGAAGCTCTCGGGCGGTAATAGGCCACAATCGCTCCATACCCCACTACCAATCCGTCTTCGGTCTGCTGAATTCCGGAGGGAGGGGCGATTCTGACGCCCGAGGAAGCCCGGTCAGACTCAAGCCTCCAGTCGCCGGGGTAGGAGAGGTTGAAATCCCGGCCTTGGTACTGCAGCAATTGGCGGGTGGGGATGTTAGCGTTATACGTGCCTGACATGGCGCCAGGTTGCAGGGCTCTGCCGTCGGGCCGCAGGATCTCGATTGAGCTTACCTGGCCGGAGTTGTAGTCTACCGCGCAGTTGAAGCGGTACCCACTACCGCGGACGAGAATGCTGGCGCCTTGGCTGATGGTTCCAGTGATCCAGTCGCGCCGTCCCTGGTTGGTGTCGACGGCGGCAGCAGTGACCTCAACGTTGCGCAGCCCATAATCGCGTTCGCCACGCGTGCGCACTTCGGCGCTGCAGAGTTCGATTGCGCGCTCGGCGGATAATCTGCGATTCGCACCGGCGCGGGGAAAAAGCACGCCGCTGCCGCCGGTTTCGAAGCCGCCGGTGGGGGCGCCGCCGGACGCACCACTCCATTCGACGTCGAAGGCGTAAGCCCCCGAGCCATTTTGCGGATCGTCGATGCGGATCACGGCCATGGCGTTGTTGCTGCGCGGGTCCTGAACCACTCTCGGATTGCCGCGTCCATCGATTCCCCGAAAACGGAAATCCGTCACGAGGTAAGGCAAGGGGTCGGTGCATTCAAAACGGGTCCAGGTGGCGGGCTGTCCCGCAATTGTCCGCAAACGGCCGGAGTCCCCGTATATATCGATTTCGGCTGTAATATCGACGCGCACCTCGATGTAGCATTTTCCCGAGGTGCCGCCCGATCCGCTAATCGTGGCCCGCCGAACCTGGTCGGGGACCTGCGCCTGCGCGGCAAAGACCACTGTGAACAGTGCCAGCCATTTCAGACATTGTTTCATGACGTTCTCTCCAGCGGTAGAAACCGTTCCTCTTCGCATAATAGCTCTCCTACAGGCCTTGGAGTATGTGAGCCGACGGCGCGACACAAAAGTGGACGCCAGCGTGATTCAGCAGCAAAGACAGAGTGCCCACGTGGGGTCAGGCTTTCAGACTGCCCCACAAGCACGCCGGCGATTCCATGTACGGGATTTAGCCCAACTTCCGCGTTTTTGAAAACGGACCATTGAAAAGCAAGGACTTGTCCGTTTTTCAGTCACTATTTTGCGGTCTCCTCTCGCGTCCAGTTCTTGCGTGGCCGGATGACCTCCGGCTCGATGCCCAGCTTCGCGTACAGTTCGCGGTGCACCGGTTCCGGGGTGGTGCCCTTGCGGATGCGCAGCACCAGGCCGCCGTCGGTGGGCAGCACGATCGTATTCACCTGGTGCGTCTTCAGGGTCTCACGCACCGTGGCCCAGGACGTGTGGACGCCTTGGTTGAGCAGCGTCTTCTCGATCGAGATCAGCAAATGGTAGGCCAGCACGCACAGGAATATGTGCGCTTCCACGCGGCCTTCCTTGTGATGAAAAACCGGCCGCTCACCCAGCGGCGACTTGAGCGTGCGAAACGCCGCCTCCGCGCGCGTCAGCAGAATGTAGATTCGCCAGGCCTCGTCCGCGCTGAGGTCCTCGCGGTCGGTCTTCAGTAAGTAACTCCCGTCGAGCTTCTCGGCCTGCGCCCGCTTGGCCTCATCCAGACTGTAATGAAACGTCTTGGCCCGGGCGTCGTACTCCATCCGGTAGTAACGCGCCACCCGCGAGTAGCGCTCCCTGAGCCGCCCGATGGACTGCTGCACCTCTTCCGGCTTGGTCCCTTTCCCCTTGCCCTTGGCCACGCGCTTTTCCAGTTTCGCCAAGTCCGCCACCAGCCGCTTTTCGTGCGCCTGCCGGATCGCGCGGTCCTTTTCCTTCCGCTCGCTGCTCACACACAACACGTGCGTCTCGCCGCCCGCTTGGCGCAGCTTTACCTGAATCGTCGATTTTTTCTGGAACGGGTTGCGCGGCGACGGCTCCCGCCGCACTTCTTCAAACTCCGCCGCGTCTTGAAACTCCTCCACCCATTCGTGCCGCTCGCTATAGGGCGCGGCCACCAGATAGTGCAGGCCTCGCGCCCGGATCTTCTCCAGATTCTCCTCGCCCGACATGCCCCGGTCCACCACCACCGTCTGGCCGCTTCTCAGCCCCACCCGCTGGTCGAGCGCGGCGAGCATCTCCTCCAGCGTCGTCGAGTCGTGCCGGTTCCCGGCCATCACTTCGTGCGCCAGCGGAAACCCGTCCCGGTTCACCGCCAGTCCCACCAGCACCTGTTTGCAGTCGCCGCGATGGTCCCGCGAGTACCCCCGCTGGGCTTTCGGGTTGGCCAGCGCACGGCCCTCAAAGTAGGTTGAAGTGACGTCGTAGAGAAACACCGTTTGATCCAGGTCAAACAGGTTCCGCTCGCGCTCGGCCAGAGCCGCTTCGATCTGGTTGCGGCGCGGATGCAGCTTGTCGAGATTGCGATACAGCGCGTCTTCGGCTAAGTCCTGAAAGTCCACCCCGAGAATGTCGGGCAGCGCCGTGGTGCGAATCCACTCCGGCATGGCCAACTCACTGGCGGGATGGATCAAGCGATTGAGGGTCATCGTGCAGGTCAACTGACGTGCCCGCTCCCCCAGGCCCGCTTCCTGCAGAATCGCGTCGATCCGAGCCGCTGCCAGAACTGGTAGCCCACGTGGACCGGCCCGGCCTCGCGCGATTGCTCGCTGCGCACGGCGCCGGTCAACACGGCGATCTTTTCCTCGCCGGGTTCGACGCTGGTGGCCAGCGCCTGTTGATCCTGCTGGGCGCGGCGCCGGCGGGGCCCGGCCTTCACCTTGGCGACGAGCGTTTCCAATTCAGGATCGGGGCTGGCGGAGGCGAACAGATCCTGCTGGCCGGTGAGGGCGTTCTCCAGCTTGCGGGCCAGCTCGAGCCATTGCTCCTTGGGACGCGGAGAGAGGTCGCCGAGCGAGCAGATGATCTTCTGGCGGGGGCCTTTGGGGGTGAGGTGGCTTTCGACAAGGAGGTAGTTGAAGTAGGTCTTGCCGTGAACGGTCCGCGAAGCTTTGCGGATATACATACTCTAGACACTATTAAAAACGAGAAGACCGGAAGAGTCAAGAGAAATAATCACTATATATCGATATTGGATCGAGACTGTCGGCAATCTATTGCCCCTACTAGTAGTCACTATTTCAGCGTTATCCAGACCTCATGACTGAAAACGAAGGAGTTGAATCGCAGCCTGAATCGAAACCGCCAGAAAACCGACCCCACCGGTCAGTGGTGGTGCGGAAGTTGGGTTAGTTCTCGATCGCTCGCACGCGATTGGTAAGCCCCCCGAGCCACTTTGGGGATCGTCGATGCGGATCACGGCCATGGCGTTGTTGCTGCGCGGGGTCGGTGCATAGTCCCGCAATTGTCCGCAAACGGCCGGATTCCCCATTGCAAGAGGCGGAAGAAAGTGCCGGGCGCCTGGGCGTATTGACGGGTGAAAGCCTACAGGATGCGAAACGTGTGCATCTTGGTATTACCCGTGGAGGCGTCCGACGGCGTCGCTGTGAGAATCCCGTATTCGCCCGGCGCCAGGGGAGTCTGCAAGACCATACGAAACATGTTCTCGCCGACCTTCTCCACACCGAACGGAAGCGCCCCCTTGGCGACGCCGCTTTTCTGATTGACCGGCCCCACGTTGAACTCCCGTATTCCAGCCTTGGGCTTCATCGGGAGCAGAATGTATGAGTTTACGGTAACGCCGCTGGAGGGAAACAAGATAATTTCCATTGGGTTGGTCAGGAAGTTGCGGCTGCTCGGACCGATAACCGCGCCCTTGAGATCCTTCTTGACGATTCCGGCACTGACGATGTTCTTCATCGCGCCGCTGGTCTTCCACTCGACGTCCTCAGTCAGCAACTCGAAGTACTCGTTGCCTTTCTTGTAGTAGAGACCGGGCCCGGAGATCGTAGCCCGTTGGCTGGGAGCGGCGACTCCCGCGGCGGAACCAACTTGAGCGCCTGGAGCCAACTCACCCTTCTTCTTGTCCAGCATCGCCCCGATGATCTTCTCCGAAACGCCAGCCGCTTTGAGTGTGACGAAATCATCGGCGCCAAGAATATAGCTGCCTGGTTGCTGCTGGATCACGCTGATGATCATGTCCTCCGTCATCCCGGACTTTACGAGCTTGATCACGCCTTCGTTGTCTATCGGCGCCTGCGCGAGCAGCACGCAGGCCATAGAAAGGAGGATTAGGCTCTTGAATCGGCTTGATAGCATGGGCACCCCCCTAGTTTGATCTGAGATTCCCTTCATGGCCGTCCGGCCGTCCTCAGTATACCACCCGCAGCCCATTCTAGAGCCGCACAAACGCACGTCTTTGACGTGGAACCTGGCCCCCTCAGAAACGGAAACGCATGGACTGAAGCATTTGATCGAAGGCGTCAGTCGCGTATTGCTCCTCGCTCTCCGGCGCGACACAGACGATGAAGAGGATCCCGTTCGGGTGGGCCAGTGTAACCAGCAGATCCACCTCAGGCTGGCCTTGAAAAATTGAATCGGAGTACAGGGTCGTCACGATGGCGTTCCTGCCGCCGAAAGCGACTTCTCGCGGCATATCCCGGCCGGCCCGCATGCGGGGATCCGCGGATTTCAGCACGGACACGAATTCATCCGTCGCCTGCCACAGGCTGGCGTTCGCCTCTCTTGGCTTGTAGTAGTTGAGGACTGCGCCGTAGCCCACGATGGTCCCCTCTGACTCCTGTACGCCCGACAGAGGTGCAAAGGTGACACCCGGTGAGTTCTGACTGGCGAACGGCTTCCAGTTGTCGGGATAGGAGAGGCTGAATTCCTTGCCTTGGTACTGCTGCATGCGGCCGGAGGGCCTGCTTTCAGGAATAGAAAGAGAGGCCGAAGATCCGCTCTGCGCAGGCGCTTTCTTCGGAGGCGGCAATTTCGCGACGATGGCCTTCATGCGCGCCAACTGGCCCGTCTCGGCTCCGTAGCTTCGCTGCGGCATGTACCGGATTTCGTCCTCGATCGCTTTCATGCGATTGCCGGGGTTGGGATGGTCCGAGAGAAACTGGGGCCCACGGGCGCCACCCTCGGCCTCGAGCTTCTGGAAGAAGCGGGCCATCTCGATCGGGTTGTAGCCGGCCTGCGCAGCGATCTGCGCGCCAACCAGGTCGGCCTGGGTCTCGGCCGTGCGCGAGAACTTCAGCAGAACGGAGTTCGCGCCCAGCCCGATTCCAATCTGGCCGAGTTTTCCCAGCATGGAGTCAGTACCCGCTACCTTGCTGGCGAGTACTGCGGGCAACTGGATCAGGTTCGCCCTCGTGGCCTGATTCGTACCGTGCCGCAGGGCCACATGGGTGATCTCGTGCGCGAGCACGCCGGCCAACTGAGCCTCGTTGTCCACGGCCGCGATCAGTCCGCTGTGCACGAAGGCCGGCCCTCCCGGCAGGGCGAATGCGTTGATGCTCTTATCGTTGACCACCTTGAACGTGTAAGGGTACTTGTCCGCCTGCGGTTGGGCGGCAAGCTTGCTCCCGATCGAGTTGATGTAGGCGGTCAGTTCCTTGTTGTCGATTACCTCCGCCTGCTTCTCGATCTCTCCCGCCGCCTCCTTGCCCAATTGGACGTCTTGATCCCGCGTGAAGAGATTGAATCCGGGCTTGTACTGATGCAGTTGCGCGAGGCACGGCAGCGCCGCCGATGCAAACACACCCAGCATGAGCGCGCTTTTCCACATTGCACGCATGCCTGACACCCTCCTTACTACCACGATACCGGCGCTCAAATCGCCGGCTGGACGTTTCCTTGAGAATCCTGCCAGTGGGGCACCCAGGACAGCGCCACCAGGCGCACCGTGATGTTGGTCTTCTTGAGCTTTACCGATATGGTGTCGAAGGTCTCGGTTGCCGGGCTCACTGCCGACTCGAGGGCTTGCGTCTCCCCCGCGAACTGAGACTCCAGCTCCGCAAGCTGCTGCTTCAGTGCTTCCACCGTCTCTCCGGCGCGAGCTACGTCCTGCGCTTCTTTCCAGGTGCGGCTTCCGGCACGGGCCGCGGTGGCCGCCCGCCCCATAGTGGCCGTGCTGACCGCCTTCCTGCCCAGAAAAGCGCCCAGCAGCGTTGCCCCCACGGAGATCGCAGTTTGCACCTTCTGTTGGTTGGCCTGCTCCTTCTCCCGTTCGGTGGCCTGCTCGGCGCGACGGATCCTCTCCTCGAGCGCGGCCATCTTGGGCGCATAGGCCTTTCGCAACTTCTCCACGCTCTCATCGCGGTTCTCGCGTCCTGCCTGCTGGAGCCGCAGGCGGAAGTCGCGCTCAGATTCGCCCGGCTTGGATGTCTCGCCCAAGCTGGGGCTCTTGTGGAGTTCCAGCGTCTGGCTGCCATACAGCCACTGAACCAGGTCACGGCTCCAGGCGGCGTAGCTCTTGGCTTTGGACGCTTCGGCAGGCAGCGATCCGAACAGCGCTTCCGCGGCGGGTTCTCGCTCCAGTTCATCGAGTCCGAACGCCGCCTCCGTGCTGTTCTGCCAGTCCACGGCGACGGCCCCCGCCTCGACTGCGGTCAAGAGGCTCACGTCGCGCGGGCAGTCCACCTGCGCTTTGGCTTCGACAAAGCGAACCTGGGCGGATCCAAGAAGCATCGGTTGGTACAACAATGCCGAACCGGCCGGGCGCGCGCCTCGCACCGGCACGAAATACTGGGCCACTTCGGGAGGCAGAACCGGCCGGGGCGCCGCGGCGGCGGACGGCTTTGCGGCCGGCGTGGCAGACGTGGCCGCTGGCGTTGCCGCGGCAGCCTGACTCCGCGGCCCCATCAGCATCTTGATCTGCGTCCGGGTCAACGGCCCGCGCAGGTAGGACATCACCCAGCGCGTCTCGAACACCACCGGCGCGTCCTCGTGAACGTTGTTCATCAGGAACACGCGATTGCTGAGCTGAGAGAGAATCCGCTCCATTCGCTGGCGGTCCACGCCGCCGCCGGCCGCGCTCTCCAACCCGTCCAGCACGCGGTTACGATCGCGCTCGGTCTGGAGGCGGCCGATGAACCAGGTCCCGGCGTTGGCCAGGCCCTTGTAGTCCAGGTCGACCGGGTTCTGGGTGGCGAGCACGATGCCGACGCCGAAGGCCCGGGCCTGCTTCAGGAGTGTGAGGAGAGGCTGCTTGGACGGCGGATTGGCCACCGGCGGAAAGTAGCCGAAGATCTCGTCCATGTAGAGGATGGCACGCAGACTCGTGGTCCCGGACTGCATGCGCATCCAGCCCAACATCTGGTTGAGCAGCAGCGAGACGAAGAACATGCGCTCGGTGTCTCCCAAGTGCGCGATGGAGAAAATCGAGACGCGCGGCTTTCCTTGCGGCGTGTACAGCAGGCTGGCAATGTCCAGAGGCTCGCCCTCCAGCCACGCCTCAAAGCCCGGCGAGGCGAGCAGGTTGTTCAGCGACATCGACAGCGCAAACCGCTCCTTGGCCGGGTAGAAGGCCTCCAGGTCGAGCACGCCGATGCGCGACACGGGCGGGGATTGCACTGCTTGGATTAGCGCCCCCAGGTCCAGGTCCTTCCCCTGCTTCCAGGCGTTGCTCAGGATGGTGGCGAGCAGAATGTGCTCCCGGCTCTGGACCGGGTCCGCCTCGATACCGAGCAAGCCCAGCAGCGCCGTCGCGGTGGCATTGACGCGCTCGCGCAGCAACTCCGGGTCCTCGACGATGGCTGCTCCCGGCGCCGCGAACGACTTGAGAATCGAGACCGGCAAGCCAGCGGTGCTTCCGGGAGTGTACACGGCGAAGTCCGCCGCGTCGCGAAGCCGCCGGATGCGGCTCGCGTCCTGACCCCAGGCGGCGAGCCCGTTCTTCCAGAGCTCCGCCTGTTGGCGCGCGTACTCCTCGGGCGAGACTCCTTTGGTCCGTGCGTCGTCCTCGTTGATCCACGGACGAAAGTCCTCCGGGCGTAGCTCTGGGAAGGTGAGCAGCAGGTTGGAGATGTCGCCCTTGGGGTCGATTACCAGCGCCGGAACCCCGTCGATGGCGGCCTCCTCCAGCAGCGCGAGGCAAAGGCCGGTCTTCCCGCTGCCGGTCATGCCGAAGCACACGGCGTGGGTGACCAGGTCCTTGGAATCATAGAGGATGAGACCGTCCCCGGCCTTGCCGTTGACCGGATCGTAGGGACGGCCCAAGTAGAAAGCGCCTAATTTTTCATAGTCGGGCATGAGCGTTTACACTCGCACCCTCATGATAACTTGGCCGCTGCGGCTACTTGGCGACCGGCGACGTGCAGAAGGCGCAGCGCTTAGCAGCAATAGGAATGCTGCTCAGACACTCCGGACACTCCTTCGAGGTCGGATCGGGAGGAGTCTCTCCGCGGCGCATCCGAGCCAGGAGCGCGTTCATGGGCAGGATGACGAAGAAGTAGACGGCCGCCGCGATCAGGACGAACGAGATCAGCGCATTGATGAAGTCGCCGATCAGGAATTTGCTGGCGTTGACCTCAAACTTGATCGCGGAAAAGTCGGGTTTCCCGACGATGGCTGCGATCAACGGAGTCAGCAGATCCTTTACCAGGGCGGTGACGACCGCGCCGAAAGCCCCGCCCATGACCACCGCCACGGCCAGGTCCAGTACGTTGCCTCGCATGATGAACTGCTTGAAGCCTTTCATCTCTCCTCCTCCTTATGTTGAACATGAACCTGCAATCCGCATGATCGTACCACTTCTCGACTCTCTGGGTGGTGCTTCACCGGTTCAGCCGGAGCAAGACCGGATTCCTGAACAGAACTTCGACACGGGTGGGCTCAAGTGTATACTCGTTTCGAGTCGGGAGTCCGAAATGAGAATTCCGGCCAGAGGAGGTATGAGGCAACCATGAAGCGAATCCTGATCGCGCTCGCCATCGCGCTGGCGTTCACCTTGGCCTGCGCCGTACAAACCCCCAAAGAGGGCGATGTCGAGAAGGGCGCGGCCACTACGAAACAGGCAGCAACTCAAAAAGCCGGTGATCTCATCGATATCAACACCGCCACGGCCGGCCAACTCAAGGCGATCCCAGGCATCGGCGACGCCTACTCAGCCAGAATTATCAAGGGCCGGCCCTACAAGGCCAAGAATGAACTTGTACAGAAGGACATCCTGCCGAAGGGCGTCTACGACAAGGTCAAGGACCTGATCATCGCCAAACAGAAGTAGGGTGCACGGCGTTTGGCTTTACGCAACTGTGTCTGCCATTGGTCTGCTGCGAGTCTGGTGTTCGCCCCGAGATCGACGTTCATGCGGTACTGGCCGATGTCGGAGAGCTTGCTTGTTCTAGTCGACATTAACCCTCCTTGCAGCCCGGCACTACTCCCCGATCAGGTGCAGGCTCACCCTCCGGCGATGTGGAATCGAACGGTGCTCAAACACGTAGATGCCTTGCCAGGTCCCGAGCACAAGCTCACCGTCGGCGAGCGGGATCGAGAGGTGAGTCTGGGTCAGGGCGGCGCGGATGTGCGCCGGCATGTCGTCGGCGCCTTCGACCGTGTGGCGGTAGAGCCGGCCGCTCTCCGGCACGAGCTGCGTAAAGAACGTCTCCAGATCTGCGACTACGTCCGGGTCGGCGTTCTCCTGCACGGTCAGCGAAGCCGAGGTGTGCTGCACGAAGAGCGTCAACAGGCCGCTGCGGAGACCCTGCTCGCGCACCCAGCGGCTGACCTTGTCGGTGATCTCGTAGAGACCCTTGCCCGAGGTCGGGACAACCAGCAGGTAGACGGACTGCTTCATTCCACCGTGACGCTCTTGGCCAGGTTGCGGGGCTGGTCCACGTCGCAGCCGCGGCGCACGGCGATGTGGTAGGCCAGCAACTGCAAGGGGACGATCTCCAGGATGGGCAGCAGCAACTCGTGCGCCGACGGGATCTCGATCACGTGATCGGCTAGCCGGGCCACTTCCTCTTCGCCGGGGCAGGCCACGGCGATTACGATCCCTTCCCGGGCCTTCACTTCCTGCATGTTGGAGACGGTCTTCTCGAAGAGCAGGAGGCTGTCGGGAGCGGAGAGATCCCGGCCCGCCACAACCACCACCGGCAGGTTCTCGTCGATCAGGGCGATGGGACCGTGCTTCATCTCCCCGGCCGGGTAGCCTTCGGCGTGAATGTAGGAAATCTCCTTGAGTTTGAGCGCGCCTTCCAGAGCGATGGGGAAACCAATCCCGCGACCCAGGAACAGGAAATCCGACACGCGGAAGTACTTCCTGGCCAGTTCCTCGCAGACCGCGTCGTGCGAAAGAACCGCCTCCAGCTTCGCCGGCAGGCTCAACAGCTCCTGCGCCAGCGCCCGGCAGGTCTCTTCGTCCAGCGTCTCCCTGACCCGGCCGAGGTGCAGGGCCAGTAGAAACAGCGCCGCCAGTTGCGTGGTGAATGCCTTAGTGGAAGCCACTCCGATCTCGGGGCCGGCATGGGTGTAGATCGTGCCAGAAGCTTCGCGCGTCACCATCGAGCCGAGCACGTTGCAGATGGCCAGGGTCTTGGAACCTCTTCGCTTGGCTTCGCGCTGGGCGGCCAAAGTATCGGCCGTCTCGCCCGATTGCGAGATCACCACCGTCAGCACGTCGGGGCCGAGGATGGGGTCGCGGTAGCGGAATTCGCTGCCGTAGTCGACCTCCACCGGAATCCGCGCCAGCTTCTCGAGCATGAACTTGCCGGCCAGCGCGGCGTGCCAACTGGTGCCGCAGGCGATGAGCTTCACCGTGCGGAACTCCCGAAAATCCTTTCCCGAGATGTCCATCTCGTCCAGGAAAACGCGGCCCGTCTCCTGCTCCACGCGCCCCACTATGGTGTCGCGGACGGCGCGAGGCTGCTCGTAGATCTCCTTGAGCATGAAATGCTTGTAGCCGCCCTTTTCCGCCATGATGGGGTCCCACATGATGTGCGTGACCTGGCGTTTCACGGGCCGGCCTTCGAAGTCGCTGAGACGCACGCCCTCGGCGGTGACGACGGCGACATCGCCATCGGCCAGATAAAGCACGTCCCGGGTGTGATTCAGGATGGCCGGAACGTCGGACGCCACAAAGTACTCCCCGTCTCCCAGCCCGATCACCGCGGGCGGCCCCATCCGCGCGGCGACGATCTTGCCCGGATCCGAGCGCGCGACGACCGCGATGGCGAAGACGCCCCGAAGCTCGCGCGCGGCCTTCCGCACCGCGTCCTCCAGAGCGCCGTTGAGGTGCGACTCCACCAGGTGGGCAATGACCTCCGTATCGGTCTCGGTCAGGAAACGGTGACCGGCCTCCTGCAATTGCCGCTTGAGGATAAGGTAGTTCTCGACGATGCCGTTGTGTACCACCACGACGTCACCCTTGCAGTCGCGGTGCGGATGGGCGTTCTCCTCGGTCGGGCGGCCGTGGGTAGCCCAGCGGGTGTGCCCGATGCCGTAGCAGCCCTCGACGGGATCGATTCGAATGGCCTCTTCCAGGTTGCGCAGTTTTCCGGAAGCGCGCCGGATCAGGAGGTGGTTATCCCGGTCGAACACCGCCACCCCCGCCGAATCATAGCCGCGGTATTCGAGCCGGTGCAGGCCGTCCAGTATGATGGGCGCCGCGTTGCGAGTGCCGATGTAACCGACAATTCCGCACATAACCCGCTCCGCTCAGTCCAGGAACTCGACCCGATACTCTTCAATCACGGGATTAGCCAGCACGTCGTGGGCGATCTGCTCCATCTCCTGGCGCACCTGCGCGGGATCGGCCTGGGCGTCGATGGAGACATCGAAGAACTTGCCCTGGCGCACGGAGGCGATTGTCTTGTGGCCGAGGCCGTTCAAGGCCGCGCGGATGGTCTGCCCCTGCGGATCAAGCACCGTGGGCTTCAATGACACGTATACTCTGGCTTTCATGGGACTCCTTCTATTCTAGACAATCGGCAGAGTTTTCAATACTGAGGCTGGATCTGGAAGGACCGGCAGAAAAAGCTCCAGGCAGTGAGTTCGTTAGATCAAGCTCTCCCAAGCGTACTTCGGCGCGCTTGTGGGGCCAGCCATTTCTGGCTGCCGCCGGGCTTTGGCCCGGCGTCTGGCGACAGTCCTAAGAAACGCCGGCTCAAAAGCCGGCGGCAGGCTGAAAGCCTGACCCCACGGGGGCGCATCGGATGGCGCCCCCGAGGAGAGCCCAGACGGGCTCAGTTAGACGCGATAGGGGTGCCGATCTCCCCGCCAATGATGTCACCGGAGATTACCAGTTCCACCCGTCGATTCTGTTGCCTGCCCGTGGCGGTGTCATTGGTAGCCACTGGCTGAGTCTTCCCGAAGCCCCGGGTGGTAACCGAACCCGCCGGCATTCCCTGCTGGACCAGGTAGCCGCGCACTGACTCGCCGCGTTGTTCGGAGAGCTGCTGATTGTAAGCATCGCCGCCCACGCTGTCGGTATGGCCTTCTACATCCAGTTTCAGCCCCGGGTGCCCCGAGACGATGCCGGCCACCTTGGCCAGCTTCTCACGCGCCAGGGGGCGCAGCGAAGACATAGCCGTATCGAAAAGGACGTCCGACATGTTCACGATCAGGCCGCGGGCTGAATCCCGAGTCTGGAGAATCACGTTGAATTGCGCCAGTAGCTGGACCCGCAGGGCCGCTTTTTCAGCCTCCGCTTGCGCCCTGTCTTTAGCCGCGCGATCCAGGTCGGCCTGGGCAGCGGCTCTCTGGGCGTCGTTTTCGCGCCTCAAACGATCGGCTTCATTTTGCGCAGCCGATACTTGGGCCGCGTTTTCCCCCCTCAAGCGATCAGCTTCATTGCGCGCAGCCGACGCCTGGGCCTCATTTTCCCCCCTAAGGCGATCAGCTTCATTGCGCGCCGCCGATGCCTGGGTCTCATTTTCCCGCCTCAAACGATCGGCATCGCCTTGGGCAGCGACTCTTTGAGCGTCGTTCTGCTGTCTCAAGCGATCAGCTTCAAGCTGCACCGCCGCTGCTCGTGCGTCATTGTCCTGCCTCAGGCGATCAGCGTCGACCTGTGCGCTGAGCCGCGCCCTCTCCGCGTCGCGGGCGACGCGCTCGGTCTCGGACTGCGCGGCAGCCCGGGCGTTCTCCGCGCGCATTTCACGGTCTGCTCCCGCCTGGCGCTCCAACGCCAACTGGTCTTCCTGGATCTTCTTGATCGTGATAATTCGGGCATCTTCCGCCATTTGAACGGCCTCTCGTGCCACCGTCACAATCGCCTTCGTGCCCGACTTGCGTTTCAAGTAGCCCTCTCCGTTCTGAAGCCCCAGAACGGCCTTTTGGTAGGTCTCGGGAGCATACTGTTGAGCGCCGGTCCAACGTGCGATCTGCACGGCGTTTCGCGCTTCGTAGAGCTCCAATGGAACATTCCGATCCAACCGCACGGGCTTAATCTCGGCCGGGTTCACGTTGAAGAGGTACTGCCCCCGCTGTAGCAGCCCGTACTTCGCGTCGATCTCTTCGACCGTCCCGCTCGTATCTCTCCTGATCACGTTTTCCATGACCACGACGTCGCTGGGCTGGGTCACCGCGAAATACGGTTCCGCCGTCATGATCATGCCGAACGACTGCAGTTCGGTAGTCACGTTCAGCTTGCTCTTGCCTCCATTCAGGAGGACCTCGCCGAGGTTGGTTGTGCGGCCTTCCGGGGTGATGGCCCACAGCACGTAGGTGAGGTACTCGGCCCCGTACGCGGTGGCGGGCTTTAGATCGTCAAATTCTACCTCGATCTCGATGTAGCCCTTCTTGCTCTCCACCTTGGCCTCGCCGCGGGCCTGGGGCAGAAGGAGCGTGCCCTGGAAACCGACCTTTGTAGATCCGCTGCGGTGATTGTAGTTGACGGCCTTTGTAGTCCTCTCTACCACGGTGACGCGATAGACGGGCATCGACCCGGCGGCCATCCTGGTCTGATTCTCGTTTGGAGTCAATCGTTGAGTCGGGTTCGGAGCTTGCGGTGACTGGGCTGCCAGACACCCGCACACGGTCAGGAATGCAGTAATCAGTTTCATCTTTCTACCTCATTTTTTCTTTGTAGTTGGTGAGCTCGGCGACTTGCCAACTTGCTGGCCCTCGCGCGAGGAAATGCGGTTCAATTGAGCGAGCAAGCCCGCGGCCGCCGTCGGCGCGCGAACGCCGGTGGTCACGATGGCCCGGTTCTCCAGCTTCTTGCCGTAGAGAGTGGCGTTATCGTCCAGATCCTGCCGCAGAGTCGCCCCTTGCAGAGCGAGCCCGGCGAACAAGCCCTGAGATCGCGACCAGGAGAGAATCTCAGCGTGCATTTGAGCGTCTGTCTGAGCCGCCGCTGTGCGTCCCACGGGACCCGCGGCGACTGAGCCCTCTGCGCCCAGCGTGAACTTGCTCGAAAGCAGTTTATCCGCGCCGCGCTCACTCATCACCAACATGATCAAGTCCGTCTCGGATCCGCCGATCTGGAAACCGACACTGCCGCCCTCGATGCGGACGGTCCCCGGCGCTGACCAGCCCACACCGCTCTTGTTTCGGCAGGACAAGTAACCTTTCCCGTATTTCCCGCCGATTACGAAGGCCGCGGTCTTAAGCCCCGGCACTATCACGATGCAGTGGGCGTTCTCTAACAGTTCTTGTGGAATGCCCTTGTCGGGTGTTGCCATGATTTCAGAGAATACAGCGGAAGCCTCGGTCAGCCTCTTTGCAGGCTCGGTGTCGGCGCCCAACAGCGGTGTAAGTGCTAACGCAGTCACTAGAATCAGTCTCACGTGCTCACCTCTTCTGTCGCGGAAATTATCGCGACGCCTTTGCTAAGGCACGAGCAGCGCCATCTTTCGCCGCGAGGAAAGAAACCTCGAGCCGATCGGCCTGTTCTTGTAATGCAATAGCGAGGCGGGTGTGAAGGTGTGTGAGCCCCGACCCAACAGGCTGTTGGTCTTGTGAGGAGGAACGGACTATGGCGAGGCCGGACTTGCAGTGGCCAAGCGGCCTCGACTTCGCCGGTCCGCTGGGATATCGGCGAAAGGCCAGGCCGCCGACCAGGGTGCAGAATCCATCACTCGAAGTGCAGGTTCTGCTGAACCCCTCGACCCGGTCAAGAGTCCGGCGTCGCTGCCTTCTCCTCTTTGCGTAGGAGGGCAATCCGGTTCTGCAGGGTCCGCAGGCTGATCCCCAGCATTTCGGCGGCGCGCTTACGGTTGCCATGCACGTGATCGAGGGTGAGACCGATATAGGCCCCCTCGATATTGGTAAGCCGCTGGCCGGGTTGAAGCAACATCGGACTCTCGTGGCCGGGCACTTGGGGCGTCTTCCGGCCCGATCTCGAGCCGAAGGCTGGAGAAGGAAGGTGATCCAACCGAAGAGCGCCGACGTTAGCCACAATCGTAGCCCGCTCGATTACGTTGCGCAGCTCCCTTACATTGCCGGGCCAATCATACGTACCAAACAGGTCCAGCACTTCGGAATCGAGACCCGAAACGCGGGCGCCATGTTTCTGGTTGAGATTATGAATCATAGCCTCCGCAATGAGTGGAATGTCTTCTTTTCGTTCCCGCAGAGGAGGCAGCACGATTTGAAATACGCTCAACCGGTAGTAGAGTTCTTCCCGCAGACGCGCGTCCAGAGATTGGCTGGTGGCGGCAAGCACGCGTGCGTCCACCACAATTTCGCTCTTGCCGCCCAGTCTCTTCACTCGCAAGTCTTCCAGAGCGCGCAGGAGCTTGGGCTGCGTAGATGGCGGCATCTCGCCGATCTCATCCAGAAACAGGGTGCCACCGTGGGCCTGCTCGAAACTCCCCGCGGAACGCTCCATCGCTCCCGTAAACGCGCCCTTCTCGTGGCCGAACAACTCGCTCTCAACCAGGGTCTCGGGCAACGCGGCCGCATTGACCGCGACGAAGGGGCCGTCACTGCGGGGGCTGAGCTTGTGGATCTCCCGCGCGACCAGTTCCTTTCCAGTGCCAGTCTCCCCGCAGATCAATACCGGCGCCGAGGTGGGGGCCACCTGCCGGATGACCGAGAAGATCTCCTGCATGGCGGGGGACGCTCCTACCAAGTCCCCAAGGACGCCGCGGACCCTCAAATCGTGCTCGAGCTCGCCCGTTCTCTGTAGAGATCGCTTGTGGCGAATCGCGCGCTCCAGAAGGATCTTGAAGGCGCGCGGTTCAACTGGCTTTTCCAAGAACCAGAAGGCACTAAGGTCATGCACGGCGGAAAGCGCCTTTTCCATGCTGCCGAATCCGGTGAGCACGATCGCCGGCGTAAGGTCGCCGTGCTCCTGGAGGTGACGGAGAAGTTCGAAACCGTCCATGCGCGGCATGACCAGATCCGCTACGATGACATCCGCGTTGAAGGCGGCGAGCCGCTCCAGCGCTTCCTGGCCGTCCGCCGCAACCTGCGTCTCAAAGTGGTCATCGGAGAGCATGGCGGCCAAAGCGGTACGCTGGCGCTGGTCATCATCGACTATCAGGATCCGGCCCGAAAGGGCCGCTTTTCGGGGCATCGGTTTCATCATAGCAAGCCCATTCCTACGGGTGCCACGATACTCCGGTCTCGTGTCTTACCGGGTATTAGGAGCGGGCTGCTTTGTGCGGGCGTGAAAGGTAGCTCATCCAGCGCCGGTCTGCGCCGGGCTTGTCGAACGTCTGCCGCCAGTAGCGCCTGAACTCCAACGACTTGCGCCTGATCCGGGCCGTCAGAACCAGGCCCATCTTCTTCCGCTCGGGCGAGTGCTTAGGCAATCTGGCGGCAATCAAATTCTTCGTCGTTGAGTAATCATTGAGCGCACCAAGCGAATCCTGGATCTTGCGCAGACTCAACAGGAAGGTTTCCAGTCCGGGACCGAAGCAAGGACGAAACAATTCCAGCGTGTATCGCAAAGCCTTGGTCTCGAGCCGGAATGGGTGCATCGGCGCGACCGTAGACGATGAGGGGCTCGTGAGCTTCCGGCCCTGGTCGAAGTAGGCTTGCAGCATCGCGGGCAGCCGCACCCTCGCGTTCGAGGATACGCTGGCCGATTCGTCCCAAAGAAGCTTATTCTTCGCCATGTCAAAGCTCCAGCCGGGAACGCCACTTCTTCTGGAAGCCACGCCGGCTCCAGCGCTCCAGCGTGTCAACCAGCGCTCGTTCCGCCCTCGCACGCTCTTGAGACAACACTTGCACCAGGGCGGAATCGGACGAGAGACGGGCCGACGCCAGGAACTCCAGGGCTATGTCCCGGTCGCGCACCGCGGACGCCAGATCCATCACGGCACTCAGTCTCTTCTGAAACTTCTTTCCGCTTTCGCGATTAAAGAACTGGCCGAATATGCGCAGGCATTGCACCAGCCGGCGAATGGAAACGCGGAGGTCGTGAACGGAGTCGGGGTCACTGCGGCGGGACGTCCCGTGCGCCTGGAACGCCAGCCGCCGCAACAGTGCGGAGGTCTGCCCGGCAGCATGATCGCGGATGGGAACATCCGCCTTGTGACGCTGAGCCTTATGTCCCACAAGTTACCTCGGATTCAACGAAATCGTCGCGGGGCGTTGGATTACCCCCGAATCGACCGTTTGCCCTGTACGCGAGACGGTCTGAAAGTGAAACTCGTCGCCGGCGATTTCGACGAGCATGAAGGAACGGTCCTGGTCGTAGCCGGCCGCGGTCAGGCCCTTCTTCCTCAAGTCGCCCTTCCGCAACGAGCCAGAGGCGCCTTCGGTGAAATACTGGATGCCTTTCTGCGGCAACAAGCGCTCATAGACGTGGTTGTGCCCCGAGAAGACCGCCTGCACCCCGTATTTTACGAAGAGGGGTTCCAGCACGCGCCGGATCCCGGCAGATGCGTTATGGTAGGCCCCGGAGGTATAGAGCGGGTGATGCAGATAGCAGATTCTCCAATCCGACCCTGAGTTCTGCAGTTCCTTCTCCAGCCACGCAAGCTGACGCGGGTCCATGGAGTTGGTGTCCAGAACGAAGAAGCGGACGTTGCCCTGCTTGTACGTATAGTATCGCTGCCCGTTCATATTAAAGGGCTTGTAGTACCGCTGATTGGGTTGGTCGTGGTTGCCGAGCGCCGCGTAGAATAACACGCCTGCGTCGAGCAAAAGCTTGTAGGGCAGATCGAACCTCTTTGCGTAGCCGCCCAGGGCGCCACCGCCGTCGTCGTCGTAAATGTTGTCGCCCAGCATGATCACGAACTCAAAGGGAAACTTCCGCCGAACCTCCGACAGCTTCCCGGCCACCTCGTATTGCGGCGTCTCTCCCGTTCCCGTGTCGCCGATGACCGCGAAGCGCACCGAATCCGGTTTCAGCGGCAGGGTCAGTTCCTGGGCGTGGAGCAACAGCCCTGCCGCGGCCAGAGCAACAGCGGAGAAGTAGGCGGCGCGGCGCGTGGCAGGCATAGCAGAGAACCTCAGGGAGCGGGAATGGCGTTCGGGATGAGATCCACAATCAAACCGGCGATTGTGTCCGTCAGCGTCAGGTCCCGCCCGACGATCCGATATGCCAGTTCCTCGGGCAGTTCAGGCAGCTTGCTCAACAGAGCCGGCGGCGTGGTCGTCAACGGGAGGCCCTCCGGATAAACGTCGTTCACATGCAAACGAACAACTTCCTTGGTCGGATTGTCCGGGCGGATCGTCATGCGCGCAAGTTCGCCATCGGGTCCCTGAAATTCGCCCCGAATGATCCTGCGGAACCGGCGGGTCACTTCATCGGTGAAGATGTCTCCCTGATGCGCGCCGCTGCGCGCTTGGGCAACTTTCCTGGCCAGGGAGTGCTGGTAATCCGCAATCCGCGCCGCGTCATTAGTTGGCTTCAGGGCCGGCAGCGAAGCCGCCACGTTCTTCCGCAGCTTGATGTATTGCTGCACGCGCGCGGCGAAGATCTTGAAGACTCGCGCCTCCTCCGGGTTAGCCTGAGGCGCCTGCGCCTGGCCCGCAAATCCGGGCGCCATAAGCGCAAGCAGCAAAAGCCACTGGATGCTCCGCATGGGCTAGGCCTCCTCCAGGGATTCCTTCACCATTTCCTTGACCCGCTCCCGGACCGCTTCCTGCACCGCTTCCTTGACCGTCTCTTTCATTTCTTTCATATTCAAGCTCGCGCTCTCGGTCTCCGACGCCACTTGTTTGACCGCTTCCTTTACGATGGGATTCAACGGCGACAGTTCCTTGACCAGCGCTTTCACCGCCACCTTGGGGACTTTTGATTTGGGTTGAGCCCGCTCTTTCCCCTCGGTCGCTTTCCTCTCCCAATCCGCTTCAAAAGTCCGAATGAGGCCGCTCACCGCTTTCGGTTCATGAACAATAATGCCGACTTCGCGCCGCGAGTCCAGTTCAATCCTGCGCAGGCTCTGGCTGCCCACGAACGCCTGCTGGCGGTCGCGGATAATCGTGCGCGTATGCAAACGCATGCCGGCGAGGTTTCGGACTTCCAGGCCAGGGTTTCGCTTGCTCATGCGACCGATGACCTTGATTTCCACCCCCGCCTTGGCTCGCTCGCTGAGCGCGCGCAGCATCTCTGTGTCGGCGATCAGCGGGTCGAAGATGAGCAACTGTTTCTTGGCCTTGCGAATAAACGCGCCGAGCACTTTGCGGGCGTTCGCGGGACTGACGACAAAGCCATCCAGTGCGGGCGTATAGGGTTGCCGCGCGGTATCAGCCTCGAATAGCTTCAGCGCTTCGTGGACGAACCTGACCTTCCTGGTGACGATGCCAAAGCCGCGGCTATGGTCGATATCGAGGTGAGTAAAGTTGAAGGACAGGACGAAGAGCAGACGGCGGTCGACAATCATCAGCTTATCGTGATACCGCACCAGGTCAGTGGCGGTCCGCGAAACGGCGACGCCCACTTCCAGCAGGCGCATCTCGAGCTTGCGCAGCTTTATCTCGCCTCCCCGGTTAGTGTGCGCGATCAATGCGCTCACCGAAACGCCTCGGGCGACCGCGGCCTTCAGCGCCGCCTCAATCTCGGCGCGGTCGAAACGGAAGATAACGATTTCTATGCTTTTCTTGGCGCTTCTGATTCCAGCAAGGAGCGGCGCAACTCCGGCGCCGGGTTGGATTATCAGAGTCACGGGCGTATCACCAGGAAAGCCAAACGCGCACCCCTCCCTCTTGGCATCATTCGCAACTGAGCTCGAGAGCTGTTTACGAGCAGGTTGAGGACCAAGTGAGCACAGCGCGAAGTAACCCTCTCCACGCAGCGACAATGCCGCTGATAGCCAAGCTCAGACGAGCGATGTGCAGCAATTCATGCATCCGGGTGCAGCTACTGCATCTTGCGGTAGATGGACTGCGTGCTGGCCCTCTTGAATATAGGGCTGCAGCCCTAGACGTTGCGTGATTTCCACTGTGGACCAATTCGTGCTTTGAACAATTCCGGTAAAGGAGCCTAAGAACATGCTTTGGACGCTAGCTGTAATTCTCCTGGTTTTGTGGCTGCTGGGACTGGTCACCTCCTACACGATGGGTGGCCTGATTCACATTCTGCTGGTTATCGCCTTGGTTGTGGTGGTAATCCGGATATTTCAAGGCCGTAGTATTGCCTAGGGTACTGCGGCTTCGGTACCCTCGTTAACCGCTCCCTCCCGGTCGCGGTTCGGTGCTTCTGGCTCAGCGAGATACCACTGACTGCGGGCGGCAGGCGGGCGCTTTCCGGCAATTGGTTAGGCAAGTGCTATGTATCGTCATAGGGGCGCAAGCCGAGCATTGGACTGCGCCCTTTTTGAGGAGGGTCTATGAAAGTCACTAAGAGTGTCTTGACCGGCTTCGTGTTGCTTGTCCTGGCGTTGCCTGTGTTTGCCCAGCAGGCCGGGACAGCCGCCGTACTGTGGCGCGACCGGGGTGACATAGCCGCGCTGAACCTCCTGGAGGGGCGGGGAGGGATAGCTCGAGCGCCGGGGACCGACTTCACATTCATCGAGGAATCCAAGACCGGGAGTGCGCCCAAGTTCGAGGTCGAAGACGCAAACGGCGCCAAGTGGAAGGTGAAACTCGGTCCCGAGGTGAAGTCGGAAACCGCCGCATCGCGCCTCCTGTGGGCAGCGGGTTACTTTACCGACGAGGACTACTACCGGCCGCAAATCCGCGTGCAAGGGATGAAGCCGCTGTCGCGCGGGAATAAGTACATCCTAGAGGGTGGCTTAATTCGCAACGTGCGCCTTGAGCGCGTCGGCGACGAGAAGAAATCGAATGACTGGAGCTGGTACGAAAGCCGCGTTGCAGGAACGCGGGAGTTCAACGGCCTCAGAGTGATGATGGCGCTCATCAACAACTGGGACCTGAAAGCGATCAATAACTCCGTCTATGGCGAAGGCGATGCCGGGCAGCAGTACTCTGTCACCGATTTGGGCGCCAGTTTCGGACGCACCGGCAGCAGTTTCTCCCGCAGCAGGGGAGTCATGCACGACTACGTCCAAACCGATTTTGTCAGGAAGGTCAGGCCCGATCAGGTGGACTTCGTCATGCACAGCCGGCCCTTCTTCCTGCTGTACATTTTCAGTCACAACTACTACAGCCTCCGTACGCGGATGGAGAGCATCACGAGAGACGTTCCCATCGCGGACGCGCGCTGGTTAGGCAACCTGCTGGGCCAGCTTTCCAACGATCAGATCGGCGACTGCTTCCGCGCCGGGGGCTTCTCGCCCGCCGAGGTCGTGGGCTATACCGCGGTTGTGAAGCAGCGCATCGACGCGCTGAAGAAGCTGTAGCCGGGCCTGCCGGCTTAACCCTTGGGAGCGTCCGCTGCCAGGGGCTCTTCCTGGCGAAACTGGATTTCGTAAAGCTCCGAATAGAGGCCGCCCGCCGCCAACAGTTCGTCGTGGGTGCCGCGCTCAACGAGGGTATTGTCTTTCACCACAAAGATGACGTTGGCGCTCCGGACCGTCGCCAGATGGTGGGCGATGACGATGGAAGTTCTGCCTTCCATCAAATGGCCCAGGGCTTCGAACACGACCTGCTCGGAGGCCGCGTCCAGTCCTGAGGTGGGCTCGTCCAGAATCAGAATGGGAGCATTGCGGATTACCGCCCGCGCGATGGCAATGCGCTGGCGCTGGCCCCCGGAAAGCGTCACGCCGCGCTCGCCGACCATCGTATCGTAGCCCTCGGGCATTTGCTCGATGAACTCGTGGGCGTTGGCCAGTTTGGCGGCTTTGATAATCTCCTCACGGCGGGCCTCCGGGCGGCCATAGGCGATGTTCT
Source organism: Bryobacterales bacterium (assembly GCA_963734625.1). Taxonomy (GTDB): domain Bacteria; phylum Acidobacteriota; class Terriglobia; order Bryobacterales; family Bryobacteraceae; genus CAVTHW01. Next base: position 9,509 of record CAVTHW010000007.1, on the reverse strand, counting down.
CCCAGATCGGCGCGTGGAAGAGAAGCGTCTCCTGCAAAACAAAACTAATCTGCTCGCGAAGCGATTTCATCGTGTACTTGCGGATGTTAGTCCCATCGATCTTGACTTCCCCGGAGAGGGGATCGTAGAAGCGCGCAATCAGGCTGATGATGGTCGACTTGCCGCCCCCTGTCGGGCCGACGAATGCCGCGACCTGCCCCGGCTCGATCTGGAAGCTTACATCCTTCAGGATCAATTGGTCTGGGTCGTACCCAAAAGAAACCTTGTCAAACTCGACCTTGCCCTTGAAGCGCTTGGCGCGGCGGGCATGCGGCAGGTCCCGCACCTCGCTTTCGGTCTCCAGAACCTCGCGGATCCGCTCGAATCCCACGGCCGCGTTTGAGACCGTGTCGGTCATCTTGGCCAGATCGCGCATGGGCTTATACATCTTGCCCAGGTAAAGCACGAAGACGACCAGATCGCCCGGCGTGAGCTGGCCCGCTAGCACCAGGCGCGCGCCGTAACCGAGCATCAAGCAGGTCCCCGTGGCCACGATGATTTCGACGACCGGCGAGAGCTTCATCTTGATGCTTCGGGCAACCAGGGCGGTCTCGACATTCTCCAGGCTCTGGCGCTCGAAGCGGCGCTCCTCGTAGTCCTCGCGGGCAAAGGCCTTGACCACGCGGATCGAGGAAAGAACTTCTTCGACCAGCGAAACCAGCTCGCTCTGCTTCTTTCTCACGTTGCGCGAGGCTTTCTTGATGCGCCCGGTGAAGAAGTAGACTGCCAGGAAAAGCACGGGCGCGACGGCGAGCGAGATGAGCGTGAAACGCCAGTTCAGGTAAAGCATGACCCCAATGATCCCCAGCAGGGTCAGGACGCTGGTCAGAATGCCCATCAGCGCGGTGGTGATAAACGACTGAATGGCTTCGATATCGCTAGTCACCCGGCCGATGAGGTCGCCGGTCCTCTTCTTGTCGTGCTCGGCCAGCGACAGGCGGTGGATGTGATGATAGAGCGTGCGCCGCAGGCCGTGCATGACCCATTGGCCCACGCTGGTGGTGAGATATTTCTCCAGGTAGGAGCTGAGTGCGCCGACGACGGCGATCACCGCCACCGCCGCTACCGCGAAGTTGAGGACGGCCAGTTTGTCCGTCCCCATCCAGCCGACCACTCCGCTGAGCCAATCTGGCAGCCGTTTGGACTGGAGCAAATTATCGAGAACGATTTTTAGGGGCCAGGGTTCGGCCAGATCGGTGACGGTCTCACCGACAACCGCCAGCAAAGCCAGCGACAGAGCCTTCCAGTGGGGACGTAGAAGGTCGATGATGCTAAGACCTTTAGGCTTTGCCTCCATTGCCCCCTATTCTTTCACGGATTCCGGCGCGATATCTTCCTCTTGATATCCGGCCAGAACTCAGCAATTACGTTCTTGGCCAAATCGAACCCGAGCCTGGTGGAGCCAGTGTAGAGTCCATGGCGCACGGTATTGAGCCGGTCCGGATACCACTGGTTCGTGATAAAGGCCGCGCCGTATGCGCTTCCCAGGCGCCAAACGGACAGTGTCTCGCCGCCGCTATCAGTGCGCGTGAGGATTGTTCCGCGCAGCGCATGTGCCGTGCGAGAGCCGAATCCCCCGCTGCCCGATCGAAAGTATCGCGGGTCCTGGTGCAGCGTCGAATCCAGACCGAAAGCGAGGCCCGCACGGATTGCGGAGGAGGCTACAGAAGAGCCCAGGCGCTTACTGTAGCCGTCGCCGCCCTGTCCCCACTCCGTAGGACTGTCTGTCATCTGCGAATATCCCGCCTTCACCCCGGACATCGCGAGCGAACTAGGGCCGAAGGTTCTTTGGGCGTGATAGCGCAGTTTGCCACTCACATCGAGCGCACCCGTAGTCTGAGCCATGCCTGCACCGGAGACCGCACACATTAGGACCGTGATCAATGCTGTCCTCACAACGACACCTCTTTCCACACTTGTGTAAGCACGTTTACGGCCACCCTCCGCCCGCGATTGCACGGTTAGGATAGACTCGGAGTTGCCAACGGACCGCTTCGCTCCGCCTAATGTCGAAACGAGGAGCTCTGATCTTCCTCGCCGTCGTACTGGCGGCGCTCTTGCCCGGCTTGTTGCGGATTGCCTGGCCGTTTCTCACTTCCTTCATCCTGGCGGCGATTCTCGCCATTGTGATTCACCCGGCAAACAAATGGCTCGGCCATCGGCTCCACCGGTTCGGATTGGCCACATTGATCACCACCTTCGCAACCGTGATTCTACTGGGAATAGTCGTCGCGCTTGCCGGCTTGGCTATCACCCGGGAACTTACGGCCACTTACGATGCGCTGAGCCGGCGTTCTCTCGAGGAAGGCGGCTGGCCGGCTCTTGTCACGCACACTGCCGATCGGGTTGCCGACGCGGTGGCCGATCGCCTGCCCGTCGACAAAGATGCGATCAGGACGGCGCTCCTCGACCGCATGAAGACCGCGGCCGGCTATTTGCTCAACAACGTCGGCGCCGCGATTGGCGGCGTGACAACCGTTTTGCTCACGGGCCTGCTGGTGACAATCTTCCTCTACTTCCTGCTCCGGCATGGCAGAGACTGGGTCAGCCGGCTGACCATTCTGATCCCGCTCGACCAGCGGATCACGGCCAGCCTCTTTCAGACGGTGCATAACTCGGTCGTGGCGAACGTGTACGGCGTGGTCGCCGTCGCTTTGGGCCAAGGCCTGTTTCTCGTCCTGGGCTTCTGGTTTGTCGGCCTTCGGTCTCCTGTGCTCTGGGGCGCGATCGGTGGACTGGCTTCCGTCATTCCGGTAGTGGGCAGTCCGCTGGTGTGGGTTCCCGTGGTAATCGGCTATCTCCTTTTGGGCGCCTATTGGAAGGCGCTGCTTCTGGGCCTGTGGGGCGCCCTAGTCGTAGGTTCCGTAGACAACGTGCTGCGCCCGTTCGTGGTCCGAGTACGCGACAAGCAGCACCCGCTGCTCATCGGCCTGGCGGCCATCGGCGGCACGTTCGCATTTGGCCCTCTGGGAATCCTGCTGGGCCCCCTGCTGGTCTCGCTAGCCGCAGCGGTGGTGAAGGAGATTCAAGAACTGATCTCTCCCAGCCCGGAGCAGGAATGAGCGGCTAGTGGTCTGCGGCCTGTGCTTCTGGCTCAGCGAGATGCGGGCTAGTTCTTCCGGTCGCGCCCGAAGCGCGGCTGGTCGCGGGTGCCGTCGATCCGGATTTGGAGTTGGGTCCCCGCGCCGTCCTTAGCAAAGAACGGATCTGCGGGCTTGAGCGCCCATCGCTTCCATCCGGTCATGGTTTGAGATACCTTCGCCTGCAATCGCAGCTTGCCGCGAAAATCGACCGCTTCCTTCTCGAACGTGTAGTTGCCGATCAGAGCCACATCAGCGCCGGGGATGGTAAAGCGCAGCCGCGAGAATTCGATGACGCCTTTCGTCAGGCGGAAACTCCCGTCGAGCGTGGCGCGCACTTCGTCCTCCGGCTTGTCGCCCGGTGTCCCTTGCGCCCGGCTGCTCAGCCCGTCGATCTTGTCCCGTACCGTGGCACTGGTGAAGCGAGCCTCCCGCAGAACGAAGGTGCCGGCGAGCTGCAGCTTGTCAACGATATCGCCCTTTCCAGGCGGCCATTGCATCTTCACTTTTAGATCGATGGGACCGCGCATCATCGGCAGGGGGCCTTTCATCGCCAAGCGCATGAGGTCCTCGATGTAGCCTTCGCGGAAAACCACATCCAGCGCGACCGTCTTACCGCTTTCGCCGATGCCGCGGACCACGCCTCCACGCACCACAAACCTGGTCCGGCCGAGCGTGGCCTCCAGCGGCTGCAGCAGTGTGTTGCCATTTCCGCCGTCGATGATGGCGTGGTATTTGATCTGAAGCGGTACCGGATTCCCGCTCATGGTGAGCCGGAAGTCGGGCGTGCGCGTCTCGCCGTCGGCGACGATGTTATCGAGCGTTCCCTCGAACTTGCCCGTGGAATCCAGGAGTCCGGCGATCCCCTTGAACACGCTCAGGTCGGCATTCGCGAAGACGTACTTGCCATCGAGCGGCGTATCGCTCGGATCGGCCGACACCCATGGCCCGAATTGGCCCTGGCATTGGATGAGGCCGGGCGGCTTGGGGTTGGTGAGTTCGGCGGTGTAACGCAGGGTGATGCCGGGACCGGCCGATTCCAGTTTGAGTTTCCGGATGGCGAACTCCAGCGGTTCCTTTTTGGGATCCTTGGGCAGAACAAAGAGCTGGGCGCCGTCCGCGATGATCGTATCGATAAACACGGCTGGCTTCGCGTCCTTCTTATCCGATCTTTGCCGCGGGCTTTGTTTCTCCCGAGAAGCGCGTGGGCCCTTAGGGGGCACGGTGAGCCGCAGGCCTTCCAGCCGCACCATCGTAACTCGCACCGGACGATTCCAGAGCGAATCCAACTTCAACTGAAACGTAAACTTGCTCATCGCCAGGAGCGGTGGCCGGTCGCGGCGGTGCTTGTGCCACAGCGAGATACCCTCGGCGGTCACACGCGCTTCAGCGCCGCGTCCCCGGCGCAGCAACATTCCGAGTGGCGATCCGATGGGCATGGAGACGCGGAGCGCGGCTATTTCGACATCACTGTCGAACCGCTGCCGCAGGTACTCAACCGTCTTTTCGCGGATGAAGGGTTCAATCCGCCGGGAAATCACGCGGGCGGCGATGGCCACTCCCACCAGGAGTAGGAGCAGCGGGACGGAGATCCAAATTAACCATCTCCTCCTCGTCGTCATGACAATTACATCTGCACTTGGGATGCCACTTCTCTATTTATATTTTCCTCGAGGGAATCTGTGGGTGGGTGACCGGTCTACCGAGCCTGCTGTTTGATTGTCCACGTGTTTGCGGATGGTCTTGCGGGACAGCTCCAGGCGCACCAGGTGTTCGAGGAACGGGCGAAAATAAGGTCTACATGCAGTTTCTGGCACACTGCGCGCGCAAGCTCTCCTGGAAGGAGACCGCCGCCGCGCCGTCAGGCCATGCGCTCCCGCATCGAGCCCCTGAAGAAAATGGCCCGCATGCTGCGGGCGCACAGCGAGCTGCTGCTCAACTATTTCAAGGCGAACAAAAAGTTCTCCAGCGGCGGCGTCGAGGGCCTCACGGATTCTACTGACGAGTCGGTTTATAGAACGACACAATACCCACACCTTCTTTGAATCCGCCAGGAATCCCCTTGTCAGGCGGCTCCGCACCCATGGAAATGACGCCTACATACGTAGGGCGAAGGTCGAACCGGTCGATAAGATAGGTTTGCACGCGAATGGCGCGCCGGCGGCCCACCAGATATTGCTGAGAAGCAGTTCCTTCTCCGCTAAACCCCTCTATCATGAGCGGTCCGTTGCGGGGAAAGTTCAGGATTTCCGCCATGGCTTCATCAAGCCTGGCCTTGCCCTCGACACTGAGCGTCTCCACTCCCTTCGCGTCCTTGCTGAACAGCCTCGCGCTTTCCAGCCACACACGATGTCTTTTGAAACCTTTACCAAAAGCAGGGCTCCTGTATTCGCCCGCGGTAAGGGAACCAAGATCAAAGAAACCACGCTTGTTGAAGAAACCACGGAACAGGAAGTTGTGCTTCAGCGCTTCCGTGCTGTCCGACAAGTCGGACATCGCTTCGTTGGCATTAAACAACGTTCGCTGCAAGTCCTCGCCCACCCCGCCCTCGCCGGAAGCCGCCTGGAACTTGTCGACCGCGCTTTTCACCTGCAGTGTAATCTGCTGCAGGTTCTTCACGGTTCGCTGAACCTCTGGAACAATGTCGCTTTCCTGAACGGTGTTAACGATCTTCTTCGCGCTGGCGGAGGTGTCGCGAAGGTTTTCGACAACCGCCTCGGTATTATCGACGCTGCGCTTCACGCTGGCGTACAACTCCTTGTCCTTGAACAGCGCGCCCACCGTGCCTTGGCCTTCCTGAATTCCGTCGACGATCTCGCCGAGGTTCGCGCCAATCTTGTCCGCCGATGCCAGGATGCTCCTCACGTTCGGGGTCGCTTCTTTGACCAACAGATTGGCTGAGCCGGCTACGTCTTCGATTTGCGACAAGGTGGAGACGAGCTGGTCTTTGACGCCTGCCACTATTTCGCTGACCTGTTTGACGACAACGTTCATCTCAACCATAAGGTCGGCCCACTCGAAGGGCTCTTTGGATTGGATCAGCGAACCGGGCTGAGCAATCGGCGCACTCTCGGACCCGGCATCGATTTGAAGGTACTTATTGCCAAGCAGGCCATCGGTTTGGATGGTTACCACTGAATCCTGTCGAACAATGGGGTGCAGCTTTTCCATGATTTTAAAATGGACGCGAAACTTGGCGTCCGGCCGCGCGGGAACTTCGATGCGCGTGACCGTCCCTGCGTCCATTCCAGCGACGCGGACCTTGCCCCCGTTCTGTATGCCGGTGATCTTCGAGAAGTCCGCAAAGAGGTTGAAGGACGTAGTGAACAACTGATTGCTGTTGCCAATCAAGAACATTCCTACGCCAAACAACACCAAACAGCCTCCGACGAATATCCCGACAATAAGTTTTCTTGTGCGTTCCATTTTTAACCACCCTGCTGAGACTTCATAAACGCCCGAACCAGTTGGTCTTCACTGTGCTCAAGTTCTTTCACCGTTCCCTCCGCCAGCAAATGGCCCTTGTCAAGGAAGGCCATACGATCGGCAATGCGGCGAGCGCTCTGAATATCGTGGGTCACAACGACCAGCGTCGCGTGGCGATTCGTCCTAATGTCGATCAGCAGCTCATCAATTTCCGTCGACGTGATGGGATCCAGCCCGGCGCTGGGTTCATCCACAAGGAGAACCGAGGGCTCTACCGCCAAAGCCCGGGCAAGACCCGCTCGCTTCCGCATACCGCCGGACAGATCGCCTGGCATGCTGTCGTACTCCTCACCCAGGCCAAGTTGTTCGAGAATACTGTGGGCGTGGTCGCGAATCTCCGCATCGGCCGCTTTCGTGTACCGGCGCAGGGGAAAAGCGACGTTCTCTCCGACCGAAATGGAGTCGAACAGCGCCGCGCTCTGAAACAGGAACCCAATGTGCCTTCGAATCGGCGCCAACTCGTTGCTCTCGAGTTTCGTAATGTCCACACCGTTGACCATCACAGTGCCGGAATCTGCTTTGAGCAGCCCGCAAATCAGTTTTAGGGTGACACTCTTGCCGGTGCCGCTCCTTCCCAGCAGGACGAAGGTCGTACCCGCGGCCACCGAGAAGGAAATGTCTTTCAGTACGCTACGCGAACCGAAACACTTGGAAACCGACTCGAACCTAACCGCCGATATACCGTCCTTCGGGCCCACCTGAGGATCGCCGGTCATGAGTTACCCCCAGGGAACAGGAAGAAGATGCACTTTACTAGAATGACGTTGCACACAATGAGGAAGATGGAAGAGAGGACCACGCTTTGAGTGGAAGCGCGCCCGACCCCCTCGGCTCCGCCTGTCGCGTTATAACCAAGGTAGCCGGATGTCGAGCCTATGATGAATCCGAACACCATCGTCTTCACGGTGGGAGGAATATACTCTGAGAACTGCAAGCTGCTGAAAGCGCTGTTGAAGTAGAAAGTGAAGGAAGTTCCGGAGATAATGCTTTCCGCAAAGAAGCCGCCCACGAGTCCCGCGAAGTTCATTAGGACGGTAAGCAGCGGCAGCGACACTACGCAGGCTACAACCCGCGTGACTACCAGATACTTGAACGAATCGACGGCTAGCGATTCGAGGGCGTCGATTTGCTCGGTGACGCGCATTCCACCGAGTTCCGCACCAATGCCGGCGCCCACCCGGCCGGAAATTAGCAGCCCGGTAATCAACGGGCCGGTTTCCCTTACTAAAGCGAAAGCGAGGGCCGCGGGTATCATCGATTCGGCCCCGAATCGTTCGAGCGTGGCCCGGGTGTGCATTGAGAGAACGGCGCCTACCGCAAAGCCCGAAAGAACAATCAGGGGAGCGGATCGCCAGCCGATCTCGAAGATCTGTTTCAGAATTTCGGTGAACTCAAACGGCCGGCGGAACAAGTTCCGGACGACTTGGCCCGCAAACAGGCTGAGCCCGCCAAACCATTCAAGCGCCTCTTCGGCGCTGGCCATCAGCTTACTTGGCAAATGATGTTCCTTAACCGCTCCCTCCCGGTCGCGGTTCGGTGCTTCTGGCTCAGCGAGATGCCATCTGGATCTTCCACGGCAGATTCTGCACTCGATCGCGCCGCTGCGGCCTCGTTACCGGTCTTCCAGCGACCGTCATCGGTTAAGGCGGAAAGTGGAGATCTGTCCCCACAATCCTGCTGCCTGCAATACCCAAACGCACACGGCGACCACGACGACTACGTTCAGAATCGTTTTGATACTGGAGGCCATAGGAATGTAGCGGTTTATCACCCACAACGCCACGCCGACCACTATCAACGCGATGACTATATTCAGCAAAGGCATGTTCTTGGGCTCCTGCGAGGGTACGGAGCACTTGGCTGGCCAATCGCCGGAGGCGGCGCTATTCTGGCTGCCGGGCGCTGCCGGAGGCGGCCGTAGCCTGGCGAGTCTTCACCAACAAGGTCTGGAGATCGTTCACGGCTCCGGGGTCGCCCCTGGCCAGCTCGCTTGTAATCTGATCCCGCAGGTTCAAGAGGTCGTCCAGAGGCTTCCTGGCGCTCGAGTCCGGCGTCTGGTTGGCTACCTCCCGGGTACGGTCGAAGAAACGCGTGCTGGTGCCGCCCGCGAGTCCATAGTCCTTCTGGCTCGCCTGAAGGTAAGCCAAGCTGGCCAAGTCTCGAAGCTGAGCCAGGCTGTTTTCCCGCCTGGCCTCGCCCAACTCTCTCTCCAGACGCTTCCCTTTCACATATTGGGGAAGAAAGCCAGCAAGGAAGGCGACCATCAGCAAAACGCCTACCACCATGATCTTCTTGTTCACGAACGCCTCCCCCCAAGCTCAGGCGGCCCTCACGAGAGTGTCCATGGGAGATTCCTGTGCTTCGTACTCGCCGCGGTCTGCCGCCTCCTGACACCCGATGCAGAGCGGCGCCCAGGGCACTGCGGCGAGGCGCTTAGGGCTGATCGGCAATTCGCACTGGAGGCAGGTTCCGAAACTGCCATCGTGAATGCGCAGCAGAGCGGCTTTCACCTCGCGCAGCAGGCTGTGCTCACGGTCCAGGTTTTGAATCGCCAACTCCCGTGCAGCCGCGTGCTGAAGCTCATCAATCTCATCCGCACTCTTCTCGATCACGATGTCGTCTCGCCTTCGCAAAGACTGAGCCAGTTCGGCATCTTTTCGGTCGAGGATCATCTTGAATTCGCGCAGGTCTCCAAATTCTGTGGCCATTGCCGTCTCCTCTCGGGCCTCCACAGGTCGTGTGCCGGCTGTTGCAAGAACCATTCCAAAGCGGATTCTCCACGACTTGGAGACTGAGACCCTCTAGGCAGAGTGGGGCTTCACCTGGGCCGAGATGCAAGAACTGCACAACAGTGAAGAATCTGCCGCCGTTAATGAGCTGTAATCACCTGTAAGGCCGCCGGGA
>CAVTHW010000006.1:242500-253163 GCA_963734625.1 Bryobacterales bacterium | reverse complement strand
CTGAGATCGCAGAGCACCAGGGGAGCAAAGTGTTCTTCTCGTGAGCGCGCGGAACAGTTCCTTCAGCCGACTGACCCAAACCGCAAAGGCAGTTCGCCTCGACTCCGTAGCGGATTCTCGATTGGGTAAGATGCTCTCGCAACCAAGCACAAGACCAAGGTGGCACTCCGTACATACGAAACGCGAACGTCCAATGGGGCCGACTCGATCTCTCAAGTGTCTATCGAATGAATGTAACCGACGAGGATCAGGCGACCTTCGCCTTGCAGCGAGGTGACATCCTTGTCTGCGAGGGTGGAGACATTGGGAGTTGCTATCTGGCACGAGGAGATTCCGGGCTGCATCTACCAAAAAGCCCTTCATCGGGTCAGAGTGAATCGAAGGACCTTGATTCCACAATTTCTCCTGCAACACATTTTTTGGGCAGCAGAGCAGGGGCATCTCACAGACATCAAGACCCAAACTACTATTGCCCATTTGACGGGTGTCAGGCTGAAAGCATATCCAGTTTCTGTGCCCGCCCTTGAAGAGCAACGCCGGGTTGTCCAGCACCGACGGCCTCCAAGCTGAAGGTCGATTCACTGAAGAACCTCAAAACGAGACGTCGAAGAACTCGACGCTCTCATGCCGTCCATGCTCTCTAAAGCCTTCGCCGGCGAACTTTGAACGCTTATGGCAGAACATCAAGACTGGTTTTCGGCAGACCGGCCCATCACGATCCGAGTTGACGACAAGCTCGGCCGCCGCGCTTTCGCGGAAGCCTTAGCCGCTTCTGTCAGCGGCTATAAGGGGCGCGATAGTCTGGTTATCGGCCTTTACGGCGCCTGGGGATGGTTTTCTATCAAGAACATGGTAATGGACGTCCTACGCGAAAAGCCTGGGCGGGACGTCCCCAGCATCGCGGAGTTCAATCCGAGGCAATTTGCCAACCGCGAGCAGTTTACTGAAGCGTTCTTCGACCAGATTGGAATCGCGCTCGGCAAGGGGGCCAGCGCCTCCCGAAAGGACCAGAAGCGACTGCTGCAGCGCTGGCGCCGATACGCCACAGCTCTCCGGGCGAGTGCAGGACTTGTTGGCCACATGAGGAACCCACTGATCGTCGGCTTGCTTGCCACGGCTGCCCTCGTGGGAATTGCAGCTACCCAGGTACGGCAGATCGCCATCACCATCGGCCTGATTCTCGTAGTGATCGCCGGGTTGCTTCGGTGGTCGTCGAAGTTCGCTGACCTCGTTGGTGGACTATTTGAACCAGGGGCCGAAGTCGGCAGAAAGAGTCTTGAGGAAGTGAAGGCGGAACTTTCCCATGTGCCTCCCGCCCCCATTTCTCCCCCTGCTGGTGGTCATTGATGATATCGACAGATTGATTCCTTCCGAGGTTCAGGAACTCTTTCAACTCATCAAGGTCAACGCCGACTTCCCGAACGTCGTGTACCTCGTTCTCTTTGACCGAAGCGTCGTCGAGAAGAATATCGAAAAAGTAGTCGCGGTCAGCGGGCGCGACTATCTAGAGAAGATCGTTCAGGTCGGTTTTGACGTGCCGCTCATCGAACGTGCGCGGCTTCATCGGGTTCTGTGATGGACTTGATCGGGTGATCTCGGAACCAGCGGTTTCGAAGCGATTTAACAAACACCGCTGGGGCAATCTCTTCCTTGGTGGTCTTCAGGCTCACTTCAAGACTCTCCGCGACGTTAACCGCTTCCTATCAACACTGGCCTTTCACACGTCACTCTTCCGTGCTGGACAGAGCTTTCCATGTTAACCCGGTGGATCTGATCGGCCTCGAAGTATTGCGCGTGTTTCATCCCGAAGTCTACCGTGCGATTGCCGTAACAAACAGTTGTTGACGGGGAGGCCTCACAGAGACCAACGACGAAACCAACAGCGCGATGCCGTTGTCGGAATTATCAACCAGGCGCGAGAAGAAGTTCGGCCGCACGTGCGCGAAATTGTGAAACAGTTGTTTTCCACCATCGAATGGGCTCTGGACGGGAAGCGGCTACGGAGAGGAATTCGATGAAACATGGTATAGGGAACTGCGCGTGTGTTCCGAGGATGTGTTTGATCGTTATTTCCACCTTGCAATTGCGGACGATGACATCTCACAGGCAACCATGGATCGCATCCTGGATGCGACTGGCGACCGGTCACGGCTCCGTGCCGAGTTCCTCGGTCTAAAGGCGCGGGGGCTTTTGGAGGTTGCCCTTGATCGGTTGGGAAGCTTACAAGGAGAGCATCCCATTGGACCACGCCGAGGGTTTTCTCAGCCGGCGCTGTGCGACGTTTGTGACGATCTTCTGCACACGACGTCCGGCATGTTCGAGATCGCCCCAATGATGCACGCCGTCCGCATCATCTATTGGTACCTCAAAAGGAAACCTGACGCGACTCGTAGGCTGAACGTGCTTGAAGCGGCAATTCGACAAACCGAAGGTCTCAGTCTGCCGGTCGATCTCGTATTTCTTGGTAGGCCCGGAAGTTGGGAGAAAAGGATCGGCGTCTCGATACTCTGGTCGATGAAAGAGGCACTTGAGCTCGGTTGAAGGACCTTTGCGTTTCAAGTATCGAGGCGGCTGCCTCTTCTGGACGACTGGTGCAGATTGGTGACCTGGCCTCTATTCTTTACCGCTGGAAGGAGTGGGTCGGAGATACGCGTCCGAACGCGTTTGTCCAGGGAACTGCAGACTCTGCCCGGCGCAATCACGTTTCCTGCAAGCGTTTTTGCAGCGGTCGACTTCCTACGCCATGGATGACTACGTGGCGCTCGAGCATTGGTACATCAGCCTGGGTGCAATCGAGACCTTCGTCCCTTGGGAGACCATTGAAGCCGTCATAAAGGATGTCTCTCTTGAATTCTTTCATCGGATGAGGACCGCCGGGCCGTTGAGACGTTTCGGCGTGCCGTCGAAAGGCGACGCCAAGGAAAGCCCGACTTTGGCGCTGGAGTTGACTTTCCAGAAGAAGAGTGAGGTCTGATATGCCACGCCTGCCCAGCCAAAACTAACCGTCAGACAGCGACCCCATGCCACTTGAACTAAGCACAAAGGAACTTCGACAAATCGTCTCCGCTTTCCACTTTGCCACCGATGGCGACTTGCACGAGCGCCAGTATTGGCCGATCATCAAGGAACGATTCCCAAACTGCGAGCGGTTCTGGAATTCTCGTAGTGCCTACAACAAAGCGAATTGAGTGCCTCCGAGGCCCCCGATCGTATCGAACGCCGTGAGGATGTTGCAGACGATCTCTGGAAAGTATGCTACCTGCACTATTCGCTCTTCCTCCACCTTGTCGCCGCCCATGAGCACCTCTCGGGCACCTTAAAGTCTCCCTTCGGCGACTTCTACACCCATCTTGGCTCCGCCTGCGACTTGACGGAGCAGTTCATCCTGAGGATGTACATCGTGGTGGCCGAATGTACTGGCCAGAAGATAAAGGTCCTTCAAACCCTTTCACGCAAGAAGTTCCTCGCCCTTGCGGCCGAGTGGTATGACGAGCACTATCGCAACGTCTACGAACACTACCTAAAGTACGGCCAAGGCAGGCCTCCTATCCCGATTCCATCCCGCAACCAAGCGATTCGAGAGTACTACGCAGGCCGAAAGGAATGGAAGGCGTACACCACCTTTGTTCAGAACATCAAGGCGTACCGCAATGTGATCGTGCACGACGTCCTGTTGGGCAACGTGCTGATGGGCAGGGTACGTCTCGTCCCCCGCAAAGAGCGCATTCAGCAGTACCGGGGGCTTCAGCAAGTACAAGATGCCCTCAAGATCCCGGAACTGCTGAAAAGGGACTTCATCGTGCGAGAGGAGCAAATGGTCAGCGATCTCTGGACTTTGCAGACGCACTTGAATTCACTGTGGGAAAAGCCACTGGGCGACTTCACGAAACTGCTCTACGAGGACAGGAACGTGGCCCTGTCGGCAAAGTACAACTTGTCGTTGACATAGAGCCTATGCCCCTCGTCTTCCAATTCGGCTCCAACCAGCGTCTGGTCGCCCCAAACCGCCTCGCCGTCGAGGCCAGCAATCGACTCGGTGCACGGCGTCCAGCCATGCTCTGCAATGCCTGCCAAGGAGAATCCTGACCATGCCCACCGACCCCCGCCGCTACACCCAAGAAGAAATCGACAGCCTGATCGGCTGCCCGAAGATCGTTACCGAACCGCCGAAGCGCGACATGAAACTCGACCGCGGCCACTTCCGCAACGACATGTTACTGAAGTCGGTCGATGGAAGCGCCGACTTCCGCGCCTTCATGCGGCGCAGCGAGGACCTGCCGGAGAACTTCTCCATTGGGCTGGTGTTCCTCCCCAAGGACGGCACCGGAGAGGTCCACCTTCTGCGCTGCAACGGGCCGCATGGCGCCTACGACGACTCCTTCGACCCGGCGCACCCGCACTGCGACTTTCATGTCCACCGCGCCAGCGCTGATATGATCGATGCAGGCCTCCGGCCAGAGAAAGCGGCGGCCGTGAACCGGGATTTCGCATCCTATGAAGAAGCGTTACAGTATTTCTTGAGGACAACGAACATCACCAACGCGATGGATCATTTCGCCGACATCGCGCAGGGCAAGCTGCCCTTCGCCGACCTGGAGCCAAACCCATGACCGGCTTGGAACTATTGAAACAGCAATTCAACGGACACGTGGCCTTCCGCGAGCGCCGTCCCGGCGTCACCCAGGTCCTGGCGCCCCTGTTCCATGAGGACGGCGACATGGTGGACATCTTCCTCGACGAAGCCCGCAATGGGACCAGCAAGCTCCGGATCAGCGACCATGGCATGACCCTCATGCGGCTGACCTACAGCTACGACCTGGACACCCCCAACAAGCAGCGCATCTTCAGCCGGATCCTGGCCGAGAACCGGATTCAGGAGGCTGACGGGCGGCTCTACATCGAAGCCGAGCCGGAAGCCCTCTATCCCGCCATCCTGCAATTCGCCCAGACTGTCGCCAAAGTATCCAGCATGCAGTACTTCAAGCGCGAAGTGATCCAGAGCCTGTTCTACGAGCAACTGGACGAGTTCATCCAGGAACACCTCGCCGAGTACAACCCGCGCCCGGGCGTCCTTCCCATCCCGGACCACGACGAGTACGAGGTTGACTACCAGTTCGATTGCGGCCCTCGCCCGCTCTACCTGTTTGGAGTCAAGGACAATGACAAGGCCCGCCTGGCCACCATCTCCTGCCTGGAATTCCTGCGCCACCGGCTTCCTTTCAAGAGCGTGATGGTCCACCAGGATTTCGAGAGCGGCATCACCAGGAAGGACCGCACCCGCATCACCAACGCGGCCGACAAGCAGTTCACCTCCCTCGACCACTTCCGCGAAACAGGCCCCCAGTTCTTCGAACGCGAGCGCGTCGCCTGACCCGCTTCATGATTTTCTTCGCGTCTTTGCGCCTTGGCGTGAGCCCGCCCCAAGAATGGCCCGGATTTGACAAATGTTCGCAAATTGACGAACACTGAAATGTAGCGTGCCGCCAAGTGTTTGGCGTATCTCGCGCGGCTGGAGTCGGAAGGACACGAATTGCGGAGGCCGATTGCCGATCTGCTCCGGGACGGAATCCACGAGCTGCGGCCCTCGCTCGCGGGTGTGCATTATCGCATCCTCTACTTTTTTCACGGGGCCAACGCCGTCGTGATCTCGCACGGATTGACCAAGGAGCGCGAAGTGCCAAAGCTGGAGATCGAACGCGCGATTGAAAGGATGAGACGGTTCCGCTCCCATCCCGCGCGCCATACCTTCGTCCCGGCGAAAGGAGAGTAACGCAATGCCGGCCAAGAAAAAGTTCGAATCGAAGGCGCTGCAGCACGCCTATGACCGCTTCGTCACCGGCGATCCGCGAGCAGGAGAGCTTCTATGAACAAGCGCTCTTCGATACCCAGATTGCGTCCATGATCTATGAACTCCGGGCGAAGGCGGGGCTTAAGCCAGCGTGCGCTCGCCGGGAAGGTCCGCACCACCGCCTCGGTCATCTGCCGCCTTGAGGACGCCGACTATGAGGGTCATTCCCTCGCGATGCTCCGGCGCATCGCCGCGGCGCTGGACAAACGGATCGAGCTCCGGTTTGTTCCAGTCACGAAACCGAAGCGGCCCCGGACACGCAAGGCCGCCTAGCCTCCGTGTCCTCTGTGCCTTCGTGGTGAATCCCCCACCCAGGCCGCTGGGAGTAGAATTAATCGTGCCCAGGAAGCGAAAACGGGAATTCTGGAGTACAGGCGTCCTGCCGGAAGGTGGAGTACATGTCCCACAATTCTGTTTCAAGGCGGAAGTTTTTCTTTTATGGAGGGCTTTTGGCCGGGGCCCTGCCCAGAGGCGGCTTCGGCAGCGTCACTTCGCTGAAGGCCCTCGGCTACAAACCGTTCTACAACAAGCTCAACGTCGCCGGCATCGGCTGCGGCGGCCAGGGGGCGATGGACATTAACGACACGGCGCGGACCGAAAATATTGTGGCGCTCTGCGACGTGGATGAAGCGCGCGGCGCGGAGGTTCTTGGACGCTACAATGTGCCCAAGTACAAGGACTTCCGGGTGATGCTGGACAAGGAAGCAAAGAACATCGAAGCCTGCACCATCGCCATTCCCGATTTCATGCATGCCACGGTGGCTCTGGCCTGTATGCAGCGCGGCAAACACATTTACTTGGAGAAGCCCTTGACCCGGACCCCCTGGGAGGCGCGACTCCTCCAGGATGCCGCGGTCAAGTACAAGGTCGCCACCCAGATGGGCAATCAGGGATTCTCGATGGAAGGCAACCGGGTAGCCGCGGAGATCGTCTGGTCGGGCGAGATCGGCGACGTGAAGGAGGCGCATTTCTCTACCTCGCCGGGTACTTTCCCCACCGGCCTGCAAGCGCCCCCCAAGGAAGCCACCATTCCCAAGACCCTGGATTGGGACCTTTGGCTGGGCTGGTATCCCATGCGTCCCTTCAGTGAAGTCTACGTTCCTCAACGCTGGCGGGGTTTTCCGGATTTCGGCGACGGCCAGGTCGGGTCCTGGGCCGTGCATACCGCGAGTCCGATACAGATGGCCCTGCAACTGGGCGCTCCCACCAGCGTGGAGTGCATCTCGCAGGAAGGCGCAAGCAAGTTTAGCATGCCCATTCGAGGGGTGGTCCGGTTTGAATTCCCAGCCCGCGGCGAGATGCCCCCAGTGACGGTCTACTACCACGATTCCACGCGCCCGGGAGATCCCGAAGCCTTCAAGGTCCCAGGCATGGAGCAGGAGACCATCCTGCCCCCGATCGACAACCTCGCTGAGAAAGGCCGCTCGAACTTGGGCGGCGGAACGTCCTCGGGCGGAGCTGCAGCCGGAGCCGGCGCTGGACGGGCTGGCGCAGCGCGCGGTGCGGCGCCGGCCGGGGCGGGTGGCCGGGGCGGTGGTTCGCAAACCGGTGTTCTCGCCGGCAACGGTTCCGTCCTCATCGGCACAAAAGGCATCATGGCCGCCAATTCATTCGGCGGGAGTGTCTGCCTGCTGCCCGCGGCGAGATGGAAGGATTACCGCCTTCCGCCGCAATTGCTGACACGTTCGCCGGGGCACATATCGGACTGGATCCGCGCCTGCAAGGGCGGCGAAATGTCCTGCTCGGATTTCAGCATTGCGGCGCCATACTCGGAGTGGGTGTTGCTGACCGAGATCGCCTGGCGCGTCCCAGGCAAGTTGCAATGGGATGCCAGAAATCTGCGCTTCACCAACAGCGCCGAGGCGAACAAGTACGTTCAACCCGAGTTCAAAAAGGGCTGGGAATTGAAACTGTAGTCCGAGGTTGTCTCTGTGCCTCTCCAGTAACACGCGATTGACCGTGTTACCACTCGTAATGCAGCAGGGCCTCTGCGCCAGAGGCGCCAAGCCGCCCTGCCAAGGGCTCTCCGGTAACTCACTCCCGAGGGACGTAAGATCTTCTGCTACGGGGCTCGGAGCCGCTAGGCATTGGGTACCAATCGGAGTCCCATGGCGGCGGCCCGGCGTCCGAGTGCGGCCATGTCTCGGAACTTGCGCTGCTCTTCGAAGTGGGCGGCTCCTCGGTCAACCCAAGCTTGCCCCTTGGTGAGAAGCCGGTAAACCAGGCAGGCCAGATAGCGCGCCATGGCCTTTATCGCCTTGAGGCCGCCCAGCCTCGCCCGCAACTGACGGGACTTGGCGCCGAGATAACTATTGCTGTTGAACAACGACTGGGCCGCCATTCGCAAAGCCAGGGCCACCCGGTTTTGCATCGGGCTGGACACGTGCTTAATCACCTTTCCCCCGCTCACGTCGCGCTTGGGCGAAAGGGTTAACCAGGAGCAGAAATGCGCTTCGCTTGGAAATGCGCTCAGATCCGCGCCCAGTTCGGCGAAGATCGTCTGCGCCGTCAGCACATTGATCCCGTCAATCGTCGTCAAATCCACGCCCGTCTTGCGCTGGAGTTCCACCGCCAAATCGAAGCTGGGGTAGTTCTTTGCCTTCCGTTTCGACTTGGCCTTGCGCCGCTTGCCCGCCGGCTCCTGCGGCTCAGCCACCGGTTCGGCGGCCGGGACCTGGTCGCGATCCGGCAACGCCGCCATGTACCGCTGCAACTGCGCATCGCAGGCGGCCAGTTGCCGCTGGTGGAAATCATAGGTTTCCAACGCTTGCTCCAACTCGAAGAGCACGTCGGATTGCCAGTGGCCTTCCAGGCTGCAGACGATCTCTTCCTCGCTGGCATGCACGCGCACGTCCCGCAGCTTGGCCAATTGCCGCGGGTCCCGTTGCCCGCTCACGATGGCCCGAATGATCCTCAATCCGGTGACCCCGCTGACGTCGTTGATCGCGTTGGCCAAGTGCACGTTCATCTTCGTGAGCGCCTTCTGCATCTGTTGTACGGTCCGGCCCGCATCGCTCACCACCCGGTCCCGCAGCCGCCACACCGTCCGCAACGCTCGAATCTGCTCGGGCGGCCGAAACGAATTCCGCAGCAGCCCGTAGCTATGCAGCTTCATCAACCACTGGCACTCCTGCACATCGCTCTTGCGCCCCGGCAGGTTCTTGGTGCCGCGCGCATTCACCAGCCAAACCTCGAACCCGGCTTTTTCCAACACGTCGTGGGCCGCTACCCAGTAGACCCCCGTGGACTGCATCACCACGGTCCGGATTCCACATTTCTTCAGCCATTCAGCCATCCGCTGCAGCGCGTCGGTCCAGGAGCCGAATTCCCGCACCGGCTCCGCATCCCGGTCCGCCGGCACCGCCACGAAATGACTCGCATTCCCAATATCAATTCCCGCCGCATCGCGATGCACGATCTCCAACCCCGGATCGTCCTTCGCCAACCGTTGGGCAAGTTCCTTGCGTTGCTTCCGATTCAACCTCCCATCCTGCAACCGCTGGAAGGTGGACTTTTTGCGTTCCGCCATGGCATACTCTCTTTGCTTTTGAATTTGCCAGGCTCGGCTCGGTTGGCAACCACTTCACAGTCTCTCCGGCGGGGTCGAGCTTGGCCTTTTTCAGGACAACTCGCCACCAAGCAATGGATCGCCGCAACCGAGATCAGGCTCCGTGACGGGCACAAAGGCACCAAGAATCTAACGACCATAGCTTGCCGAGCATGGCTCCGGGGCCGGCGCTCCGTGGTGAATATTCCCCCGCCTCTCGTCCCCTGATCCGTTATGATGGGTGTGGGAGCCTCTGCCATGGTCACCATTGCAGCCAAAGGACGTGTTAGTCGGGACGGCACTCTCGACCTCCGCGTGACGACCGGTCTGCCCGAGACGGACGTGGAGGTCCTGCTCATCTTGGAACCGCTGGTTGCCAAGGATGCACACTCGGCGTCCTCGAAAGCCGGCTGGCCGGATGGATTCTTTGAAACGACATTTGGCAGCCTGCGGGACAATCCCCTCCAGTGTTCCCCTCGCCCCGGTTAAAGCAAAGTTACCTTATTCACTGGACCCCGGAGTCCCTCCGGGGCCGGCGCTCTCCGGTAACTCACTCCCGAGGGACGGAAGATCTTCTGCTACGGGGCTCGGAGCCGCTAGGCATTGGGTACCAATCGGAGTCCCATGGCAGCGGCCCGGCGTCCGAGTGCGGCCATGTCTCGGAACTTGCGCTGCTCTTCGAAGTGGGCGGCTCCTCGGTCAACCCAAGCTTGCCCCTTGGTGAGAAGCCGGTAAACCAGGCAGGCCAGATAGCGCGCCATGGCCTTTATCGCCTTGAGGCCGCCCAGCCTCGCCCGCAACTGACGGGACTTGGCGCCGAGATAACTATTGCTGTTGAACAACGACTGGGCCGCCATTCGCAAAGCCAGGGCCACCCGGTTTTGCATCGGGCTGGACACGTGCTTAATCACCTTTCCCCCGCTCACGTCGCGCTTGGGCGAAAGGGTTAACCAGGAGCAGAAATGCGCTTCGCTTGGAAACGCGCTCAGATCCGCGCCCAGTTCGGCGAAGATCGTCTGCGCCGTCAGCACATTGATCCCGTCAATCGTCGTCAAATCCACGCCCGTCTTGCGCTGGAGTTCCACCGCCAAATCGAAGCTGGGGTAGTTCTTTGCCTTCCGTTTCGACTTGGCCTTGCGCCGCTTGCCCGCCGGCTCCTTCGGCTCAGCCACCGGTTCGGCGGCCGGGACCCCCTCACGATCCGGCAACGCCGCCATGTACCGCTGCAACTGCGCATCGCAGGCGGCCAGTTGCTGCTGGTGGAAATC
>CAVTHW010000006.1:0-235000 GCA_963734625.1 Bryobacterales bacterium | reverse complement strand
GGGGTTGCTCCCCCGCGTGCGATGATGTCGCGAACCTTCGCTTTGACGGCCTTGCGGGCCTTCTTCTTCGGAGTCATCAGGATGAAATGCCCGTCCCCGCTTCGCTTGCGTACACGACGCAGGTCAAACCCCAGGAACCCGAAGGCTTCGCCCCTCAGCGTATTCACCACCCTGGTTTTCTCCAGGTTCAACTCGACGCCCAAGGGCGCGATCTGTTCCTGGAGCCGTTGCCGAGCGCGTTCCGCCCAGCCCCGTTTGGTATGGTGCCCGCTGACGGTGATGACAATATCATCGGCGAACCGGTGATAGTTGACGGCCTCGTAGTCCCCTTCTGCCGTTTTGCGGCGAATCGCGTCGAAGAACCAGTCGACTTCGTTCAGATAGATGTTCGCCGCCAGCGGGCTGAACGGGCCCCCTTGCGGGACCCCGACCTTTCCGCCAACCTTGATGATCTGCTTCACGAGGTGCATGACCTGTGGGTCCTGGATTCGCTTGGCGATCTTGTCCAGAAGCACCGAATGCCGGATCGTGTCAAAGTAGCGCGACAGATCAACATCGATGACGGTGGACATCCGCCGCATCACACTGCGCCTGACTTCCGCCAGCGCGCGATGTGGCGACCGTTTCGGCCGGAATCCGTAGGAGTTCGGGCAAAAGTCCGCCTCGAAGACGGCTTCCAGGATTAGCTTCAGTGCGCCCTGCACCACGCGATCGCGGATACAGGGAATCTGAAGCGTTCGGACTTTGCCGTTGCCCTTCGGGATCTCCACCCGGCGGTTCGGCATGGGTTTGTACCTGCCTGTGACGAGATCCTCCCGCACTGCTGCGAGAAACGCGACCCGTCCCGCGGATTCAATATCCCGGAAACTCTGGCCGTCGATGCCGGGGGCACCGCCGTTTCCCTTCGCGATACGATAGGCCTCCTCGAGGGTCTCGGTCTTCGTGATATGCACGAACAGACCCCAGAAACGATGCGTTGTTTCAGACTTCGCCTTTCGATAGATCCGCCGCCGCAGTTCCTGCAGACTGCCGGGTGCCTTTGTCATCTCACCCCTGCCTCTCCTTGACGGACGGAATACTCACCGGTCCGGGCCCTTCCCTCCGGGCGCGTTTTGCTGCACGCCCATCAACAGTACTGCGACCCGATCCGCCACCCTGATGCCTATGCCAGCATTTCCCACTCACGGTTATAGCCGGCATCTCCTCGACGAGATTTCTTCGCCGGGCACCGAGGGCTTCTCCAGTTTCCACATCCTCCTTCACACCATGTCGCCGCTGATACCCCGCCGGTGAGAGCTGCCGTATCGGACTCGTTTCGGCCAGCCCTTGTTGCTTTCGCGCGTTATCGACCGTCTCAGCCACCGGAGATTCGTGTAACGAGGCTACGTCTGCGTTCACTGCACGTTGCAACCTGGTGCGTTGCGCACACTCCTTTCTGAGCATGTTGTCGGAGGGCTCCGCCGTCTTGCTTTCGCGCCACGGCGCCTCCCCAGCTACGAGGCCTGAGTCTTTTGGCCTCGGTCGGTCTTTCACCGACTGGACGATGTGTCCTTGACTGGACACGCCGATGGCCCACCTCTACAACCCGCGCAAGAGCCGGACGGACGACCGGGCTACCCGCGCGTGGACACGGTGCACCAGGGGGATCTGGGAGGCGTGAAAGGGGTGTATCACATCAATGCCGTGGACGAGGTCACGCAGTGGCAGGTGGTGGGGGCAACCGCGCAGATCAGCGAAGCCTGATTGCAGCCGGTGCTGGAAGCCGTGCTGCGGCAGTTTCCCTTTCACATCCGAGGCTTCCATTCCGACAACGGCAACGAGTTCAACAACCACACGGTGGCCAAGCTGCTCAACAAGTTGCTGATCGAACAGACCAAGTCGCGGCCACGGCATTCCAACGACAACGGCCTAGCGGCTCTTCAGGCTCATTCTTCGATTGGAAAGTGCTGTGGCAGAGTTGTCCCGGGTGCGCGACATAATTGTTGACCATCAAGCGGCGGTGACCGCGCCTCCCAGTAGTTTTCGAAGCGGCCGCTGAGACGGCAGCAGCGGAGGGCGATGATGGCGTTGGCGCCGCGAACAGTCCAGAACATTCCAGAACGTTTTAAGCGGGCGCCGATGACGGTTTTGCAGCCGGTCTCGATGACGCCCGATCCGACGAACAGCCCCTGTGCGCGGAAGACCGGATAACGCATGCGTTCGGCGTTGCGCTCGAAGTAGTCGCCTTGGTTGACAACCTCCTTGACGAGTTCCTCGTTGGCGGGGTGCAGGTCGCGCAGGGTTTTTGCCAGCGCTTCGATCTTGCCTTCGTCGCGTTGATCGAGGCAGATGGCCAGCCACTGCTTGCGGGCCGGCCCATCGTTGGGGAAGAGCTTAGCGGTTAGTTCGCAGAGGTGTTGGCGGGCGTGATAGAGATCGACGATCTGGACCGCGCCCGGCTCCAACCGCGCCGCCAGGCTTCGGTGTAGAGGCGCAATCCAAACTCCTCGGCGGTCTCGATGGCGGCTACGTAGGTGGTGGAGCCTTGATCGAGCAGGGGCCAGCCCTGCCCTCCTTGTCGGTGGCAGTTTGCGTAAACACGCCGCCGAGTTTGACTTCACGTGTGTGGGCCGTGTGGCCTTCGGTTTTGCCGGCGCGGCCTTCGGTTTCCGCTTTCACCACCGGCACGCCGGTGCCGTCCATCTCGACGTAGAAGACCGGCACTGCGGGAGCGCAGGTACCTTGATGAGCAAGCTTTTCGCTACAACTTCAGGAAAGACATGAACGATGCTGACAGGTTCTCGCTGGTTTGTTCCCAGATCACCGGACGGCAACTCACCTGGAATGCATTGACTGGGCAGGCACCCATCGTACAGCCGGTAGTGTAAGGGCTGTACGTCAAGGGCGGGGCAAGCGCGGCCGCTTGCGACGTTGAGCCTTGGGGGCTGTGTTTGATAGACTCCGTTTTGGCTTGGACAACAGAATGCCCGTAAGCCGGTCGAAGTTCTCGAATTCCGAACCGGACGGTTCGGGGATCGGAAGCCTTGTGCGTGGTCGCATCTCCGCTTCATTCTGCCTCCATATTCATGGTATTGTCAACCCCAGTTCATGACAGAAGAGAATGACGGACAAAGCGAGGAGCGCGAGGGCTCTGGCCAATCTGACACAGAGCGTGGCGGTGTCGGTGAAATCAGTAAAGCAGACCGACAATATCAGATAGATGGAACCCGCCAGGCCGACGACGAAGCCAGGCAGAAACAGAAGCGGGCTATGCGACTTCGGCACAAATGGAATCTGACTTCCCTGCCGAACAAGCTGAACATCGCACTTACCGCGATTATCTGCGTTGCCACCGTATTTAATGCTCTTATCCTCAACAAACAGGTCGCCGATCAAGATAGGCAAGTTGAGCAGATACGAGGCGCCATCACCACTGGCATCTCCCAGGCCAAAGAAGCCGCGCGGGAGACTCTCAGCCAGAACAAGATGGCACTGGAATCTATTCTCAAAGAGAATCGAGACGCGCTGACAGCTTCCCTGAACGCGGCGAGTGAGCAATCCAGGAGGGGCATGGAATCCAGCGCCGCTCAGAGCAAGGCGTCTCTTGACGCCAGCATAGACGGGTTGCGTTTGGACCAGAGGGCGTGGGTCGGCCCATCCGCGCACACCACACCAAGTTTCTCCGACAATAACCGTTCCACGTTTCTCAAGGTTGGCGCTAAAACACCCTTCGGGGTAGACGTTTCCAATACGGGGAAAACCCCTGCCAGGAATATGGTTGGGCGTATCGCGGTTGGCGTGCGCAGCAACCGAGAGAAGTTTGAGCCGAAGCTTGGCCCCGTTAGTGACGCGCCCAGCCTCGCTACGCTCTTCCCCGGACAGCATTTCAGACTTAGCCTGAGTTTCCCTGCGGGCGATGGCACTGTCTCTCAACAAATGGTAGATGAAATCACAAGTGGACGGTCTACTTTGTATGTGTATGGCCGGATTGAATATCAAGACATCTTCAAGGGGCTGCACCTCACGATGTTTTGTTTGAGCATGAGCAGGGAGATGGATAGCTTCAACTCGTGCTCCGTGTACAACGATGCCAATTGACGCTCCTGCCCGTGTAGGCAAGATGCACGGCAACAGAAGCGCGATAGATGCTACAATCGTCGCCCCGTTGGGTGCGCCAGGTGATTTATTACCCTAAATAGGCCAGGATCGCCGGATTCCCAAGCATTGACCAGTTCATTGAAACCGAAGTTCTTCCGGGTAAGGGACTGGCGCGCCGGCCGGGCCTGAGCCCCTTCGATCCGGTCCCCCAAAGTACCGCAAAGTGATTCACACGGCCTCTCCGCTTTCAGCAGGGCCTGGCCGGAGCCGCGTTTGCCACTCCTATCGAATCCGGAATGAGTATTCAACTTGCCGTTCGGGCGGCCGCTCGGAAGCCTTCTCGTAACCGAAGAACGACTTCTCATCCTGCCCAGGGATTGACAGCATGAACAAGACCCTGCAGCGCGACTTCATCTCGAAGTGGCTCAGCTGCCAGATTCCTTCGGAGACAGGCGCATAATTCAGTTCGAAACGGGTGCCTGGCTGCACCTGTGTCAATAATCCCTCAATCCAAACGGGCCGCACAACAACTCCTTCGGCTCTTACCCACTGCAATGTCGCGGTGTCGATATAGAGCTTAGCATTCATCCCCGCCAAAACCTCCGCGTTACGATTGGGAGGCTTGTAGCCTGGTCTTGGCAAGGCCTGTATCACGTATACGCGGTGTTCGCCGAGCGTCTGTTCGCCCAACAGGCGAAAGTCGAACGCCTGGGTCAACTGTTCGAGTAGCTCGTGGTCACGGCGCCTGTCCCGTTCATAGTTCGCAATTCGCGCGGCTCGCTGTTCAGCGGTCCAGGCGCGGCGGCGGGCAAATGCATCCTCCAGTTTGCGCTGCTCCCTGACCTTCAGCTCGGGAGGCAGGGGTTCGCCGTTTACTTCCACCGGCACGCGGTAGGGAGAGCCGGAGATCATCAATACATGGTAGGTCCGGCTCCCCTGACTGCCGGCACTGTCTCGCTCGAAGTAGTCGTACTCTGGGGCGGCTTGCCAGTTGGTCTCGTACTTCTCCTTCGAACGCTGGATGATAGTTGCCACGTCCAGCCGTCCGGCGTCGGCCCAGACCATGCCCACCAGCAGTACAGCGGCTGCCCAGCCCCTCATACTTCCCCTCGCTATGGTTTCCAGATGACCGGGCGGGGGTTGTCGGTTCATCAAATCTTGGCCACGATTTCCGATTTTTGAGTTGATTGGTGGGGGGCTCAGCAAACCGGGGAACCGGTCAACCGAGCCGTGATTCCCAGATCCGGAGCCCAAAACGGCTGAGGTGCAAGGGGATGTTCTTGTAGCCGTAATTGGCGTCCTCGATGTCTCGGAGCATGGCACGCTTGCCGGTGCGGTCGGGACCACTCAGCAGCGTTACCGAGCCGCCCACTCCCCCCGCCCCGTTCACTTTCCAGCCCAGCGCGCCATGACGGCGGGCGACGTCGATGATCTCCTGGTGGTGTGGTCCGACGAGAGCCGGGTGCAGGGCCGCCTGCGCGCCGGTGTTTTCGATCATGGCGCGGCCCAGCGCTTCAAAGTCGCCCGCCAACAGAGCGTCTTTCGACTTGACGGCTGTGGCGCGCAGGGGTCGAAGTTTGGCGGCCTCCGGCCCGGCGTCCTCCAATTCGCGAATCACCATCTGGTGCGTCTCCGACGAACTATGCGTCTGTCCGACGAAGACCAGCGAGAGTCGCCCTTCCAGATCCCACCAGACGGAGTCAGGCACGCGAATGGGGCTTACGGTGGCGTGGGGATACTCGAACATGTCGATGTAATTGATGCCGCCATAGGCCGAGGCGATCTGGTCCTGGATGCCGCACTGCTGCTTGAGAAGCTGGGTTTCGATGATTTGAGCGGCGGCAGCTACCTGGTGCGCGGTCATACGCCCCGGGGTGAGACAGTCGAGCGCGCCGATCAGTGCGACGCTGACCGCCGCCGAAGTCCCCGTGGAACAACCGGCGGGCGCCTCGCTGTGGATGGATACCTCGATGGCGACATCAGCCGGCACTTGCATATAGTCGATGGCGGCTTCGAGCAGTGGGTGCTTGTCGTACACGCCCTGAGGTTCGGCGATGGTATAGCGCTGCCCATAGTTCTCCGCGTTGATGGTGATGCGCGCCCGGTCGCCATGGTGAGCGTAGACGCGCATCTGCACCTCGGCGTAGGGGTACACGGCGATACTGAAAACCGTGCCGTAGCGCGCAAACCAAGTGTCCGTCCACCCGCCGTTGTCGCACACGCGGATAGGGGCCACGCTGTTGACGATCCGGATGAGCGCTTTCTCTTCGTTCATGCCAGCCAATCCATCCTACCCTTTCTGCGTGGCCGGAGAACCGGGGAAGACCGGGGAGTAACCAATTATGCGATTGTCTCTAGTGTAGTGTCTGCGAAATAACTAGACAGTTCAGCGCTTCCGCTTTCTGTACTTGGGGCTGGTGCAGCCGGGCTGGATCTGCTCCAAGGTCCGGCGACACCGGGTTAGCTTTTCCTGGATGGATTCGACGGTCGCGGTCCACACGAAGGGCTTGGGGTTTTGATTCCAAGCCTTGAGAAACGCCTCGATGGACGTTTTCAGGTCGGCTACGCTGAGGAAGACGCCACGGCGGATGGTCTTCTTGTCCAGGTGGCCGAACCATCTCTCAACAAGATTCATCCAACTGGAGCTCGTGGGGACGAAGTGAGGCACGAACCGGGGATTCCGTTTCAGCCAGGACTGCACCTTCGCGTGCTTGTGCGTCCCGTAGTTGTCCATGACCAGATGCAACGGAACATCGCCGGGGAATTCGGTGTTGAGTCGGCGCAGGAATTTCAGGAACTCCTGGTGCCGGTGTCTCTCATGGCATTCGCCGACGACCCTGCCCTGTAATGTGTCCAGCGCGGCGAACAGAGTGGTCGTGCCGTTGCGTTTGTAATCGTGGGTCATCGTGCCGCATCGCCCCTTCTTGATGGGCAACCCAGGCTGCGTGCGATCCAAGGCCTGAATTTGGCTCTTCTCGTCTACGCAGAGTATGATCGCCTGTTGCGGGGGATTCAGATACAGACCCACCACATCGGTCATCTTTTCCAGAAACTTTGGATCGCGCGAAAGCTTAAAGGTCTCCGTGCGATGTGGCTGTAGATTGTGGGCACGCCAGATATTGTTGACAGTGGACTTGCTGACGCCCTGGCTCTGCGCCATAGTCCGGCAACTCCAGTGCGTCATCCCCGCCGGTTTGGTTTGCAGGGTGGCATCCACGATGGCGGCAATCTTGTCGATGTGGAACACGGGCTTTCGTCCCCGGCCGGGAGCGACGTCCCACAGACCGTCCAGCCCCTCGTCACCAAAGCGTTTTCGCCACAGAATCACCGTGTTTCGATTCACCGAAAGCCGCTTCGCAATTGTGATATCGGACTCGCCGGCAGCGGCGGCCAGAACGATACGGCCACGCAAAGCCACCTGCTGTGGAGTGCCGTGCGCCGCGGTCCACTGCTGGAGTTTCTCCCGCTCCACCTCGGAAAGCTGACACGATTTCCCCATGCCCCAGGATAACGCGTACCGGGCCGGTGTGTCTAGCTATTTGTTGGACACTACGCTAGATGTTGCGCTTCTACTTGAGTTCACGAAGCCTATCAGCCAGGAGTTCCGTCGTCTGGTCCTGGCGTGTGAGGAATTATACACCCAATAGCTGCATTTTCAAGTGGTTGAGCCCAATTTGTGAGTCCCGGTACCCCGACTTGCCTCCAAGAGGGCCGGTTGGGTCCTTCCGAAGGGTCCCGAAGCCAAGAAACCACCCATTTTCAGCAGATTCCCCTGACACTGTCAGGCAGACCACACGTCGTGATCAATTCCCGTGCAGCGTCTCCGGCAACGCCGCCGACACCGCCGTGCATCGCAGCATCGGGCCAATTAGCCGCCCGGTCGTCCGTGCATCTATGGTCTTCTACGCCTCACCAACAAGACGCTGCGGATGCTCTTTTGGGGAGGGCGGGCAGAAGGCATCCAGCGCCATTAACGCCATCGAAGGATCGATGGGTCTGAGACCGCGCCACGGAGCGCCGCGTTCGTCAGCGTCGAGATCCCAGGCTCTTGCGGATTGTAGTTGACTACAACGGCCTTTCCCTTGAATACGTCGATGAAACGCCGTGCCGCCTCTTTCGTGACGAAGACCCGCTCGTGGAAACCGGAGTAGTAGTTGTCTGCCACGGAGCCCTTGGCAGGGCGGCTGGGCGCCTCTGGCGCAGCTGCCCTGCTCGATTACCAACGGCAACACGGTCAATCGCGTGTTACCGGAGAGTAGGAGTAGGCGATTTCAGCATGGGAGAAGGGGGCCTCATCAGTGGTGACTGCTCCCGACTCCACGGTTGCCTGAGTCATTGGCCAGGTCTTCGCGATGGCGTTCCTGCGCCAGCACGCCACGCGCCTTATGATTAAACGCGTGAGGGAGAGTTCGTACATCTCGACGCCGCCCTTCTGGCACGTCAACCACGCGCCTTACAATCCAGTCTCCAGCCCAAACTGAAATTTGCACTGAGTTTCAGCCTGGCCCCGTCGATTTTACATCCAAACCGCCCCCGTTGGAGCCTTTCATTTCATCCGCTTTATCCGAGCGACTCCGCCTGCACCGCCAACGCCGCCCTGCGCCGCAGCAGCGACTCCATGCATCGCAGCATCGCGCCATACAGCAGCCGTGCCAGGAGCAGAATACGCTTTCAAGGGCCTTCAATTTTGAGCAGGCCGAATCCTAACCCATCCAGAAGCCCTTGCGGTGCGAGATGCCGAGGACCTTGCGGCATAGGGGGCAGAAGTATATGTAGCGTTTCCCCAAGAAGCTGCTGACTTCGCGGCACCACACCTCCTTGATCGGCCCGCTGCAATGGGGACAAATCGGCGATAGGTCTTCCTTCTGAATGCACTCGATCATGGGAATCTATTCCAGCACAATCTGGTGAGTATCGGGTGCCCCGCCAACCCCGCTTGGCACTGCCGTGCGCCGCCATGCGCCGAGCAGCAGAAGTGTCAGATGGCTCTGCGCTAGGAGGGGCTACAGCCGAACTTACCTTCGCACATGGCGAGGGTCACACCCAAGATAACTCCGAATGCGATGCCCACTATGATCGCTAACTTGGCCACCAAGTGCATCCCTTTCTTTTGAAATTCCGTCACATCCCCATACGCGACCACCATTCCAGGCCTGTCCTTGTCGGCGATGGTGAAGCTTTCGCTGCTGGATTGGCTAATCTTCCCTTGCAGCAACGTGCCGTCTCTCATCTTGAGTTTGCATGTGGACCCCTTGCCTTCCATCTCTCTGACCCTGTCCTTCACCTGCTGGACGGTCATGTCTTTGGCGATGGCCGGTCCCCCTGAGCCGATTAGCATCAGAACCAGAAAACAACAAAGAACTTGCCGCAACATGCTCTCTCCTCCCCAGACCCCATGAGCAACCACCGGTCCATTTGGGGTCCGTTATACGCTCGTTCGTAATCAATGGATTACGGAAAACGCCCGTCTCTGGCAATGCCGGTGGACCGCCAGATTTCGCTGACACTGTCAGGCAGACTACGCATTCCGATCACCCACAGTGCACCCTCCCCGACACCGCCAGAGCCGCCGCAAAGCCCCGAAGAGCCTCAGGTTCAGGTGTCCCTGCGCCCGTGCGGGAGACTCTCTCAACGGCCTACGAACTTGAGTAGGCCGAATCCAAGACCAACACCGCTCGCCTGGGACGACCGTCGGGCCGACAAGTCGGGGTCTAGTGTTGTGTCCGGGACAATTGACGGGCGTCACGGTGCCACGGCCACTTAACCCAACTTCCGCGTTTTTGAAAACGGACCATTGAAAAGCAAGGACTTGTCCGTTTTTCAGTCACTATTTTGCGGTCTCCTCTCGCGTCCAGTTCTTGCGTGGCCGGATGACCTCCGGCTCGATGCCCAGCTTCGCGTACAGTTCGCGGTGCACCGGTTCCGGGGTGGTGCCCTTGCGGATGCGCAGCACCAGGCCGCCGTCGGTGGGCAGCACGATCGTATTCACCTGGTGCGTCTTCAGGGTCTCACGCACCGTGGCCCAGGACGTGTGGACGCCTTGGTTGAGCAGCGTCTTCTCGATCGAGATCAGCAAATGGTAGGCCAGCACGCACAGGAATATGTGCGCTTCCACGCGGCCTTCCTTGTGATGAAAAACCGGCCGCTCACCCAGCGGCGACTTGAGCGTGCGAAACGCCGCCTCCGCGCGCGTCAGCAGAATGTAGATTCGCCAGGCCTCGTCCGCGCTGAGGTCCTCGCGGTCGGTCTTCAGTAAGTAACTCCCGTCGAGCTTCTCGGCCTGCGCCCGCTTGGCCTCATCCAGACTGTAATGAAACGTCTTGGCCCGGGCGTCGTACTCCATCCGGTAGTAACGCGCCACCCGCGAGTAGCGCTCCCTGAGCCGCCCGATGGACTGCTGCACCTCTTCCGGCTTGGTCCCTTTCCCCTTGCCCTTGGCCACGCGCTTTTCCAGTTTCGCCAAGTCCGCCACCAGCCGCTTTTCGTGCGCCTGCCGGATCGCGCGGTCCTTTTCCTTCCGCTCGCTGCTCACACACAACACGTGCGTCTCGCCGCCCGCTTGGCGCAGCTTTACCTGAATCGTCGATTTTTTCTGGAACGGGTTGCGCGGCGACGGCTCCCGCCGCACTTCTTCAAACTCCGCCGCGTCTTGAAACTCCTCCACCCATTCGTGCCGCTCGCTATAGGGCGCGGCCACCAGATAGTGCAGGCCTCGCGCCCGGATCTTCTTCAGATTCTCCTCGCCCGACATGCCCCGGTCCACCACCACCGTCTGGCCGCTTCTGAGCCCCACCCGCTGGTCGAGCGCGGCGAGCATCTCCTCCAGCGTCGTCGAGTCGTGCCGGTTCCCGGCCATCACTTCGTGCGCCAGCGGAAAGCCGTCCCGGTTCACCGCCAGTCCCACCAGCACCTGTTTGCAGTCGCCGCGATGGTCCCGCGAGTACCCCCGCTGGGCTTTCGGGTTGGCCAGCGCACGGCCCTCAAAGTAGGTTGAAGTGACGTCGTAGAGAAACACCGTTTGATCCAGGTCAAACAGGTTCCGCTCGCGCTCGGCCAGAGCCGCTTCGATCTGGTTGCGGCGCGGATGCAGCTTGTCGAGATTGCGATACAGCGCGTCTTCGGCTAAGTCCTGAAAGTCCACCCCCAGAATGTCGGGCAGCGCCGTGGTGCGAATCCACTCCGGCATGGCCAACTCACTGGCGGGATGGATCAAGCGATTGAGGGTCATCGTGCAGGTCAACTGACGTGCCCGCTCCCCCAGGCCCGCTTCCTGCAGAATCGCGTCGATCCGGAGCCGCTGCCAGAACTGGTAGCCCACGTGGACCGGCCCGGCCTCGCGCGATTGCTCGCTGCGCACGGCGCCGGTCAACACGGCGATCTTTTCCTCGCCGGGTTCGACGCTGGTGGCCAGCGCCTGTTGATCCTGCTGGGCGCGGCGCCGGCGGGGCCCGGCCTTCACCTTGGCGACGAGCGTTTCCAATTCAGGATCGGGGCTGGCGGAGGCGAACAGATCCTGCTGGCCGGTGAGGGCGTTCTCCAGCTTGCGGGCCAGCTCGAGCCATTGCTCCTTGGGACGCGGAGAGAGGTCGCCGAGCGAGCAGATGATCTTCTGGCGGGGGCCTTTGGGGGTGAGGTGGCTTTCGACAAGGAGGTAGTTGAAGTAGGTCTTGCCGTGAACGGTCCGCGAAGCTTTGCGGATATACATACTCTAGACACTATTAAAAACGAGAAGACCGGAAGAGTCAAGAGAAATAATCACTATATATCGATATTGGATCGAGACTGTCGGCAATCTATTGCCCCTACTAGTAGTCACTATTTCAGCGTTATCCAGACCTCATGACTGAAAACGAAGGAGTTGAATCGCAGCCTGAATCGAAACCGCCAGAAAACCGACCCCACCGGTCAGTGGTGGTGCGGAAGTTGGGTTAAACCGCAACAGATTTGCCAGGCTACGTTGCGGATTCAATGTCACTCGCAGGAAGCACTGCCAAACGGGGCTGGTGCCTCCTGGCTCCAATCTGCTGATGACGAAACGGTCCATGGCGTCTTCCAGGACCATCATGCCAAGCCCGCCCAAGGGAGTCACGACAAGGTCGGAGTAGCCTGTCGTGCCCTCCTTTTCGCCTACGTGGCCTATGCTAGCTTCGCTGATCGGCCCGATCTCGAACTGCGTGCTGTAGACCGCTGCCCAGCCCATCGCTTTGAAGCGGCTACGCCAATAGGCGCTGTCCGTGCTGAATTCCCGGTTAATTCCGTCTGGATCGTTTTGTATCTGAATGAAGCCTGCCACTCCTCCCTGCATGGGGTGGGCCACGTAATTCGTGAGGACGCTGTCTCCGTCTCCCCATCCACGAATGCTCTTGACGGAAGTCCAATATTCCTTCAGGAACCTGCCTTGCAACTGGCTCCTGGTCTTGTCCTGCGTGAGGCGCAGCGAGTGCTCGATGCTGAGGAACATAAACGACTGCTTGAGAGCCGCACCCCAGCGGAATCCCCCTGACCGCTCAACCTCGCCGGTGGGTTGTTCCTGAACTGGTGGACTTGACTGAGCGAGAACACAAGTAGCCACGAGCGGCGTGATGACGAACAGCCCAATCCGCCGCATGAAACAGGCCGCCTGCCACGACTTCAGATTCGGCATTCCAAGTAGGATTCGCCTACGTCTCGCCCAATGCCGCGTCTCCGGCTATCCCCACGACGACAACGATGCCGATGCCGACCAGGATCCAGAGGAGGATTCTCCGGCCTTTCTGTTGCTTGATCTCCGTCACATCGGCGTAGGAAACAGTCTGGAGCCGTTGGTCCGCTTCGACTGTGAAGCTCTCGACACCATGCCCGCTAATCCGCCCCTCCAACTGGCCACTGTCCTTGAGCTTCACTTTGACCTTGGACCCTTCCAAGTACACTCTCGAAACCGTGTCCTTCATGTCCTGAACGGTCTGCTCTGCGGCCAGAACCGGCCTGCCGAGGCCAACCAGCGTCAGAATCAGAAAACAACAAAGAACTTGCCGCAACATGATCTCGCCTCCCAAGATGCCAGGAGCAACCAGCAGTCCATGGCTGGGGTCATTATACGCTCGTTCGTAATCAATGGATTACGGGAAACGCCTGTTTGAAGCGATGCCTGTGGACCGCCAGATTCCGCTGACAGTGTCAGACAGGGAACACCTCCCGATCAATTCCCGTGCATCTGCAACCCTCTACCCCGCCCGGCACGTCCAACTCCCCGAAGAGCCGCCTAGTCAGATGGAAGTGCGCTAACAGCAGCCGATGATGTAACACTTCCGACTAGGCCGGACTTTCGCTAATTGGGCCGGAATTCACCTCTTTGTGTGCTGCTGGGACACCTGTCGTCAAGAGTCGCTCTAAGACCGACAGTCGTCCCGTGTATCAGGTATCCCTGCCTACGAATCCCGCCGGGACTGGACTGCTCCAGAAATTCAATTGGTATGGCCGACTAGGACCCGCCGCCAACGTGAAAAACAACCCCGAAGAGGATTCGAACTTCCTTCTTGGACCAATACCCCTCGGAGTGATTGGGGAGCCAATCGAATTCGATAACGCGGATGGACACGCGGTTGCTTGCCTTGACATCCACACCGCCGCCGAAGCCCAACGCAAAGAGGTTCTGCGAAAAACCCTCGCCACCCACACGTACACCACCGAGGAGCGCCTCTGCAAATACTGTCGTCTTGTCTGCGCGTACATTGAACCTCGGCCCGAACAAGTACGAATAGGCATGGAGCTTAAAGCCTTCAATGGTCTTGTACTGGCCACCAAAATCCGCCACGAGGCCGACATTTCGGTGGACGTTACCGGCCACGCTGACTTGCCAGCCTGTGAATAGCTCACGGCTGTTATCGCCATTGATATCCTCGGTACTGAGGAGAGCGAGACCCCCGAAAACATCCGCCTTCGAGTAGGTGACTTGAGCCTGCGCTGGTAGCCAAACGAAGGCAACAGCGACCAGAAGTAAAAGAATCTTCTTCATGAACTGTCTCCTTATAGCCGGGATTTCCGTCTGCGCTTCCTGGCCGCCATCAATCATACATCCAACCGCCACTGCCGGAGCCGTTTATTTCACTTTTGTTATCCGAGCGACTCCGCCGACACCG
The DNA here is from genome assembly GCA_963734625.1 of Bryobacterales bacterium. GTDB lineage: Bacteria > Acidobacteriota > Terriglobia > Bryobacterales > Bryobacteraceae > CAVTHW01. The sequence continues at coordinate 220,805 of CAVTHW010000006.1, read as the reverse complement.
CAAACACCGCCCTGCACCGCAGTGCATCGCAGCATCGGGCCAATTAGCCGCCCGGTCATCCGTGCATCTATGGTCTTCTACGCCTCACCAACAAGACGCTGCGGATGCTCTTTTGGGGAGGGCGGGCAGAAGGCATCCAGCGCCATTAACGCCATCGAAGGATCGATGGGTCTGAGACCGCGCCACGGAGCGCCGCGTTCGTCAGCGTCGAGATCCCAGGCTCTTGCGGATTGTAGTTGACTACAACGGCCTTTCCCTTGAATACGTCGATGAAACGCCGTGCGGCCTCTTTCTTGACGAAGACTCGCTCGTGGAAACCGGAGTAGAAGTTGTTTGCCACGGAGTAGGAGTAGGCGATCTCAGCACGGTAGAGGGGGGCGTCATCAGTCCTGACAGCTCCCGATTCCACGGTTGCCTGAGTCATTGGCCAAGTCTTCGCGATTGCGTTCCTTCGCCAGTCCACCACGCGTCTTACGATCAAACGGGTGAGTGAGATCTCGAACATCTCGATGCTGCCGTTCTGCGCAATTCAACCATGCGCCTTACGATCCAGTCTACAGCCTAGACTGAAATTTGCACTGAGTTTCAGCCTGGCCCCGTCGATTTTACATCCAAACCGCCCCCGTTGGAGCCTTTCATTTCATCCGCTTTATCCGAGCGACTCCGCCTGCACCGCCTGACACCGCCCTGCGCCGCAGCAGCGACTCCATGCATCGCAGCATCGCGCCATACAGCAGCCGTGCCAGGAGCAGAATACGCTTTCAAGGGCCTACGACCTTGAGCGGCTGAATCCTAACCCATCCAAAAGCCCTTGCGGTGCGAGATGCCGAGGACCTTCCGGCATAGGGGGCAGAAGTACATGTAGCGTTTCCCCAAGAAGCTGCTGACTTCGCGGCACCACACCTCCTTGATCGGCCCGCTGCAATGGGGACAAATCGGCGATAGGTCTTCCTTCTGAATGCACTCGATCATGGGAATCTATTCCAGCACAATCTGGCGAGTATCGGGTGCCGCAGACGCCGCTGACACCGCCAACGCAGCCATGCTCCGCCGTGCGCCGCCCCGCGTCACAGCAATCAGCCGCCGCGTCGGATAGCCAAGGCCAGGCGTGCCAGAAAGAACCTACTCAACGGTCAGTCTGCGAACTGGACGTTCTTGACGATCTCAGCGAATTCACCTTCCGTGTATGCCCTCATGGTCTTGGTCTTGGCGTTCCCTTTCGCGGCGATGGAGAGGGCGACAGCGGAAGCTACCTCGTCGCTCGGATCTTCGGTCACGGCAATGATGTCGTACTCCCCCATCGTGACGTAGAGACCAAGGACTTTCCCCCCCATCGATTCAGTGAGCTTCCTTGATGCTTGGAACCGCGCAGGGGCGTTCTTTATATCCCTGACGCCCTGCTCGGTCCATTTGAAAAGGGTCACATAGGTTGGCATCGGACACCTTCTTTCCCAGGACCTGTGCTCTGGCATCCGGGCCTGCTCAAGCGCACATTGTATGAGGCTTCGGAAACGCTCCTGAGAAGGCCCCTCAAGCGGGGAAGGAGTTCATCTGCCTCGTGTGAACATCTGCCGTGATCCTTCCCGAAACTTGGCGCGTTCTACGTGATGGATCGGAGCTACATCGACTTCGAAGCGCGCCTGTTCACTCCTCGACGTCCTACTGGGCCCTACTTATCCTTGTTCTTTTCCCTCCCAGGCAATGGGTCGTTGTTAAACCCGGTACATGACATTCTGCCTATGCCGGTCTTGTCGCCCGATACGTAGGAACTCGGCGTGCAGTACAGGTCGAAGCCTGCGTTGCCGCTAATCGTGTTGGTGTAAACCATGGCACTAGATAACCCGCCGACGTACACTCCTGGGCCGCCGTTTCCGGTGATGGAGTTGTTCCCTACCCGCCCAGACGAACCCATGCTGAGCCACGCCCCCACTCCGTAATTGTTGCGAACCGTGCAGCCCAACAGGTCAAGGTATGAACCCACATAGGCAGCGATCCCGCCACAATCCAGAGTCACGCAGCCTGCTGTGCCGTTTCCCTCAATCGTCGTTGTGGTGGAATTGAACCGAATCGAAGAGTCAGCCGACAGAAACACACCCCAGGTGGTATTGCCTTGGATCAACAGTGAGTCTCCGCCGGTCACCACCGTGCCGGAGTTGACTGCAATTCCCATGTTGCTTCCTAGGATCTGCACATCAATGCCGCCGATCAAGGCTCGCCCCCCATACACTCTCAGGCCATAATTTGTGTTGTTCGCGATGACAACACTGCCCGCAATCTCGGCGTAGGCGTTCTGATCTACACCAATGCCGTAGGAATTCCCAGAAATATGGCCATTCTGGACTGTCAGGACTGATCCACCTCCGACCAAGATTCCATAAGCGCCGTTGTTGTCGATCCCACACGCCAGAACGGTCACTGAAGACAGATCGCGGATAACCATTCCGTGTCCAAAGCCATTGATGATCTTGCACGCCTCGAACCTCACACGGCTGGCAGTGACTGAAACCTCATTGACACCGGAATTTCGTCATTACCCTGAATAGTGAGGTTGTTTACAGCAACGACGTTCGAATTCGTGATCTGGAGGGCAGGTGTCGATTGAGCGTCAAGCAGGTCTACGATCCTTGCATCTTTGTTTCCGTTAAGCGTAAGGTATTCAAAGTCACGCACTCGAACATCTTCGGTACACGTCCCCCAAATCTGAACTTCATGGCCCCTGTTCGAGATCGAGTGGAGGGCGTCAAGGGCGGCCTGAATGCTATCGTAGTCATAGGAGGAGCCAGTCGGCGACCCAAAGCACCCTACCGTCTTGGTGTCGGCGGACGCGGTCCCTACGGCTGCGAACGAGACGAGGAGCACCGCGCAAAACAATTGCATCGTCCTCACGTGAGACATCATCCTTCCTCCTTCTCCTGAAACCGGTCAAGAACAACTTTTTCATTGGCTACCTTTTTCGAGAAAGTCATCCAGAATTTACGCTTAGGTTTCCTGGCCCTCTAGACAAAGGCCGCGTTCACGGAAACCTCTGCCGATGGACTTGGGTGATGCTCCTAGAAGGGCCCGGTTAAACCGGGAAGGAGTTGGTCCGCTTCGTGTCAGCTTGTGACGCTAGATGTGGCGCTTCTACTTGAGTTCACGAAGCCTATGAGCCAAGGTTCCAACCGTCTGAACCTGGCTGTGTGAGGGATTATACGCCTGTTTGCTTCTCTGTCAAGTGATTTAGTCTGACTTGTGAGTTACAGTACTCCAAGCTGCCCCTGAAAGTTTCAATTTGGCCTCTCCCAAAGCTCCCGAATCCAAGAACCCACGCCTTTTCAATAGTTTCCGCTGACACTGTCAGGCAGGCCACGCATCCCGATCAGCTCCTGTGCAACGTCGCCGACACCGCCTACAGCGCCGACACCGCCTACAGCGCCGCGCATCGCAGCATCGGCCCACCCTCATTTCCTCTGCCCAGAAGGCACACGGATGCGATCTGATGTTGCCTATTGGAGAGACAAATGGGAGGCTTCGGCATTCTAGAACTGGCCGTCATCGTTGCTATCGGAACCTTCGTGCTGTTCGTATTCGGCAAGATCTTTGCAAGGGCGGGCTATTCAAGTTGGCTGTTCCTGACGATTCTCATCCCGCTTGTCAACTTGATAGTGTTGGTGTGGTTCGTCTTTGCCAAGTGGCCGGTTCGGGAGGAACTGGATCGTCTTCGTTTGGACCGATCAACGCATCTTTAAGTGGGATTGATCTCCACGGCCATCGGCCTGCTCTTGGCGCTCACGACGTATATCTATGGCGCAGTATGTCCGACTCCATCCCGCCTGACGCGGTTATCCCTGATAGTCACGCAGCGGCACGACAGAGCTTGCGCAGGATTAAATGGGTAGGAAGAAACACTAACAGCCATAAGGCGCTAATCCAAAGCACGACGTACAGGTTCTGGTTTATCCAGTGCTGCGGTTCACGATCATTGAAGCCGTAAACGTAATTAACGTTTAAGGGTGTGTTGGGGTTTGCCAGGATGGCTCCAGCCGGAGGCAGATAACAATAACTGACTAGCACCAGGGCTAAAGCCAGCACGGTCCACGCTGGGTAAGCTCGGCGGTCGTATCCAAGGCGGAGAAGAAGCCAGACTAGAAACAACGGTAGCCACCCGTGAAACAAAGAAAGAACGCGGGTGAAAAGTGGCAGATTCGGGTTGAACATGTACGCGGTCATCCCCGTGAGGCGGACCCCGATTAACCCGCCCGCAAGATCCGCCAACCAGAAGGTCTGAGGAAGCAGAATGCCAACCGCGCACATGCTGATAAGAAGGGATCTCTCCAGCCAGATTCCAGCCAACGTGAGGAACAGGGCGACGTCGCAGAAGTACAAAAAGTTGGTCGCGCCATAATCATGAAAGTACACCGGAACAAGGACGGCCACGAAGGCGGAGTAAGCTATCTTGACGGCTAGAGGAATGCTGCGTTTCTGGGCCGAAAGCCGCCTGCCATCGGAATGGCCTATGGAAAGGTTTGCCTGTTCAGCCCTGGACATTGGCCCTCGTGCGGCACAGGTTGTCGCTAATCACAGAATTGGTGGGTTTTAGCCAGGATTTCCAATATGGCCTCCTGGGCATGATTGATTGTACACCTGACGGCTTCCGTGGGAGTTGTGTTGTTCGTCATTCTCATCCTGCGCGACTCTAACGCGGCCAAGGAGGTGGTCGGTCTTTCCTCCTCCGGCCACGAAAAGGGCAGAAGCGCTTGAGTCAAGGCGATTTGTCATACGCGTTTTCGTCTCCCTCCTCACTCCGTCGCTTTGGTTGCTTGACCGCCGCCGCACCCTGCGCCGCCCGACACCGCCATGCGCCTCAGCCCCTGCCATTCCGACTGCACACTGTGCAGCGCCTGACTTCAAAATCCACGCTCAGATCTGGACGCCTCCAGGCCCGCCTACAATTGGACCGTGCCTTTGCCGGGCGGGTACCTCGTCTTCAGGTCTTGGTATCTCTGCATTTCACTGGGCTTCGTTCTGCTCGGCGTTCGCGCCATGCTGCTCGGCGCACCTGTATGGGCTGTCATCCTGCGCTGGGTGATCGGGGCGGGCTTCTTGGTTTTGGCGCTCCTGCAACGACAGAAGCGGCGGCGCTGACTCCACCAATCACAGCATTGGGCACAGACCCGCCGAGCCTTTCGAGTGTCACCCTTAAGATTCAGACCACCGATACACCGAGAAAGAGGACTTCGTCTACTTCGCAGAGCGTTGCTTAAACAGCGTGTCTTGGGTAGCAACTGCCCACATCGCCGCTTCGCCGACGGTGGGATGAAGTGGAAGTGGAGGGCGACAAAGTGTGTGATCGGCGGTTGCGGTGCTGAGATCAGTCAGTGGGGTGCCCACTATGTGGGCCGGTGGGGGGGCTTTGCTGAAATCCAACGGAAGTGGCTGGCTTCTTAAGCCCTTGCACAGATTGTGGCCTTCCCGAAACATGCTGAAAACGTGTTCAAACCATGACACTTGACAAGCGCCGCAAAATGGAAACAGGTGCAAGTATGAACGAACTTGATGAACTGAGGCTTAGTACAGGCGCACAATTGCTTGTGTTTGACTTGGCCAGTGGCTGCACGGCAACCCGTTCCGGTGGCGGGGCTCCCTGCATTGTGATGCGTCTCCCTGGGGCACCGAAGCCAAGAACCAGAGGGCAGGTGAGCGACTCCGCCGTCCAGAAACTGCTGACCAACGGCTTGGCTGAGCTTCTCGGCGAAGGCCCCCGGCAGCCGTGCAAGCTGACTGCCAAGGGCGAAGCTTACTATCAGCGGCATCTTTGGCGTCCGTAGGAGCTTCAATTCCCGGCCGAAGCGATTGGATGTACAATCGATGCTGCCCAGGATTCAAAAAAAATAATTCTGGGTAAGATGAAACGGACATGGGCCCCGTCGAGAAGGCAGGAGGAAAAGCGGTTCGAGAGGGTGACGAACTTGGGACGACAAACAAAGGACTGAATCTCATGCACGGACGTGAACACTGGTCACGCGTTCTGGTGATCGTTGGCCTCATCGCCATGCTGATCGGAGCCATTGACCCGCTGGAGGGATCGCTCCTCATTCTCCCCGGCAGTGGCATGGTTGCGCTCGGCGCACTCCTCAGCAAGAGTCGGCTCCGCAGACTCCTTTGCTGGGCCTTCGGCCTGATAGCAATCGGCGTTGGCGCGATGTTCGTGCTGAGCGGGTTCGGAGGGACTGGCGGCAGCAGTGGGCATGCGAACTGGTGGTTGCTCGTGGTTCTACCCTACCCAGTGGGCTGGATTATGAGCCTCATAGGCGTCTTCCTTAACCTGAGAGAGCGTAGAGTCAAGCACGCAGAGAAGAGCGTTACTGTATCGCCACCAGGGGAAGAGGATTAGCCGGTTTCGCATGCGAAATCCCAAACCGTTGAAATCTCACGCCGCGACCTGGACGTGAAACCGCCGCATGATTCAACCGCTGATCGAGAGACAGCGAATCACCATTGAGAAACTGGCGGCGCTGCCCCTGGATACCCCCTAAATCGTCCTGGGAGCCCCTACACGCGATTTACCAGGCCCGGCTATACCTAACCATGGTTCAGGCCCAGCAACGCGTCTACGGGGCTGCTATTGAGTAACAGCACTTATCGGCATCGCTGCATATCCTTAGCCCCCTACAAGACCGACTGCATACTGTGCAGTTACTTTATGTCAGCAATGGCGCAATAGACACATACAGCACGCTGCGCATCGTTCTTTGGAAAACAGGAGTTGATGCCGCAGTTCTGTCAAACACTTTGCCCGCTGCACAGTACTATGAGGTCTCAGTTATCGATATTTGCAACACTTGAGCAACTAGAGCGCATTTGTCTTACAACTATATTTCCTGTGTTATTAACACGTTGCAACGAATGCCATCCCTAAGGACTTGACAAATTGACAACGTGTGTTATAATGTTATCGTGATAGCTGTCGAAAGACAGCCGTGCTGTAAGGACGTAAGGCTGTCCTTCCGGCCGTTTACAACATCGGTAAGGGATCGCATTCGGGAACTTAGGTGGCAACCAGTAGGGCATGTGTGTTGCTAGTGCTGAGGTCGAAACACCTGACCAAAGCAGATAACCGGGCGAAAGGTCCTGATGAGCGGCGGTGAAGGGTAGTAGGAGAAGAGAACGAGTTTGAAAGCTCGGCAACCGCGAACCAAACCGGAGAGCCAACCGGGAATCTAGTTCGGTGGGAATCATCCTATAGGACGTTGTCTCAGGCACGTAAAGGTCGGACCGAGACCTAACGCGGGTAACCGCAACGGTTTTAAACCGAGTGAGTCGAAACCCAGTCTAAGCTGTCTAGGCTAAGAAGAACTAGGCCCTGCGGCTCCATACTGTACGTGTGGCATCATGCGAATCCTAACGGGTAAGGATTCGTGTGGCCGCTCACCACCTGTACGACCTAGCGAGCAATTTAAAATCTATAAGAGGACTTTAGAGCGAAGCGAACAGATCGCCTCTTGTCTCAGGCCGCTATAAGAGAGAACGTAAGGGGCAAGACAAGGAAGACAGGGCAAAACAGGGCCTAGCGATGCTCGGTTGAGCTAAGCCACACAAAACAAAGCCTGGTTGAGCCTAGCAGGGCCTGGTTTAGCGCCGCCCTTTGTCATAGCTGAATAGACCCCCAGAGAACCACCAGAGAATCACAAGCCGAACCAGGGTTTAGCCTCGCCTTGGCCTTGCAGGGCCTGGTTGAGCCTAGCGGTGCCTGGTTAGGGCCGAACCGGGCTAGATAGACAGGTTCGCCTTTTGTTCGCTATTCTAGGCAGAGAGTCTTCACTTCCAGTGGGTAAAGCGGAGCTTCCTCACAATTCATATATGTTAAGTTATTTCAATACTTTGCAGGACGGTGTGATGCTGTTAAGCTACCACCAGAGGCTCACCGGGGCTGAAAAGCCTGGTTTCGCGCACAAGGATAACAAAAAGAAAAATGAAACGGCTTTAAGCCGGGTTAGGGCGCTTAGGTTGTTTCCTACCAGCGTTGGTGTGTGATAATCGGCGAAATGCGCGGTGAACACTGTCGAAAGGTGATGGGGCCTGAAGGACACCCCAAGACGGAGCATCTCAGGAACACCCCGGACTCCCCAACAAGCGAAGGTGAGGACAGACGGCTTCGGGCTGATGTAGACGCATTCGCCGCTGCCGCCGTTGACGCTTATTTGGAAGCCTGCGAACGTGGCGAGTGGCCTCCTGTTGATCTGACTCAGTTCCCTGTGAGCCCGGCTCTCCAACGGTACCTACAATTGATTGGGTGGTATGACGACGAACCCTCTGTGCCAACATGACTGAGACACCTCCCTCGCCCGCAATTACTGACCTTCAGGGGGCGGAGAGATGAGACATCATGGTAGGCGATTTGAAGCTCAATGGAGATTCCCGCATGGTCGAGTTGGCAGCCCTGGAGCGCAGGGAGGGCGAGCGGAGCGAGCCCTCCCGTAGCGGAGGGGCTGCCAACTCGAGGCGACCCGCGGCCCCTCCGGCCGCCGATTCCGAAGTCGTGGCCAAAGCCCAGCGCCGCAAGTTCACTGCCGAGTACAAGCTGGGCATCGTCGAGGAGGCCGACCAAGCCACCGATCCGGGCGCGATCGGCGCTCTGTTGCGGCGCGAGGGGCTGTACTCGTCCCACCTGGTCGAGTGGCGGCGGCTCCGCGAAGCCGGCGCTCTCGGCGCGTTGTCCAAGAAGCGCGGCCGCAAGCCGACCCGCAACCCCTTGGCCGAGGAGAACTGCAAGCTGAAATCCGAACTGGTGCAGGTGAAGAAGAAACTGCAGCAGGCCGAGATCATCATCGACGTTCAAAAAAAAGTCTCGGCCCTGCTGGGGATCGCGCTGCCGGCGGCGGGCCGGGAAGAGGGCAACTCGTGACGGCAGCCACTCAACTGTCGACCTCGGTCGGCTGCGCGGCGGCCTGCCGTGCTCTGGATCTTCCCCGGGCCTCCTTCTATCGGGCGCGAGCGCCACGCCCGGAATCCGACGCCATCGCCCCACGGCCCAAGCCGGCGCGGGCTCTCTCCGACACGGAGCGCCAGACCGCCCTGGTGCATCTGCACTCGGAACGGTTCGTGGATCAGGCGCCGCACCAGGTCCACGCCACGTTGCTGGACGAGGGCCTCTACGTATGCTCGCCGCGCACGATGTACCGTCTTTTGGAAGAGCACGGTGAAGTGCGCGAGCGGCGCGATCAACTGCGGCACCCGGCCTACCAGAAGCCGGAACTGCTGGCCACCCGGCCCAACCAGGTCTGGAGCTGGGACATCACCAAACTCCGCGGTCCGGTCAAGTGGACCTACTTCTATCTCTACGTGATCCTCGACCTGTTCAGCCGCTATGTCGTCGGCTGGATGATAGCCTCTGGAGAAAGCGCGGAACTGGCCGAGAAACTGATCCAGGAGAGCATCTCCAAGCAAGGCGTCCCCAGGGGGATTCGAACCCCCGTTACCGCCGTGAAAGGGCGATGTCCTAGGCCGGGCTAGACGATGGGGACACAGGAACTGCTTCGCTGGCGAACGGCTTCTCCTACTCTAGCGACAGTAGGATTCCGGCGTCAACTTCCCTTTAACTCCACAATGGTTGCGCCAGTGCCGCCCTGGCTCTGTTCGGCGGGATAGGACTTCTCCACGTTGGGGTGCTTGGCCAGATACTCGGCGACGGCCCGGCGCAGTATACCCATGCCGTGGCCGTGGACGATTCTGACCTGGGTGACGTCGGCCAAAATCGCGGTGTCCAGAAACTTCTCCACCCGCTCGATAGCCTCTTCGGCGCGCTGGCCGATCAGATTGAGTTCCTCGACCGCGCCGCTCACCAGAGGAGCCGCGTCGAAGGAAACCCTCGGCGGCAGGGAGACGCCGGGCGCGTCGGGCAGTACCTCCAGCACCTCGTCCGCGGAAACTTGCAGCTTCATGAATCCCGCCTCGACTTCGATCCGATCGCCAGCGAGAAGCCGGCGAACGCGAGCCGGCTCGCGAACCCCTTTCAGGCGAACGCGGGCGCCTTCGACGATCTTCGGCCGCTCCAGCACGCCGCCGCGTGAATCGCTGCGCGTGGAAAGAACGGTAACTTCCATTTCCTCGCGCAGCTCCCGCTTGAGCTTGGCCACCTGGCGCAGAGCGCCGCCGGCGGCCTTCTTTCGCTCCGGTTCCTGCAAAATACCGGCGAGGGTCTCGCGCGCCTGCTCTTCGAACCGCTCCAGCACCAGGTCGCAGCGGCGATCAAGCTCTTTCAGCTTGGCGGACTCGCGGTCGGACCACTGCTTGGTGAGCGCCTGCTCGCGGGCGGCCAGGGACACGATCTGCTCGCGAAGTTCCCGCTCGCGCCCGGAAACCTCTTCCAGGCGCAGGTGCAGTTCCGAAAGGAAAGCCGCGACGTCGCGCTCCCGGCTCCCCAGCCGCTGGCGCGCCTCGTCGATGAGGTGCTCCGGCATGCCGAGGTGGCGGGCGATTTCCAGGCCGGCCGATTTGCCGGGCGCTCCAGTCATCAAGACATAGGTGGGCTCCAGGGTCCGGTCGTCGAAGCCCATGCTGGCGTTGGTGACGCCGGGGACGCCGGCGCCGTAGATCTTGAGGGCGAGCAAGTGAGTGGAAGCGAGGGTGAACGCTCCGGTAGCGCGGAAGTGCTCGATGACGGCCACTCCCAGCGCGCCGCCCTCTTCGGGGTCGGTCGCGCGGCCCAACTCGTCCAGAAGCACCAGGGAACCGGAATCGGCGGCGGCCAGCATCTCCCGGACTCTGGCGATGTGCGCGGAGAAAGTGCTCAGGCTTTCCTGGATGGACTGGTTGTCGCCGATGTCAGCCAGCACCTGGCCGAAGATCGGGAACTCGGCCTCGAGGCAAGGAACGGGCAGCCCGGATTGGGCCATGAGCGCCAGGAGCCCCACGGTCTTCATGGTGACGGTCTTGCCGCCGGTGTTTGGACCGCTGATGAGCAGGGTCCGGCATTCGTCGTCGAGTGCGAGGGAGACCGGAACGATCGGCCGCTTCTGACGGCGCAGGACCTCCTCCAACAGAGGGTGGCGGGCGTCCCGCAGCCTCAGGCGGCGGGCCTCCGGAGGGCTGAAGCGGGGGATGACGCAGCCGAAGTCGAGGGCGAAGTCCGCCTTGGCGAACAGCAATTCGAGCTCGGCCAGAACCGCGGCCGTGCGCTGGATGGGGCCCTGCGACTGGCGCAGGCGCGCGGTCATCTCCCGCAGGATTCTGTGAACCTCGCGCAGCTCCTCCTCGGTGAGCCGCACCAGGTCGTTGTTCAGCTCGATGGTCTCGAGCGGCTCGACAAAGAGGGTGTGGCCGCTGCCGCTGGAGGCATGGATGACGCCCTCGATCTTCTTCTGGCGGCCGGCGATGACGGGCACCACGAAGCGCTCGTTGCGGATGGTGACGAACTCCTCCTGCAAGACATCCGCCTCGCGGTGCAGGCGCAGAAACCGCTCGAGCGACTCCTGGATGAGCACCCGCTGCCTCTCGGTCTCGCGCCTCAGGCGGGCGAGCTCCGGCGTGGCATGGTCCACTACGGTTCCATCCGGAAGGAACTTGCCCGCCAGATCCCGCACCAGCGGGGAGAACTCGCCGAGCTTCTCGGCAAGAGCGCCCAGCCGGGGAAATCGCTGGGCCACGGACAAGAGCAGGCGGCGGATGTCGGCGGCGACGTCCAGCAATTCGGTCAGCTCGCAAATTTCGGCGGCTTCCAGGCAGGCTCCCTCGATGCGCAGTTTGCCGAGCGCCTGGGCAGGCTCCCGGAGGGTGTCGAAGTGGAGCCGCACGGCCGCGCCGCGCGCAGCCGGATGGGGCCGGGAGGCGGTTTGGAGATACTCAATTGCTTCGCCCGTTTGGGCCAGGGTCTCTTCCAGAGCGGCGCGATCGACGCCCGGCTGGATCTTCTCGATTTCCTGACGACCGAGCGGGCTGGAGACGTAACGGAGCAGCAGCCGCTTCAGGGCGTCGAATTCCAGGAGTTCCGAGCTCGCGATCTTCACGGGGCGACCACCACCTTGACTTTTTGAGTGTAACTATTCTATTGTAACGATTCGACTTGACCGGGTTGCGAATCAGCCGGGGCGAGTACGTGAATCACCATGGGCGGGCTGGCTGGCGGAGAAATCTGCGTGGTCGATACCTACTTGGAATCCACTTTGGAAAGCGTTGACGGGGCCGACGAAATGGTCCTGAAGGCGGCTGAGGAAGCGGGTCTCCCCGAGGAAGAGCTGCACAAGATCAGCATGGCGGTGCGCGAGACCATGGTGAACGCCGTGGTGCATGGGAACCGCTACAATGCGCACAAGAGAGTGCATCTGGAGATTGCCAGGGCCGCCGATCACCTCGCCGTCATCGTGGCGGACGAGGGAGACGGCTTCGACCTGGCGAGCCTGCCCGATCCTCTGGCTGACGAAAATTTGCTCCACCAGTCCGGCCGGGGGCTGCTCCTGGTCCGGGCGTTTGTGGACGAGGTTCAAATACGCAGACTGACTCCAACTGGAACGGAAGTCAGACTGGTGAAGTACTTGACGCAGAAGTCGTGATGGAGCGGGATTAATTTAGGAGGACTACGCAGTGAGTATACAAGTTGTGACGCGGCAGGTGGGCGACGTCAGCGTAATCGACGCGCTGGGGCGCATTACCTTGGGAGAAGGCGCCAGCGCGCTTCGCGAGTCTATTCGCGGGCTGGTTTCCAAGGGCAACAAGAAGATTCTTCTGAATCTCAGTGACGTTTCTTACATCGACAGCTCGGGGGTGGGTGAACTGGTTTCGGGTTTCACCACGGCCACCAATCAGGGCGGCGTCTTGAAACTGCTCGGCCTGAGCAAGCGGGTGAAGGATCTGCTTCAGATCACCAAGCTGTATACGGTGTTCGAAGTCCACGACGACGAAGCCTCCGCCCTGCGCAGTTTCCTGTAAGACTTACGTCTGCTGGCGGCCCAACCAGGCGCAGCGTTCAGCGGATGAGGGCGCGGAGGACTACCATCGTTCTGGCCGATGAGCAGACCCTGCTGCGGGAGGGGATGGCCGCGCTCTGCGAGAAGACGCGGAAGTTTCGAGTCGTCGGGCACTGCGGCGACGGGCGAAGCGCGATCAAGCTGATCGCTTCCCTGTCGCCAGATGTGGCGGTCCTGGACCTCGGACTTGCTAAGCTGGACGCTCTTGGTGTTGTCCGCCGAATCCGCCGCCGCTGCCCCTCGACCAAGATTCTGATCGTCTCCATGCGCCGGGACCGGAAGACGGTGCTCGAGGTGCTCCGATCCGGGGCGAACGGCTACATTCTGAAGAGCGACCCGGCGGAGTGCCTGTTGGAGGCTCTGCGACAGGTCCGGGAAGGAAGCATCTACGTCTCGCCTCGATTCAATCTGCCGGAGGTTTTGGCGCCCAGCGGCGCCGGACGGGGCGAGGGGTACGAGCAACTGAGTCCCAGGCAGCATCAGGTCTTCACGCTGCTGGTCCAGGGACTCACCGGCAAGCAGATCGCCGAACGGCTGGAGATCAGCCAGAAGACTGTCTCGGTCTACCGCAGCCACATGATGCGCAAGCTGGACGTGCAGGACTTGGTGGGTCTGGCGAAGTTCGCCATCCGCAACAAGCTGACCCACGTCCGCTGAGCCGGCCAATATGCTAGGATCAAATTTCTCACCGAGGTTCCAGTGGACAGACTCACTCGTAAAGGGCTGAAACAGGACAAGTTCGCGCAGGAAGTCGGGCACACCGTCGAATTCCTCACAGAACACAAGAAACAAATGGTGCGCTATGGCGCCGTGGCGGTGGTGGTGGTGCTCGTGGCGGTCGGCTGGTGGTTCTACAGCGTTCGCCAGAGCGCGGCGCGCCAGGCCGAGCTCTCCAAGGCCCTGGAGGTGCTGGCCGCGAACGTTGCGCAGGATCCTCAGGGCACCTCCGTCGCCTTCCCTACTACCGAGGATAAGGACAAAGCTATCGCCAAGTCCTTGACGGACCTTGCGACCAAGTACCCGGGGACAACCGAGGGAGCCGTAGGCCGCTACCTGTTGGGGAGCATGGCCACCGACGCGGGGAAGCTGGACGAAGGGGCTCGGGCCTTTAGCGAAGTCGCCAAATCCGGCAATCCGGAATACGCGTCCCTGGCGAACTATGCCCTGGCCCAGGTGCGATTCGCGCAGGGCGCGCCGGCGGAGGCGGAGAAGCTGCTGCGGGCCCTGATCGCCAAGCCCACCCTGATGGTTTCCAAGGCGCAGGCCACGATCGCGCTGGCGCAAGTACTGGCCGCGAGCAAGCCCCAGGAAGCGCGCAATCTGCTGGAGCCGTTGAAGTCGCAGCCAGGGAGCGTGGGCCGCGATGCGACCAGCGCCCTGGAAGGCCTGACAGCGGCGAAGTAGGCCAGGGCGTATGCAACCCAGCCTGGAAGCGCTGCGGTTCCCGGCCGAACGGAGCCTGGGCCGGCGCTATCCGGAACCGCCGCATCCCTATCGGGACGAGTTTCAGAGGGACCGGGACCGGATCGTTCACGCGCGTGCCTTCCGGCGCCTGGAGGACAAGACCCAGGTCTTCACGCCGGCCCTGTCCGACCACTTCCGCAACCGCCTGACGCACACGATCGAGGTCGCGCAGATTGCGCGCACCGCGGCCGATGCGCTGGGCCTCAATGCCAGCCTGACGGAAGCCTTGGCCCTGGCGCACGATATCGGTCATCCGCCCTTCGCCCACGCCGGCGAGGAGGCGCTCGACCGGGAGATGCGCCGGTTCGGCGAGCGTTTCGATCACAATCTGCATGGGCTGCGCATCGTGGAGTTTTTCGAGCAGCGCTATGCGCGGTTTCCGGGGCTTAACCTCAGCTTCGAAGTGCGTGAAGGCATGGCCAAGCACTCCCGCGACTTCGAGCCGGGAGAGGCGCCCGAGCTGAGCGAGTACCTGCCCGGGCTGCGCCCTCCGCTGGAGGCCCAGTTGATCGATGTCGCCGACGAGATCGCCTACAACACGGCCGACCTGGACGACTCGTTTTCGGCCGGCCTGTATACCCTGGAGAACCTCACTGCGTCGGTTCCGCACTACGCGGAGATCCTGGATAAGGCGGAGATGCAGTTTCCGGGTGCGCCGAAACGGATTCAGTTTCAGGAAGCGTTGCGCGGCTTGATCGACCTGCTGGTGTCCGGGCTGATTGAGGGCGCGTGCGTGGCGGCCGCGCGGGCGGGCGTGAAGAACGTCGATGACGTCCGGCGTCATCCGCGGCGGCTGGCCTCGCTAACGCCGGCGGCGGCGGAAACCTGCGCCGCGCTGAAGGCCTTCTTGCGGGGGCACGTCTATTTCACCGGCGCTCTGCTCGAGGAGCGGGCGCGGGTGTCCGCCATGCTGGCCGAGCTGTTCAAGTTCTTCCTGGATCATCCGGACCGCTTGCCTTTGCCCTACAGCGAACAGGCCGCCGGCGGCGCGCCGCATCGGGTGGTGTGCGATTACATCGCGGGGATGACCGACGGCTTCTTCCACCGCACCTACGAGCGTGTGGTGGAGCGTGGAGAATAGGAGAACCATGCGTTGCTCGATTTGCGAAACCCGGCGGCCACGCCGCTACTGCCCCGGCCTCCGCAGCGAGATCTGTTCGATCTGCTGCGGCGCCGCGCGCGAGGTGACGGTGGCCTGTCCGCTGGAGTGCCCGTACCTGGAAGAAGCCCGCAAGCACGAGAAGCCGCCCGAGCCCGATATGCAGCAGTATCCGAGTCCGGAGGTTGAGCTAAGCGAGGATTTTCTCCGCGGGAACGAGCCGCTGGTCGCGTTCATGAGCGTGACCCTCTCACGGATCGCGCTGAGTTCTCCCGGCGCCGTCGACAGCGACGTCCGCGAGGCGCTGGACGCGCTGGTGCGCACCTACCGGACCTTGGATTCAGGGCTGATCTACCAAACCCGCCCCGCGAACCTGGTGGCGGCGGCCATCCAGCAGCGGGCCCAGGCGGAACTGGACGAGTTTCGCAAGCGCCGCAAGGAGCAACTAGGGATCGAGACCCTTCGCGACAACGACATTCTGGGAATCCTGGTTCTCTTGCAGCGCCTGGAATTCGAGCACAATAACGGCCGCCCTCGCGGCCGCGCTTTCATCGAATTTCTGCTCCGGGAGTTCGCCGGAGCCCCCGCCTTCGTCCCGCCCGCGCCCAGTTCCGGATTGATTGTGCCGGCCTAGCGGGCTGCGGCGCAAATACTGACCACTCCCTCCCGGTCGTGGTTCAGGGGTATCTCCCTGAGCCAGAAGCATGACCAGCCGCAGACCACTAGCGGGCCGTTGGCGCGGGGGCCGTGGCGCGTCCGGCGGCGCTGGCAGTCAGCGCATTGAGAATCAGACTGGTCAGCCGGGTGCGGCTGGTGAACCGAATCTGCCCGGGTTCGACGTTGGCGACCACCAACACCGGTTCGTGGTTCGCGGCCAGCTTCTGCAGGGTCGGATTCGAGACGAGCGCGGAGAGGCCCTGCAGGGCTCCCTTAGTGTTTACCCAGACGAAGCCGGATGGGCTGATTCCCGCGGCGGCAGGCAACTGCTGCCGGAAAGCGGCGGAGTCGGTTAGCGCTAATCCGCCGTGCCTGGTGGCAATGGCCGCGAGCGCCAAGGTCCGGTCGGAACTTACCAGCAGATAACCCTGGTCATAAGTCCAGGTGATCGGGATGGGCAGGACTGGCGATTTCAGGGTTGTCCAGGCGCGCCCGTCCACGGTCTCTTGCGTCACCTGGATCTTCTTGGCGGCGTCCGCCGCTCCGGCCAGGTTGTTATACAGCGTCACCAGGCGCAGTACGGTATTGTCCAGCGAACCCGGACTGGTCACCTCGATCACCGCGATCCAGCCCGGCACGGGAACCGTAGGGCGCTCGACGGCGAGGGCGAAGTCCGTGCCCAGCGCGCCGGCGATGTCGTTGCTGATGCTGACGCCCAGCGAGGACTCCAGCACCTTCAGGGAGTCCTGGAACTGAGGCTGAATCCTGGACATCTGCGCCGCAAACTCGTCGAAGACCTGCCGGGGCTGGCGGGTAGAGGCCGAAAGGGCAAGCACGGCGTCGCCGGAGATATACTCGGCCGCGCCGGAAGTTCCCGCCGGAGCCAGCCAATTAGCCGGCCCGACTGGCGCACCATCCAGGACGATGGTCGCTTCATTCTCCTCGGCGCCTTGCTCGGTGCGCTGCTCGAAGAACACCTGCTTCACGCCGGAGATCCCGAGGGTATCCAACCTGGCGCGCTCGGCCGCCGGAGTCATCGCGGCCACATCCACGCCTAAGAGCCAGCCGGCGCCGCGCTGATACCGCCGGACGATCTCGGCCGCAAAGGCGCTGGAAGCGCCCTGCCCCGCCTGGGCCAGCGCCCACTGCAAGTGCGCCGGAGAATCCGAGATTGTGACTAAGCCGCCGGCGATCTGGTAGAGTCCCGCGACCGGCTTACCGGCAGCGACCTTCTCCAACGCTTGTTTCAATGCCTCCTGCCGTTCCGGCTGCACCTGAGCCAGAACCAGCGGAACCTGCTCCTTGCCGCCCGGCACGGGGCTGGCGAGCGCGAAGACGATCTCGTCGCCGAGCATCGGCATCACGGTTTGCCACTGGTCCACCACGGCCCGCAAGCGCTGCGCATTGGCGGAATTCCACCACTCGGCGAAGGCCGGACTTTCGGCGGCGCGCTGATCGAACAACTCCAGCGCCTGGCCGATGGTGCCGGTCAGGTTCGGGGCCGCGCCGTAAACCGCCACGTTCGAAGGCAGATACCGCAGCAGGCTGGCTTGGGTTCTGAGAGCGGGTTTAGGCAGGGCCGCGAACTGTTGCTCCAGTGCCGAAAAATCGCCGAGCAGACCCAGGTATTTCTCCGCATTCTGGCTCCAGGCCACCGAGTCCTGAACGTTCGCGCGCTGCAGGGCCGGGTTGGTGGCGGCGTGCTGGCCCCTGGTCAGGACGGTTCGCCGGCCCGACTGAGAGACCTCGACCGAGCCTTCCACCACCGACACGAGCGAGCCGGCCATTCCGGCCGACACGGCGAAGATCGTACCCTTTACCGAGGCGAGCGAATCCCGGCTCTCCACGCGCAGACTTCCGCGGCGCTGCTTGGCGGCCTGCACGATGACGTCGCCGCGCTGCAGCCGGATGGTCGCGCCGCTCCAGGCGGCGTGGACGAAGAGCTCGGTGCGTTCATTGAGTTCGACGGAGGATCCGTCGGCCAGGCGCAACATGGCGCGCGTCGCCGGCCCGGTCCGCACGGTCTCGCCCTCAGCGATGGCCGCCCCCGCGGCGAGCGCGCCCTCCGGCACCCGATATAGCTGGCCGGAGACCGACTCTACCGTGGCCCGAGGCCCGCCGGGAGCCAGCAGCGAATCGATCCGGTCCCGGCCGGCATACACGCCCAGCAGCGCCAGGCCGGCCGCGATGGCCCACGCTTTGTGCCGGGTCCAGCCTGGGGCGCGGCGCTCGGGCATGGCCACGACCTTGCTCTCGCCCCTGAGCGCGGCCAACTCGCGGCGGCAGTCCGGGCAGCGGGTCAGGTGGTCTTCAACCAGCAGCCGGCGGCTCGCTTCCAGCCCGCCGTGAAGGTAGGCGCGCAAGTCTGCCTGAACCCCGCCGCAGACCGTCGCGGGCGTGGCAGTCAGTTTCTCGAAGGTCCGCATCCGCGCCGCAGCCAATTCCTCCGGCGCGACGCTTTCATTCTGCATTGCTTCCAGTGCCTTCTCGATCCGATCCTCGGACATAATCCACCTCCCGCTTAGCGTTCCATTTCCGTACGCAGCCGGCGCCTGATCCTGAAAAGCCGGACCGCCACGCCGGTCTTGCCGATTCCAAACAGCTTGGCCAGCTCGCCGTTGGCCAGACCCTCGACGTACCGCAAAACGAAGATTTCGGCGTCGCGCGGGTCCAGCGTGGCCAGAGCCCGCCGCAAGCGCTCCTTGAGGAGCAAGGGACTTTCCGGCGCGGCCGGCGAAAGGCTTTCGTCGAGCTGGGCCTCGGAGCGGGTGAGCCTGCGCCGCAAAATGTCCACCGCGGCGTTGGTCGCGGCGCGGCGAAAATACTTCTCCGGCATCGGTTCGGCGTGCTGGCCGCCCTGCCGCAGCACGCGCAGAAAGACGGTTTGCAGGGCGTCCTCCGCGTCGGCTGGCGTGCCGGTGACGCGCAGCGCCGTAAGGTACACGGTTTCCGAAAACCGCTGGTAGAGTTCCGTGAATTCAGGTGGCGGGGTCATTTGGATCGGCTCCGCGCTGACTGCCAGGCTGAGTGTTCCCATTCCGGTCGCCTCAACCAGTCATACGCGCCCGTGGGCCGATTATTTCACAGGTGGAGGGGGGAAATATGGAGCGGCGATCCGTCCGGGCCGCCAGCAAACGTATCCTATGGGTTTATGGTAATATGGGTTCCCATATGAAGACCACCGTGGACCTTAGCGACGCGCTGCTGATCGCCGCCAAGAAGAGAGCGGCCGAGGACAGGACCACGCTGAGGGCGATCCTGGAGCGCGGGCTGCGGCGCGAGTTGAACCGGCCCCGGGGCCGGGTTCGGCGGCCCGCGCCAAAGATCCACTGGGTCACCGTGGAGGGCGGGCTGCCCGAAGGAGCCGATGTCTCCGACCGCGCGCGCATGCACGATTGGCTGCGGGGGCAGCGGTGATCGCGCTGGACACGAACCTCCTGATTTACGCGCATCGCTCGGGCCTCCCCGAGCACGGCGCCGCGAAACGGGCGATCCAAGAGGCCAGCGAAGACCCGCGCGGCTGGGGGATTCCTTATCCCTGCATCGCCGAGTTCTGGAGCGTGGTCACGCATCCGGCGAGCGCGGGGGGCGGATCGCCGCCAGCTTTAGCCCGGGGGTTTCTGCGGGCGCTGATTTTGGAGGCCGGCGCCGCGCTGTGGATGCCGCATAGCGGCTCCTGGGAGAGGGTGACGCGCCTGGCTGAAGACCTTGATGTCCGCGGCCCACGGGTCTTCGACTTGCAGATCGGGCTCGCCGCCTTCGACAACGGCGCCACCGAGATCTGGAGCCACGATCGCGGTTTCGTGACCGTTCCCGGCCTCGCCCTGATCGATCCGCTGTAGGGGCACGGCGGCGCCGTGCCCCGGCGGTGCCGTGCCCCTACGTTGCGCCGCCCTTCACCCGGTTGCTACAATCGGAGTTCCCACTGAAGCGAGGAGAAACTCATACATGGCAAGAGTTTGCGAGGTTTGTGGCCGGGGTCCCCAGTTCGGGCACCGGGTCAGCCATGCCCACAACCTGACCAACCGGCGCTGGAACATCAACCTGCAGACCGTCAAGGCCGTGGTCAATGGAGCCGCCAAGACCATGCGCGTCTGCACCAGTTGCATTAAGAACGGCAAGGTCCAGAAGGCGGCCGGCGGCGCGTAATGCGCCTGGCAGCTTTCCGCCCCCCGAACGGCGGCCCACAGTGTGGAGTCGTCAGGGGCGAAGAATTGGTCAGCCTCGCCGGCGCGGGCTTCCCTGATCTGCTTTCGGTCATCCGCGGAGGCGAGCAGTCGCTCGCCAAGGCGGCCGAGTGGGCGTCGAACCCGGCTGCCGGCTCGATACTCCCCGCTGTCTTCGGTCAAGGTCCTGGCCCCCATCCCGAGACCGCCCAAGCTGTTGTGCATCGGGCTCAACTATCGGGACCACGCCGCCGAAACCAACGTGCCGGTTCCGGACGTCCCGACGGTCTTCGCCAAGTTCTCGACCGCCATCATCGGACCGGGCGACAGCATCGTGCTGCCCAAGTCGTCCAGCCGGCCGGACTACGAGGCTGAGTTCGCCTTTGTCATTGGAAAGGGTGGACGCCACATCCCGGCGGCGCGTTGGGCCGAGCATGTTTTCGGCTACACGATGCTCAACGATGTCAGCGCCCGCGACTATCAGAAGGCCGTTTCGCAGTGGACCATGGGCAAGAACTTCGACACCTTCGCGCCCATGGGGCCGTACCTGGTGACCCGGGACGAAGATCGCCGACCCGCACGCCCTGGACATATCGCTTACGCTGAACGGCGAGCTGATGCAGAGCTCCAACACCCGGAACCTGGTCTTCGGCGTTCCCGACCTGATCGCCTTCCTGTCCAGCGTGTTGACGCTCGAACCCGGCGACGTGGTCTCGACCGGCACGCCGGCCGGCGTGGGTTTCGTCCGGCGGCCTCCCCGCTATCTCCAGCCCGGGGACGAAACCGTGGTCCGGGTCCAGGGCCTGGGCGAGCTGCGCAATCCCGTGATCGCCGAGTAGCATGCCTGCTCCGCGGCAAGAAGGTAACATCTGGGCGCTGGTGGGGCGCTACACGTCCCTGGCCATGCTGCTTCCGGCCTCGATTTTCGCCGGTTACGTCTGCGGCTACCTGCTCGACCGCTGGCTGGGAACGAAGTTCTTCACCGTGATTTGCCTTCTGCTGGGCATCGCGGGCGGCCTGGTCCAGTTCATCCGGCAGGCTCAGAAGGACAGCCGCCGTGAGAACCCCTGAGGGCATTTTCGAGCGGGCCGTCAGCCGCATGCAGACCGTCATGCTGTGGATGGCGGTGGGCGGAATGGTGGCGGCGCTGTTTCTGCATGGCTGGCAGTCGGGCCTTGGCTTCCTGGCGGGCGCGCTGGCCTCCTGGGTCAATTTCCGCTGGCTCCATCAGTTGACGGCGTCGCTCGGCGCCGCCAAGCCGCGACCCCGCAAACGTCTGGTGCTTTTCATGATGTTCCGGTACCTTTTGTTGGGGCTGCTGGGCTATGTTATAGTGAGCGTTTTCGGCTTGAACCTGATGGCCGCGCTGCTGGGGTTGTTCGTTCCGGCAGCCGCGGTCATCGTCGAAATCATCTACGAGTTGATTTATGCCCGAACATGAGTTGTGGATCACCGCGCTGTTGAACCGGTACCTCGCCGGCGCGGCCAACGCCGTCCTTTCCCTGGTCCGGGTCCACGTCGAAGACCCGGCCAAACCGTGGGCCAACTTCGTGGCCATGCAGGTGATGGTAGCCCTTATCTTCATCATCCTGTTCGCCATCCTGCGGCCGCGGCTGTCCATGGACCGGCCCGGACGCATGCAGCACATCCTCGAAGCCGTCTACGGATTTCTGCGGGACAAGTCCGATGACGTTGTCGGCCATTCCGGGAAGAAGTACCTGCACTTTTTCGGCACGATTTTTCTTTTCATCCTTTTCTGCAATCTGATCGGGCTCATCCCCAGCCTGGAGTCCCCGACCATGTTCACCCCAGTGCCGCTAGGTTGCGCCCTGGTGGCCTTCTGCTACTACAACATCATGGGATTGAGGGCGCAGGGGGTGTTCGGTTATATGAAGCACTTCGCGGGTCCGATGCCGTGGCTGGCCCCGATCATGGTCCCGATCGAGCTCTTCAGTCACGCGGGCCGGCTGCTTTCCCTCACCGCCCGTCTTTACGCCAACATGTTCGCGGGCGAGCAGGTGACCCTGGTGTTCATGAGTCTGATTCCGCTGGCGATTCCAGTGGTTTTTATGGGTCTGCACGTATTTGTCGCATTTCTACAGGCTTTTATTTTCACCCTGCTCACGATGAGCTACGTCTCGGGAGCGGTGGCGCACGAACATTAATACCGGCTTTATGCCGCTTCCAGTGTGAGCCCGGCTGCACGAGGATGACGGGAACCACCTCCTGGGGCGATTTATAGGAGAAGGAGAAACACAAGAATGAAAATGAAAATGTTAATGCTGGCCATGCTGCTGCTGATTCTGGCCAGCCCGATCTTTGCTCAGACCGGTTCGGGCCAGACGAATTGGGTGGCAATCACTTCCGGCTTCTCGATGGCGATTGCTTCCGGCGTCTGCGGTCTGGCGCAGGGCAAGGCCGTCGCGTCCGCGGTGGAAGGGATGGCGCGCAATCCATCCGCCGCCGGAGCGATCCAATTGGCGTTGATCATCGGACTCGCTCTGATCGAATCGCTGGCGCTTTACACGCTGCTGATTGTCTTCATCAAGGTTAAATAGCCGGACCTCCGGCGGGTGGGGCGTGGACGGCCACGCCCCGCTACCCGAAGGCTTTCCTCGGGTTGTCCCACATCAACCGCCTTACCCACGCCGGATCGAGCTTAGGCAGGAAGTCCGTGTAGATGCCGGTATAGCCCCGGTAATCGCCGCCCCCCGGTTCTCCCACGCGGTACCAGCCGGAATCCTGGGAGATGAGCACTCTCCCCAGCAGCCCTCTGGCGGCCATGTTGCGCACGCACTCGAGATGCCGGTCCACGCTCTTCGGGCCGATGCCGTCGAACTCGACCCACGCCCCTGACCGCGCAGCTTTCTCGTGAATGCCCGAGTCCTTCTCGCTTTGGGCGTGCACCCAAACGAACTTCGAGGGCCTGACCTTCTCCGACACGACGATATCAAGTTCTTCCAGGGCGGCCACGCCGTTGCCGGTATGGGACGCAATCGTGAGCCCGGTCTCACGTGACGCGATCGCGGCGGCGCGCACCAGTTTCCGGTCCAGGGCGTCGAGCGGGCCGCCGTTGACTCCGGTCTTAATGAAGCGCGGCTTGACCCCATCCACTCCCTGGCGCGCTTCCGCGATCCAGCGCTTGGCAAGCTGCTCCGCGGAGGCCTCGCGGGCGAAGGCGGGAACGTATTTGTGCGCGCCCGCGCCGTAGATGCCGGTGTTGATCCAGATCTCGAGACCGGTCGAATCCGCCAGCCGCGTCATCAGTTTCGGGTCACGGCCGAGGAAACTCGGCGTGCATTCGAGAAGTCTCCGGCATCCCAGCCGCGCGACTTCCTCGAGCCTGGGCCTCGCCACCCGGAAGGCTTCTTCGGGATCATAGCGGCCGGGCGCGATCTGGTCCGCGCCGATGAAGTCGACCAGTACGTGTTCGTGTACGAGAATGGTTTGCCCGGCGGCCGCGAGCGCCGAGGCCGCCCATCCCCCCAGGAATTCCCTCCGTGCAATATGCACTTGACCCTCCCCGCCTTCCGGCTCAATCGAAAACCACGGTCTTATTGGCGTAACAAAGTATGCGGTGCTCCAGGTGCCAGCGCACCGCCCGCGAGAGCACGACGCGCTCCAGATCCCGGCCCTTCTCGACGAAATCTTCCAATTCGTAGCGGTGCGAAACGCGGGTGACGTCCTGCTCGATTATCGGTCCCTCGTCCAAAGTCTCCGTCGCGTAATGGCTGGTGGCGCCGATGAGTTTCACCCCGCGCCGGAAGGCGGCCTGGTAGGGGCGCGCCCCGCTGAAAGCCGGCAGGAAGGAGTGGTGAACATTGATTATGCGCTGCGGGTAGCGCGCCACGAACTCCGGCGACAGAATCTGCATATAGCGCGCCAGCACCACCAGATCGATCTTGTTCTCCTCGAGCAGCGCCAGTTGTTGGCGCTCGGCTTCGGCCTTGCCCGAGGCCTCGACCGGCAGGTAGTGGAAGGGAATGCCGTAGAACTCGGCGAATGGCCGGGCCTCGGGGTGGTTGCTCACGATCAGCGGGATCCTGGCTCGCAATTCCTTGTTCTGGTTGCGGTGGAGCAGATCCAGCAGGCAGTGCTGCTCGCGCGATACGAAGATCGCCATGGAGACCGGCGCGGAGGAATACTCCACGCGCCAGTTCATGTGGAATTCCTCAGCCAGCGGCCGGAAGCGCCCGGCGAACTGTGCCGGATCGAGTTCGAAATCCTCCATGGCCCACTCGACCCGCATGAAGAACAGCCCCAGTTCGTTGTCCTGGTGCTGATCGGCGTGCAGAATGTTGGCGCCGTGAGAATAGAGAAGATTGGCGATGCCCGCCACAATGCCCTTGCGGTCCGGGCAGTCCACCAGAAGGATCGCGGTGTTCTTCATGCCTATTTCGCCGCCGCCGGAGAGTGGAAGGTCAGTTCTCCCGCCGGGATGCGCAGGGCGAGGCGGTTTTGAGGCGGAGGGAGCGGGCAAGTCGCATACGGGGTGAAGGCGCAGGGGGGATTGTAGGACTTGTTGAAATCCAGAATCACCTCACCGTTCTGAGCTTTATCGGCATCGAGAAACCGGCCCGCCGGATACGTCTCCTTGCCGCTGGTCAGATCTTTGAAGATAAAGAATAGATTGTCCCCCTCGGCGATCGGTTCGAGCTTGTACTCCTTGCCCGCGATCCGAAAAGAGGCATACCCCGGGCAAACGCTCTGCTCAGTCTGGCCGAGGACGTTGAGGATGGGGATCTTCTTCGGCGGATTGTAAGGCACGAACTTGGCCCGGATGCGCCAGGACCCGCTGGCCGGGAACCAGTGAAGCCCGGTGAAGGCCCGGCGGAAGCTGCTGTTCTTATCGCGCATGCGGATGCCGTAGCGGTCGCCGCGCTGGATGACGAACATGCTCAGATCGCGCACGGCGATGATAGTCGCGGGACCCGGCGTGTCCGGCCGCATCTCGACCGTCCGCACCGGTTTTCCGCCCGAAGTCACCGGGACGCCCGGCGCTGCCGTGAAGACGGTCTTCCCGCCGCGGAATGCAAAACTTCCGACCCGCTCCGGAGCCGAACCCGGCGGCAGAACGATTTGGTTCGCCTTGCCCGCACCGATGCGGTTTTCGCCCTGGTCAAGCCAGAATAGTCCGGCCACGGTCAGCCATCCGTCATCCTTCTTCAGGTTGGCTTCCCGCTGCTGGCGCCACTTCTCGACGTCAGCCAGGTAAGAATCCTGGGCGAAGAGCAACCCCGTCGACATGGCGGCCAGGACAAGGATCATTGTTCCCATACTTATCTTCTACCAACTTTCCGGTTTCTTCGGCTGCAGCGACCAGAGGTACTCGACGATCTGACCTTCGCCAAGACGCTCTTCCACGAGGGCTGGTATAGCTTTGCGCCACGTGCAAAAGCGATGGCACCTCGCCACCTGGCCGGCGGCCAGCACTTTGGGCCTTCCTGAAAGGATCGAGTGGGAGTCGTCGGTGGTGGCTACGGACAGAAGCCGATGATCGCTTTGCGCTGATTCGAATCCAGGTCATACGCCGGCATAATGCTTCCCGGCCATACCAGGTCGGGGTTGACTAACTGCTCGTCCAACCAGCCGATCGAATGCCGGGTTGCCGTCCCCGCCAGGTCCGGAGCCTGCTTCGCGCCTACGCCGCCGATATTGTGACAAGCCAGGCAGTTCTTCTCCACGAACAGTGGCCGGGCCTGCTCCTTGGTGAAATTAAGATTGGGCATTCGGCGCCGGCTTGTTCCCATCCATCTCGTCCGGCAGAATGCGGTATCCGAGCCGCTTGAAGGTGTAGCCGGTCTTGTTCAGAGCAGGCGGGCTGAGGCATCAAGTTTGACCTTCCCGCGACAAGGTTATTCTCCGGCGAGTAGCCGTAGCGGCAGGTGTAGCGAATTCAGGCTCGCGCAGTCCGCAAGCTTACATCCGCTTGCCGCGGGGCAGATAGCGTGGCGCGCCGTAGCGGCCGGGCGGCTCGCCGATCGAGTTACGTGCCTGCACGTCTCCGTACGGGTCTTCGAAGCGGTTCATCAGTTCGTACAGCCGCGCGCGCATGTCGTCGGCCTGGGCGCGGTGGCTGGCCGCGCCAGCCAGATTGCGCATCTCGTCGGGATCGGACTCCAGGTCATAGAGCTCATCGAAGTCGAAGCCGTTGAACACGTACTTCCAGCGCCGGTTAATGGCAATGCGCTGGGTGTAAAGAAACTCGCCACCGTAGTATGCGCAGAGGATGTCGTCGGACCAATCCGCACGCTGCGGCTGCTCCAGCAACTGCACCAGTGAGCGGCCGTCCGGGTAGGGCATGGGCTTCGCGCCGGCTGCCTCGACGTAGGTGTGCGCCAGGTCCTGCAACTGCACCAGGTGGCCGCACCTCGTTCCGGCCTGGACCCTTCCCGGCCAGCGGACAATCAGGGGGATGCGATAACACTCCTCGTAGGGGATCCAGCCCTTGATCCACATGCGGTGCGCCCCAACCGTGTCGCCGTGGTCCGTGGTGAAAACGACCAGCGTATTGTCCGCCTGCCCGCCCTCATCTAGAGCGGCGAGCAGGCGCCCGACCTGCGCGTCCAGTTGCTCCACATACGCGTAGTAGTGCGCGCGGCTTTGCCGGAAGTCCTCCTCGGTAACCTCTCCCCAAATTCCGGACTCGCGCCGGTGGAGTCCGGGCTTGTTCTCGAAGCGGTCGTTGAAGCTCTGGGCGACAGGGATGGCGCGGGGGTCATAACGGTCGAGATACTTCTTCAGCGGCAGGTAGGGGTCGTGAGGCTCGACGTAGTGGACTTCGAGGTGCCAGGGCTGAGTCCCCTTGGCGAACCGCCGCATCATCCGAATGGCGCACTCGGTTCTGTAAGCCTCCGGCGTGGCCTCTTCCGGTCCCTCGCGATGCCCCCACATGACGAACGGCTTGCTGCCGGGCCAACTGAACATGCGGGTTTGGACCGTGCTGAGCTTCTCCCTGGAACGCGGCACCTGGTCCGGGTTGAGGTCGAGTTTCTGGAGCGCTCTCCGGTCGCAGCCCGCGACGTCGGCCAGTTCGTGATAGCCGAAGTCCGCCGGGGTCCGCACCCAGGAACAGTGCCACTTGCCGACGTACCCCAGGCGGTAGCCGGCGTCACGCAGGCGCTGCGAGTAGAGCACCACGTCCGCATCCAGATCCCGCTTCACGGAAGGCGCCGAGTGGATCTGATTGTAGACGCCGTTGTGCCAGTGGTAGGCACCCGATAGAGTCATGGCCCGCGACGGGCAGCAAACAGCGGAGGGAGTGTAGGAACGCTCGAACAGCATCCCCTGCGAGGCGAGCCGGTTCAGGTTCGGGGTGCGGCACTCAGAGCGGCCCGCGACAGTGGCCCACTGTTGCTGGTCCGACTGAATGTGAAGAATGTTCGGCCGCCGCCTGTCTTGCGCGCTTGCGGCCAAGCTGGCGGACCCCGCCAGAAACTCACGCCGGTTGACCATACGAACAGAAGTACCACAGACGGGCCTGCTGCGGTACAATCTTCCATCCGGAGCCAGATCGGAGGAACGATGAACCGGAGGAACTTCGTGCAAGCGGCGGGGGCAAGTGCGCTCTCCACGGCGTGGGCCGCGAGTCTGGCCGCGCCGGCGGCCAAAGCCCGGCAGGTGGTATTCCTCATGACCGACACCACCCGCTGGGACATGCTTAACTGCTACCGCAACACCGGCCTGAAGACCCCGAGCCTGGACCGGCTCGCCGGCCAGGGGGTGCGCTTCGAACGGGCGTACACCTGCCAGCCGGTATGCGGGCCGGCGCGCTCGGCGCTGTTCACCGGCACGTGGCCGCACACCAATGGCGGATGGGGCAACAGCATGGCGATCGGACAGGTCTGGAAGACCGTCGGCCAGCGCCTCGAAGACCGCGGGGTCCACACCGCTTACATCGGGAAGTGGCACGTGGATGGAGCGGACTACTTCGGCACGGGGCGCTGCCCCCAGGGATGGGACAAAAGCTACTGGTACGACGGACGCAGCTACCTGCAGGAGCTCTCCGAAAAGGACCGCGTCCGCTCGCGGACCACCGCCACCAACAAAGAGCCCGCCTTGAATGAGGAGTTCCTCTTCGGACACCGCTGCTCCAACCGCGCCATCGATTTTCTGTCGAAGTTCAGCAAAGAGGCATTCTTCCTGACCGTTTCCTACGACGAGCCCCACGGGCCCTTCCTCTGTCCGCGGCCGTTCTCGGAGATGTACCGGGACTTCCAGTTTCCAGTTGCCGGGAATCTCCGGGACACACTCTCGAGCAAGCCGGAGCACCAGCGCGTGTGGGCCGGCCCACAACTCAACAAGCGTCCGGAAGGGCAGGTGATCAGGCGGCAGGATTACTTCGGGTGCCACACTTACGTGGACTACGAGATCGGGCGGGTGCTGGACGCCATCGACAAGCACGCTCCGGACGCGCTGGTCATCTACACTTCGGACCACGGCGACTTCCTTGGCTCGCACCAGCTCTCGGGGAAGGGCCCTGCCATGTACGACGAGATCACACGCATCCCGCTACTCGTCCGCTGGCCCGGTCACGCTCCGAAAGGGACAGTCTCACCGCATCCGGTTTCGCATATCGACCTGGTCCCCACCATCCTCGACGCCATGGGCATGCCGGTCTCCAAGCCGCTCGAAGGCACGAGCATGCTGGGGACGTTCACCGATCCGAAGGTGCGTCCCAACCCGGCTATCTTCATGGAGTGGGGCCGCTACGAGGTGGATCACGACGGCTTCGGAGGCTTTCAGCCCATCCGGGCCGCCTTCGACGGCCGCTACAAACTGACCGTGAACCTGCTCACGAGCGACGAATTGTACGATCTGGAGACCGACCCCGGCGAGATGGTGAATCTCATCGGCTCCGGGGAGCACGCGGCAGTTCGCAACGCACTGCACGATTCGATGATCGAGTGGATGCACCGCACTCGCGACCCCTTCCGCGGCTACTATTGGGGGCGGCGTCCGTGGCGGCCCGACTATCCGGTCGCGTGGGCCGGCCTGGGCATGACCCGCCAGCGCGAGGACGACGGCTACGAGCCCCGGCAACTGGTCTACGAGACGGGCCTAGAAATGAAGGACGCTGTGAGGAAGAAATAGCCATGGCGACCTCTGCCCTCACACGGCGCGCTTTTCTGGCCGGGCTCGCAGGCGGCGCGGCGGCTTCCGCGGCGCCTGAACCCACGCGGCCGAACATCGTCTTTCTGCTGCTCGACGACCTGGGCTGGAGGGATCTCGGCTGCTACGGCAACACCTTTCACGAGACGCCTAACATCGATCAGCTTGCCCGGGACGGCGTGAAGTTCACCAATGCCTATGCCGCTTGCCCGGTCTGCTCGCCTACCCGGGCCAGCATCCTGACCGGCAAGTATCCCGCGCGCCTGCATCTCACGGACTGGATTCCAGGGCGCCGCCAGTGGCCAGCGGCGCGTCTGCTGACGCCGAAGTTCGAGCAGCAACTGCCGCTCGGAGAGACCACCCTCGCCGAGGCTCTCAAGCCCCTGGGCTACCGCACGGCCAGCATCGGCAAGTGGCACCTCGGCGGGGAGGGTTTCCGTCCCGAGAACCAGGGTTTCGATGTCAACATTGCCGGCGATCAGCGCGGCAGCCCGCGCTCCTATTTCGGTCCGTTCGACATGCCCAACCTGAAGGGGACCACCAAGCAGGACTACCTCACGGAGACCCTGACTGAGGCGGCGGAGAAGTTCATGGAAGAGTCCGCCGGCCGGAGCCCGTTCTTTCTCTACCTGCCGGAGTTCACGGTGCACATCCCGCTGGAGGCCAGGCAGGCGGTGGTCGACAAGTACCGGGGGCGGCTGGGCGGCAGGGACTTTCCGAATCCCGTCTACGCGGCGATGGTCGAGAGCTTCGACCAGGCGGTAGGCCGTTTGCGCTCCAAGCTCGACCAGTTGGGGATCGAGCGTAACACGATCATCATCCTGACATCCGACAACGGCGGACTTCGGTTCGAAGGCGGCTCCAAGTCTCCCGTAACGGACAACAGCCCGCTGCGCGCGGGCAAGGGCCATCTGTACGAGGGAGGCATTCGCGAACCCCTGCTGGCCTACTGGCCTGGCGTCACCAAGGCGGGCGCCCTGTGTGACTTCCCCGTGTCAAGCGTCGACTTCCTTCCAACCATCCTGGAGATGGCGGGAGGCAAGGCGCCCCGTCCAGGAGAAGTGGACGGCGTCAGCCTGGCGGCTGTGCTTCGCGGCAGAGCAGCTCCCGGCCGCACGGATCTGTACTGGCACTACCCACACTACAGCAACCAGGGCGGAGTTCCGGCCGGCGCTATCCGCGAGGGTGACTGGAAGCTCATCGAGTTCTACGAAGACGGTTCGCTGGAACTGTACAATCTACGTGATGATCTTGGCGAGAGGAGAAACCTGGCTGCGAGGGAACCGAAGCGAGCTGCGGCGTTGCACGAGAAGCTGAAGCGGTGGCGAGGCAATGTCGATGCAGCGATGCCGTCCCCGAATCCGAACTACGATCCGGCGGCGGCGGATCAGAAGCTGACTGGCTATGAACCCCGAACGTCCCCCGTGCAGTAAGCCTGCCAGATTGTTTGAGGAGGAACCATGAACAGGAGGAGTTTCTTCGGAACAGCGGGCGCCGGCGCTATGTCGCTGGCGCAACCGCCGGCATCCGTCCGCCCCAACGTGCTGGTGTTCTTTACGGACCAGCAGCGCTGGGATTCGGTCGGCGCGTACGGGGGGCCCATGGAACTCACCCCGAACCTGGACCGCATGACCAGAAGCGCCGTGCGGTTCGAACACGCTTTCACTTCGCAGCCCGTCTGCGCACCGGCGCGAAGCACGATACAGACCGGCAAGTACCCGACCACCACGGGCGTTTTCCGGAACGGCCTGGTGCTCAAGGACGACGAGCAGACGCTGGCACACTACTTCAAGCGAGCGGGCTACCAGACCGGCTACATCGGCAAGTGGCACCTGGCCGCCACCCGCGAGAAGCCGGTCCCGCTGGAGCGCCGTGGCGGCTACGACGAATACTGGGCCGCCGCCGACGCGCTGGAGTTCAGCTCCGGCGCGTTCGAGGGGAGAGTGTTCGACGCCGCGAATCGCGCTCTCGAGTTCAAGAAGTATCGCGTCGATTTCCTGACCGACCTGGCGGTCGATTTCATCCGGCAGCGGAAACCGAATCCCTTCTTTCTGTTCATCTCCTATCTCGAACCGCATCACCAGAACAACGCCAACCGGTTCATCGCGCCCGAGGGCTACGCGGATCGCTATCGCAACAACTTCTACATCCCGCCGGATCTTGCCCCTTTCCCGGGTGACTGGAAATCCCAGTTGCCGGACTACTACGGCATCATCGCCCGCATCGATGAGTGTTTCGGGCGGGTTTTGAAAGAGCTGGCGGATCAGAAACTGGAGGACAACACCATCGTGGTCTTCACCACCGATCACGGGTGCCACTTCCGTACTCGCAATCCCGAGTACAAGCGTAGTTGCCACGACGCTTCCATCCGCATCCCGATGGTGATCCGCGGCCCGGGTTTCGAGGCGAGCCGTGTGGCGCCCGAACTGGTGAGCATCGTGGACCTGCCGCCTACCTTGCTCGATGCCGCTGGACTCCAGGTCCCCACGGCCATGCAGGGCCGCAGCCTGCTGGGCCTGGCTCGCGGTCAGACCGCCGGCTGGCCGAACGAGGTCTTCGTGCAGATGAGGGAGGAAGCTCTGCAGCGCGCCATCCGCACCGAGCGCTGGAAGTACTGCATCTTCAATCCGGACAGCCCGGGCAAGGAGCCCTCTTCCACGCAGTACACGGAGCGCTACCTGTACGATCTCTACAGCGACCCGCATGAACTCGTGAACCTGGTAGGGCGCGCCAGCCATCGTAAGATCGCCGACGAACTACAAGGCAGACTGATCGAGCGCATGGCCGCCGTCGGCGAGCCGCGGCCGAAGGTCACGCCGGCCCGTTACTACGCCTAAAGGCTACTTCAGCTTTGAGAAATCCGTCGGACTCATGAACACCGACTCGGTCTTGTCCACGATCTTCCCGCCTGCCTCCGACTCCTTCTGCGCCTTGATCCAGTCCGGATCCTTTCGGAAGGCAGCCCAGGAGGCTGTGGCCGCTTCGCGGCTCTTGTGCCTCAGCAGATAGTACAGCGTGTTCTGCGACTTCGGAGGATCGGCCGGCACCCAATACCCAACATTCTCCATGCCGTGCTTCTGGAACAGCGCGACGGTGTGATCGCGAAACCGTGCCAGCAAGGCCGGCAGCTTGCCCTCTAGCGTGGTGTAGATGCGAAGTTCGTAAACCGGTCCAGCGGGGGATTGAGCCGCCGCGGGTGGCGTGGCCACCACCGCCAACCCAATAATCAACGTCAAGACAACCAGCGCAGTTTTGAACATGGTGTTTCCAACTATGCCGGATTCCCGCCCGCCAGAACACTGGCACGGCCCGGCGTCAGTCCTCCAACACAAACGTTACCTTCAGGTTCACGCGATACTCGACAATCTTCTTCTTGTTGACTACCACCTTTTGACTCTTTACCCACGCGCCCGACACATTCTTCAGCCTCTTGCAGGCGCGAGCAATCCCTAACTCCACAGCGTCTTCGAAACTTTTCTTAGAGGACGCAATGACTTCAGTAACTCTGGCAACTTGCATGTGAAAGATGCTCCTTTCGCTGGTTGACTGCACTCCTGGGGCAAAGGCGGAACCGGGAAGACAAATGCTAATGTACTGCGTCGCAAATGATGTTCCATAACCGCTCCCTCCAGGTCGCGGTTCGGTGCTTCCGGCTCAGCGAGATGCCACTTAACCACGACCGGGAGGGAGTGGCCAGTATTTGCGCCGCAGTACACTAGTTGAACGTCTCGCACGCGCCCGCGTCGCCCCGCTCATAGCCTCGACTGAACCACTGCACCCGTTGTGCGGATGTCCCATGGGTGAAACTCTCCGGGTGAACCCGCCCCATCGCCTCCTTCTGTATCCTGTCGTCGCCCACCGCCGACGCCGCTCCCAGACCGCTCTCGAGATCACCCGATTCGAGCAGTTGCCGCTGCGCCGTTGAATGCGCCCAGACCCCTGCCAGACAGTCCGCCTGCAACTCCAACTTCACGCTCAATTCGTTCGCCGAAGCCCGGTTCTCCTGCTGCAATGCCCGAACCCTCCGCTCGATTCCCAAAACCTTCTGGACATGGTGCCCAATCTCATGAGCAACCACGTATGCCGCCGCAAATTCGCCAGGGGCCTTGAACCGCGTGCGCAGTTCGTCGAAGAACCCCAGGTCCAGATACACCTTCTCGTCGGCCGGGCAGTAAAACGGACCCGCCGAGGAATCCGCCCCGCCGCAGGCCGATTGCACCCCATCCCGGAACAAGACCAGCTTCGCCTTCCGATAGCTCGCCAATTGCTGGGCCCAAACCGATTGGGCATCGTCCAGAACAAAGCTGACGAATTCCACTGCCTCCTGCTCCTTCGCGTCCCGCTTCGGATCGGAGACGGCCGGACCTGTCCCCCCGTTGTCAACCGACATGAACGGCGAGATCAGATCCGTCTTGAAGACCAGGCTGAGCACGCCGAGCACGAGCAATCCGCCCAATCCGAGCTTCACCCCGCCGGGTCTCCAACCGCCGCCGGATGCCCGTCTGTCCTCGACGTCGTTGCTGACACCGCCTCTTTTCCAAAGCATAAGGTCACTTCACTCCCTTCCCGGAAGGTGGCTGCCCCGAGCGCCGGCGTCCGTTACCCACTCCCTCACTGGATGAGACCCTGGAGGGGAGCACTAAGCCAATCACGCGTGGAGATCGCTTTCGTGTTCTGCTCCTTGACTTGCAGCTGCCCGATTTCAAATGCCACTTGGGTCTGATCCTTCGCAGCAACAATCCGAACGATTGTGGCGGTGCACTCCAAACACCTCGGCGAGAACAACGGATGTTGAGGCAGATCCACCACGACGAGAACTACGCCGTCAGGTCTCAGGACCCTGGAGATCTGCGCCGAATCAAGTCCCACGAGGATTCCGGACCGGCTGATGTTGATTACGGTGCCGGCAAATTCCACGCTCTCCGTCGAGACCGGGCACACGCGGCAGCTCAGCCGCAAGCTGAAACGGCGTTCGCGTCGCCGTTCAACTGAAGCGTCTATTCGTTCAAGAATGTCCTGGAACTCGCCCTGTGCTATCGCCATGGCCATTCCCTTCGCCCGTGCGGGCCGACTATTGTCCCTTGCACGAGATGGTCCAGAACAGCCTCCGCTGTTCGGAGCCTGAAGCCGCTGAGCCCTTGGCAGGGCAGCTGTGCGCCTCTGGCGCAGTAGGCCTGCTGCATTACGAACGGCAACACGGTCAATCGTGTGTTACCGCTGAGCCCCTGGCAGGGCGGCTGTGCGCCTCTGGCCGCATTACGAACGGCAACACGGTCAATCGTGTGTTACCGCGGAGCCAGCGTGGGGTTAGAGGAAACCCACCGGAGCCTGGATGCAAAGGTTGCACCTGAAATGCGAAATTTGCCGGTTCGGGGAGAGTCGATCCGAGCGCCACGCGGCCACCTTTTCCAGCTATGATTTAACGGATGCCCCGAAAAGCGGCGGCTTCTGGCCGGATCCTGATCGTCGATGATGACCAGCGCCAGCGTACCGCTTTGGCCGCCATGCTCTCCGATGATCACTTTGAGACGCGGGTTGCGGCGGACGGCCAGGAGGCGCTGGAGCGGCTCGCCGCCTTCAATCCGGATGTCATCGTTTCGGATCTGGTCATGCCGCGCATGGACGGCTTCGAACTTCTCAAGCACCTGCGGGAACACGGCGACCTTACTCCCGCGATCGTGCTAACCGGATTCGGCAGCATGGAAAAGGCGCTGACCGCCGTGCATGACCTCAATGCCTTCTGGTATCTGGAAAAGCCGGTGGAACCGCGTGCATTCAAGATCCTTCTGGAGCGCGCGATTCGCCACAAGCGAGCTCTGCGGAGAACAGGTGAACTTGAGCGCGATTTGAGGGTCCGTGGCGTACTGGGGGACTTGGTAGGAGCGTCCCCCGCCATGCAGGAGATCTTCTCGGTCATCCGGCAGGTGGCCCCCACCTCGGCACCGGTATTGATCTGCGGGGAGACTGGCACTGGCAAAGAACTGGTCGCGCGGGAGATCCACAAGCTCAGCCCCCGCGGTGACGGCCCCTTCGTCGCGGTCAATGCGGCCGCTTTGCCCGAGACCCTGGTTGAGAGCGAGTTGTTCGGCCACGAGAAGGGCGCGTTTACGGGAGCGATGGAGCGTTCCGCGGGGAGTTTCGAGCAGGCCCACGGCGGCACCCTGTTTCTGGATGAGATCGGCGAGATGCCGCCATCTACGCAGCCCAAGCTCCTGCGCGCTCTGGAAGACTTGCGAGTGAAGAGACTGGGCGGCAAGAGCGAAATTGTGGTGGACGCACGCGTGCTAGCCGCCACCAGCCATTCCCTGGACGCGCGTTTGCGGGAAGAACTCTACTACCGGTTGAGCGTATTTCAAATCGTGCTGCCTCCGCTGCGGGAACGAAAAGAAGACATCCCGCTCATTGCGGAGGTCATGATCCAGAATCTCAACGAGAAGCATGGCGCCCGCGTTTCGGGTCTCGATTCCGAAGTGTTGGACTTGTTTGCCAAGTATGATTGGCCCGGCAATGTGCGGGAGCTGCGCAACGTAATCGAGCGTGCCACGATCGTGGCTAGGGCCGGCATGCTTGGGTTGGAGCACCTTTCTTCTCCTGCCTTCGGCTCGGGACCCAGCCGGAGCACTCCCCAAGCGCCCGGCCACCAGAGTCCGGCGGTGCTTCAGCCCGGCCAGAGGCTCGCCAAACTCGAAGATGCCTATATCAGGCTCACTCTCGACCACGTGCACGGGAACCGTAAGCGCGCCGCCGAGATGCTGGGTATCAGCCTGCGAACGCTACAGAACCGGATTGCCCACCTGCGCGAAGAGGAGAAGGCAGCGACGCCGGACTCCTGACCTGCAGCCGGGCACCAGTACCCACTCTGAATATCTCCGCTTCCAGGTCTCCCGGTGCGGGATTTGCACTCGCAATTACCGATTCTGCACGCATCTTCCCGAATTGGCATCTTGATCGAGCGCACGGTGCCTGTGAGACCGAGGCGCGAAGGGTTCTTCCTCATGAGAAGACTCCGGTAAGCGCGTGCGCTGCATCCTTGAAGGGACTGTAGTTCCTGGTCCGCGGGACTGCTTCTTGTCTCTGCCGCGCACACGCATTGGGCTTTCTCGCTCCAACGTCTCGGAGTGGCAAATGAAATGCTCTGAAGAGGCCACGAGATTCGTCTTAGCGGTTTCAGCTGCATCCGGGTCGATGAGCTGTTTCGAAATTAGGCAACCACGTAGAGGGGCTGTCTCGGAATTCAGCATCTGCGATTCATTGACGCGTCAGAAGGGGTTACTTGGGTGGTCAACCAAAGACACAGGCGTCTGGAACAGAACCTGGAGGGGGACAGGGAGAGTGACTCTCGCGTGAACGACTTGTCCGAAGAATTGCTTCCGGAGGAACTGGTTGACGACCCTGCCCTGGACGAACTGCTGGCGGACGTGGACGACCACCGGAACGGAGGTTTTCGAGGAACCAGATCTCACTCTGATCCGGAGTACCGAGCACACCGATGAACTCCGCGAGCTCGAACTGGGAAGTGAGATATTGGGAAGGATCAACGACCCCCTCCGCGCCTACCTGCGCGAGATTGGGACGGCCTCCCTGCTCACCCGGGAGGGCGAGGTCGACCTTGCCAGGCGCCTGGAGCGAGGCCAAAGCAGGGTGAAGAAAGCTCTCTCCCGTGCTCCGCTGATGATCCAGGAAATGCTCAACCTGGGCGAGGCGCTAAAGCAGAACCGGGTTTCGGTGCGGGACGTGGTGATCATGCCGGGCTCGAACGGCATTGACAACTCCGGCGCGGAGCAGAAAGAGCAACTCCTTCAGCGGATCGCGGAGATTGCCAGGCACTACGAAAAGGCTCTGCAGTTCCACCAAAAAATCCAGGCTGTCTCGTGCCACCCTAAGTCCGAGCAGCACAGAATGCTGCGGTACAACTTAGCCCGCTCTCTGGTCAGCGTGTCTCGGATCTACCGTCAGATCCAGTTCACGCCGCAGTTCCAGCGCAAGATCGTGGAGCTGATCGGTTGGGCGATCGAGCAGTACAAACCGGTAGAGCGGGAGATCGCGAGGATTCAGCTGAAGCTGGAGGAGAGCGTGCTGGGCCGGCCGGATGGGCTCCAAGAAGAACTCCGAGAGTCGTTGCGCCAACTGACCCAACACCTTCGGCAACTGGAAAGGGACCGGGGATGGGGCGTCACTGAACTCAGGAGCACGCGTAAGATCATCGAGCGCGGCCAGCATGAAGCCGAGACGGCCAAGAGGCAGCTCATAGAGGCGAACCTCCGGCTGGTGGTGTCGGTCGCCAAGCGATTCAACAACCGCGGCCTGCATTTTCTGGATATGATCCAGGAAGGCAACATCGGCCTGATGCGGGCCGTCGACAGATTCGACTACCGGCGCGGCTACAAGTTTTCCACATTTGCCATGTGGTGGATCCGGCAGGGGATCGCACGGGCCATCGCCGAGCAGGCCCGGACCGTCCGGGTCCCAGGTCACGTGATACAAGCGATCAGCAAGCTGGTGAATGCGCAGCGGCAACTGCGGCAGGCGCTACACCGCGATCCGACACCCGGGGAACTGAGCCTGCAGATGGAGATCCCATTGGGCAAGGTGCGAGAGCTCGTGCGGGCCACGCAGGAACCGGTTTCGCTGGACGCCCCCATCGGAGAGGAGCTGGAATCGCGTCTCGCCGATTTAATCATGGACAAGGAAGGAGTCTCGCCGTCCCAGTCGATCCTCGATCAGGACCTCCGGGAGCATACGGCCAAAGTCCTCAAGATGCTCCCTCCCAGGGAGGGGGAGATCCTCAAGCTGCGCTTCGGACTGGAGGACGACCGGGCCTGCACTCTCGAGGAAGTCGGTCTCCAATTCGCCTTGACCCCAGAGCGAATCCGGCAGATCGAGGCCGATGCGCTAAGG
Organism: Bryobacterales bacterium; assembly: GCA_963734625.1. GTDB lineage: Bacteria > Acidobacteriota > Terriglobia > Bryobacterales > Bryobacteraceae > CAVTHW01. The sequence continues at coordinate 182,469 of CAVTHW010000006.1, read as the reverse complement.
AAGCTCCGCAACCCCAGCCGCGGCCGCCACCTGAAGACTTTTCTTGAGAGCGGTCGAGCGAACGTGGGTTAGCCGTCAGCCCCCAAATCGTGCAGGTTGCAGAGCCTTGCAGCGGTCTCGGCTGCTGTTGATCTCGGCCGCCGGACGGTTGGGGCAGCAACAAGGCGACGTGACGCGACAGGGTAAGCGCCGAAGCTACCAGATGTAAGTTCCGACGGCGCCTGGAATCAGCCTGACGTTCGCGGATTCGCCCTTGTATTGAACAGTGAAGGAACTCACCGACTGCGTATCGTTGGCGACGATGAGTACGATCTTCCCTTCAGGGGTCCTGAAAGCCACATTCGGCAACACCTGCGCGTTCGCTATGACGGTGGCACGCTTCACCCCCGGGCGCTCTTCGTCTTCGGTGATGCTGACGGTCTGATCCCCGCGATTAGTCGAGCCAATGCGCACGGATCCAGGGCGCACGAATTTGGACGCATGGGCAACTGTGTAGTAGGCCAGATTGAACGACACCGCGTCCCGGTCAATGGTGATCGCGCCCTGACACATAGAACAACCGCCGTTATCGGTGTGAGGGTCGTTCTGGGGGTCGGCTGCCAGGTTCCACAAAATGACGTTGCTGCTCCAATTGCGGGTGGTGTCGATAATCATCCGCTTGACCGACGCGGCGATACCGATGGTAGGGCTGCCAGGCCGTTCGGTGATCATCTGCTCCGTGAAATAGACGTTCTTGTCCGGCCGGGCCATATGGACGAGGCTCATGGCGCCCATGTCGCCGCCGTAATTGTGGAAAGCCGAGCCGTCGGCAAATTGCGAGATGACGGGATCGCTCAACAAGGCCAAAGGATAGTCAGGACGGTCCGTATTGTGGTCGAAGAGCTGCACCTTGGTCTTTAATCCCGCTTTAGTGAAGGCCGGATAGAGATGATCCCGCAGAAAGACCAACTGCTGGTTGAGCAACCATTGCATGCTGGGAGTGTTCTTCGAGTTCAAGGGTTCATTCTGAATGGTGATCGCATCAATGGCGATCCCTTCCTTCTTCATCTCCTGCACATACTTCACCAGGTAGAGTGCATACGCCGGGTAGCAATCCTCCTTGAGAGCGCCTGCCCGCACGTTGTTGTTGGTCTTCATCCAAGCCGGAGCAGACCACGGCGAGCCAAGCATCTTGATGTTTGGGGAGACTGCCAGGATCTCCTTCAAGACGGGAATCACGTCCTTCTTGTCCGGTCCAAGGTCGAACTTCTTCAAATCGAAGTCGGTTTCTCCTGGCGCAAGGTCATCGTAGGAAAACACGAAGCTGTTCAGATCTGATGCCCCGATGGTAAGCCGCAAATAGCTGACGCCCAGTCCGTTGCCGTCCAGTGCGAAGATCTGCCTCAGAACTTTGGCGCGCGCCTCCTTGCTCATCTTGACCAGGAGTTCGGCGCTTCCTCCCGTCAGTGCGTACCCAAAGCCTTCCAAAGACTGCATTTGCAGCGCTGGGTCAACCACAATCACCGATCCCCTCGCGTCGCTTCGATTGCGGAAGGGAATGGGCTGCGCTTGCTGTTGGAACAAGGACGACCGGTCCGGGTTGGTCACCCAAGCCTCCATCTGGTTGGTGGGACTGGTCTGGGCGGACAAGTCACCAGCGGTGACGAACAAGAGCGCGGTCAAACCAATCTTCAACGTGCTTTGTGTCATGGCCTGTCTCTATGAACCAAACTCTACTCTCTGGCCGCCTGGGCTGCATCGATTGTACACCCCGTATGGTCCGGAGGAGGGCTGCATACGAGGGAGGGAGCGGGGAATGCACCGGCCTCTCCTCTCCAAACAGGATCATCCGCTCCAGACAGAATTCCTTGATAACCCGCAGATTCGGCGATCGCGGCGGCAGTTTCACGGACTTCACACCAACATCGGCAAGCAGGCCCAGGAACTCCCAGTGTCGCGTCAGGAACTCCTTCCAGGCCGTCTTCCGGCTCCGCTCCGGGGCTGGCTCGATCCCGTGCCGCTCGAAAATCTCGACTCGTCAGAAGAATTCGCGGGGAAGCGCAGGATCGGGGAGTTTGCCAAGTGAGTGATAGAGCGCGAGTTCCAGGATGCGGAAGGTGCGGAAGCCGCGCGGACCTCGTCCAGGGCCTTGTTCATCTTGGCGACGAGGTGGAACCGATCCAGGATGTGGAGCGCTTGAGAACATTTCTCGCGGATCAGGTCCAGGTAAGGCTGCCACATGTCCGAGCAGACAAACTGGATCTGCGAGGCAAGCTGGTCGCCGATCACGGTAAAGAACCCTTGGAAGGACTCGGCAGGCACTGGACATCGATCGTAACCCGGTGCCGGCTGGTGGCATCCTGAGCAGACCACCGCCGAGCCCGCTCGCGGCCGGACGTCCACTTCGATGTTCTTCTTGTCGGGGCTGAAGCGGGCGCGTCGGTAGACGAATCTCCGATGACGATCGCAGTGGTTTAGAATCGTGAGCAGTTGCAAGTATCCTGCAGAGAAGAGACGGGCGCGGTTCCATACAGCGAAGGACTGTTCGTGAGCTACCGGCACTTCGACCGGGCCGGAGTGGACACGCGGCAAGTCTCGATTGATCTGGGGCTGGAGGCGCTGTCTCTTTGCGCGTTCGACCTGGAGAAGTGGCGGTGACAGGAGGACGTGCCAGCCGTGCCCTTCCGGAATGTGGACAATAGACAAATGCGCATTGTTGCGAAGGCTCCGTGCAGAGTAGACCTGGCGGGAGGCACCCTCGACATTTGGCCGCTCTACCTCTACCATCCCGGCTCCGTCACGGTGAACTTCGCCGTGGACCTTTACGCAGGCTGCTCGGTTTCCACGCGGCGGGACAAGCGGATTGTATTGCGGTCGCTGGACTTGGGGGTGCAGGAAAGCTTCCCATCTCTCGAGGCGCTTCGCGCGAGCGGGACCTACATCCTGCCGCTGCACGCCCACCTGCTGCGCTTCTTTTCCCCGAGGACCGGGCTCAACATCGAGACCACTTCCAGGGCGCCCGCCGGCGCCGGCCTGGCAGGTTCCTCGACGATGATCATTGCCCTGGCCAGCGCGCTCGAGCGGCTCGACGGCGCGCACCACGGCAAGGAACGGCTCCGCGCGATCGCCCAGGACATCGAGGCGCAGATCATTCGCGTGCCAACCGGCTGTCAGGACTACTACCCGGCCCTGTACGGGGCCGTGAGCGCCGTTGAACTCGCTCCGGGGGCAATCCGGCGGATCGGGATCTCGGTCGACGCCGACGAACTCAATGAGCGCGTGGTCCTGGTCTATACCGGGGAACCGCGGCCGTCCGGCATCAATAACTGGGAAGTCACCAAGGCGCACATCGGCGGGGACCAGCGCGTCCACCGCAATTTCGACCGGATCGCGGATATCTCGCGCGCCATGCGAGACGCGCTGGAACGCGGGGATTGGGCCGACGCGGGACGGCTTCTGCGGGAAGAGTGGGATCACCGGCGCAGGAACGCGCCTGGGATCACGACTCCTCTCATCGACGCCCTGGTCGCGAAGGCCAGACGCAGGGGGGCGACGGGGGCCAAGGTGTGTGGGGCGGGCGGGGGTGGATGCGTGGTGTTTCTGGTGGAACGCGGCGCCAAGTCGCGCGTGGCGGCCTGCGCCGAATCGCTCGGAGGGAAGGTGATCCCGGTGAGACTGGCGCCGCACGGTGTACGGGTGAAGGTCCTGTCACAACGACAGGCGCCAGGCCGGACGATTGGGTCGCTGCTCCGTGACTCTAACTGCACGGGGGAATAGTCTCCGTGCGCCCGCAGATCTCTCGAGAAAACTGCACAATTGGTTACTGTCCCCAGTTAGAGCTAGTGGGATTCTTCGGGGAAAATGGTGTAGCCGGCGGGGGGCGGGTAGAGAGTCTCGAGCAATTGGAGGCGCTTGCGCAGGTGCCGGCCGGGAAGCTGGCGGGGGCCCGGCTCGACGTCAATATCGCAACAGATGCCGTGGAGGTAGAGGGTCAAAGTATCGATGAAGGCCTGGCGGGCGTACTCCCGAAAGAGCTTGGTTTCCCGGCGCAGGTTGGTCTGCTTCCGCATCAAGGATTGCTTGAGGCGCCAACCCTCCTGATCGACTTCCCCATGCACACGCGAATGCAACTCCTCGCGCAGCAGGCCAAAAAACTGGTTCGAATGCTCGTCGGAAGCGTGGTCCACCGACATCGCGGCGACGGCGCGATAGAAGTGGTAGTGGTAATCGGCGACGGGCTGGTCCTTGATGGCGAAAAACAGCGTAGCGGCGCCCTCGATAAGGGTCTCGCCGGAGGCGGACTGCTTGTTTTCCGCGGGCTTCTCGAAGCTGACCAATTCCTCCGGCTTGGCGCCTCGGCGGCGGCCATTGGATTTCTCCAAATACGGAACCAGGGCGATGCAGACCGGCGGCAGGGTGGCTATCAGGTCCGGAGGAAGCGAAGCCACGGGCTCTTCCACGTAGTCGTGAATGTCCTCAGGGGTCAGCGGCACAGCTGGGAAATAGGAGAACTTGCTGCTGACCGGGGTCATGGCCTCGCGGCTGCGGACCGTGAACTCGGTTATAGGGGTTTTCTGAGCGGCTGGGTCGGCGAGCATCAATGCCTTTTCTATTATGTTAACAGAATCTTAGCCGCCTCACGGCTTGCTAGACTAGCGTATAATGCGCGCCTCGATCCTGGTTTCGGCAGGCGAAGCCTCGGGCGACCTCTACGCGGGCCAGCTGGTTGAGGAACTCCGCCGCTCGTTTCCGGAAGCGGACTTCTTCGGCTGCGCCGGACCGCGGATGCGCGCCGCCGGCGTGCGGGCGGTGGTAAAGGCGGAAAGCCTCTCCGTAGTGGGCTTGGCCGAAGTTCTGGCGCACATCCCCCGCATCTATGGCGAGTACCGGCGGATGCTGGCGGCTGCCCGGCGGGAACGTCCGGAACTGGCAATCCTGACCGACAGCCCGGATTTTCACCTCCCGATGGCCCGGCAGCTCAGAAAACTCGGCACTACCGTCGTGTATTTAGTAGCGCCACAGGTTTGGGCCTGGCGAAAAGGGCGAATTCGGCAAGTCCGATGCAACACAGCGTGCGTCTTATGCATCTTTCCATTTGAGGAACCTTTCTTCAGGCAACGGGGAGTCAACGCGGAATACATAGGGCACCCACTGGCCCGACTGGTGAAGCCGGCGGCCTCGAGGGAAGAATTCTTCCGAAAGCACGGTCTCCCGATCGACCGGCCTATTCTGGCGCTGCTGCCAGGGAGCAGGCGCGGGGAAGTGCTGCGGCACTTGCCGAGCCTGCTGGACGCGGTGGACAGGATAGGCCGTAAGGCGCGGGTCAGCTTCGTGCTGGGGACGCCCGGCGGAGCTGTGGCAGGCGGGAAGATCGGCACTGGGCGAACGGATAGGGAACTTGCCAATCAAAATAATTGAAGGGGAAACCTGGGACGTGTTAGCCCACTGCGAGCTGGCGCTGGCGGCCAGCGGAACGGTCACCATCGAGGCGGCCCTGCTGGGCGCCCCCATGGTGACTTACTATAAAGTTACCGGCTTGAGCTGGTGGCTGGGGAAGTTCCTGGTGAAGACGCCATTCTATTCGATGGTGAACCTGGTGGCCGGGCGCAAGATCGTGCCGGAATTGATGCAGGATGAAATGAATGGGGAACGACTGGCGGAGGAGGCTCTGCGGCTCCTCGAAGACCCCGCCGCACGGGAACGGATGCGGCAAGGGCTTTCCGAAGTGGCGCGCAGCCTGCAGGGAGAATCCGATCCCATGCAACGCGCGGCAGCCGTTATAAGGCGCTGTTTGAAACCAGATCAGGGAGTCCCTCATGTTGCTGCGTAGCCTTTGGTCCGGGTTGCTGATATTGGCGTTCGCCGCCGTTGGGCCGGCGCAGGAGCGGCGTTCGCGGATCGACGTGGAGCATTACGTCATTTCGGCCGAGATCGACCCCGGCGCGCAAACGATCCGCGCCGTGGTACAGGTGCGCTTCATGCCCCTGGATGAGGGCATAACGTCAGCCTACTTCGAGCTGAACAACGCCATGAACGTCTCCCGGATAACGGACGGAGCCGGGCGGCAGTTGCCGGCTTCCCGCTCTCAGGAGGACTTCAGCATCCGGGTGAGCTTCCCCGAGCCGCTGCCGAAATCTACGGCGGCCGTGCTGACGTTCACGTATGAAGGCGCGCTCACCGGCGCGGAGGAGTCGCCCATCGCGGGCGTCCGTTTTGCGGCCATACACAGCGACTACTCCTACCTGATGTATCCGGCCCGCTGGTTTCCGGTAAACGGCTATACGGCCGACCGCTACACCTACGAGATGAACGTCACGGTCCCGGCCGGCAATCGGGTGCTGGCGAGCGGACTGGAGAAAAGCGCTGCAGCGGGTCCCGACAAGGTGACGTACAGTTACAGCAGCCTTCACGCGGCATTCCCCGGAAGCATTGCGGTAGTCAAGGGGGACGCGGTGCGGATCGCCTCGGAGGGGGCGACGACATCGCTGTATTTTCGAGGCGCGGAGGCCGAGATGGCCGGCGCCTACGGCCAGGAGACGGGTAAGGTAATGAGCTACCTGACCGGGATTTATGGCCTGCCGCCGCAGGCGGACCTGACCCTGGTCGAAACCGAAAACGGCGCTCCCAACGGCTACGCTTCCGAAGGAATCATATTCCTGTCACCGCGCACCATCGGCAGGCAGGTGAACACGCGGGTGCTGGTGAACCAGGCTGCCCGGCAGTGGTGGGGCGTAATGCTGTCGGCCTCCAGCCGGGACCACCTGTGGATCACCAACGGCGCGGCCCGCTATTCGGAGATCATGTACATAGGGAACAACGCCGGAGCGGGCGCCTTCGGGAACGAAATGGCCGACTCCTTCGTCGAGGCGCTGACGGTGGACAATCCGCCTCTCATCCAGACGAGCCGGCTGGAGGACTATTCCCCCGAGTTCTGGGCGCTGACGGCGGCCAAGGGCGCGGCGGTCTTCAACATGCTGCGTTCGGTCATGGGAGACGCCAACTTCGAGAAGCTGCTCAAGGAGTTTCCGGGGAAGTTCACCTGGCAATCGGTCAACACCGGCGACTTCCGGCGCGCGGCCGAGGAGATCGCCGGCGCCAATCTCCAATACTTCTTCATCGAGTGGATCGAGTCCAGCGGGGCGCCGGAGTTCAAGATGGATTACACCATTTTCCGGACGCAGAAGAACTTTCGGATCGTAGGCAAGATCTCCCAAGACATGGACACGTTCCGGATGCCGGTCGAGGTCAAGGTCGAGACCGACGGAAACCCGGAAGAGAAGCGGATCGAAGTAGTGGGCACGTCATCGGAGTTCGCGGTGGAGACTTTCGGCCGGCCCAGAAACGTCATTCTGGACCCCAACAACAGAGTGCTGCGCTACAGCGAATCCATGCGGACGGCGGTTGCGATCCGGCGCGGCGAGCAATACGTCGAGGTCAGCGACTACCTGAGCGCGCTTAAGGAGTATCAGCGGGCGCTGGAGGTGAACCGCAACAGTTCTCTGGCCCACTACCGGATCGGGGAGGCCTTCTTCCAGCAGGACAACTTCCAGCAGGCCGCCAACGAATTCCGCGAGGCGCTCAACGGGGACCTGGAGCCGAAGTGGACCGAGGTATGGGCGCACATCAACCTGGGCAAGATCTTCGACGTGACGGGCCAGCGCGAACGGGCCCGCAACGAATTCCAACTGGCGATCCGCACCAAGGACAACACCCAGGGTGCGCAGGAAGAAGCGGCCAAGTACATCGACAAAGCCTACGCACGGCAGGGGAAAGCGGACCGGTAGAGAGACAGGTCGAGTTCATATCATGAGAAAATTCGCCATTTGGCTGTTGATAGCCGGCTGGTCCGGCGCCGCGGCGCAGACGCTGCCACCGGGGTCTCCGCGAGTGATTCCATTGTGGGAGAACGCCGCTCCCGGCGCGCTTGGGGAGGTGGACTCCGACCGGCCGACGATCACGGCCTACCGTCCATCGGGTGGGGCGCGCAACACCGGCACGGCGGTCATAATCGCTCCGGGAGGCGGGTATAGCGGGCTGGCCACGGCGCATGAGGGAGTGCAGGAGGCGAACTGGTTCAACGCCATGGGCGTCACCGCCTTCGTCCTCAAGTACCGGCTGGGACCGCGCTATCATCACCCCATCGAATTGGGAGACGCGCAGCGGGCGATCCGCATAGTGCGCGCCCGCGCGGCGGAATTCAACATTCAGCCCGACCGCATCGGAATGATGGGTTTCTCGGCCGGAGGTCACCTGACGGCCACGGCCGGGACCCACTTCGACGCCGGCAACGCGGATGCGGCCGATCCGGTGGACCGCGCCAGCAGCCGGCCGGATTTTCTGATCCTCGGCTATCCAGTCATCTCGTTCGACCCGTCCATCACGCACGCCGGCTCGGTCCGTAACCTGCTGGGCGATAATCCTGACCCCAAGCTGATCCAGGAGCTTTCAGCCGAGCTGCAAGTGACGGCGCAGACGCCGCCCACGTTCATCTACCACACCTCCAACGATGCCGGGGTGCCCGTCGAGAACAGCGTGCGATTCTACCTGGCGCTGCGAAAGGCGAAGGTGGCGGCGGAAATGCATCTCTTCGAGAGCGGGCCGCACGGCTCGGGGATGGGCCTATGGGACCCGTCGTTGTCGATGTGGCCGACGCTGCTCTCCAACTGGCTCAGAGCGCGCGGGCTGCTGACGCCGGTCGCTCAGCCGGCCTCCAGGGGCAGGGGATAAGCCCGAGGCTAAGATGAGAATTCTGTCGAAGAAGGTCGTGGTATGTGCGCTGGCGTTGAGCCTGGGGCTATCCGCGGCGTCCGCGGCAGCGCCGCATTGGGTTGCGACTTGGGGCACGGCCCAGCAGTTATTCCGCGGCGCCGCTGGGGCGCGGGGGCCGGTCGCAGTGGCTAGACCTGGCCTTGCGCCGCAGGCAGCCAAGCCGGCAGTCAGCGGGCCGCAACGGCGCTTCGGCATTCCGCCGGGCCTCGCGGGGCTGAAGAATCAGACGGTGCGGATGATCGTTCGGGCCAGCATCGGCGGCCAGAGCGTTCGCATCCGCCTCTCGAACGCATTCGGCGGCGCTGCGCTCACGGTGGGGGCCGCGCATCTGGCGCTGCGCGGCACGGAGTCCGCCATACGACCGGGAACGGATCGGGTCTTGACGTTCAGCGGCCGGCCCTCCGCGATTCTCTACGCAGGACAGACGCTGGTAAGCGATCCGGTAAGCCTGAACGTCGCGCCACTGTCGGACCTGGCGGTGAGTCTGTATCTGCCCGGCGATACCGGCGCGCCCACCAGCCACACTTTCGGCTTGCGTATGACCTACGTTTCGGGCGAGGGTGATTTTAGCGGCGCGGCGCAGATCGCCGATGCCGCCGCCACGACCCAGTCATACTACTGGCTGGCAGGCGTGGATGTCATGGCCCCGGCGACTGCCGGCACGCTGGTTACATTCGGCGATTCGATCACGGATGGAGATCAATCCACGCCCGACACCAACGCCATGTGGCCGGCAATTCTGGCGGCCAGGTTGCAGGCCAATGCGCCTACGGCTCAGGTAGGGGTGGTGAATGCCGGCATCGCCGGGAATCGCATTCTCGGCGACAACGGCGGGGGTCTGGTGCGCCTGCTGCCGCACGCGTTGAGCGTGCCCGGCGTCAAGTGGATTTCGCTGCTGGAGGGCATCAACGACATCACCGCCGCCACCAGGTCTCCCCAGGGAACTGTCACCATGACGGCCGAAGACCTGATCGCCGCCTACCGCCAGGTGATCGAGACGGCTCACCTATACGGGGTCAAGGTGATCGGTTGCACCCTTACACCCTACGGCGGATCGAACGTATTCACCGAAGCCGGAGAAGCCATACGGCAAGCGGCAAATCAGTGGATCCGGACCAGCGGCGCCTTCGACGCGGTCGTCGATTTCGACGCCGCCACCAGAGATCCCAAAGACCCCCAGCGCTTCCGCCCCGAAGCCGATTCTCCCGACATGCTGCATCCCGGCGACGCCGGCTACAAGCTGATGGGGGAAGCGTTCGACCTGAAGATCTTCGGGGACTAGCCCGGATGTTTCACACCGAAGGCAGATTGGCGTGGCGGCCTGGGCTCTAGCGACCTCCAGGTTGAGGCGGAGTGGAGGCGCGACCGGGGTACGATGATCCGGAAGGCCTGTGTTTTCAGTGAGGACGTGGGCGCTCAGCAGGGGTAGCCACTGGACATGCACACCACCGCCGCCGCGCCGTAAAGCGGATTGGGCCACCGATCCACCTGGTTTTCTTCACACCACCGCATCAGTTCCTCCCGGCAGAATCCGAAATCCCCCCGCAAGGTGATCTTCAGCTTCGGCCGGCGGGTGCGCAGGCGCGCCACGATCCGCTGGAGTTCCGGCAGACTCCCGGCACTGGCGTCTTGATTGGCTTGGCGAAGCCGCACCGCCAGCAGTTGATCGATGGCCTCGGCGCCCTTGGCCGGCGTCCGCTCCAGCCGGCACAGGGTGCTCTTGCCGGCCAGGGGCTGATCCGGTTCACGCTTGCCCGCCAGCACGGCTGCGTCAACCACGGTGAGCGGAAATCGGTGAAGCAGCCGGCCAGCCGCCGCAGGAACCCCACGAAAGCCGCTTTCTCCTTGGCGTTAACTGCTGTCTGGAAACTCAGTTATGCCATGAGAAGCGGCTTCTTGCTACAGGTCTGGTGAAATATCCGGGTCAGCTTCGGTTTGCACCAGGTGGTTCTCCAGGATCAGGCCGGGGTGGAAGTTCTCGATCTTGAGGTAGGAGACGTCGGCCGGCTCGATTGCTTTGCGGGGGACGAGGCCGACGATTTCGCTCGAGGCGATCGCCACTCCTTCGCGCGCGGCTTCGGCGCACACGGCGTCGAAGACCACGCGGACGGGCGTTTGTTCGAAGTCGGTGAGGTTCATCGAAACCTGGGCGAGGCCGCGTGAAGCCAGGAGCACGCCCATGGCCTTGACCGAGGGAAACCCTCCGGAGGAGGTCCGAATCTTTCGGGCGATGCGCCGGGCGATCTGAACGTCCGGCGTCGAGAGGTTGATGTTGTAAGCGATGAGAAACTTGCGCGCGCCCACGGCAGAGGCGCCGGCGGTGGGATGCAGACGGGCTTCACCGACATCGGGCAGGCGGTCTGGATTGACTAGTATCTCCTCTCTCAGGCCCTCGAAGCGTCCGCGGCGGACGTGCTCAAGATTGACCCGCTCAGGGCGGAGGGCGGCGGCTGCATAGAAGTAGACCGGAACACCGAAGCGTCGCCAGATTTCAGCTCCAGCCCAATGGGCGAGGCGCGCGCAGTCCTCGATTGCGACGCCTTCGACGGGAACGAAGGGCACTACGTCGGCGGCGCCGATGCGGGGATGCACGCCGGTGTGACGATTCAAATCGATAAGCGCGACGGCCCGCTCGACGCCGCACAGAGCGGCTTCGGCCACGGCCTGGGGCGGACCAGCGAAGGTGATGACGGAGCGGTTGTGATCGGCGTCCATTTCGCGGCCGAGCAGCACGACGCCCGGAACGGAACGGATCGCGGCGACAATCGCATTCAACTTAGCGGCATCGCGGCCCTCGGAAAAGTTGGGGACGCACTCTACAATTTCGCCGGGCACGAAACCTCCCCGCGCTGGTAGAGGACGACGCCTCGCTTCATGGTCATGGCCACCAGATTCACTCCAAAACGATAGGGTATCTCGCGGTAGTCGGAGGCGTCGAACATGACCAGATCCGCGTCTTTGCCGGCTTCGATGGAGCCGGCACGATCGGCGCACCCAAGGGCGCAGGCGCCGTTGATGGTGGCGGCGGAAATCGCCTCGGCCGGCGTCATGCGCATGCAGGCACAGGCGAGCGACAGGATCATCGGCATATTACAGGTGGGGCTGACGCCGGTATTGAAATCCGTGGCGAGCGCCACGGCGGCGCCATTGTCGATCAGCGAGCGGGCGGGGGCGTAGCGGTTCGAGCCCGCATGAAAAACCGCGCCGGGCAGCAGCGTGGCGATGGTGGAGGACTGCGCGAGAACGGCGATGTCGTCGGGGCCGGCGTGCTCAAGGTGGTCCGCGCTGACCGCCCCCAACTCCACGGCCAGGCGCACTCCGCCGGAGTGGGAGAGCCGCTCGGCGTGGATCTTCAGGGCGAAGCCCAGGGAGCGGGCGGCCTCCAGGTAGCGCCGCGAGTCGTCGAACCGGAACGCATCACGTTCGCAGTTGACATCAACGAAGCGGGCGAGTTTGCGGCGGCGGATCATGGGCAGCATTTCGGCGATGACCCAATCGATGTACTCGCGGGCCCGTCCCTCGTACTCCGGCGGCACGGCGTAGGCTCCCAGATAGGTGGGGACGACGTCCAGGGGAAACCGCTTCAGCCTGGCCAGCACGCGCAAGACCTTCAGCTCGCCCGTATGGTCCAGGCCGTAGCCGGACTTGGCCTCCAGAGTTGTGGAGCCGTGACGGACGAACTGTTCCGAGCAAAGCCGCGCGTGGCTCTCCAGCGAGCGCGAGGGGGCTGCGCGTACGGCTTTCACGCTGGAAAGGACGCCTCTTCCAGCCTCTGCGATCTGGCGCGAATCGTGGCCGGCGATTCGCATCTCGAAATCGTCCAAGCGTGGCGGGCCGCCGATAAGGTGGGTGTGACTGTCCACGAAGCCGGGCAGGATGACGCGGCCGGCGGCGTCGATCTCGATTGCGTCCCTGGACAGAGCCAGATTCTCCACGCGGCGGCCCTGGCCGACTTCGGCGATCCGGCCGTCGCGAATCAGGATCGCGCCGTTGGGAATGATGCCAAGCTCATTGAGGGCCGCGCCGCGCCTGGGCGCCGCCGGCCCGCGCAGGGTGACCAACTGCCTTGCGCCGCGAATCAGAATCGGTCTGTTCATCCCCAGTCCGCGAATTTTACCGCAGCCGTGAGCTCCGCATCCACTGCGAGAGCGGCATTGGGTGTGCGACACAAAAGTGGACGCCGACGTGATTCAACATCAAAAGGGTATAGAACCGAGCGTATGTGTACGCAAAGACAGATTGCCCAGATTGAGTCAGGCTTTCAGCGAGACGCCGGGCAGAAGCCCGGCGGCAGGCTGAAAGCCTGACCCCACGGGCACGCTCACGGACTGGAACTTCAGGCTAGTCCGCTTCGGCCGGGCCGGACCTTTCGAGTTTCCGGTACAGGGTCTTGCGCTCGATCCCCAGGATTCGCGCCGCTCGGGTTTTGTTGCCTCCGGTGGCCGCCAGCACCTTTTGGATCTGGTCCATTTCAGTGTCGGCGAGAGTCTCTCCGGCGCGCTCGCGGGGCTCAGTGGCGGCGATGGCCTCGCGCACGGCCGCCTCGTCGATGCGGCAGTTGGGGGCCAGGATGGTCAGCCGCTCCAGCATGTGCTGGAGCTGGCGGACATTGCCGGGCCAAGTGTATTCCTGCATCGCCCTGAGGCCGGACTCGGTCAGGCGCGCCCGCTGACTGTAGAGCTGGTTGTATTTCCTGACGAAATGGTGCGCCAGAAGCGGCACATCCCCGGTCCGCTCCCTAAGCGGCGGCGCCAGGATCCGGACGACGTTGACGCGGTACCACAGATCCTCGCGGAACCGGCCCTGCTCCACCATCTTTTGCAGTTCGCGGTTGGTGGCGGCGATGACGCGCACATCGACCGGCTTGGACCGCGAGGCTCCGAGCGGCCGTATCTCGTGGTCCTGCAGGAAGCGCAGGAGCACGAGCTGGAAATTGACCTCGATGTCCCCGATTTCATCCAGGAACACGGTGCCGCGATTGGCGGCCTCAAACACGCCCATCCGGTCCCGATCGGCCCCGGTGTATGCTCCCCGCATGGCGCCGAACAGTTCGCTCTCCAGAAGGTTGGGCGCAATCGACGCACAATCCACCGGCAGAAATGGGTGATCGGCGCGCGAACTGTTGGCGTGGATCATGCGCGCGATGAGCTCCTTGCCGGTGCCGGTCTCTCCCTCCAACAGAACAGTGGCGTCGGTGGGGGCCACGCGGGAGACGATCTTGTAGATGCTCACGATCTGCGGCGAGCTCCCGATCATTTCGGATTCGGGCAGATCCTCGATGCCCACCTCGTCGTCCGGCTCCAGGCCCGAGAGGCTCTGCTCGGCGCGCTTTACAACCTCCAGAAGCGTATCCAGATCGAAGGGCTTGGCGATGTAGTCGAAGGCGCCCCCCCGGGTAGCCGCCATGACCGTTTCGATGGTGCCGCGGGCGGTCATGAGGATGACCGCGCACTTCGATTCGCGCTCCCGCGCCGCGGCCAGGACGTCGAGTCCGGTGCCCTCGTCCACATAGATGTCGGATATGACGATTGGGTACGAAGCCAGTTTCAAGTGCTGAAGGGCCTCATGCGTGGAGCCCACGGCGTCCACCTGGTAGCCTTCCAGTTCAAGGAAGGTTTGAACGGTGGTGCGGACTCCGGTGTCGTCTTCGACTATGAGCAAGCGTTGCATTCTTATGTCCCGGCGCCGGCCACGGCCATGGCCGGAAATACCAGGGTAAAACAAGAGCCCTTGCCCGGGGAGCTGGTGGCCACGATCCGGCCCCCGTGCTGGGCGACGATCTGCTCCACGATCGAGAGGCCAATCCCGGTTCCGGCCTCGCCCGAGGCGATTGCCTTGCGCGTCCGGTAAAACTTCTGAAAGATGTTCGCCAGTTCTTTCTTGTCCATCCCGATGCCCTGGTCCCGCACCGAGAGCCAAAAGTCCTCGCCCTCCCGATGGCCGCTGATACTGACCTCCGTTTCCGGAGGCGAGTACTTGATAGCGTTGGTCACCAGATTGTAGAAGGCGTATTCGAGCAGTTCCCGGTCGCCCACCAGGGTGACATCCTCCAGAGCCTCACGCCGCAGCCGTATCCGCTTGCGATCCGCCAGCGGCTGCGCCCGTTCCAGACAGGATATTGCCAGGGGGGCCGCCGGCACCGGCTCGCGTTTCAGTTCCATCTGGCCCGCAGTGAGCCGCTCGACGTTGAGAAACGTCTCGATCATGCGCGCCAGGCGTTGTGATTCGGAATGGATCAGGTTCGTGATCTGCTTGCGCTTCTCCTCGCTGAGGTCGTAGCGGCTCATCAGCTCGCTGGACCCCTGGATGGCGGTTAACGGGGTCCGCATCTCATGCGTGACAAACTGCACGGCCTGCTGATAGCGCGACTTCTCGGCCTCGGCCCGCCGGAGCTGGCGGCGGGCGACGAAGTGCTGGTAGCTGGCGGCGCCCGCCACCGCCAACCAGACGGCAGCGGACGGCGATGTGACCGGGAACACGACTCCGCGATTGAAGAGCAGGTACGGCAGCGCGCACCCCGCCGCCAGAAGCGCTCCGCCCAAAGCGTACGCGGTCCAGCCCGAAAACAGCAGGAAGATCGCACCCGCCAGGGCAACCATCAGGACATCGACGCCCGCCACTTCCAGGTCGCTTGCGGAAGTTAGAAAACGCCCCTGGGCCAGGGTCTCGAAAGCGTTGGCGTGAATCTCGACTCCGGGCATCGGACGGGCGGTGCTGACCGGAGTCATGAGCCGGTCGCGGGCCGCGGATTCGGCGGTGACGCCGATGAACACTACCTTCCCTTGAAGCTGCCCGGCCGCGGACGGCTCCGCCAGAAGCCGTTTGACCGACACCCGAGGGATCGCCGAAGAGCCGTCAGGCCGGGCGGCGAGGAATCGGATATAGATGGCACGCGCATCGGCGCGCTTGGCCGGAATGAGAATACTGCCCACTTGAAGATCCCCTGGCGACTCCAGAATGCGATCCACGCCGCGGCTGAGGCGAAACGCTTCCAGGGATAGCGCCCAGCGCCGGCGGTGGTCCGCCGTCACTTTCTCCAGAGGAACCTGCCGGGCCACTCCGTCATATTCGCCCGGCTCCGCGTGTACGTGCCCGATCGCGGCAGCCCACTTCTGGAAGCGGGGCAGAGGATCCTGCCAGGCTTCCCCACCCGGCAGCATTTCGGAGGCGAGCACCAGGTGCGGCGTGGCGCGCATAGCGGCCTCCAATCGTTCGTCCTCGCGGGGATCTCCTACATCGGTCAGGGTAAGGTCGACCACAACCGCCCTTGGTGAGACCGACGAGAGCCGCTCGAGCGCGGCGGCCATTAGTGCGCGCAGCCCCCGAACGCCGCCGAGATCCTTCAGCGAATCGTCGTCGATGGCCAGCACCGCGGATTCCGGTTGCCAGGGCGCCGACTGGTGCAAGCGGAACATCCAGTCATAGGCGGCGCAGTCGATTTGCCTGCCGAATGGAGTGTAGCCCGCCAGCGTCGCGGCCAGAAAGGACAGGCCGAGCAACAGGGCGTACCCAGCTAGTTCTTTCCCCGGGCGGCGCATCGCGCTCCTACGTCAATCCCAGCATCAGTACGAGTATAGCGGTGTATCCTGAGGGAGGTAACCAGATGACAACTCGCGAGAGCATCGACGATTTTCTGAAGCAAAAACGCCTGGCGCTGGTGGGCGTCTCGCACACGGCCACGGACTTCACGCGCACCCTGTTCCAAGAGTTCGTGCGGCGAGGCTACGACGCCGTGCCGGTCAACCCCAGCGCCGCCGAGATCGGGGGCCAGCGGTGTTTCGCCCGGGTTCAGGACATCACGCCGCCCGTCGACGGAGTGCTGGTTATGACGCCCTCCAAGGTAGCCGAGCGGGTCGTGATGGATTGCGCGTCGGCCGGCGTCAAGCGGGTGTGGCTGTACCGCGCCGTTGGCGAGGGCGCGGTGAGCAAGGCGTCCATTCAATACTGCAAGGCCAACGGGATACGCGTGATTCCGGGCTATTGTCCCTTCATGTTCTGGCCGGATACAGCCTTCTTCCACCGTCTGCACAGCGGCCTGCTGAAGATTTTCGGGCGAATGCCGGACTGACTACGGGGAACGCTCGGGAAGTCAGCGTCCACGGAGGATCTCACGCAAAGACGCCAAGCCGCAAATTGATTAGGCGGCGGCCTAAAGGAGCCAGCCCAGCAGACCTGCCGTGAACATCGCCGCGAAACCGGCGGCTACGGCCCAGCCAAATGCACGGGTTCCGGCGTAGAAGGCGATGACGGTCTTAACCACGGCGTTGGCCAGCAGCGCGAGGAACACGCCGGCCGTGCTCATCGCCACCGTGGCGCTGCCGTGCGCCAGCAGGTCCGAAAGCGAGAGCGCGACCGCATCGGCGTCAAGCGAGCCCCCCAGGCCGCTGGCCCAATACAGGGCGTCCGTGCCAAATGCGGCTGACGCCGCCTTGCTTGCGAACAGAATCAGGCCGAACAGCAGCCCTAACTTCAGCGCGGGCAGCAGGCGAAATGGGTTTCGCAATGCGAGCGAGGATGGGCCGGCCTCCACCCCGGGCTTTCGTCCGATCAGCAACCCCAGCAGCAGGCCCGCCAGCGTCATGCATACCAGCGGCACGAGCGTGGCGTTAGCCAGCACGGGACTCACCACATACAAAAGAAGTATGATTCGCGGGAACTGCATGGCATTGGCGAGCACTGCCGCCTGCCCGTATAGCGGCTGGCTCTCAGGGGCTTCCGTGCTGCTCCGGGCCAGGGAGGCTGTCGCGGCCGTGGTCGAGGCGAGTCCGCCCAGAATGCCGGTCAGCTTAAGCCCTCGGTTGGCGCCCAGGAACTTTTGCAGAAAATAGCCGGCGTAGCTGACCGACGAAACCAGGATCACGAACGTCCAAATGCGGCGCGGAGAAAGAAACTGGTACGGTCCGAAGTCGCCTACGGGCAAGATCGGGTAAACGATGAATATGATCGCCAGAAACCGCAGCGTATCGTTGAACTCGATCTCGGTCACGGTCTCCCGAACCAATTTATGCAGCGCCTTCTTGGCTTCCAGGAAACCCACCACCACGATCGCGAGCCCAATGGCCAGGCGCTCGCCCAGAGGGTTCACCGGTGAAGCGGCGAGGAAAGCCAGACAATAAGTCGTGAGCGCCGCCAGTTCGGTCGTGATCCCCAACCGCGGCTTCAACTGGAAGTAGAATGCCGCCAGCATAGCTGTCACCGACGCCAGTGCGGCGACCGTGAGCCAGGGATTCTGCAAGAGGCCGCAGACGGCTCCGATAAGAGCGATCAGCACGAAGTCGCGGACGCCGGGATGACCTTCCCCCTGCGACGCCTCCCGCTGCGCGCCGATCAGAAAGCCGATCAGCAGGGCCTCAGCGATGGCCACGATGGCGCTGGGCAGGATCTGGGGCGGCATGACCGCTTTCCTCTAGCGAATGTCGGAAAAGTCCAACGGCCGCAGGATCGGGTTGGTGATGTTGATGGTGAGACCCGGATCGGAATACTCCGGCATCGCACGCATCTTCACCCACTCCGGATCGGCCTGGAACGCCGCCCAGAGCTTCTCGCGCGCCGCCAGGTTCTCGAAAGAGACCATGTAGACGTTGCTCGGCATGCCGGCCCCGGCGATGGTCTCCGCAAAGAAGACCGGCTTGAAGTCGAGCCGGCGGAAGATGCCGGCCTCGCCGTTCTCGAACATCTTCTTCTTCTGGCGCTGGGTCGATTCGTTGTTCGAGCCGTAGGTGCGCAGCTCAAAGATTCTCGCCGCCCGCTTGGGGTCGGGAGGAAGAGTCTCGACCGCGGGGATGGCATCGAAGGTTCGCAACAAGGAGCTATCGATGCGGACGAAGCCCGCGTCGGGTCCGGCGTTGTATTCGGCCAGGGCCTTCTGATACTCCGCGTCAACCGCGAGCGCCTCCATGGCCGCCTGCATGGCCCCCAGTGACGGGTAAGTCGAGAGGGAAAGGATGAAAGGGGAATCGGGGGCGATCAATGCGCTGAAGAAGCCCAGCGGGGAGGCTCCCGCGCGGCGGGCGGCCGGGAGATAGCCTTTGCTCAGGAAGGCCGTCGTGCGGGTGACCATATTGGCCGGCCCGTTCCGCATCCGGTAGAGCTTCAGCTCGAAGAATACGCTCTTGGAAGGAGCGGCGGCGGCCGCGGCGGCGGGAAGCGTCACGCTGGCGGCGGCGGCGCGCCAAGCATCTCTCTACGTGTCATAGAAACTGACTGTACTACAAAGCCGGAGCTTACGCCGCCGCCGGCGCCAGACCGCCAAAGCGCCGGTCGCGGGACTGGAATTCGCGAGTAGCGTCTTCGAGATCTTGCGCACTGAAATCCGGCCACATCTTGGGCAGGAAGAGCAGCTCCGCGTAGGCGCACTCCCAGAGCAGAAAATCGCTCAGGCGCTGCTCGCCGCCGGTGCGGATCAGCAGGTCAACGTCGCGGGCAGGCGTGCGGCTATGGCTCACTTCCGCCAGCTTCTCGGCGAACTGCTCGCGTGACGGCGTGGCCCCGTGGATTTGCCGGGCGGCGTCAAGGATGGCGTCCCGGGCCGAATAGTCGACCGCGATGCGAAGATCCATCCCGCGGCAGTGCGCGGTGGCCTTCTCGGCGGCTTCGATGGCTGCCGTTAGAGCCGGGTTGAGGCGGTCGCGGCGGCCGACCACGTTGATGCGGATGCCGTGGTTCAAGCACCGGCCGGTCTGCGCTTCGAGGTGGGTCTCGAAGAGCCGCATCAGTCCGGAGGTCTCCTCGGCCGGCCGGCGCCAGTTGTCGGAGGAGAAAGCGTACAACGTCAGGGTGCCGATCTCCAGCCGGCGCGCGGCCTCCACTGTGCGCCGGACCGCATCGGCGCCCGCCTTGTGCCCAGCCAGGCGCGGCCATCCTCGAGCCTGGGCCCAGCGGCCGTTCCCGTCCATGATGATGGCGATGTGCGGATGTGAAGTTCTTTGTATCATAAAGCATTATTCCAAGGATCGAGTCTGAACTGGTGGAATCAAGATTGTTACCTTTCGCGGGTGGCGTGGATCAAGGCTTCCATGTGTGCCAGGTAGCGTTCCAGGGCGCGCCGGCCTTGCGCCGCCAGGCGGTACTCGGTACGCGGAGTCCGGCCGTTGAACGATTTGGTGCAGCCGATGTAGCCGGCGTCTTCCAGTTTGCGCGCATGGACGCTGAGGTTGCCATCGGTCGAGGACAGAAGGAGCTTCAACTCATTGAAGGTCAGTGAATCGTTGACCGCGAGCGCGCTCACGATGCCCAGGCGCAGCCGCTCGTGGATCAACCGGTCGAGGCCCTGTGTCGAAGCCGGGATTTCGGGGACCGGCTTGGGCAGGACTGGTTTGCGGAGAGCGTTTTGTCTAGCCACCGTACCTCCTTGCGATGAGGATGCCGAAAATCGTGTGCAAGCCTCCGAAGCCTGCCGCCAGGAACCAGTTCCCGTAAGCGGCCGGTGAGAATAGGGCGATGGCCCCGAGGCATGCGAAACAGAAGCCCATGGCGGGTACGACCTTCACCGAAAACGCTCCCGCCGCGACGACGCCCACGCCGTACAGGAGAAGCCACACGCCGGGAAGCAGACCGCGTCAATCCCGCGCGATAGAGAGGCACGGTGAGCAATGCGGCGGCCAGCAGGGGGGGCGCCAGCCCCAGCGCGAACTTACGTCCCGGCCGCGAGAGAAGGGAAGTCTCGCACGCCGCGGGCCTTGCGGGCCATGGCGTAGATCCCGATCGCCAGGGCCGCGACGCCTTCCGCCAGCCACACGGCCAGCCATCTTTCGGTGGTGGGTTGGTGCGCGGCGACCAGGGCGGCGAACAGCGCCGTGGCGCCCATGCCGATGCCGCCGAAGCCCGGGACGGCGGTGAACGCGGCCGCGCCCTCCATGGTTTCGCGGATGTACTGGAGGTGGTCCATCGCGTGGTCGTGCATCGCGACGGGCTCGGAGGTGCGCGAACGAATGGGCTTCACCGACGCCATGGCCCGATGATACGGCGGAAGGCGCGGCTGTGTCAAGTACTTTGTGCGATGAAGTAGGGGCACGCCGGCGGCGTGCCCGTTGAGGTTCGACATTTGGGGCACGCCACCGGCGTGCCCCTACGTTGGCCGTGACGACCAGGATCAGGGCATTGACCGGCCCCGCGTTTGGAGGTATAAGTTGCAATCGGAGGGCCCTGAACATGCCAGTGACAGTGCGGAACGTGACGATTTGGCGCAAGGAAGTGGACAACACTCCAGGGGTGTTGGCGGTTGTGCTGGAACCGCTGGCCAAAGCTGGGGCGGATCTGAAGGTTATCATGGGATACCGCCTTCCAGGGGAAGAGAGCCAGGCGGCGATTGAGATCTATCCTGTAACCGGCAAGAAGGCGATCGCCGCGGCCAAGGCCGCGGGCCTGAGCCCATCGCCGATCCCGGCTCTGCACGTGGAGGGCGACGACAAGCCCGGCCTGGCGCACGCCCTGGCGGCGGGAATTGCGGCGGCGGGCATCAACATCACCTTTCTGGTCGCACAGGTGGTCGGCAGGAAGTACGCTTCGATCTGGGGCTTCGAGAACACGGAGGACGCCCGCAAGGCCGCCGCGGTGATCAAGAAGGTGAAGGTTCCGAAGAAGTGAGGGACCGGCGGGGCGGCATGAGGTAGAGGCTCAGGACCGATCCTCCTCAAGGAATCTGCCGCTGTCCGCCGTCACCTTGGGAAACTTGGCGAGGACTCGCTCCCGCTTTGGCAGAGACTGCCCGAGAGCGTCAGGGACGGGGGCCGAAGCTCGGCAACCGGAACGCCGTGCTTCTCGATCAGAACAATCTCGCCTCGCGCCACGTCCGCCACGAGGCTGCTCGTATTCAGATGGAGTTCGCGAAGGCTCGCTCTCCTCATGTTCACATTGTGACATATACGGCCCGGGCTAATTCTCGTCGCTGCTCACTTTCAGGACGGCCAGGAAGGCTTCCTGCGGGATGTCCACTTTGCCGACGCGCTTCATGCGGCGCTTGCCGGCCTTCTGCTTTTCCAGCAGCTTGCGCTTGCGCGAGATATCGCCGCCGTAGCACTTGGCCAAAACGTTCTTGCGCATGGCCGCGATGTTCTCGCGGGCCACGATCTTATTGCCGATGGCGGCTTGCAGGGCCACCTCGAACATCTGCCGGGGGATCAGCTTGCGCAGACGCTCGATCAGGGTCTTGCCGCGCTCGTAGGCGTGATCGCGGTGGACGATCATGGACAGCGCGTCCACGGGATCGCCCGCCACCAGCACGTCCAGCCTCACCATAGGCGAGACGCGGTAGCCGGCCAGGTGGTAATCCAGCGAGGCGTAGCCGCGCGAGGCCGATTTCAGCCGGTCGTAGAAATCCAGCACGATTTCGTTGAGCGGCAGCTCGTAGACCAGCAGGACCCGCCCGCTGCCAATGTACTCGAACTTCTTCTGCGTGCCACGCTTCTCTTCGAGCAATTTCAGGATTTCGCCGATCGAATCTTCGCGCGTGATCACCGTGGCTTCGATGATCGGCTCCTCGATCTCCCGGATGGTGGAAGGGTCCGGGAACCGGGTGGGGTTGTCGATCTCCAGCAGCTCTCCGGTGGTGGTAGTCAGCCGGTAGCGCACGCTGGGCGCGGTGGTGATCAGATCGACTTCGAACTCGCGCTCCAGGCGCTCCTGAACGATCTCCAGGTGCAACAGGCCGAGGAATCCGCAGCGGAAACCGAAGCCCAGCGCCACCGAGCTTTCCGGCTCGAAGTTGAGCGCGCTGTCGTTCAGGCGCAACTTCTCCAGCGCGTCCCGCAGCACGCCATGGGCGTGCGACTCGACCGGATACAGGCCCGCGAACACCATGGGCTTGGCCGGCTGGAAGCCCGCCAGCGGCTCGGAGACCGGCCGCGCGTCGTCGGTGATGGTCTCGCCCACCTGGGCGTCGGAGACGGTCTTGATGTTGGCCGAAAGGAATCCCACTTCTCCGGCCGCCAGCTCCTGACAAGGCACGGGCTTGGGAGACTGGTAGCCGAGACTCTCGACATCGAAGGTCTTGCCGTTGGACCACAGCCGGATCTTCTGTCCGACGCGCATACGTCCGTCGATGACGCGCACGAGCGCAATCACACCCCGGTAAGAATCGAACCAGGAGTCGAAAAGCAGGGCCCGCAGCGGCGCCTCAGGGTCGCCGACTGGCGGGGGCGTCAGGTGCACGATCGACTCCAGCACGTCATGGACGCCGAGGCCGCTCTTGGCGCTCACCAGCAGGGCGTCCTTGGCGCTAAGGCCGACCAGGCGCTCGATTTGCTCCCGGATGCGGTCAGGCTCGGCCGAAGGGAGGTCGATCTTGTTTATGACCGGGATGATTTCCAGATTGTGCTGGAGGGCCAGGTAGGTGTTGGCCAGGGTCTGCGCCTCGACGCCCTGCGAAGCGTCGACGACCAGCAGCGCCCCTTCGCAGGCTTGAAGGCTCTTGGAAACCTCGTAGTTGAAATCCACGTGGCCCGGCGTATCGATCAGGTTCAACTGGTAGGTGTTGCCGTCGTCGGCGCGGTAGTTCAGGCGGACGGCATGGGCCTTGATGGTGATCCCCCGCTCCCGTTCCAGGTCCATAGAATCGAGGACCTGTTCCTTCATTTCCCGCAAGCTCAGCGCCCCGGTGACCTCCAGCAGACGGTCGGCCAGGGTCGACTTGCCGTGGTCAATGTGGGCGATGATGGAGAAATTGCGGATGAATTGGGGGTCCATGCGGTATGATGAAGCTCTGAAGTTCAATTATCCCATAGGGCTTTTCTTTCAAGGGGATTGGTTATGGCGAGCAAAGTAATCGAGGGGAACCTTGACGCGAAGGGCCTGAAATTCGCGATCCTGGTGACCCGCTTCAACAGCCTCATCACCGACCGGCTGCTGGCCGGGGCTTTGGACGCGCTGGTACGGACCGGCGGCGACCAGAAGAACATCGAGATCGTCAAGGCTCCCGGCTCCTGGGAACTCCCCCTGCTGGCGCGCCGTCTTGCCGCTCTCAAGAAGTACGATGCCATCATTTGCCTGAGCGCCGTGATTCGCGGCGACACGCCGCACTTCGACTATCTCGCCGCGGAGGTGTCCAAGGGCCTGGCTCAGACGGCCATGGAGTTTGGCGTTCCGGTATCGTTCGGCGTGCTGACCTGCGACACTCTGGAGCAGGCCATCGATCGCGCCGGAGCCAAGAACGGCAACAAGGGCTTCGACGCCGCCATGAGCGCCGTGGAGATGGGTAACCTCATGCGGCAGCTCAGCGGCGCCTGAGCGGGGCGGCATGCCTTCCCGTCACAGGTCCAGGCAGCGCGCGCTGCAAGTGCTGTTCCAGGCCGATATCCGGGGGCAGGCGCCGGAGGAAGCGATTGCGGCGTTCTATCAGTCCCTGTACTCCTCGTCGGACGAGGAGGAGGAGCAGGGTCCCGTGCCCGATCCTTTCATGGAGGAGTTGGTGCGCGGCACGAGTGCGTCCAGGGCGGAGATTGACCAGAAGATCGTGAGCCATTCCGAACACTGGCGTTTGGAGCGTATGCCGATCGTGGACCGCAACATCCTGCGCCTGGCGGCTTATGAGATGGCCAGCATCGGCACGCCGGCGGCTGTGGTCATCGACGAGGCGCTGGAGTTGGCGCGCCGGTTCTCATCCGACGAATCGGTGGCCTTCGTCAATGGGGTTCTGGACGCGGTGCGGCGGGGATACACCGCCGGGCACGGCAGCGGTGGGCACGGCGGCGCCGTGCCCCTACTTACCGATACAGAAGGTGGAGAAGATCCGGTTTAGAATGTCGTCGGCGGTAGTCGCTCCGGTGATGGCGTCGAGGGGTTGAAGCGCGCCGTAGAGGTCCAGCAGGAGCATTTCGTGGGGGATGCCATCGACGGCGGCCCCGCGCGCCTTCTCCAGGCTGGCCAGGCACTCCCGCAACAGTTGCTCGTGCCGGATGCTGGTGATGAAATCGGCCTCCGCTCCCCATCCCCCGGCCGGAGAGACCCGCGCCAGGATACTCCGCTTCAGGGCTTCGATTCCCTCCCCCGTCAGCGCCGAGACGACGGTCAGATCCTCGCTGGTTTGGGCGAGCCTCGGAAGGTCGCATTTGTTCCCGACCATTACGAACCTGCCCTGCTCGCGGGCTTTGGCCAGCAGGGTCAGGTCCATCGCCGCGATGGGAGCGGAAAGATCGATGACCACCAGGGTCACGTCGGCGTCCGCCATGGCGCGGTAGCTGCGCTCGATTCCCAGCGTCTCGATCGCGTCCCCGGCGTCCCGGATCCCCGCCGTATCCATGTACCGGACCGGCACGCCATCGAGCGAAGCGGTCTCGGAGACCAGGTCCCGGGTGGTTCCCGGAATCTCGGTCACAATGGCCCGCTCCCGCTCCAATAAGCGGTTGAACAGGCTGCTCTTGCCCACGTTGGGCCGGCCCACGATGGCCAGCGACATCCCGGAGTGGACCAGCCGCCCATAGGAGAAACTCCCGGCCAGCCGCCGCAGATCTTCGAGAATCGAGTCCAAGCGTTCGACGATCGTCTCGGTCGCCGCGGCCGGGACGTCGTCTTCGGCGAAGTCGATGCCCGCTTCGAGGAGGGAGACGAGATCCAGAAGCTGCTCTTTCAGGGGCGCCAGGAGCAGGGAAACAGAGCCCTCGATTTGCCGGGCCGCGACTTTCGCCTGGTAAAGCGTGGTGGCCTCAATCAAGTCGCGGATGGCCTCGGCTTGGGGCAAATCGATTCGCCCGTTGAGGAAGGCGCGCAGGGTGAACTCGCCCGGTTCGGCCGGACGCGCGCCAGCCTCGCAGGCGCGCTCGACCAGGTGGCGCAGAACGACGGGAGAACCGTGGCAGGCGATCTCGACGACATCTTCGGCGGTGAAGGAGCGCGGCCGTTCGAACCAGGTCGCCACGACCTGGTCGATGTTATGGCCCTGCGCATCGGCCAGAGTAGCCAGCGCGGCGCCCCACGAGCGCAGGCCCGGCTCACTCTGAAAGCTCAAGATCCGTTCAGCGATGGCGCGCGACTCGGGACCAGAGAGACGCACCACACCCAGGCCCCCCCGGCCGGGCGGGGTGGAAATCGCGACGATGGTGTCGGCGAGGTTCAAGGGTCCCCGGAAAAGAGCTCACGCAAAGACGCCAAGACGCAAAGTAACACATGAGCATCTTTGCGCCTTTGCGTCTTGGCGAGATGCACCTGGCTAGCGCCGCCGGTGGCGCGTGGAATACTGGGGACCCGCGGGACCGAGCGGAGCTGCCTGCGGCGCCGAAGACGCGCCTTCCGGATAGAGCACGACCTGGCGATGGCCGCCGAAACCGGAGCTTTCGCTGCGCACCCCGCCCTCGTTGCGCAGCGCCAGGTGGAGGACGCGGCGCTCGCGGCTGCTCATGGGGTTGAAGGTGAACGGCACGCCCGTGTGACGCACCTTCTCGGCGGCCGCCGAGGCGCTCAACCTAAGCTCCTCGATTCGCAGCATCCGATAGTCGTCGGCGTCGAAGCACAAAAGCGCATGGTGCTCGGGCGGCATGCCCAGGGCTTCCATGGTCACGTGCTCCAGCGCGAGCATTAACTCAGCCCGGTTATTGAGAAGCAAGCCGACGTCCGGGCCGGAGAACTTGACCACGACTTCCGGGTTCTCGATGTCCGGATGCGGACTATGCGCGTTCTCGATCTTATGCTTTAGCTGGAAATCGGCAAGCTTGAGAACCGGATTGAGAAATTCATCTATTCGCGGGCCTAGTGACTCGGCC
The DNA here is from genome assembly GCA_963734625.1 of Bryobacterales bacterium. Classification (GTDB taxonomy): domain Bacteria; phylum Acidobacteriota; class Terriglobia; order Bryobacterales; family Bryobacteraceae; genus CAVTHW01. The sequence goes on along the minus strand of CAVTHW010000006.1, from coordinate 156,031 downwards.
GAATATTTTGATGCGCTCACGGTTATTTTCTAGCGGCCTTTCCGGCCTTCGACTTCTGGGCGGCCGGTATCGCTACAACCGGAGCCGACCCTCGATTGAAGAACCACTGCTGGGCGATACCCACCAAGTTACCGGTCAACCAGTATAACACCAGACCGCTGGAAACCCCGTAGAACATGAAGCCGAGCATAAGAGGCATCAGCAGCATGACCTTCTGCTGGGACGGGTCCACGCTGGTGGTGGGGGTCATCTTCTGCATGATGAACTGACTGACGATCATGGCCACCGGCAGGATGCGGATCGGGAGGGTTTCGGGCTGGGATAAGTCGGCGACCCACAACCAGTTGGCCCCGCGCATTTCGATCGCGACAGTCAAGACCTTGTAGTAGGCATAGAAGAACGGAATCTGGAGAATCATCGGCACGCAACCGCCCATGGGGTTCACGCCGTTCTTCTTGTACAGATCCATGACCTCCTGGTTCTGCTCGGTCTTCCGCGGATCACGCAGGGGAATACCCTTGTACTTCTCGTTGATGGCTGCGATCTGGGGCTGAAGAACCTGCATCTTCTTCATCGACTTCAGGCTCGTGTACTTCAAGGGCAGAAGCAAGAAATTGATGATCACGGTCACGACGACGATAGACCAGCCGTAGTTATGAACCCAATTGTTGGTGGTCCAGTTCAGCGCCAGAAACAGCGGCTTGGCGATCAGGGCGAACCAGCCGAAATCCACCACCTGCTCGAGCTTCGGATTGACACTGCGCAGAATGTCGATGTTCTTGGGCCCCACAAAGATCGAGAAGCGGTTCTCGCCGGCTCCGCCCACGCCCACTCCCAGGTGAGCAACTTCGGCAGCGCCCGCCGCGGGAGAAATAGAGTCGCTGAAGGTCTTGATTTCGAATGGCCGGCCCCCGTCCAGGACGACGGCGGTGAAGTAACTGTCTTCGATGCCTGCGAACGAGTAAGCCCCGACGCTCGAAACCGGGCCATCCTTGGCTGCCTTGGCCTGCTGGACCACCAGCTTATTCGCCGCTGAGTCGAAGTACAGGCTGTGGAGGCCGTTGGCATGACCTGGCGCCGTTCGATCGCCGAAGCCCCCCCGCCAAGCCAGCACTTGCGGCAGCAGCTTGCCGTCCGCCGTCGCGGAGGAGGAAATCTCCGACAGGTAGGAGTTCTTCTGGAACCGGAAAGACTTCTTCACTGCGACGCGGCCATCCGAAAACTCGTAGTCGGCGCCGAGACCGTCCGCGGCCGGCTTGACCGCGAACAGGGCTTGATTGACGTCGATGGGAGGCTTCTGGTTCCCGAACGCGAGCGAGAAGGGGTAGCCTGCTTTTGCCGCCGCGCCCGCGTTCACCAACTCCAGCGGCTTTCCGGCGCCGTCCTTGTACCGCTTCAGAATCCAGCTCTGCACGACCGCCCCGCGGTTGGAGAAAGCGACGCGGTAGAGGTCCGTGTTGACGACCAGCGTCTCCTCGGCGCCGGCCGATACCTGGCCGATGGAGGCGGGAGGCTGCGGAGCTGCGGCCGGTTGCACGGCAGCCGCAACGGGCGGCGTCTGGACCTTGGCAGGCTGCGGCGCCTTGGTCTGGGACGCCGGCTGCTGGTTGAAGTACGGCATCAGAAACAGGACCGCGCCCATGAGGATGAAGGCTATCAGCAACCTTTTCTCCATGGACAGCCCTTCGTCTTGCTTCTTGTCTTGAGTTGGAGTTGGATCGGCCATTGCTTCTAACCTAGGCTTTCGCTACCGGATTCCGCTCCCTGACGATCGCGGCTCTGTTTCGGGAAGTGGGTCATAGCCGCCCGCGTGGAAGGGGTGGCACCGCACCAGGCGCTTCATCCCGAGCCAAGTTCCCCGCGCAATCCCATGCCTTTCGACGGCCTCCCGCATGTACTCCGAACAGGTGGGCTCAAATCGGCAGGCCGACGGCAGGCAGGGGGAGATCCAGCGTTTGTAGAAGCGCAGGAGGCCGACTATGAATGCGCGCATCGCGAGAAAAGCCTCTCAACCTCTCTCTTCAGATCGCCGAACGGCGCTTCCAAAGCTCCTCGTCTGGCCTGGATGACGACATCCCATCCCTCCCCGGGCCTGGCGGAGCTGGTGCGAGCCGCCTCCCGCAACCGGCGTTTCAGCCGATTACGAACCACACTACCGCCCAGCGCGTTTGGAACCGCGAATCCGACTCTGGCTTGAGCCTGCCCTTCGGCCCGGTGACAGATCCCCGAAAAGAAAGGGCCTGACATCCGAAACCCAAGGTCGTACACCTTCTGGAAATCTGCTCGCCGGAGCAATCGAGCGCTCCGGGGGAAGGACCAATCTTGTTTCGCGCCCTGGATCGGTTTGCTAGGCGTAACGAACGGCTCTTTCGGAACTGACGGTCAGCTTCTTACGGCCCCTCGCCCGGCGGCGCGCCAGCACGGCCCGGCCGTCCTTGGTCCGCATCCGCACCCTGAATCCGTGGGTCTTGGCGCGTTTTCGATTGTTCGGCTGGAATGTACGTTTCGGCATTTACGTGTGCAGCCCCGAGCGGGCACGCTGCGCTTCCCGCAAGCCCCGCGGCAGGATTATCCCTTCGTTCTGAACTCCCAGTATAGGTGGGGGTAGGGACGGGTGTCAAACCGGCGGCTTATGCTCTATAATGAGCATCTGGGAGCGGCTCCCCGCCTTCATGGAAGATATCAAGAAGAAGCTCCAAGAGGAGATAGCGACCCTCGAACACGAGTTCCGGCACGAGTTGCCGAAAGAGATTCTGAAGGCGCGGGCGCACGGCGATCTCAGCGAGAATGCGGAGTACCACGCCGCTAAGGAACGCCAGGGTTTTGTAAACGCCCGCCTGGGCCAGCTCAAGAAACGCCTGGGCGAGATGTCCATGGTGGACCTCTCGAGGCTGCCTCTAGACAAGGTTGGTCTGGGCTCCACGGTGGTTGTCCTGGACATGCAGAAGGATCAGGAAATCACATATAAGATAGTCACCAGCGAGGAAGCCGACGCGCCAGCCGGACGGATCTCGACCAGTTCTCCGATCGGGCGCGGCTTGCTCGGCAAGGGGCTGGGAGACGTAGTCAGGATCAACATCCCGGGCGGGGTCCGGGAGATGGAAATCGTCAAGCTTTTGACTATCCACGACGCGGTTGAATGACGGGCGGGATCGGAAAGAAGCGCAGATGACAGTCACGCGTGCGATTGGGATTGCCTGCGACAAGGTGCTTCTATTGCCAGTGCGGGCGCTGGTGTTGTCGCGCATTCACCCCAATGTACTGACGTTCATGGGCCTGCTGGTCAACGGGGCCGCCGCGGCGCTGCTGGCCTCGGGCCAGTTTTTCGCGGCGGGGGGCGTCATCATGGGGGCGGGCCTTTTCGACATGATGGACGGGCGCGTAGCGCGCCAGACCAACCGGGTGACGCGTTTCGGCGGCTTCTTCGACTCGGTTTTGGACCGGTATTCCGATCTGGTTCTGCTGATGGGCCTGCTGGTTTACTACGCGTCGATTAATCGCTACCTATACGTGGTGCTTACGGCCGTAGTGATGACGGGCTCGGTGATGGTGAGCTACACGCGCGCGCGCGCCGAGTGCACGATCGCTCTCTGCAAGGTCGGCTTCATGGAGCGTCCCGAGCGGATAGTCCTGCTTATCATCGGGGCGTTCTTCGGACGCATGGCGCCCGTGCTGTGGGTGATCGCCGTGCTTTCCAATGTGACTGTAATCTCCCGCTTGCTCTACACCTGGCAGGAGACCAGACGCATGGAAAAATCGGAGCTTACTCCGGAAAACAAACAGGCGGCCGTGGGGTCCGGGCTCAAGTAGGGGGCCGCCTGCGAATCAGCCCTCTTTAGCCTGTGCCGCCTGCTTCTTGCGATACTCGGCCCAACGTTTCTTTTGCGCGTTGGCGATCCGCTTCCGCGCTTGCGGACTGAGTTGCCGTTTCCGAGCCGGTTTGGCGCCCGACCTGCCGGCTGCCACTCCCGCCTTACGGCCGCCAAGCATGGCGCGCACTTGCCCTATCTGTTCTTCGATCCTTCGGCGCTGCATCTCGAGTCCCTCTAGCGCGGCGTTGAGGAAGGAAGCATCTTGAATAGCTCTTGCATGTCTGGGCATATTGTCTCCCGAATATACGATACCACTATCTCAATCAGTTTTGTCAAGTTATGATTTCACCACTATCGATAATGATAGTTACAGGACCATCATTGACCAGGCGCACCTGCATGTCGGCCTGAAAGACTCCGGTCTCGACGCGGAGCCCGCGGCCGCGCGCCGCCTCCACAAAGTGCTCGTACAGAGCCCGGGCTTGTTGCGGATCCGCGGCCTTGTCGAAACTCGGCCGGCGGCCTCTTCTTACATCCCCGTAAAGAGTGAACTGAGAAACAACCAACAGGCTACCGCCCGCCTCGAGGACGCTCTTGTTGAGCTTGCCGTGGTGGTCAGCGAAAACACGCAACCCGGCCAGTTTGTCGGCCATGTAGTCGGCGTCGCGCCGCGTGTCCGGTTTCGCTACTGCCAGCAGAATGAGCAAGCCTGGACCGATCTTGCCGGCCACCCGGCCTTCCACCGTCACTTCAGCTTCCGTTACCCTTTGGACTACCGCTCGCACAGGTGTCCAGTATGGCAGGGTGTGCTTCATAGAAGTGGAATCGCCGGCGTGCTTGTGGGGTCAGCCATTTCTGGCTGCGGCCGGGCTTCGGCCCGGCGTCTTGCGCCAGCCCTAAGAAACGCCGGCTCAAAAGCCGGCGGCAGGCGAAAGCCTGACCCCACACGGGCAGTCTGTCTTTGCGTACACTGTTGAATCACGCCGGCGTCCGTGCCGCTATACTGTTAAGTTCTACGAGTACCATGCCTATGAGGAAACCTGTCTCCTACAAAGACGCTGGTGTAAACATCGACGAATCCGATCTCGCTGTTGGGCACATCAAGAAGCTGGCGCGCTCGACCTTCGGCCAGGGGGTTCTCACCGACATTGGGACCTTCGGCGCCGGTTACCGGCTCTCGGGATGGAAGGCCCCGGTACTGGTAAGCTCGGCCGACGGCGTTGGCACTAAGCTCAGGCTGGCCTTCATGACCGGCCGTCACGATACCGTGGGCGAGGATCTGGTCAACCATTGCACTAATGACATAGCAGTTCAGGGCGCGCGGCCGCTGTTCTTTTTGGATTACTTCGCCGTTGGCAAACTGGACGCTACGGTGGCGGCGCAGGTGGTCAGCGGCCTGGCGCGCGGTTGCCGCAACAACGGCTGCGCGTTGATAGGCGGCGAGACCGCCGAGATGCCGGGCTTTTATGCGGCCGGAGAATACGACCTGGCCGGGTTCATCGTGGGGGGCGTGGAGCGCAACCGCATGATGACTGGCGCAGCACTCAAGCCCGGCGACGTGCTGCTCGGCCTGCCGTCGAGCGGCCTTCACACCAACGGATACTCGCTCGCCAGAAAGCTGTTCTTCGAGGTGGCCCGCTATGCTCCGAACAAGTTCATTCCCGAACTGGGGTGCAGCCTGGCGGACGAGTTACTGAAGGTGCACAAGAGCTACTTGAAGCCGATCCAGTCCCTTCACCAAGCGGGCTTGCTGAGGGGAGCCGCCCACATCACCGGCGGAGGGATCACGGATAATACGCCGCGCATTCTGCCACCCGGCCTCGCCGCCCAGATAGACACCGCTGCATGGAAGATCCCCGCGGTATTCGAGCTACTAAGAAAGCTAGGCCGCGTTAGGGAGGACGATTTCCGGCGGACGTTCAATCTGGGCATAGGAATGATTCTGGCCATCCCGCCACGCAAGCTCTCTCAAGCTAAGAAGGCGCTGGATAAGCTTGACGAGCCGCATCACGAGATCGGGCGCGTGATCCAGCTTCCTAGGGGCGCCAAGTCACGAGTGATCTACATATGAAACGCTTGGGAATCCTGCTTTCCGGACGCGGGTCTAATTTCGAAGCGATCGCCGGCAACGTGGCCGCGGGCCGTATCGACGCCGAGATCGCGGTGGTCATCTCGAACCGGCCGGAGGCAAGAGGGCTGGAGACCGCGCGCGCCATGGGCCTGAACGCTGTCGCGATCCCTTCCAAGGGAATGGAGCGCGAGGCGTATGACCGTTTAGTGGTGGCCGAACTGAAGAGGCACCAGGTGGATCTGGTCTGTCTGGCGGGCTTCATGCGCCTACTCAGCGCCTACTTCGTGCGCGAGTTCCCGCAGCGCATTCTGAACATTCACCCCGCGCTCTTGCCTTCCTTCCCAGGCCTGGACGCCCAGCACCAAGCCCTGGAGCACGGCGTAAAGATCTCGGGCTGCACCGTACATTTCGTCGACGAACACCTGGACGCCGGCCCCATCGTCTTGCAGGCGGCCGTGCCCGTGCTGGATGGCGACACGGCCGACACGCTGTCGGCGCGCATTCTCAAGGAGGAGCACCGCATTTACAGCGAGGCGATTGGCATAATGCTTTCCGGGAAGTGGCGCGTCGAGGGGCGGCGCGTCATCAGAACAGGATAGTGCGGGCAAGCAGTCCAGCGAGTCTGCAATTGACCGTGGGGCAGGCTAGTCAGCCTAGCCCGCACTTCTCACACAACATCTACTGTGGCGCGCGATGGACCCATGTCTACTTCGTTGCGCTCGGGCGACGTCCTCGACGTACTGTCAAGTACGCCTGCGGGCGTCGCCGGTCGCGCGCCTCGTATCCACGGGCCCCTCCCGCGCCTCGTCACGATCTTGTGTGAGAAGAGCGGGCTAGTGCCGCATAGTTAGAAAGCCAAAACGAAGCCAAATGACTAAGTTGACGGGGATTGCCCTATTTCAGGCCCGGGAACTCCGGCTTAACGGGGCGGCTGGCTCATCAGGGCCGAGATCGCCTCGCGGACTGCGGCGCGCTGGGCTTCATTGGCGATGAGATAGCGGTGCTGGCCGGAGGCTGAGGGCTCCAGGCGCGTGCCACTCGTGGCGGCCACTACGATCGTGCCGGGTTCCGAGAGGGTGAAGTAACCGGCGTCGGGGCGCACGGCGTAGAGCGCGGAAATGGGATCCCACAGCGGCTCGCGGTAGGGCATCTTCTGGTAGCTGCGGTAGGCATCCACGAGAGGGTTCTTGGCGGCCCAGCGGAAATCGGTCTCGAGGCGCTCGGGATCGTAGCGGATGGCAGCGCCGATCTCGAAGCCGCCGGCAACGATCGGGCCCGGCCATTCGGAGAAGAGCCTCTGAGCGGCGGGGATGTCCATCTTGATGTTGTACTCGGCGAAGCTGGGATCGACGAAATTGCCCCCCATCACACTTAGCAATCGGACCTTGCGAGCGGCCAGATCGTGGCCGGAGAGAGGACTGACAGCGTCGGCCTTGGAATCGAGAAGTCGGGAAAGGTTGGTACTGAATCCCACCTGTACGACTACGACGCCGGCATCCGGCGCGGCGGCCAGGGCACGGCGCAACACCATGGTAGCGTCGGGCACTTCGGCCGATTCGCCCAGGCGGCGGGGATAGTTGGACGAAACCTGGCGAATGAAGTTGCCATCCTCGGGGGTCTTGCCGCCCTTGACGATGCCGATGGGGATGTCAGGGCGGCCGTAGAACGTATTCAGCAGGCTGACGAAGGGAGCGGCCCAGCGATTGTCCTTGGTGATGGTGACGGCCACGATCCGGCACTCGCCGCGGGTTTCCAGGGCGTGCAACAAGGCGAGGGCGATGGCGTCATCCACGTCGTTGCCCATGTCCGTGTCGAAGATGACACTGGGCGGGCCGGCGGCGGAGGCTACGGAGGCCAATAGTAGAAGCATGACGGCGATCAGTTTCGACATGTGAAGTCCTTATCTGGATGCTCTAACCCACAATTCCCGTCACTATGCGCAAGCGCCGGGTGGCCTCCAGGGGTGGCCGGGCATCTCTGAACAGCACGCGGTACAAGGTCTCGCCCCAGGAACTGCGCAGGCGGCTGTCTTTGAGGGGAATCTCCTCCACCGCCGGCGCCAGCGCGGGATCATACAGCAAGCGCACAGGGCCCAGCCGCACCTCTCCCGATTCCAGGGCCGGCTTGGCCAGGGTCATGACCGTCCAGGTGATATCGGGCGCCGCCGCGCTCAGCGCGTAGGCGTCGGTCAGGATGATCTCGTTGGCGGCACGGTCCAGCCGCAGACTGCGGTTCCAAAACCGGATTCGCGCTTCTGGGGGATAGGCGCGCGCAAGGTTCAGCTTGAACTCCACCTCGCGGTCGTCGCTGCGGTAGGCAACGTCGGTAGCAGCGAACTCGCGGCCGGCGCCCTTGCATCACTCGTCCGATCGTGGGCAGGTTGTGGTAGGCCGACTGCATGGTCCAGATGTCGTACCGGGAGCCGCTGAACGTCTTCGCCGTGTAGGTTTCCACGCCCACGTCAATGATGACAGGCTGCCCGCCGGCAAACACGATGAAGTTGCCGACGTCGTTGTGGTTGTGGCTCTCGGCGTTGTGGCCACCCTGGGCGGCGAGGTACAGTCCGTCGGTCGAACCCTCTTTCGCGCGCGCGGCCATTACCTGAATTCCGGGCATCCAGGCGTCGCGCACTAGCGGCGGGCGCGCCGGCACCGACGCCAGTCCGCCCGACAAGAAGAGGGCGGCCAGTTGGCGCCCAAGACTGTCCGCTCCGATGCGATCACCCCGGCCGGCCGCGGCATACCCCGCCATGGCCTGCATCTTCTCGTCCGCGATGGCCTTGCCGTAGCGAAATACAAGCTCCGGGTTGATGCGGTTTCGGGCGGACGCATCGGCGAAATTGATGAACCAATCGCCCGCGATGTGAACCCTGTAGATGTAGCGCCCGATCTCCTGTATCAGAGGCTCGCGGTAAAAGTCGGCGGCGCCGCCGGTCGCCGAGTACAGCAGTTCCAGGCAGTCGAACAGGGAGCCCCCTGCCCGCCCCCAGTAGCCGGGACCTTCGTCGCAGCCGCCATCGTCGGCGTAGCCATCCAGAAAACGGTCCAGGCTGCGCAGGATCTTGTGCACGGCGGTCACGCGGCGCTTCTCATCCGGTTCCATCAGCAGTGCGGCCGTCAGCCAGTTGGAGTCGATCCAGGGCGTCCAATTATTCAGAGAACTGGCGCGCTTCGGATCGAACCCCATCCACCAGAAGTCGTTGCGCTCGAGGTTAGGAACCAGAATCCGGCGCTGCATCTCATACTGGACGCGGGGACGCAGCAGCTTGTTGATGCCCCCCAGTTGCGGCCCCAGGAGGTAGTCCGTCCAGGCCAGCAGGCTGGCCGTTTCCGCGGCGAACAGGTCCACCACCGGCTCGGTCACGTCCGGCAACCCGGACCCCGCTTTCTGCAGCGACAAATGCGCCGGAACTCCCCAGAAGGTCTCTTCGCATGTGGCCCAGACGCCGTTGACGACTTCGTCCGTGAAGCGGCCTTTCGCTTCGACGCATTCGGCCACGACCAGTTCGCGCAGCCGTTCGCGCCGCGCGGAGCGGATCGCCTCGTACCGCGAACGATTTCCGTCGCGCGCGTATTCCAGAAACACGGAGGCCGGCAGCAGCGGCCATTCCTTACCCAGGTGGCGCTCTCCGGCGGCGACCAGATCCTTCCGCGCCGGGGCCGGCAGGGCCTCCCAGCCCGCGCGGGTCGAAGCCGGCGCGAAGGGAAGCCAGCGTTCGCGCGGCAGAAGCACGCGCGCGAGGTTCTCGAGCGGAAACCGTCCGGTCAGCAGCCGGCGGGAGGGGGCTTCAGCGGCGCCCCGAGCCTGGGCGCCGGCGGCGGCCAGCACGATGGGAGTTCGTACCATGAACGAACGTCGTGTCGTCATAGGATCAATCACCTCCGAATGAGCTTTCGCCTGGGCGGCGCGGAACGAGCCCGGAATCATCATACACCGGGTAGCCCTTGGCAGGGCGGCTGTGCGCCTCTGGCGCAGAGGCCCTGCTGCATTTCGAACGGCAACACGGTCAATCGCGTGTTACTGAAGAGACAGTAGCAGGCATTCAGAATCCGCTTCCGTGTATAATCTCTCCGGGTAAAGGAGGCAATGGCAATGTCGAAGATTCCCTGTCCGATAACCAGGCGGGAGTTCAGCCTCTCGCTGTGCGGCGCCGCTATGGCCCGTTTCGCGCTGAATGCGGCGGATTTCACGTCGATGCCGTGGAACGGCCCGGCGACGGTCGCCAAGGTATACCTGGGCGCGCCCCAGGTCCACTGGCCCAAGCCGACCCTGGACCTCGCAATGGAAGTGGCCGAGATCGAAGCCCGGCTGGCTGAGGTCGAGCGCAAGAACTCCGCCAGCGTCCGTTTCGTGGGCGGTGAATTGCTGCGCACCGCGGAAGAAGTCAAGCCGTGGCTCGCCAAGGTGGGCGAGATCGATGGAGTGCTGATAGTCCCGGTATCGCAGCCCACCCCGCCGCTGCAGGCCCTGGCATCCTCCCTGGAAGTCCCCGGTCTGTTCTTCTCGCGTCCCTACGCGACGCACGCATGGTCAAGCATAGCCGGCCTGCGCAGGAGCGGCAGGAAACTGGAAGTCGTGGCCTCGAGCAGCTACGGCGATCTGGACCCGTACATGCGGGCGTTTCGAACCGTGCATCACCTGCGCAACAGCAAGGTGCTGGTGGGCGCGGCCACTCCGGCCGGGCGGCAGGCTGCGTCCGACGCCTTCACCAAGCACTTCGGGACCAAGTTCCAGTTCGTCACCGGCCCGGAGTTCAAGCGTGCTTTCGATTCCGTGGATGAGCGCGAGGCGCAGAAAGCAGCCGACGAGTTCGTACGCGGCGCACTGCGCGTTGTGGAGCCGTCTCCCAAGGAGATCCGCGACGGTCTGCGTTTCTATCTGGCGCTCAACGCGATGCTGAAGCAGCAGCAGGCCAACGCGCTTACGATCGACTGCTTCGGGTCGCTCGCGGCCAACACCCTGCCCGGTTACCCCTGCATAGCCTGGTCGAAGTTCAACGACGCCGGCCTCTACGGCGTGTGCGAAGCCGATCTGGCCTCCACCATGACCCAGATGCTGGTGACTTCGTATTCCGGCATGCCCGGCTTCGTCTCCGACCCGGTGTTCGACACCAGCCGCAACGAGGTGATCCACGCGCACTGCGTATCGGCCACTAAGATGAAGGGCATCGACGGTCCATCGTACCCTTACATGATTCGCAATCATCTGGAGACCAACGAGGGAGCGGTGGTTCAGGTGATGATGCCATCCTCCGAGACGATAACCGTAGCGCGCTTCGTGGATCCGCAGAGGTTCCTGGTGTCCACGGCCGAGGTCACCGGTCCGGTGATGGACAGCGACCGCGGCTGCCGCACCCAGATACGCACCCGCGTCAGCAACGCGGAGAAATGGCTCCAGAGCTTCAGCTCGGGACTGCACCGGGTGATCTTCTATGGCGACCACGTTCAGGCCATCGAGCGCATGGGGCGGCTGATGGGCTTCGAAGTGGTGCGCGAAGCCTGAGTTCCCAGGCCGAGGCAGTGCATGGGGGTCCGTGTCCAGGTTAGTCAAGTTAATGTGCAATAATTCCGATCAGGAAGCCCGAATCCGAGTTCTATGCTATGAAATCCGTGTTGCTTGCCATAGTCCTTGCGACCGTCCTGGTCGCTGCCGACAGCATTGAGGTCTTCGGGCATCGCTGGACGGTGCAGCAGGCGCCGGACTGGTCGATCGAGAATGCCGTCCTCAAACTGCTCGTCGCGGCGAATCCGCCGCCCGGCGTGCCGCGCCGGCCGCAGAAGTTCGCGCTGGCGGAGACGGCGCCATTCCGGCGGGTCACGGTGGAGGCCGAGGTGCGGCGCAACGGATCGAGCCTCATCATCGTCTATGCGTGGCAGGACGAGTCTCACTACAACTACGCCCACATCTCGGCCGATACGGCCGCGAAGCAAAACGTGCATAACGGCATGTTCCACGTTTTCGGCGGCGAACGCGTGCGCATCTCCCCGCTGGACGGCCCGGCATCATTGCCAACGAGGGAATGGACCCCGGTCAAGCTGGTCTTCGACGGCGACACGGGACGCTGCTATGTCGAGGTGAGCGGGAACCGGAATCCGAGCCTCGAGGCGGTCGATCTCAGCCTGCGCTTTGGCCGCGTGGGGCTTGGATCGTTTAATGAAACGGGCGACTTCCGTAATGTCCGGATCAGCGGCGAGCCCCGCTCTCCGGCGCCGTTCGGACGCCAATGAGTCGACAGCTTCCGTTTGCTACACCTCCGGCGATTGTGATTACAATCTATGACGGCCAGGAAGCCAAAAGGAAATCTTGGTTAAACCCGTCCTGTCAAACCGCGCGCTGACGGTTCTGGTGGTTCTGCTGCTGGGCTCGACGACGATCAACTTCATCGACCGGCAGGTCCTCTCGGTACTCGCGCCTCTGTTGCGCGACGAGTTCCGCCTGAGCAACGCACAGTACGCGGGCATCCTGAACGCGTTCATGGTGACCTACGCGGTGTTCTACGCCGTGGCCGGATGGGTCATCGACCGGCTGGGGGTCGGCCGGGGGCTGACGTTGTCCGTCTGCTGGTGGTCGACGGCCGGGATGCTGACGGCCTTCTCCCGTGGGCCGCTCAGTATGGGCTTTTTCCGCGCTCTGCTGGCGGTGGGCGAAAGCGGAGCGTGGCCGGGTTTCATCAAGGCCGTCTCGCAGTGGGTGCCTCCGCGGGCCCGAACGCTGGCGATTGGGGTGTGCAACAGCGGCTCGAGCATGGGGGCGATGCTGGCCCCACCGATCGTGGTTTTTGCCACGCGGCACTTCGGCTGGCAGTTCGCCTTCATCGTGACTGGCGCGCTGGGGTTCCTCTGGGTCGCGGCGTTTCAGATTTTCCGCGCGACTCAGCCTGCTATGCGCGCCACGGACCGGGGGCGAGCCTCGGCGGACCCGGCTGCGCCACATGTGCGCTGGACCACACTTCTCCGTTATCGCCAGACCTGGGCGGTCTTCTTCTGCCGCTTCTTCGCGGATCCGCTCTGGTACTTCTACGTCTTCTGGATCCCCGAATTCCTGGCGCGCGAGCGTCAACTGGACCTGGCCGCCATCGGGGCGGTGGCCTGGATTCCGTTTCTGGTCGCCGACGTGTCGAACTTCGCAAGCGGGTACGTGACGCTGCGGCTTCAGCGCCGAGGTTGGAGCGTGAACCGAACCAGAAAGGCGCTCATGTTGGCGGGCACCCTGATGTCGCCGGTTGGGATCGCCGCCGTTTTCACCCACTCGGTCTTCTGGACCATGTTCTTTATCTCGGTGGCGATCTTCTTCTGGATCGCCTGGTCCGTGACGGTCCACACGCTGCCCGGGGATTTTTTCCCAAGCCACGCCGTCGGCAGCGTTTACGGGATTGGGGGCACGGGGTCGACGCTCGGCTCGGTGATCAGCACCTGGGCGGTAGGCCGGGTCCTGGACCTGAGCCACAGCTACGTGCCCGTGTTCATCGGAATTGGCCTGTTGATGCCGGTGGCTTTCCTGGTTGGCCTGGCGCTGATGCGGCGGGTCGAAGCGGTGGAACTGCGGTAGTCCGGGCGGCCTAGTGGAACCGGAGGCGGCCGGGTGTAAACTGGACAGGAACCGGGAGTCCAATATGAATACTGTGACTAACAACGATCGGAACCGCCGCGGGTTCCTGCAACGGCTGATGGCGCTCGGAGGTCTCTCCGCGGCTGTGCCCGCCGCTGGTTTGGCGCAAGCCGGCCGCGCGGCCGGCGCGAGCATTCTGCCGGACTACGTCCGCGCTCAAGACTATAAGTCGCTGAAGCAGTCCAGCTATGACCGCACCGGAGGAAACGCCGACCGCTGGCCGATTCAGCCCGGCGCCACGCAGGAACTGTTTAATGCCGAAGGCCCGGGGGTCATCTCGCACATCTGGTTCACCATCTCCGCCCAGAGCGCCAATCACTTGAAGGAGCTCGTGCTGCGCATTTACTGGGACGGCAATGCCAGGCCCAGCGTCGAGACGCCGATCGGCGACTTCTTCGGCCTCAATCTCGGCCAGTATGTGATCTACGAATCGGCCTACCTGGCTTGCTCGCCGGGCCGCTCGCTGAACTGCTACTTCGCCATGCCCTATCGCAAGTCCGCGCGCATGACGGTCACGAATGAAGGACGGCAGCAGGTCGGCGCGTTTTACTCCAACATCGACTATATGACGATGCCGTCGCTCCCCGACGACGCGCTCTACTTCCACGCCCAGTACCGCCAGGCTTCTCCGTGTGTCGCGGTCAAAGGCGAAGCCGCCAAGCTGAATCCAGACGGCAAGCTGAACTACGTCTACGCCGAGACGCGGGGACGAGGGCACCTGATGGGAGTGACGATCGGAGTGCTCCTCAATGCCGACGGATGGATGGGCGAGGGCGACGAAATGATTTTCATCGACGACGAGACAAAGCCCGCCATCGTCGGAACCGGCTCGGAAGACTATCTGTTGGGAAGCTGGAACTTCGGCGGCCGGGATGGCGCCGTGCCCTTTGCCCACCGCTACTACGGCGCGCCGCTCATCATCCTGGCCGAGCGCACCGGTGGCCGCTACTGCTGCTACCGCTGGCATGGCGACAACCCCGTCACCTTCACCAGCTACCTGAAGCACACCATGGAGCACGGCCACGGCAACGACCGCGGCGACAACTGGTTCTCGGCCTGTTACTGGTACCAAACCGCGCCATATACCGATTTCCCGGCTCTGCCCCCTGTCGCCGAGCGCATTCCACAGGTTACAAAATAGGGACAGTACCAAATTACCCCGTTTTCGGGTTGAAAGATTTGATGCGCCAGCGATTCCGCATTCGTGACAGTTGGGTGCGGGCAAGCAGCGGTATCGAAGGGGATTCCGCTGCGTTGGGCGATCCAGGCAACTTCGGATGGGCATGGGGAGGGCCTGGGGGGTCCCGAGGGACGAAAAAGGGACACGAATGCGTGCAGGCGCCAATAGCGGCGGCTCGAAATCGGCAGTTTGAGATAAGAGGCGGCAGAGACGAAAGGAGATCAGGGAGCGCGCTTGCGTGTCGTGGTTCCGGCGTCACGATAGAGTTCGGCGGCGATCAGACAAGCCCAGTATTTCTCCGGTTTGGTGTCGCGAAGTTGGGGTTTGAGGTTCAGGCCGAGGAAGGCATGAAAAATGTTGCAGGCCAGGAACGCCATCAACAGGAAGGCCTCGATGGCTTTGGCCTCGTGTTTGTAAATGTGGTCGGCTTCCCAACCATTGACCAGTTCATTGAAGCCGAAGTTCTCGATGTCCCATCTCTGATGCCCCCAGGCGACGATGCGCGCGGTGGGCGCTGGCGGCTGCGGTAAAGTCGTCACCCAGACCCAATCGCTGGTTTCCTGAGTTACCGTTCGATCCAGTTGGCGGCGCACGGAGTAAGTTTCCAGGCTCCGTACCACGCGCAGCGGGGCCTTCACCTGCGGCCAAGAACGCAGATCCGGAAAGTCCCACCATAGGCAGTTTCGACCGCGACGTTCGCCGCGCTGCGGTTGGACGTGCGCGAACAGGCCAGCCACATCCTGATACAGATTGCGGCGCTCGTCTTTGAGAACGACCAAAGCATGCTTGCCGCGGTCGATCAGGAAGTTGAGAAACGCCGCGGTGGCATAGAGGGCCTCGGCCAGTACCAGATCAAAGGCCCGCGGATAGTCCGCCAGCACGCGGGCCAGTAAGCGCAGCGCGGCGCCAACTTCATCTTCACCGGGAAGCATCGGTTCGCAGTCCAACAAAACGCGCAGGGGCTTGCCGCTGGAACGAGCCCCGGGCAAGAGCATGAGCGTGACTTGCCGGTGGTAATACTGAGTGCGCTCTCCCTGTTCGGTCTTCACGGTGCGCTGGCGGCACCCCGAACAATGGCGGCGGTAGCTGGCATGTAGCTCGTGGCCATCCAGGACCGCAACGTCCAGACCCAAATTCAGGGGTAGCGCCTTGTTCCGCTTCAGACGGCTGTAGATCTGGTGGAGGCCATCCCGCAGTTGGCCGACGTCCAGGGCGGCATGTACTCGTCCCATGGTGTCGGCGCTGATCATGTCCCCTGCCAGCCATCGTTTCCAGAACCGGGCGGTGGAAAGGGTTTCCAGCGCATGGAGGCTTCCCAATCGCGCCCAGAACATCGCCAGAGAGGATTTCAGTATCAGCGTGGTAGGCGTCCGCGGCTGGGGACGTCCATCGGTGACTTTGTCGAGCACCTCGCTGGAAAGGTCAAACACCTTCTCGGCATAGCGAACGAGGCGATGGAGTAAGCCCTCAGCGTCCCGGCATCTTCTTCTCCCGCATGCGTTTCCATTCGAGTTCCGAGACCTCTTCGATGAGGCGCCGCATTTCCTGGTAATCGTTCACCGCCTGCCGGACGCGAGGTTCCCACGGCTTGGGGATGCAGAATTGCCGCGGTTTTCCGTCGTGGCTTTGGACCAAATACAGGGAGGCGTGCAATTCGCCGTTGGCGCAGTGGCAGGTGGCCTTGCCACACTTGCGACTACGAACAGACAAGGTTCCGCGAAGCAGCCAGTTGTCGTGAGCCAGTTGGGCGAGCCTGGAACGGAAGTTCCGCTCCGCAGGCGAGAGCCTGATGCGGTTCACGGGTCTCTCCTCATCTGAGACATTTATACTATCTCAGATTGAGACACAAAGCAAGGACCAAAACGAAATGCGAATTTGCCTCAGTTGCGCAACGGTGCACGCCAGATGCGCAACAACGGGCTGTGCGCAGCAATCAGAACGCTGGATGCGGAATCACTGGCGCCTGCGCCTGTAGTATTCTAATCCATGCATCGGAGGCGCGCAGCCATGACCCAACCACCACCACCCAAGATTCAGCTAACCAGCAGTCCCGACTATCGGGAAAGCTACGCCAACAGCGTTCAGTGCCGCCTGAGCCTCTGGGATTTCTTCCTGGTGTTCGGGACGGTCAACCAAACCTCGCCCGAGAGCGTCAACATCCGGAACTTCCAGGGCGTCTATCTGAGCCCCCAGCAGGCCAAGGCCCTCGCGAATCTCCTGCAGCAGAACATTCAGCAGTACGAGGCCACTTTCGGCGAGATCAAGCTGGACGCAAAATCGGGCGAGACGGTGATTCAGTAGATTGCGCCGCAGGCCGCGACGACGCAGGGCCTTCCCCACTGGTTCCGGCCAGCAGGCCGTTCCGCCGCCACTCGGGCATGGCCGCCGCGAATTCACGCGGGTTGCGGTCAGGATCCTTGCTGGTGTCGGGATAGACCCATTTCTGGCGGGTTTCCAGGTTGAGATCGTCGCCGGTCCATAGCCTGCCGCGAACCGAAGATACGGCGTCCAAAGTCCAGATCGGTGTATACTGGCCCGCAGCCGGGAAGCCAAAAGGGGAATCCCGGCTTGATGGGGGATCTGTGCTGCGCGCACTGCCGACGTTCAAGTTTGTTGTATTTCCCGCCCTTCTGGCAGCGGTCGTGGGCCTGGGGGCCGCGGGCTTTGCCATTGAGGCCGCCAGCGCTCAAAAGACCGCGCCGAGCCCGGCTCCCGCGTTCAAGAAGGTTACGGTGATCGCCGACGCCACGATGGATGCGCCCGCCTGGCACGGCATCCGGAAGCTCGAGGCGGCGCTGCGCGCCAAGGGTGTCAGCGTTGCGAAGGGCGGCGGCCAGGTCAATGGCTCCGATTTTGTGGTCCTGGCGGGACTGGCAGCCGGCCGCGGCCCCGCGGCTATCGCTCTGGGTCAGATGAAGGCGCCCGTACCTGATGGCGCGGAAGCCCTGACCATCCGCAAGGGCGCGAGGTACCAAGGGAAGCCTGCCATACTCCTCGTAGGCGCCGATGGAACTGGACTGATGTATGCGGCGCTCGACCTGGCGGATCGCGTGGCCTGGACCCCGAGCGGCGGCGATCCGTTCCAATTCGCTCGAGACGCCGCCGAAAAGCCCTACCTCAAAGAGCGCGGCGTCACGATCTTCACGATGAACCAGGCGTACTTCGAAAGCCACCTCCTCGACGAGCAGTTCTGGGTCCGGTATTTTGACATGTTCGCCGCGGACCGCATCAACCGCTTGGTATTGACATTTGGATACGAGGACGGCGGCTATATGGCGCCGTTGTATCCGTACTTCTTCGATGTCGACGGATTCCCTGATGTGCGAGTAGTCGGCCTCACGCCCGAACAGCAGACTCGGAACCTCGCCGCATTCAAGACGATGCTGCGCCTGGCCGCGGAACGCGGGATCCGGGTGAAGCCCGGCAGCTGGGAACACATCTATCGCGGGGGAGGACAGAGGGGTGCCAATCCCTGGGCATCGGATGGCACCAAGCCTACGCCTGGGCTGGTATGGGGCCTCGACGCCAAGAATCTTGTGCCGTATACCGTGGCCGCCCTGAAGAAGTTCTACGAGGTCTTCCCCGAGATCAACGAGACGCAATTTCGCATGCACGACGAGTCCGGGCTGCGCGCTACGGAGATCGAAGGGTTTTGGCACGAGGTCTTCGGGTTCTACAGCGGCAACAAACTGAACACGAGGCTTGAACTGCGCGCCAAGGGCCTCGCCAAATCCGTGATCAAGGACGCTCAGGCGCAGGGTCTCAACGTGCAACTGGATACGAAGATCTGGATGGAGCAGATGGGAATGCCCTACCATCCGACTCACGTGAACAAATCGAACCAGATGGACGCGCGGCACAGTTACGCCGATCTGCTGGAATACCCGCAGACCTACCACATGAACTGGACGCTTTGGAATGGAGGCACAGCGCGTATCCTGCTGTGGGCCGACCCCGATTACGCGCGGCGGATGGCCAGCAGTGCGCGCCTGTACGACGGCCAGGGACTGGCGGTCACGGAAATGCAGGCGACCAAGATGCTCGGCGACCCTCACGACGCCAAGCCGCGGGATTTCCTGAACTCGCGTTACCGCTACTACGATTACGAATTCGAGCGGTATTGGGCGTTCTATCGCCTCTGGGGCCGGCTCTCGTATAACCCGCAGACGCCGCCCGACGTGTGGGAGCGGGAGTTTGCGGTTCGATTCGGCGCCGAGGCTGGACCGCACGTCATGCAGGCTCTGCAGCTCGCGAGCCGGGTTTTGCCCAGGATCGTCGCCGCCAGCGTTCCATACCGGATGTTCCCCACGACGATGGGCTGGCCTGAGATGATGCACCAGGGAAGCCTGCCGCAGTTCGCCCAGCAGGAGGAGGGCAGCGATATTCAGCAATTCATGAACCTGCGCGAAGGAGCCGCGAGCATCATTGAGGGCACGGACACGGCCATGCGGCGTCCCGAGGAAACCAGCCGCTGGTTCGCTCAGACCTCGGATGCAATTCTGGCGGAAGTGACGGCAGCAGAACGGGCCTTCGGCGGCCGCGCGAGTAGCAACGAGTTCAAGTCGACTGCCACGGACGCGAAAATTCTCGCGGCGCTGGCACGATATCACTCCTGGCGTCAGCTCGGGGGTGTTAATTACAACCTGTACAAACAGGCTGGCGACCTCACGGCGTTTGACGAGGCTATTGCTAATGAACGAAGCGCGATCCAGGCCTGGCGTGAGATGGTCGACGCCGCCGGCGACTTCTACATCGACAACATGGCTTTCGGCCCGAGCGCCAGGGGATTCCCGCGTCATTGGAAGGACGAGTTGAAGGCCCTGGATACGGAATTCGAACAATTGCTGGCCGAGCGGCGAACCGCTACGGCGCGAGCGGATGCCAAGACCGTTCGTATCCCCGCGCGCGATCCCAACCCTAAGCTGCCGGTGGTGACCTTTGTGCCTGGCACGGCGGTGGCCGCGCCTGGCCAGAATTTTGTGGTTCAGGCTAAGGTCGCAGCTCCGGCGGGCGTGAAGTGGATTCGCCTGCGGTACCGGCACGTCAATCAGAAAGAGGACTATCAGACGGCGGACATGACGCTGGATTCCCGGACCGGCATGTACGCCGGCAGTATTCCGGCCTCGTTCGTCGATCCGCAATGGGATCTGATGTACCTGATTGAAATCGTGGATCGTCAGGGCAACGGCCGGATATATCCCGATCTGGAAGTGGAAACGCCGTACAGAGTCGTCGGCGTGAAGCGGTAGAGACGGCTGCTCACTCGCGCACTGCGCAACGTTAACCCCGCCCTCCCTGTCGCGGTTCGGTGCTTCTGGCTCAGCGAGATGCCACGACCGGGAGGGAGTGGCCAGAATTGATGTTCTGACGCGCCTGCCGACCGGGGCGCCCCTGGCTTCTCGGCTGCAATCATCTATCGCTTGGAAACCGGGCCGTTTCCGCGGGACCCCAACCGCCTCAGCGGCGCTGTGCCTGAAGTTTCTTGGCCAGTTTTTCGGGGATCTTGACCACCGAACCGTGGCGGGTCTCGCCGGGGAAGGTGATTAGTTTGGAGGCGTCCTCGAATGTCTTCCAGTAGCGCCTGCGGTATGCGCCGTAATACTGGGGTTTGGAGTAGTGATCGAAATAGATCCACCATTCCTTGCCGATCCTGGTGACGTTCGGACCTTCCACCCAGTCGCCGGAGAGCCCTTGGCAGGGCGGCTGTGCGCCTCTGGCGCAGCGGCCCTGCTCGATTACGAGCGGCAATACGGTCAATCGCGTGTTACTGGAGAGCCCTTGGCAGGGCGGCTGTGCGCCTCTGGCGCAGCGGCCCTGCTCGATTACGAGCGGCAACACGGTCAATCGCGTGTTACTGGAGAGGGACTTGGTCATGTCCCGCCACGGCCCTTGCGGGGAATCGGCGAAGGCCAGCAATAGGCGCTTCTGGCCGTTGCGCTCGTCCTTGAACACCATGACCCAGAGCTTGCCGTCCTGGACCAGGGTCGCGTCGATGGCGCTGAAGCCCGGATCGAACCAGAGCCTCACCGGCGTGTAGGTGCTCCAGTCCTTGGTGGTGACGGAGTAGAGACGATGACCTTCAGCCTCTCCTTTGATCATGGTGGCCCAATAGATGACCCATTCCTTGCGCTGCTTGTCCCAGGTGGCCTCGGGCGCCCAGGCGTTGCCGGCCTCGGGCACGTCGTCGAACAGGAAGATCTCCTTCTGCGGTGTCCAGGTGAGCAGGTCTTTCGAATTGGAATGGCCGATCTTGAGCCGTCCGCCCATCTGGCCCCGGCTCCAGTGCCAGGTCCAGAGCAGGTGCCAGGTCCCGTCCGGGCCCTTGGTCAGGAACGGATCGCGCATGAGCATCCCCGCCGGCTCGCACTCAATCCAGGCTTTATCGTCGTTGAGAGGCGCCCACTTGCGCCCATCCTGGCTCAACGAGAAGAAGACCCTCGCCGTTGCTGCGGAACGAGGCGAAAAGGAACCACTCGCCCGCCATGCTGGGAGCGGCGAGAAGGAGAAACAGCCAGAGATTGCGAATCATACTCAACGTTCCAGCCACTGCGGCCCAGCGGTGGTGAGCAGTGGTACGTATGAGATTAGCAGAACCTTCTTCTATGACCATAACCCTAATCTCTTCAATAACATCCCTCGCTACTGCCACATCTGCGCCACCGCGGCCTCCGGCTATATCGCCAATCGCCGCCCCGCTGCTGATGTCGAGTCCCTCCACCACGCCGTCAGCCGTCTCAACGGCCCCAAGCGAGCCCTCAAATGACCAGAACCCAATCGCCGCGGCCGCCTCCTTCAATTTCAACAACATACCGCCTTCGAATCCCATGACACGAGGGCGCGAATCTGATATGTTGGGATTCCCGGCCAGCCCGGCCAGGCGTGGTGCTAGATGCTTGAAACCGCTTGACATGCGGTCGCGTCCCTGAAGTTGGGCGACTGAGTATGAGCGGATTCAGCGGCGTCTTGCCATTGCCTTTCTCCGGTGGGGCCGCCGGAATGGGCACCACGTTGGACCATCGCCAGAACAGCGCGGACGCTACCCTGATTCGCCGCATCCAGCGGGGCGACGAAACGGCCTTCCGCGAAGTCGTCGAGCGCTATCAGACCAAGGTCTATTCCATCATTTACGGGATCCTGCGCAACCGCAACGACGCCGAGGACATCGCTCAGCAGGTCTTCACCAAGGTCTTCTTTTCCATCGGAAAGTTCGACTCGCGCAGCGCACTGCTGACCTGGATTTACAAGATCACAGTCAATGAGTGCTACGACTATCTCCGCAAGCGGCGCGTGCGGAAACTGGTTTACGAAAGCGACTTCTCCGAAGACGACGCACAACGGTTTGCGCGGTCGGAGCCGGCCGTGGACGGCCGCCCCACGGTGGAGAGCGATCTGGCCCGCCGGGATTACGTGGTCAAACTCCTGTCGAAGGTTTCGCCGGAAGACCGGAGCTTGCTGCTCATGAAGGAAGTGGAAGGCCATTCCGTGGAAGAGTTGGCGGAAATGACCGGAATGAACCAGAATACGGTTAAGGTGAGGCTGTTCCGCGCGCGGCAGAAGCTCGTGAAGGCCGCGAGCCGGTTGAGCCGGCGTCCCAAGGAGCCGGCCGCTCAATAGAAAGCGGGCGCAAGACCCGCGGAGCGGTGAAGGATGTTGAGAGTGATGATTGAGGGAAGAAGCGATGCATAGGTTAATCCAGGACGATCTCGAGGACTATCTGCTGGGCGCTCTGACGGGGAGCGCATTGGAGAAGTTCCAGGCGCACTTGGAAGAGTGCGCGGGCTGCCGCGGCGAGGTCGCGGCCATGACGGCGCACGGGGAACTGCTGCGCCTCCTCAACGCTCCGGACGCCGTACCCGACGCCAGCTTATGCGCCCGCGTCATGCAGCGCATCGAGGCTCAACGGCAGGCCTCCCTGCCCTACGCGTTTTCGCAGCCCGCTCTGGGCTGGCGCCTCATCGCCGCCGCATTTACGGCGGTCGTTCTGATGGGCTCTTTCCTGGTCTACTCCGAGAGAGGACCGGATTTCACCGGCTCCAATTTGGTTACCATCATGGCCGTGGACCCAGAGGTCTACGGGACCGTCGGAAGCGATCCCCAGCAGGACCGGGAGACTGTTCTAGTCTCGCTGGCGAGCTATCAGGATTAGTACGCCATGGCAAACGAGAATCTCCGCTGCTCATGGCTCAACCCGCGGCTGCTACTGGCGGTCGGATCCATCTTCGTGGCCGGCGTGCTCGCCGGAGTTCTGGTGATGCACCTCGGATTGTATGACTGGATGCACCGGTCGACTGGGTACTACCCCGTGGGCGATAAGCAACAGACCCTTCAGCAACTTTCGAAGGAGTTGGACCTGACTCCGGCGCAGTCCGAGCAGTTGGCGATGGTTCTGGACGACTTCGGGATGTACATGCAGATGCTCCAGTCGCAGATGAGCGATGTGCGAGCCAATGGGAAAGATCGGATTCTGCGCATCCTGGACGACAAACAGAAGCTGAAGTTCGAGCGAATGCTGGGCCAAATCCAGCAGGTGCGCCGCGTCCCCTAGTCCGCGTTTGACAGGTCTGAAGTCCACCCTGTAAGCTGGAATTCTTCCCTCTGGGTCCATTGATGGCTGAAGAGCAGAAAAACCAGGCAAAGGCGCAGCCTGTGCCTAAGGTCCCGGCTGCCATGGCGACGACGCCCTGGGACACCGGACTGACCCGCACCTTACAGGAGCGGTTCGGCGAGCAGATCCTCGAATTCGCTTCCTACCTCGGCCAGGAGTTCCTGGTTGCCAAACCGGAGGCGGCCGTCCCGATCCTGGAGTTTCTGAAGATCGAGGGCGGATTCGATTATCTGGTCGACATCACCGCGGTCGACCACCTGCCCCGGCCCGAGCGCTTCGATCTCGTCTACGTCGTGTACAGTTTCCCCCACAACCAGCGCATCCGCATCAAGACCCGCATCGCCGAGAGCTACCAGCCCCCCACTGCCGTCGGAGTGCACTTGACGGCCAACTGGCTGGAGCGCGAAGTCTTCGACATGTTCGGCATCGAGTTCGCCGGCCACCCCGACCTGCGCCGAATTCTGATGCCGGATGGGTGGCAGGGCTACCCGCTGCGAAAGGATTACTCGATTCTCAAACAGGACCAGGCCTGGGTCCGGGAGAATCTGGGCATCGAAAGCGCCCAATAGCATGGCGGAAAGCACTTTTCTCGACTCCAGCGAGCTGGTCCTGAACATGGGACCGCAGCATCCCTCGACGCACGGGGTGCTGCGCGTCGTCGTGAAGCTCGACGGCGAGAGGGTCATGGGCACGGACTGCGTGATCGGCTACCTGCACCGCGGCATGGAGAAGATCGGCGAGAACCGAACCTACGCCATGTACGTCCCCTACGTGGACCGGGCCGACTACGTGGCCGCCGTTTCCAACGGGCTGGGCTATTGCCTGGCAGTCGAAAAGCTGCTGGGCGTAGAGGCGCCGCCCCGCGCCCAGGCCATCCGCGTCATTCTCACCGAGCTCGTCCGCATCTCCAGCCACCTGATCTGGCTGGGAACTCACTGCCTGGATATCGGCGCGACCACCCCGCTCTTCTACACCTTCCGTGAGCGGGAGATGATCATGAACATCTTCGAGCAGTATTGCGGCGCCCGCCTCACCACCCACGCCTTCCGCATCGGCGGGTTGCTGTACGAGCTCTACGACACCTTCGTCGAGGACTGCCGGAAATTCTGCGACTGGCTGCCGGGAAAGATCGACGACTACGATCAACTGCTCACCGGAAACCGCATCCTGCTCGGGCGCATGCAGAACGTCGGCGTCCTGAATGCCGAGGACTGCAAAGCCTACGGCGTCACCGGCCCCATGTTGCGCGCCGCCGGCGTGAAGTGGGACCTGCGGAAGGCCCAGCCCTACAGCGGTTACGAACAGTACGATTTCGAAATCCCGACAGGCGTTCAGGGCGACACTTACGACCGGTACCTGGTGCGAATGGAAGAGATGCGCCAGTCGGCGCGGATCGTCCGCCAGGCGCTGGATCGCATTCCGGACGGCCCCATCATGGCCAAAGTCCCCAAGGTGATCAAGCCGCCGGTAGGAGAAGTTTACGTTTCCGTTGAGGCGCCCAAGGGCGAACTGGGCTACTTCATAGTTAGCGATGGATCGACGCAGCCCTACCGGGTGCGCATCCGGCCGCCTTCATTCGTGAACCTGCAATCCCTGGACAAGATGGCGCGTGGCGGGCTGGTCGCCGACCTGGTCGCGATTATCGGCACGATCGACATCGTTCTCGGCGAGGTGGACCGCTAGGGATTGCTTATGCGAAAGTTTTTGCGGACAGTCTTCCTCATCGATCTGGTCGAAGGCCTGCTGGTCACTTTCCGCCACCAGCCTACCTGGAACGTCGTCACCGAGCAGTATCCTGCCGAACGGCCCAAGATTGCAGAGCGCTACCGCGGCGCGCCGCGTCTCAACAACAATCCGGAAACCGGAGAGACCCTCTGCATCGCCTGCAATCTCTGCGCGCTGGCCTGCCCCGAGGGCTTGATCGTGGTGAGCAGCGAGAGAAACGAGACGACCCGCCGCAAGGAGCTGACGACATTTACCTACGACACTTCCCGGTGCATGTTCTGCGGCCTGTGCGAGGACGCCTGCCCGGTGGACGCGCTGGAGCTTACACAAGATTTCGAAATGGCCAGCTACTCGCGCGAGGGCGCGATCTGGGACCGGCGGATGCTCGAGGAGGGGCCGCAACCGACCAAGTACACGCACTGAGCCGCCACCATGACCGACACCATCTTCTTTTACTCCTTCGCCCTGATGACCCTGCTCGGCGCGGTGCTCACCGTTACCCGAAAGAGCGCCGTGCATAGCGCCATGTGGCTCATTGTGTCCCTGGCCGGAGTCGCCGGCCTGTTCCTTTTGCAGGGCGCCGAGTTTCTGTTCGCGGTCCAGATCATCCTCTACGTCGGCGGCATAATGCTCCTGTTCCTTTTCGTGATCATGCTGGTCAACCTGGATGAGGCCGCCAAGCAACGCCAGTTCAACAAGCAGTGGTGGGTGGCCTTGGCTTGCGCGCTGGCCGTCGGCGGCGAAGTGATCTACTTCATCCGCAAGGGCGCGGGGGCGATTCAATTGGCGCGGCCGGTCCCGGCGGCTCCCGTCTCGGAGGGCAACGTCGAACGGCTGGCCGACGTCCTGTTCTCGCAATACCTGCTGCCCTTTGAAGTGGCTTCCATCCTGCTGCTGGTGGCCATCGTAGGCTCGGTCGCCATGGCCAAGAAGAGAGCGTGATGTTGCACCCGATCACAATCGTTCATTACTTGATCCTGAGCGCGGCGCTGCTGCTGATTGGGACCATCGGCGTGCTGACGCGCCGCAACATCGTCATTATTCTGATGTCGATCGAGCTGATTCTGAACGCGGTCAACATCAACCTGGTCGCCTTCTCCCGCTACTTCGGCGACGTCGTCGGGCAGATCTTCGCCATCTTCGTGATCACGGTCGCGGTGGCCGAGGCCGCGGTGGGGCTGGGAATCCTGCTCGCGCTGTTCCGCAACAAGGAAACGGTGCTGGCCGACGAGGTGGATCTGCTGAAGTGGTGAGGACCGCGCAATGAGCTTCGTCAACCTTATCTGGCTGGTTCCACTGTTCCCGCTCTTCGGCGCGGCCATGATGCTGCTGGTGGGCAAGAAGCTCGACACGCGGAGAAAACTCATCAGCCTGCTTTGCCCGGGCATGGTGCTGCTCTCGTTCCTCCTCTCCGCCGCGGCGGTGATCGAACTGGCGGGCATGCCGGTCAAAGTCCACCAGGTGATTCAGCACACCTGGGTGGGCGGACTGCCGTTCCATCTGGCCAACGGAACGCTGGGGCGCTTCGGCGCCGATTGGGGCTTCCTGCTGGATCCACTCAGCTCGGTGATGATTCTGGTGGTTACCGGCGTGGGCTTCCTGATCCACGTCTACTCCATCGGCTACATGGCCCACGAGGGAGGCTACTACCGCTTTTTCGGATATTTGAACCTGTTCGTGTTCTTCATGCTGATGCTGGTGCTGGCGAACAACTACCTGCTGCTGTTCGTCGGCTGGGAAGGCGTCGGCCTGTGCAGCTACCTGCTGATCGGGTTCTACTTCCACAAGCAATCGGCCAGCAACGCAGCCAACAAGGCGTTCATCGTGAACCGCATCGGGGACGCCGGCTTCATCCTGGGGATGCTCATGATGTTCAGCCTCTTCGGCACGGTCCGCTTTCTGGACGTGAACCAGAAGCTGGCGCAGTTGAGCCCGGAGGTTGGCTTCGGCATTCTCAGCGTGATGGCGCTGATGTTGTTCGTCGGCGCGACCGGCAAGTCCGCGCAGTTCCCCTTGTACGTATGGTTGCCTGACGCGATGGAAGGTCCGACGCCGGTGTCGGCCCTGATCCACGCTGCCACAATGGTGACGGCCGGCGTTTACATGGTGGCCCGCTCGAACGCCCTGTTCCGCCTGACGCCGGAGACTTCCACTGATCGTCGCCGTCATCGGCGCGTTCACCGCCATCTTTGCGGCGTCGATCGCCCTGGTGCAGACCGACATCAAGCGCGTCCTGGCCTACTCCACTGTGAGCCAGCTCGGCTACATGTTCATGGCTTGCGGCGTGGGCGCTTACTGGGTCGCGGTCTTCCACCTGTACACCCACGCTTTCTTCAAGGCGCTGCTCTTCCTGGGATCGGGCTCGGTGATCCACGCGCTTTCGGGCGAGCAGGACATGCGCAAGATGGGCGGCTTGCGGGACAAGATCCCGGTGACGTTCCGGACCATGTTCATAGCCTCGCTGGCGATTGCGGGAATTCCCGGACTGGCGGGCTTCTTCTCCAAGGACGAAATACTGTGGCAGGTCTACAGCTCGCCGCTGGGCTCGAAGGCGCTTTACGCCGTCGGACTGGTAACGGCCGCGATGACGGCGTTCTACATGTGGCGGCTGATGTTCATGACCTTCTATGGCACGTCGCGCGTGGACGGGCATGCCGCCGCGCACATACACGAGTCGCCGCGCACGATGACGATCCCGCTGACGCTACTGGCCGCGGGCAGCGCACTGGCGGGCTGGATCGGAGTGCCCAAGCTGTGGTCGGTATTCCCCGAGGCGTTCCGGGCGCTGGAGCATTGGCTGGAGCCGGTGCTGCCGGCAATCGCCGCGGAATCCGCCGAGGCTCACGGCGAAGCGGGGCTCGAGTGGGGGTTGATGCTGCTGAGCGTCGCCGTGGCGGTGGGCGGCATCTGGCTGGCGCGATACCTGTACCTTCGCCGGCCGGACGTCCCCGAGTCGATCGCGCGTTCCTCCGGCGGTCTCTACACCACTCTCCTGAACAAGTGGTACCTGGATGAAATCTATGGCTACCTGTTCGTCGACGGGCTGGCCAAAGGCGGAGGCAGCGCGCTGGCGTCCTTCGACAGCCGGATCGTGGACGGCGGCGTCAACGGAGTGGGCTGGCTTACGCGTTTCACTTCCAAGGTTTCCATGTGGTGGGACACCTGGATCGTGGACGGCTCGGTGCGTCTGCTGAGCTTCACTGTCAAGATGGCGTCTTACCCCGCGCGCATCTTACAGACCGGCATGGTCCAGGCCTATGCGCTGTTCTTCGTGCTGGGATTGCTGGGGTTCTTAATGTACTTTCTCGTGCGCTGACCTATGAACGAGCACTTGTTGAGCATCGTCTTGTTTACCCCGCTGGCGGGCCTGGCGGTGCTGTTGTTCCTGCCTTCGTCGAACAAGACCCTGATCCGGGTGTGGGCCAACATCGCGGGGCTGGCCGGTTTCCTGATTTCCCTGCCCCTGGTCTGGCGTTTCGACAAGAGCGCCGCCGGGTTCCAGATGGTGGAGAAGGCCGACTGGATTCCGAGCCTGGGCGTTAAGTACATGCTGGGCATCGACGGCATCAGCCTGCTGCTGGTGATGCTCACGACCCTGATGGGGTTCGTCGCCATCCTGTCAAGCTGGAGCGCCGTCGAAGACCGGCTCAAGGAATACTACGCGATGTTCCTCCTCCAGCAGGTGGGGATGATCGGCGTGTTCCTGGCGCTGGACTTCTTCCTCTTCTACGTGTTCTGGGAACTGGTGCTGGTGCCGATGTACTTCATCATCGGCGTCTGGGGCGGCCCGCGGAAGCTCTACGCCGCGATCAAGTTCTTCCTTTACACCCTGGCCGGCAGCGTGCTCATGCTCCTCGGTATCCTGGCGCTCTACTTCCAGCACTTCCAGCAGTTCGGCTTCTACACCTTCGAGGTTTCGGAGCTGATGAAGCTGAATCTGCCGCTGGGGCTTCAGCAATGGGTCTTCTGGGCCTTCTTCCTGGGCTTCGCCATTAAGGTGCCGATGTTCCCGTTCCACACCTGGCTGCCCGACGCGCACGTGGAGGCGCCAACCGCCGGCTCGGTGGTGCTGGCCGCCGTCCTGCTGAAGATGGGCACCTACGGCTTCTTGCGCTTCTCGCTGCCCCTGCTGCCGCAAGCGTCGATCACGCCTCTGATCGTGCGGACGCTGGTGGCGCTGTCGATCATCGGAATCATATATGGCGCCCTGGTCAGCCTGATGCAGAAGGACTGGAAGAAGCTGGTCGCCTACTCCTCGGTCAGCCACCTGGGATTCTGCACTCTGGGCATCTTCGCCCTGAACCCGAACGGCATCGCGGGCAGCGTCATTCAGCAGATCAACCACGGCATCTCGACCGGCATGCTCTTCCTGATCGTGGGCATCGTCTACGAGCGGCGTCACACGCGGGAGATCAAGGAGTACGGAGGGCTGGCAAACGTCATGCCCATCTACGCGATCGTGTTCGCCTTCGCCATGCTCAGTTCGGCGGGCCTGCCCCTGCTCAACGGGTTCATCGGCGAGTTCACCATTCTGCAAGGCGCCTTCGAGGCCAGTTGGGTCTGGGCGGCTTTCGCGGTGACCGGCATCATTCTGGGGGCTGCCTATCTGCTCTGGCTCTATCAGCGGACCATGCTGGGACAGGTCACCAATCCCAAGAACCAGGGGCTGCGCGATCTTAATCTGCGCGAAGTGATCGTATTCCTTCCGCTGATCGCCTGGGCCATCTGGATCGGCGTTTACCCCAAGCCCTACTTCGACATACTGGAGAAGCCGGTGGCGCAGATCGTGGAACGGGTCCGGCCCGGGTACTTCCAGAACCAGTCGGTGCAGGAGGCCAACGTCCGATGAGCCTGTTCTACACCTCGGCCGACCACTTCGTTCTGGTTCCCGCCATCATGCTGGCGCTGTTCGGATGCGCGGTCCTGCTGTTCGATTTCTTCCTCTTCCCCGAACCGAAGCAGCGCAAGTGGCTGGTCCTGTTCGTAGTGCTGGGCATCGTGTTCACCGGCGTGCAACTCGGACGCCAGCAGATGATGCTGGCTTCGCAAGGCTACGCGCCGCTCGTGGCTTTCGGCGGCTCTCTGACCATCGACGGTTTCGCGCTCTTCTTCAACTGGATCTTCCTGGCGGCTTCGTTGGTCGTGGCGTTGATTTCGTATAAGTACCTGGAGATCGCCGACGCCCACCACGGCGAATACTACGGACTGATTCTGCTCGCCAACTGCGGCATGTTTTTCCTGGCCGCGGGCACGGACCTGATCACGCTATTCATCGGCCTGGAACTGATGGCGCTGTGCTTCTACATCCTGGTCGGATTCCTGCGCGGCGACAAACGATCCAACGAAGCGGCCATGAAGTACCTGCTGCTGGGAGCTTTTTCGAGCGGCTTCCTGGCCTACGGGTTCTCGCTGCTGTACGGCCTGTCCGGCTCCACCAAGCTGAAAGTGATCGCCGCGGCGCTGGCCTCGCGCGGCGTGGCGGACCCGCTGGTGTTTCTGGCGCTGGCGA
This sequence comes from Bryobacterales bacterium, assembly GCA_963734625.1. Taxonomy (GTDB): domain Bacteria; phylum Acidobacteriota; class Terriglobia; order Bryobacterales; family Bryobacteraceae; genus CAVTHW01. The sequence goes on along the minus strand of CAVTHW010000006.1, from coordinate 125,521 downwards.
CAACCGCCGTCGGACTGCTGTTCAAGATCTCGGCCGTCCCGTTCCACATGTGGGCGCCGGACGCCTACGAAGGCGCGCCGGCCACGGTGACGGCGTACCTCTCGGTGGGCTCGAAGGCCGCTTCGTTCGCGTTTTTGCTGCGGATGTTCACCGGCCCCTTCGCTTCTTCGCGAGCGATCTGGGAGCCGATGTTGATCGTGGTGGCGGTCGCCAGCATGACGGTAGGCAACTTCGCCGCCATTACCCAGTCGAACCTGAAGCGGCTGCTGGCCTACAGCGCGATTTCGCACGCCGGCTATATGCTGCTCGGCCTGATCGCGGGCAACGACACCGGCATCCAGGGAGTCCTGGTCTACGTCCTGGTGTACACGTTCATGAACCTGGGCGCTTTCCTGGTGGTGGCGGCGCTGCGGCGCAAGGATTTGATCGGCGAGGACGTGGACGACCTGGCGGGCCTGATTCACCGCAGTCCCGGCTACGCCGTCATGATGCTGATCTTCATGCTGTCGCTGGCCGGCATCCCGCCGACGGCGGGTTTCATCGGCAAGTATTTCATCTTCCTATCGCTGATCCAGACGGGGCACTACGTCCTGGCCGTAATCGCTACGCTCTACGTCGCCGTGGCCGTGTACTACTACTTCCGGATCGTGCGCAGCATGTTCGTGAGCCCGGCCGAGGGCCGCGAGCCTATTTCGAGCAGCTTCGGACTGCGCGTGGCGCTGGCGCTCACCGGCCTGATGACGCTGGCGGTCGGCATTTACCCCGAGCCGTTTCTGCGCGCGGCCCAGAACTCGCTGATGCGTTGAGAGTGACATGGAGACGATCCTTCAACATCCGCTTTTCAAGCCGTTCCTGATCACGGTGGCGCTGATCTGCCTGACGCCTTTGGTGGCGCTCTACACCGTCCTCACGGAGCGCAAAGTCCTGGGCGACTTCCAGATTCGTCTGGGGCCCATGCGCGTGGGACCCCACGGTTTCCTGCAGCCCCTGGCGGACGCGGTGAAGTTGCTCACCAAGGAGGACACCATACCGGCGGACGCCGACAAGGCGCTGTTCTGGCTCGGTCCGGTGGTTTCCACCTTCACGGCGCTCACAGCCTTCTGCGTGGTGCCCTTCAGCAGCTTCTTTTACGTGGCCGATGTGAACGTGGGACTGCTGGTGATCTCGGCGATGTCGGCGGTCGGAGTTCTGGGGATCATCTTGGGCGGCTGGGCCTCCAACAGCCACTACCCTCTGCTCGGTTCGCTGCGCAGCGCGGCGCAGCTTGTCAGCTACGAGGTCGCGGTCGGGCTGGCCCTGATGTCGGGGATCATGATGGCGGGGACCCTCAGTTTGCAGGGCATTGTAAGGGCGCAGCAGGAGCAGCACATCTGGTTCGTATTCTCCAACTACGGCCTGATGATCGTGCCCTTCATGGTGTACTTCATTTCCTCCGTCGCGGAGACCAACCGCCTGCCATTCGATCTTCCCGAGGCTGAATCCGAGTTGGTGGCCGGCTTCCATACCGAATACAGCGGCATGCGCTGGGCGCTGTATTTTCTGGCCGAGTACGCCAACATGTACGTGGTCTCGTCCGTGGCCGTGGCGCTGTTTTTGGGCGGCTGGCTGCGGCCTTTCCCGAGCGTGAGCTGGCTGGATGTGCCGCTCAACTACGCTTTCCCGATCCTGCTCTTCGTGGGCCCGGCGGTGGCGTCGATCCCGATGCTGCGGCGCGAGAAGATCGGCTGGCAGAAGGCTTTGCTGGCGGTGTTGGTCCTGGCTATGGCTGCCGTGTCGCTGGTGTTCGTCCTGCCCGCGGTCAACAAGCTGGTCATCGGGGTGTTCTGGTACATGCTGAAGGTCTTCCTGCTGATCTACGTGATGATCTGGCTGCGCGGCACCTTCCCGCGCTTCCGCTACGACCAGTTGATGAACCTAGGCTGGAAATACATGATCCCCATTGGCATGGGCGCCATCCTGGTCAACGCCGTCGTGGGGATGCTGTAGGCGGAAGGGGATTCACCACAGAGCGCCGGCCCCGGAGGGACTCCGGGGTCCAGTGAACAAGGCAACTTTGCCCTGCGGAGGGCCAGAGTGGAAAACCGGGCCAGCCGTGCCGGGAACGGGTCAATTTTCCACCCCTCGGGAGTGAGTTACCGGAGAGCCACAAAGACACGAAGAAGAAGCAGGCTGGCTTTGTGTCTTGGTGACTTTGTGGTGGAATGCTATTCATTTGAGCGAGCATCCGCCTCATTCTTCCCGGAGCGCGTCGACGGGATTGATCTGCGTTGCGCGCCGGGCCGGCAGGTAACAGGCCAACAGCGCCAAACCGGCCAGGACCAGCGGTGCGCCGAATACCAGCGCCGGATTGTTGGGACGGGTGGCGAAACTTCGGGCCAACGTGTCGCTGTAGGCGGCGAACGCGCGAGCTATGGCGAAGGCGCCGCCCAGGCCTAGTAACGAGCCCGACGCCACCAGCGCAGTCCCCTCCTTCAGCACCAGCACCTGAACTTGCCGGCTACGGGCGCCGAGCGCCATTCGGATGCCGATCTCTTTCCGCCGGCGCGCCACCGCGTAGGCCGTGACACCGCCCACGCCGATGCAGGCCAGCAGCAGCGCGAACAGACCCAGAGTCACGAAGATCGCGGCCTGCCATTCGACAAACGAGTTCAATTTGTCTAGGTCCTCGCGCATCGTGCGCACGTTGAGAACCGTGAGATCGGGATGGAGCGAGGCCAGTTGGCTTCGCACGGCTGGCAGAGTGCTCCGGGTCTCGGCGGCGCGCACCAGAATAGTCACGCTTTCGGCGGGGTTCTTGTGCAACCGCTCGGCCGTAAGCGGCACAAACAGCGTGGCTATGGGCCTCGTCACCAGGAATCCGGACGGTACATCGCGCGTCAGGCCCACCACCGTGTAGTTCCGCTCGTCCTCGCGGATGCGCCTGCCAATGGGGTTCTCGTCGCCGAACAACTCGCGCGCCGCGGTCTGATTGAGGATCGCCGGAAGGGCGGCGTCCTGTGGCCCCGACGCCTCTTGCCACTGGTCGCGTCCGTCAAACTCGCGACCACCCAGCAGAGGCACACCCAGCGTGGCGAAGTAATTTGCCCCGATGAAATCGCGGAAGACCGAGTGCAGCGCCTGGGACGCCACTCGGGTGTTGGCTCGATCGGACGTCAAGCTGGCGAAAGGCACGCTGCCGGTCAAAGTTACGCCGCGAACTCCGTTGACGCGCGATAGCTCGTCCGGCAGTGCGGCAAATAGCGCCGAGGTCCGCGCCGCGGAGTACCCGTCGCGCACCGGGTCCAGCGAAATCAGGAGTAGATTGCCGGATTCAAAGCCGACGTCGAGGCGCGAAGTATTCAGGAAGCCCAAAGCGACAAACCAGGTGACCAGCAGGAGCATCAGGGATGCCGCCATCTGGCAGGCCACGAAGAGATTGCGCGAGCCGAAGCGGCGGTAGCCGCGCAGTTGCGTCTGGGCGCCCTCCTTCAGGGTGCGGCCGATGTCGACGCGCGCCGAAGAGAGCGCCGGCGCCAGGCCGAAGCCGACGCCCGCCGCGAGCGCAATCCCGAGCGTGAGGGCGAGGACCCGGAAATCGGGATGAAGGTCGAGCTGCTGCAGAGCCGACATCACGTGGGTGATCCCATAGGCCAGGGCAACGCCGGCCAGCCCGCCGGCGAAAGCCAGGAGAACGCTTTCGGTCAGGAACTGCCGGATGAGGCGCGGCCGGCTGGCCCCTACCGACAGGCGAACGGCGATTTCCCGCCTTCTCTGGCTGCCGCGAGCCAGCAGCAAATTGGCCAGGTTCGTACAAACCAGCGCGAGGACCAGCGCCCACAGGACCACATTGAACGTGTTCACAAGAGCGCGCTGCTCGGGCGTGATGTACATGGTGGTGCCGGCCGGCATCAGCCGCAGGGCCCGGCCCTTGCCATCGGGCCCGGAGGGGACGCCGTTGTCCCGGTCCAGATTGCGAGCGATGGTGTTGAAGGTGGCTGCCGCCATGGGCATCGTGACACCCGGCGCCAGGCGCAGCAGCACGCGGAAGATCTCGCGGTCCTGGCGATTCAGAGGGTCGCCGGCGAGTTCGGGAGCCACGGAAGCGTCGCAAGTTGCCGGCACGAACAGGTCGGCCGGAAACCCCGGCCAGACTCCCAGAAAATCCCGCGGACCGATGCCCACTATGGTGGCCATCTGACCATTCAGCCGCAGCCTGCGTCCCACTGCGTGCGGGTCCGCGTCAAGATGAGTGCGCCAGAAGCGGTCGCTGACCACCACCACGGGAGGCATCCCGCGCTTCTCGGTGTTCGGGCTGAAGAGCCTTCCCGCAGCCGGCGTCACGCCCAGGGTTGAGAAATACTCGGGCGAAACCAGATGGCCGTAGAACCGTTCCGCTCTTGCGCTTCTATCTCCGGCGAAGGCCACGGTGAACGGCACCGGTCCGAGAAAGGCGGCGGCCGAGGCTACCGTTTGGCGTTCATCCCGATAGCGCTCGAAATACGGGTAGGAAACCGTGCTCCACCAGAAGGTCAACAGCCGGGCGGGCTCGCGCACGCCGGGAGGCGGCCCTACCAAGGCTTGAACCTCACTGAGGATCGCGCAGCACATGCCAATGCCGATCGCCAGAGAAAGTACGGCTACGAAGGTGAAACCCGGCGACTTGGCGAGCACCCGCAACGCGTAAGCCACGTCCTGCCGGATCTCGCGAAGATACGTCGCGGGCAACTGAACGGCGATATCGGCGAGGAGCCGCACTAGCCCGGCGAGACCGTGCCGGCGCGAGACTTCCGGAACGGCGTCCTCACCCAACCGGTCGAGATCTTCTCCATAGAGCATCCGGAACTCGTGCGGATAGGCGCTCGCCAGCCGGCGATAGAGGGCCAGGCAGAAGCGAAGCCGGCGGTTCATCAGTAGGCCTCCTGCTTGCGCTTCCTTTGCGCCATCCGAAGCATCTCTTGCAGCCGTTCGCATTCGAGTTCGAGCACTTTCCGTCCCAGCCGCGTCAACCGGTAATAGCGGCGGCGCGCGTCATCCAGTTCCGCCACCGGCCGCTCAGCGGACTCTTCAATCAGACCGTCGGTGATCAGCCGTTGCAGCGTGCCGTAAAGAGTGGCAGGCCAGATGCGCACGGCCCCGCCCGTCCGTTCCAGGACTTCCTGCATGATGCCGTAGCCGTGCTGCTCGGCGCCGACGAGCGAGAGCAAAATGTGGAACCAGTTGTTGTGGAGTGGGAGGAAGTCTCCGGCGTCTTTCCTTGTCATGGCTCATATATATATGGCACATGATATATTCTGGCGTCAAGCCCGCCGGGTGTGGGCGGAGAAGACCGGACTAGAGGCTGTCAGCCGATGGGCAGGAGTCGAACACGCCGGTTCAGGATGTCCAAGGTCACGATGGCGCCCTGCTCGAGTTGGTCGCGCACGGCATTCACGGCGCGTATGACGGACTCGCCAAGAGCTCCGAAAGAAACGTCACCCAGATGGGGGCTCAAGTTCATGTCGACCAGGATTTTCATGCGGCCGGAAGGGGCACTTCGACTTCTTCGACGCGCCAGGCAGCATATGCCAGAGCCTGCCGGATGTCCTCTTCTTGAAGATAGGGATAGGCCGCGAGGATCTCCGCATGGGTACGCCCGGAGGCCACCAGCCCCACGATTACGCCGACGGTGACGCGCATGCCACGAAGGCAGGGCTTGCCTCCCATGATCTCAGGGTTCCGTGTGATGCGATCCAGAGAGGGCATGGCAGTTCTGTCCTTATTGTACGTGAGGATAGAGGGACTTGGTGACTTTCGGGTGGGATGCCGTTCATAATTGGGAGGATGTTCGCCGCCATTCCCGGACTCCACGTTTCGAAGGACGTTTCCCTGGCGGACTATACCCGCTTCGGGATCGGCGGGCCGGCGGCTATCTTGGCTGAAAGCGCCGGCGCGGAGAGCTTCATCGCGGCCTTGCGCGCGGCTCGCGGGAGCGGACATCCCACCGTCGTCATTGGCGGCGGGACGAACCTGATTGCTTCCGACGAGGGTTTCCCGGGCATTGTCCTGCGCTTTACCGCCAACTCGATTCGCGCCGAAGGCTCGATCGTGACCGCGGACGCCGGCGCCGATCTTCAGGCGCTGGTGGATTTCAGCGTCGAGCGCGGACTCAAAGGCATAGAAACGCTGGCGGGCATTCCCGGCTGGGTGGGCGGAGCCGTCTACGGCAATGCCGGCGCTTTCGGGCACTCGATCTCCGAACGGATCGCTGCCGTCACTTTCACCGATGGCGAGACAGTGCGCACCCTCACCAACCCGGAGTGCGAGTTTCGACTACCGGGAGAGCATCTTCAAGCGCCGCAAGGACTGGATCGTCCTCTCGGCCACGCTTGCCCTGGAGCCGGCGGACCCCGGCGAACTGCGCGAGACGGCCGCCGGGATCGAGCGAGTTCGCGATGAGAAGTTCCCGCGCACGATGCAGTGCGCCGGCAGCATCTTCAAGAACCTGATCCTGGCCGAACTGCCCCCCGCCGTCGCTGCCCAAGTGCCGCCATCCGTGGTGCGCGAGGGCAAGGTTCCGGCAGCGTGGTTCCTGGAGCAGGCCGGCGCGAAGGGAATGTCCGTGGGCGCGATCCGGGTGGCCGACTACCACGCCAACCTGATCTACAACACCGGCGGCGGCACCGCGCGGGATCTCTGCGCACTCATCCACGAGCTGAAGTCGCGCGTCCAGCGGCGCTTCGGGCTCGAACTGGAAGAAGAAGTCCAGATCCTGGGTTCCAGCCGGCAGGGCACGCCGACGGCGTGCCTCAACAAAACAAACGAGAAATAATTTTGCGTGGGTTCGATATCTTTGTGATATCATTATGATGTCATGGAGGAGGATTCTCATGCTGCGTGAAAATGAAATGCCGTGCCTGCCGTGCTGGCCGGTTGTATTTGGTCTACTGGCGGGGGCCGTTGGCACCGTCTGGGGGTTCGTCGAGGCAGCCAAGGCGGGATCGGGTGTGATGATGCTCATCTGGATCTTCGCGTTCCTGGCGGACATCTTCTTGTGGTTCGGGCTCACCGTGGTCAATCCCAACGTTGCCAGTGTCGTCACGCTGTTCGGCGTGTACAAAGGCTCCATCAAGAAGGCAGGATTCTGGTGGGTGAACCCGGTATCGACCCGGCGCCTTATCTCTCTGCGCGTGCGCAATTTCGAAACCGGGAGGCTGAAGGTCAACGACCGGGACGGTAACCCGATCGAAATAGCCGCGGTGATTGTGTGGCGGGTGGTCGAGACCTTCGAGGCGGTCTTCAACGTGGACGACTACGAAAACTTCGTTCACGTCCAGGCGGAGGCGGCATTGCGGAATATGGCGACATCCTACCCCTACGATGCCCACGAGGAGGGTCAGATGTCGCTGCGCCTCTCGGCCGCCGAGATCGCCGAGCGCCTGCGAAGCGAGCTCGGGGAGCGTCTGGAGAAGGCCGGAGTCAACGTGGTGGAAACCCGCATCAGCCATCTGGCCTACGCCGCCGAGATCGCCAGCGCCATGCTGCGCCGCCAGCAGGCGGGCGCCGTGGTGGCCGCGCGGACCAAGATCGTGGAGGGCGCGGTGGGCATGGTGGAGATGGCCCTGGAGGAACTGAGCCGCAAGAAGGTCGTGGAACTGGACGAGGAGCGCAAGGCGTCCATGGTGAGCAACCTGCTGGTGGTGCTTTGCAGCGAGCAGAACGTCCACCCGGTGGTGAACACGGGCACGCTGTACCAGTAGAACGATGGCGCAGAGAAAGACATTTCTGCTCCGCCTGGATCCGGCGACGCACGAAGCGATGCAGCGCTGGGCGGACGCGGAATTGCGCAGCTTGAACGCGCAGATCGAGTTCATCCTGCGCCGGGCGCTACAAGAGGCAGGGCGGCTGCCCAGGAAGGAGCCATTGGATGACGATGAAGCTCGCCATACGTAAGCTACAGGCACGGACGCTGCCGCCGAGGCTGCCCGAGTCCCGTCCGCGGCCGGTCCGGTTGACGGGAGCAGGCAAAGCCGTGGCGTTTATCGGCGTGCTGTTGCTGGCTGGGGCTCCCCTCGCGGGCTTCTTTCTGCACTCGCTGGCGGTCAGCCATCGCGCCTTCCGGGTGCGGATCGAGAAGGAAGCCGTGAATGGAACCGCCCAGGTGACGGCGCTCACGCGCAAGAGCGGCAAGAATTCGAGGTATTACGCCGTTTACCGTTTTGAGGCTGGCGGACAGGTTTTCGAGAGGCGAGCGAGTGTGGGGCGCTCCTACTGGACGAGGCTGCGGGTGGGCAGTTCCGTTCCCGTGCGCTACCTGCCCTCGGAACCAGCGCAGAACTGGATTCGCGGCTACGAGCCCTCCTGGGGCCCCCTCTGGGTGGCTCCGCTAGTAGCCGTGGCGCTGGCGCTGGGTTCACTGCTTATATTGGTCTCGCTTCGGCGTGAGTGGATGCTGTTGATGGATGGGCGCGGCGCTGAGGCTCGGGTGACTGCCTCAAAGAAGCACAGCAGCTCCCATGGCGGGCACACCTATAGTGTGTCTTACGAATTCCACACTCTGAGCGGCGGGGTAAGAACCGGCAAGTATTCTTCGCAGACGGCTCCGCCCGCCGACGGCGCAACCATTCGCGTCATCTACGACCCGGACAACCCGGCGCGCAGCGCGCCGTACCCGTTCTCGCTGGTCCGTCCGGACTACTGAGTCAGGCACATTGACGGGTTAGCCCCGCTTCAGCTTCAATTCGATGAAGGGGCAGCACTGCTCCCATCCACTATAGGACATGAGAAAGAAAACTCTATCAAGAAGCTTTGCCGCCCCAAACTCGCAAGAGCGGACGTACTCGATCAAACCGTAATCCAATACGCTGGGCTCATCGCAGTAGATGATAAGTACGTATTGGCTGTATGGACCTCCCTTTACATCCGGTGGATGGCCCTTCTTTTCAATCCGCGTCCGCAGGAGGCCATAAAGCTGGCTCCTGGCCACGGGCTTCCGGGGAATCGGCTGGTCGCGTTTGCGCGCTTGGATCGAGCCGCCATCGACTAGTTCCGTTACTTCAATTCCGATTCTCGCGCCTTCAAGGGATATGGCCTCACAATCGGGAGGATCATTGTTTTCGCCACGGGATTTGTAAGAATGGAAAAAAACTGAGCCGCATTTTTCGAGAGACTCGTGCAGGGACTGAACAACACCAACTTCTTCGATCGGCCGATCCGAGGTGCAGGAAAAGTAACCCGCGTGCGGCCGCACGTTCGCTTTAACGAACTCGCTAAACTCGGCCCACTCTTCCGGACTGGTACTCATGAAGATTCTCGTATTGACTACCGGAGTTGACGCTACGTCTCGTCCGTTCGGGTAACGCTACTGAGTCAGGCGGCCCGTCCAGCGCAGCCAGTTTCGAAGCATCTCTGAAAAGTCGCGGGCGAGGCCGGCGCTGCGAAGATCCTCCACGGAGAACTTCATCTTCCGGCGCCAGTTGGGATACTGCCAGGTGCTGCCGGGCAGATTCTGCTGATCGAGTTCCTTGCTCAGGTCCTCCTGGTTAAGGAGCATGAGTGTGGATGGCGTGGAAGCCAGGAACCCGATGATCGCGTTGTGCAACTCTCCGCTCAGCTCGGGAACCCGGTAGACCTCGCGCGGGCTGTACGGGTCCAGCAAGCCTACCCGAAAAAGGACATCCAGGATCTTCTGCTTGTCCACTTCTCTGGCGGCCAGTTGGGATTGGTAGGCATCGTCACCGCCCAGCAGGCCCGCCGAGCGCCTCGCTTCGATGTCGCGGCCCAGCCAGAACCCCGCCAGCGTCGGCAGGTCGTGGGTGGTGGAGGAAACCAGCGCCTGTTGCGGATACTCCTGCGGCAAGCGGAACTGCCCGTCCGAATTCCTCTCGAAGTACAGCAACCGGTAACTCAGGATGCCGAACTTCGCCAAGGCCTCCCGAAACTCGGGCTCCACTGTCCCCAGGTCCTCCCCGACGATCAGCACCTTGTTACGCACGCTTTCCAGCGCCAGGATTCTCAGGAAATCCTCGTGCGCGCAGCGGACGTAGGTGCCGTCGGCGGCGTTCATCCCCTCGGGGATCCAGAACAGGCGAAAGAAGCGCATGACGTGATCGATGCGCAGGGCGCCGCCGTGCTGGAGATTCTGGCGGATGGATTCGGCGAACAACCGGTAGCCGTCCTGGCGGTGGCGTTCGGAGTTGGGAGGGGGAAAGCCCCAGTCCTGGCCGTTGGGAGAAAAGTCGTCCGGAGGCGATCCCACCCGGCAGCCGGAGGCGAAGAACGGCCGGTTGCCCCACAGATCGGCGCCGCAGCGGTCCGTGGCAAGGGCCAGATCGTGATACAGCCCGATGAATAGCCCCTTCGCCGTGGCGTACGCCTGCGCGGCTCCGAGTTGCTCATCCAACTGCCATTGCACGTACTTGTGCAAGAGGACCGCATGGGCGTGTTCCTGGACGAACAGGCGCGTCGCCTCCGAGTCGGGATCCTTGTACTCCTCCGGCCAATCGGGCCAGATCCAGATATCGGGATGTGTCTCGTGAATCCACTCGTCCAGAGCGCAGTAAGCGGCATAGCGGTCCAGCAGTTCGCCTTCTCGCCGGCAGAAGTCCTCGAAGCGCGGCTTCGGGCTGCGCCGCCGCAAAAAGGTTGTGAAGCAGAGCTCGAAGAAGCGCCGCTTCAGGGCGTAGACACGCTCGTACTCCACCAGGGGCTCCGCCCGCAGCGCCGCCAATTCCGCCTGTGTTTCGGGCGCGGAGAACAGCTCCTGCGCCTTCCGCGAACGCCGAAAATCCTCGAGCCGCTCGACGTCCAGGTAGATCGGGTTGCGATAGAAGACCGAGTTCGGAAGGTAGGGGCTGGTGTTGAACGGCTGCCGGTTGTGGATGGCGTGCAGCGGGTTGAGGGCGATGAAGGCCGCGCCCAGATCCTCGGCCGCCCAGTCGGCGACCCGCTCCAGATCGGTCAAGTCTCCGCATCCCCAGTTTCGGTCGGAACGAACGCCATACAGGCTGACCGCGACGCCAGCCGCCCGGCCTCCATCCTGTAATTGCGGCGGCATCCACGCCTGATCCGGACCGACAATGAGATGCGTTACCGAGGACAACGTCTTGCGGCCCGCCGCCTTGAGGGAAACCCGCAGCTCGTGATAGCCGAGGCGCAGGGGCGCGGGCAGAGGCGCCAGGCGCGACTCGAATTTCTTGCCCCGCACCTCCGCGGTCTTGGAAACCGCGAGGCGGGCGACCGGCACTTCGAATTTCTCTCCGCCGCCATCCTCCCAGTGGACCTCCACCCGGACGCTCGCGTCGGTCCACCCAGCCGGGACAGACAGTGGAAACTCCGAGGCCGTCTCGCCGATCACCAGCGTCACCGGCGCGAGTCTCGAACACTCCTCCCACAGCCTCGACTGCAGGGCGGCGTCAAGGTCCTCGGCGCTGTCGCAGGGCACGCCCATCGCGCTCAGTATCGCCTGCAAGGTTTCGGGCCGGGCCTGGTGCCGCTGGCCCCAAATGTCCCAGTACTCAGTAGCGATCCCACAGGCGGAGGCAGCTTCGTACAGGGCTTCGGGAAAAGACATACTTCATTCTACCGGGTCCATGGCACAATGTAGACATGGGGATGGATTACTCGGCGCGCTTTAACGCGACGGGCTTGTCGGACGTGCCCGAGGATTTCTTTGCGCGGATCGACGATCAGTTTTACGGACCGGCGGAGGAGGGCGTGCTCACCACCACGCTCGACAATGCCATCAACTGGGCCCGCAAGAACTCGATCTGGCCAATGTCGTTCGGGCTGGCCTGCTGCGCCATCGAGATGATGTCCATGGGCGCTTCCCGCTTCGACATTGCCCGGTTCGGCGCGGAGGTCTTTCGCGGCTCGCCGCGCCAGTCGGACCTGATGATCATCGCCGGGCGGGTGTCCAACAAAATGGCCCCGGTCATCCGCCAGCTTTACCAGCAGATGCCGGAGCCGAAGTGGGTCATCTCGATGGGCGCCTGCGCGACTTCAACCGGCGTCTTCAGCAACTACGCCCTGATCCCGGTCAACCAGATCATTCCGGTAGATGTCTACATCCCCGGCTGCCCACCGCGTCCCGAGCAGCTCATCCAGGGGATCATGCTGCTGCAGGAAAAGATCCAGAAGGAAACCGGGACGCTGCGGAGCATCCTGAACCTATAGCCCCGCTGGTGTAGTGCGGCCTAGATTCTGCCTGTCTTGTGGGGCGGGCAATCCTGCCCGGAGCCGGCCTTCCGGCCGGCTGGACCCGCTGGAAAGCGGGTCCGCAGGCTGAACAGCCTGCCCCACGGTCAGCCTGCCTGCTATAGCTGGGTTTCCCTGGTCACGATGCGCGTTTTCAATGGGACGCCGGTCTTGGTGGCTTCCAGGGTCACCGACACGGTCATCTCCTTGCGGTCCCGCACCACGGTCACAGGGAACGTCTTCTTCTCCTGCAAGCCGCGAATCGTCTGCGTGACTTCGCTCGGGGTAGTAACCTTCGTCTCACCCACCTTGGTGATGACGTCGCCGGTTTTGATCCCTGCTTTTTCGGCCGCCGAATCCTTTGCCACCGAGCGCACCAGCACGCCTTCCTTCACGCCGAAGTACGCAGCGAGTTGATCCGACAGCGCCTCCGCTTCAACGCCGAGCGTGCCGCTGCGCCAGGACATCAGCGCGCGCGGTGTGTCCGGAACCTGCAACTGGAGCCTCCGCTTGGCCTCCTCGATGGACGCCAGAATGTTCGACTTGTTACGGATGAAATCGTTCAACTGACCGATCGCGGCGGTCACGGTCTGCGTCGCCCCGTCGCGGCTGATTAGCAGGCGCACCTGGCGGTCCGCCGGAGTCTCCCGCACCATGCGCTGGAATTGGGCCGTCCCTTCCACCCGCTGGCCGTTGTAGTCGAGCACCACGTCGCCGACCTTCAAGCCCGCTTTGGTCGCCGGGCTGTTATCTTCGACCCTGGTGATCTCCACCCCGCGCTCTTCCTTCAGCTTCAGGGCCTTAACCCGCTCCGCATTAATATCGGCGACACCGACTCCGAGATAGCTGCCCGATCCAGCCACCAGCGTCTGCACTTCGATGATGCGAGAATCGAAGGGGTCTCCCAGCAGCGCCTGCTGAGCGTTCAAACCACCGGCCATAACCAGCCCGGCTAGAAATAACTGCCAATCCAATCGCTCTCATAACTTCCTCCAATCCGATAGACGGGAAGCGCGCTAGAACGTCACCATGGAGGCGTTCATGTCGCTCAAAGCCTTCTCGCAGCGCTGGCGAATGTAATCGTTCTGCTCTCGCTCCATGAGATGTTGGAGAGTGCCGACGATCGCCATGTCCTTGTGCATGACCAGGATGTCGATGGCCTGTGTGCGCACGCCCAGGTTGTCGTCCGAAAAGAGCGCGTTCTCCAATGCCAACCGAACCTGCGGGTCGCCGCGGTAGGACCTCAGGGATTCGACGGCCCTCAGCCGCACGGCGGAGTTGGGGTCGCTGCGCACCGCATTGACCAGCGTTTGTCTGACTTCGGGTGACTCGGCGCGGCTGCCCAGGACTTCCATGGAGTTCATGCGCAGCCCGGGATCGGAAGCGTTCCTGGCGGCCTGGAGCAGCACTTGCTGGGTCGCGGGATCGGGTCCGGCCGCGACCTGAGGCGGCGGCGCGGCGGGGGTGGAGGTCAGCCTGGCCGCGAAGAACCCCAGCGCCACCAGGGCCAGCGCGCCGGCGGGTTTCAGCAGCAGCGGGGAGACCGGCTGGTCCGTCCAGTCCCAAAGGCGGCGCAGCAGGCTGCGTCTGCCGCCGGTCCGCTCCAGACCTGCCCGCAGATCCCGGCGGCACTCGGCCAGCAAGCCATCCGGCACGCTGGCCTCAGCCTCGTCGAGCGCGCCGTGAAGGGCTTTCTGGCGATCCAGGGCCAGACGGCACTCCGCGCAGCCCTCCAGATGCTGATGGACGGCTTCTTCCTCCTCGAAGGCCAGCTCGCCGTAGAGGAGTAGGGCAAGCTGTTTACGAACCGATTCGCAGTTCATACGAAATCTCCCAACGCCGCCCGCATCTTTTGCGTGACGCGGAACAGGCAATTCTTGGCGGCCTCTTCCGAGGTCCCGAGCGTCTCGCCGATGGTCTTCAGCCGCATCCCCTGGTAGTGGCGCAGTTCGAACACGGTTCGCTCTCGCGGCGTCAAGCCTTGAAGGACCTCCTGAATCCGGGCGCTCAACTCCCGGCTCAGAAGGGCGCGCTCAGGGTCTCCTTCCGCCCGTTCTTCGCGCGCACTTTCGAGCGAGTTCCACCGAATCATCCTCCCGGCGAACCTTCTTCCTCCTCAGACGGTCCAGGCAGAGGTTCGTCACAACCCGGTAGAGCCAGGTGTGAAAGCTGGAGTCGAAGCGGAAGCTGGGCAGGCTCTTGTAGGCCCGCAGGAAGGCTTCCTGGTAAACATCACGGGCGTCTTCCGGGCTGCGCAGGAGGTTCATGGCGCAGCGCAGGACACCCTGGTCGTGAGCGCGCACCAAGCGCTCGAAGGCGTCATGATCGCCTTTTTGGGCGGCCCGGATCAAAGCCGCTTCGTCAAGTGAAGGCGCTGCGCCTATCTGGGCCTCCAACGCGACTTCCCGTTGAATCGTCAACACCTATATTGACGGATGAGGAGGGAAAAGGGTAGGCGGGTTTTTAGGGGCTTTTGGGCCGGATTCCCTGCACGATTCGCCCGAACTTGCGTCAAAATAGGGCAGGAGGCCCACCATGCTGATTCGCCTGGCCTCGGTGGCGCTGGCTCTCGCGGCGTCCCTCTCCGCCGCCGACGCGGTCCGCGAGGTGTTCTATCGGGGCGTCACCACACCCGTTTTCGGGGACGCTCATTTCCAGCTGGGGTATCTCTACTACACCCAGCGGGACACGCGAATCATCATGTACAGCCCGGAGGGTCTTCGCCGGTACGACATCGACGTGAGGGCGCCGAACCAGGAAGAAGTCCGAGTGAGCAGTGTCGCGGTCGATCGGGACGGGATGGCAGTCGCGGCAATCTCGTACGGACCGGTGCGGTCACCGCGAGGCGCGCTCGTATTCTTCAATGCGGCCGGCCAGCAAACCCGCTTCCTGGATGTTTTCCCATTCCGGTATAGCGCGGTTTGCTTTAGCGAGGCGCATTTTATCTGGGCCTACGGGGGGCTCAGCGTCCCGAAGGGTACGCCGGGCGACTACCCGCAAGACCCGAGGATGCTGCACAAGTACACTGACGATGGCAGGGAAGTCGGCACGTATCTTCCCATGAGTTCTTTGCCTGAGAACTTCACTAGCCTCCCTAACGTCGACATGATACGGGTGGCGACTGATCGAATCGGGCTGTTTGGCATCGGCAGAGCCTCGCCCGGAAGATCAACCTGGATGCTGGTTGAGGTGGACCTTCAGGGCCGGGAGTTCTCCCGTTGGAACCTCGGCAACCTGCCCTCCGGCGGCATCGCCTTCACTGACCACCACGGCCTCTACGGGCTCCAGCAGGAGGGTAGACAGCGCTTCAGAAGACTGATGTTCTACGACCGCGATACCTCATCGTGGAAGCCGGTCAATGACGAGCAATACACGCCCGGTCAACGCCTGCTGGGGGCGGATGGCAACAACCTCGTGATGTGGGACCGGCCCATCGACCCGACTCTGAGGTGGTTCCCCGCACCGCAGTAGCGCAAGCTTTACAGGCTGCGGAAAAATGGCCCGTCGGGACCGCTCCCTGCCGGTCGCGGTTCGGTGCGGGTTGCTGCAAACACGCCGCGCGCGTAAGCAAGCGTTACTCTGCCAGTTCGAGTTCGATGGTCTTGGTGGCGGCGTCGAGCTGGGCGATGCGGAAGCTGCGGACCTGGCCGGCGCGGGCGGCCTCGCGCTTGCCTGGCGCCGACGACGGCCCGGCGCCCTGCTTCCACTTAGCGGAAAGCATCGCGGTCATTTCGCTGAGATCGATCTTGGGCGCGGCCTCGCGCGGTTGAGCCTCGGCTTTGGTCTCCACCGGCAGTTGGCACACAGCCATAACGCCGTCTCCCAGCTCGACCTTGACTCGGGCCTTGCTCGCGTCCACAATCCGGCCGGTGACGGAGTCGCCCACCTTGTGCTCGGCGATGTACTCGTCAATCGAGGAGGGCTCCAGTTGCTTCAGCCCCAGCCGGATGCGCCGCTTGGAGCGGTCCACTTCCAGCACCATGGCGCTGACGCGCTGGCCGCTGGCCACGGCTTCCTTGGGGTGCTTGAGGCGCTTCTCGCTGCTCATGTCGCCGATGTGGATCATGCCCTCGATCCCCTCGCCCAGCTCCACGAAAGCGCCGAAATCCGCCAGATTCGTGATCGTGCCTTCCACGATGGCGCCCACGGCGAACTTCGTGGCCGCCTCGTCCCATGGGTCGCCGAGGGCCTGCTTCAGGCTCAAGCCGATCCGTTTGTCGGCGGCCTTCACGCCCGCGACCATCACCTCGACCAATTCGCCCGGCTTCACCGCGTCGCTGGGCTTGCGAATCTTCCTGGACCACGACAGGTCGGCCAGCCGAATCAGCCCTTCCACGCCGGGCTCCAGTTCGACGAACGCGCCAAAATCCGCGACCCGCGTCACCTTGCCCCGCACACGGTCGCCCGGCTTGTACTTTTCTTCCGCCAGACTCCACGGGTCGGGACTGAGCTGCTTGAGACCGAGGCCCACGCGGTGCGACGCGGAATCGATCTTCAAGATCTTCACTTCAATCCGGTCGCCCGCGCTGAGCACGTCGGAGGGCTTCCCTACCCTGCCCCAGGAGATGTCGGCAACGTGCAGCAGTCCATCCATCCCGCCGATGTCGACGAACGCGCCGAAGTCCGTCAGGGTGCGCACCGTGCCGCTCACGACGGCGCCTTCCTTCAACTCATCGAACGCCTTCTGGCGCTGCCTGGCGTTCTTCTTCCTCCAGAACCACCCGCCGGTCGACCACCACGTCCTCGTCGGCCACGTCCAGCTTGATGATCTTGCACTGGATCTCCTGCCCGACCAGGGCCTCCATTTCGGCGGCGTCTTTCGTGCCGCTGCGGGAAGCCGGCATGAACGCGCGAACGCCCACGTCCACGCTTAGCCCGCCCTTGATCGCGCCGGTGACCGTGCCGACGATGACCCGGCGTTCGGCGGACGCCGATTCGAGGCTCGACCAGTCCTTGGGCTTCTCCACCCTCAGCTTGGAAAGCGTGTAGTAGCCTTCCGAGTTGCGGCCGGTGATGGTGACCGTCAGGATGTCGCCGGCCTGAATCACGGTCTCCCCCTGAGCGTCACGGGAGTCGCTGGCGGGCAGGACGCCCTCGGTCTTTAGTCCGATGTCGACGAAGATCCAATCGGACGATACGGCCACGACGATTCCTTTGCGCGGGCCTGTCTCATGTTTATGCGACTCCTCGAACTGGGAGAGAATCTCAGCGAAGGTCGCGGTTTCTGCGGGCACGGTTTGCTCCTCAGGGTCGGTGTTTCCGGGTTGCGGGTTCATGCGAGACCGGGGTAGACCTCCATTCTGCCACAAAGCCGGGTAAGATGGTCGCGTGGCTTCGCGGCATTGGATCCGGCTGGTCCGCCCCCAGGATGCGGTATGGCTGCTGCTGTTCTCGGCTCTGGGGTTTGTCAGCGGCACGCGCAGCGCCGGGGAGATCTTCCTGCTCTCGTGCCTGGCCCTGCTCCAGGTCCTCGAACCGAAGATCCCCGCCCTCGCTTCGAATACCGGCAATGTTGTCTCGATTCTCATCAAGCTCTTCCTGGGCTACCTGCTCATCCTCTTCACGGGCGGCGTCAGCAGCAGCTACTACCTGATCCTGCTGCTGCCGGTGCTCTCCGCCGCCACCACCCTGGGCGCCGTCGGGACCGCCATCGTTACGGTTCTGGCCTGCGGGGCCTATCTTTCCTGCCTGCTGCAGGTGGATTGGGCGCGACAATACATTCCTCGCGACGAAATTAGGGAGCTCTCGTTGCGCATCCTGTTCCTCACGGTGGTGGCATATCTGACCTACCGCCTGGCCGAGGCAGGCCGCGTGGAGCGGCGCAAATCACAGGCCGCCGCCGAGCAACTGGAGCTGGCCAAGCAGAACCTCCAAGTGGCGGAGGAAGCGGTGCGGAGGAGCGAGCGGCTGGCGGCCCTGGGCCAGCTCTCCGCCGGGCTCGCGCACGAGCTTCGCAATCCGCTGGGGACCATCCGCGCGTCCGCGGAGATGCTCAAGAACCAGTTCACTGAAGGCAACCCAGTCGCCGGCGAGCTGGCCGGCTTCATTGCCACCGAGGTGGACCGCGCCAACTCCCTGGTCACGCGTTTCCTCGAGTTCGCCCGGCCGCTGGAGCCGCGGCTGGAAACCACCGAGTTGACCGAAGTTCTGGACCGCGCGGTGCTGCACCTGGAGCGCGACGGCGCCAACCGCCAGGTGACGGTCTACAAGAACTACTCGCCCGACGTTCGTCGTTTCAAGTTCGACGCGGAGTTGATGGAGCGTGTCTTCTACAATCTCCTGGTCAACGCCGCACAGGCGTCCCAGCCCGGCGGCGCCGTCACCGTGAAGACCAGGCCGGCCGGTGATGGAGTCGAAATCTCCGTGATCGACCGGGGCGCCGGCATCGACCCCCGCGACAAGGGAAGCATCTTCAACCCGTTCTTCACGACCAAGCCCGACGGCGTCGGCCTGGGTCTGGCGATCGTCTCCAAGATTGTCGACGGGCACGGCGGTAAAATGGCCTTTGAAAGCGAGCTCGGCAAAGGCAGCGTGTTTCACGTCTACCTGCCATTGCATTCCGAATGAAACATCGCATTCTGGTTGTCGAGGACGAAGAGAAGCTCCGGCGTGTCGTCGAGTTGCAGCTTCAGTCTTCGGGCTATGAGGTCGACAAAGCCGGAACGGCGGAAGATGCGCTGAAGCTGGCCGGCCGCGCCGATCTGGTGCTGACCGACCTCCGGCTCCCGGGCATGGACGGCATCGAGCTTCTGACGCTGCTCAATCGCCAGGATTCGCGGACGCCGGTGATCGTGATGACGGCTTTCGGCACGGTGGAGAAGGCCGTCGATGCCATGAAGGCGGGCGCCGCCGACTTCCTGATGAAGCCGTTTTCGCTGGACCACCTGACGACGGTGATCGCCAAGGCCCTGGAATTCCGCGCGCTGCGCGACGAGAACCGCCAGCTCCGCGAAGAGCTCGGGCGGCGCTACACCTTCGACAACATCGTGGGACACAGCGCCGCCATGCAGGAGATCTTCGCGACCATCATGCGCGTGGCGCCCACGCGCGCCACCGTCCTGCTGGCGGGCGAGAGCGGCGTGGGCAAGGACCTGATCGCGCGCGCCATTCATTTCCACTCGCCGCGCCGCGACCGGCCCTTCGTCAAGATCAACTGCACGTCCATCCCCGAGAACCTCATGGAGAGCGAGCTGTTCGGCTACGAGAAGGGCGCTTTCACCGGGGCCAACGCGCCCAAGCCGGGCAAGTTCGAGCAGGCCGACACGGGCACGGCGTTTCTGGACGAGATCGGCGATGTTCCCGGCTCGATTCAGGTGAAGCTGCTGCGCGTGTTGCAGGAGCGCGAATTCGAGCGGCTCGGGAGCAACAAGGTCCGGCACATCGACGTGCGCATCCTGGCGGCCACCAACCGCGACCTCCGCGCGGCGCTGGAAGAGGGCACGTTCCGCGAGGATTTGTACTACCGGCTGAACGTGGTTCCGCTCAACATTCCGCCGCTGCGCGAGCGCAAAGAGGACATTCCATTTCTGGCCGAGCATTTCGTCAAGAAGCTCGCGGCCGAGACGGACTCGAAGGCGAACGCGATCTCCGACGGTGCAATCAAGAAGCTCGCCGAGCACAACTGGCCGGGCAACGTGCGGCAACTGGAGAACGTCATCGAGCGCAGCCTGGTGCTCTCCAGCGGCACCACGCTGGAGGCGAGCGACATCAAGCTGGACACGGGCCAGCCCCAGCGCGAGGCCGCCAACGGCGGTTTCCTTCCCGATGGTACGACGCTCGACCAGCACGAGGAAGCGATCATCCGCGAAGCCCTGCGCCGCGCCGGCGGCAACAAGAGCCAGGCCGCGCGCCTGCTCGGGCCTCACCCGCAACGCCCTCCGCTACCGCCTCTCGCAGATGGGCGTGGAGGACAAGGAGGGGTAGGGGCAGGGCGGGACAGGAGCAGTTCGCGCTATTATCGAGGCATGACCGGCTTGCTCCAGGAAGCATTGCGCCGCGTCGACTCCCTCTCACGCGATGAGCAGGACGCCATCGCAGCACAGATCATCGAGACTCTCGACGATGAGGAAGCCTGGGCGCGCCGTTTCCGTGACCAGCCGGCTACGCTGCGATCCCTGGCCCGCGAGGCGCTGGAAGAGCACCGGCGTGGCGAGACGCGCCCGCTGGACGAACTGATCGGATGAAGTCATTCACCTCGCGGCGTTTTCGCGAGATGTACGCGAATCTTCCGCAGCAGGTTCGATTGCACGCCCGGCGAACGTACCTGTTGTTCCAGCGCAACCCCGCGCACCCCGGAGTTGAAGTTCAAAAAGATTGACGAGGAGAACAATATCTACTCTGCCCGAGTCGGCCTCGGCTACCGCGCTCTCGGTCAAATAGATGGCGAAGTCATCATCTGGTTTTGGATTGGCTCTCACGCGGATTACGACAAGCTGATGTGAGCCAGACGGCCCCGGAGATTCTCGCGGGCCGAAAATGTCGCGACGGGCGCCCGGGTGGCGCCCGCCACAATGCGCCTACTTTGTCGATTTGGCGGCGGGCAGGAAGTTCTCCAGCACCCAGACCTCCCACACGTCGTTGCCGGAAGAGTAAGCAACCTGACGGCCATCCGGATGCACCCGCAGCGGGCTGGCGTTCCCCAGATTCAGGTTCAGTTTTCTCGGTTCCCCGCCCGACAAGGGTACTTGCCAGTGCTCGAAATCTCCACCGGCGGAACCGACGGAGAGTTGCTTGCGGACGATGATTGAGTCGGCGTCCGGAGCCCAGCTTGAGAACGCGACGCTCTCCGGCTCCTTCACCCGTAACATTTCGCGTGGCTCGCCGCCGACGACGGGGATGACAATCAGCGTCGTGGCCTGGGCGGACTCATCCCCACTGACGGTCACAATCCACCTCCCGTCGGGGGAGAGATTGACCGGGCCCAGATACTTCCGCCGAATAATCTCTCGCTCGGCGCCGGAGACAAGGTCACGCTCGACGAAGGCGTTGCTTTCTGTTTGAGGCCGACGGTAGTAGATTCTCCTTCCATCGCGCCCCCACTCCGGCACAGAAAAGTATCCTCCCAGCGGGGGGACCACGATGGGCGAAGCCTCGCCATTCTGCGCATCGATCCGGAATATCCCTTGCCGTCCCTTTAGATCGAATCCCTGGGCTGCGAAAGACCGCCCGTCAGGAGACCAACGCGGCCGCTGGAAATTCCTCAGTTGGGGCCGCAGTTCACGCGCCTGCCCAGTCTGGAGTGAGCGAATGACGATCACCTGGTTGCGGACGCTAGTGCCGCGGCGCGACACATAGGACAGGAATTTCCCGTCCGGGGACCAATCCGGCAGGAAGTTAGCGCCAAGATAATCCGGTATGGGGTTTACAGGCGGCGACAGCCACTGTCCTGTAGCGAAATCAATCGAAGCAACCTGGACGTTGACACCGCCGATTCTAGAGCCGAAGTAGAGCGCGCCGGAGGCAGTCAGGCCAAGCGAGCTAACCGCTCCGATTTCGGCCTTGATCAGCTCGGCGGAACCCTGCGGAGTTCCGTTCGAAACGGGAATACCCCATAGGCCAACCGCGCCGGTTCGATCACTGGAGAACAGCAGCCGGCTGCCGTCGGGCGACCAGCCCATTACCTCGTCATTGGCGGGGTGGACCACGGCCGGGATCATCTCGCGGTTGCCTTCCACGGGCAGCACGAAGACGTCGCGTTTCGCGGGATTCTCCTCGGATGGCAAATCCAAAGCCAGGTGCCTGCCGTCGGGGGAAAAGAACAGCCGTGATGAGCCGCTTGAGGCAATTGATTTCAGCACCCGCAGGGAGCCGTCGCCGACGGATACCAGACCGATCTGCTCCGTTCGGTCCTTGGGTGCGATCCTGACGGCGATCCACTTGCCATCCGGTGACCAGCCATAGGGGCCAATCCACTGGATGTCCTCGTTGTCGTAGAGAACTCGCGGGGCTGCGGGACTATTGCCGGTCACGCTGACTAGGCGC
Source organism: Bryobacterales bacterium (assembly GCA_963734625.1). Taxonomy (GTDB): domain Bacteria; phylum Acidobacteriota; class Terriglobia; order Bryobacterales; family Bryobacteraceae; genus CAVTHW01. The sequence continues at coordinate 103,390 of CAVTHW010000006.1, read as the reverse complement.
AGGTCATAGCGGTCAGCCTTATTGAACCAGGAGTAGGCTACCTGCTTCCCATCCGGCGAGATCACCGACTCCTCGGCGAACTCGTAGGAGTCGAACCAGGTTCCCTTGTTCGTGAGGCGGCGGTCGGCGCCGGCAACCAGATCATGCAGAGCCAAGTCGCCCGTATCCCAATCGGCATAAGAGAGGTAGCGCCCGTCCGGGGAAACGGTACCCGTTGTGTCCACTTTGGGGCCCGTCCAGACTTGCCGCGTCCGGACGCCGGCAGAGGCGCCGGGTGAGCCCATCGCCGCCAGCCTCACTCGCGCCCGTGCTACCATCTCGGCCTGGTCGCCGTAGTCCTTAACCAGCCGCTCGTATGCCTTGCGCGCCTCCGTCTGGCCCAGCTTCTCCTGGCACTGCCCCAACTGATACAGCGCCCGCGCCGCCACCGGCCGGGGCGTTGATTTCTGCGCCAGGATCTTGTTGTATTGCTCGATGGCGGCCTTGAGGTCGCCATCAACGATCTCCTTGTCCATGGCGGCTTTCAGCGCTACTTCGGCCTTGTCCTGAGTTTGCGCGGTTGCGGCGGGGACAGGCAGCAGCCATAGGGCCGCGGCCGCCGCCAGAGTGAGAATGATTCGATTCAGTCTGTTCATCAAATCCTCCTAGCGTCCCCACTCTAAGAGACCGCCATCGAGCCTCGGTGCGATCGCCGTCCAGATTGCGTCAAGTTTTCAGCCTTCGAAGCGGTAGCCGATTCCGCGTACGCCGTGAATGAACCGCGGCTGGCTGGGAATCGGCTCGACTTTCTTGCGCAGATTCAAAATGTGCGTGTCCACGACCCGGTCGCTCACGTTCGTCCCCGAATCCCAGGCGGCGTCGATGAGCTGCCCGCGCGTCAGCACGCGCCCGCGACGCTCGATGAACACCTTCAGAAGCCGGAATTCGAGAGCCGTCAGGTCCACCGGCACTCCGCTCTTCCTTACTTCCGCCCGGTCCAAATCCACCTCGACGTCGCCGAAACAGTAGATCCCCAGCGACTCCTCGCCAAAACGCCGCAGCACGGCCTTGATGCGGGCGCGCAGCTCGCGCGGGCTGAACGGCTTGGTCACGTAATCGTCGGCGCCAAGTTCCAGCCCCAGAATCTTCTCGGCCTCCTGAACTTTCGCGGTCAGCAGGATGATGGGCGTCTTGATGCGCGACCGCCGCAGCTCGCGGCAAACCTCGAAGCCGTCCACCTTGGGCAACATGACGTCGAGCAGGATCAGATCCCACGTTTCGCCGCTGGCGCGCCGGATCGCGCTTTCCCCGTCGCTCACCGACGCCACTTCGTAGCCCTGACGCTTCAGATCGTCCTCGAGTCCCAGGGCGATGTCGGGTTCGTCCTCCACAATCAGTATGCGTGGCATCTTCTATCCCTTTGCCGGCAGGACGATCGTGAACGTGCTGCCTTCATCCGGCGAGCTCCGAACTTGGATGCTACCCCCGTGGGCGTCTACGATGTGCCGCACCATCGCCAAGCCGATGCCGGTTCCTTTGATCCCCTGCGATCTGGCCGCCGAGCCCCGCACGAACTTCTGGAAGATGCGTTCCTGCTCGGAGGCCGGAATCCCCAATCCATAGTCGCGCACGGCTATGGACACCGCACCGCCGGCGCGGTCCAGAGACAGTTCAATCTGGCGGCTGTCGCCGGAGTACTTTGCCGCATTATCGAGGAGATTCCAGACCGCCCGCGAGAGGGCTTCGGAATCGGCATCCACGGGGTATTCGCCGGAGTTCACGCTGCACTGCAACGAGAAGCCTTGCCCGCCAGCTTCGCCCCGGAATTCCTCGGCCACGTCCTTGGCGAGCGCGCCGGCGTCCAGCCGTTCGAAGCGGTAAGGCCGCCGGCCCGCCTCCATGCGGCCAAAGTCCAGCAGGGACTCCACCAGGCGATGCAATCGATCCGTGGCGCGGGCCTGCGCGTGATAGTAGCTGGAGCGCTTCTCGGGCGGCACATTGTCGTCGTCGATCAGCAGTTGGTTGAACTGCCGGAGTGACGTGAGCGGGGTCCGAAACTCATGTGAGACCGCCGAGACAAAATCCGATTGGAGCCGAGCCACGGCCAGTTCACGGGTGACCGAGCGCCAGATGAAGTAGCTTCCAGCGCCGACCAGCACCAGCAGAGCGGCAAGACCCGCAAGCAGGATACGCCGCCGCGCGGCGAGTTCGCTCGATTCTGCGACTGCGTTCGCGCCGGCCACGATGATGGTCCAGGGCAATCCGGTGTCGGCGGCGGATCGCTGTACCCTTCGCACACCGGCGGGCGGAGCGTTCCCGGCTCCCAGAAGATACGCCTGCGCCGGTCTCGCAGCCTGGCGCGCATCCTCCAGCCAGTGCGCCCCGAGGTACCGCGGGACAGCGATGAAAGCCGCACCGGCTGACCACACGATGGTGACCGGCACGCCATCGAAGGACAAGAAGCGGAATCCCGGCGGACTGGTCCGATTCTTCCACAACCATTCGACCCCTGCCGCCAGCGCCACACCCTCGTCGCTCGCCTGGACGTCCGAACCGAGCCAGCGTCCGAGTTGCGTGGCGACGTGCTCGAACGACGCCCGGTCCAACTGCCACTGGCCACCGCGCAGGTCTGACGCGATGCTTTCCGCCTCGCGCCTGAGTTCCTCCGTGCGGGAACGCTCCTCAAAGACCGCGCACCGCGCCCGGCGCGCGACGAGATCGGCTGGAGTGCCGGCGACCGCAACGGATCCGATCTGGCTCAGGTTCCTGTAGGCGTCGAGCGCGTCGTTCGTACGGCCCATCTTGCGCAGAATCCTGGCCAGGCGCAGGAGCGCCCCGGCGCGCAGGGAAACATCGGAGGACGCTGCAATCTTGCGGCCGGTCTCCAGCGCTTTCTCCAGATTCTGTTCCTTGAACTCCTGCGCCTCCATCTCGGCGAAAGGCGCGTCCGGGGACTCCTTCAGGCTCGGCGCAACGGGATAGTACGGCGACCGGCCCGGCGGAGAGACCTCGATTCGATCCGAACCAAATGTGACGTGAACTGAACCCTCGGGGACATCCGCGGCCCCCCAAGAACCGGCGGCCAGGCGTTCCTTCAGGCGCGCCAGGTCCAGTTCGAGCGCCCGGACGGCAAGATCGGCGGCGCGGTCCAGAACTTCGGTTTGCCTCTGGCTGGCGAGCGCACGGTCCTGCTCGAGCAGGCGCACGCCGAGAAAGATCAGGGTAGCCGCCGGGAGAAAGATCACCAGCAGGAACAAGACCAGCAGGTTGCGCGGAGGCCGCAACCAAGCCCGCAGCCTCGCCATCATATCCGCCATCTTCGCTCATTTCACCGCGCGCGGATAGCGGTTCCGTCAGCCGAGTGTCACGATTGCGTCAAGACGGCGGTAATCGTCGTTCAGGCATCAGGACCAGCTAGACTGACTGGTTATGAGACTCCTGTGGCTCCTTCTGGCCGCCCTGAGCGCGTTCGCCCAGGTGAAGGCCCCCATCACCCACGAAAAGGTGTGGTTGATGAAGCGGGTGGGCTCGCCCGCTGTGAGTCCCGACGGCCGCTGGGCCGCTGTCTCGGTGACGGAACCCTCCTACGATGCCGCGCAGCAGGCGTCCGACCTTTGGCTGATCGCCACGGATGCGAAGAGGCCGCCTAAGCGGCTGACCAACACGAAGGCGCCTGAGGCCGGCGTCGCCTGGTCTCCCGACGGCTCCCGCATCGCTTTCAGCACCAAACGAGAGGGCGATGATGTCCCTCAGATCTACATCCTACCGATGGATGGCGGCGAGGCCTGGCGGCTTACGGCGCTCGCTACCGGCGCGAGCGGCCCGGTGTGGCGTCGCGACGGCAAGGCCGTTCTGTTTCAAAGCGACGTCTTCGCAGGAGCCGCCTCGGAAGAGCAGAACGCGAAGATCGCCGCCGAGCGCAAAGCCCGCAAGTACACCGCGCGCGTCTGGGACTCCTATCCCATCGCAAGTTGGGACAAGTGGCTGACCGACTCCCATCCCCACTTGTTCATCCAGGAGGCCGCTCCCGCTTCGAAGCCGAGGGACCTGCTGGCCGGGACCAAACTGGTCTCGCAGCCGGGTTTCGCCGGCAATGGGACGGGAGACGGGGGCGAAGACCTTGAACCTGCGTGGTCGCCCGACGGCCGGTGGATCGCCTTCACTGCGACTACCGACCGCAATCAGGTGGTGGTTGCGCAGACTACCACGCACCTGTACCGTACTGGCGGCGGAAGGCGGTGAGCCTCAGGCGATCACGTCCGGAGAGGATAGCTACGATGGCCCCAAGTTCGCGCCTGACGGCAAGGCTCTCTACTCCAACTTCAGCCGCGGCGGCAAGGACGTTCTCTATTCCCTCAACCGCATCGCCCGGTTTGCCTGGCCTGAACTGTCCAAGCCCCAGATTCTGGCCGCTGGCTTCGACCGCCCGATCAGCGGCTTCCGCCTGTCGCCCGACAGCCGGACGATCTACCTGATCGCGGAAGACTCCGGGCACGACCTGATCTATTCGATGCCGGCCTCCGATGGGAGCGTGCAGCCGCTCACAACTGCCCGCTCCGGGTTGTACTCGAATCTGGAAGTGCCGGAGAGCGCCTCGTCACCCGTGCTGATTGCCAACTGGCAGAGCATGACCAACCCGCCGGAAGTGGTGCGGGTGGACCTGCCCTCCGGTAAACACACTCTGCTGACCGGCTTCACCGAGGCGGAGGCCGCCGCTATCGACTGGCAGCCGCCGCGGGAGTTCTGGACCAAGACGAAGAACGGCAAGAACATCCACAGCTTCCTGGTGCTGCCGCCGGCCTTCGATGAGTCGAAGAAATATCCCTTGGTGGTGTTCATGCATGGCGGGCCGCATCAAGCTTTGAAGGACCAGTGGTTCCTCCGCTGGAACTATCACCTTCTCGCCGCTCCGGGCTATGTGGTGCTGCTGACCAACTACACCGGCTCTCCCGGTTACGGCGAGAAGTTCGCCGCCGACATCAACCAGGACGTCCTTCGCGGTCCTGCCGGCGAGATCAACGACGCAGCCGACGACGCGATCCGCAGGTTTGGCTTCATCGACGGTACGCGGCAAGCGGCGGGCGGCGCCAGTTACGGCGGTTATCTGGCGAACTGGATGGAGGGCAACACGACCCGCTACAAGTGCCTCTTCAGCCACGCCGGACTCTCCGACAACGTCTCGATGTGGGGCGCGACGGACGGAGGCTACTACTGGGAACTGCGTTACGGCGGCCCTGTCTGGGAGGCGAAAGGGCAATGGCTGGATCAGGACCCGCTGCGCTACGCGGCCAACTTCAAGACTCCCATGCTGGTCACCCACGGCGGCGCCGACCTTCGCGTTCCCCTCGGTCAGGGACTCGAGATGTTCAAGCTGCTGCAGCGGCAGCGGGTACCGTCGCGGCTCATCGTTTTCCCCGACGAGAATCACTGGATACAGAAAGGCGACAACGCCAGGTTCTTTTTCGACGAAGTTTTTGCCTGGCTCAAGAAGTACCTGTAGGCTCGGGGGAGGCCGGGTGTATGATCGGGAGGCAATGATGAATCGACGCAATTTCTTAACAACAGCCTCAGCCGCAAGCTTGGTTTCCGGCACGGCCGGCGCCTGGGCCAGCCAGGCCAGCGAGAAGGTCGTACCCGAGTGGGAGAGCCCCGTCTTCAACCTGCACAAGTCCTTCAGTTCGCCGGTGAAGATCACTTCCATCGAGCTGTTGCGGGCCGGCAACCTCTATTTCTTGCGAACGAGGTCGGCGGACGGGGCCACCGGAGTCGTTCAGACCAAGGACATCGCGGATTTCATCCCCATCCTGCTGCGCCGCGTGATCCCGGTCTATTTGGGCAAGGACGCTCGCGACCTGGAGACGCTGGTGGACGACGTCTATATCGCCAACTACAAGATGGCCGGACAGGCGCTGTGGTGCCCCGTCTCATATGTCGAGCAGAGCCTGCTGGACCTGCTGGGCAAGCTGGCGGGCAAACCCACCGGCGAGTTGATGGGCGGCGTGATCCGCAAGGAGATCCCGGTCTACCTGTCGGGCTCGGTGCGCGAGACAACGGCGGAAGAAGAGGTGGAAATCTACGTCAAAGGCGTCCAATACACCGGCGCGAAAGCGGTGAAGTTCAAGATTGGCGGACGGATGAGCCGCAACCGGGACGCTTCCCCCGGGCGCACGGAGAAGCTGATCGAACTGGCGCGCAAGCGGCTCGGCGATGGGGTAACGATCTACGCCGACTCCAATGGATCCTTCAACGCGGCCAAGGCCATCGAGGTCGGCAGGCTGCTGGAGAAGCTCAAGTTCGCAATGTACGAAGAACCGTGCCCCTGGGAGGAATTGAGCGAAACCAAGAAGGTGACCGACGCGCTCGCCATCCCGGTCGCCGCCGGCGAGCAGGATTCCAGCCTGTGGCGCTTCCAGTGGATGATCGACAACAAGGTGATGGACGTGGCGCAGCCCGACGTGAACTACAACGGCGGCCTGGTGCGGACGGCGCGCGTCTCGCGGATGGCGCGCAAGGCCGGCATGTTGATGGCGCCGCACAACACGCAGACCGGCGCGGCTTCGGTCAATATTCTCCTGTTCGCCTCCACGACGCCCAACATCGGCGCGTACATGGAGTATCCCTGGCGGGCGCCGGAAAAGCCGGCCTCCTGGTACTCGCCCCAATTTCCGGTGCGCAACGGCGTTCTGAAAGTCCCTACCGGCCCCGGCCTGGGCCTGGAGATCGATCCCGAGTATCTGAAGAAAGCGGAGCTGGTAAAGCTGTAGATGTAGAATACCCACGAATGCGAGCTGGGCGCCTTCGGTTCGGGCAGGGCCCGAGGGCCATTCGCTTTCGAGGTATCATGTCACCGAAGGTGAACCTTATGACCAAGAAGCTGATTATTGCAAGTTTGACCCTAATGGCCGTCGCTGTGATCGGGTTGGCGGCCGACGCCATAACTGGCAAGTGGACAATGGAGCAAGCGGGCCGGAGCGGTGGTGCAGTTCGTGTCACCACGTTCGACCTGAAGGCCGACGGGGCCAAATTAACCGGCACGGTCACGGTCCCCGGATTCGGCCGCGGCGGCGAGACCCCGCCTCCTCCCACCACGACGCCTATCGCCAACGGCAAAGTGGACGGCAACAACATCGCGTTCGACGTGACGCGGGACTTCGGCGGCAACTCGATGACCACGAAGTACGAATGCGCCGTCGCGGGCAACGAAATGAAGGTGAAGATGACCATGCCCGGTTTCGGCGGTGGCGACCCCATGACCATCGAGGGTACCGCCAAGAAGGCCAACTAGGGGTCTGGGGCGCAAGTACTGACCACTCCCTCCCGGTCGTGGTTCAGTGGCATCTCGCTGGGCCACGACCGGCAGGAAGCGGCAAGAAGGCAGAAGAGCATTATGTCCGATATCATCTATCTCATTGCAAACGGCGATCTGCGCCTGTCCGCCAACCGCAACTGCTGGGCTGCGCAGCAGAAGGCTGAGGAAGCCGTGATGCAGGCGATCGGCGGCCAAGGCCGGCGGATCGAGCGTGCACATCCTTATGATGCCGCGCGCCAGCACGGGTTCATCGACAGCCAGAAGCACGGCAACCAGGTATTCCGCAACATTCCACCGGATGCGCCGCTGGTGGTCTGCGAGGCGGTCTGGCAGTATAGCCACCACGTGCTGCCAGGCCTGGTGGGCCACCAGGGGCCGATCCTGACGGTGGCCAACTGGAGCGGCCAGTGGCCCGGATTGGTGGGCATGCTCAACTTGAATGCTTGCCTGACCAAAGCCGGCGTACCGTACTCGACGCTGTGGAGTGAAGACTTCAAAGACGAGTTCTTCCTCTCGGGCCTGCGCCAGTGGCTGAATGGAACCCCCGTGGTGCACGACACCAGTCACGCCAGGGCGCTCGCGAATTTCGCAGTGCCGGCGGACGCCGAAGCGGCTGGGCAGGAAATGGCATCCACCTTACGCCGCGACAAGGCCATCATGGGCATCTTCGACGAGGGATGCATGGGGATGTACAACGCCATCATTCCCGACGAGGCGATGATGCCGATGGGTGTGTTCAAGGAGCGGTTGAGCCAGTCGAGCCTGTACGCCGCGATGCGCGAAATTCCCGACGAGGAAGCGCGCGCGGTGCGCACCTGGCTGGACCGGAAGGGCATGCGGTTCAAGACCGGCAAGAACCCGGAAACCGATCTCACCGACGAGCAGATTCTGGATCAGTGCAAGATGTACATAGCGGCCCTGCGAATCGCTGACGAATTCGGATGCGACGTCATCGGCATCCAGTATCAGCAGGGGCTGAAGGACCTGGCAGCGGCGTCCGACCTGGCCGAAGGACTGTTGAACAACGTCGACCGCCCGCCGGTGAAGTCCGCGGCCGACGGTCGCGTATTGTACGAAGGCCGCGCGCTGCCGCATTTCAACGAAGTCGACGAATGCGCCGGCCTGGACGCGCTGGTCACCAACCGCGTCTGGACCAGGCTGGGCTACGATCCGGAGACCACACTGCACGACGTGCGCTATGGCGAGGCCTACGGCCAGGACTTCATCTGGGTGCTCGAAATCTCCGGATCCGCACCGCCCAACCACTTCATAGGCGGCTACTCCGGCGCGGTTAGCGAGCGCCAGCCGGCCATGTACTTCCGTCTCGGCGGCGGCTCGCTCAAGGGCATCAGCAAGCCCGGTGAGATCGTGTGGAGCCGCATCTGGGTGGAGAACGGAAAGCTGCACGCGGACATCGGACGCGCCAAAGTGGCCGAACTGCCGCTGGAAGAAACCGAGCGGCGCTGGCGCGACACCACTCCGCAGTGGCCCATCATGCACGCCATCACCTACGGCGTCTCGCGCGACCAGTTCATGGCCAGGCATAAGGCCAACCACATTCAGGTGGCCTATGGACCCGATGCTGCCGGCGCCAACCGCGCTCTGGCGGCCAAGGCCGCCATGTTCCGCGCGATGGGGATAGAGGTCAGCGTTTGCGGCTCCGCGCACGGCCTGCCGGAGCGGGCCGCATGACTCCGGCGCGCACAGGATCTTCCAAGGGCCTGTTCATCGGCGCCGACGGCGCCAACCTGGTGTTCACCTTCATCCTGGTCAGTTCCTTGTTCCTCCTGTGGGGAGTCTGCAACGGAATGATCGACGTGATGGACAAGCATTTTCAGGACGAGCTGAGTCTCACCAAGGCGCAATCGGCCTGGGTACAGTTCGCGCACTATCTCGGCTACTTTCTGATGTCGCTGCCGGCGGGATGGCTGGCGGCCAAACTGGGATATAAGGGCGGAATCGTGCTCGGTCTGCTGATCGTGGCGGCAGGTGGATTCTGGTTCATCCCCGCCACCCACATCAGCTTCATGGCGCGCCAGGGAGCCGTGTCGCCGAACACCGCCTTCGTGGCATTCCTGGCCGGTGTCTGCCTGATCGCCACCGGCCTCACCTTCCTGGAGACCATCGCCAACCCTTACACCACGGTACTGGGAGATCCGCGCTATGCGGCGACTCGCATTAACCTGGCGCAATCCTGCAACGGCATCGGGTGGATCTTCGGCCCCATCATCGGCGGCATGTTTTTCTATTCCAAGGACGCCATGGGGCGCAGCACCGGCAACGAGACACTCTACATCCCCTATGCCGCGATCGGCGTGGTGGTCATCGTTCTCGCGGTGGTCTTCTATTTCGCTCCGGTCCCCGACATCAAGACGGAAGACGACTATCACCTGGACGACTCCACACCGGGCGCGACGCACTCCATTTGGTCGCACCCGCACTTTTCGCTTGCGGTCGCGGCGCAGTTTTTTTACGTGGCGGCCCAGGCCGGCATCTTCAGCTTCTTCATCAACTACATGACCGCCGAAGTCCCCGCCATTCCAGCCACCTGGAACTCGGCCATGACCGGGCTGGCCGCCAACTCCGGTTTCCTCCATAACTGGCTTTCAGGGTGGTTCGAGGTCAACCGCGCCGGCGTGCTCGCCATCAGCGACAAGGGCGCTTCGAACCTGGCGGCGCTAGGCTTTGTGTGCTTTCTGGCGGGCCGCTTCAGCGGGGCAGGCTTGCTGCGGAGATTCTCGGCCCACAAGATGCTCGGTCTCTATGGCCTGCTGAACGTGGTTACCACTTTCCTGGTCTTCTGCAAGCTCGGCTGGCTGAGCGTGGCGTGCGTGTTCTTGAGCTACTTCTTTATGTCGATCATGTTCCCGACTATATTCGCGTTGGGAATCTTCGGATTGGGGGCGCGCGCGAAGAAGGCGTCGGCCTTCATCGTCATGGCGATCGTGGGCGGAGCGGTGCTGCCGAAGCTGATGGGGCACGTCGCGGACAAGTTCGACATGTCGCGCGGGTTCATCGTGCCCATGTTCTGCTTTGCGTTCGTCGCCTTCTATGGCTTCAACTGGCCGAGATTCAGCAAGGCGGAATCGCTGAACCGGGCTGATTAGAATGAGGAGTGGTGAGATGCTAAAGAGGTTGGCGATATTCCTTCTTTTTTCTCTACTCGGGGCGGCTGCTTTGCCGGCGCAGACGTACCAGCCGAGTTGGGATTCCCTGGACAAGCGTCCCGTCCCGGCCTGGTTTTCGGATGCGAAGTTCGGCATCTTCATCCACTGGGGGGTGTACTCGGTCCCGGCGTATGCCGCTCCGGATGGGAACGCTTACGCCGAATGGTACTGGAACACGCTGACCCGGGCAATGAGTTCGGACAAGGCGCCCGGCCAGTCGACCCTCAAGCTCCACGAGCGTCTCTATGGGAAGGGCTTCCCCTACCAGGACCTGGCCCCGATGTTCAAGGCGGAGCTTTTCGATCCGGACTATTGGGCTGACGTTTTCTACAGATCCGGCGCGAAGTATATTGTTCCGACCTCCAAACACCACGATGGTTTCGCGATCTGGCCAAGTTCGCAGGCCAGCGCGACGTGGGGCCGTCCCTGGAACAGCGCGGAGATCGGCCCGAAGCGCGATCTGCTTGGCGATCTCACCACCTCCGTGCGCAAACGCGGCTTGAAGATGGGCTTCTATTACTCCCTCTACGAGTGGTACAACCCGCTGTACCTCAAGGACCGCAAAGCCTATGTCGAGAAGCACATGATCCCCCAGTTCAAGGACGTGGTCACGCGCTACAATCCGTCGATCATCTTCGCCGACGGCGAGTGGGACATGCCCAGCGCCGAATGGCGCAGCCCGGAGATGTTGGCCTGGCTGTTCAACGAGACCGCGGTCAAGGACGAGGTCGTAATCAATGACCGGTGGGGCAAGGACACCCGCCATGCGCATGGGGGGTACTACACCACCGAGTACACCGCCGGGCTTCTGGCCGCAAAGCATCCCTGGGAGGAGAGCCGGGGGATGGGCGCCTCCTATGGCTACAATCGCCGGGAGACTGTGAAGGACTATCAAACCGAGCGGGCGCTGATCCTGATGCTGGCGGACATCGTCAGCCGCGGGGGCAACCTCTTGCTGGACATCGGCCCGGCCGCCGACGGCCGTATCCCGGTGATCATGGAAGAGCGCCTCTTGCAGATGGGCGATTGGCTGCGGGTCAATGGGGAAGCCATTTACGGCACGACAAGCTGGACAGTCTCGCGCCAGTGGAGTGAAGGTAAGCTGCCGCCTCAGGAAGAGAAGCAGTATCGCGGCAAGTACGACCTGACGGAGCTAGTGGACTCGCCGCCGAGCGGAACGGCTCGCATCGACGCCTTCTTCACCTCGAAGGGATCAGATGTGTACGCCATTCTCACCCGGTGGCCCAGCGGGGACTTCGTAATCAAGGGCGTGAAACCCGAGGGCGTTCAGGCTCAGTTGCTGGAGACCAAAGAAGCGCTCAAGATCACACCCGCGAAGGACGGCCTGGCGGTCCGCCTGCCGGCTTACTTACCGGGAAAGTATCAGTCCCGGAACGCATACGTGGTCAAACTTACAGGCGTAAAGAAGTAGCCGCGCTGCCCGGAGCGGGGAAGTTCTTCGACACGTCGTCCAGCACCAGCACCCAGTCGCTGCCGAAGCCTTGCGCGGGGCAGGTGAACTCTCGCGTCCCGGTGTTCTCTATAAGTCCAATCAGCGTAGACGTCCCCGTGCGCGGGTTGAACCAGAAGGCGTTGACCTTCTCCCCCGAGATCTTACCCAAGTTGACGGTGAAGGGCCTGCCCTGCGCGCTGTAGACGAAGAGGTACCCGTCGCCGCGCGTAGCCGAGATGCGGTCCGCGCCATCGAGCGGATTGACCACCACCGACAGGTCCGGGACACGCGAGAAGTACGGCCGCGATTCGATCAGCGCCCGCAGGTACTGCATCTCGGCCGCACCGGGGCGCAGGATGGCTTCGTACCAATAAAGCAACGGCCCGTTGACGGGCTGCCTGCCGGGCGCGTACATCTGCCAGACCGAGTGGTTTCCATAGGTGTGGCCGCAGGCGCCCGAGAAAATGTCCCAATACGCCCGCTGGCGCACATGCGCGTCGAAGGAGTAGCCGTTCAACTTGGAGTTGAAAGCCAAGGGGTGGTCTTCGTAGAGCGGTTCGCCGTCGATGACCGGCTTCACCGGGGTCCGGTCGTAGTCGGCTGCTATACGCGCCCAGGACGTGGTCTTTTCGGCCAGGCCGTGTCCGGTCTGCTGCATGTTGAAGTCCAGCCATTCGTCGTTGTGGAACCAGGTGGAGCTGGTTTCGCTGCCTCGCGGGTGGAAGCTCATGAGGACCGCGCTGTAGTCTTCCTTGCCGGCAACGCCGATGGCGATGCCCTTCGCGAGCGCGCGCCAGGTGCCTTCAAAACCCGCGGGCGAGCGGTCGCCTCCCAGAATCCAGATCACGCCCTTCTTCCCGAAGCGCTTACCGAGGAATTCGCCGTATGTCTGGGCGTTTGCGGGCGTGAGCAGAGGCTCATCGCCGCGGCCCGAATTGACCCAGCGGCCCCAGGAAGGCAGCATGGCGATGTAGAGGCCGCGCGCGTTGGCCTGGTCCACGATGTAATCCACGTGGTCCCAGTAATCGTAGGCCTGCGCGTTGTTCGGGTCGGAACCGGGAGTCACGGCGGGCCTGGTCGGGTCCTTGTCGATTAGAGGCAGATCGCCGTACGCATTGGGGACCGAGACGCCGTCCAGTTCGGCCAGAGCCACCGCCTGGATGACGGTGAACTTCTGCTCCGCTCGTTTGGCGAGGTACTGAACGGCCTGCTGCCGATCCAATCGGTGGAACAGTTCCCAGGCAGTATCGGCCAGGTAGAAGAAGGGTTTGCCATCCCGGGTGGCCAGGAAGCGATGATTATCGCTGACCTTGAGGCGAGGCAGTGTCTGGGCCTGGGAGAGGGGCGCAAGCAGCGACACGGCGAGGCAAAGAACGCGGCAACTCACGGCGATATGTCCTCACACATTCTACTCCCGCATTTCAAGGCATGGACAGGCTGGTATAGTGCGGGGCAAGTAAGACACACTCGTGCCGATGACTGAAGTTTCTACGTTTCAGGCTGCTCGAGCGCGGCCCCTTCGATCAGCGTCCACCGGCAGGACTGCCGGCGTCGCGGGCCTGGCGGCCCACTCCACAACGGCCAGCCTGTCCCTGAAATGTGAAGACGGAGGTATATTGGCTGATTACGGCGGGGGCTTCGAGGACGGGAGGCGAGAGACTGTGAAACCAACGCGACGGGAATTGATCCGGGGCATAGGAGCGGCGCTCACGGCGCTGCCCGCGGCGGCGCAATCGAAGCCGGCGAGCCAGTTCACTCTGTGGTACCAGAATCCGGCCAAAACATGGGAGAGCGAGGCCCTTCCGGTCGGCAACGGCGTCCTCGGTGCCATGGTGTTCGGGGGCGTTGAGCGCGAGCGCATCCAGCTTAATGAACACAGTCTTTGGTCAGGCCAACCCGCTGTCGCGGACAGCCCCAAGACCCTCGAATACCTCCCCAAGGTCCGCCAGCTCCTATTTGAAGGGCAGTATATCGAAGCCAACCGGATGGCGAGCCAGAACCTGATGGTGCGATTGGCGCCGGCGGCCACCGCCTCCTATCAGACGCTGGGCGATCTCTTTCTCGACTTTAGGCACGGCGGAGCAGCGGAGGATTACCGCCGCGAGCTAGATCTCGACACGGGTATTGCGGGCGTGACCTACCGCGCGGGCGGCGTGCGCTTTACGCGTGAGGTCTTCGCCTCGCAGCCGGACCAGGCCATCGTGTTGCGCCTGGCGTGCGATAAGCCGGGTAATCTCTCCTTCACCGCGGTGCTCAAGCGTGCGGCAAACGCACAGACGGAGTATCTCGCACCCAACCGGATCGTGATGCGCGGCCAGGCGAACAACGAAGGCGTGAAGTTCGAATGCCATGTGGAGGTCCGGGCCGAGGGCGGCAAGGTCCAGGCCACGCCCGAGGGGCTGAGCATCGAGGGCGCTAATGCCGTGACCCTGCTCCTGGTGGCCGCGACGGACTTCAAGCTCGCCCGGACCATCTACAAGGGTGACAACCCAGGCGAGACCTGCCGGCAACGACTGGCGGCGCTGACCGGGAAGCGTTATCCGGCCCTCCGGCAGGCGCACATCAGCGAACACCGCCGGCTGTTCCGCCGCGTAGAACTCGATCTGGGAGGGCGCGACCTGTCCTCCGTTCCCACGGACAAGCGGCTGGCCGCGATGAAGGAAGGCGGGGATGACCCGCAGCTCCTGGCGACCTACTTCCAGTACGGCCGCTATATGTTGATGTCCAGCTCGCGTCCCGGCTCGCTTCCGGCGAATCTTCAGGGAATCTGGGCCGACGGCCTGAAACCGCCATGGTCGTCGGACTATCACGTCAACATCAACATCCAGATGAACTACTGGCCAGCGGAGGTCTGCAACCTTTCCGAATGCCACCAGCCGCTGTTCGACTTCACGGATATGCTGCGGGAACCGGGCCGCCGGACCGCCAAGGTGGCATACGGTTGCCGGGGATTCGTGGTGCACTACACAACCAACTTGTGGGGCGTGACTGCCCTGACAGGCGCCACCGTGTACGGCCTATGGCAGGGCGGATCGGGTTGGCTCGCCCAGCACTTCTGGGAGCACTACGTCTTCACCGGAGACGGCAAGTTTTTGAAAGAGCGCGCCTATCCGGTGTTGAAGGAGGCGGCCGAGTTCTATTTGGATTTTCTGGTGGAAGATCCGCGCACGAAGTTTCTCGTGGCGGGACCAGCGGCGTCTCCCGAAAACCGGTTCAAGACCCCGGACGGCGGGGAGGCCGACGTGGACATCGCTCCGACCATGGCTCAGGAAATCGTTTACGACGTCTTCACTAACCTCATCCGCGCGGGTGAGATCCTGGGCGTCGAGCCGGAATTCCGGAAGACGGTGGCGGACGCGCGCGCCCGTCTGGCCCCGCTCAAGATCGGCAAGTACGGGCAGGTCCAGGAGTGGTCCCAGGACTTCGATGAAGTGGATCCGGGCCACCGGCACGTGTCGCAACTCTTTGCGCTGCACCCTGGCCAGCAGATCAGTCTGCATGGTACGCCTGAGCTGGCACTGGCGGCGAAGAAGACGCTGGAGCGCCGGCTGGCCAACGGAGGGGGACACACCGGCTGGAGCCGGGCCTGGATCACCATTTTCTGGACGCGCCTCCAGGAGGCGGAACTGGCCCACGAGAACGTTCTGGCGCTGTTACGGAAATCCACGCTGCCGAACCTGTTCGACACCCACCCGCCATTCCAGATCGACGGCAACTTTGGAGGGACGTCCGCGATCGCCGAGATGCTGTTGCAGAGCCACGCGGGTGAGATCGCCCTGCTTCCGGCGTTGCCTAAGGCCTGGGCGGATGGGCACGTAAAGGGTCTTCGCGCGCGCGGCGGATTGCAGGTCGATATCGCCTGGCGCGGGGGCAAGCCTGCGTCCGCGACCCTGCAGGCAACCCTTGACGGTACGCACACGATCCGGCCGCCCCGCGGCTCGGCAATCGCCGGAGTTCGCTCGGGCAGCCAGCGGATTCCGGTGAAGCCAGGAGCCGGCGGCGTCGTGACTTTGCCCGTCAAGGCCGGCCAAACCTATGCTGTGACGTTTGCCTGAGGCCCGCAAGGCCAAACGGGAATCAATTCAGCAGCGCCTGGTACACGCCGTTCGAGAACTTCTGCTGGATGTCGGTCCGATTGGGCATGAGCTGAATCATCAGGACGTTTACCAACCGGCCGATGGGGTCCACTCCGTAAGTGGTGCCATAAGCGCCGCCCCACCCGAATGCGCCGATGCCGGACATCCCCTTGGCCCCGTAGCGATCCACAGTTTCGAAGCCGAAACCGAACCCCAGTCCGGTGGCGGAGTGCAGCGTGCCAACCTGGTTGGTGGTCATCAACTCCACCGTCCTGGGGGCCAGAATCCGGACGCCGCCGAGTGCGCCGCCGTTGCGGATCATATCCAGAAAGCGGGCGTAATCGTGGGCCGTGGAAAGCAGTCCGGCGCCGCCGGCGAAGCTCTTCCTGGGGCCATCCACGTAGTGTCCCTGTCCCATCGGCCCCTCCGGCGCGCGCACGATCCGTCCCTCGCTGCCGCTGGAATAGACGGCGGCCAAGCGCTCACGCTGCTCGGCGGGCAGGAAGAAGCGGGTGTCCTTCATGCCCAAGGGCTCGGTAATGCGGATGCGGATGAACTCGTCGAGCGGCAGGCCAGAGGCTCTTTCCACGACGCAGCCCAGGATGTCGAGGTTGTAGCCATACACGAAAGCCTCTCCGGGCTGAGCGACAAAAGGCAGGGAACCCAGCCGGTCCATGGTCTCGCAGATGGGTTCGCTTTTGTCGGCGGTGTACCAACCATAGCCGGCTGCCGGGCCCAGTCCTTTCGCTTCGTAGAGCGATGCCACCAGGGGGTCCGTTCCATAAGAAATGCCCGCCGTGTGCGTCAGCAGATCCTGAATCGTGATCGGACGCTTAGCCGGAACCATATTGATCCCGGTGTCGGCCTTCACCGCCACCGTGCTCTTGGCGAAGCTCGGAATAAAACGACTCACCGGCTCGGTTATGCCGACCTTGCCTTCCTCCACCAGCGCCAGAATTGCGACGCTGGTGACCGCTTTGGTTTGCGAAGCGATGCGGAAGATGGTGTTCGTCGTCATCTTGCGCCCAGCTTCTTTATCGCTCCAACCAACGGCGCGTTCGTACGCAGGCTTACCATCTCGGAGCACCAGCGCCACCGCGCCGGCGATCTGGCCTTCATCTACGTACTTCTGTAGGATGAGATCCAATCGCTTCAGCCGCTCGGCCGACAAGCCGCCCGCGGCCGGCGGCGCTGGTTGCGCGCAAACCGAAACGCTGAACCAGGTGCTCAAGACAACAATCAAAACGGGCGATCGCATTCTCTTTATCTCCGCGCCTGCGGCGCTGGCCTCGGCCGGCTACACCTTCAGAAAAAGTTTTCGGCGGTACATCCAGAAGAGCACCAGCCAGTACACCAGGAGCACTGCCAGGCCCTGCAGCAACGGTTCGGCTCCCGTTCCGAACACCCGAAACACGCTCCGCCCCAGGTGGATGCGGAAGGAATCGACGATGAACCGCTCCCACAAGTGCGCCATGACGTAAGCGGCAATCGAATTCATGCCAATTACCGTAAGCGGAAACGCCCATTTCCTCCAGCCCCGCACCTCGGTCAGCCAGCAGAACGCGGCGAGGAAAAAGAAGCACAAACCTCCGCTGAACAGAGTCCAGCTCGGCGTCCAAATGCGCTTGACGGACGGGCAAATCCCGGCGACATGCAGCAGGAGACCGGAGGCGACACCGATCGCCCCGGCTATCAGCAGCCGCCGCATTGGGATGCGCGGCGCCGCAGATCGCAGCCAGCGGCCGGCGACCAGGCCCAGGATCATGGTGCCCAGCGTGGGGATGAAGCTCAGGGTCAAGTACCCCCCGCTGTTCGCCACAAACGGCGAGGTTCGCGGGAACAGATTCAGAAACCACTGGTCAAACGCGTTCCCCAGGTTGGCATTCTTGTTCCAGTGCGCGGCGAACCCCGCGTAGTGGTGCTGCCAATCCGGCGGCACCCCCACCGCCTGGAAGTTGAATCCCGGACCGGGCAAAGGGTACAGAGCCCAAGCCAGCCAGTAGCCCGTGAGGATCGCGCCAAGCGCGGTCCATTGCCAGCGCGGCCGGCAGAACCCAAGCAGAAACAGAATCGGATAGCCCAAGCCGATTTGGGTGAGCGTGTCTTCAAACGTGAAGTAGGTCTGCCGGCTCCCCAGGGAGCGGAGGAAAATGCCGAGGGCGACCAGCGCCAGCGCACGCCAGAGAGCGTGTCCGAACAGACGGCCAAACGTCTTGCCTTTCGCCAGCCGGCTGGCGATCGAGTAGGGCAGGGCCACGCCGACGAGAAACGAGAATCCGGGCTGGATTGTGTCATGCAGCGAACAACCGGCCCAAGCGACGTGGGTCTGATTGTAGGCCAGAAAACTCCAGAACCAGTTCCCCGGAAAGGCCTGGGCTACCCGGGCGAGACGCAGCACCTCGGCCATCATGAGGAACATCACGAGGCCGCGGTACGCGTCTATCGCCAGGTTGCGCGGCGCCGGTGAGGATGAAACGGCAGCCTGCAACGTGCACCTCCCCTAGGGAGCCTTAGCGCAGGTTCCCCACCATCCACTTGTCAACGATCCAATTCTGCGTCCGATCGGGCAGCCGGTTGTAATCCCAGGGCTCATTCAGCTCCAGCTTGCCCGCGGCGCCGTAAAGCGAGTAGACCTTCCCGGCCTGCTCGACCGCCGCGCGCACGTCGGCCGGCGTGGCGTCGCGATCCAACTCAGGCTGCACCACCAACACGGGCCGCGGCGCAATGGCGCCCAGCAGTTCGTTGAAGTCGTATGGGATCTGGGCTTCGTGGCCGATGAAGAAGCCGAGCCGCGGGATGAGCCCGCGCTCCTGACTGTACCGCGCCACGCCACCAGTCCCCCGGCCGGCGGTATCCGTGCGCATCGGCGTGAAGCCGCAAATCGAGACGACTCCTTTTACTCGCGTGTCCAGAGCCGCCGTGTACAGGCCAACCGTGCCGCCCATCGAGTAGCCGTAGAGGTATATCCGCTGCGGATCGACCAGGCTGTCTTTCTCCAGGAAGTCGATGCCGGCACGCGCATCTTCGACCATCCGGCCCATCTGAGACCAGCGGGGATAGCGGTCATAGAACGGCCCGCCTTCGCTCATCCTGCTTCCGAAGCCGCTCTGGTCGTACGCCAGGACAGCGTAGCCGGCCCGCACCAGAGCCAGGATCGGGTGAAGGTCGTTGTGATAGACCCACATGTAGCCCAGTTGATAGCTGTAGCCGTGCAGCCAGACCACCGTGGGTAGCTTGGCGCCATCGGGCGTGTCGGAGGGATAGTAGAGGTTCCCCCTGACGCCGAAGCCGAAACTCACCGCGCGCGAGGAGGTCTTGCTCTTCTGCGGCTCCAACCAGCCAAAGGAATTGCCGCCGCGCTGGATGACCCAAGCCACCAGATCGGGAGTCACCTGTCCCGGATTGGCTCCTCCGGTTGCACCGCGGCCGCCTGGCGCCACGGGGGCTCTGCCAGCCGCAGCCGCCGCGGGCGCCCCGGTGGGGGCTCTGCCAGGAGCGGCGCCTCCTCTGGCGGCGGGCGGCGGTCCACCGAACATGCCGCGTCCGGCCGCTGGCGGCATCCTAGCCGGTTGATCGCCGAGCATCCACTCGATGGACTTGCGGATTTCTGCGGCTTTCTTCTCCCAATCAGCGGTGGTGGCGATGGGGCTGCCATTGGCGGCGATTAGCGTCCCGGTGAGGGAGCGTCGAGGGTAGCGGGTCAGGTCGACGGTTTCCTTGCTTTGAACGCGCCACTTGTCGTAGTCCCAGGGGAAGACGATGTTGTTGGTCCAGACGCGCGTGGACCGCCCGAACTGGATGTCCAGCCAGTCCAGGCACAGTTCCTGATCGTTGGCGCCGTGAAAGCCGGGCAGGTGCATGGTGCCGATCCGGTCGGGCTGGCCCAACAGCTTGTAGACCTTCAGCGCGGAGAAGTAGGTTTGCTCGAGGCCCCAGGTGTTCGAGACCTCGTCGTTGTTCCCCCACTCGATGAGAATGGAACGCGGCGCGATCATCGCCACAAGGAGGTTGGCGTCTATCGGCAGGCGGTCCTCGCGGCCCGCGAAGAAGCGCAGGCGCGGGACGAACCAGCTTGAGTAAGCCCGGGTGGTGGACTCGATCCCCTCGCCGAAATTGCGCTCGCCGGACAGGCGCCACGGCAGCACGCCGCCCACGCCCGTACTGCCGGCGATCACAGCCGCGATGCGCTCATCCATGGCCCCGGCGATCGCCGCCATCTTGCCATCGCGGGAGTAGCCGAAAATGCCGACGTGTTTCATGTCGACTTGAGGCAAAGTTTGCAGGTAATCCAGCACCATTCCCGCGGCCCAGGCGCGGCGGGGCAGGGTCGCGAAATCGTAATCGGGATAAAGCGGCGCGAGCGCCGCCGCGTCATCCATGCCATCGTTGCCGGCGTATCCGCAGGAGATGTAGCCGCGGCGCAACAGCGACGACGACCAGCCGGTCAAGTTCGGGCTGATCAGCACCGGGAAGGGTCCCTTGCCGTCGGGGATCATTACCTGAACGCGGATGGTTCCCTTGCTCCCCGGACCGAATTCCAGACGCACATTACGGACCAGATAACCATTGCCCTTGGTCTCGTCGAGCAGCACCACGCGGTCCAGTTTCGGCTTGGGCGGGAACGTGCCGATATCGTACTTCTCGTAGAGCTGCCGGATTTCGCTGCGGCGGGATCGCCATTCGGCGGGCGTCCGCACCGGTTTGCCGTCGAGAAACTTCAAGGGGTCCGGAAGACCGTTCACGCGCGGAAGCGCGTCAAAATCCGGCGGCAGTTCGCCGGACTTATCGAGCCACTGCTTGAAAGAAGGCACATCCGGCAGCGTTTGGAGCAATTTCGCCAAGTACTGACGGCGTTCTTCCGGGGTCATCGCCCCGGCGGGCTGAATCAATATGAGTATGGCCAATGCGGCGCAGAATATGATGCGTTTCACGGTTTTCAGTCTCCCGATCTACAGCCCCGATGCTCGGAGGGCTCCTCACATATTGCCACAGCGCGGGCACCCCAGCGAGCTTTGTGGCAGGCGCTACAGAGTCCGGCGAGCGACGACCAAGGTGACGTCGTCGGCTGGGGGGGCGCCGGCCCGCCATTCTTCAACGGCCCGGTTAACGGCATCGATGATGGCCTGCGCGGGTTCCAGCCGGTGCTGGTTGACGACGGCACCTAGGCGCTCAGTCCCGAACTCCTCCCCTTCGGCGTTTTCCGCTTCGGTCACGCCATCGCTGAACAGGGTAATCAGGTCGCCCTGCCGCAACTCGCACTGGCCTTGCCTGAAGGGTATTCGCAGAGGAAGCCCTAGGACGGGTCCACCCTCCGAGAGTTCCTCGACCCTCCCGTCCGCCCGCAGCAGCAACGGCGGATTATGCCCGGCGTTGCAGTAGGTCAGACGTCCCGTAGCCGGATCGAGCACAAAGAGGAACATCGTAATGAAGCGGTTGCTGGGGCAGGCGCCGGCCAGGCTGCGGCTGAGACGATCGATGAGGCCGGCTACGTCCTCCAGATCACCGGCCATGATGCGCACTCGGGCCTGCGCGTCCATCATCATTAAAGCGGCGGGCATGCCCTTGCCGGCGACATCCGCCACCAGAATAGCCACCCTGCCGCCCGAAAGCGGGAGAAAATCGTAGAAATCACCGCCGACCGTGCGGCAGGCGACGTTGTGCCCCGCCAGATCCAGACCGGCAACGACAGGCGCGCAGGCGGGCAGATGCTGGCGCTGGATCTCCGCCGCCTGCGCCATGTCATGCTCCAGGCGCTTCCCGGCTGCCTCCACCTCGGCCAGGCGCGCGTGTTCGATTCGCATGGCGGCAACGTTGGCCATCACGGTCAGCAGGTTCAGGTGGTCCCGGCTGAAGCGGCGCTCGAAGTGCGAGGAATCCACGTACAGCAGCCCCGTGACCAGCTCATCGGTTTGCAGCGGCACAGCCATGAACGAGCGCACTCCCTCGGCCACAATACTCTCTCTGGCCCTCAACAACTGATCGTCGAGCACGTTCTGCACCAACAGGGAGGCGCGCTCGGCGAGAACCTTGTCTCTCACCGCGGAGCTGATCCGAAACTCGCCGCCGCTTGAGGCCCGGGGCGTGAGCTGCTCGCCTTCCAGCGTGAGCAGGACGCCGCGTTCCGCACCGACCGACTCCATGGCGAGCGCGAGAATGACGGGGAACAACTCCGCGAGGGGGCGGTTGACGACCAGTTCTCGTCCGGCACGGAGCAAGGCGCGTGTCGGGGTCAGCCACTGTTCGCTGGTCAAGCCGGGAGCCGGCCCGATCTCCCGCAGCGAGGTGAAGGTGCTCATTTCCTGCGTCTCCGGGGCGGACGCTTCGAAAACGACGGTCGGGCTCGCCTGCTGCGGCTCGTAAATGATCTCCACGTGGGACGCTTGAATCCGGTCGCCGGGGCGAAGGGGGTGTTTGCCGGCGATGCGGGCCCCGTTGACGAGCGTGCCATTCTTGCTCCCCAGATCGGCCACCGTCCACAGGCCGCCCTCCCGCTCGAAGACGAGATGCTGCCGGGACAGGCCTTGGTCTTCCGGAAATGTGAGCGGTCCAGTCCCGCAGCGCCCAAGAAGCAGGCTATCGCCTTGGAGCGGAACCGTCGTCGTGCTGCCGTCCGCCAATGGAATCAACAGGCTCGGCATTGTCACCTCGCCGGCAACCAGTCATAGAGCGACTTCGGCCCTAGCTTCTCGAACCGCGCGACGATGCGATCCCGGCGCCCAAGCAAACCCTCGATCTCGCGCTTCTCCAGCCACTTGCCGAGTTCCGCCGTAAGCGTCTTTTCGTCAAGCTGTTTGAGCTTTGCGAGCAACTGGCGATCGCAATATTCCAAAACCTTCTCGTCTAGCAACGTCTTTAACATGGAGAAGGAGCGCGAGTGGTCGATCATCCACATGTGCCAGTTCTTGTCATACAAGGTGTTGCCCTGGTTGCGGTCCCAGTTGTAGATCAGTTGGTCGAAGACTCGCTTGATCTGTTCTTGGCGCGCGTAGTTCTCCTGGTTAGGCGGGGTGATCTTCTTGCTCAGCCTGGCCCCCTCGTCGCCCAGGACATCATCAACCCACCAGGTAAACGACGCCCCGCCCTTGTATGAGCGGTAGACCGACGGCGGGATCATGCTTTGCAGCCCGAGCAGCCTGCCCAGCCGGTAGGCCGCGATGTTGAACTTGTAGGTATCGCGGAAGTTATACACCGGTCCCATGGGTCCGTCGAAACGGGGCTTCCGCTCATCGATCGTCTGGATGCTGGCGTCGTGGGTGATCGTACCGTCGGAAAGCGTCGCCCGCATGGTATTCGTTATGCCCTTCTTGGCTGAACTTTCCTTGATTATCTTGGCCTTTGCCAGGAATTCTTCCTGCTGGTCGAGCGTTAAGGTGGTTGCGGTGGCAGTCGTCTGCGCGGGGGCAGCCGGTGCTAGGAAAGACAGGAGAGCTAATACCCAGAGCATGCTCTGAGGATACTACGGTTTGCATGCGGCGGAGCCGGAAAAATCGTATTCTGATAATGCTCTTCGTTCGCGCCCGGTGTACCCTATAAAATCAGGGGGCACAGCTCCATGATAGGTCGGACCCTAGCACACTACCAGATTCTCGAGAAGCTGGGCGAGGGCGGGATGGGGGCGGTCTACAAGGCCCGGGATACGCACCTGGACCGCTTTGTGGCGATCAAGGTGCTGCCACCAGAACGGGTTGCCGACCCGGACCGCAGGCGGCGGTTTGTCCAGGAAGCCAAGGCCGCCTCGGCGCTAAACGACCCCAATATCATCACCATCTACGATATCGACGCCGCCCAAGGCGTGGATTTCATCGCCATGGAGATCGTGGAGGGCCAGTCTATGGAGCGGGCGATCGCCGGCCGGCGGCTGCCGGTGGACGAAGCCCTGGCGTTCTCGGTCCAGATCGCCAGCGCCCTGGCCGCCGCCCACCGTGCGGGCATCGTTCACCGCGACGTGAAGCCGGCCAACATTATGGTCACTCAGCAGGGGCTGGTGAA
Source organism: Bryobacterales bacterium (assembly GCA_963734625.1). GTDB lineage: Bacteria > Acidobacteriota > Terriglobia > Bryobacterales > Bryobacteraceae > CAVTHW01. Next base: position 79,417 of record CAVTHW010000006.1, on the reverse strand, counting down.
GGTCCTGGATTTCGGTCTGGCCAAGCTGACCGAGCCCGCCGCGCCGAATGAAACAGATTCCACGCAGACGCTTGGACCGCAGACTCAGATTGGAGTTGTGCTCGGCACTGCCGCCTACATGTCCCCCGAGCAAGCCGAAGGCAATCCGGTGGACGCGCGCTCCGACGTGTTCTCCCTCGGGTCGGTGCTGTACGAAATGCTGGCAGGCCGGCGACCCTTTAAGGGCGACTCGCAACTGTCCACCCGCATGGCGATCCTGCGAGATTCGCCGCCGCCACTGAAGGTGGTGCGACACGACGTTCCCGCCGTGCTGGAGCATATTCTTCAGAAATGTCTGGAAAAGAACCCCGGAGCGCGTTACTCATCCGCCGCCGAACTTTGGAAGGACCTTGCGGCCTGCCAGACGCGACTAGCCCGGGTCAGCCTGCGGTCCGTTTTGCGCCGCCCGCGGTACGCGGTTCCAGCCGTGTTTTTTCTGGCTGGCATCTTGGCCCTTGGAACGTGGTTTGCGATAAGGGAGTCTCGCCTTCGCTGGGCGCGCAACGTGGCCTTGCCCGAGATTGTCCGGCTCAACGAAAGCGAGAAGTTCGCGGACGCTTTGGGACTGGTGCGGCGGGCCGAACGCTTCCTCCCTGGTGATCCGGAATTGGCGCGATTGCGGCGGCAGTGCAGCTCCACAACGAGTCTCACGACATCGCCGGCCGGCGCCGACGTGGCTTATAAGCCCTACACGGCCGCAGATGCAGCTTGGGAGACGCTCGGCAAGACGCCGGTCCAAAACGGACAAGTGCCCCGGCTTTACCTGCGCTGGAGAATCATGAAGGAAGGCTTCGATCCTCTCGAAGCGGCCGGTTATGTTTCCGTTCCTCCTGGCGTAAGACTCAGCCCGCGGGGAGCGGCTCCGCCGGGAATGGTGCTTTTGCCCGGTGGCGTCTTTTCATTCCGGCTCGCGCAGCCAGCTCGTCTGGATGACTATTGGCTCGACCGTTACGAAGTGACCAACCGGCAGTTCAAAGAGTTTATCGACCGAGGCGGATACGATAAGCGCGAGCATTGGAAGCAGCCTTTCGTGGAGGGGGGAAGGCAGATTCCGTGGGAGGAGGCGATAGCGCGCTTTCGTGACGTCACCGGCCGGCCGGGACCGGCCACGTGGGAGCTCGGGGCCTATCCAGAAGGCCAGGCGGACTACCCGGTGAGCGGCGTGAGCTGGTACGAAGCGGCGGCCTACGCCGAATTCGCGGGCAAAAGCTTGCCGACCATCTACCACTGGCTCAAGGCCGCCGGGATCAGTTACTACTCGGACATCCTCCAGTGCAGCAACTTCTCGGCAGCCGGGCCGGTGCGCGTCGGCAGCCGCCAGGGCCTTTCGCCGTATGGCAACTACGACATGGCCGGCAATGTGAAGGAGTGGTGCTGGAACCAGGCTGGCGATCTGCACTACATTCTCGGCGCGGCTTACAACGAGCCAACGTACATGTTCAGCGATTACGATGCCCAATCGCCGTTCGCCCGATCTTCGACGTTTGGCTTCCGTTGCGCAAAGTACTCGGCTCCGCCCAGCGGAGCGGTGCTGGCGCCGATCAAGGCCTTGTCACGCGACTACGCCAAGGAGAAACCCGCGAGCGACGAGGCCTTTCGCGTCTACAGGACTCTCTTCAGTTACGACCGAACCGAACTCAAGTCCGCCATCGAAGCGACCGATGACAGCTCCCCGTACTGGCGCAGGGAAAGGGTCACCTTCGACGCCGCCTACGGCGGAGAGCGGGTGGTCGCCATCCTGTTCCTTCCACGGAACGTGGGTCCGCCCTACCAGACCGTTGTCTACTTCCCAGGCTCCTCGGCCTTTATGGTGAAAAGCTCGAGCAACAGCATCGACGGGAGCGCTCTGGGTTTCGTGATGCGCAGCGGCCGGGCGCTGCTGTACCCCATCTACAAAGGCAGCTACGAGCGAGGCAGTGGCGCGGGTCGCCCCGACAGCCCCAACGCCTGGCGCGGAGTGCTCATCTCCTCGTCCATGGACCTGGGACGCTCGCTCGACTACCTGGAGACCCGTTCCGACATCGACCGAACCAAGCTTGCTTACTACGGGCTTAGTGCTGGTGCGGTGCTGGGGCCGGTCCTGACCGCCGTGGACAGCCGATTCCGCGCGGCGGTCCTTGAAGGAGGCGGCCTGATGCTGGAAGCCCCGCCGGCGGAAACCGATCCTATCAACTTCGCCTCTCGCGCCAGAATGCCGGTTCTTATGCTCAACGGCCGTTTCGACTTTACGATGCCGGTAGCAACTAACCAACTCCCGTTGTTCCGTCTATTGGGAGCCCCAGAAAAGGACAAGCGCCACGTTTTGTTCGACGCCGGTCACGCCGTGCCCAGGGCCCCAAAGATCAAGGAGATTCTGGATTGGCTGGATCGGTATCTGGGACCGGTCAAGCTGCAACCGATTGCAGGGAAAGCGGCCCCCTAGACCAGAGCGGCGCCCCGTGGAGGACGGTCATTTTGCGATCGGTTTCGGCTCCGGCAGAGACAAAGTCTTCTTCAGCGTCGAACCGGCGGGCTCCAACGCCTCCGCCTTCTTCAGATAGGCCGCCACGTCCGCGCCGGGGCCCAGCGGGAGCTCCAGTTTCACCTCGCGGTGGATGGCGTAGAACTGGCCCTTCTCCACAACCAGGCAGGCCGGCGGCCCTCCGTAGACCCTGGAAAGTCCGACGTCGATCCCAATCACTTTCCCTTCGAAGCGCGGGGTCACCGCTCCGCCCGTGGTTGTGTGGCCGACCACGATCCTTGTAACGCCGAAACTCGACAGCACCGTTTCGACGTGACGCCGAAGGGGGTCCTCCTCACCCTGCATCAAGCCGCGGTACCACAACGGACCCTCGTCGTCCATCGTCATGCCGCCCTCCAGCTTGGCGAAATCCTGCAATTCCTCGCGGATTCGATCGTTAATCTCGGCGGAGGGGGGTCGCAGCGTACGCTGGCGAGATTCCCCCGTGTACAAAAAGGATGTCATTGATCCTGACCGCCGCATTGTGGCTAACGATCCATTTCCCGTAAGTACCTTTCGGCGCGAACTGCTGGCGCTGCTCGACAAAGCCCAGCGGATACTCGGCCTCCCACTTGGCGCGGAATGCCTCATCTACCTTGACTTCCGGCGATGAGGCCCGCAACTGCTCCTGATAGGCTTGCCAGAACAGTTCGCGCAGCTTCTCTGAGTTGCCGTCACGGAAGGCGGCATACTCCGCCGGATTCTTGTATCTCAAGTCCCCGTAAACATTCATGGCCTCGTGATTGCCGATGAGGGCGTGGACCTGCCCGCCGGCCTTATCGGCCTGCTTCTCGAGCGTCATCAGCAGGTCCATCACCTTGCGAGAGTCGGGCCCCCGGTCCACTACATCGCCAACCTGAACCAGGTGGGTCTTGCCTCCAATCCACTTGCCGTTCCGGTCAATCACGCCCGCGGCTCGAAGGACGCTCACGAACTGCTCGTAGTCCCCGTGAACGTCCCCCACGGCCACAATGCGGTTGACGCCGGTCCACACGTCTTGGGCGGCGGAGGCGGGCGGGACGCTCACCAGGAAAAGGCAGACGAACGCGACGATGGAAGCGGCCGCCTTTCTGGTTCTACGCAAATCGTCTCCTGGCATGTCTCACTGATCCTTGAGGGGCAGAATGACCGTGACGGTCGTTCCCTGGCCCTGTCTGCTGGCAACGCGAATTTCGCCGCCGTGCTCCCGCACGATCTGGCGCGCGCTGAACATGCTCCAATTCCCGGTGGACACCCGGTCTTGCGTGACCCGAAAGGCGGGATCGAAGATGGTCCGAAGTTGCTCGGCAGCCACACCGCGGCCATTGTCGTGGATCTCCACCTCCACGACTGCCTCGTTGCGCCGCGTGCAGATCACGATCCAACCACCGTTATCCAGTGCGCCAACGGCGTTGTTGAGAAGGCCCGAGAAGACCGCACTCAACTGCTGGGGCCGGCACACCAGGAGTGGGATCGGGTTCAAGTCCAGTTGCAGCGCGACCTTGTCGCCGGCCTGGGGCTGAACGATGGCGCAAACGTCGCCCAGCAGGTCGTTGAGGTTCACCTGCTGGACTTCAGCCCGGTCGAGGTTCGTAAACCGCTGCATGCGGGCCACAATCGCCTGGAGCCGCCTGACGGACTCCTGCACCGTCTGCCGCAAATCCGCCTGAAGCCGCACCAGGCGCGCGTGCTCGGATGGCGGCGAAGTGGCCTGCTTGGCCGCCAGGAGCAGCAGCGTATCCACGCCGCTGGTGAGTGCGCCCAGCGGGGAGTTCAGTTCGTGGCTGAGCGCCGCCGCCAGCCGCCCCAAGGAAGCCGTGTTTTCCGCCAATAGGATCTTCGATTGCACCTGGCGCAAGTCTTCAAAGGAATGCACCGTTGCGACCCAGGATTCATATGCGGAGCGGCGTTCGGAGTACAGTTCGGCCGTCAGCCCGGTGGTGAGCACGGTTAGCAAACAGACAAACAACAGGTAGGCCGGCTCCAAACCCACCGACGGCGCCGCCAGCAGCGTGTGCGAAGCTCCGATCCAGGCCCCCAGGGCCAGGGTGTGAACAGGCTGCAGGGGGATCGCCGCTACCGCCAAAAGCATGACCGCGGTGACTTGGACCAGCACGAAGTCCAGCCCCTCGTCGTGAGAGTGCCTGAGCAGCCAAAACCAGTTCAGAGTCAGCGCCGTAGCGGCACAGGACAGCCAGCCGATAGCGCGCGAATAGGGGTAAGCCGACTGAATCCGGGCACTCGCGGCAGTGACGGCCCCGATCGCCAGCACGACGGCCGCCTCGAGCAGCCGGAGACCCAGCGCCGCCCGTGCCGGGGCGAGGACTAACCGGGCCGCGACCATGAACAGCGTCACCCCGATCTCGACTCCGGCCACCACCAGCAGCCGGCGATGGCCTATCCGCAGGATCTCCTGGCGAAAGCCCTCGTCCCGCTCGGCAGTTCCGGGTAGCAGATGGTCTTTCAGATGCATCCCCTCCCTTATCGCGGGCGCTGGGCCACGTAGTTACCGATTAGTCCTCCAAATACGCCTCCCGCAAGGATGTCCGATGGAAAGTGCTTGTGCGCGCTCCAGCGGGAAAGACTGACTGCTGTAGCCATAGTGTAAGAGGTGATCGCAAGCCACCTGGGACATTTGGGACTGCGCGCGATCGCAATTGCCACGGCCCAACTGTTCATCGCGTGTCCGGAGGGAAAGCTCATTCCTCCCTGCCCGAACCTTCCTTGTCCGTTGCGTCGATCGGGCCGTTCTCGCTCGGTGATTCCCTTAAGCGCATAGTTTGCCAAGATCGAACTGGCCAGAGCTTCCGCGGAGATCCGCCCGATCCGGGAGAGATAGGGCTTATGGATGACTTTGCCCCCTATCAGCCACCCTCCTGTCACGAAGCCCAGCGTGTAAAAAGTCCCGAAATTAGAGACTCGTTGCGACCACTTGACCTGGTCGGGAGTATTGGGCAGCCATCTCGCCGTTCTTGTATCTGTTGCAATAAGCCCGGCTGTAGCGGCCGTAAGCGGCAGTGCGACCGTGAAAAACTGGCGGCGGTTCATTCGGGGAGGCCGGGTCCAAATGGCCTCTTGATCCGTCCAAACATCCCGCAGAAACCGACCCGTGGCAGAGTGCTGCGGCGCGGCGGCAGCGGGAGGGGGCAAGCTCTCGAAGTCCTCGGTCTTCGCTGGATCGGGTTCAGACGCATCCTGGCCCAAGACAGCCGGGGCAGCCAGAATGAGCTGCAGCAGTAGAAGTCCACTCGCATTCCGCAAGGTTCTGATCTGTCGCATTTTCATTCCCTTTCAATACCCACAACTTCTGCGGCATTGCCTTTCTTCCGCACGTATACCGTAACGGTTTTTCGTTCATCTATCGAAGCAGTAATCCTGGCAGCCAAGAAGTCCCCCTCCGCAAGTGAAGAAAATCGGCTGGGTAAACGGAAAGAGGTCTCTTCCGGCAGAGGAGTGAGCGTTCCGCTGCCATTGTCGAACTTCGACCAGGACACCCGGTATTCGGGGGCGGGTCGGAATCCGTGTTGAACTGCCAGGTCCTCGAAGAGCAGTTCCCCATCGCGAACATTAAAGGAATCGAGCGGAAGGACCCTGGAGAAATAGGTGCGCCCGATCTTGTCCCGGCGCTGTGCCAGCGTGGTCACGAGATACTCAACCACGCGCGGATCGCTGTATTCCCCGGTCTCTACCAGGGCGCGAATATCCTCATCGGTGAATGCGAGAACAATCTTGGCCGCCCAGTACTCATCATCGGGCCGGCGGCTCAGAAATGCCGGATTCGGGTAATTGGGCTTCCAGAGCTCAGGGTCGAAGACCTTCGATTCAAACCGTCCCATCGCCTTTAGCTTGGGGTAGACGGCGCGTTCCCATTCGGGAGAATGCAGGCTGAGGCCGAACAGTGACTTGAAAACGCGACCAGCTGTGGGAATCTGATATTCGTTTCCGAAACGGGCATCTTTTGCGATATCACCGTCGCTGCCAAAAGCGGAGCCAAAATCAAGCAGATAGTGACGGACGAACGACACTCCATCTTCCTGAACCAGCGCGTTGTAAGAATTGGAGGCTTTGGCATCCGTGTGATTCAGCCAGGCGCAAAACACAAATAAACCTCGCAGATCACGGCGGTTCTCGTGGGGAATCAGATCATTCGGATCGTCCGAACGGGTGCCTTCATACCGGAAAGGCCCCAAGCCCTTACCTGGAATTGCCAGGCTGGCGACTACACGGAAGGACCCATCCGGCAACAGGGGCACTTTTGCCAGAATCTCGAAGAGATCCTTGGTCACCAACTCGCGGGAAATCTGATCGGTCGCGGTGATTCTTGCGGCCTTATCGATGGTCAAGTCGGACTTGTGTATCCTGACAATGTAATTCTCAGCGGTGTTATAGCCGATGGCGTAGAAGAACCTGGAGCCGATGACCTCCGCCCCCGTGTCCAACTCCGGATTGGTGATGGGATCCGACTTCACAAAATAGATGCGTCCCTTGGCATCTCTCATCTTGAACCCGGGCGTGATACCCTCCGTCTTGGCGCCCACGATTACGAACGGAGGCTGCGGCGCATTCTCGTTGCCTGCGCCCCGCTTCAGTGCATCCCGCGTCATCCGAGTCCGGCCGTGCCGGTTCGTAAACCAGGCGTTGTCGGGTACCTCGCCGAGAGTGTTGACGCCCAAAGCGGGGCTGGTCGCCCGCTGCTTTTGCCTGCCGGTCTGGTAGAGGTAGTCATACGGGGCATAAATGCCGAGTTTTTTGATTTCCGCTACCGGCACGGGTTTCGGGTCCGCCTGGATGGGATCGTCGGGATAGAACTTACGGGTCTGGGTGGCGCCGCTCCCCAAACAAATCAGCCCCGCAACAACAGCTAAAAGACAGGATCGAAGTTGAGCCATAATCCGACTCCTTCGTGGCTAAACGCGGTGTCGATTCGAAGCACAACAGCCCGCCTGGTCTTAAAGCGGAGACCAAATCCGACATCGCTCTCGAGCTCTCGGACTCTGAAGTCTCCAACCCTGTGGAACACTTTGCCGGCATCCGCAAACAGGGCGGCATCCATTAGGGTGAAAACCTCCCAACGGTACTCCGCATTGGACAGGAAGATATTGTTGTCGCAGAAACGATAGCGCCGGTAACCGCGAAGGTCCGAGGCTCCGCCCAGGCTGGGCTGCATATAAAACGGGACTGCACTGCCGGCGCGGGGATCGCTGAGCACGGATAGGGCGCGCAGCGCAATTATCCGTTTCTGGTTGAAAAAAGGCAAATACTGCTCAATCGAGGCGTCGATTTGCCGGAAGGAATAGTGGCCATACTTCCTATCACTGAACTGATTGAACTTCACCAGAAAATGGGTGCCTCCGTGCGGATCTTTCGGCTTGTCCCGTGAATCCACCTCCAGGAATGGACCGGCGTGCAGATAGTTCGTCTGTCGGTCAATTCCCGGCGTCAGGCTGGCGTGGTATTCCTTTTCGGAGGAAGTGGAGCGGCTAGACTGTCCGGGGCCGACATTGAGCCACAGGTAGCCGGCAGTAAACCCGATGCTCAGATAGCGCCGCGTGGGCCTGAAAGTTAGAGAGAAATCAAGCGCGTTCTCTTCCCGGCGGTAGTTGCTGTGCCATTCTTTTTGAGAATAGGGTCCGGACCCGTAATAATCGATGGAATTGGCATCCAGGCGGCGCCCCTGGATACCCAGGTCCAAGTATCGCCGGGCGAGATGAGGAAATAGCAGCTCCGTCTCGATCAGGTACCACTGTTTTGTCGAACCGACGGCAGACACCCGGAAAGACACTTGTCCCTTGGCCAAGTCAGGCCTGAAGTACTCGGGACCAAGAGCGAAGCCGGCGCCGCCGGGCATGCCTCCAAGGCGGAGGTGCAAACCGGGAAGCCCGCCCATATACTCGTTCAGTGGATTCTCGCCCACATATCTTTCCAGCGACTGTTCAGCCTTGCCGGGCGTTGCCGGCACCACATTCCTGGCTTTTTCGTCTTGTTGCTGCTCAAGCAATTCGATCCGGGTGCCCGCCTGCGAGGTTGTAATGTCCTGAGCGTAAGCGGAAGAAATCCATAAGGCGGATGACGCGAATTGCAGTACCAGAAGAGTCAGCAAAGCGGGTTTCCAGGGACGATCCGGCGGATATATGCAGTCGGTGGCCGCACAGCGCATTCCCTCTGGCCCGTGCGCACGGAACAAGGGTTTCCGTCTTCGACCCCTGGCTGAGAGCGAGTTGTGCACCTGCCTGCCTCTTTTTCGGACTATGGGTTCAAATTGTGAGTCCTAGTGCCCCCAGGCGCCCCCGAGAGGTTCGCGCCTTTTTTGCATTTGAGCTCTTATGGATATTGATGATGAAGCCGGTCAAGAGATTCGCAACCGGGGTCAACAATGTCGGCAGTGACGATCTGACCAAGACCCGGGCGAAAGGAGCCGGGCTTGTTCGCTGTAAGCTGTGGTTTTCAAACGCGCTTCCAACAGATTGAGACGCTGGATACGCAGACCGGCGAACTGGCCGGGCGCCGGTGGGAAGACGGTAGCGGGGAAGCACGGACCTTCTTGGCCGGCCTTCGGGCCCCGGCTCGAGTAGGGATGGAAGCGGCTGACGAGACTCCTCGCTGCGAGTTTGGTCAGCCGCGGGCGGTCATTTTGCGATCGGTTTCGGCTCCGGCAGAGACAAAGTCTTCTTCAGCGTCGAACCGGCGGGCTCCAACGCCTCCGCCTTCTTCAGATAGGCCGCCACGTCTGCGCCGGGGCCCAGCGGGAGCTCCAGTTTCACCCCGCGGTGGATGGCGTAGAACTGGCCCTTCTCCACAACCAGGCAGGCCGGCGGCCCTCCGTAGACCCTGGAAAGTCCGACGTCGATCCCAATCACTTTCCCTTCGAAGCGCGGGGTCACCGCTCCGCCCGTGGTTGTGTGGCCGACCACGATCCTTGTAACGCCGAAACTCGACAGCACCGTTTCGACGTGACGCCGAAGGGGGTCCTCCTCGCCCTGCATCAAGCCGCGGTACCACAACGGACCCTCGTCGTCCATCGTCATGCCGCCCTCCAGCTTGGCGAAATCCTGCAATTCCTCGCGGATTCGATCGTTAATTCGGCGGAGGGGGGTCGAAGCATACTCTGGCGAGATTCCCCCGTGTACAAAAAGGATGTCATTGATCCTGACCGCCGCATTGTGGCTAACGATCCATTTCCCGTAGGTCCCTTTCGGCGCGAACTGCTGGCGCTGCTCGACAAAGCCTAGTGGATACTCGGCCTCCCACTTGGCGCGGAATGCCTCATCTACCTTGACTTCCGGCGATGAGGCCCGCAACTGCTCCTGATAGGCTTGCCAGAACAGTTCGCGCAGCTTCTCTGAGTTGCGGTCGCGGAAGGCGGCATACTCCGCCGGATTCTTGTATCTCAAGTCCCCGTAAACATTCATGGCCTCGTGATTGCCGATGAGGGCGTGGACCTGCCCGCCGGCCTTATCGGCCTGCTTCTCGAGCGTCATGAGCAGGTCCATCGCCTTACGAGAGTCGGGCCCCCGGTCCACTACATCGCCAACCTGAACCAGGTGGGTCTTGCCTCCAATCCACTTGCCGTTCCGGTCAATCACGCCCGCGGCTCGAAGGACGCTCACGAACTGCTCGTAGTCCCCGTGAACGTCCCCCACAGCCACAATGCGGTTGACGCCGGTCCACACGTCTTGGGCGGCGGAGGCGGGCGGGACGCTCACCAGGAAAAGGCAGACGAACGCGACGATGGAAGCGGCCGCCTTTCTGGTTCTATGCAAATCGTCTCCTGGCATGTCTCACTGATCCTTGAGGGGCAGAATGACCGTGACGGTCGTTCCCTGGCCCTGTCTGCTGGCAACGCGAATTTCTCCGCCGTGCTCCCGCACGATCTGGCGCGCGCTGAACATGCTCCAATTCCCGGTGGACACCCGGTCTTGCGTGACCCGAAAGGCGGGATCGAAGATGGTCCGAAGTTGCTCGGCAGCCACACCGCGGCCATTGTCGTGGATCTCCACCTCCACGACTGCCTCGTTGCGCCGCGTGCAGATCACGATCCAACCACCGTTATCCAGTGCGCCGACGGCGTTGTTGAGAAGGCCCGAGAAGACCGCACTCAACTGCTGGGGCCGGCACACCAGGAGTGGGATCGGGTTCAAGTCCAGTTGCAGCGCGACCTTGTCGCCGGCCTGGGGCTGAACGATGGCGCAAACGTCGCCCAGCAGGTCGTTGAGGTTCACCTGCTGGACTTCAGCCCGGTCCAGGTTCGTAAACCGCTGCATGCGGGCCACGATCGCTTGGAGCCGCCTGACGGACTCCTGCACCGTCTGCCGCAAATCCGCCTGAAGCCGCACCAGGCGCGCGTGCTCGGATGGCGGCGAAGTGGCCTGCTTGGCCGCCAGGAGCAGCAGCGTATCCACGCCGCTGGTGAGTGCGCCCAGCGGGGAGTTCAGTTCGTGGCTGAGCGCCGCCGCCAGCCGTCCCAGGGAGGCCGTGTTTTCAGCCAATAGGATCTTCGATTGCACCTGGCGCAGGTCTTCAAAGGAATGCACCGTCGCTACCCAGGACTGGTAGGCGGAGCGGCGCTCGGCGTACAATTCGGCCGACAGCCCGGTGGTGAGCACGGTTAGCAAAGAGACAAACAACAGGTAGGCCGGCTCCAAACCCGCCGACGGCGCCGCCAGCAGCGTGTGCGAGGCTCCGATCCAGACCCCCAGGGCCAGGGTGTGAACGGGCTGCAGGGGGATCGCCGCCACCGCCAAAAGCATGACCGCGGTGACCTGAACCAGGACGTAGTCCAGCCCCTCGTCGTGAGAGTGCCTGAGCAGCCAAAACCAGTTCAGAGTCAGCGCCGTAGCGGCACAGGACAGCCAGCCGATAGCGCGCGAATAGGGGTATGCCGACTGAATCCGGGCACTCGCGGCAGTGACGGCCCCGATCGCCAGCACAACGGCCGCCTCACGCAGCCGTAGGGGCAGAGTCCCCTGTTCCGGGGCGACGACGAACCGGGCCGCGACCATGAACAGCATCACGCCGACCTCGACCCCGGCGACGACCGGCAGGCGGGAATGGGCTATCCGCAGGATCTCCTGGCGAAGGCCCTCGTCCCGCTCGGCCGCTCCAGGTAGCAAGTGCTCTTTCAGACGCCCAGCCCACATCTTAAGCTCTACTCTAGCTCCGATTTCGTGGACTTGTCGGATAATGTATGGCAATATAGTTGCGCCATGCTTCGGCTCAAGGAGTTCTGGCGAGGCATTTTCGACGTCCGGCCGGGGGAGCGCCTGGTCACCATCCTGATGGCGCTCTACATGCTGTTCGTCATGTTCGCCTACTACATTCTCAAGTCGGTCTCGCAAGCGCTGTTCGTCAACAACTTCGACATCGACCAGTTGCCGGGGCTATACATCCTGATTGCGGCCGTGGGCGGTCTGCTGGCCTATGTTTACACCAAGCTAGCTGTCAAGACCACGCTCTCCCACGCGGTGACGGCGGCGACCGTATTCCTGACAGCATGCCTGTTCGCTTTGTGGTGGCTGCTCCAGTTCGAGTGGAAGTGGGTGTTGTACGCTCTCAACGTCTGGGTCAGTTTGTTCAGTGTCATAACGGTGTCGCAAGGCTGGCTGGTCGCCGCCAACCTCTTCGACTCACGCCGGGCGAAACGGCTGTACGGCATTCTCGGCTTGGGGGCGGTGGTCGGAGCCGCGTTCGGCGGGACGTTCACGTTCCTGCTGGTCAAGAGACTCGGCACCAGGAACCTCTTGCTTGCCAGCGCCCTCATGGTTGTCTTGGCCTACAGCGCATTCCGCGTGGTGGTCTCGCTCAACAGGGCGGCTCTGGCAACCGCCCGGGGAGCGGAAGAGGAGGAAGCGGGATTCTCCCTAAAGGATCTGGCCGGCGCCATCGGCCGTTACCATCACTTGCAGGTGATTATCGGCATCTTTGTGCTGATGTACATTGTCGACGTGTTGATCCAGTACCAATTCAGCGCCATGGCTAAGGTAGCATTTCCCGTCAAGGAGGATCTGACCGCCTTTTACGGGACCTACTTCGTGTACTCGAACCTGGTCACGCTCCTGCTCCAGTTCTGTCTGACAGCGGCGTTGGTCCGCCGGTTTGGGGTTGGTGGGGCGTTGCAGGTGATGCCGGTAGCCGATCGGCATTGCCTCGGCGGTATCGTACTTTACCCCCGGACTTCGCTCCGCCACCGGCGCGCGCCTGGTGGAAAACTCCACCCGGTACACGTTCAACAGGACGGGCATGGAGTTGCTGTATCTTCCGCTGCCGGCCAGCCTCAAGAACCGCACCAAGGCATTTATCGACGTCTTCGCGGACCGCTTCTCGCGGGGGCTCGGCGGGGTTCTGCTCCTCCAGCTAACCGGCGGCCTCGCGCTCGGTGGTCTCAAGCTGACCGATGGCTTTAACCTGAGCCCGCGGGGCATCGCGCTGGTCGCCCTGGGATTCTCGCTGGTCTGGATCGTGCTCTCTGAGCATGCCCGCCGGCAGTACGTCGTGACGGTGCGCAAGCGACTCCAGCTCCGCCACCTGGACCTGGCGAGCGTGCGGCTCAATGTGCAGGACGCCTCCTTGCTGCGGCTATTGGAGGAAACCGCCCGAGGTCCCAACGGGGGCCAGGCCGCCTATGCGCTTGCCATGCTGGCCGAAGCGCCCGATTACACGCTGGCGCCGCTCCTCGTGGAACTGGCCAGCAGCCCGCTGCCCGAGGTCCGGGCCAAGGTGTTCGAGCTGGCAAGGACTTCCGGCTGCACCGGACTGCTGGACCAGGCTCTGGCCGAGATCCGGGCTCAGCACCCGCCCGAGCAATCGGCCGCCGTCAGGCCCGCGGTTGCCTACGCGGTAGCAATATCGTCTGAGCCCGCCGATCTGGCCGGACGCCTCCTAAATCACCCTGATCTCCGCGTCATCGAGGGTTGCCTGGAAGCGCTCGCCTCCAAGCCGGACCTGGCGCAGGAACTGATCACTCGAGAGTGGCTCGCGGAGGCCAGCGGCGCCGCCGATGCACCGCGCCGGCGTCTCGCCGCAGTTGCGGTGAGTGTTCGCGGCGACGAAGGGACCGAGGCCCTGCATAAGCTGCTCAGAGACGCGGACGATGGCGTCGCTACCGCGGCCTGCCGCGCCGCCGGCAGGCTCGGACACCGCACCTACGTGGAAGCGCTCCTTCAGCGGCTGGGCGATTCGCGCCTGCGCAGCGAGGCGATTGACGCTCTGGCCGCGTTCGGCCCGCGCATCGTGGGGACTCTGGGGGACGTTCTGAAGGATGAAACCGTCCCCCTTCCGATCCGCCTGCAAGCGCCGCGTGTCCTGCGTCTGATTCCCCACCAGAGCAGCGTCGGCGTTTTGTGGCAATCCATCGGCCACCCCAACCTCGCCATCCGCTCCGCCGTGCTTCGCGCCTTGAACCGTCTGCGGGAGAGTGCTCCCAACCTCCACTTTGACGACGGTTCCCTGAACCGGCACATTCTGGACGAGGCACGTTACTACTACGAGCTGAGCGCGGCCCTGGCGCCCCTCCACGAGTTCGCACAGGCGCGAACCGCAGCCAGCTTGCTGGCGAACACTCTGGAAGATAGACTCCGGCGGACCATCGAACGGCTCTTCCGGCTTCTAGGCTTGCGCTATCCCGCCCAGGAAATCTACGCCGCCTATCTTGTTGTTCAGGGCAAGCGGCAGCAGGAAGCTGCAACAGCGCTGGAGTACCTTGACAGTATCTTGGACCGCGACGTCAAGCGATACCTGTTGCCCATGCTCGAAGCCTCCAGCCATCACGGGCGCGGCCGCGAGCTCTTCGGCATCGAGGAAAAGGATGCGACAACGGTTGTTCGCGAGTTGATTCGTTCCGGTGACCCATGGCTCACCCCTTGTGCTATGGCCGCGGCGGCGGATCTTCGACTGCCCGGCCTCGTTCCCGACATCCGGGAGGCCTCCCGCCACGCTGGCGCCGAAGTCAGCCAGGTCGGGGAACGGGCGCTTGCCGCCCTGGCGTGAATCTTATGACGGAACTAGATATCGTCGAAAAGGTAATTGCACTGCAGGCGGTCGAGCTGCTGAAGAACCTCACTCCGGATCAGTATGCCCGCATCGCCTCGATCGCCAAGGAACAACGCTACCTACCCGGCCAGGCGATTCTGGAACCGGGCCGGCCGCTCGACTCGCTGTACGTCATCGTGGAGGGTTCCGTCGAGATCAAGCGCAACGGGCAAACGCTTCACACCGCCGGCCAGTACGACGTGCTCGGCTCTTGGGCGCTGTTTGACGACGACCCGAGCCCGGTGACCGCGACCACGGCGGAAGACACGCGGGTCCTGCGCATCAGCCGCGAAGACTTCTTCGACCTGCTCTCCGACAATGTGGAGATTGCTTCGTCGATCTTCTCGACGCTGGTCAAGCGCTTCCGCAAACTGCTGGAGCAGCCCGCTTAGGTTTGCACCATGCCCACGGACGAGCCGTCGAGCGCGGAGAAGTTGCAGCGGGAATTGGAGCTGATCCGCGTCAAGCTGTCCGAGGCCCGCAAGATGGCCTCCCTGGGCCAGTTGCTCGCCGTCCTGGTGCACGAGATCAACACCCCGCTGGGGGCGCTGGCATCCAACAACGAGGTGGAGCGGCGTTCGCTGGACGCGTTGAAGGGACTGCTTGCCGGCAGTCCGAAAGCGGCGGGCATCGTTGAGACCCTGGCCGGGCTGGCGGCGGTGGACAAGCTCGCGTGCGAGCGCCTGGTTGCGGTGGCTCAAAGCGTGCGCGACTTCTCCGGCACCGCGCAAGGCAATCGGGGCGTCGCCCAGGTGAACGATCTCATCGACAATGCTTTGAAGCTGGCAGCGTGGATCTACCGCAAGCGCGTCACGGTGGAAAAGGATTACGGCGACCTTCCCGCGATCGAGTGCTATCCGCAACCGCTGAGCCAGGCTTTTCTGAACCTGCTGGTGAATGCGGGCCAGGCGATCGACGGTCAAGGCACGGTCACGGTTCGCACCCGCGCCGAAGGCGGTGACATTCACATCGCAATTTCCGACACAGGCCGGGGAATCCGGCCGGAAGACCGGTCCAAGATCTTCACCTCCGGCTTCAGCACGAAGCCCTCCAGCGAAGGGACGGGCCTCGGCCTCGCCATCACCCGAGACATCGTTGTCGAGGTTCACGGCGGCGCAATCGATTTTGAGAGCCAGCCGGGCGCAGGCGCAACTTTTCACGTCCGCGTCCCAACCGAGCAAGGCAGGAGATATGGAAACTAACGCACAGCCAGTGGTAGCGGTGATTGACGACGAGGAGATGGTGGTCACCAGCATCAGCGCCTACCTGCAACTGGAGACCGACTACAGGATCTGCGGATTCACCGATCCCGAGGAAGCGGTCAAGCATCTGGAGACGCACCCCGTGGACGTTGTGGTCACCGATATTCTGATGCCTAAGATGAACGGGGTCCAGTTACTGGCGCACGCCAAACGGCTCCAGCCGGAGGCAACGCGGATCCTGCTCACCGGCCACGCCGACAAGCAGAACGCGATCCAGGCGATCAACGAGGCCGGCGTCTACCAGTACCTGCAGAAACCCTGGGAGAACGCTCAACTGCTGCTGGTGATCAACAGCGCGATCGAGCGCACGCAATTGTTCCGTCAGTTGCGCGACAAGATCGCCGAGCTGGACGCCGCCCACGGCAACATCAAGGACATACAAGCCCGGCTGATAAGGGCATTCTTGTAAGAGCTGGAACATGATCGGGCGCACCATCTCGCACTACCAGATCCTAGAGAAGCTGGGCGAGGGCGGGATGGGTGTGGTCTACAAGGCCCGGGACAGCCACCTGGACCGCTTCGTGGCGATCAAGGTCCTGCCGCCCGAGCGCGTCGCCGACCCTGAGCGCAAGCTGCGATTCGTCCAAGAGGCCAAAGCCGCCTCGGCGCTGAACCACCCCAACATCGTCCACATCTACGACATCGATCAACACGATGGCATTGACTACATCGCCATGGAGTACGTCGCCGGCAAGACGCTCACCGACTTGATCTCGCGGAAGGGGATGGGACTGAACGAGACCCTGCGATGCGCGGTCCAGATTGCGGATGCCCTGACCGCGGCCCACGAGGCCGGCATCATCCATCGCGACGTGAAGCCCGGCAACGTGATGGTGACCGACAAGGGGCTGGTCAAGGTGCTCGATTTCGGCCTGGCGAAACTCACCGAGCAGGCGCCGCCCGGTCCTGACGAATCCACGCGCACGCTGAAGCCGACGACCGAGGAGGGAACCATCCTCGGCACGGTGGCCTACATGTCGCCGGAGCAGGCCGAAGGCAAGGCCGTGAACGCCCGCTCGGACATCTTCAGCTTTGGGGCGGTGCTGTACGAGATGGTTACCGGACAGCGGGCATTCCAGAAGGACTCGAAGGCCTCCACCCTGGCGGCGATCCTCACCCAGGAGCCGGGGCCGCTGCCGCCCGTCGTTCCCCACGATCTGGAGAAGATCACTCGGGCGCTGCCTGCGCAAGGACCCAGCGCACCGCTTCCAGCACATGGACGACGTCAAAGTCGCCCTAGAGGAACTGAAGGAGGACTCGGAATCGGGCAAGCTAAGCACACCGGCTGGTGTTGTGCCCCGGCGGCGAAGAAAACCATGGATTTGGGTGGCGGGCGCGGTTGTTGCTGTGCTGCTCGGCGCCGGCGCGTGGTACTACCTCCGGCCGAAGCCTGCCGTGCAGCAACGCGCGGCGCTCACGCGGCTCACCTCGGACCCCGGACTCACTACAGATCCCGTGCTCTCGCCAGACGGCACGCGGGTAGCCTATGCTTCGGACCGCGACAGCGAGGGCAACCTGGATATTTGGATCCAGCAAGTGGCAACCGGCGACCGGCTCCGCCTGACGCGGAATGAGGCCGATGAGCATGAGCCCGCTTTCTCTCCGGACGGCAACCGCATAGCCTACCGCTCCGAGCAGGACGGCGGGGGCATCTACGTGGTTTCAACCCTGGGCGGTGAACCGAAACGCATCGTGCGGGGAGGCCGCGGGCCGCGCTTCTCGCCCAACGGCGAGCTGATCGCCTACTGGGTGGGTGGATGGGGCCAGAACGCCCGGGTGGAGGGAGGCTTGCTTGTCATCCCGTCGGCCGGCGGGCAACCGCGGCAGATCGGAGCGGAGTTCAAGCGGGCGTCGCGCCCGGAATGGTCGCCGGATGGGCGGCAGATTCTCTTTCTTGCCGACCAAGGAGATGCAACCTCCGATGTTGACGCGTGGGTCACGAGTCTGGATGAGGACGGCGCTCCTGCTGTCCGCACGGGATTGCGGGAGATGCTGAGGAAGCAGAACCCTACTACCTGGTCCTTCTGGCAGTGGATCGCACGCGGCTCCGGCAGCGGGCAGTTGTTCCTTTCGGTTCAATCAGGCGACGCCATGAACATCTGGCGAGTCCCCATCTCTTCGCGGACCTTTCAGGTCAGCGGTCCCGCCGAGCAGTTGACTTTCGGTGCAGCCAACCAAGCATATACCCACGTCGTGCCGATTGCCGGGGGTGGCCTGCGCATGGTGTTCGCCGGCATGAGGAGCAATCCCGACGTCTGGAGTCTGCCTCTGGACGCGAATCATGCCTTGGTGAAGGGGCCACCGCAGCGGATCACCGATCAGGAGAGCACGGAGGATTGGCCCGGCATCTCCGAGGACGGCCGGAAGCTGGTGTATCAGTCGAATCGGGATGGCTCTATTGACGCTTGGGCCAAAGACCTGGTCAGCGGTAAGGAAACACCTGTGAACAGCACTCCTGGGACTGATGAACCATGCATCAGCCGCGATGGCCGCCGGATCGTCTATAGGAAGTTCCCGGCTGGACGGCAGGGGTTTGAGGTGTACATGGTCGCCGAGGGCGATCCGGTGCGGGTCTGCACTGACTGTTTCGTGCCTACCAGCCTTGCTCGCGACGGCGAGATGCTGATCGAGGAAGCCAGGCCCCCCGGTCTTCGGGTCGTGATGACAGCCCGAAAAGAGGGAGTAACTATCCTGAGACATCCCACGTGGGGAGTGCACGCGGGCCGGCTTTCGCCCGACGAGCGCTGGATCGCGTTCCACACCAGCCCGAAAATCGATGCTCGTCAGGTCTTTGTCGCCCCCTTTCGCGGTCCGGTCCTGATCGAAGAGAAGGACTGGATTCCAATTACCGATGGGCGGGGGGTGGAGCGCTACGCGGCTTGGTCGCCGGACGGAAACACCCTCTATTTCCTGTCGGAGCGCGATGGCTTCCGGTGCATTCGCGCCCAGCGACTGGACCCCATCTCGAAGCGTCCCGTGGGCCCGCCGCTTGATATCTATCACTTCCACTCCGCACGGCGGTCCCTGATGAATCCTACCGACCCCGTCGGCATAGGCTTCCAAGTCGCGGTTGACAAGGCCGTCTTCGCATTCGAGGAGAGAACGGGAAACATCTGGATGACGGAATTGGCTGGAAGCTCCCGCCCATGACCGGCCTGACCATCTCGCACTACCAGATCCTCGAGAAGCTCGGCGAAGGCGGGATGGGTGTGGTCTACAAGGCCCGGGACAGCCACCTGGACCGCTTCGTGGCCATCAAGGTCCTGCCGCCGGAGCGGGTCGCCGACCCTGAGCGCAAACTGCGATTCGTCCAGGAGGCCAAGGCCGCCTCGGCGCTGAACCATCCCAACATCGTCCACATCTACGACATCGATCAGCAGGATGGCGTTGACTACATCGCCATGGAGTACGTCGCCGGCAAGACGCTCGACCAGTTGATCGCGCGCAAGGGGATGGGCCTGAACGAGACCCTGCGATGCGCGGTCCAGATGGCGGATGCCCTGACCGCGGCCCACGAGGCCGGCATCATCCATCGCGACGTGAAGCCCGGCAACGTGATGGTGACCGACAAGGGGCTGGTCAAGGTGCTCGATTTCGGCCTGGCGAAACTCACCGAGCAGGCACCGCCCGGTCCTAACGAATCCACGCGCACACTGAAGCCGACGACCGAGGAGGGAACCATCGTCGGCACCGCGGCCTACATGTCGCCCGAGCAGGCCGAGGGCAAGCGGTTGGACGCCCGGTCCGACATCTTCAGCTTCGGGGCGGTGCTCTACGAGATGGTTACGGGACGCCGGGCATTTCAGAAGGACTCGAAGGCCTCCACGATGGCGGCGATCATCACCCAGGAGCCGGAGCCGCTGGGCGCGGAGATTCCGCACGATCTGGAGAAGATCATCGGGCGCTGCCTGCGCAAGGACCCTGCGCACCGCTTCCAGCACATGGACGACGTCAAAGTCGCCCTGGAAGAACTGAAGGAGGACTCGGAATCGGGCAAGCTGGCCGGCATCCCGGCCACCGAGCGGAAGCGGCCCCGGCGGTGGCTGTGGGCCGCCGCTGCCGCAGGGGCGCTGCTGTTGGCCGCGGTGCTGGTTTGGCGGCTGCGAGAGGGCATCGCCGCCCAGCGACCTCAGACCGGTCGCGCTGACCTCCTATTCCGGCATCGAGAGGGAACCGTCGTTTTCGCCGGACGGCAACAAGGTGGCCTTCGTCTGGAACGGCGAAAAGGAAGACAACTACGACATCTACATCAAGCAGATCGGCTCGGAAGGAACCCCCATGCGGCTGACCACGAGCCCGGCGGTAGAGGGCAGCCCCGCCTGGTCTCCGGATGACCGCTGGATCGCGTTCACGCGTCAGCAACAGGGCAACGTGGCGGTCATGTTGATCCCACCCCTTGGCGGGCCGGAGCGCAAGCTGACTGAGATGATGGGCGTCGGCGGGCTGTCCTGGACGCCGGACGGGAAGTGGCTTGCCTTTGGCGCGCAGGATTCACTGAAGGAGCCGAGGAGCATCTGGGCGATCTCAATCCAAACCGGAGAGCGCCGCCGGCTGACCGCCTTTCTGACCAAATCCGTGACCGCCGAAGGACGCTTTGGGCGACTATTCCCCGTCGATCTCTCCGGATGGCCGCACCCTGGCATTCGCCCGGCAGGTGAGAAATTACGTATCACGAACTCTATATGCTGCGGCTAACGCGGGATCTGCGGCCCGACGGGGAGCCGGCGAGGGTCACCGATCGGCGCTACGCTGCCGTGGATGGCATTGCGTGGACCGCCAATGGCCACGAAATCGTCTACTCGGCTGGCGGCCTTATGAGCTAGTCCCTCTGGCGGGTCCCCGTTTCCGGACGGCAGACGCCGAGACGCCTGACTTATGCACTCCCAGCCGCCATTGACCCTGCGATTGCACGCACGCCGCCCCGCCTCATGTATACCTGGTCTGTCCTCAACGCGAACCTCTGGCGTTTGGACACCCGCACCGGAGAGCGCAGGATGCTCATCGGCTCGACGTATGATAGCCGCTTTCCGCAGTACTCGCCGGACGGCGGCAAGATCGCATTTCAATCCAACCGGAGCGGCAACTCGGAAATCTGGACTTGTTATGCGGATGGAACGAACTGTTTGCAGCTCACATGGTTGGGCGGCAGTGGTGGGAGCCCGCACTGGTCGCCCGATGGCCGTTGGCTGGCCCTGGATAACAATGCGGAGGGGCAGTACGAGATCTACGTGATTGCAGCGGACGGGGGCGAGCCGCGCAACATAACAGACAATCCTGC
Source organism: Bryobacterales bacterium (assembly GCA_963734625.1). Lineage (GTDB taxonomy): Bacteria > Acidobacteriota > Terriglobia > Bryobacterales > Bryobacteraceae > CAVTHW01. Next base: position 58,335 of record CAVTHW010000006.1, on the reverse strand, counting down.
GGACGACATCAACCCGACCTGGTCGCACGACGGTCAATGGATCTACTTCGCCTCCGACCGCAGCGGGAGATATGAGATATGGAAAGGGCCGAAAGATGGAGGCGCAGCCGTCCAATTCACGTCCTCGGGTGGCCTCAGGGCATTCGTTTCGCCGGATGGCAAGTACGTTTACTACATCAAGCGCGGACAGTCTGGTTTATTCAGAATGCCGACTGAGGGCGGGGAGGAGGTGCAGGTCCTGCCGCTCATTTCTGGCGCCTATGTTGGGATGACCGCAAAGGGCCTCTATTTTATGCCAGATGGCAGGACATTCCAGCTTCTGGACACGGTCACCGGAAAGGTAAGCACGCTGGCCACTCTCGAGAAGCCGGGCTATCACATTGACCGTGTCCCCGGACGATGCGTACATAGTGTGGGCGCAAAGTGGACCGGAACACCCGGGACCTGATGCTGGTGGAGGGCTTCCGATGACTGGCCGGACCATCTCGCACTACCAGATCCTCGAGAAGCTGGGCGAGGGCGGGATGGGTGTGGTCTACAAGGCCCGGGACACCCACCTGGACCGCTTCGTGGCCATCAAGGTCCTGCCGCCGGAGCGGGTCGCCGACCCCGAGCGCAAGCGCCGCTTCGTGCAGGAGGCCAAGGCCGCCTCGGCGCTGAATCATCCCAACATCGTCCACATCTACGACATCGATCAGCAGGACGGCGTTGACTACATCGCCATGGAGTACGTCGCCGGGCAAGACGCTGGGCCGAGTTGATCGGGCGCAAGGGGATGGGACTGAACGAGACCCTGCGATGCGCGGTCCAGATGGCGGATGCCCTGACCGCGGCCCACGAGGCCGGCATCATCCATCGCGACGTGAAGCCCGGCAACGTGATGGTGACCGACAAGGGGCTGGTCAAGGTGCTCGATTTCGGCCTGGCGAAGCTCACCGAGCAGGCACCGCCCGGTCCTAACGAATCCACGCGCACACTGAAGCCGACGACCGAGGAGGGAACCATCGTCGGCACCGCGGCCTACATGTCGCCCGAGCAGGCCGAAGGCAAGCGGTTGGACGCCCGGTCCGACATCTTCAGCTTCGGGGCGGTGCTGTACGAGATGGTGACCGGACGCCGGGCATTTCAGAAGGACTCGAAGGCCTCCACGATGGCGGCGATCCTCACCCAGGAGCCAGCTCCGCTGAGCGCGGAGATTCCGCATGATCTCGAAAAGGTCGTCGGGCGCTGCCTGCGCAAGGACCCTGCGCGGCGATTCCAGACGATGGCCGACCTCAAGGTCACTCTGGAGGAACTGAAGGAGGATTCGGATTCCGGCAAGCTGGCGCCCGCGGCCCCGGCTCCGGCAAAGCGGCGCCGCTGGCTGTGGGCGGCGGGCTTCGCCACGCTGGCGGTCCTGGCGGCGTTCGCGCTGGTACCGCTGGCTGGCGCTGCGTCCGGCGGCGCCCTTTCAGCGCATGCAGATCACCAGGCTGACCGACTCCGGGAAAGCCAGTGCGGCAGCCATCTCGCCCGACGGCAAGTACGTGGTCCATGCCGTCACGGACGAGGGCATGAGCAGCCTCTGGCTGCGCCACGTGGCCACCGGGAGCAACGTGCAGATCCTGCCCCCAGCCCAGGGGACTTTCACCAATCTGAGTTTCTCGCGCGACGGCAATTCCCTGTATTACGTGTTCGACACGGGCACACCTCCGCCGGCGCTGTACACGATGCCGGTGCTGGGAGGCAACGCCAGGAAGCTGGCTGCGTTCCCCGGCATAGCGACTGCATCCCTCTCGCCGGACGAGAAGCGTCTCGTGTTCGCGAGAATGACCGGCGAGGATAGCGGCTTGTTCATCGTGAACCTGGACGGCAGCGGCGAGCGGCAACTGGCGGCGCGGAAGTGCCCGGAGCTATTCGGCGCACACGGCATGGTCCCCGGACGGCAAGACCATAGCGTATGGCGTTGCTTCGTATCGCGGCGGATTATCCATCAGTCTGGCGGCCATACCCGTGGAAGGCGGCCCCGAGAAGCGTATCGGTTCGCGCACATGGTACGGCCATGTCGGGCCTGCGTTGGCTGCCGGACGGTCGCGGGCTCATTGCCACCGCCAGCGAACAGCTCGGATTCCTCTCCCAGGTCTGGTACGTCTCCTATCCGGGAGGCGAGGCGCGAAGGATCACCAACGACCTGAACAATTACAGCGGCCTGAGCCTCACCGGGGATGCCAGCGCGTTGGTGACGGTGCAGAGCGAAACCACCTCTCGCATCTGGGTGGTTTCGACTGGTGACGCCGGAAGCGCTCGCGAGATCACCACAGGCCGTCGGGACGGCGCGCGAGCGGCGTGGCCTGGGCCGGCGATGGCAACATCGTTTTCGGCGCGCCTGACAGCAGGCAACAGCCGCACCTCTGGATCACCGCGGCGGACGGCACGGGCCGGCGGCAGATCACGACGGAAGGCCCTCACGACGTCGCAACCGGCTGTGTGCGGCGATGGCCGGCATCTGGTGTTTCTGTCCTACCGCGCGGGGACTCCGCACATCTGGCGGTCCGATCTGGACGGCGGCAATGTCCGGCAGTTGACCAGCGGCGAGGGCGAGTTGGTACCGTCGTGTTCGCCGGACGGGACTTGGCTGACTTACGGCACACTGGACGCCGAAGCAGCGCGGCGTATGGAGAATGCCGATCGACGGCGGCGCCCCGTCCGGATCTGGGATCAGTACGGCTGGTCGCGGATCTCCCCGGACGGGAAATCGGTCCTCGTACGCGATCGGTCTGGTTGCCGAGCCAAAGGTCAGGATCATCCCGGCCACCGGAGGGCAGCCCATCAGAACCTTCGATCCAACTCCGAATTGGGCGGCGGCGGCGGCTGCAATGGTCGGCGGACGGCGCCGCGCTGTTGTACGTGAAGACCAGTGGCGGCGTGTCGAACATCTGGCGGCGGCCCCTGGACGGCGGCGAACCGAAACAGGTGACCAGCTTCACGAGCGATCGGATCACCGCCTTCGCCGTGTCGCGCGACGGCAAGCGGCTGGCGCTGGCGCGCGGCACAACCACCAGCGACGTGGTGCTGATCAAAGATCTGAAGTGAGACGCCGGCAGTCCAGCGGCCCGCACGAATCACTACTTCGGCAGCCAATCGTAGAGCGCCGCCGGCCCCAGCTTCTCGAACCTCGCCACGATGCGGTCCCGGCGCGCCAGCAAGCCCTTGATCTCGCCTTGCTCCAGCCACTGGCCGAGCTCAGCCTTCACCGTCTGCTCGTCCAACTGCTTCAGTTTCTCAAGCAAAACGCGGTCGCAACGCTCCAACGCCTTCTCGTTCTGGAGCGCAGTGGACAAGCGAAAGGCGCGCGAGTGGTCGATCATCCACAAGCGCCAGCTCTTGTCATACAGGGTGTTGCCCTGGTTGCGGTCCATGTTGTAAATCAGTTGATCGAAAACCGACTCGATGTGAAACTGGCGCGCCCACGTGTCCGAACTTGGCGGGGTGATCTTCTTGCCCAGCCTGGCCCCCTCGTCGCCCAGGACATCATCAACCCACCAAGTAAAGGACGCCGGCTTGCCGTTGTATTTGCGGTCTACCGAAGGAGGAATCATGGAGCGGAGGCCGAGCAGCAGGCCCAGCCGATAGGCCGCGATGTTGAACTTGTAGCTGTCGCGGAAGTTATACTCCGTTCCCATGAGTCCATCGAAACGGGGCTTCCGCTCATCGATGGTCTGGATGCTGGCGTCGTGGGTGATCTTTCCGTCCGAAAGCGTGGCCCGCAAGGTTAAGGTGATGCCCTTCGCGGCCTCGCGGGTGTTCACTACTTTCGCGGTCTTCAGGAACTCTTCCTTCTGGTCCAGCGCGGGTGAGGCTGCTTCGGTCGCCGCCCCGGGCATGGAGATACCCAGGCGCGCGGCGCAGCCTAGCGTAGAGGCGGCCGGTGCGAGAACTGCCAACAGCGCCAATGTCCTCAGCATCTCCTGATTATGCTCCTGGTTCGCCCCGGGTGTACCCTATAAAATCAGGGAGCGCGGCCACATGACCGGCCGGACCATTTCGCATTACCAGATCCTCGAGAAGCTGGGCGAGGGCGGGTCCCCTCCGTGACCCGTTGAGCGAAACACCCCTGAAAACGCCCCCGAAACCGCTCTAGCCGGGGCGATTGGGTGTATACTCTCCGATAGCCAGGAAGCAAAAGAGGGATTCCCAGGGAAACTAGCCCCGCGTTTACTGTTGATTGGAGTAACCAGGCTAGGAAGGAGCGGGGGGTGGTCGGCCGGATTGTCTCCCATTTCGAAATCATTCAGAAGATCGGCGAGGGCGGCAATGGCGTCGTCTGGAAGGCCCGGGATCTGAACCTCCCGCGGTTCGCCGCTCTGAAGTTCCTCTCCCCCCAACTAGCGGATTCCGAGGACGCCCGCCAACGCCTCCGCCGGGAGGCACAGGCGATTTCGATTCTCAGCCACCCAAACATCGAAACGATCTATGAGGTCGGCGAATCCGATGGCCAGGTGTTTCTGGCCCTCGAGTACCTGCCGGGGGGATCTCTGCGTGAGCGGATTCGTGGCGGGGCCGGGCAGCGGCCTTCCCTGCGGGAGGCGATCGGCTGCGCGCTGGACGTCGCCGAGGGCCTCGCTCACGCCCACCGGCATGGAATCGTCCACCGCGACATCAAACCGGCGAACGTCCTTTGCACCGAGGAAGGCAGTGTCAAGATCACCGATTTCGGTTTGGCTCAGGGTTTCGACTCTTCGGTCAGCAGCACCGTAAGTTTCGCCGGAACAATCCCGTACATGTCGCCGGAGCAGGTGCAGAACCGGCCGCTCGACCATCGGACCGATATCTACTCCTTCGGCGCCATGCTGTTTGAGATGGTGACGGGCCAGCAGCCCTACCCGAGGGAGAACCCCGCGGCGATCCTACATTCGATCACTCACGATCCCGTTCCCACCCTGCGCAAGCTCCGCCCAGATGCCCCGGACGAACTGGACCGGATCGTGCGCCGCGCACTGGCTAAGGAGCCTGAGAAACGGTACCAGCGGTTGGAGGAGATGTCCGCGGCCCTGCTGCGCCTCCCGCCGGATTATCTTCCGGCGCCGGCGTCGCAGGATACGCTGACTTTGACCTCTCCGGCCGGTCACACCCAGGCGCCGCGTCGCTCCCATCGGCTGCGGCCCCGCTGGGTGGCGATTCTCACTGGGTTTGTGCTGGTCCTCATCGTTCTTGGCATTCGCTTCTGGCCCTGGCCGCAACGTTGCCTTCTGGCTCCGACTCTCTTCCCCGCCTGCGGGCTGCCCGCGATGAAGCACATCGGGGTACTGCCGTTTGAGAACCTTGCGGGCGATGCCGGCGACCGTGCGCTCTTCGCCGGGCTGGAGCAGACGGTCACGTCCCAGTTGGCGCAGTTGGGAATGTTCGAGAACTCGCTTTGCGTGCACAAAATCCGGACACCCGCGGAAAGCTCCGGCCTGAACCTTCTAATCAGCGGCACCACCGCTCGGGTAGGAGAGAACCTACGTGTGACGGCGGTACTGTCGGACCCGGTGACTAAGCTGCAGATGCGCGAGATCTCCCGGGACATAGACAGACGGAATCTTCTCTCGTTCCAGAACGAATTGGCCGGGCAGTTCGCCGGCATGGCTGGAGTCCGGCTGGTTTCGGAGGTGAACGTGGGTGGCACTGCGATCTGGCCGGCGTTCGAATTCTACCTCCGGGGCTTGGGTTACCTGGGCCAGAACGAAATCGACGCTGCCATCAAGAGCCTCCAAAGCGCCTTGGCAGACGATGCTTACTATGTCGCGGCGCATGCCTCCCTCGGCGAGGCGTTCCGCAAAAGGTACAGCCAAAGTAGAGAACGTCAGTGGCTGGATCAGGCGATTGCGGAGTGCCAGCGCGCAGTCGAGGGGGAGGCGCAACCGGCAGCGGCCTACGGCACCCTGGGGATGGTTTACTTGGAAGCCCGCCAATTCGACAAAGCCGTCGAGGCATTCACCCGGGCCTTGAAACTGGATCCGCTGAACACCGAAACACGAGCCAGGCTGGCGGATGCGCTCGGGACACTGGACCGGCGCGACGAGGCCAGGGCCGTCATCGGGGAGGGCGTCCGTTTGCGGCCGGAGTGTTGGCTATCGCACAGCGAGGTGGGGGCCTTCTTGTACAACCAGGGAAACTGGGCCGACGCGGAGAAGGAGTATCTCATTGCGTTGAAGTTGGCGCCTGCGAGTGCCAGCGTGCTGAACATGCTCGGCGCGCTGTATTACCAGACCGATCAGCTCCAGAAGGCGCAGGAATTTTGGGAGCGATCACGGAGCGTGGACCCGAAGGACTCCGCACCGGCGAACAACCTGGGGGCTCTCTATTACCGCTTGGGCTGCTACGCGGATTCGGCGCGCTCTTATGAGGAGGCGACGAATCTCGGAGAGAAAGACAGCCGCGTATGGGGCAGTTTTGGAGAGGCGCTCCTCAAGGCGCCGAATCGCAAGGGACAAGCGCCCGGTGTCTTCAAAAAGGCGATCGAGCTTGCCCGGCAAGAACTGGCAGCCGACCCGACGAACCAGGAGGTCCGGCGCATGTTAGCCAACGACTACGCCCGGACCAATGACCAGAAGAAAGCGCGAGAGATTATTGAAACGGCCTTGAAACAGGCCCCCAGAGACGCCGACGTTCAGTTTCGCGCGGTACTGGTCTATGAAATGCTTCAGGATCGGAAACTCGCGGTCGAGGCGCTGAAGGCCGCCCTGGCCGCGGGCCTGTTGGCTAAAATCTGCGCGGACCCCGGCCTGGAGGACTTACGCCGCGATCCGCAGTTTGCACAGCTTGCGCCGGGCGGCTGCCCGGCGCCCAAATCGCCGGGCCCGGGGGGCTGCCCCTCGGCCGGTCCGGCGCCTCGAAAGTGATAACGGCATTACCGCCGAGAAGAAAGGAACGTCATGGTGTCACAAAGAGAAGTAAGAATCAGCATCTCAATCACCAGGTGGGGCATTCTGGTTGACCCACCGGCCCCGGAGTTGGAGCCAACCGATGTTCTGGTGTGGACGTGCGACCATCCATTTGCCATCCAGTTCAAGACTAAGTCCCCGGTGAACGAGGTCAGGAACAGGTCTGGGGAGGATCGAGGCGATGGGTTCAGCTCTGCCCCGCTGACGGTCCGCGACGGCGCTGATCCGGGCGTCTACTCCTATATGGTGGCTGTGGCCGAATTGGACCTCAAGACCCGCCTTGTAAACCAGGTCCACGTGCACGGCTCACCGGACATCATTATCAGGAGAAGCGGGTGAGAAGCCGCTAACGCTGAGGCGGCGCTTTCGACGGCTGAAGGATGCCCGCCTCGAAGGCGGCCAATTCCTGCTGCGCTTGAAGAAGCTTCAGTTGGGCATCCTTCATATCGAGCTGGGTCATCGCGCCAAGTTCGTACTCACGTTGCGCACGCGCCACCACGGTCTCCATCAGCTTCACCTGAGCCTCCAGAAGCGCCCGGTAGCTGCGGCGGCCTCGGCAGTTGAAGGCCCAGCCGGGCCGAAATCCACTTCGGCCAACCGGCGTTGCGCTTGGAGGAGTTCGTTCCTTGCCTCTGCCACCGCAACTTCATTGCTCGCCCCTAGCTCGTACTGCTGTTCTGGATACGCCACCTTCTCCTTCATGATGGCGAGTTGTTTTTCCATGAGCTCCTTCACGCGGCGGCGGTAGCTTTCTTGCAGAGCAGTTACGGCATTCGCAGTCACAGTGAGATTGTCCGCGGTGAAAGTGACGGCTCCTGCAGCCCTGACTGGTGGAACCTTCAACGTCTGCGCCAGCACCGTCCGGCTCTGCTCCGCGAGCTTGGTCTGATCCTGGAACTCGCTGGCTACCCGTTTGTAGGCCGCGATCGCCAGGTCGCTCTTGCCCTGCTTGCGATAGCATTCGGCGAGGCGGAACAAAGCGGTCGCCGCGGTTGGCCGGTCCTGGTCGAACTGCGAAAGGATGGATTGGTAAGCCTGGATCGCCGCGTTCAGGTTCTGGTTCTTCTCTTCTTCGACCACGCCTTTGCGCAGCGTCTCTGCCAGCCGGTCCTGGGCGGCGCCCAGCCCGATTGCAATCATCAAGAGCGCAACAGCCTGCCAGATTTTCACGATCTGCCTCCCTGATTAGCAGTCTGCCGGAAACCGCCTCCGGAATTGTCATGCTTCTGCAAAATCGGACTCCTGCAGCTCGATCCGGTATCCCACCCCGTGCACCGTCAGGATCCACCTGGGCGCGTCCGGGTCGGGCTCCAGCTTGGCGCGCAAGCTCGCGATGTGGTTGTCCACGGTGCGCGTGGTCGGGAACGACGTCCAGCCCCAAACCAGGTCCAGGAAGCGCTGGCGCGGAACAGGTTCGCCTTCCGCCTCGGCCAGCAGCCGCAACACGGCGAACTCCTTGGCAGTCAGGTGAACGACCGCTCTCCCGCGCCGGGCCGTCATCTTCGCGAAGTCAATCCGAACATCGCCGAGCTTGAGCGCGGTCACGATCCGGCGTTGTCCGTTGACTCTCCGCAGCAAAGCGCGGACGCGCGCCAGGAGTTCGTCCGTGCTGAAGGGCTTGACCAGGTAGTCGTCGGCGCCGCTGTCGAGGCCCGTCACCCGATCCTGCACCTGCCCTTTGGCCGTCAGCATGAGAACCGGTGTGGTCATCGCCAGCCGCCGCAACTCGGCGCAGATGGCGTACCCGTCGAGCTTCGGCAGCATGATATCGAGCAGGATCAGGTCGGGCTTCTCCCGAACCGCCTGTTCCATTCCGCTTTCGCCATCGGCGGCGGTCAGCACGCGGTAGCCTTCGGAATCGAGAATGTCTTTGAGCGCCAGGCGCATGGGCGGCTCGTCCTCGACGATCAGGATTCGCGGTTTCCGGTTCGCCGTCATCGTCACGCCTTCCCCTGTAGCACTGGCGGCATTACGGGCAACTCCAAGGCGAAGCGACTGCCCCGCCCCACCGCGCTTTCCACGAGCACCTTACCGCCGTGGGCCTCGGCAATATGCTTCACGATGCTCAAACCGATTCCGACACCCTGGGTCTCGCGCCGCAGCTCAGAGCCGTGACGATAGAACAGCTCGAAGATCCTGGTCTGCTCCTCGACCGGAATGCCCTCCCCCTGATCCTCGACCCAAAGCCGGATCAGCGACGGGTCTTCCGTGGCGGCCTCAACCTCGACCTTCACGGCCGCGCCGGCCGGCGAATGCTTGATGGCGTTGTCGAGCAAATTCACCAGCGCCTGTTCCACGGCGTGGCCGTCCCAATTCGGCTGCAGCTCGGCCGCCGCGGCGGGCGGCTGCACCAGACTGAGATTCACTTGCCTCTCCGAGGCGCACGGCTCCATCAACGCGACCGTCTCGCGCACCAGCGCCTGAAGATCGACCGGTTCGAAGGAGTACTGCTTGCGGCCCTGATCGATGCGTGAGAAATCCAGCACGTTTTCGACCAGGGAAGAAAGCCGCCGGCACTCCTGGAGGATTAGGTGCAGATACTCTCTCTGTTTCGGCTCGCCGCTGATTCTGCCTCCATCCAGGCTCTCGGCCATCAACCGCACCGCGGCGATGGGCGCGCGCAGTTCGTGCGACACGCTCGAGACAAAGTTCGACTTCATCTCGCTCAGCCGCACCTGCCGCTGGAACCCGCGCCAGAGGCTCGCCAGGGCCATCAGCGCGGCAGCCGCCGCCGACAGAATCAGACCCGCGGTGAGCCACAGTCGCCGGCGGTAACTCGCATAGAGCAATTCCGGCGAAGCCAGATCCAGGTGGAGCGTGAACGGGCGCGGCGGTGCGATCTCTAAACTCGCGGCCCCTGAGGCCAGGATTTGCTCCGGCTCGCCAGCCATCGGAGCGGCATCCGTCACCCGCCAGCGGCGGCCGCTCAGCTCCACAGCGGCGCCCGCGTAGGCGGGAAGTTGAGCCTGGTTCTCCTTCAGCGCGGTCGAGAACGCCTGCTCGACGGCCGCCGCCGGCAGGAACACCACTTCCCTTCCATCACGAGTCGGAGTCGATAGGGATAGGAACGGACCAGCGCCCGCGTCCACCCATGCTGCCCTGGTCTGGCGGGCGCGCGAGCAGTGCCCGCAGCAGGGCCAGCGTGGTCTCCTCGCGTCATCCAGTCTGCTTTGAGCGCTGCAATCTTCGGCAGGTCTTCCGGAGCGGCGGCTCGCTCGGCAGCGTCCAGCAACTCGGGCGTGAGAAACGAGGGGTGTTCGCTCACCCGTCGAGTCAGCTCTGGTAGAACGCCGGCAGCCGAGTTGTTCAGCGCGACGAGCAGAGCAAGGTCCGCCAGCGGCGTCCCCGATTCCGTCAGGACCGTAGGAAACCGCCGCGCCAAGTCCAGGGACTGCTTGACGAGCAGCGGCGTCGCGCCGCGCTTGGCGGCGATCAGCAGCAGACCGTACTCCGCGTTCGCGCGTGCCGCCGATGAGGCGCCCGGCCCTGCCAGCGCCGTCAGCGCTTTCCTGGCCGCCTCCGCGTCCTGGCGTTGATAGATCGAGTCCTGCGCGGTCTGCCACAGCCGCGCCTGATCGGGCTTCAACTCGCTGGGCCACGAGGCGGGCACAGGCAGGCGAGGATAATCCGGCGGCGATTGAATCTGCCCGCCAACGATCCTGCCCTGAAGTTTGGGAGTCTCCGCGAGTTGGCGCTCGATCGCCTCTCCTGCGCGCTTGCCGAGAATCCCAGCCAGATTAGGCGCCAGAACCCGTGCCCGATCCCGAGCCTCGCGCTCGATGGAGGCCCGGTCCTGGCGCAATGAATAGAGCGCGACCCCCGACAGCACCGCCACGGGCAGCACGATGAACACCGCCCGCCAGAGCAAAGCGAAATCAGCCCTGCGACGGCTCTTCATACGCGGCAGATTTCAATCTTACTCTACACCCGCGGCCCGATTGTCACGGTTTTGTCAGGCAGCCACGGTCCGGCGCCTGCCGCTGCCTCTCAGCGAGAGGACCAGGGAAATGGCTTGATACGGGACGCGTGGCGTGACGGAGCCGCGAGCGCCTCTCTGCAGCTCAACGAAGCCGTAACGCTGCATAGTTCTCAGCGTGCGCGAGAGATTGGACTTCTTGCGCCCGGTCAAGTCGGCAAGCTGCGCGATCGAATGGGGTGCGGCCTCAGCGATAACTCCAAGCAGGGAGCGATTCTTCTCCGACAGAACCTTGGCGAAACTCTCCGCGGACGTGAACCAGACCCTCGGTTCCCCAGGGCCGGGCCTGAGTTGTCCTTTGGCAATCGCAAGTGTTCGCGCCTTCATTTCCTCGTAGGAGGCAATGCCTACTTTCAGAACCCTCATCAGAGCACTCCCTTCTCACTGAGCAAGCCGTCGACCTCACGCCAGAAATCCTCCAGCAGGGCGGCGGCGCTCGTAAACCTGTAAGGACGCACGACACCGAGACGGTGCTTGTGGTCTTGGGCCTTTCTGCTTCGGCCCGACGGACCGCGCGATTCTCGAACCGGGTGCGCGTTGTCGAATCCGATCAACCGATGGCCGCTGGAATCGTGCATCGTCAACGAGTAGCCGAGACCGAGCGGCCGCTCCGGGGATGGTTCGACGCGGCTTACAGCGAACTTCACCCAGAACCGCCCGCCCGGATCAACAACCAAGACCTGGCCATCGAGGTCGAGCAAGGCATCGAGGCCGGGATCGCGGCCTGGCTTCTTCACCCTTGAAGGTTATCACTTACTGATAACTGACGCAAGAACTCGACGCCCGCGCCTCCGCCCCCCTACCGCCGCACCTGGAAGACCGCCACGGCGGCCATTAGGTTGGACAGGAACGTGCCCAGGCGGCGGCCGGAGAGGAAGATCTTGCTCTCGACGGTCCAGCCCTCTTTCTTCACCAGCTCTTCGAAATCCCTGATCGTGAGGAAGTGGACGTTGGGCGAACTGTACCAATCGTAAGGGAAGAGTTTGGTCTTCGGCGCGCGCCCGCTCACCAGGTGCGCCAGGCGCACCGACCAGTGGCCGAAGTTCGGGAACCCCACGATCGCGTGATGGCCGACGCGCAGCATCTCGCGCAGCACGTTCAGCGGCTGGCGGGTCTCCTGCAGCGTCTGGCTGAGGATCGCGTAGTCGAAAGCATGGTCGGGGTAGCCGGCGAGGCCCTGGTCGATGTCGCCCTGATACACGGATACGCCGCGGCTGATGGCGCGCTGCACGCGCGCTCCGTCAATCTCGATCCCGCGGCCCTCGACGCCCTTGTTCTCCGCCAGCCACTGCAACAGTTCGCCTTCGCCGCAGCCCAGGTCCAGCACCTTGGTGTTCGGCTCGACCCAGTCGCTGATGATGGCGTAATCGCTGCGCCCCAGCACCCCGCGCGCAAAGGCCCGCCGGCCCGCCGTGTGGGGCATCGTCAGCGCCTCTCCTTGAACGTGCTGGCCAGAAAGCCGCGCAGGATCTCGGTCTGCTCCCCGATGTCCACCAGAAAAGCGTCGTGGCCGTAGTTGGAGGTCAGCTCGCAATAAGCCACATCGCGATTCCGGCTGCGCAGGGCGTTGACGGTTTCCAGAGATTGATAGCTCGGGTAGAGCCAGTCGGAAGTGAAGCTGATTGCCAGGAAACGGCACTTGGCTTGCCCCAGCGCTTCGGCCAGCGACGCGTGTCCGTTGGCCAGATCGAAGTAGTCCATGGCCTTGGTGATGTAGAGATAGGCGTTGGCATCGAAGCGGTCGACAAACTGCGCGCCGCGATAGCGCAGGTAGCTCTCCACCTCGAAGTCGATCGAAAAATCGAAGCCGAACTTGTCCTTGTCGCGCAACCGGCGCCCGAACTTCTCGCGCATGGACTCGTCGCTCATGTAGGTGACGTGGCCGACCATGCGGGCCACCGCCAGTCCGCGCGCCGGGGGCTTCTTGCCGTAGTAGTTTCCTTCGCACCAATCCGGGTCGGCCATGATGGACTGGCGGCCGACCTCGTTGAAAGCGATTTGCTGGGCGCTGTGGCGCGCCGTGGTCGCGATCGGAATTGCCGCCACCACCGAATCCGGGTAGGCCACCGCCCACTCCAGCGTCTGCATTCCGCCCATCGATCCGCCCGTCACCGCCAGCAGGCGCTCGATCCCCAGGTGTTCAACCAGCTTCTTCTGAAGCCGCACCATATCCGGAATGGTGATGACGGGAAAAGACATGGCGTAGGGGGCGCCGGTAGCGGGGTTGACCGACGCCGGGCCCGTGGTCCCGCGGCATCCGCCCAGAACGTTCGAGCAGATGACGAAGTACTTGTCGGTATCGAAAGCCTTGCCCGGACCGATGGAGTTGTCCCACCAGCCTGGCTTGCCGGTCTCGTGGCTGACGCCGGCCGCGTGCGCGTCGCCGGTCAATGCGTGCTCGACCAGGATCGCATTGGACCTGGCGGCGTTCAGCGTGCCATAGGTCTCGTAGGCCACCTCGACGGCGCTCAGGCTGGCGCCGCAGTCGAGCGTCAGCGAATCGAAGCCCACGGATTGGGTGTTCACGATCATGGATCGCCGGAAGAACTCCATGCTAACAGAATGAAGGAACGCCCAGCTTGAACCTGAGCCCGCGACATGTTGAAATAGGAGTTACCCCTTCCCTGGAGGATCATCGGATTGAGTAAAGCGGTCCTGGCCCTGGAAGACGGCACGGTCTTCGAGGGCGTAGCTTTTGGTGCGCCCGCCCGGCGCTTCGGCGAGGTTGTCTTCAACACCGCCATCACCGGGTACCAGGAGATTTTCACCGATCCGTCCTACGCCGGCCAGATCGTCATCCTTACTTATCCCGAGATCGGCAACTACGGCACCACTCCCGCCGACAGCGAGTCCGTCAAGCCCTTCATCGAGGGCCTGGTGGTGCGCGAGTTCTCCGCGATCGCCAGCAACTGGCGCAGCCAGGAGCACGCGGGGGAGTTCCTCGGATCTCACGGCGTCCCGGTCATCGCCGGTGTGGACACCCGCCGGCTCGTTCGTCACCTGCGCACGCGAGGCGTGATGCGGGGCGTTCTTTCCTCGACTGGCGGCGAGCCTCAAGCGCTGGTCGAAATGGCCAGAAGCAGCCCGTCGATGGCCGGGCGGGAGCTGGCCACCAGCGTCTCAACCAAAGAGCGCTACACGTGGACCAAGCCGGTGGAAGACTGCTCGCCGGCGGAGCGGCTCTCCCCGCCGGCCGAACAGCGGTTCCACGTCGTCGCCTTCGACTTCGGCATCAAGCACAACATTCTCCGGCGCCTGGTTCACGTGGGCTGCCGGGTCACGGTGGTTCCCGCCGTGACCACCGCCGAGGACGTACTGGCGCTGGCTCCCGACGGCGTGTTCCTCTCCAATGGCCCGGGCGACCCCGAGCCTCTTCAGTTCCAGGCCGCCCAGGTGCGCAAGCTGCTGGGACGGGTCCCGGTTTTCGGGATTTGCCTCGGCCACCAGGTCCTGGGGCTGGCGCTGGGCGGGAAGACGTACAAGCTCAAGTTCGGCCATCGCGGCGCCAATCACCCCGTCCTGAACAAGCTGACGAACAAGGTGGAGATCACCTCGCACAACCACGGATTCGCGGTGGACCCGGACTCCCTCGACGCCTCCACCGTCGAACTCACCCACGTCAACCTGAACGACCAGACCCTGGAGGGCTTCCGCCACCGCACGCTGCCCGCCTTCTGCGTGCAGTACCATCCCGAGGCCGCGCCCGGCCCTCACGACTCGCTTTACCTGTTCGACGATTTCGTGAAGCTCATGACCGAGTGCCAGCGAGGCCATTAGAATCGGATGCCCAGACGAAACGACCTCCATCGAATCCTGATCGTAGGCTCCGGGCCCATCGTGATCGGCCAGGCCTGCGAGTTCGACTACTCCGGCACGCAGGCCTGCAAGGCGCTCAGGTCGGACGGCTATGAGGTGGTGCTGATCAATTCCAATCCGGCCACCATCATGACCGACCCGGACCTGGCCGACCGCACCTACGTCGAGCCGCTCACGCTCGAGTTCGCCGAGGAGATCATTCGCAAGGAGCGGCCGGACGCCCTGCTTTCGACCGTGGGCGGCCAGACCGGCCTGAACCTGGCGGTGGAGCTGGCCGAGGCGGGCGTGCTCGACAAGTACGGAGTCGAGCTGATCGGCGCCAAGCTGGACGCCATCAAGAAAGCCGAAGACCGGCTGCTGTTTAAGGACGCCATGCGGAAGATCGGCCTGGACACGCCCGATTCCAAGCTGGTGAAAAAGGTCGAGGACGGCTTCGCCTACGCCGCCCGCATTGGCTACCCCGTGATCGTGCGTCCCAGCTTTACGCTGGGCGGCACGGGCGGCGGCATCGCCTACAACCGCGAGGACCTGGCGGAGATTCTGGAGCGGGGCCTGGAGCTTTCTCCGGTGCATGAAGTCCTCATCGAAGAGAGCGTGCTGGGCTGGAAGGAATTCGAGCTGGAGGTGATGCGCGACCTGGCCGACAACGCCATCATCATCTGCTCCATCGAGAACTTCGATCCGATGGGCGTGCACACCGGAGATTCGGTGACGGTCGCTCCCGCACAGACGCTGACCGACCGCGAGTACCAGGTGATGCGCGACGCCTCCCTGCGCTGCCTGCGCGAGATTGGCGTCGACACCGGCGGCTCCAACGTGCAGTTCGCCATAAACCCGGAGAACGGGCGGATGGTGATCATCGAGATGAACCCGCGCGTGTCGCGCAGCTCCGCGCTGGCCTCCAAGGCGACGGGCTTCCCCATCGCCAAGATCGCCGCCAAGCTGGCCGTGGGCTACCGCCTGGACGAGATCCCCAACGACATCACGAAGAAGACCCCCGCCTGCTTCGAGCCCACCCTCGACTACGTGGTGGTGAAGATCCCGCGCTGGCAGTTCGAGAAGCTCCCCGGCGCGGACCCGGTGCTCGGGACGCAGATGAAGTCGGTGGGCGAGGTCATGGCGATCGGACGCACCTTCAAGCAGGCGCTGGCCAAGGGCATGCGCAGCCTGGAGACGGGAAAGGCCGCCAGCGCCGAGGTCTTCGACGAGGCCCTGATCCCGCAGAAACTGATTACCGCTACGCCCGAGCGGCTCGGTTACGTGCTGTTCGCCCTGCGCCGCGGCTACAGCGTGGAGCAGATCCAGGAAATGACGGCGATCGATCCCTGGTTTCTCCAGCAGATCAAAGAGACCATCGGGATGGAGGAGGAACTGGCCGGGCAAAGCCTGGATTCGGTGTCTCTCGAGTTGTTCCGCGGCGCCAAGCGTGACGGCTTCTCGGACGCTTACCTGGCGCGGACCTGGCAGACCGATGCGCTGGCGGTGCGGCGGCGCCGGAAGGAACTCGGCATCCGCGCGGTGTTCAATCGCGTGGATACCTGCGCCGCCGAGTTCGAGAGCCACACGCCCTATCTGTATTCGAGTTACGAGTCGGAGTGCGAAGCCGAGCCCACCACTCGCAAGAAGGTCATGATCCTGGGCAGCGGCCCCAATCGCATCGGCCAGGGAATCGAGTTCGACTACTGCTGCTGCCACGCCTCCTTCGCCCTCCAGGAATTCGGCTACGAGTCGATCATGGTGAACTGCAACCCGGAGACGGTTTCGACCGACTACGACACCAGCGACCGGCTCTACTTCGAGCCGCTGACGCTCGAAGAGGTCTTGAACATTCACGACACCGAGAAGCCCGACGGCGTGATCGTGCAGTTCGGCGGGCAGACGCCGCTGACGCTCGCCCTGCCGCTCAAGGGCCAGGGAGTTCCGATCATCGGCACCGATCCGGCCAACATAGACCTCGCCGAAGACCGGAAGCTTTTTGGAAAGCTGCTGGATGATCTCGGGATTCCGTGCCCGGAGAATGGGAACGGCTACCGGCGTGGAAGAGGCCTGCGAGGTGGCCCGGCGCATCGGATTCCCCGTCCTGGTGCGGCCCAGCTACGTGCTCGGCGGCCGCGCCATGGTCATCGCCTACGACGAAGAGTCCGTGCGCCGCTACATGCGTGAAGCGGTCGTATTCAGCCGTGAGCGGCCGGTCCTGATCGACCGTTTTCTCGAAGACGCCACGGAAATCGACGTGGACGCGCTGTCGGATTCCGAGAGCGTGCTGATCGCCGGCATCATGGAGCACATCGAGGAGGCGGGCATACACTCCGGCGACAGCTCCTGCGTGCTGCCGGCCACCTCGCTCAGCGCGCGGGAGCGGGAGACCATCGAGAGCTATACCGTCCGGCTGGCGCGGGCGCTCAAGGTGATCGGGCTGATGAACGTGCAGTACGCCATCAAGGACGGCAAGGTGTACGTGCTGGAGGTCAATCCGCGCGCCTCGCGCACGGTCCCCTACGTCAGCAAGGCCACCGGCGTGCCGCTGCCGAAGATCGCCGTGGGGCTGATGCTGGGCAAGAAGCTCGCGGACTTCAAGCATCTGACCGGCGGCGCGGTGTCGGGATGCCTCCCGGTGCCGCAGTTCTTCGTCAAATCGCCGGTTTTCCCCTTCAATAAGTTCCCGGGCGTGGACCCCGCCCTCGGCCCGGAAATGCGCTCCACGGGCGAGGTGATGGGCGTGGGCGAGAACTTCGGCGAGGCTTTTGCCAAGGCCCAATTGAGCGCCGGCACGCCGCTGCCGGACCAAGGCTGCGTATTCATCAGCGTCAATAACCAGCACAAGCCCGTTGCCGTCGAGGTGGCGCGGCGCTTGTCGGAACTGGGCTACACGCTGGCCGCCACCCGCGGCACCGCGGCGGCGCTGCACGCGGCGGGCTTGCGCGTCAAGACTGTTTTCAAAGTGAACGAAGGCCGCCCCAACGCCGTCGATTTGATGAAGGGCGGCTCCATCCAACTGGTCGTCTACACCCTGGCCGGAGCACATTCGTTCAGCGATGAGAAGGCGATTCGCCGCACGGCCATCGCCTGCCACGTGCCCTGCATCACCACCATGAGCGCGGCCAAAGCGGTCGCCGAAGCCGTGGCCTCCCGCCGCCGCGACCCCATCCGCGTCTGGAGCCTGCAAGAGATTCACGCCAGAGAGAAAACGCAGGCGGGAACGAGCTAGTACAGCCGGATCTCTTTCATTGGGTAGTGTTTCCGATTGCGGGTCCAGAGCGCCATCTTGTGGATTGCCGCAGTGGCCGCTACGAGAGCGTCGCCCAGTTCGACGCTGTGGCTGCGGTGAAACCGGCGGAGATACTCGCCGGCCTTGCGGCCCACTTCCGCATCGATCGGAATACAGGTCATCGCCGCGAAGAGGGCGGCGATGACGTCCTGTTCGGCCTCTCTTGAACCGTGCCAGATCTCCGCGGCCGTCACGGGCGAGTAGCCGAGCAGAGCGTCGGAGTCGAGCAGGGCCTCCCAGCTCTTTCGAACACTGACCTCCCGCCCTCGAAGAACTTCGATCAAGATATCGGAATCCACTAGGACGGTGTTCACCGGCCAAGCCTCTTTAGCCGGCGGCCGCTTCGCAGCCCTCTCACGTACGTCGTTGTGGATGGCAGATCCGACCGATCCCCCCAGAGCCCTACGGCCGCGCGCAGCGCCGCCTTGCGGTCGCAGGAGCTGCTGCTGTATCGCTCGCGGAGCGCCTGCCGGACCAGTTCAGAGAGAGTCGTGCCGGATTGCTTGGCCAGGAAATGCAGCTGGCCCCAAAGCTGGTCTTCCAGGTAGAGTTGAGTTCGCCTCATGATGTATAGTATACACCGTGACACCGCATCCTACAGCACCCGCAGACGGTCCGCGGGGAATTCCACTACCCACTCCCGTAGGTGCTTGCGCTGTTCGTACTCGGAGCGGGGCACATCGGCGAGGATGCCCCCGGTGAACTCGAGGCGCACGGCTGACGGCCTTTCGGCGGCGCGGATGAGTTGGACGGCGAGCTGGTTGGGGCCGGGCTTGCCGCCGGCGGGCCGCGCCAGCAGTTCGTCGGGGCGCATGCAGACCGTCACCCGGTCGCCGCGCAGGTGCCCGGGAAAGTAGGGCCCCGTCAGTTCCATCTGCTCCAGCCGCAGGCGGCTGACGTTGCGGGCGGGATCGAGCGCCTTGATCTCGGCCGGCAGCAGGTTGTAGATCCCTAGCAGCCGGGCCACCTCGACGCCGGCGGGCTGATCGAAAATCTCTCGCGGCGCGGCCTTTTGCAATAGACGTCCACCGCGCAGCACCAGCATCTCTTCGGCCAGATCGAAACACCAATCGAGATCTTGAGTGGCCAGCAGAACCGGGATGCCGAATTCCGCCCGCACTTGCCGGAGCAGCCGGCCGGCTTCCGTGCGCAGCGCCAAATCAAGGCCGCGGGCGGGATCGTCCGCAAGCAAAACCCGGGGCTGCCCGACCAGGGCCCGCGCCACGCTGCCGCGCAGCCTCTCGCTTTCGGAGACCTCGCCAGGCCGCCGGCCGGCCGCCGCGGAAAGCTGAAAGCGCTCGATGATTTCACTCGCCTTCCGGTGGCGTTCCAGCCGGGGCAGGCGCCGGCAAGCCGCCGAGAACACCAGGTTCTCGCGCAGAGTCATGTGCGGGAAAAGGGCGTCCGCCGGCGGAAGATATCCGCAGCGGCGCGCTCGAGCCGGAACGTCGATGCCGGAGCCGCTGTCAAAGACGATCTGATCGTCGAGCAGGATGCGGCCCTCATCCGGCTTCACAAATCCCGCGATCGCATCCAGCGTCAGCGTCTTGCCGGCGCCGTTTGGCCCGTAGAGAACGGTTAGACCCTCGGACACACGGAATTCCAGGTCAAGGGCAGACGCGCCCGGAAGGGCCTTGCGAATTCGCGCCTCGATCATGCCGCCGCCCGCTTCCGCCCAAGTCGCGTCGCAAGATAGAGGGCGCCGAGGACCAAGGCTGAAATGACGGCCACCAGCGCCCGCGCCGCGGCCCCGTTGCCATTCTCCACGGCGCTGTAAATCGCGACCGGCATGGTCTGCGTGGCGCCAGGGAGGTTGCCCGCGATCATGATCGTAATGCCGAAGTCGCCCAGCGACCTGGCGAATGCCAGCACGCCCGCAGACAGGATCGGACGCCGCGCCAGCGGCAGAATCACGCGCCAGATTACGCTCCATTCGGACGCGCCGAGGCTGAGCGCCGCTCGCCTGTACCGGGCGCCCACTTCCTCGAACGCGGCGCGGGCGCTATCCACCAGCAGCGGCAGGGTATAGAGCAGCGCCGCCAGCACGGCCGCCTGCCAGGTGAACAGCAGCGGCATGCCGAAGACTGATTCATACAACCTGCCCAAAGGAGTCGTCCGGCCCAGCAGCACCAGCACGTAGAACCCGATGACCGTCGGCGGCAGGAGCAGCGCCAGATGCACGGCGGCGGCGAGAATCGCTTTTCCCCGGAATTCGTAGTTTGCCAGCACGTAAGCGAGCCAGACGCCAACCGTCATGGCAATCAAGGTGGCAATCACGGCCACCCTCAGGCTCAGCCAGAGTGGAAACCAGTCGATCGGCATAAGAGAATTCATTATAGCTGCCGGAGTTTGTTCAGAGCCCCAGACAGACCTCATCCAGCATGTCAATTGTCGCGACTCTGCGCTGGCCGGCGAAGCAGCTCTCGAGAAGCCCGTGACAAATCGCGTTGATGACCCGCAGGACGCCGCCGGAGCGCGTATGAATCCCGGCCAGGACCTCCGGCGTGAAGACCGTCTGGTTCGGCATGCCGGACTTCGCCAGTTGCTGCGCGATGCACTCCTTCGTCTCGCGTTCGCGGAGGGGCTGAAGCTGGCAGCGCACCGTGACGCGCTCCCGCAGTTGCCGGAGGTTGTCCGCCTCCAACCCGCGGTCCAGTTCGGGAGAGCCGGCCAGGATTACCTGTAACAGCCTGCCCTTGGGGTTCTGGAGGTTGTCGAACATCCGAATCTCCTCCAGCACGTCCCATTCCAGGTGCTGTGCGTCGTCCACGATGAGCGCGGCGGTGCGGTGCTCCGTCGCCAGTTTGAGCAGCAGGCGATTCAGCGCCAGCAGGACGGCCACTTTTGAGCCGCCCGGGCAGTCCAGGTCGAAGTCGTAGGCAATGAATTCGTAGAATTCCTTGACCGTGGTCTTGGGGTTTAGAAGAAGGGCGAACTCGATGGACTCCCGGTTGAGGGAGTCGCCCAGTTGTTCAAGCAGGATGGTCTTGCCCGTGCCGGTTTCTCCGGTGAGCGTCATCAGGCCTCTTCTGCTGCGGACGCCGTAGAGGAGCGTGGCGAGAATCTCGTTATGCTGGGGACTCCAGTACGGGGAAGCCAGGCGGGCGGCCCGTGAAAACGGATTCTCGCGCACGCCGAAGAAAGCCTCCAGGGACACAGGAGGAGCAGCCACGGCCGGGGCCTCCTGCGGCTCGGGTTCGGGGCGTCCCTCGAACACCATGAACTCGCGGTGGCAGGAGCCGATTGAGCCATCCGCGTTGCGGCAGAAGAAGCCGAGCAAACTGGGCCGCGATTTTACCCTCAGGAAGACCATGGCGACTTGCCAGAGCTCCGGAAAGTACTGGTCGTAGAGCTTGGCGTCCGCAGGCGTCAGCAGCAGCCAGCGGAAGGTGGAGTGATACCAGCCCACCGGTTGAAGTCCCGCCAGATCCTGGTCGGTCTTAGCCCTTTCGAGGAGTTCCAAGAGGCCGGCCTCGTCCGTTTCCGTAAGCTCGAAAGCCGGGCCATTGGCGTGTTCGCACTCCAGCGGCCTATAGGCGAGGATGCGCACGCGTTCCGGCTCCGCGGTGCCGAACAGAACTCCCCCTACTTCAGGCCCGCCCCAGGGCAGCCGCAAAAAGTCGCTCATCACCGAACTGAGGATGTCGTCCCAGAACGAAGGCTTGAATTCAATCGATTGAGGGTGTCCGTCGACTCTCCACGAACCAAGCACGGCGCCGGCATCGGACCTGATCTTCAAGAAAAGCTTCTCCTTCGATGCGCGGGAACTCAGCTGTAAGCATCTGAACCAAAGTGTACACCGAACCGAGCTTGGTCTATCTCGGTGCGGCTATTTCTTGGCGGCGGCAAACAGGTTATCCACCACCCAGGTTTCCATTTTGATGCCGCGGGTGTCGATGGCGACTTGGCGCCCGTCTGGATGGACCCGCACCTGCATGATCGTACCGGCCTCGAAGAGCTTCTCGGGTTGCCCTCCGGACACTGGGATTCTGAACAGCGACATCGGAGATCCGGCCGTGGCGCTGGGGGCCGTGACGACAAGCAGCGATTTGCCGTCCGGCATCCAATGCAGAACGTTCGATGCCGGGATGTAGTTGCCCCGGGGCGTAGTATAGACGGACCGCAGCTCACGGGTCGCCGGGTCCAGCAACTGGACCGAGCTGGTCTCGTTGCCTTCCGCCAGCGCCACCGCAATCTGCCCACTCTGAGGCAGCGCCGCGAATGCCATCACGTACTGCGGAGGCTTTCGCTCCAGAAGCACTTCCTGGCGGCGGGTTTCCAGGTTGTAGCGCGTCAGCGTGGAAACCTGGCGGACACTGTCAAAGGCCTTATAGATGATAGAGGTCCGGTCCGGTGAGAACGTTGGATTGGCGCCGAATTCCCGCCAATTCTGGCCCAGCATGATGTCCGACAAGGAACCCGTGTTCAAATCCACGCGATGCAGACGGACCGAGTTCATGCCACCTTCCGGACCGGGGCCTTGGGCCGCCAGTGCTCGTTGATCCGGGAACCATCGCAGCGACATGATTACGCCCGTAAGCCCGGTCCACAGGGTGCGTTCCTCCCCGGTGGCGAGCGTGCGGATGGAAATGAGCCCATCCATGCCCCCATAGGCCAGGTAGCGTCCGTCCGGAGACCAGTCCGGCGAAAGGGACGACGTAAGCACGCTGGACGGCTTAAGGGCACCCGGGACCAGCCCAATCTCCATCAAGTGCAGCTGGTTGTCAACGAGCATCTTGTAGTAGAAAAACGCGCCGCCTCGCGTCAACCCTAGGGGTTGGATTGAGTCCTCAATGCGCCCACCCACGATGCGTTCCGGCAATCCAAGCGGCTTCCCTCCGGCCACTCTGACTGCCCAGATGCCCTCTGAGCCACCGGCGGCGCTGTAGAACAGAACCCTCCCGTCCGGCGTCCAGCCGATGTTCCGCGCATTGGCTGGCCGTTCCGCTAGCATCGCGTCAGAGCTGCCATCCAGCGCAGAGACACGCGTAACCCAAGCTGCGCCGGTTGCCGCCGGTTGGGCACGGTAGGCAAGATACTTGCCGTCGAGTGAGAGGCGCCCATCGGAGAAAGAGACAGGCGACTTGATGCTTCGGGGAACCCCGCCCGCAACCGGAACGAGCGCCAAATCAGATGTCTTGTCTTCTCTGGCCAGCGTTACCAGCAGGTCCTTGCCATCGGGCATCCAGTCGATCAATGCGATACCCGGGCTTCTGAGGAGAGTTCGCTCGTCCGAGCCTGTTCGTTTGATCAGCCGCAACTCGGGGGTGCCGCCTGGCTCCTGAGCCACATACGCAATATCCGCGCCGTCGGCAGAGAATCGATATCCGGAAGAGGAACCTTTGGTCGAGAACTTCTGCTCCCGGCCGGTGGCAACTTCGTAAACTACCGTGCAGCAGTAAGCGATGTACCTGCCATCCGGGGACACCGCCACTCCCAGATGGTTCGAAGGCCCGATGATCCGCCGGCCCTGTAACCCGCTTTCCTGAGAAGACCAGGCTCCCTTTGCCAGCGCCGCCAGCCGCACCCTGGCTGTCCGCGCGGGCTCGGCCTGGTCGGCGAATTCCATCACCAGGCGCTCATACGCTTTGCGCGCCTCGGCGCTGCCCAGCTTCTCGTGGCACTGGCCGAGGTGCAAGAGTGCTGTCGCGGCCACCTCCCGGCCGACGCCGCGGGCCGTCAGGATCTTCTGGTATTGTTCGATCGCGCCCTTCAAGTCGCCTTCAATCGTCTCCTTGCGAATTGCCCGTTGGAGCGCAACGTCCGCCTGGGCGAACAGCAGAGCCGCCGCGAACAGAAGCAATGTGAGTTTCCGCAGTTTCATACCAGCCTCCTACGGTCCATCCTCGGCTGCGAATGCAAGCCGGCGATGAGGCGCATGTGAGGAAACGGTGATTTCTCAGCCATCAAAGCGATATCCCATTCCACGGACGCTGACGATCAACTCCTGCCCCAGTTTTCTCCGCAGGTTCACGATGTGCGCGTCCACCGCCCTGTCGGCCACGAAGGTGCCGCCTCCCCAGGCCAGGTCGATCAATTGGTCCCGGCTCAAGACCCGGCCGCTGTTCTTGGCGAAGGTCAGCAGCAGCTTGAACTCCTGCGTTGTGATTCCGGCATTCTCGCCGGCTTTACGCACTTCGCCGCGCGCCACGTCGATTTCGACATCCGCGAAGCGCAGGATCTCCTCGCTCTCGGCCTGCTTGCCCCGCAAGCGGGCGCGGATGCGCGCGCGCAGCTCGCGTGCGCTGAACGGCTTCGTAATGTAGTCGTCGGCCCCCAGGTCCAGGCCTAGGACTTTCTCAGCTTCGTGCGTCCTGGCGGTCAGGAAGAGGATGGGCGTCCGCACGCCGGCTTTGCGAAGCTCACGGCAGACGTCGAAGCCATCCTTCTTTGGAAGCATGACATCGAGCAGAATCAGGTCCAAGCCTGGTTCGCGCCCGCGCAACGACCCGCTCTCGCCGTCCCGCGCCACCTCGACATCGTAGCCTTCGAGCTTCAAGTCATACTCGAGCGCTTCCGCGATCTCCGGCTCATCTTCTACAATCAGTATCCTGGCCATCAGGACTCCTCCAGCGGCAACGACATCGTGAAGGTGCTCCCGTGGCCAGGCTCTGTCTCCACCGCAATGCGGCCGCCGTGCGCCTCCACGATCTGGGCGACCATGGCCAAGCCGATGCCAGTGCCGCGAATGCCGGCACGCCTGGCTTCCTCGCCCCGATAGAACTTCGTGAACAGCCGGCTGCGCTCTCCCGGTGCGATACCGATGCCGCTGTCCACCACCGAAACACAGGCCTGCGTGCCATTGCGCACCACCCGGACTTCAATCTGACGGCTATCGCCGGAGTACTTCGCGGCGTTGTCCAGCAAATTCCATAGCGCCCGGCTCAGTGCGCTCCGGTCGGCCCTTATGCGCGCTGCGCCTTCTGTCAGCACCCGGACTTGAAAGCCGCTCTTTTCCACCTCTGGCTGGAACTCCTCGACGACGGCTCGTGCAACCTCGCCTGCGTCCAGAGATCGCATGTTGTACTCAATGGCCCCCGACTCCATTCGCCGGAAGTCCAGCAGGTCCTCCACGAGCCGCTGGAGCCGGTGGGTGGCGCGTGACAGTGAGCGGTAACTGGCCCGCCGCCGCTCTTCGTCGGGGACCCTCTCGTCCTCCAGCGCTTCTGTAATCAAATGCATCGAGGTGAGCGGCGTGCGGAATTCGTGGGAGACCGCCGAGACAAAGTCGGACTGCATCCGTGCCAGAGCGAACTCCCGGTGCAGCGCGCGCAGCACGAGGTATCCGCCGGTGAGGGTAAACAGCGCCACCACCCCCAACAGAAGGAGCAGCATTTCCCGCCGCGCGCCAAACTCATTGCCGGCGCTGGGCGGGGCGACTGCCAGGATCCACGGCAGTTGCGTCTCGGCCGGGTGACGCAGCAGAACATCCCGGGACTTCAGTGCGGGAGAAACGCGCCCGGTGTCGTCACGCAGCCCGACGGCTTCCCCCGTGCGGGGCAGCCAGATCCGTTCGACAAACGCGCGCGAAGCGGCGAATACGGCGGTGCCATCCCGAAGCGGCTTCCAGAGAAGAGTCACGGTTTCACCACTTGCCGCAACCGAGCGGCGCCCTTCGCCGGCCTCCTCGCCTTTGCGCACCCGCAACCATAGCGCATTGGCGGCTTCCGTGAGAGTCTCCGTCTCGCGTGGGCGTTTCTCTCCCGTCCATCGTTCCGCGTCCTCGGCGAAGGCATCGTAAGCGGCGCGGCTCAGCGGCCACCGGCCCTGGTCCAGTGACTGACGCAGTGAATGCGCTGATTCGCCCAGTTCCTTCTCCTTCTTGAGATCTTCCAGAAGCACGCACCGTCCCCAGATTCCTGCAAGCGATGCCGGCCATCCGACGGCGGCCACGAGGTCCATGCTGGCCAGTTCGCCGTAAGCGGCCAAGGCGCTGTCGAACTGGCGCGCCTTGCGCAACGTGCGGGCCAGACGGAGCCACGCACCGGCGCGCACTTCCGGCGCTTTGGCGCCGGTCCGTCGGCGGTACAGTGCGGCAGCCTTCTCCAGATCGCCCTGGCGATACTCGAGGTCTTCGGCCTCGCGGAACAACTCCTGGGGCGCCTGCGGAAGCTGTTTGGGCTCGGAGCGGAACAATGCCGGACCGTCCGGGTAGATCAACAGAATCGCTCCGTTGCCGGGGGCCGTCTGGAACAGCGCTGGGTCGGAGAGTGCGGCCTGTAACGACCGCACGGCGCGATCCGCGGCCTGTTCGCGGCGTTCCTGCCTATATTGCGTCTCCAGCTTGCGGTCTTGCTGGAGCAACCGCGCGCCCAGCCAGAGAACCGTCGCCGCCGGCAGGCACGTGATTGCCACGAAGAGCGAGATGAGCCTTCGGCGCGGCATTGCCTTATGAAGATTGTAGTTCCACTGTTCTAGAAACGGATGAGCGAAGTGTGAGGGAACCGTGAGGAACGCAGCTTGTACCACCATTGAAGCCTGTGCTATGCTCATCCGGCAACGGCGGAGCGAGCGGTAAGATGAGTGCCTCCCGGAAGGGAGTACGGGGATTGCGGAAAAGTGTGCGGATTCACGGGATTTACCCACAGCGGCGGACCGTCCGAGGACGGTCGCGTCCGCCGGGCTACGGACCTGATCGTACACCGCGGCCCTGACCAACAGGCAACCTACGAATCCGCCGCCATCTCTCTCGGCGCCGTGCGGCTGAAGATCCTCGACCTCGCCTCGGGCGACCAGCCCTTTTTCAGCGACGACCACGACACCGTCATCGCCTTCAATGGCGAGATTTACAACTGCGCGGAATTGCGCCAGGATCTGGAGCAGCGCGGCCATCGTTTTCACACTCACTGCGACACGGAAGTGGTTCTGCACGCCTGGCTGGAATGGGGCCGCGAGTGCCTGGGGCGGCTGCGCGGCATGTTCGCCTTCGCCCTCTGGAAAGAATCCGAGAAGCGGCTGCTGCTGGCCCGCGACCGGTTGGGCATCAAGCCACTCTATCTTCTGCGCCGCGGCGACGAACTCTACTTCGGCTCGGAGTTGAAGGCCATTCTCGCCTACCCCGAGGTGGAGCGCCGCATCAGCTTGGCGGGCCTCCACTACTACCTGAGTCTCAACTACGTTCCCGGCCCTTACACCCTGGTAGACGGGATCGAGAAGTTGCAGCCCGGCGGGTGGCTGGAGTGGCGCGGCGGCCGGATCGAGACGGGCATCTATTGGAAGCTGGAGTTTCAGCCGCACCAGACCTGGACCTTGGGGGCGGCCAAAGAGGAATTGGATTCCCTGCTCACTTCCGCGGTCAAGGAGCACCTGTTGAGCGATGTGCCTCTGGGCGTCTGGTCCAGCGGCGGCCTGGATTCATCGACCATCCTGCACTATGCGGCGCAGGCGGCGCCAGGGCGCTTGAAGACCTTCTCCATCTCGTTTCAAGGACGGAGCTTCGACGAGAGCCCCTATTTCCGCCTGGTCGCCCGGCACTACGGAACCGAGCACCACGAGTTCGACCTGAGTCCGGAGGCCGGCCTGGCCGAGTCCGTCGAGAATCTGGTCAACTACTGCGACGAACCGACCGCGGACGCCGGAGCCCTGCCCGTCTGGCACCTCTCGAAGATGTGCCGCCAGTACGTGACGGTGGCGCTGAGCGGCGAGGGCGCGGATGAGTTGTTCGGCGGCTATCTTACCTACCGGGCGGACGCGCTGGCGGAGACGCTGCGCCTGGCGCCGGCCGCGGTGCGGCGGCTGGGCTTGGGCATGTTGCAGCACTGGCCCGCGTCCGACGAGAAGATCGGGCTGGACTACAAGCTCAAGCGGTTCCTGGCCGGCTCCCTGCTGGCTCCCGACGAGGCGCATGTTTACTGGAACGGCACGTTCAGCGAATCCGAGAAGCGCGAGATGTGCCTCACCGCTGGCCGCGGCCCGGTCTCGGCGCTCTTCGATCCGCTGCCCCAGGCGGCAAGACGGCTCGGCAAGATCAACCGCTACCTTTGGTTCGACCAGCTTTACTACCTGCCGGACGACATCCTCACCAAGTGCGACCGCATGAGCATGGCCCATTCCCTCGAAGTGCGGCCGCCCTTCCTCGACCATCGCATCGTGGAGTTCGCGGCTTCCCTGCCCCAGGAATTCAAGGTGCATGGCTCGACGCTTAAGTACGTGCTGCGGGAGTTGATGCGGGACAAGCTTCCCCGGCCGGTGCTCACGCGCCGGAAAGAAGGTTTCGACATCCCCGCGCACGGCTGGTTCCGCGGTCCGCTGCGCGCTCTGCTTCTGGATACACTGACAGATGACGCCGTGGCGCGGTCGGGGCTGTTCCGCCCGGAGCAGGTTAGCGCGCTCGTTCGCGCCCATCTCGAAAGACGCGGGAACTTCGGTTATCACTTATGGGGGCTGCTGATTTTGTTCCTCTGGATCAAGAAGTGGGGCATCGCTACCGCAACTACGAGCTGATCGTCATTCTGTTCGCCGCCGCCGTTTTCCTGGGCACAATCCTGAGCCCGCCTTCCTTGATGGACGACGTGGACGCCGTGCAGGCGCAGATCGCCCGCAACATGCTGGATTCGGGCGACTGGGTCACAGCGCGCCTGGATGGCGTGGCCTATCTCGAGAAATCGCCGCTCAAGTACTGGATGATCGCAGTCTCCTTCATGATTTTCGGCGTCCACGACTGGGCGGCCAGGATCCCTATGGCGCTGTCGGCGATCGCCCTGTGCTGGGTGACGGCCCGCTTCGGAGCCTGGGCTTTTTCGAAGTATGCCGGCTTGTTCGCCGGATTGTCGCTCGCCACCTGCGCGGGTCTGTTTCTGTTCACGCGCATCCTGATTCCCGATGTCGTGCTGACCCTGGCCGTGGCCACGGCCATGTGGAGCCTGCTGCGGGCGCTCGATGAGGCGGAGCCCCACCCGCATCGTTGGGCCTTCCTGCTGGCTGCGTCTATCGGCGTGGGCCTGCTGCTGAAGGGCCTGATCGCCGCCGTGGTTCCCATTGGCGCGGGCGGGCTCTACCTGCTCTTGACGAAGCAATTCTTCCAGCGCCGCACCTGGCGGCGGATCCATCCCTTTTACGGGATTCTGGTTATCCTCGCCATCGCCGCGCCCTGGCACGTGCTGGCCACCCTGCGTAACCCGCCGTATTTCGACTTCACCATGCGCAGCGAGCGCGGCGCCTACCATGGGTTCTTCTGGTTCTACTTCCTGAACGAGCACCTGTTCCGGTTCCTGAATATGCGCTACCCGCGCGATTACAACACGGTCCCGCGGTTGCTCTTCTGGCTCCTGCATCTGCTCTGGCTGTTTCCCTGGAGCGTGTTCCTGCCCGCCGTTGCGCGGCTCGATTACAGGCCCGCCGGACAGGGCCGGCCAAACCCGCTTCATGGCGCTGTGCTGGATCGGATTCATCCTCGTGTTCTTCACCTTCTCGACCACCCAGGAGTATTACTCGATGCCCTGCTATCCGGCGCTGGCATTGCTGATCGGCTCGGCCCTGGCGGCGGAGGGGGCCTGGGTGCGCGGCGGGCTGAAGGTGGCTTCGGTGGTCGCAGCGGCGGCGGCGGTGGTGATCGGGGCGCTGCTATACCTGGTCCGGGGCATGGCCGCGCCGGGGGACATTTCCGTCGCCCTGACCCAACACCCGGAGGTCTACACGCTCTCGCTCGGACACATGGGCGACCTGACCGTCCGGGCGTTTGCGTATCTGAAGACGCCGCTCGCCCTGGCCGGTCTTGCCTTCCTGGTGGGAGCGCTCGGCGCCTGGTTTTTCAAGGGCGCCCGGGCTTTCTTCGCCGTGGCGGCGATGATGGTCCTGTTCATTCACGCCGCGCGTCTGGCGATGATCACCTTCGATCCGTACCTGGGCTCCAGGCCCCTGGCGGAGGCGCTGAACCGGGCGCCCGAGGGCAAGCTGATCGTGGACGATCAGTACTATACTTTCTCCTCAGTGTTCTTCTACACCAACCGGCGCGCCCTGCTGCTGAATGGCAGGGTCAACAACCTGGTGTACGGCTCCTACGCCCCGGGCGCTCCCCGGGTCTTCATCGACGACAATCAGTTCCAGCAACTCTGGAAGGGCCCTGAGCGATACTATCTTGTGGCCGCCAACACCGAAATCGCTCGCCTGGAGCGCCTGGCCGGCCAGCCCGCGCTTCGAGTTGTGGCGGCGGCCGGCGGCAAGAGTCTATTCTCGAACCGGTGATTGCGAATGCGGATCGCCATTGACGCCACGCCTTTGCTGCTGCGCAGCGCCGGCGTAAAGACGTACATCTACAACTGGCTGCGCGGTCTTGCGCCTGGTGGCGGGCGACGTCGCCGTGAGCGCCTGGCCGTACCTCGACCCGGGCGAGGAATACTCGCACGAGAAGTCGCTGCTGAGCCAGCCGGCGACGTACGCGCGGCTGGCGTTGCTGTACGCGGCCAACTATTCGGGGCTGCCCCTGCTGGATTGGCTGGGTCCGCGCGTAGACCTGTTTCATGCGTCGAATCAACTGTGGAATCCGCCGCGCTCGTGCCGGCTCACGGCAACCTTGTACGACATGACCTGCTGGCTGGTGCCCGAGACCCACTCGGCCGCGAACGTTCGGGCGTCCAGGCTCTTCGCGGAGCGCGTAATGCGGCGGGCCGACGGCCTGATCGCGATCTCGGAAAGCACCCGCCGCGATGCGGTGCGGATTCTGGGCCTGCCGGAGGAGAAGATCGAGGTGATCTATCCCGGCGTGGCGGAGGCGTTCTTTAGCGCCGCGCCGGGGGCGGCCGGGAAGCTCGGCCTCACCCGGCCCTACGTTCTTTTCGTCGGGACCATCGAGCCTAGAAAGAACATCGACACGCTGCTCGATGCCTGGAACCAGCTCCGGCCTTCGCTGCGCGGCGAATTCGAGTTGGTGGTGGCAGGTCCGGCGGGATGGGCCAGCCCCGGAACTCTCGACCGCTTGCGTTCGGCCGGCAACGGCGTGCGGTATCTGGGCTACGTGGCGGAAGAGGACCTGCCGGGGCTCACCGCGGGGGCCACGGCCTTCGTGTACCCGTCGCTCTATGAGGGCTTCGGGCTTCCCCTGGGCCAGGCCATGGCGGCGGGAGTGCCGGTGATTACCTCGAACATCTCTTCCATGCCGGAGGTGGCCGGCGACGCCGGGCTGCTGGTGGATCCACGGAGTCCCGCGGAGATCGCGGCGGCCATCGAGCGCCTGCTGCTCTCGCCCGGCCTGCGCGCCGAGCTCGCAGCCCAAGGCCACGCCCGCGCGCAACGCTACACCTGGGAGGCGTGTGCCAGGCAATCGATCGAGTTCTTCCGGAGGCTGGTTGCCTGAATGCAGTGATTCCGCTCCAAGCGGTATTATTGTGGGTTCGGTTGAAAGAGGGGGACTCCATGGCATTCAAGTACTGGAAATCTACGCTGCTGGTGGGAGCATGCACGGTAGCGGTGTCAGCCGGCATTATTGCCGGCTTGAAGGCGCAGCAGGCTGCTCCTGGCGGGCGCGGCGGCGGGCGCGGGGGCGCCGGCGCCAGTCTGTTCACGGCGGTCGATGCGAACAAGGATGGCTCCGTCACGCGCGAAGAATTGAAAGCGGTGTTCGCGAAGTGGCTGGCGGATAGCAAAAGCGATTCATTGACGCAGGAGCAGTTGGCGGCCGCTTTGACCGCCGCGTTGCCTCCGCCGGCGGCGCCGGCCGGCTTCGGCGGGGGCAGGGGGACCGCGCAGAACCAAACGCCAAACCCGGCCGACGTGGAAAAGATGATGGCCGCGCTGCCCGATAAGGCTCCGGCCAAGCCGAAGCGGCCGCGCAAGGTGCTGGTGCTCTCGAAGTGCTCCGGTTTCGTGCATTCGTGCATCCCGCTGGCGGCGCGGACCATCGAGGAGATTGGCAAGAAGACCGGAGCGTGGTCCACGACCATCACCTACGATCCCGCCACCATCAACGAGCAGAACCTGAAGCAGTACGACCTGGTATTCCTGAACAACACCACCGGCGCGTTTCTGGACGATCCGAACGATCCGGCGGCGACGGCGGCCCGCAAAAAGGCGCTGCTCGATTTTGTGAGATCCGGCAAGGGACTGGCGGGCATCCACGCCGCCACCGACTCCTACCACGAGCAAGAGCGCGTAGTCCAGGTCGGCACCGCCGCTCCGGCCAGCGGGGCTGTTCGCGGCGGCGGCGCCGGCCGGGGCGTGGGGGCAACACTCGCGACGCAGATGATCGCCGCCGGCGACCAGAACGGCGACAGGAGAGCTGGACGCGCGGGAACTTAGCGCACTTGCGGACGCCTGGTTCGACAAGCTCGACCCGGAGAGGACCGGCCAGGTGCTGCAGCAGGATTTCGCGTCGCGGTTCGCGACGGCCGTGCCCCAGCCTGCGGCGCCTGCCAACGCCGGGAGGGCAGCGGGCGCGCCCATGACGGTCGCCCAGGGCCGGGATAATCAGGTCGGCACATGGATGGACTTCAACAAGATGATCGGCGGCTTTTTCAAATTCCATTGGATGGACCCGCAGCTCATCACGGTCAAGATCGACGACCCGGATAGCCCGCTCACGGCTATGTTCCACCGCCAGGAATTCGACATCCGCGACGAGACCTACACGTTCTCCATGAACGTCTGGTCGCGCGAGAACCTGCGGGTGCTGACCAGCGTGGATTACGCGAAGATGAGCGACGCCGACAAGGCCAAAGAGGCCAATCCGCGTTCCGACCACGACTACGGCCTGAGCTGGGTCCGCCGCGAGGGCAAGGGCCGCGTTTTCTACGAAGCCCACGGTCACAGCGAGAGAGTCTACGCCATCAAGCCGATGCTCGAGCACCTTCTGGCCGGCGCACAGTACGCCCTCGGCGATCTGAAGGCGGTCGACGGCCCCAGCGTGAAACTGAAGAAGTAGGACTTCTGAGAAATTGGCGCGCCCGGAGGGACTCGAACCCCCGGCCTACTGGTTCGAAGCCAGTCGCTCTATCCAGCTGAGCTACGGGCGCACGGTTACCATTATAGCCGTGCTTGCCCGGCTGCTACCATGGGAGGCGATGTCCGCGCCGGGAGCCACGGAAACCGAGATCAAGCTGCGCCTGGAAAGCGCCGGCCAGGGGCGCCGGCTCCTGCGCCAGCACGGTTTTCGCGTCGTGCGGCGCCGGGTCCATGAAGACAATATCGCCTTCGACAGCCCTGAACTCGGGCTCCGTCAGCGCGGTCTCCTTCTCCGCCTGCGCCGCGCCGGCTCTCGCTCCATCCTCACCTTCAAGGGCGCGGCCGCGCCGGGCAAGCACAAGTCCCGCTTCGAAATTGAAACTACCGTCAACGATGCCGCCTCTCTGAAGGCAATTCTGCTCGGCTGCGGTCTGCACATAGCCTGGCATTACGAGAAGTATCGGACGGAGTACCGGGCGCCGGATCTGGCCGGTCTTGTGACCCTGGATGAGACCCCTATCGGGGTTTTCCTTGAACTGGAAGGGCCGCCAGCCTGGATCGACCGCACCGCCGAAATCTTGGGCTTCGGCGAAAGTCTTTATATCACAACGAACTACGGACAACTCTACGAGGCCTACGCCCGTCCGCGGGGGCTGGATTCCAGGGAAATGATCTTCCTCTAGCCAAGTTCGCATTAGAATATCTTATCAGCAGTACTGGAGGTCCTAAAACTTCTTGAACTTGTGGAGTTTTGCTGCTATACTCGCCTCTAGAGTACCTTGAGCCTTTGAGTACCAGGACTGCCCGTCAATGCTTTCGAGCATTCTGATCATCGTAGTCTCGGCTGGACTGCTGGCCTACTGGTTCCGTTACACCTGCCTGCTGATGCTGCGTACTGACGCACCCCGGGACTACGCCGCTGGCATGGCGGCCGCGAATGATTTGAAATTTCAGGAAGTCCAAGGCGACCTGGCGCGGGGCGTTGCCGCCGAAGCGCTGCCTCAGTTGGAAAGGCTGCTCGCCCGCGACTACCAACTGATTATCTTTCTGCTCGCTCACGCGGC
The DNA here is from genome assembly GCA_963734625.1 of Bryobacterales bacterium. Lineage (GTDB taxonomy): Bacteria > Acidobacteriota > Terriglobia > Bryobacterales > Bryobacteraceae > CAVTHW01. Next base: position 24,432 of record CAVTHW010000006.1, on the reverse strand, counting down.
CGGCTTTAGAGATGGCGGGGTAACGCCGGGGCAGCGAATGCTGATGCTGGATTTTTACCTTATGCGCGGTCAGTACGCGATCACCCGGCGGCTGGCTGCGCCGCTGGCGCGCACTTCCCTCCAGGAGATGGCCAGCATCCTCGCCTACTTCGCCGGCCTCATGGGAGAACGGCTCCAGGTCTACTCCGAAACCTGAGCAGCGCCGCCAAGGTTGCTGCGAATTAGGTAACCTCAGCGCCCCGCCTGACGCCTGATTTATGAGGCCAATTCATAGTACGCTGATAGGTAAGGTATGTCTATTGAAAGCGATTCTTCTCCTGCACCGCGCGCATCCAGGCATTGGGTGAAGTGGGTTGTCATTTTGGCAGTCCTGCTGGCGGGACTGGCGGCGTACTCGCTCGCCAGCCGCGTCCCGCAGTCTCAGAAAAGTTCGGCGCTTGCCGAGATCTCCACTGCCGTTGTCGAAAACGGAACGGTGGAGCGCGTGATGCGGCTGACGGGTCAGACCTCTGCCCGGAACTTCGCCTCGATCAAGATGCCTCAGCTTCGCGGTGGCCGGGGCGGCGGTGGTGGCAGGGGCGGCGGAGGCGGAGACAGCGGCTTGACGCTCAAGGAGTTGGTCACGGGCGGAGTTCAGGTGAAGAAGGGCGATTCCCTGGCGGTCATCGACAATACCACCTACTTGGAGAACCTTGACACGGCGGAGGACAGCCTCAGCCAGTCCCAGGCGGACCTCAAGAGACAAGAAGCGCAGCGGCAGATTAGTGTCGAGAGCCTCCAGCAGAATCTGCGTTCGCTGAAGGCTGCCATGGACAAGGCCGTCCAGGACTACAAGGGGAGCGAAACCAAGAATCCCATCGAACAGGAATTGCTGAAGCTCCAGGTCGATCAGACCACCGCTCAGTATAAGCAGGCGCAGGGGAGCCTGGCTTTACAGCAGGATTCGATCGCCGCCGACATGGTCATCTACGAAATCTCCTATAAGAAGCTGCTGCTATCGCGCGACCGGATATCCGATAGCCTGAAGAATTTCACTTTCTTCGCCCCCATGGATGGCTTGACGGTGGTCCAGACTTTCAACCGGAGCGGATCGAACCAGGTGCAGTATCAGGTCGGCGACTCCATAAACCCCGGCCAGGCCTTTTTGAAGATTGTGGACCCGTCGAGCATGCAACTGGAGGCCACAGCAAGCCAGTTGGAGTCCCGGAATCTCAGGATCGGCCAGCGGGCCAGGATTCAGTTGGACGCCTTTCAGGGCGTTGATTTTCCCGGAACCGTTTACAGCGTTGGCGCCATGGCCACAGCGGGTTCCTCCGGCAGCCTCTATGTCCGAACCGTCCCCGTCAAAGTGCAGATCCAGGGCCTGGATCCACGCTTGATCCCGGATTTGTCCGGAGCGGCCACGGTCACCGTCGAAAGCAAACAGAACGTTCTGAAGATCCCCTTGGCGGCGCTGCACACCGAGGCGGGCAAGGACTACGTTTACGTCAGGACCGCGCAGGGATTTGACAGGCAGGATGTTCAGACCGGAGTGCGCTCCGCGACCCACGCGGAAGTTATCTCGGGCTTGACCTTAGGCCAGCGCGTCGCGCTATCGACGCCACCTGTAGTGGCCGCCAAGTAGTCTGTCTATTACTTTTCGAACGATTGCATGCGCACGGTGTGCCGCCCTCTCGGCAGCCACACGGCGGAGCCTGAGCCCGTCTCCAGCGTCTGGAGCGATGAGCGGGCGCCGTCGACCAGGACACGTCCCGGCCGCCCGTCCAATGTGGCGAGCGCCCGGCCCTCGCTCCGATAAGTGAATTCCAGGCCGTCCGGCAGGCTGGCCGCCTCGATCAGGTCGCCAGTGAAGTCGAGGAGTCTCGCCGGAGGCTGCCGGGCTGCCGGCGACACCACATGCCGGCCCGCCGGAACCCAGAGCGTTTCGCCGTCCTGGACCGGCCACAAATGCCCATCCACCAAAGCTGGGCCCTGCCAGGCTATCCCCAAGCCCTGCGCGGAATCAACCTCCAGCTTGCGCCCGTCGCCCTTGTAGCGGCCGGCCGCCGCGGCTGCCGCGAGCCAGGCCAGATCGGCCGTTTGGATGACGTGTTCGGGATAAAGCGCCACCCGCGGGAACGCTCGGGCGGCGCGGCTGACCAGTTGAAACAGTTCGGTCCCGGATTGCTGCTTCGTCGGGTACACATCCTGATACCGCTCGGCGATATTCACATCGATCCCCAGGCGCTCGGTCTTGGAGCTGAGCGTTCGATAACCGGCCGCGAGCTTGGCGTATCGCTCCGGCCCCAGGTGCCAGACCGTGGCGGGATCCTCGATCAGAAACGTGAAGTCCAGGCGGCCGAGCAGCGGCAGCAGCGATGCCGCGTCCGCTCCGACTGCGTCCCGGATGTCCGGATCGAGAAGGTCGTCGACATGGGTCAGGATGATTTCGAGATCCGGCTTCGACTCGCGCAGGCGTTCCATCTCCTCCAGCCATTCCACTTGGACGCTGTGCGACAACCGGGCGCGATAGTCGAGGAACGCCCGCAAGCCGCCCGGATTCCTGGCGTACTGCCGGGGTGAGGAGGCATCGAACAGGTCCAGCGGGTCGAAGCCGCCGCTCTGCCGGAAACCGCGCCTCACATAGTCGTTCAGGGGCGTGAACCGGGAAGGGTTTCGATAGCCCTCCAGCGATTCGAAGTAGAGCTCCGCCAGATTGACCCCATCCCAATCGAAGCCCTGTATGAGGCGGCGCACCCCGGTGACCACGGCCTGGAAACAGTCGCGGTTGGCCAGGTTCATGAGCTTGCGCCAGTCCAGTTGCGCGTCCTGGAGCAGGGCGGTCTTTTCGCGCCATTCCGGATGCGCCTCCCAGAACGCGCTGCTGACGTGCGGCAGTTCGAGCCAGGCGTAGACCAGGATCCCCTGGCGATGGCAGCTTTCGATAAGACGCCGCAGATAAGCGTCGGTTTCGGGGTTCGGCTCGTAGTAGTGCCACGCCGCCACGTGCAGCCCGCGAATGCCCGCCAGCTTCCAGCGGCCGGCCAGGTAGTCCGGATCGGCTCTGAGGCGGTAGGAGGAATCGAAGAAAGCCCACAAGCGCCGCGAGCGGATGGGTGGGGACATCCCCAGGTCCGTCAGAGCGTGCAGCAGGTAGGGAAACCGCTCGTAGCCTCGTAATCCCGGCGACAGCGCCGTCCATAGAACGCCTCCCGAGCCGCTCCGAAACCCGGCTACCAACGGGGCGCCGCTCCACTTCTCTTTGGTAAAAACCGTCGACTCTTGGGGGATCTTGTAGGCCGGAACCTGGACGGCGCGTTCCCAGACCACCTCCAGACCCGGATTCCGGGTTTCAACCACGCTCAATGCCCGCACACGTTGGGATCCCGGCCAGAAGCCCAACACCCGGGCTGCGTCGGAGTCGCCTTCCAGGATGAAGAACGAGCCGTTCTCGATGCGCTGCTGCCAGCCTGGGGCTGGCATTGGGTCCCCTGCGCGCACTACCAGGATCGACGCGCGGTCCGCCGCCGCGGGTTGAAATCCGACCGAGCCCAGGATTTCGGACCACGCTCCGGCGTCCCCCCCGCCGGCGTGGAAGGTAGGGGGCGCGGCGCCGGCGGCGCAGGCAGCCAGCGCCAGAATAAGGCTAGCGAGTGAACGCATACCAGAATCCGACCCGCAGGTCTTGGTAGTGGCGGCCCCACGGGTTGCCCTCGGTCAGGGCATATTCTCCGCGGAAGAAGCCGGCGGAAAGCAGCCACGAGGCAGGCATCCACCGCCATCGGAAGCGCACGCCGGGCCCGGCTTCCAATAGATTGGCCCAATACTGGCGGCGCACGTCGGCGCTGGCGTTGACCGCCCAATACCACTGGGTCTGAAGGCCGCCCAAGGCCGCGGCGGGGGCCAACGTGTAGCCGAACCGGTTCTGGGAGTACAGAACGAAATCGTTCTGGAAGTAGCTCATGAACACGCCATCTGCATTGGTTTCGAAAAACACGCCAGGTTCCTCGGAGCCCAGGAGCCTTCCCACCCCCTTGCTGAATGCGACCCCGCCGCGGTAGTCGGCTATCGAGCGCGGCAGGTTCCGGCGGCTGTCGAGATAGCTGGCGGTGCGGCCGGCCTCAGCCCAGAGCATCAGCCCGTGCCAGTAACTGGTGGCCAGCCCCCCGCCGAAGATGACCGAGCTTTGCGACAGGTATTGCGGGTTTGCCCCTCCGCTCATCCGGCGCGTGTCGCCCACCAGCCGGGTGCTGAAGTAAGCCCGCAGCGGGAGCCGTCCCAGCTTCCACTCGAGCTTAAGTTGTCCGTAGGCGAAGGTGTCCCTCCACCTCGAAGAGAACGTGGGATAGAACCAGACCGTGGTCCGCAGCCGGGCCATTGAAGGCCGCAGATTCCCATAGGCTTTTGAGGCTTCCGCGGCGATAGCCGGATCCGGGCTGCGGCGGGCCCGGCCGAACCAGTAGTAAGCCCGCGCGTCCTGCTTCAGCAGGTTGTTGGTCCAGCCCAGTTGCAGCATTAGGCGTGCGTCGGAGGGATCCGATTGCTGGGCGATCGAGTAGTATTTCAAGGCGTCCTGGAGATAGCCCGCCTGATAGCTTCGGTCGGCCAGTTCGCGAGCCTCTTCTGGCGGCGGCGGAGGCAGGGACGCCAACGTCTTCTCGGCCTCCTCGCTGCGGCCCATGGCCGCGAGCAGCGATCCGAGCTCGCGGCGCAATCCCGTGTTGCCGGGGTCGAGATCCAGGGCCAGTTTGAACTCATACACGTACGAATCCCGGCGCGGAAGAAGTTCACGCGCCGCCTCCGCGGCCCGCGGCTCGCCTCCGCGCGAAGCCGCTAGAAGGGCGGAGTGCGCCTCTTCGACCCTCCCCATGGCCTGCAGTATGCGGCCTAGGTCCACTAGCAGGCTCCGCTGTTCAGGCCGGACGCGCCACGCCGCCAGGTAGTGCTCGGCGGCCAGGGCCAGATCGTCACGGCGCTCGGCGAGCATGGCCAACTCCCGGTGGGCGTTGAAATCGCCGGGGTTCGCCCGCGCGGCCTGGCTCCAGCGCTCGATCCCTTCCTTCAGTGGCTGGTCGATGTTCTGGAAGGCCTGTTCCGCGGTCGCGCGCGACGCCGGGTCCGCTTTCTTCCGCAGTTCGTCGAAGATCCGGCGAGCCTCCGGGGTTTTGCCGGTTTCATGGCAGAGGAAAGCATACTCCAGAGCCGCGTGGAAATCCCCGGGGTCGAGCCGGACGGCTTCGGCGAATTGTTCGCGCGCGGCCTCCGTCGCGCCGGTCTTCAGGTAGATATAGGCCAGGTCCTTGCGGATGGCGGGCCTGGCGGGCGCTATTTTGGCGGCCTCCAGGAAACGCTGGATGGCCGCGTCGTAGTGTTTGGCCTCCAGGGCCGAATAGGCCGCCTCTAGTGGGCCCCGGGCGGGGTCGTCGTTGGTTTGGCCGCATAGCGCAAGACAGGCCGCGGCCAGCAATATGACAGTGCGCGCCACCACAAGAGATAGTGCCCCGGCGAGCGAAGATTCGCAGCTATACACTGTAATATATGAGCGAAATACCAGACCCACCGGCCGCCACGGTCAAGAAACGCCTTCCCCTGCAGCGCGCCTGCAATGAGAAGGACGCTAAGGGCAAGATCTGCGCCGGTCACTTGAAGCGCTGGTACTTCTTCGGGGAGGAAATTCGGCAAAAGTACGGTTCAGAGGCCGAGATTTACCGCTGCGAGCACTGTAAGACCCTCTACATGCCCTGAGCTACCAGGCCCGCCCCGCCGGCTGCCTGTCCCCGCTGATGAGCGCCAGGTTTGAGCATGAGGGCCAGGCGCCACACCACGGGCGCCTGCATCAGACACCCTGAAGAACCGCCTTGATTCTGGCCATATGGTGCCAGCTGTGTCTGAGCGCGTGGTCTTCAATGAGGAATTGCACCGTGAGCGGAGCGTCTGCGTTCAGCGAGACGGGCGTCGCCCGGTTGAGTTCTTCGTCGGAGAAGGCGCGCACCGCCTCCGCGGCGGCATGGCTGTTGCTGCGCAGGCGATCGATGGTCTCCTGCTTCCCGGCCGCGGCATGGTCGTGCGCGTGTTTCGCATTCAGCTCCGCAATTAAGCCCCACGTCAGCCCCGCAATGTTCTTCCCGGAGGCGACCTGCTTGGCGAGATCGATCTCGATCGGGTAGACGCTCGCCACATGGTGAATGATCACGCCTACCTGACGGCCGTCGGGCGGCACCACCGTGTGCCACTGGGCGTCTGACAGCCCCTGTGCAAATGCCGCCAGCGCGTCGGCGCCTTGCTCGATCCGCTGTGCGAGTAGTGCTGCTCGTGTGCTCATCGTGTCCCTCTTGCTTCTCAGTCTATCGAGTTGCTCCGTCTTCGGAAACCCGAACACATGATCCGTAGCCAACCGATACGGCCGGTACGCCTCACGGGCCCATCTTTCCAGTTCCAGTTTGGTCTCGAGGTATGGGGCATCCGTCGTCCACCCCGTGCCCGAGCGGATCGTCCATCCGGTCCCGATCAACTCCCGCTCCAGAAGAGCGGTTACCGCCGACTTGCACTCGACCTCCATGGCTGGTGGCAGGTAATGGTAGGAGGTCCTCTCGTCAGGAATCGCGCTCGTCGCCACCACCAGGCAGGGGAGCGGGGGAGCGGCAGATCGGGAGACACGCGGCCGGCGGACGTCAGCCCGATGATGAGTTTCGCCCCCGTAACCTGGAGTTGCTCGGCAATAAGCACCGCGTAAGATCCGCCGATTGTCCGCGCGATGATTCCGCACGTAACGCCTTCGAGATCCATCACGAACATCGAGGCATGAAAGCACGCCCAGGGCCGGAAAGGCTTGGCCACACCCTCTCGAACCAGCCAGTCCGTCAAATCTCCATCGAACTCCAGGATGCACACCGGGGGAACGTTTCCGTCAAGTTCTTGGCGGTGAATGCGGACGCTTGAGCCAGCGCATGGTCCAAAATCGGAGGATTAGAATCGCCAGTCATGCCCGGACGTAACAGCAGTAGAGAAATTGCTGCGTGGTTCCGAACGGGGTGCGGTGCAGTTCCTTTGAGCTCTCCATTAGACGGAAGCGCGCGCCAAACTCCGCGTGGAGCGAGTCGGCGTCATACCGCATGACGTCGAGACCGCTGCACTTGCTAGGCCCTTCCGGTCCAAAGGCGCCGACAATGACATGGCCGCCGGGCTTGACCGCGGAAGAAACCTGGCGAACGTAGCCCCTGCGCTGGGCCGGCTCCGTCAAAAAGTGAAACACGGCGCGGTCATGCCAGACGTCGTAAGAATGCGCCGGCAAGCCGGCTTCGGTAATGTCGGCAACGAGCCAGGTAACCGGCTGTGACGTTGAATCAAGGCGCTTCTTGGTGTGTTCGATGGCCGTCCCGGAGATGTCCAACACCGTGACGTTGGGGTACCCTCTGCCAATCAAATCGTCGACGAGAGTGGATTCGCCGCCGCCCACGTCGATGATCGACGCCGAACGATCGCACGCGACGCGTTCGATTAGAGATAGCGAAGTCTCAAGGTGGGTACTAAACCAACTCGTTTCGGTGGGCGCTTTCGTGCCATACACGCGTTCCCAGTGCGCCTGCGGGTCCATTTCTTTTACCAGCTTAGCTCCGGGAAGGTCAGTTTGTGACACCTGCCGCCGCGGGAGTCGCAGCGTCGGCAGTCGGCACGGCAGCACCGGAAGGAGCTGTGGCTTTCGCATCCACCGTGTTTGGCCGGAATTTCTGGATGTAGCGCTGGCGTGGAAACTGGAAGAAGCTCATGCTGTGCGCCTTGGCGTCCTTCAGAGCGCGGGCGTTGTCCCACTTGTCGTGAGAGATGTGATAGGCGGCAATCACGGCTCCGGTGCGGTCGGCGCCGCGCAAACAGTGCACAAATACGGGTCCGGCCGTATTGTCTTCCAATATCGCCAGGATCCGGGTGATCTCGGCATCAGTCGGCGGGGTGAGCCCGGTCATCGGCACGTTGACATACATCATGCCGGCGCCGGTAACCACCCGCTCTTCCGCCTTCGAGCGGTCGCCTGTTTCTCGCAGATCGACAATCGTCTTGACGCCGAGCTTGGCCAGGTATCGGAGGCCTTCGTCGGTCGGCTGCCCGCCTCGATAAACGCGCGCATCAACTTGGTCGAAGTTCTTGATCCCGGGGACTGATCCGGCAAACACCGGCAGGCCGATAACCAAGATGGCGATTGATAGACGGCTGGCAAAACGCATGATGGTGTCCTTTTAATCCCAGAGTCCGAAGGGAAACCCTATATGGCAGACGGGGCCCGCCCCAGCCGGGTTCCAATATTATCGAAACACCTCCGTAAAGCTAAGAAAGGACTGGCGTAGCATTGATCTCTTCGAGAGACCGACCGCTCAGTTGTCGCCTGCCGGCGCCGGGCCGAGAACGGCGGCCGCCGCTTCGGGGGTCAGCGCAGTCACGGGCGAATGCGGAAGACCGGCGGGGTCCCTGGTGACAATCAGATTGCAGCCTGCCGCTGCCGCCACGGCCGCTGTCACAGCGTCTTCGAAGTCCGGCCACGCCAGGGTGAGGGCCTGCTGGATTACTGCCGAATCGACCGCAGCGACGCGCAGCACTTTCAATATGGAGCCGATCGTACGGCCCGCGAACGCCGCGCCTCTTTCCTTTGAGACCAGGTAGTGAATGGTGGTGACTGCGTGAGCCGTCAGCAATCCCTCCGCTGCGCCGGTCTCGACCGCGGCCCAGACGGCCGCGCTGGCCGTGACGTGCGGCTTACGGTCCAGCAGCACGTCCAGCACGACGTTTATGTCCAACAGCACCCGTTTCAACGGTGTTTCTCACCCGTGTTCCTCACGACCAAAGATTTACCGAACAAAGCCATTTTAGACTCCTATCCATAACCAAATGAATCACTTAACTCTGTGATAAACGAGCCGATTTCCCTTCGCGTCTTTGCGCCTTGGCGTGAAATCTCCCCCCTTGAACATTTATAGAAGTAGGCTTATAATACTTGATAGGCGCAGGCTAAGATATGGATACCAATCGCTTCACCGAAAAGGCCCAACAGGCCCTCCAAGCCGCTCAAACCACTGCTACCCGCTACGGCCATCAACAGATCGATGCCGAACATCTCCTGACTGCCTTGCTGGAACAGGAGGCCGGCCTCGCTACCGCTGTCCTTAATAAAGCCGAGGTGCGGGTGGATACCCTGAAGGCGCGGCTGCAGCAGGAACTGGAGCGCATGCCTAAGGTCTCGGGTTCCGCCGGCGCGCCGGACCAGCTCTACGTCACCGCCCGCCTCAACCGCCTTCTGGCCCAGGCCGAGGATGAGGCCAAGCGTCTCAAGGACGAATACGTCTCGATCGAGCACCTGCTGCTAGCACTGACCGACGACGGCGGCCCGGCTGGCCGCATCCTCAAAGATCTGGGCGTCACCCGCGAGCGCCTCATGCTGGCGCTGCAGGAAGTGCGCGGCAGCCAGCGCGTCACCTCGCCGACGCCCGAAAGCACCTACCAGGCCCTGGAGCGCTATGGCCGCGACCTCACTCAGCTCGCCGCGCAGGGCAAGCTCGACCCGGTCATCGGCCGCGACGAAGAGATCCGCCGCGTCATTCAGGTGCTCTCCCGGCGCACCAAGAACAACCCGGTGCTGATCGGCGAGCCCGGCGTGGGCAAGACCGCCATCGTCGAGGGCCTGGCCCAGCGCATCGTGCGCGGCGACGTGCCCGAGGGCCTCGAAGAATAAGCGCGTGGTCGCGCTCGACATGGGGGCGCTCATCGCCGGCGCCAAGTACCGCGGCGAATTCGAGGAGCGGCTCAAGGCGGTCCTGAAGGAAATCCAGGACTCCCAAGGCGAGGTGATCCTGTTCATCGACGAAATGCACACCATCGTCGGGGCGGGTAAGGCCGAAGGCGCCATGGACGCGGGCAACCTGCTGAAGCCCATGCTGGCGCGCGGCGAACTGCACTGCATCGGCGCCACCACGCTCGACGAGTACCGCAAGCACGTGGAAAAGGACGCGGCGCTCGAGCGGCGCTTCCAGCCGGTCCTGGTCGATCAGCCCACGGTCGAAGACACCATCTCGATTCTGCGCGGCTTGAAAGAGCGCTACGAGGTGCATCACGGCGTGCGCATCAAGGACAGCGCGCTGGTCTCGGCCGCGGTGCTTTCCAATCGCTACATCTCGGACCGTTTCTTGCCGGACAAGGCCATCGACCTGATGGACGAGGCCGCCGCCCGGCTGCGCACCGAGATCGACTCCATGCCCGCCGAGCTCGACGAGCGCATGCGCCGCATTATGCAGCTCGAAATCGAGCGCCAGGCGTTGAAGAAGGAAAAGGATGCCGCCTCCAAAGAGCGGCTGGCAAAGATCGAAAAGGAGCTGGCCGACTTGAAGAGCGAGGCGGATGCGCTCAAGGCGCAATGGCAGGCCGAGAAGGAATCGGTCCAGAAGCTGCGCACGCTACGCGAGCAGATCGAACAGACTCGCCACGAAATCGAGCTGGCCGAGCGGCAATACGATCTGAACAAGGCTGCCGAACTGAAATACGGCCAGCTCACCGGCCTGGAGCGGCAGTTGAAAGAAGCCGAGACCGCTCTCGCCGGCAAGCAGGACCACCTGCGGCTGATCAAGGAAGAGGTGGACGAGGAAGACATTGCCGAGGTCGTCAGCCGCTGGACGCACGTCCCTGTTTCCAAGCTGCTCGAAGGCGAATTGCAGAAGCTGCTGCACCTGGAAGATGAGCTGCACCAGCGCGTGGTCGGCCAGGACGAAGCCGTCCAGGCCGTGGCCGAGGCCGTGCTGCGCGCGCGCTCGGGCCTGAAGGACCCCAACCGTCCCATCGGCAGCTTCATTTTCCTCGGGCCCACCGGCGTGGGCAAGACCGAACTGGCGCGGGCGCTGGCTCAATTCCTCTTTGACGACGAGCGGGCCATGGTCCGCATCGACATGTCCGAGTATCAGGAGAAGCACACCGTCGCCCGGCTGGTGGGCGCGCCTCCCGGTTACGTCGGCTACGAGGAAGGCGGGCAGCTCACCGAGGCGGTGCGCCGCCGCCCCTACTCCGTGATTCTGTTCGACGAGATCGAGAAGGCGCACTCCGACGTGTTCAACGTCCTGCTTCAGATTCTGGATGACGGCCGCCTGACCGATGGCCAGGGCCGCACGGTGGACTTCAAGAACACCATCGTTACCATGACGTCCAATGTGGGCAGTTCCATGATCCTCGGCTACCGGGGCGCCTTCGACGGGCCCGGCTACGACCGCATGAAAGAGACGGTGCTGGAGGAGATGCGCCGTTCCTTCCGGCCCGAGTTTCTAAACCGAGTGGACGAGATCATTGTCTTCCACGCGCTGTCGGAGGAGCACCTCGAGCGCATCGTCGGCATTCAGATGGAGCGCCTGCGGCAGCGGCTGGCCGAGAAGCACATTACCCTGGAACTCACCGCGGAAGCCGTTCGGCACCTGGCGCGGACGGGCTACGACCCCAACTACGGGGCCCGGCCTTTGAAGCGCGCCATCCAGCGGGAGGTTGAAACGCCGCTGGCAAGGCTCATACTGAAAGGAGAGGTCCGCGACGGCCAGGCGCTTACGGCCGCCCTGGATCCGGAACGCGGTGAATTGACCTTTAGGGGAGCGGATTAAACGATGTCAGAGCAATCCAAACGCCGGTCCATTCTGGGCGTCACCGTCAATCAGTCGCTTGGCGGCGGGACGTGGCAACCCGCGGCAGACATCTACCGGACTTCAACCGGGTGGCTGCTCAAGTTCGAGCTCGCCGGAGTGACCTCCGACGATGTCGCGGTGGAAGTTCATGGCTCTCGCCTGACTGTTCGCGGCGTCCGGCGGGACCTGCTGATTGGAGACTGTTGCACACACTACTCCATGGAGATTGCCTACGAGCGGTTTGAACGGATGGTCGAGCTGCCCTGTGACTTGCAGCAGGCGCACCTCAGGCTCGAATTCCGCGACGGGATTCTCGTGGTACGCATAAACTGCAAAGGGGAGCGATCGTGAACGACCAAATCAAAATCCTGCCGCTGTTGCCCTTGAAGAACAGTGTGCTTTTCCCGCACCTGCTGATGCCGCTCACGGTGGGCCGGCCGGGTTCGGTGGCGGCAGTGGAAGCCGCGATGGCAGCCGAAGAGAAGGAGATCGTGATTGTCGCCCAGCGCGACTCGGCGGTGGAATCGCCCGGCCTGGCCGAATTGTACTCGGTGGGCACACGGGCGGTGATTAAGCGCATGACGCGGCCCGCCGAAACGACCATGGAACTGATCGTCCTGGGCGTCGCCCGTGTGAATCTGCTCCGGTTGGAGGCGACCGAGCCGTACCTGAGCGTCGCCGTGCAGGCGCTGCCGCTGCCCGATGACATCGGGCCGGAGGTGGAGGCCCTGCAACACGAAGTGATCGATCTGGCCGCCAAGGCCATCGCGCTCGCTCAGCCCCAGGCTCCGCAGGAGCTAAGCCGTCTGCTGGTGGGGACCGAAGATCCGCTGCGGCTGGCCTACCTGCTGGCGTCCCTGTTCGGTCTGGAGATCAGTAAGGAGCAAGCCCTGCTCGAAGCTCCCACCCGCGCCGACGCTCTGCGCCTGACGCATGCCTACCTCGGCCACGAGATCCAGGTGCTGGAACTGCGCGGCAAAATCGCCAGCACGGCCCAGAGCGAGATGGGCAAGGAGCAGCGCGAGTATCTTCTGCGCCAGCAAATGCGCGCCATCCAGCAGGAACTGGGCGAGAAGAACCCGGAGCAGGCCGAGGTCGAGCTCATCCGGGAGCGCCTCCGTAAGGCCAACCTGCCTGACGATGTGCGCAAGGAAGCCGAGCGGGAGTTGTCGCGGCTGGAGCGGCTGCCCACGGGCGCGCCGGATTACAGCGTCATCCGCGGCTACCTCGACTATGTGCTGGAGTTGCCCTGGAACGTCCGCACCGAGGACCGTCTCGATATCGCCGCGGCCCGCGAAATCCTGGATACGGACCACTACGACCTGAAGGAGGTCAAGGAGCGCATCCTGGAGCAGCTCGGAGTGCTCAAGCTGAACCCTGGCGCCAAGGCGCCGATTCTCTGTTTCGCCGGTCCTCCCGGCACCGGTAAGACCTCGCTCGGCCAGTCCATCGCTCGCGCGCTGGGCCGCAAGTTCGAGCGCATGAGCCTGGGCGGCGTGCACGATGAAGCCGAACTGCGCGGCCACCGCCGCACTTACGTCGGGGCCCTGCCGGGGCGGATCATCCAGGCCATCCGCCGCGCCGGCGCCAACAACCCGGTCCTGATGCTCGACGAGGTGGACAAGCTCGGGCGCGATTTCCGCGGCGATCCCGCTTCCGCCCTGCTGGAAGTGCTGGACCCGGAGCAGAATAAGAACTTCCGCGACAACTACCTCGATCTGCCGTTCGACCTTTCCAAGGTCCTCTTCATCACCACCGCGAACACGCTGGACACGATTCCCAGACCGCTGCTCGACCGCATGGAAACGCTGCGGCTGACCGGCTACAGCGGGGAGGAGAAGCTGGAGATCGCCCGCCGCTATCTGGTGCCGCGGCAGCTCAAAGAGGTGGGTCTCACCGCGGAGAACTGCCCCATTGATGACGCTGTAGTGAAACGGATCATCACCGGCTACACCCGCGAGGCTGGCCTGCGCCAGTTGGAGCGCGGCATCGGTAGCGTGGCGCGCAAAGTGGCGCTGCGCTTCGCCGAGGGCCGGACCGAACCGGTCGCCGTTCAACCCGAAGACCTGGCCGAAATGCTTGGCCCGGAGCGCTTCTTCCAGGAGCAGGCGCGCCAGGACCAGCCGCCGGGGGTCGCCACGGGCCTGGCCTGGACCGAAACCGGCGGTGACGTGCTGTACATCGAAGCCATCCTGCTGCCGGACGGGAAGGGACTGACCCTGACCGGACAGCTCGGCGAGGTCATGCAGGAGTCGGCCAAGGCGGCGCAGAGCTTCATCTGGTCGCACGCCGGCGAACTGGGCATCGACCGCGCGAGCTTCAAGGATTTCGGCGTTCACATCCACGTCCCGGCCGGGGCGATCCCTAAAGACGGCCCCTCCGCCGGCATAACCATGGCGGTGGCGCTGGCCTCGCTCTATGCCAAGCTCCCGGTCCGGGGTGACACGGCCATGACCGGCGAGATAACGCTCACCGGGATGGTGCTGCCCATCGGCGGCCTGAAGGAAAAGGTGCTGGCCGCGCGCCGGGCCGGGATCAAGCGCATCATCCTGCCCAAACACAACCAGTCGGATTTGCGCGAGCTTTCCGAGGAGGTTCGAGCCGAGATGGAGTTCATTCCGGTCGAACGGATCGAGGATGTCCTCGCCGCCGCCATCCCGACGCTGGCGGAGCGCATGCTGGTGGCGGCGGGGAACGGGCTAGCCCAGTCCTAGGAGTAGGGTATCAGTACTAGCCCAATCCCCTATAACTATCCAGGACTTTAGTTACTGGCGCGAGTTAAGGTCAATATGTTGTTATCGTTATCATGACAACGGTGCAGGAACGGCGCCTGTCCACGCGCTTCCCGATCGAGCAGGCGGTTCACTATAGGCTCAAGGGCCAGCGGCCCCCCGTGACCGCGGAGGGCAGGACGGTCAATTTGAGCAGTAGAGGCGTGCTGTTCACAACCGACCGGATTCTGGCCAAGGGCAGCCCCGTCCAGATCGAGATCAACTGGCCGGTTCTGTTGGACGATTCGCGGCCCTTGAACCTGGTTGCCCGCGGTCCGATTATTTGGTGCGACGGCGAGAAGGCCGCCATGAAGTTCGAGGGGTGGGAGTTCCACACGCGGAACAGGGCGATGGCTAAGGAGGAACTTCCCTAATCTTCGGCCTCGACGGGTTTCTTGTGCTTCGGCTTCTTCCGTTTGAGTTTCGGCTGGATCACGCGGCTCGCGGGGGTGGCGCCGACTCTTTCCCGCGCTAACCGGCGCACGGACTTGCCGCGATCGTAGCCTCTGGCCTTCCTTGGCACGTCAATTCTCCCGGCCGGCGATCAGCGCCGTCCATTCGTCCCTGGAAATCGACTCCACAATAGACAGGCCCGCGCTTCGCACTGCCCGGGCCACGCCCTCGGCGTCCTGGCTCGTGAAGCCGCTCAGAATGGCGCGCCCTCCCGGCTTCAGCACCCGGGCGATTTCCCCGGCCAGACCGGCGATGGCTGCGGCGTGAATGTTCGCCACCACCACATCCGCCCAGCCGTCGCGCAGGCTTCGCGCCGATCCGGCGAGCACCGCCGCCGCTTCGCCGCAGTACTCGCGCGCCGCTCGTGCGGCGTCCTCATCAATGTCGCAGGCGATCGCCGCCGAGGCTCCGAGCAGACGCGCGGCCGCCGCCAGGATCCCCGAGCCGGTTCCAAGGTCCAGCACCACATCTCCGGCGCGCACGACCCGCTCCATCGCCTCCAGAGCGGCCTGCGTCGAGGCGTGAAGCCCCGTGCCGGAGGCCGAGCCGGGCGGCATGACCAGCCGCAACCTTCCGGGCGGCGTGACTCCGTCATGCCAGGCGGGCGCAAGGAACCACCGCTCGCCGATGGCCACCGGCTGCCAATGGGACTGCGCCACTCGCACCCAATCCTCCCCTTCTGCGGGGGCTTCATCGCCGAAGAACGCCCGCAAGCGGCAGCGGCCATCCGGCAGATCCTCCTCGATGACTCCCAGCGTCCCGGCTTCGTAGAGTTCGGCTAGGGCCATATCCTTTTCGCGTGGCACGCACGACAGGGAGATTGAGTACACCACAGGTCAGCGTACCTTTCGGATGATGGTGCGCACCGCGCCTTGCGGATCGACCACCACCAGATCGCCTTCCAGAATCCCGGCGTCCCGCCTTGAATTGCCGCGGACCTTCAGCGCGAAGCAGCCTTCATCGGGGCGAAACCCCAGCGTGGACTCGTCGATGCTGACGCAGCCCTCGAGCGGGTCTTGCGGCGAGCGGCTGAACATTGGCAGATCGAAGACTTGCGCCTTCATGGAATGGAGAGGTCCGGTGATCTCGATCTGCCGCGAACCGCGCCGGGCGCGCCGGATCATGCCCTTCGCCTCCAGGGCGAGGATATGGCCGGCGACTCCGTTGGGGCTGCGGATTGCGAACGCGCGCTGGATCTCGGGAATGGAAGGGGAGCAGCCATGCTGGCGGCGAAACTCCACGATGAAGTCGAAAATGCTCTTTTGCCGCAGTGTGAGCATGCGACTATAAACGCTTACACAGCGGCGATCCGGTTGTCAACGCTGGCGGAAAATCTGCTAAAATCGAAACGCGAGCGGGAGTAATTCAGTGGTAGAATGCCAGCTTCCCAACGCCCTCCTTTCCCGTCAATGATTTAGACCCATTGGTGTCCGACATGGTGTCGGTGTATAATGCCGACGTCGAGGAGACACAATGGCGCGCGTCAATCTCCTGAAGAAGGTCAAGATCGACGGTGTTTGGAAGCTCCTGTCAATCCCTCGAAACTCGAAGGGCCACTTCGACTGGACCGCACTCCCAGACGGCGTGTACTACACGGAATGGTATTCAGCCGGTCAACGCCGACGTGCGGCAGCGGGCACGACAGCGGCACAGGCATTGGAAGCCCAGCGCCGAAAGAAGCACGAGCTTGAAGGCCGGAAACTGGGAATTCCGGGGTACGATCCGGACCCAGAACCCGCCGAAGCCCAGTCAGTTGCCTCCGCAGTGGCGCAGTACCTCGAACACGTTGAGACGCTGAAGAAGCTGAACACGTACCGGAAGTACCAGGCGGTCTTGCGACGCTTCTCGAAGCACTTCGAAGGCCGCACGGTGGAGTCGATCCCGATTGCTGCTCTCAACGACTACATCGTTCACCTGAAACGCGACCTGAGCATGTCGGCCAACACGGTGCTTCACAACACGATCATCATTGCGCAGTTCTTCAAGCGCCACGGGCGCGGCGGAATCACAAGGCTGCTGGACTTGCCTGAGCGGATTGTCACGCTGCCGCAGGAGTATCGTCAGGAAGAACTCGACAAGTTCCTTAAAGCCTGCAACGATTTCGAGCGGGCGCTGTTCTACACCTTCCTGCTGACAGGCTTCCGCGAACAAGAGGTGATGTACCTGTCCTGGGCCGACCTCAATCTGGACCTCCGAACGGCGCGCGTAACGGCAAAGCCACAGCTTGGATTCTATGCAAAGCGCTGGGAGGAACGGGAGGTACCCATCCCGGCCCACCTCGTCGAGATTCTGAAGAAACATGCCAGGAAGGAAGGCAGCCAGTTCGTGTTTCCATCTCCAACTGGGAATCGCGAGCAGCATATGCTGGACCGCTGCAAGGCGGTCGCCAAGCGTGCCGGCCTGGAGGCGGACCGGTTCGATTTGAAGACATTTAGATCCACCTATGCGACGCGAATGCTTCGCGCCGGCTTTGACGTGAGAACGGTTCAGCACTGGATGGGGCACAAGTCGCTGGAGACGACGATGCGTTATCTTGTGCCGGCGACCGAGGTCCACGCCAAGTTGGACCAGATCGACATCCCCGGCGCTTCGCCTGCGCCCGTGCCAGCACGAACGCGTACTCGGTCGCAGAAGGCGTCTGGGGCAAAACGGAGTATGGCCTCGGCCACCTGACCTGCCTTCCACCACGAACAGGCCCCCGACCCCGCTGACGTACGATTGTAGCTTTGGGGGAGAGTGTGCCGGAGCCTCTTACGTCCGAAGACGCCAAGTCACTACTCGACCTGTGCCGTGCCGGGAAGCTCTACGAGGTCGAGAGATGGATTAGCTCCGGCAAGTCAATCTGCCCACGTTGCGGCCTGAAGAGGACTCCCCTGTTTGTTGCCATCGAGTTGGGATTCCACAGCCTCGTCGAGTTGCTCGTGCGAAACGAGGGCTCCCAGGAGGAGAAGAACAAGGCTCTCCACCATGCAGTCTCGAAGCGAAGGATTGACTTGGTGCGGTTGCTCGTGGGGCACGGCGCGGAGGTCAGTTCCGTCCCACTGGTCGATGTCTTGCTGAGCTGGGATCCGGCGATGATTCGGTTCTTTCTGGAGAACGGAGCGGATGTGGTGACAGGCTCTCCGTTCGCGGTGGCCTTTGGAGAGAAGATCCGCACCTGTCTTCGTCCCTTCGTTGAATTCAAGAAGGCCCATCCCGAGCTCGACGCCGAATTACAGGAGCAGGCAGATCGCGCCCTGCGGCATTTTTCGTACCAGGGTGACTTGAAGTGGATCAGCCTGCTCATGTGGGCCGGAGCCGACCCGAGGACGTCTGGACCGACACTCGATGATCGGTATGAGAACGATCCTGAGTGTCACACAACGGCGCTCCAGGAGGCGTGCCATAAGGGCAACCTGGAAGTCCTCGTGAAATTGCGACCGGATCGAGGCCGGGATGATCTCTCTGAACTGCTCAGCTGTGCTGCCCTGGCTACGTCCAAGGAGATAATCCAATATCTCCTTCAGATGGGAGCCGATCCCAACGACAAGGCTAATGGTGGTTCGTCTGCATTGGATCGCTGTCTCTGGCACTTAGGCTTTGAGGACTTCGAGGCCATTCGAAGCAAACGACTCGTCTCGAAATACGCGGTGCGGGGAACGCTGGAGCGCATTCAGGATCTCCTCAGCCACGGCGCCCGATGGAGGCCCGATGACCGCAGCCAACTGAATTCTGTGCGGCAAACGCTCTACAAGTGCGAGCCAGTGGTCACCGTGGAGTTGGTGAAACTATTCGCTCGGCACAAGGCGTGTCCTGAAGAGACGCTGGAGCAACTGCTCGACATCCCGCGCATGAGGGAGCACCTGTCGCGGCTGGGGATGAACCTGTGCACTCGCTCGGGCAACAAGGTGAGGCAACCGTACCGGAATACAAGTCGCCAGACTTGAGGCGAACTCAAGCCGTCGTCTGCGCCCAGAGAGCCGCCCTTCGGGATCATGTGTGAGCCGGGGCAGTCGACAAGCTCGATAGGAGGAACTTCCAAGTGGCCGTTGAAGATGGGTTCTGGAACAGAGAGGAGCTGTACCAACGGGTGTGGTCAACACCAATGCGGACGATCGCGCAGGAGTACGGCATCTCGGACGTTGGCTTGGCAAAAGTCTGTCGCAAGTTGATGATACCCCTGCCTGGCCGGGGCTATTGGGCAAAGGAGGAAGCCGGCAAGGCAGTCAAGCGCTTGCCACTGCCGCCCATCAAAGACAAGATCTTCGTGCGTAGACCGGCTCCGTGTGAAGAGAAGCCCAATCTCCATAACGTCGGCACTGACGAGGAGCGATCCCAGATCGAGAGGCTTGAGAGGTCAGGTGGCGAGTTCGTACTGAGACGGGGGAGTCTATCTCATCCATTGATCGTCCAAGCGCGCGCGGTTCTCGGCCGCGCAACTTCTGACAACCGCAAGATCCTCGGGGTAAACGAGCAATGCTTGGACATCCGTGTCTCCCGAGGAAGCCTGGACCGGGCGCTGCGGCTCATGGCAGGCCTTATTGGAACGCTGGAAGCCGAGGGATTCACGGTTACCGTTGGCAACGGCTATCGTGAACACACGGTCGTTTGCCTTTACGGCCAGCAGATCACGTTTGGATTGGTCGAGAAAGTCGACCGAGTTGAGCAAGCGGTCGCACCCCCAGGTGGCATGCTTGAGAGAGTCCTGACCTACGGCGGGAAGCCGGTTACGTTTGAGCCGGCCGGCCGCCTGTCCATCGAGGTTTGGCAGCCTTGGCACGCCCACCCAAAGCGGTGGAAGGACCGGAAGTCATCCCGATTGGAGGATTTGTTGCCACAGGTTGTGGCCGGCTTTATCCGGATCGCCCTGGCTGAAAGAGCAGAGAAGGAAAGGCGCGCGACCGAAGAGCAGGAGAGACAACGGAGAGTAGAGGAGCGAGCCCGATTGGAGCAGTCGATCAAAACGGAACAATCGAGAGTTCACGCACTTCGTCGTGCTGCGATGAACTGGTTCCGGGCCCAGCAAGTCCGGTCCTTCCTAACCGCCGCTCGCGACTCAGCGAGGCAGGGCGAACAACCCAGCGAGCCAGGGACACCCTTCGGCGATTGGCTGGCGTGGGCTGAACAGCAGGCAGACCGTCTCGATCCACTCAAAGAGAGCCCCGCCTCGATCCTGGATTGCAAGAGAGAGGTGGAGCCAGCGTACGTGGGCTACTACGGATACCAGAAGCCCGATCCCCCTTTCCGTTTCCCTAAGCCGATTTGGCGGGTGAGGTAGGCGCCTTGTCCAGCGGCCTCGGTACGCCAACGGGTCTAGAATGGTTTGTCGCTCTCCAGCCTGCTCACGTGTCGAGATGGCGACGACGCGGTAGTGTAAGGACTTGTCAATATAGTTCCATTATGGAAGGATATTGACAGGGCCAGCCTTCAGGCCCGGGAGAGAACCAAGCTATGCCCCGCTCGCGCTTTGATGAACTCGCAGCAGTTGCCGAGGAGAACGACGGCCTGGTAACGGCCAAGCAGGCCCGACTGGCTGGCGTCACAGACTCCGTATTGGCTCGACTCGTACAGCGAGGGCGGATCGAACGAACGGCCAGAGGCGTCTATCGCATCCCCTATTTCCCGCCAGGGCGTTTCTCGCAATACCGAGAGGCTGTGCTTTGGGCGAAGGCTAACCGCGGCCCAAACGAGGTGGCCATCTCGCATGCAACAGCTCTCGCCGTGTATGGGATTTCGGACGCCAACCCGCACGTGGTTCACCTTACGGTCCCCAAATCCGCCCGTCTGCGGCGGCAGCGACCAAAGGGTGTTGTCTTGCACCGCGAAGATGTCGCACCAGAGGAGATCTCCGTCCAAGAGGAAATTCCGGTCACGACGGTTGGCAGAACCGTCACCGACCTCCTTCGGTCCGGCGGAAGGGTTGACTTGGTTCGCCAAGCCATCTCCGATGCCCGGCGTGAGGGATTCATCAGCGAGAGTGAGGCGAGACAACTTCGTCGGCAGGTCGAGATGCACCTGAAGTCGCTAAATACTCCTGGGGACCGGATGGAGCCGGCGATCCCATGAGTTCCAGGCCGAGGCCACCGGAGCGGTTGGAGAAGAGACTGGCCCGCGTTGCGCGGGATCAGGGCCTCGATCAGGAACGCCTGCGGCGCTGGGTCTCCTTTCTGGCACTCTGTGGGGTACTCGAAAGAGCGCTTGCAGAAGGCGTCCTGGGCGCCTATTGTCTCAAAGGTGGTGTGGCGATGGAGCTGCGTTTCGCACAAAGTGCGCGCGCGACAAAGGACCTGGACTTGGGGATGGAAGGCACTCGCACGAGCCGCTTGCGGACGCTATCGGAAACTCTGCAGTTGGGTTTTGACGAATTCACATTCCGCCTTAAGGCCCAGACTCGAGACATGGAGCAGGCGGACACTGTCCGCGTCCAGGTCGCCGTCGCATATCGAACGCGTTCCTGGCAGACGATCGAGGTCGATCTTGGGCCCGCCAAGATGGGCCAAGTTGACCTGGTTGAGCCCAAAGTCCATGGCCTGCTGGAACTGGGGATTCCGGTGATTTCGCCCGTGCGCTGTTTGAGTCTTGCCGACCAGGTTGCGCAGAAGCTCCATGCGTGCACGGGCCCGGCCGCGGCGGGACGAGCGCGTGACGTTCTGGACATTCTGCTGATTGATGCGCTCGGGGAGCTCGACTACCGCAAGGCCGCCGAGGCGGCCCGCCGTGTTTTCGACGAACGTGCGACACATGCATACCCGCCTGAGTTTGTCATGCCTCCGGAGTGGCGTCCCGAACTGGAGGGGATGGCGGCCGAACTCGGCTTCCCTCTCACGACATCCTCTGCCATTGAGCAGCGCTTCCTCGAAGTCATCCGAATGTTGGAACGTGCCGCGAGGGCCGATGCGTGACGAACTCCACCACCTCCGCAGCGAGAATCGCCGCCTCCGCGAACTCCTTGCCAAGCATGGCATTGAAATCCCTCCAGACACTGGCAGGATAGTTCAGCCAACTGTGGCGAAGAACTCTCCGGCACGTACGCCGGAGGAAAAGGTGAGGCTGTTCCGGGAGCTCTTTCGCGGCCGCGAAGATATTTACGCCCTCCGCTGGGAGAGCCCAGATGGCCGAAAAGGCTACAGCCCCAAGTCGGAGCGGGACTGGAAGGCATACCATGCGGCGAATCAGGAAGATCGGCAACGAGTCGACAAGGAAACTCGAAAGTACCTCCCGCTCACCGACGCTGTGATTCGAAGTCATCTCACCGGCGAGGTCACCATCGGCGTCTACCCTTTACTTCTCGATGAGACTTGTTGGTTCCTTGCGGCGGACTTCGACAAGAAGGCGTGGCAAGAGGACGCTGCGGCGTTCCTTGCGTCCTGCCGAGACTGGGACATCCCGGCTGCTCTGGAGAGATCGAGATCCGGAAAAGGCGGTCACATCTGGATCTTCTTCGAGCGCGCTGTTGCCGCGGCGCTGGCGAGGAAACTCGGCTCCGCGTTGCTCACGCGGACGATGGAACGCCGCCATCAGATCGGTCTTGATTCCTACGATCGGTTCTTTCCCAATCAGGACACCATGCCGAAGGGCGGCTTCGGCAATCTGATCGCGCTTCCGCTACAAAGAGCGCCGCGTGAGGAGGGCAACAGCGTTTTTCTCGATGACAGCTTCGTGCCCTACCCCGATCAGTGGGCGTTTCTCTCCTCCATCCAACGCGCGAGTTGTGCTACGGTTGAATCGCTGGTTGCGGAAGCTCAACGAAAAGGCGACCTCATCGGCGTGCGCATCAGCCTGGGGGAGGATGAGGATGGCCCGGACCCATGGATGCTCCCTCCATCGCGCAAGCGCGCGGATGCTCCCATCGAGGGCCCTCTGCCACGATCTGTGAAAATCGTCCGTGCCAATCTCCTCTTCATCGAGAAGGAGGGTCTGCCGCCGGCGATGCTGAATCGGTTGCTCCGAATCGCAGCCTTCCAGAATCCTGAGTTCTACAAGGCACAATCGATGCGCCTTTCGACCTACGATAAGCCCCGGGTCATTGGGTGCGGTGAGGACTTGCCCAAGTACGTGGCCTTGCCTCGTGGTTGTCTGGCTGACGTGATCGCCCTGTTCGAGGGCCATCGAGTGAAGCCGCTGGTTCGCGACGAGCGATTTTCCGGAGCTCCGATCAATGTCGAGTTCCGAGGGAGTCTACGCGCTCTTCAGAAGGAGGCAGTCGAGGCGATCATCCCACACGACGATGGGATTCTCTGCGCTCCAACCGCCTTTGGCAAGACGGCAGTGGCTGCCTGGTTGATCGCGCATCGAAGGGTCAGCACGCTCGTGCTGGTTCATCGCCAACAGTTGCTCGATCAGTGGCGCGAGAGGCTGGCGATGTTCTTGGATCTGCCCATCAATGACATTGGGCAGATCGGCGGCGGCAAGACGAACCGGACGGGCCGGATCGATGTCGCGGTTCTTCAGAGCCTTCACCAGAAGCAGGAGGTCAAGGATTTCGTCGCCGATTACGGCCACGTGATTGTCGACGAGTGCCATCACCTTTCGGCTGTCACATTCGAGAAGGTGATGCGCGAGGTCAAGGCACGCTACGTCGTCGGTCTCACGGCGACGCCAAGCCGGAAGGACGGTCATCACCCGATCATCTACATGCAGTGTGGACCGATTCGCTATCGCCTGAGCACTCGCACGATGACCGCGGCCACCCCGTATGAGCATGTCGTCATTCCTCGGCCTACCGACTTCCTGATGCGCGGCGAGGCAGGGGACATCACTATTCAAGACGTCTACGCCGATCTGGTCAGTAATGAGTCCCGGAACGACATGATTGCGGGGGATCTTGTCCGCGCGGTTGAGGCGGGTCGGTCCCCACTTCTGCTGACCGGACGAACCGAACACCTCAGCGTCTTCGCGAGCAAGCTGAGCGGCCTCGTCAGGAACGTGTTCGTCTTGAAGGGCGGCCTCGGCCGGAAACAGCGCAAAGCGATCGCAGAGCAACTTGCCGCAGTTGGCGAGACTGATCAGCGGGTGATACTTGCCACGGGGAGCTACATCGGCGAAGGGTTCGACGACGCCCGCCTGGACACGCTCTTTCTGGCGACGCCGATCTCCTGGAGGGGGACCCTGCAGCAGTACGTGGGTCGGCTTCACCGGCTGCACGACAACAAGCGTGTCGTGGAGGTTTACGACTACGTTGATGGGAATGTGCGAATGCTCGTGCGGATGTACGAGCGACGGCTGAAGGGCTATAGCGACATGGGGTACAAGATCCTCGATGGTGCGGCGAGACAGCAGGATCTCTCGTTATGAGAATGCAGGGCAGCGGTGCGGCGGTGCCCGCTACCGTCGCCAACAACGTGAGATCAGCGGTTGCTCGGATGGCGGGGTACGGAATCTCGTGCTTAGCTCGCGATCCCCGGAATCCTGCGCACGTTTGGTGTCTGTTTCTTGTCTTTGAGCGAGGTTGTCGCTTCAATTTCAACCACAAATCAGCCAAATCAGCATGTCAGGGGTAGAATCTAGATTCTCATGCCGTGTCGATGACGGCTATGGAACAAGTCCATTAATTATGTTATATTTGCAGATGAGGACGAGCGGGAGTAATTCAGTGGTAGAATGCCAGCTTC
>CAVTHW010000005.1:0-44099 GCA_963734625.1 Bryobacterales bacterium | reverse complement strand
ATTGGCTGCCTTACTCGCTTTGCCACTGTCTGCTTATGGCGCATCCTTGGAAATCGCCAAGCACATTGACCGCCAGTGGCGCCCGGTGGGAAACCAGATCGGCACTGGTCTCGCAGGGCCGCCAGATCTTTGTCATGGCCGCGGGCTACGAACTGACCCGGGACCCAGCCTACCTCGACGCACTCAGGAGAGGCGCCGACTTTCTGCTGGAAAACTTTCGCGACACCGAGAGGGGACTCTTTTACTACAGCACCACGGGTCCGGCGCTTGCCACTGCCGTGGTATTTCTGAGCGATCAGTTTCCGATGCCAGGCCAACAAGGTCTCGGGTGTGACAATGGTGGCCACCTCCGCCAGAATCTTCCGTCCTAACCGACGGCGTTGATCGTTGTTGCAGCCGTACCCGCCGTCCGCCGAGTTGCTCGCGAAGAACCCGGTTCTCCCCGCGAAGGTAATCGATGATCTGCAGTTGGCGCTGGTTCATCCACCCGGCGACAGCGATAAGCACGAACCGAAACGGATCCAGGGCTCTGGCATCCGATTAGCTCACTATCCCGAGCCTCAAGGCCTGCGGTGACGAACCAGCATGAATTCAAGCAGATCCGGTTTTCGGACCACACGGGGGAGGGATGGGGGGTGAAAAAGTGGCTTCAACCAAGCCGGTTGAATGTACAATGGATGGCGGCAAGAAGCCAAAACGGAAATTCGTGCGCCTGGATAAACCGGCACGAAGCAGAGAATGCAAGAGTCTTACGAGAAAGGGTTAGCGACCCGCTCGGCCCCGAGTTTTGCGTCAGACGCTGTGAGGTATCTGGCGAAGCGTAAACAGAGGTACAGGTGGGTTGGGTATCGAGCTTCGAAAAACTGCAATCAGGGCGCCGACGCCGTGGATTTGGCGGAAGGCAACATGACCGGAGGCGCTAGCGCGAGCCGGCGGTCAGTCCTGTGTAGTCAGAGACCCCAGAAACGACTGTTGGGGAAGAGCCGGCAGGCCGGCGGGAGAAGGCGATAGCCACACGGCCCGCATGCAGGCCGCCGAGGAGTCGGTCCACGCCATAGTACCGATGAAGCGGCTGAACAAAGAGGGGCAACGTCGGTCGGGCGGTGTGCGGCGGGCAGTTTGCCGCCAGCACCCGGGGGAGGAACCGTATGAGCTGATGAGCGCCCGTACGGATCTGTGCGGGGGTGCCGGGTGGCCGGTATCCCTACCGCGACTGGATAATGTGTCTATGGCTATAGAAATCGGCTTGAACATGGAGTTTATCCGTTGCGAAGACCGGCCGTTTGAAGCCGGCGTGGAGAGGGCCGCTCAGATCGGGTACCGATGGGTCGAGCCCATGGTGCACAATGGCCGCGAGCTGCTGAGTGAAGCCGGATACTTCCACTCTTTCTCGATGGACAACGATCCGCTGGAGATGAAGGAGATTCTCGACCGCCACGGGGTGAAGCCCTCGGCACTCAGTGCGCACTGCCCGCTGATGCGTCCCGAAATCAGCGTCCCCTATCTGGAGAAGGCGGTGCGGTTCGCATCCGCCATTGGCGCGCCGGTCGTCAACACCGACGAAGGAATCCGTCCTGGCTGGCTCGGTGATGCAGAGTGTTTTCAGGTCATGAAGTACACGCTCACCAGGGTTCTCCAGACTGCGGAGCGTCACGGGGTTTGCATCGGCATCGAACCGCATCAGAGCATTTCGAAGCGAACCGACGGACTGCTCCGGATTGCCACGCTCGTGAAATCGCCGTTCTTGAAAGTCAACTATGACACCGGCAACGCCTTGCTGGGCGGTGAGGATCCCTACGAAGGCCTGAAGGCGGTCTTTCCGCTTCTCGTCCACGTACACGCCAAGGACATTTCGTTCGAGCAGGCTGACGAAGAGAAGGGCAAGGTCAGTGGTACGCCTGTAGGTTGCGCGTGCGGGGAGGGTGTCATTGACTGGCCGCGGGTGGTGTCTATCCTGGCGGACGGCGGATACAATGGAGTGCTGTCGGTCGAATGCGGGACGCCCCAGCAAGCGGCTGCCAGCCTGAAGCACCTGCAAGCTGCCTTGAGTTAGATTGGCCGGAAAGCGGCGGACACACAGGAGAGGAAGATGACCTCGTCGGAACAAAACGATAACAACAGCGGTAACGCTGGCTTCAGCCGGCGCGCTTTCGTCAAGCAAGCGTCCATGACGGCCGGCTTGACGTTCCCGACCATCGTCCCGGCTTCCGTCATTGGCGCGAACGCGCCCAGCGACCGCGTCCAACTGGCGGCGTTTGGCATCGGGGGCCGCGGGACGGAGGTAAACGGAACAATTGCCAGGTTCGAGGATGCCCGCTACGTGGCAGTCTGCGACGCTTACGCCAGCCGGCGTGAGCGTGCGAAGAAGGCATGGGATACCATCTACGGCGGCGACTACGTCAAGATGTACGCAAACCCTTGGGAAATCCTTCAGCGAAGCGACATCGACGCCGTCGTCATCACTACTCCGGACCACTGGCACGTGCCTCTGGCCATTGCCGCCGCAAGGGCCGAGAAGGACATGTATGTCGAAAAGCCGCTGAGTGTCGCGATGGCATGGTCTTTCAGGCTGCGCGAGGAACTGAAGCGCTCGGGCAGAATCTTTCAATACGGCACACAGCAGCGTTCCAGCGCCCTGTTTCGCACACCATGCGAACTGGTTCGAAACGGCTACATCGGCAAGCTGCAGCGGGTCGAAGTCTGGTGTCACGACATTTCGCAGCAGTTCGAGGGATTCAAGACCAAGCAATGGGGTTCGCTGCGGCCGGCCCCTACGCCAGCGGACCTTGACTTGGACCTCTGGTGCGGCCCGGCTCCCTTGAAGCCCTACACCCCCGACCGTTGCACGCAATTCGGGACGTACCATTGCCCCGACTACTCCATGGGCTTTATCGGCGGATGGGGCGCCCATCCTATCGACATCATGCAGTGGGGGTTGGATACCGACAACACCTATCCGGTGTTTTACGAAGGCGGGGGGACCGTTCCGAAATTCGGGCTGTACCGGACGGTCGACACGTGGGACATCACCTGCTACTACGCCAACGGAATTCCGGTGCGGTTCCTCTCCGAACGAGGCTGCCGGGAGGTAATCATGAAATATCGCAAGAGATACGCTGGTCATGGGACCACTTTCTTCGGATCGGAGGGTTGGATCAGCGTCGATCGCGCCGGGATGGAGGCAAGCAAAGAGTCGATCCTGACAGCGAAGCTCGGCCCGAACGACCAGCCGCTTTACGAGAGCTCAGCCCACCAGCGTAATTTCATCGACTGTGTCAAGAGCCGAAAGCCCACCATCAGCCCGCTGGAGTCCGCCATCCGTTCCGACACGATCACTCATATGACCAACATCGTGGTTCGCACCGGCCGGCCCGTCCAGTGGGATCCTGTGAAGGAACAGATCGTGAATGACGCGGAGGCTTCCAAGTTCCTGGACCGCCCGATGAGGCAGAAATGGGCAGTCTAACCAAGGCTGTCGTGGCGCTGGCGCTGGTGCTGGCCGCGGAGTTGGCGGGAGCCGACGACATCCAAAGGTACTACTTCAAAGGGAACACCATCCGAGTTCTGATCCTCTCGGGGCGCAACAACCACGACTGGCGCGCCAGCACGCCGTTTCTCCGAAGAGTACTGGAGGACACCGGCCGATTTGACGTCCGCGTGGAGGAAGAGCCCAACGGCATCACTGCGGCCACGCTGGCGCCTTTCGATGTTCTGGTGATCGATTACTGCGGACCGCGGTGGGGCGATGTGACCGAAACGGCGGTGGAATCGTTCGTGCATTCGGGCAAGGGTTTGGTCGCGGTGCATGCCGCCAGCTACCCTTTCGGCGACCAGGTGATCCTGGGCGCGAACCAGACGAATACGGCCGCCACCGAGCCCATCTGGCCGGCGTGGAGGCGCATGCTGGGCGTCTACTGGGACATGAAAAGCGAACCGCGCACGGGACACGCCTCTAGGTATACCTTCCAAATCAAATTCACGGATCGCGAGCATCCCATCATCAAAGGCCTGGAGGGAGACTACTTCGGGACCGATGAGTTCTTCACCAAGTTTCGCTATGAGCCGGGGGTCAAAGTGAACGTGATCGCCACCGCTTTCGACGACCCCAAATTCGGCGGCACGGGCAAAGATGAGCCGGTCCTGATGACGTTGCAATACGGCCAGGGGCGGGTGTTTCACACGATTCTGGGGCACGACATGGCGGGACTGGTGGAACCCGGTTTCGTCACTACCTTTGCGCGGGGCACGGAGTGGGCCGCCACCGGCTCGGTCACCGTGCAACCGCCCAAGGCGGTATCCAATCCGGTTCGCGCTCTGGTCGTCACCGGAGGGCACGCCTACGATACGTCGTTTTACTCCCTCTTCGAGGGCCATGAAGATTTGATCTGGGACCACGCTCCCTCGAACGAGGCGGCCTTCCAGCGGGACCTCCGGAAAAGGTACGACGTCCTGGTGCTGTACGACTATTCCATGGATTTGAGCGAGGCCGGCCGGAAGAACCTGCGCGATTTTGTCGAAGCGGGCAAGGGCGTGGTGGTCCTGCATCATGCCATCGCCGATTACACCTCCTGGCCCTGGTGGTGGGAGGAGGTTGTGGGCGGCAGATATTTGCTGAAGCCCGACAGGGACCTTCCAGCATCCACATTCAAGGAAGGCGAGGACATGAAGGTGACCGTCGTCGGCAGGCATCCGGTCACCGCGGGCCTGGGCGCCATGCACCTGAAGGATGAGGCCTACAAAGGCATGCAGATATCCAAGAGCGTCACGGTCTTGCTGAGGACGGATAACCCGGCCGCCGACGGCCCGCTGGCCTGGGTCAACCCATACCAGAAATCACGGGTCGTCTACATCGCGCTGGGGCACGGCCGGGAAGCGCACCGCTATCCGCCTTACCGGCAGTTGGTGCAAAACGCCATTCAGTGGGCGGGAGGAATCGCTGGCAGGTAGCGCCGCCTTCGTCACGGACCACCCACTTGCTAGTCCTGAGCGGGCTGCTTATACTACTTTGTTTTCGGGACCAACATGCCCAGGGCGGCCATCGCGGAACGCAAAGTCGAGCCTGATCTGGCTACCCCGTAGTGTCCGAATACTCGATCTCCTTGAAGGCACGGCAGTTGTAGGCACAGGCTTGACAGCCTTCCAGCCCTTTACTTGAGTGTCCCGGAAGTTCAGACTTTTGGAGCATCGAGACAGTTCCGCAAGCGTGAACGTGTGGATCGCTACGGCAGGGACCGAGAGACCACGCGGAGACGGTCAGCTCCTCCGTTCGTAAACGCTGCGCGACTATCGGGGAGTTATCCGCCACCCTGCGATGAATCGGCTCTATTATCTTGAGATTGCGGCGGAAACGACTGCAACGAAGTCGGGCACGGTGGCGTTCAGGATATCCAGAAGTTGACGCAAGCTACGGCCGCGGTCGGCTGCCTGCTGCTCGAGTTTCGTCATTACCAGGCTTGTTCCTGCCGGAAGATCTCGATCAGGAAGGACTGAGGGTGCAGCGCGCGACGCCCCACATCGCCAGGTGCTCTGGCCTGAAGTGGCGAAGGTTGAGGGTCAAGATGATCGCCGCCTCACCCTGGACCGCAGCGGCGACTACGTGGCGATCCTTTTCATCGTTCGTCATCCTCGGAATCAGCGACTCGTAACCGCTGATCCAGGCCTCGCTGAAGTGGGCGCGCAGTTCCTTTTCAAGATGAGCGGTCAGAGAGTTGGGCCACCCAAGTTTCAATTCCAACGTACGGGTAGTCTCTCGAATAATCTCCTCTGACCATTTCGGCTCAAAGAGCCGGGGCGGTTCCGCAAGGCGCAGGAGCGTATCGCACAAAGAGAAGTTGGCGAGGACGCAGGCGTCCAGGACGACGAGCGGTGCACCCGTCATTCCTGGCTGGGGATCAGCACTCGCTCGTACAAGCCCGCTTGATCAACCGCCTGGCCGATTCTGCGGAGCGCATCGAGCCGCTGCTGGCCACGCTGGCGCTCGTCGAAGAAGTGTCGAACCGCCTGTTCGATCAGTTCATCGCGGCTCCGATAATGGCCGCTAGCGAGTTCCTGCTCGACCTGGTCTCTCAAATCCGCCGGCAGCGTTACGTCCATGAGCGTCTCCTCTTTTCATTTTACGCGTTCGCGGCGCCATAACAAGGGTGACGGTCGAAGGAGCCGTCGGTCATGTCGAAATCTCGAAAGAAGAGAGCGCCGAAGCGGGTCCTTGCACTGCCGGATCTCGAACAAGCCAAATCCGCTGTCCTCAATACCCTCACATCCGTGAGCGGGCAACGAACGTACGACCACGCCATTAACGACTTCGTCGAGTGGTATTGCTCCGAGCCGCGCCTGGCCTTCAATCGCACCGTGGTCCTGAGATACCGGATTTACTTGGAGCAGAAAGGGTACGCTCCGAACACCATCAATCTGCGCCTGGCGGCGGTACGCCGAGTGGCCTATGAGGCGTGCGACTCCGGATTGTTGAGCCCGGAACTGGGGGCGGGAATACGGCGAGTCAAAGGAGTCCGGCGTCTTGGCGTCCGCGTTGGCAACTGGCTCACCCCCGCCCAGGGCAAACTCCTGCTGGAACGGTCGGACACCGCCACGCTACGCGGAAAACGAAACCGCGCCATTCTGGCGGTGCTAATCGGTTGCGGCCTCCGGCGCGGCGAGCTTCTGTCTTTGGCGATGGATTCCATCCAGGTTCGCGAGGAGCATTGGGTGATCGCGGACCTGAAGGGCAAGGCGGGACATATCCGGACGGTTCCGGTACCGCAATGGGTCAAGGCCGCAGTTGACGTCTGGAGCACTGCTGCCGGAATCACCGAAGGCACGGTGTTCCGTTCGATCAACAAGTCCGGCAGCGTGTGGGGCGACGGCATGACGCCGAAGGTGCTGTGGGAGGTCGTGAAGGAAGCGGCCAGCCGCGCGGGCATCGAGAAACTCGCGCCGCATGACCTGAGAAGGACATGCGCTCGCTTATGCCATCTTGCCAGCGGAGAACTCGATCAAATTCAGCTCCTGCTCGGGCACGTCTCGATGCAAACGACCGAACGATACCTCGGATGCAAGCAGAGGCTGAGTCGCGCCGTTAACGACAAGCTCGGAATTGAGCCTGAGTGCGGCTCGTAATCGCTCCCGTAACCAGCATAGGGGCGCGGCTGGAGTTGAATCACCCGCCTCTTGGGGACAAGGCAGGAGCTCAGATCCTGCCTGACGCGGAAGGGTTTACCGATCGCAGCTCACTTGGCCGGATAAGTCGGCAACCCGTAGAATTTGGTTTTTATCACGGTCGCGGGTCGCTGGCAGTTGACGCCCCACTCGGAAGTAACTCACAGGGACGGATCGCATGTGGGGGTGGCGGCTGTTCGTCAAGATCAGCGGCGGGCGGCCGGCCTCAGGCCCTGCTTCCGGAGCTCTTACGGTTCGCCACGGCAGTGGAAGCCACCAGCAAAGCCAGGGCGCACAGCACGGTCACCAGCAGGCTCAGCCCCACGCCCGGTGAGCCGGCCGCCGAGGCTGGATCGAGCAGGCGGCGCAGCAGGGCGAGCGAGTAAGTCAAGGGGTTCACGGCCATCACCACGCGCATCCATCCGTGAGCGTTGGCCGCAGGGAACAGCGCGCCGGAAATCATCCACAGCGGAAACAGCGCCAGGTTCATGACCGCGTGGAATCCCTGCGACGATTCCATCTGCCAGGCGATCAGGAACCCCAGCAGGGTAAATGTCACCGAAACCAGGAAAATCGCGATGCCCGTTCCCAGCAGCCCCTCCAGGGAGGGGTGAATCCCGGCCAAAGGCACGAGCGCCAGAAGAATGAGTCCTTGAATCCAGGCGAGCATGGCCGACCCAAGCGTCTTGCCGAACACGATCGCCGAGCGCGGCGCGGGCGACACCAGCACCGACAACAGGAAGCCCTCCCGCCGGTCTTCGATCAACGACATGGTCGAGAAGACGGCGGAGAACAACACGGTGAGCGTCAGCGTTCCAGGGAAGAAGAACCGGAGGTTGCCGAACCCGGAGCCCAGCACCAGCCAGAAGAGAAGAGGCGAAGCGACGAAGCCCACTACACGGGCTCGTTCGCGCCAGAACCGCACCAGTTCCCGCCAGCTCAGCGTGCCCACGGAGAGCCAGAATATCTTGCTTAGCAAATCGGCACCCCGGTTTCGTCCAGGAACACGTCTTCGAGCGTGGGCTTGTGTAGCGCCACGGAGCGGATCGATCCGGGGAATGCCTCAACCGCCGCGGCGATGAAGCGATGCCCGTCGGCGATCTCGACACGCACGAGGCCCTCCACAATCCTGGGTTCGACGCCGAAACGCTGCGCCAGGCCGGTTGCGAGCAGCGCCGCGTCCGCCGCCTCCAGCACCACCACGTCTCCGCCGATTCGGGCTTTCAACTCGGCGGGCGTTCCTTCGGCGACGGCGCGCCCCTGGTGCAGCAGAAGCAACCGGTCGCAGTGCTCGGCGTCGTCGAGCACGTGCGAGGTTAGAAGAACAGTTGTGTTCTGCCGCGCCCGCAGGTCTTCGATGTATTGCCACAGCTCCCGGCGGGCGCCCGGGTCGAGTCCGGTCGAGGGTTCGTCCATCAGGAGGACTGGCGGCTGGTGCAGCAGCGCCTTGGCAATCTCGACCCGGCGGCGAAGCCCGCCGGAGAGCGCCTCGACGAGGTCGTGGCGGCGGTCGGCCAGCCCGAGCCGGCCCAGGACCTCGTCGACGCGAATTCGAAGCTTTGAGCCCGATAGCCCAAACAGATGCCCCTGGCTGCGAAGATTCTCCTCCACGGTCAGTTTCTTGTCCAGACTCTGCGACTGAAACACCACCCCGATCCGCCGGCGGACCTCGTCAGGCTGGCTGGTGACGTCGAAGCCGGCGATCGTGGCACGGCCTCCCGAGGGAGCCATTAGAGTGGACAGGATGCGGAAGAGAGTGGATTTTCCGCTGCCGTTCGGTCCCAGCAGGCCGAAGATCTCCCCGGCGTTGACCTGAAGGCTGACATCCGCCAAGGCGGCGCGCGAGGCGTAGGCGTGGTTGAGGTGGTCAACGGATATCATGCGGTGTGCCCCAACCCAGAATCATAGGCCTTACTGCTTGCCGGAGGCCGGTTCAAGGCCCAGGTCGGAGAGAATCTTCGGCGCGGCCTCGTCCATTGCCAGGAGCTGATGGCAGGCGTTGCAGTCCTGGCTGACGGCCTTTCCGTCGCTACTCTTGTGCTGGTCGTCGTGGCAGCGGAAACAGCCTTGAAAATCGGTGTGGCCCAGGTTGTTGGGGTAAACCCCCCAGGTGACCTTCATCTCCGGGAAGACGTTGCGGCTGTAAATGGCAAGCACGGCTTTGGCGGCACGGGCGACATCGGCGCGGCTCTGGGCGTAGACGTCGGGGTGCCGCTGCCTGTAGAACCGTTCCAAAGCGGAGGGAATGGCGGCGGCCGCCGCTTCCCGGCTCGGGTAGGCGGCTTTCAAAATTTCGACGGACTGCTTCTTGATGAAAGGCAGAGTCCGCGAGATCTCCCCCGTGGACAGCGCACGGTCAACGGCCCTCTCCGGCAACTCGTAGACGTGCGTGGGACGGTTGTGGCAATCCATGCAGTCCATCAGCCGGACCGGCAGGTTCTTGATCTTGTCGGGCGTGCCGTCCGCCGTGGCATAGGCGGTCACGCGCCCCTGTCCGTCCTTGTACGTCACCCAGGGAATCTTCTGGCGCGATTCGTCGCTCGGTGCATAGTGGATCTCGATGCCGGGGCCGAGGTGCGTCCCGTGAATTCCCGGCCCTCGCGGGCCGCCGCCAATCCGCAGCAGCAGCACGGTCTTGGTGAGGGTGTTCTTGTCGTCGTCGGCGAACTTCTCAATCACCCGCAGGCGGTCTTCGGTGAACTTCTCCGGCCAGTGACAGGCCTCGCAGGTTTCCCGCGCGGGCCGCAGGTTCCGCACGGGGGTCGGAATCGGACGGGGGTAGGTATTGAACGTGACCGCCACCAGTTGGCCCACGCCCGACAGCTTGCTGCGCACAAACCAGGAGGCGCCAGGCCCGATGTGACAGCCCACGCATTCCACTCTCGAGTGCGGCGAGTTCTGGTAGGCCGTGAACTCCGGTTGCATGACCGTGTGGCACGTTTCGCCGCAAAAGGACACGCTCTCCATGTAAGTCACCGCGCGATAGCCGGTCTGGCCGGCGATCACAAAATTGACCAGAGTCGCCACCACGACAAACATGACCAGCCGGCGGAACTCGACGTTGTGAAAAGTGAGCGGCGGGAAATCCTTGGGGAAAGAGCCCGCTTTGCGCTCCTTTCGGAAGCGCAGGTAGATGCCCAGGGGGATCAGGGCCAGTCCCAGGAAGAACACGCTGGGCAACAGAAGGAAAGCCAGGATGCCGACGTAGGGATTGGCTACAGTCCCGCCGAGGCTGGTCGGGAGCAGGAAGATCCAGAGCACCGTGGCCGTGGTGACCAGCGTGACCCCGGCCAGGCTCAGCACGTTATTGGAAAGATGAACGACCGGCTTCAGCCATCTTTCGATGCTGTATCGGGACAAGTTACGTTCCGTCATGGTTTCCCGATATCGTAGTCCGCTCTATTCGGATGCTTGGGGACATGCGGCTCGCGCTTTCTCACGCCATACCCGCTGAGCCAGGCCGTGTCCATGGGGTAGACCTCGGGATCCAGAATCACGAAGTAGAAGTGCCACACGACGATGGACAACGTGGCCAGCACTGCCTCATAAAAGTGCACCGCGGTCGCGATGTCCAGCCAGCTCTTGGGCAGCCAAGCCAGCGTGTACCTGACCCCCCACAGCATGATCCCGGTCAGGGCCATCACGGCGGTGCCCCACAGGACGGCCCAGTATTCCGCCTTCTCGACGTAGCCGTGGGAGGAAAGTCGCGGCTTCTCGTGTCTCAGCCCGACCAGATAGGCCAGATGCAGAGCGCCCTCCCGCGCGTCGCCCACTCGCGGCCACATCTCCATCCAATGCCGCCGCAGCCCGCGGCTGACGATCAGCGTGACCACGTGCAGCAGCGCGACTCCGATGAGGATCGCTCCGGCGACCCGGTGGACCGTGGCCCTTACCGGGAAGAACGTCTCCCAGGAGAGCAGCGGCCGCGCCCACCACTGATCCGGATACTTCAGAGCGAAGCCCGTCCAGACCAGCACGCCAAAGGACGTGAGCAGCAGGACATGCTGAATCCGCTCCCATCCGAACATGCGCAATTCCGGCTTCCAGGCTCCGCGCGGGGTTGCCGAAGCGGCCGCCACGGGTCCCGTCCGAAACGCGGGCCCGATCCGCAGTCCGTAGAGTTTCCGAACCCAGTCCGCGAGGTTGTGCAGAAGCATTAGTCCGATGGTCAATGGAATCAGCCCGAGATAAAGGTTTCGGACAAAAGCCACGCCGGCGGGCTCCTTGCCACCCTCGGTCAAGTGGATCGTCCCCAGCGCGAACCGTTCGCCGGCCCGCGGGTGGCATTTGCCGCAAGTTGCCGGCAGGTTCTTCGCGTTGATCGACGACTTCGGGTCGGAGGACGGCAGGATGTCGTGATAGCCGTGGCAACTGGCGCAATTGGCCACGGCCTGCGAACCGGACTTGGCGGCCAAACCGTGATACGACTCGTCGAAGCTGATGACGCGGTCAGCGGAGAACCCGAACCGCCGCGACAGCCGGACATCGCCGTGGCACCGGGCGCACGTATCGCGGATGTGCCCGGGATTGACAGGGCTGGAAGCCTGTTTGGGGGCGATGATGGAGTGCTCGCCGTGGCAGTCCGTGCAGATGGGCGCGTTCATATTGCCGGCGGCCAGCGCTTTGCCGTGCACGCTCAGTTTGTACTGCTCGTCTTCCTTGGAGTGGCACATCCCGCAGGTCTCAGGGGCAGCCTGCCGGAACTGGAGGGAGGACGGCCGCAGCGTCTTGTGCGGGCTGCCGTGACAGACCAGGCAGTCCGGCGCACCTTCGTTGCCCGCCTTCCGCGCCATGCCATGCACTCCGCGGGCGTTATCGCTGGCCACCTGGGGGTGGCACTGCGCACAGGCGGGCTTGGGGATTGCGGCGGGGTGAGGGAACTGGTCATGGCGCGGATGGCAGGTCGCGCAGTCCACCGAGGCGTGCGTGCTGCTCTTTATATCCTTCGCCGGCTCCTCATGACAGGAGGCACACTCCACCTTCTCTTGCGCCACGACCGGCCCAGCCAGACCCATGGACGCCAGAAACGCTCCCAGCAGAATCCAGACAAACCTCATCCGTCTATTCCAACACCGCATCTGCACCCCCCGAGTGTACGAAAAAACGCCTCAGCTGGCAGGCTTGGGCACCTTCAGGCGCGCGGCCATGATGGCCAGCATCGCCGTACTGACCGAGTCATGCTCAAAGACCACCGACACCACACCCGCGTCCCAGGCGCGCGCGAGGTGCTGCGGATCGTTCGGTGTGATCAAGACCACTCTCTCCGGCTTGGGGATCCGCGAAGGCAGGAGTTCCAAAGACCGCGCGTCCAGGACCATGACTCCATCCTGACCGGGATCAGGAACGTCAACGGTCAGCACTTTCCAGCCAGCGTTGCGCACCAATTGGTCGCGCAGCGCCGCCGCAAATGACGAATCCGTGATGGCGAGTTGGATGATTTCCATAGCGGGGGGCCTAGCCCCCATCCTGGGTTCCCTTGCCGATCTACTACACCAGTCCGGTCTAAGCAATCCTAAGACCATTCAAGAATGGCGCAAGTTGGGTCCTTGCGCCCCCTCCAATTCCCTGACTTATGGGCAAAAACCATTCATCTTCAATCAGATACATCCATGTGGTCCAATTTCGACGACGGCCTCAAAGGCTCGGGCATGGACCATACTACGCTGCGGGGCTGCGTCTTTTCACACACACCCAGACCGCGACTGCTACAATAAGTTATTCAGAGGCGTTTCTTGGGGCTTCATGTCTAAGCTTGTGCCCGAGTGGCAGCGTGCGAGTGTGTTGGAAGCGGTCTTTGACCAGCTCTCCGACGCCCTGGTGCTTTACGACAAGGATTTCTTGATCGCCGGCGTGAACCGGGCCGCCGAGAAGCTCCTCGGCCTTCCCGCCGAGGAGATCGTGGGCCGGGAGTGCCGCGACGTATTCCATTGCGCCGAGTGCGAACCCGATTGCGGCATGCTGGTGGGGCTCTCCGACCTGCCCTCCATATCCAATTCAACCGTCCGCCTGCACACCGACAACGGCCGGGAGCGTCTGGCCGTGATTCGCACCAGGCAGCTCACGGATGAAGCCGGGCGCATGACCGGCGCGGTGGCCGCCATCAAGGACATCACCGAAGAGATGGCGTCCCAGAAGCACGAGGTCATAGCCGAGTCGCAGGCCATGCGCGACTTGCTGCACTTCGTGCGGCGCATCGCCGCCAGCGAGGCCACCACGGTCCTGCTCGAAGGCGAGAACGGGACCGGCAAGGATCTGATCGCCAAGACGCTGCATTACCAGAGCCTGCGCCAGGCTGAGCCGTTCATCGCCATCAACTGCGCGGCGATCCCCGAGACGCTGCTCGAAAGCGAGCTGTTCGGCTACGAGAAAGGCGCCTTTACGGACGCCCGCGCGCAGAAGCGTGGCATCTTCGAACTGGCGGACAAGGGCACGCTGTTCCTCGACGAAATCGGCGAAATCCCGTTGATGCTGCAAGCCAAGCTGCTGCGGGTGCTCGAGGACCAGTGCTTTCGCCGGCTGGGCGGCCTGAAGGACATCCAGCTCGACCTCCGCGTGGTAGCCGCCACCAACAAGAACCTCCGGGAAGCCGTCAACGAGGGCGCGTTCCGCCAGGACCTTTATTTCCGGCTCAATGTCATTCACATCACCATTCCGCCGCTGCGCGAGCGTCCCGAAGACATCCCGCCGCTGGTCGCGTTTTTCATCGATCACTACAACAACAAGTTCAAGCGGCACATTGAGGATGTGAGCCCCGAAGCTCAAGCCCTGCTACTGGCCCACGACTGGCCGGGCAACGTCCGCGAACTGCGCAATGCGATCGAGCGGGCGATGATCCTGGGGGAGGGCGCGCATATTACCAGCGCCAGCCTGCCGATTTCGATCAGCCAGGTCGGGGCGCGGACAGGCGGCCGGCGCTCAAGTGTTTTCCGCGATTCCGGATGAAGGAATGTCGCTCGAAGACAGCGAACGGGGGCTGCTGGTGCGCGCGCTGGAGAAAACCAACCACAACCAGACCCAGGCCGCGCGCTTGCTCAAGATCACCCGCGACACCCTGCGCTACAAGATGAAGAAGTTCACCCTGCGGTAGCTGGGAAACCCATCTCGTCAACGAAGATCTCCTGAAACCGGGCGTCCGCGGCGAGCGGGACGTGCTCGATGCGCCGCCGAATCGCGGCGAACTCGGCGCTCTCATCGAAAAGCGCCAGCTTGGCCCCGAGCAGGGCGGTGTTGCCGCTGGCCGCTACCACATCCTCGGGAAACGGAATGAGACCGATGCGCCGGGCGCTCGACCGGCTCACGTAGTTGCCGAAAGCGCCCGCCATATGGAGCCGCGCGACAGCCGCTGGAGCCGCTCCCCAGCGCCGCAGCAGGATCCGGATTCCAGCCGCGATGGCGGCCTTGGCCAGCTGCAACTCGCGCACGTCGGACTGGGTGATGCTCACCGGAGCGGCCAGCATCCACGGCTGGCCGCCATTGGCCAGCCGCCCGCTCGCGTCGATGACCCCGAGATCCAGGCCGGCCCCGATGGCGTCCACCAACCCGCTCCCGCAGATGCCGCGCGGCGAGCCGCCCCCCAACACGTGACAGACCAGACCGGCGCCGGTCAGCCTCACCTCGTCGATAGCGCCGGTCGAGGCGCGCATGCCCATCGAGATCCGCCCTGCCTCGAAGGCCGGGCCGGCGGCCGTGGAGGCGCACACGATTCTCTCGCGATTGCCGAGCACAATCTCCCCGTTGGTCCCCAGATCGATCAAACCGATCAACGGGTCGGATTCGTGCATCCTCGTGGCCAGAATCCCGGCCAGGATGTCGCTCCCCACGAAGCCGCCCAGGCACGGCAGGAACTTCACCGGCGTGTCGTCCGGAAGCTGCCAGCCCAGGTCGCGGGCGCGCAGGATCTCCAGTCCGCCCCTGGGACTCTCGAAGGGGGCATGCGACAGCGGCTCAACGTCGATGCCACAGAACAGGTGATGCATCACCGTGTTCCCGGCCAGAATCACCCGCAACAGCCGCCCTCCGCCAGTATCCCCGGCCAGGAGCCCGGCCACGAGCTCGCCAATCGCGGCGCGGATCAGTCCGGTCAGTTCACCGCCGTCCCGCCCGGAGCAGGAAGCTTCCACCCGGCTCATGACGTCGCCGCCAAAGCGCGCTTGCGGATTGAGCGCGGTCTTGACCCCCAGCACGCGGCCCTGCGCCAGGTCCACAAGTTGCGCCGCCAGGGTAGTAGTGCCGACATCCACCGCTATGCCGAGGCCCTCGCTGGGGGTGAATTCGAAAGCGGTGTCGTCGCCGAGCACGACCGTTTCCCATTGCGCGACCTCCAGTGTGACGTCTTCCTGCGGCCGCATGCGGCAAGCCAGCCGCCAGCCCTGAGCGATCTCCTCGCTGCTGAGCGCCAGCGCTTCCTCCGGCGTCGCCGGAACGCGGCCGCGGACGACCTTAACCCGGCAGCGCTTACAGTTACCCCGGCCCCCGCAAGGAAACTCCACGCCGCAACCGAACAACAGATCCTGGAGCGCCGCTCCCCGGGGCGCCTCCAGGGTCGTGCCGAGGGGCTCGATCGTCACCCGGATGGTGGATTCGGCCATCTGACCTCAGTCCCGTTCCATGCGAATTATCCTGCCGTCAGGCGACGCCACAACGCGCGAGCCGGGCAGCGTCACCAGGAACTCCCCCTCACTCCAGGGACCATCCACCAACCGCTGGATGAGGCCCATATCCCCTTGAACCGTCTCGAAGTCCCAGCCGCGCCCGGCGGCCTCCTCCCGGGCGCTTCTCTCGAACCTGTCGTCCGGCTCGACCCCCATCCGGATGAAGGCCAGCCGGCGATAGTGACGGGTCAGCTCCTCGAAAAGATAGCGGGCGTCTTCCTCGCCGTAGCGAGCAACCAGATCGTCAAGAGCGAGGCTCAACTGCGGTTCCGAGCTCTGGCCGCGCTCGATCCAGCCGGATGTCTTGAAGTACACGCCGGAGTGTGTGCGAAAGTACTCTTCATAGCGCGTCCGGCTGCCGAGGAACAGAGTTATGCAGTCATGAGCCCGGGGAATCACCAGCGGAATGGATCTCGCGACGAGACCGGCCAATCCATTGCCGCACAAGGCGTAGCCAAACAGCACGGCCTCATAAGCCGCGGCATCCACGCGGTCCAGGGTCTCCTGCAGCCGGGACAGCATTGCCGCACTGCCCTTGTCGTGCAGACCCTTGGGAAGAAACTCGATGTCCACCTGGTTGACCGAGCGCGAGACTGCGGCGCACAACTCGCGATAGAGAACCTCGCAGCCGATCAGTTTCAGGCGCAACGCCGGGCCACTACTTCAGCCGCTTCGGTCCGGCCGCGATGACTTCCTTGGGACAGCCGTCGGCAAAGAGCTTGAAGTTCTCGATGAAGCGGGCCGCCAGCGCGTCGTACTTCCGGAAGTACTCGTCGCGGTCTGCCCCAGGTGTTGGCCGGATCGAGGATGTCCGTCGGCACGCCCTCGCATTCGGTCGGCACCTCGAAGCCGAAGATCGGGTCCTTGCGGAACTTCACCTTGCTGAGCTTGCCCTCCAGAGCGTCGTTCAGCAGGGTGCGGGTGTGCTGGATGCTGAGGCGCTTGCCGACGCCGAACGGGCCGCCGGTCCAGCCGGTGTTCACCAGCCAGCAGTCCGCGCCGTGCCTCACGATCTTGCTCCGCAGCATCTCGGCGTAATCGTGCGGGTGGTGGACCATGAACGGCGCGCCGAAGCAGGTGCTGAAGGTGATCTCGGGTTCGATGCCCAGGCCCATCTCGGTGCCGGCGAGCTTGCTGGTGTAGCCGGAGATGAAGTGATACAGGGCCTGGTCCGGGGTCAGCCGCGCGATGGGCGGCATGACGCCCGAGGCGTCGCAGGTCAGGAAGATGACGTTC
This sequence comes from Bryobacterales bacterium, assembly GCA_963734625.1. GTDB lineage: Bacteria > Acidobacteriota > Terriglobia > Bryobacterales > Bryobacteraceae > CAVTHW01. The sequence goes on along the minus strand of CAVTHW010000005.1, from coordinate 27,060 downwards.
TTGGGATGGCCGCCCATCTTCTCCGGCACGGAGTTCTCGATGTAGTTGAGCGGGTAGACCGCGCGCGTGTTCTCGGTGATCCGGTCGTCGTTCAGATCCAGCCTGCGGGTCAGCGGGTCCATGCACCACGTTTTCGATGATGGTGCCGAAGCGGCGCGTGCAGGCGTAGATCTGCGGCTCGGCCGAGGGCGACAAGCGGATGACCTTGGCGTAGCAGCCGTCCTCGAAGTTGAAGATGCCGTTGTCGCTCCAGCCGTGCTCGTCGTCGCCGATCAGCCGGCGCTTCGGGTCGGCCGAAAGCGTGGTCTTGCCGGTGCCCGAGAGGCCGAAGAACAGCGCCGTGTCGCCCTTGGGCCCGACGTTGGCCGAGCAGTGCATCGACATGACGCCCTCGAGCGGCAGCAGGAAGTTGAGCACCGTGAAGATGGTCTTCTTGATCTCGCCGCCGTAGAGCGAGCCGCCGATCAGGGCCAGCCGCGCCGAGAAGTTGGCGATGATGAAGGTCTCGCTGCGGGTCATGTCCACCAGCGGGTTGGCCTGGAACGACGGGCGCGCAGATGATGGTGAACTCCGGCACGTGCTTCTTCTGGGCGTCCTGGTTGCGCGGCTTCAGGAACATGGTGCGGACGAAGAGGCTGTGCCACGCCTTCTCGGTGATGACGCGGACGGGCAGCGTGTTGTCGGGGTCGGCGCCGGCGTAAAGATCCTGCACGAAGACGTCCCGGCCCTGGAAGAAGGCCTGCATGCGGGTCAGCAGGGCGTTGAAGTTCTCGGGGTTGTAGGGCCGGTTGTACTCGCCCCACCAGACGTGCTCTTCGGTCTTCTGCTCGCGCACGATGTACTTGTCGGCGGCGGAGCGGCCGGTGTGCTTGCCGGTGAGGACCACCAGCGGCCCGTGGTGCGCCATCCTGCCCTCGCCGCGAAAGATGGCCTCTTCGTACAGCGCGCCGGTCGGCAGGTTCCAGTAGACCTTGCGGGGGTTCAGGATACCGTGGTTCTTGAGGCCGAAGTCGCTGGCCGCCTGGCCCGCCTCTTTCCAGGCCGGCGATTCGATGTCGTAGTAGATGTTCATGCCCAATCCCTCACCAGTTTGCGGCCGCCGAGGTACAGCTCGTTGGCGGAGTTCGGGTCGAGCGCCCACTGGATCCGCTCGATCCCCTGCTTGATCTCCCCCAGCGTTCCGCAGTAGCTGATCCGGAGGTGTCCCTCCATGCCGAACTCCTTGCCCGGGCACGGTCACCACGCGGACCTTCTCCAGCAGGAACTGCGCCAGTTTCTGGGAATCCTTGTTGTAGGCGCTGAAATCCGGGAAGCAGTAGAAGGTGCCGCCCGGCTTGGTCACCTTCACGCCGGGGATGGCCTCCAGCCGCGCTGACCAGCACGTTGCGGTTGTTCTCCAGCGTCATCCGCAGGCTTTCGATCGAGGACTGGATGCCGTTGAGCGCGCCCACCGCGGCCCACTGCGACGGGCGTGGCCGGCCCGGAGGTCTCCTGCGACTGGATGTTGGTCATGGCGCGCACCACCTCCTTGTTGCCCACCGCCCAGCCGATGCGGAAGCCCGTCATGGCGTACATCTTCGAAACGCAGTTGATCACGATCAGCTTGGAGCTCTCGGTCAGGTCCTTGGCGTACTCGTAGCAGTTGGTGGGCGTCTGGCCGTCGAAGATCAGCCGGTTGTAGGTGTCGTCCATGATCAGCTAGAGGTTCTTCTTCTCGCAGAACTCCACCACCTGGGCGATGAACTCCTTCGAGTACACCACGCCGCTGGGGTTGTTGGGGCTGTTCAGGATGATGGCCTTGGTGTAGGAGCCCACGACCTCGGCGATGTCCTCGATGGTGGGCTGGAAGCTGCCGTCCTCGGGTGCGGCCACCACGGGAACGCCGCCGGCCAGCTTGACCATTTCCGGATAGCTGACCCAGTAGGGCGCGGGAAAGACGACTTCGTCCTTGGGGTCGAGGATGGAGTGCAGCAGCACCATGATCGACTGCTTGGCGCCGCTGGAAACGATGACGTTCTCCGGCGGCGACCAGCCGGCCGTAGTGCTCTTCCGTGTACCGGATGATCGCCTTCTTCAAGGCCGGAATGCCGTCGGCCGGCGTGTACTTGACGTCGCCGGTGTTGAGCAGCGCAGTGCAACTGAGGATGGCGTCCATGGGAGTCTTGCTCTTCGGCTCGCCGCCCCCGAGATGAATGACGGGTTCGCCCTTTTCCCGGAGCAGCGCGGCCGTCTCGTTCAGCTTCAGGGTGGGCGATTCTTGGATCGACCTTGCAAGTTGGCTTAGACTCATACCTTTATTCCTTCCGAGTTTCGGTTTCTCAGAGACGCCGGGTGAGAGGCGTGGCTTCAACGCTTAGGCTTGGTAGTAGTCGAATTGCGTCCGCGTTTCGAGCGCGGGGCGTGGCGGGACGCTCAGGCGTCCAGCCGATCGATCGATACAATTCGACATGGGCGTCTCCTCGACGGATTTGTACCATTATAAACGAACAGTCGCGCAGCGCAAGTGGCGGCGGCAAGAAATCTGGACCCGCTCGGCAGTAGTAGAATCAAGGAGGAAGCCCCGGGCGCGTAGCTCAGCCAGGATAGAGCATCTGCCTTCTAAGCAGAGGGTCGGCGGTTCGAGTCCGCCCGCGCCTACCAGCCCCCCGGCCCTCAGCCGACATTAGCGCAAGCTTCACAGCTTGCGGCTGGAGTTGCCCTAACCCTGTCCCACACCAGGGCGTGGAATTGGCGGGCGGAGCGGAAACCGATTCGCTCGTACAGGCGGACGGCCTCGGTGTTGGCGGACGTGACGGTAAGGCTGACCTTCCGGCAGCCGGCCTCGGAGAACGCCAGCAAGGATCGCCGCATCAGCTCATAGCCCAGCCCCTGCCCCTTGAGGCGCGGCTCGACGCAGATCTGGGTGATGTGCCCGTTCCCGGCCGAGAGCATGCTGGTCAGCGAGACTCCGCAAACCGCGCCGCTCCAGGCGTCGAGCGCCACAAAGGAAGCGGGCTGGAAGAACGTCCCGCAGCCGGGATACTGAACGATGTTGGCCAGAAACCGGCGCGCGCCCCAGACGGAGCGGTATTGGTCGTTCACATCACCGTCCAAGTGTCCGGCATAGGCGGCGGCGATCACCTGGGCGGCCTCATCCTGACGCCGGGCGCTCCAACTGTCGAACTGCGCCTGGCGTGCGGCCCGGCCCGGCTTGAGTCCGGCGGCCAGCGCTACTTCCAGCACCATGAATTGGCGCGGGTAGATCCGCAGGTACTCGGGGAAAGGCAGCGCGCCGCGGCCGTCTGAACGCAGCATCATCAATTGCGACTCGACGCGCCTGATCGTGGGATTGCGCAGCAGTTCTTCCACGGCCGCCCGGACCAGGCTGGTTTCGTTCTCCACCGTACGGCACTCTTCGCTGACATACAGGTCGCCGAGCAGCCCCTTGCGGTCTTCGGAGACGAAGTAAACATAGCCCACCACCGCGCCGCCGGCGACCAGAGCGCGGCCGGCGAGAGCCTGCAGGCCCACGTAGCGGCGGACCAGGCCGGCCGACGGGCTAAAATCCCAACCGAACAGCCGCATCCACTCCTCGGTCTCGCGCTCAAGCAAGGGATCGAGGTCGGACGCACTGATCCGGCGCAGGTCGACAATATCTAGGACGCGCGGATCGAGGGCGGCGGCCATAGGCGCATTATAGGCGAAGCGCCGCGCTCCTACGGGCCAGGCCTTGCCGGTTGGGCCTTAGGCAGCGGCTTGCGGGGCAGAAGCTCCGGCCGCGTCGCGGCGTTGTAGACGAATGAAGCCACGATAGCCGAGGCCTGCATCAGATCCCCAGACTGCAACCGCTCGTACACGTCCTCGTTCGAATGGTGGGTGCGGGTCGAGTACTCGAGCTGGTCCTGAATGAACTGGAAACCCGGCAGCCCCACCGCGTCGAAAGACGCGTGATCCGTGCTGCCCGTATTACGTATAGTCACCGTCGTGGCGCCCAGGTCTTTGAAAGGCTCCAGCCACGCTTCGAAGACCGGCCGCACCATGTCGTTGCCCTGGAGGTATATGCCGCGCAGTTTTCCGCCGCCATTGTCGATGTTGAAGTACGCCGAGAGCTTGGCGTGCTCGGGTTTCAGGGCCATGGTGGCGCGGTCGGCGTAGTGCTCGGTGACGTAGGCTCTGCTGCCGAGCAGCCCCTGCTCTTCCGCGCTCCAGAGAGCGATGCGCACCGTGCGATCCATCTTCAGGTCGAGCGCCTTCAGAATCCGCATGGCCTCCATCATGATCGCGCAGCCGGCGGTGTTGTCCGCCGCGCCGGTGCCGCCGGTCCAGGAGTCGAGGTGCGCGCCCAGTATGACGACTTCGTCCTTCTTGCGTCCTCCGGGGATCTCGCCGATGACGTTGAAGCTATCCAGGTTGTCTTCGATGACCTTCGCCTCCACGTTGAATTCCAACTGCACGGGAGTCTTCCTGGCGAGCAGCCGGCATATCCGGTTGTACTGCTCCGCGGCGATCGCGACCGTTGGCAGCGGCAAGGGATCCTTGACGTCACGCGATCCGGTCGAACCTGCCACGATAATCCCCCACTGGCCCCGCCCGCCCGGCGTCAACACTAACTGCGCGCCCTCGTCCTTCAAAAACTGGATGCGGCGTTGCGTGCGCGCTCTGGACGCCTGCGGCCCACCCGCTGCCGGCGGGGGGGCGTTCAACCCAGCGAACGGCGAACCGGCGCGCGGTTCGGAAGCCAGAGCCAGCGAGGCGAGGCCTTCCGCCGTGTAACGGCTCCCGGCAGGCGTGGTCTGCATGGCGATCTCAGCCGGCGCATCCAGCAGGATGATTTTGTCCTTGAGGGTTCCTTTCAGCTTTCCCATGGCCTGCTCCAGATCCGCATCGCTGGTAACCGGCAACTGAACGTAAACGGCTTCGCCCTTCACTGTCCCGTTGGTGCCGGGACTCCAGGGCAGCGGGAAACCCACAATCGGAGCGGGTTGCGGCTCGATCAGGTTGCCCGAGTAGCGCATCAACGCCCAACTCCGGCCGTAGGGCCCCCACTTTTCCTGCTTGACATTCTCGATGCTCCACCCTTGAAGCTGCTTAACGACCCAATCGGCGGCGCCCTGGAAGCCCGGCGAACCAGTCAGTCGGGGACCGTAGACGTCGCTCAGGTAGAAAACATGGTCCATGACCTTGGAATTCTGGAGCGCCTCCGTCTTGATGCGATTCACGGCCGCCAGGTCCACCTTCTCCTGCGCAGCCGCCAGGGCCGCCAGCGCGCAGACGACCAGCCAAATGAGAAAGAACCGTCTTGTTTTCATATGAGGGCGAGCATATCACTCATCGGGCTTCTCCACAATAATCCCATCTATGGGCTGGCGCGGCAAAGAACGAAGCGCGATGAGCCAGAACGCAAGCTGAAGCTTACGCTACAGGACTGCTAGAGTTGCGGGCTCGCGGCGGTGGCCGGGTCCGGGCCCCAGTTCTGCCGCAGCACCATGGTCTGGTCGGAGTAGAAACTCCGGCGGCCGTCCCCGTTGTAGCTGACCGGCGTGGCAGTAACGCGATAGCCCGTCGGGGTCTGCTCCACGACGAACTTGAACCCGCCCTTTACGCCCTGCGCCAGATCCCCCGCGATCAAGTCCGCCGCCGCCGGGCCGGCCTGTCCGCTGGCGGGCGGCCCCAGTTCGACGAGTGACGTGGCATAACGCCCGAATTGGGAGGAGTATTGGGTCTGCGCCGTGTGGATGGTTCGAATGGCGCCCATCGCCGCGGTCTCTTTGGCGTTCATCAGGTAATTGCTGAATTGCGGGGCGGCGATGCTGACCAGCACCACGATGATCGCGATCACGATCATCAGCTCGATCAGCGTAAAGCCGCGGCGCCGGTTGCGTTCGGGCGTAGCCATGTCCTCAGGATACTCCTTCCACCCTTATATGACGCTCAAAGTCCGCCGGTCGTGGAGAACGCCGGCCCCTTTATGAACGCATCCAGGGCCCGCAGGCGCGCCCAGAGCGTCTCGATGGCGCTCAAGCGTAAGGCGTTGGGCCCGTCGGAGAGCGCCTTTTCGGGCGCCTCGTGTACTTCCACGAACAGCCCGTCGATCCCCGCCGCCACCGCCGCTCTCGCCAGGACTTCGATGAACTCGGGCTCGCCGCCGCTGGCCCGCCCCTCGCCTCCCGGGAGCTGGACGCTATGGGTCGCATCGAAGATCACCGGCCAGCCGGAGCCGCGCAGGATAGCCAGGCCGCGCATATCCACCACCAGGTTGTTGTATCCGAACGCCGTTCCGCGCTCGGTGAGCAGGATGCGGCCGTTGCCGGTCGAGGCCACCTTTTCGGCCGCCAGGTGGAAGTCGTGAGGAGCCACGAATTGCCCCTTCTTGATGTTGACGATCCTTCCCGTGCGGCCCGCCTCCAGCAGCAGATCCGTCTGCCGGCAGAGGAACGCGGGGATCTGGAGGATGTCGGCGACTTCGGCCGCGGGTCCGGCCTGGGCGGGCTCGTGGATGTCGGTCAGAATGGCGTAGCCCTCTTTCCTGAGGCCAGCCAGGATCCGCAGCCCCTCCTTCAGCCCCGGACCGCGGTAGCTGGACAAGCTGCTGCGGTTGGCCTTATCGAAGGAGGCCTTGAAAACGAACGGACCCACGCGCCGCGCGATCTCCCGCGCCAGGAAATGGACGTGCTCCTCGCTCTCGATCACACACGGGCCGGCAATCAGGGCCAGCGGCGCGCCGCCGCCGAAGCCGATCGTCTCGCCCCTGGGCGTGACTAGTTCAAACCGCATGGGACAGTTGGCTGGCGGGTTGTTCAGCGGAGCCGAGCCGGACCCGCCGGTGCTCCAGCGCCGCGCCGATGAAGGCTTTGAACAAAGGGTGCGGCTCGAGCGGCCGGGACTTGAATTCCGGATGGAACTGGCAGCCGAGGAACCAGGGATGGTCCGGAATCTCGCAAATCTCCACGTAGACTCCGTCCGGGGTGCGTCCCGAGACGCGCAGGCCGTGTTCGGCCAGGATCTGCTCGTATTCGCGGTTGAATTCGTAGCGGTGGCGGTGCCTCTCGCTGATCTCCAGGACGCCGTAGGCGCGGTGCGCGAAGCTGCCCTCCACCAACTGGCAGGGGTAGGCCCCCAGCCGCATGGTCCCGCCCATCTCATCCACACCGGTCAACTCACGGAGCTTGTAAATGACCCGGTGCGTGGCGGCGGGATCGAACTCGGTCGAATCGGCGCGTTCCAGGTGGCACACGTTCCGGGCGAACTCGATCACCAGGGTCTGCATGCCCAGGCATATGCCGAAATATGGCGTCTTCCTTTCGCGGGCGTAGCGAATGGCTTGAATCATGCCCTCCACGCCGCGGTGCCCGAAGCCGCCCGGAACCAGAATCCCGTCGTAGGGATCGAGCAAACGTTCCCCGCCTGGTTCCAGCAGCTCCTCGGAATCTATCCAGTGCACATTGGTCCGCACATCGTGCGCCATGCCGCCGTGCAGCAGCGCTTCCTTCAGGCTCTTGTAGGAGTCTTCGTAGAGAACGTACTTGCCCACCAGGGCGATATCCACCTCGCCGGACGGGCTCTTCATCCGCCGCACCATCTCCGTCCAGCGGGCCAGGTCGCGCGGCCGCTCCTCCAGCCGCAGCATCCGCAGCACCGTCTCGTCCACGCCCTCCTCGGCAAAATTGAGGGGCACTTCGTAGACCGACTCGACGTCGCGCGCCGCAATGACGGCCTCCACGTCCACGTCGCAGAACAACGCGATCTTTTCGCGCACTTCCCGCGGCAGGAGACGCTCGCTGCGGCACAGCAGGATATCCGGCTGGATGCCTATCTCGCGCAACTCCTTCACGCTGTGTTGAGTGGGCTTGGTCTTGAGCTCATGCGCGGCGGCGATATAGGGCACCAGCGTCACGTGAACGTAAAGCGTATTCTCGCGGCCCTGCTCGTGCCGCATCTGGCGGATCGCTTCCAGGAACGGCAGCGATTCGATGTCGCCGACCGTCCCGCCGATTTCGCAGATGACGACATCCACGTCGCTGGAAACCTTGCGGATGGCGGCCTTGATCTCGTTGGTGACGTGCGGAATCACCTGGACCGTCTTGCCCAGATAGTCGCCCCGCCGCTCCTTGGTGATGATCCGCTCGTAGATCCTTCCGGAGGTCACGTTGTTGCTCTGGGTGAGAGCGGAGTGGGTGAATCGCTCGTAATGACCCAGGTCCAGGTCGGTCTCGGCGCCGTCGTCGGTGACGAAGACCTCGCCGTGCTGGAACGGGCTCATCGTTCCGGGATCCACGTTCAGGTACGGGTCGAACTTCTGAAGCGTGACCCGGAACCCCCGGCTCTCCAGAAGACACCCGATGGAGGAGGCCCCGATGCCCTTGCCCAGGCTCGAGACCACGCCTCCAGTTACAAAAATATACTTAGCCATCTCTCCTTATCCGCTCTCCGCCAGGCCGGCCTCGAGGGCCGCCGCGACTCTACCCAGATCCTCGGGCGTGTCCACGCCCAGCGACTCGTAATCCGTCTCCACGACCCTGATCTTGTAGCCGTTCTCCAGGGCTCGCAGTTGCTCCAATTTCTCCGCCTCCTCCAGCGGGCCGGTTCTCAGGCCGGGATACGCCAGCAGGAAATCGCGCCGGTAAACGTAGAGGCCGATGTGCTTGAAGTGCCGCGCGGCTTCCCCTCTGAGGAAAGGGATCGTCGAGCGCGAGAAATAGATCGCGTTGCCCGCCAGGTCAGTCACCACCTTCACCACGTTGGGATTCGAGAGGTCGCGAACATCCTCGATCCGCTTCTTCAATGTGGACATCGGCGCCTCGCCGGCTTCGAGAATGCCGTCCACGGCCGCGTCGATCGCCCGCGGGTCGATGAGCGGTTCATCGCCCTGAATGTTTACAACTACGGCGGCGCCATCGCCTTCTGCCACCTCCGCCGCGCGGTCGGTGCCGGAGGGGTGATCGGCGCGGGTCAGCTTCACCTCCGCTCCGAAGCGGCGTGCCTCGGAGCAGATCCTCTGGTCGTCGGTGGCGATCACCAGCCGGCTCAGGCGCCGGGCTTGTCCGGCCCTCTCCCACACGTGCTGGAGCATGGTTTTTCCGGCGATGAGGGCCAGTGGTTTTCCAGGAAAACGGGAGGAGTGATAGCGCGCTGGGATGACTCCCAAAATCTCCTGCGGCACGCTCGATCATACCACGGATTTTACCGCTGGATTTCAGTCCGCCATGCTATACTCAACTCAGCCGAGCCGTACGCTGGAGAGGCATCGTGTTCAAGAAGACGGGCCGGATGGGCGTGGTAGCCGGTGCGGGGATGCTGGGGCTGTTCCTATGGGCCGAATCGCCGGGGCAGAACCCTCCGCGGCCTTCTCCGGGGCCTGATCCGCGAGTGCAGATTGTGCCTCGCGCGAAGACTCCCGCCACAGCCGACCTGGATACACCGCGCACTACGATTCGGGTCGATTCCACGCTGGTCTTGATCCCCGTAACCGTCACCGATCCCTCCAATCGAATTGTCACCGGGCTGGACAAGGACTACTTCCAGTTGCAGGAAGACAACCTGGACCAGAACATCACCCACTTTGCCAGCGAAGACACCCCAATCTCGGTGGGGATCGTCTTCGACACCAGCGGGAGCATGGGCGACAAGCTCCAGAAGTCCAGACAGGCGGTGGCCCAGTTCTCACGAACCGCCAACCCCGCGGATGAGTTCTTCCTGGTGCAGTTCAACAGCCAGCCCGAGTTGACCGTGGGCTGGGTCCACAACACCGAGGAATTGCTGAACCGCATCCTGTTCAGCCAATCCAGGGGTACGACCGCCCTGCTGGACGCGGTCTACCTGGCCCTGAACCAGATGAAGAAGGCGAACAACCCCCGCAAGGCCATCCTCATCATTTCCGACGGCGGCGACAACAACAGCCGCTACACCGAGAGCGAGCTCCGGAACGTGGTCCGCGAAGCGGACGTACAGATTTACGGGATCGGAATTTACGAGGCCGTCGGCTCCCGCGGCAGGACGCCGGAGGAGCTCTCCGGCCCGTCCATGCTGAGTGAGATTTCCAACCAGACCGGAGGCCGGGTTTACCAGGTGGGCAATTTGGGAGATCTTCCGGACATCGCCGCCAAGATCGGAATCGAGCTTCGGAACCAGTATGTCCTGGGCTATTCGCCCACGAATCGGGAGCGGGACGGAAAATATCGCCGCGTCAAGGTAAAATTAATTCAGCCGCGCGGCTTGCCTCCCCTGAGGGCCTATTGGCGGCTCGGATACTATGCGCCGTCCCAATAGAGAGCTTTTCGCCGTCATTATCGCCTGCTTATTGATCTGTTCCGCCGCTGCCGCGCAGGACCTCACCCTGTTTCGCGCAGACACCCGGCTGGTGGTGCTGCACACGACCGTCGTGGACCGCGACGATAAGCTGGTGACCAACCTGCCCCAGAAAGCGTTCAGGGTTTTCGAGAGCGGCGTCGAACAGCAAATCAAGGTTTTCAAGCGAGAGGATGTCCCCGTTTCCCTGGGGCTGGTCATCGACAACAGCGGCAGCATGCGCGACAGGCGGCAGAAGGTGGAAGCCGCCTCAGTGCAATTGGTGAAGGCGTCCAATCCGCAGGATCAGGTCTTCATCGTCAATTTTAACGACGAGGCTTACCTTGACGTTCCCTTCACCAACGAGACAGCCAAGCTGGAGGAAGGCGTGGCCCGGATCGACTCGCGCGGCGGCACCGCGATGCGGGACGCCATCGCCATGTCCATCGACTACATGCGGTCGGACGGTAAGCTCGACAAGAAGATCATCCTGGTCGATTACCGACGGGAACGATAACATGAGCAGCATCTCGCTCGAACAGCTAGTGCAGAAAGCGCAGCAAGCCGAGGTGCTCATCTATGCCGTCGGGTTGCTGAACGAGGAAGATAAAGGCGAGGCCAAGAAGGCCAAGCGGGCGATCGACGCCATTACGACTGCCTCCGGCGGCCTGCCCTACTACCCCGAGGCGGTTTCGGATATCGCCGAGATTGCACTTCGGGTGGCCCACGAAATCCGCAACCAGTACACCCTCGCCTATACGCCATCCAACTCGACTCTGGACGGCAGCTACCGCCAGATCAAGGTCAGCGTGAGCGGCCCCAACCGGCCCGTTGCACGGACGCGCACCGGCTACTACGCGACCGCCGAGCCCCGCGACAAGCCGAGCGCATTCCAGCCCCCCGCGGCCGGCCGTTAGCCGGGCTCAAGGCAATTCGGCTTCGAGCGAAATCGTCGTCGATTCACTCTCCGCCAGCTTGAGATCTACGCCCCTGGATGCCAGAAGTGAGCTTAGAATCGCCGGCATTTGAATGCGGTCCCACGTTTCGGGAGCGAGGCTGACGGCGCGGTATGTACCAGGCGCGAGACCCGATATGTTGAAGCTCCCGTCGAGCGCAACTGAAGCGCTCGTGTAAGAAGGGAAACCATCCGCGCCGAGCGCCGGCCACGTGGCCAGCACCACCTTCTGTCCAGCCGCTGGCTTGCCGTCCCAACTCACCTTGCCGCTGACCAGCGCGGGCCGGTCCGACAACGTAATCTCAAGAATCTGAGATGGCGGCCCCAGCTTGAATTGGAGATACGACCCCGTCTCGGCGCCGTCCAAAACGATCTTCTTCACGTAGAGGCCATTCGCGGGCGATTTGACCTCCAGCAACCGGTCGAGCGCTACGTTACCGAGGTCTTGGACCGGCGCCATCCCGCGGAATGACCCATCCTCGCCGACATCGAAATAGGCCACTTCAGATCCATCCAACCCGACGAGCGAGATCTTACGGATAGCGCCGGCCCGCTCAGCGTTCCGGCAGTCGCAGGTGATATGGCCCGCGATTGTCGGCACCTGCCGTGGCTCGAGATCAATCGTTAGGTCGCCGTCCGCTCCCACGAATATGTTCTCCACAGCGACCGCCATCCTCTTCTGCGAGTCTGCGATGATTTCCGCCGCTGATGCGGCCTTGATCTGCGCCCCCGAAGGCGGCGACCATCGGAGATTGAGTCGCGTGAGCAAGACCCGATACCTGCCCGGAGACATGACTGGAATCGCAAACGGACCGCACGCGCCGGTGCTGTTCACGCTCAACGGGGTCACTCCGAGCACGCGCGCCACACTCGCACCTTCGACCCATTCGTCGGTGCACTTCAGGTTTCCCCGAAGCAGCACTGGTTTGGTGCGGCTTATGCCGATTACGCCCGCATCGGCCAGGCCGCCTTTGGACAAGTCCACTGGCGCTCCCGCTTCCGGATCGGATGGCCAGAATACCAGTGGGTAGGGATCAAGGGATCTGGAGGGCTCGGGTTTCGGCTCTTCGGGCTCCTCGGTCTCCATCGGGATCATGCTGACGGCGAGTTCGCCGTCGGGTGTTTGAACCGCCGAGACCCCAAATTTGAATACCCGTCCTCTCGACGTCCCACCCGCCGGCGGAACAATCTCGAGAAAGTACTCACCCGCGGGCAATCGCTCAACGCGGAACGCGCCGGTCTCGTCGGTCTGGACTCCGTTGCCCTCCCGGGCGAATGCGCGCTGTCCCCGAAACCAATACATCCGCAGCGCCTGGATTCCGATCGAAGGTACAGGCTTCTCCGTCCCGCTATCCTGAATACGGCCAGTGATAGTTCCCAGCCTTCGAAGCGTAATAGCTGCGGCGGCGAGTTCGCCTCCGGTCTTTAAAGCGGCTTCATCGATATCGATACCCGGCCCCGAATCGGGGTAGATGGCATCTGCGAAGCCTCTGGCGGTGGCCCTGACGACATAGTGTCCCGGCTTGGTCGCAGTGAGGGCGAATTTCCCTGATTCGTCTACAAAACCACTATCGGCATAATCCAGCGAAGGCGCGGCGAGCAGCGTCACGTATGCCTCTGCAACCGGAACCCGGCTCCCCTCTTCCAAGACGGCGCCGATGATGCTCACACCCTGCGGAGGAGGTTCGTCCTCGCCCATTTGGCCGGAATCCTCGTCCGTCTGGCCGAACCCAACCGCCGCGAAGAGAATGAGCGCCGCCAAGCACGATCCAAAGCGCCAGCACCGGGTGCGCATAGCCGCCTCTCAGAGCGGGTATCGCGGGCGTTGTTCCGAGCCCACTGGGACGGCGTACAAGGAGTCTGGGCTGGGCGGCAGGCTCAACAGAGCCGGCTGGATCACCAGCAGCAGTTGGGTCTGGCTGTCGTCGCGCGTGCGCTGGCTCAGCAGCGGGCCCAGCAGCGGAACGCGGGACAAGCCGGCCAGACCGGTGATTGTGCGCGCCTGCGACGAATTCATCAGGCCGGCGATGGCCGCCCGCTCACCCATGCGCAACCGCACGGCGGACTGGAGTTGCCGGTTGCTGAGTTGCGGCACCTCGTCGAAGGTCTGCCCGGTAAGCGCCGTGAACTCGGCCTCTACATCCAGAGTCACTTCATCGGCGCCGTTGACGTGCGGCGTGATCTTTATGAGCAGCCCCAGCTCTTCGAAGTTGATCGTCGGAGGCACCTGGAACGCCGTGCCGGCGGTGGCGCCTATGGACTTCCCCGTGAGAATTGGATATCGCTCGCCCACGTGCAGAGTGGCTGGCTGCCCGTCGAGCGAGCGCAGCTCCGTACGGTAGAGGCTGCTGCCCGTCGAGCGGGTCATCTGCGCGAACGCCTGCGCGCTGGTCACGCCGAGTCCCAGCAGAGTGCTGCCCCCGCCGAAGGTCAAATAGCTGGCGAAGCCGGACGGCGCCGAAGCGAGCGAGTTCCAGGCCCTGCCGAAATCCAGCAGAGGAAAGAGAGTCTGCAGAGAAGTGCCGTAACGGGTCGAAGCGCTGCTGTTCACCTCCACGAACTCCACCGAGATCATGACTTCGGGGCGCTTGCGCAGCAGTTGCTCGATCAAGGCCTGAGCCGGCCGGACCCTTGAAACGCGGTCCCTCACCACGATTACCCGGCGCTGGGAATCCAGAGCCAGACGCTGCAGCGCCATCGCCGTTCGCACGGCGTTGACCAATTCCTGGGCGTCTTGCAAGGTGACCATTTCCGGAACGGGGATCGTGACCGAGACCAGCGGCTCCATCTCGATTCGCTTCTGCGGCGTATCCTTCGCCACCAGGAGGCGTCTCTCGCTCACGGGCCATACGAACGAACTCGTCACCGCCTCCAGCGCGCGCAGCGCGTCGCGGTAATCGGCGTCGTCAAGCCGGAAACCGATGGTAGCGCCAGGAGGGTAATCGGAATCAAAGACCACCTCCAGGCCGTAGGCCCGCGCGACCTGAGTGAACAGCGACGTGGCGTTGCCGCGCAAATCGAGGCTCTTTCGTCCCGGTGACGCAATCAAATCGACGGGAGGAACTGGTGCGGGCTCCGGGGGCAGTTGCTCGCGGGGCTCCGCCGGTGCCGCTGGCTGAGTAATGGGCTTGGGCGCCAGGGTCGCCCGGACCCGCAAAGCCTGGCTCTTGAGCCAGTAATCCCGATTCTGCGGGCTCTCGGCAGACGCTTGAGAATAAAGCAGATAAGCCCGAACTACATCGCCCGCCTTCTCAGCCCGCTGCCCGTCTTTGAACAGGCGGCGCGCCTGGTCCTCCGAGGCGGTCAGGAGCAGCGCGCTGGCGAGCGCCAGTGCCAGGACGGACAATACCCTCACATCTGGTAGGACGGGCCGGGCCAGACAAGCGTGCAGGGCATTCTCACTTCGCGGCTCAGAAGCGCTTAACCTGATGTAGATTAAGTGTATGACAGCGGTCACTCAATCCGGAAACCGGCCGGCGTTTTTTCCGCCAGTCCCTGAGTCGTTTGAGAAGCTCGGCATCTCCGACATCCTGGTACAGGATCTGCTCCTGCGGCGGGTGTTCATTGAGAGGGCCAGCAGCCTGAGTTCGCTCAGCAAAACGCTGAAGCTGTCCCCCTCGGTGGTCGAAGGGGCCTTCCGTCAGATGCGCCACCGCCAGCTCGTGGAAGTCACTGGCATGGCCGGCAACGACTACAACTTCACACTGTCCGGCCCCGGCCGCCAACTGGCGATCGAGCGCTTCGAGATCACGCAGTACGCCGGCCCCTGCCCGGTGTCACTGGCGCAGTACACCGCGGGCACCAAGGCCCAGACGGCCAGGATCTCGGTGAATCGCGACAGGCTGCGCCGCGCTTTATCCGAGCTGGTGCTGACGGACGTCTTGCTTGACCAGTTGGGACCGGCCCTCATATCCCAGTCCGCTCTGTTCCTTTACGGCTCGACCGGCAATGGGAAGACGTCTCTGGCCGAAAGGCTGATCCGCCTCTACGACGACGACGTCCTTATCCCGTATGCCGTGGAAGTGGATGGCCAGATCATCATGCATTACGATCCGGTGGTTCACCAGGCTGTAGACCCCGAAGGGAAGGACCCGGAGCACGACCCGCGCTGGGTACGCTGCCGCCGTCCCTGCATCATCACCGGAGGGGAACTGGTGCCGAGCATGCTGGATCTGCGCATGGACGAGGCCTCGGGAACTTACGCTGCCCCGCTCCAGATGAAGGCCAACAACGGCATCCTGGTGATCGACGACTTCGGGCGCCAGCTCATTCCGCCCCGCGATCTCCTCAACCGCTGGATCGTGCCCTTGGACCGGCGCGTCGACTACCTCATGCTGCGCTACGGCGTGAAGTTTCAGATTCCGTTCGAGCTGATGGTGGTCTTCGCCACCAACCTGGACCCCAACAGCCTGGCCGACGAGGCCTTCCTGCGGCGCATCCAGAACAAGATCCTCGTCGAAGAAGTGACGGCCGGGATTTTCGACGAGATCCTCCGGCGGCAGACGCTGGCCCGCGCCATCCCGTACGACCAGGAGATGGCGGACTACCTGAGATCGCTGTGCCTGCGCGACGGCCGCACGGTGTTGCGCGCCTGCTACCCCGTCGATCTCTGCCGGGTGCTGATGTCCATCAGCCTGTACGAAGGGCGTCCGGCCCGCCTGAACCGGACCGACCTGGAGCGGGCGGTGAGCCTCTACTTCGCGCGGGCCTAGTGCCCGCCCGCGGCCGGGGGAACATAATCGGGCGGGAGCGCCGCCCCTTCGCCGAAGAAAAACTCCTCCATCTGCTTGATGAGGAATTCCTGGCTCTCGCGAGCGCCGAGATTCAGGCGGTACTCGTTTATGACCATCTTCATCCGCTCCACCCAGAGCTTCCAGGCGTCTTTGGACACGTTCTCATAGATGCGCTGCCCGAGCGGATGGTTGTCGAAGGGGACCTCGTCCAGTCCTTCCATCTCCCGCTGAAACTTGACGCAAAACACCTTCCGGCCACTGCCCATGATTGACTCCCTCGCGCGATTTGAGGCTACCTGACCAGGATAGCGCGGGCCCGCTCAAGCTTTCGTGCCCAGGTACTCGCTCAGCAGCATGGGCGCTGTCGCCCCCTGCTCCATCTGGCGCTGCACCGCCTTCTGATAGCGGCGCAAAGTCTTCTCCCTGGCCGATTCCCGCAGTTGGCAGGCCTCGAAATCCAACAGCAGCCTGACCTCCCAGGGACGGAAGGTGTTGCGGTTGATCTGCCCCCGCAACAGCTCCCGGATCAGACGGTTGAATTGCGCCAGGATCTCTTCCGGGCTGGCTGCGTCCTCGACCATGTCCATTAAATATAGAGCATCAGCCCAGCAGTTTCTCCAGCCGCGAGCCGGGCCTCAGGATTGTCTGGTCGCGTTCCGGCCCGGTGGAAATGCAGCCGGCTTCCACACCGACGCTGGCTTCCAGGAACTCCAGGTATTGGCGCGCTTGCGGGGGCAGTTCCTCGTAACGCGTGATTCCGGCCGTCGCGGTGTGCCAGCCGGGCAGGCTCCGATAGACCGGCTCCAGCGCCTCTACCTCCGCCGCGGTCGCCGGCATTTCATCGGTTTCCTTGCCGCGGACCCGGTAGGCCGTGCAGACGGGGATCTCCTGCAGATGGTCGAGCACGTCGAGCTTGGTGATGGCCAGGCTGTCGAACCCGTTGAGCATCGAGGTGTAACGCGCCAGCGGCACGTCAAACCAGCCGCAGCGCCGCGGCCGCCCCGTCACCGCGCCGTACTCGTTGCCGATCTTGCGAAGTTGCTCCCCGGCCTCTTCGAGCGACTCGGTCGGGAACGGACCCCCGCCCACGCGCGTGATATAAGCCTTCGAAACTCCAACCACGCCGCCGATACGCCCTGGCGGCACGCCCGTGCCCGTGGCGACGCCCCCCGCCGTCGCGCTGGACGAGGTAACGAAGGGGTAGGTGCCGTGGTCCACGTCCAGCATCGTGCCCTGCGCGCCCTCGAACAGCACGCGCTGGCCGGCGGCGATGGCCCGGTTCAGCAGCAGGGCCGTGTCGCACACCAGGGGCCGGATCCGGTCAGCCAGGCGCCGGTACTCCGCTTTGATGGCCGCGTAATCGATCGGTTCCTTGATGTCGAACGCGCAGGAGATGGTCTGCTTGTCCTGAGCCAGGGCGTCGTAGAGGGCTTCAAAACCCCGCTCGTCGATCCAGTCGGCGATGCGGATGCCGCGGCGCGCGATCTTGTCCTCGTAACAGGGGCCGATCCCGCGCGAGGTGGTGCCGATCGCCACCCGGTCCGCGCGTCCCTCGGAGATCTTCTCCACCAGCCGGTGGAAGGGGAAGATCACGTGGGCGCGGTTGCTGATGGCAAGCTGCCCGGAGACGTCCACGCCGGAGGATTCCAGCGCTTCCATTTCCGCGATCAGCGCCGCGGGGTCCACCACCAGCCCGTTGCCGATGACGGCCTTCACCCGCGGATGCAGAATTCCGGAGGGGATCAGCTTGAGGATGAATTTCTTATCCCGGATGCGCACGGTGTGCCCGGCATTGTGTCCGCCCTGATAGCGGGCCACAATGTCGAAGCGCTCGGAAAACAGATCGACGATCTTTCCCTTGCCCTCATCGCCCCACTGCGCGCCTAATACGACCAGATTGCTCATAGCGGTAAACTCAAAACCTCCTCATTGTATCGCAGGGTTGTGCTACGCTGGCCTCGATGCAACTATCCGAGGTGTTGTTGGGCCTAAGCGAAGAGGATTTCGGGAACCTGGTTCGGGGCGTCTCCCTGGGAAAGCTCAAGATTTATCAGATGTACGAGTCCTTCAAGATCGGCGCCCGGCTCGGCAAACTGAACGCCGAGAGCCTGCGCAAGGCGATCCCCCGCTTTCGCGCCCGCATTGCCGAGCCGGACGAAGAGTTCGCCAAGGATCTGGCCCAGGTGATGCTGCTCTCGCACCTGGACCTGGTGCGGGCGGTCCTGGATTTTCTGGGGATACCCAACGAGGACGGCTTCTTCGCCAAGGATCTTGACGCCTCCGCCCACCTGACCCCCGGCTGGCAGCAGCGCGTCCACGAAAAGTTCCACGGCGCATTCCCCGAACCGGCCCTGTTGCTCTACATCAACCACCTCGCCTGGGAACTGGACAAGACCGCCGCCCGGTTCGCGCCGGCGGCGAGTTAACTACTCCTGGTTACCTCGGTGGGGCAGCCTATTCAGCCAGCTTTCCAGCGGGGCAGCCGGCCAGAAGGCCGGCTTCGAGCAGGGTTGCCCGTCCCGCAAAAACAGGCGGAATTTCGACCGCATTGCACTGGCGACCCAGGCCTCCGCTCTAGGTTGATCATGAGCCCACTAGCAGGCTCCCAATCGCGGCACCTGATTCGTCGTCAGAGGGCGTGGCGTGACAGGTGTCCGTCAGAGCCACCGGAGAACTCAAACCGCGCTCACCGAAGGGACAGGACAAACTGAGCTGCGCGCTGCGTGAATTCTGTCGCCACCCACCGCGGTGGACTTCGCTGGATGCTTGTGCTGCCTTCGAAGTCTCCAAACACCGTTTGCATCTCGGATGCTAGCCTGTGGAGCGGGCGGCCGCTCCTATCCGTTCCCACCGAGCTAATCCTTGCCGCCTTCTTCAATAACCTGCTGTTCGCGTTACCTTTCACCAGAACCAGGCGATTCTTCTGATCTTCGAAGACTCCGCCGTGCATGACATGAAAGTTGTTCCGGAACATCCTGGTCAATTCCGTTTGGCAAAAGGAGGTGGCGAAGCCTGCCCGCCCGACCACGAAGTAGCCGATTATGTACAATGCCGCTGGGCAGTCGACATCCCAACCTTTGAGGCCCGCATAAAAAACCAGCAGGCTGCCTTCGCTGAGATGGCGCAATGACGCCTTGGGAGGTGTCGGATCACCGTACGTAAATGTCTCAAACTCAGGATCGAAATGGATGGATTGGTCGAACAACCTCTCTCGGTGAGCTTCAGGGAAGTAATCAATCAATTTTCTTCGCCCTCTGCCGCAAGTGTTTCCGTAAGTCCTCTTGTCAACGCCTATCCCCCCGAACGAATCCGGAATTGGGATGTACTCGAAGGAACCGTCGCTGAAAAGCGGCCCGTGAATCCCCCCAGAACCGGTGTCTATGCCGACTCTCAGCAAGACGACTTGCATCTTCTGCTTCCTTTCGATCCATCCGCGGGTTTCATGCGCGGCTCCCCGTGCCTCCCAGGTTTACAGCGGCGCTGAATCCACATGGCAAACCCGGCTACATCGCGAAAATCAGATCGGAACCCAGGGCCCCTCTTTTCGAAGCCGACCTGAAGGAATCTGCTCGGAATATCGATGGCACTCGCTCCGAAGTAGTAGAAGTGCCGCGAGATGAGAGCGAATTGTTCGTGCTTTTGAAAGTCGTCGGTCGGCGGTTCGTTGTCTCCCTGTGGACTCCTCTCAACGCGTTTCTTGGCGAATCGAGAGTCGGCGTAGTATTCCTCTCGCGGAAGCTTCTCGTCCACTCGCATTGCATAAACAAGCTTCCCGTGGCCGGCGCTCTTTCGGGTGTTCGTGCCACCCGTACCCACTATCCAGTCCCCCTCCTTCGCCAACTCGATAACATTCTTGGGCTTTCCAGGAGATTTGCGGTATTTGCAGCGGCAGAGGGTACACACGTCAAAATATGGGTTGGGTGCTCGCCCAGTATCATGCTCAACAACATAGGAGAAAAGCTTCGCTGGGCGCTCGGGAAGTGAGTGAGGGTATCCGACTCCCCGTCGTCGCTGCATGATCTGAGTCTACAACGCACTTGGCCGAAACGTCGGCGATTCGCGGGGCTGAACCGCCGGCCCGGTATCGCATAGCTGGCGTGAATAGCTTTTCCCGCAGGTGCATGCCCAAGGGCGGAGACGCTGACGCGATGCTTGGCATTGAAGGATCTGGACGCCTCCGCCCACCTGACCCCCGGCTGGCAGCAGCGCGTCCACGAAGAGTTCCACGGCGCATTCCCCGAACCGGCCCTGTTGCTCTACATCAACCACTTCGCCTGGGAACTGGACAAGACCGCCGCCCGGTTCGCGCCGGCAGCAAGTTAACGGGCATCTCCGTGGGGCAGGCATCCGATCAAGGGTATTCACGATTTTGCATGCGCTCGATACGCAGCCACAACGTCCTTCGGCAGGAAGACGAATTTCAGAACTTCGTCTAGGATCTGCGGGTCAAGGTGTAGCGGCGCGTTGCGAAACTGAAACCCAAACGTCGGTCTGACCGTTTTTCGAATCCGCTTTCCAAAGAAACAATTCTGCCAGAGCAAAGGCTCCCTTGCCGGGTGATGTATGTTGTCGATTACGTCCTCAAGAAACCCGCCTGCAATTCGGGTTCTGGGCGCAGCAAAGCCCTCCCGATACTCGATCTGAGATAGCCCTATTTCAAGGGTGCAGTACCGTCGCACTTCCCACACCGCCCTGTCCAGCGTCTTAAGTTCTGCCCCAAAAACAACGACTGGGACTTCGAAGTAGCGATACTCCCCATAGTCATTAAGCCTCTCGATGAACTTCTTCGTTCCCTCGGTCAAGTCGACAGTCAGCTTGCCTGAGGCGTTGATCTTCGAAAGGGCACTAGTAAGGTTGTGGAATACGTCCTTGGCACGGATGCGATTTAGCAGAAGGATGCACTTCAAGTACTTTTCAATCGTCTGCTGGCCAGCCCACATGAATTGCGTGAGGAGAGCAGCCCTGTGGGCCATCCGCGCTGCGACGTAGTCTGCATCGGCGACATCGCGGAAGGAGCGGACCGCGAAACTGTTCAGTAGGGCATCCGCGCTCATTTGTCCTTCCCTATCCTACGCTCACCGACAACATTGCGTGGGTCGGTACTTCCGGTAATCCCCATGGTGTTGTAAGGAGGGGAGAACATTCAAACAAACGTTTCGCGCAAAAGATCGCGTCCATCCGCGCGCACAGATGCTCGTGTGCCCGGCTGGCAGCAGCGCGTCCACGAAAAGTTCCACGGGGCATTCCCCGAACCGGCCCTGTTGCTCTACATCAACCACCTCGCCTGGGAACTGGACAAGACCGCCGCCCGGTTCGCGCCGGCAGCAAGTTAACGGGTGGCGGGCGCCACTTGCAGCTGTCCGTCGACAGTGCGGTCGATGAAATGACGCTGCACCCGATCGGCCTCGACCACTGCGAGCCCGAAATCCGTCGCTGCCAGGATTCTCCCGCCAGACCGAATCAAGCGAGCGGCAACATCAGGGAACTCGATTCGGCGCACCGCGACGGATTGCCGGTCGTAGCGGAGCAGCCCTCCGCTCGAGCTCCCATATTCGCCATTCGTCACCAGCGCCATCCACACCGCGTCTGGCGCTACTTGAATTGCAGACACCGACCAATCCGCAATTTCAGGCGGCGCGAACATGTGGAGCTTGTTATCGTTCCAATCGAGATAGCCGAAACCTCCTACGCCGGTGCTGCCCTCCCCGTCATAGAAAGTCTTTCCAAACCAGGTTCGTCCACCATCCGACTGCCACGGGCCAACCGAATCATGGATCTCAGTGCTCTCACGCACGTATCCGTCTTTCACCCGCCGGGGACGCGCGGCGGCAAACTGGTCATACGTAGTCTGCGGAAGCGGGGGAATCTCCGGAATAGGAGGCGCCCTGTCCTCTTCGATTCGGATGACGCGGCGCGCCTCTGTGCCGGCGGTGCCAACCGAAGTCCGGACTCGAGCCGTCCAGGGTTGCGCCTCCGCCTCGCTGAGGACACGGAAGGCAGGTTCCCGGTCTGGCTTGTACTCGACCGCGACCAGCCGCTGAGTGTCGCTGCCCACAAAAACGGCGCCGCCGGTGCTTGGGAAAACGCGGTACATTGCGAACGGCTGATAGGAAAACTGCGCCAGCAGTTTCTTCGCCCGCACATCGTAAACCCATTTCTGGTGAGGATAGCGCTCGGATTTCTCGCCTTCACAAGAAATTACCGAATCGGTTGCGGTGACGCGCTCAATGCGCGCCGCGCAGTCCCGATATCCCGGCTTGGTCCCGAGCGAATAGACCCGCTCGGGGCGCATCTTCTCCTGCAGGAACAAGCCTATCTTCCGCTCTTCGCTCCACCCTGTCCAGGGGGTTTGTCCGATCGGAAGCGCCATCGGGCTGCCGATCGCGATAACCAGATCCAGTTCTTCCGTCACACCAGTCCGCTGCAACACGGCAAAATGCGCCTGGCCGGCCTCCGCCTGCTTGAAAACGAGCAAGACCGCCGAATCGGCAGGGCGTGCCGCCTGCTGAAACGCGGCCCACAGGGACAGCATGATGATGGCGAAAGTCACGCCAATGCCAGTGTATTCCCCCGCCCGGACCCTCGCAAACTGATTCGGCGCCCCGGCGGCGACGAGGCGGAGCGGATAGCCATTCGAGCTCAGATGGATCTACGATTGGTAGAGTATTCTGCCGCACGCGAGAGACTTCAAATGGCACGACGAGTGTTCTTCAGCTTCAATCACGACGACGACATCTGGCGGGCAAACCAAGTTCGGAATTCGAATGTGGTTGCGGGACCTCACCTGGCCGGTTTCTTTGACCACTCGGAGTACGAAGAAGCCAGCAAGACGGGCAAAGATGCCATCCGGCGGATGATCCTCGGTCATCTCAAGGAAACGACGGTCACGGTGGTCCTGATTGGCACAGAGACGGCAAACCGCCCGTGGGTCAACTATGAAATCAAGCAATCGATCGCGCGCAAGAACGGGCTGTTAGGCATTTATATCCATCACCTGAAAGACCCCAACCAACGTCCTACCTCTCGTGGAGCCAAACCGGCGGTGCCGGAAGGCGTGGATTTCCCCGCTTACGACTGGGATAAGGATCTGGATCGTTTTCGGAAAGCGATCGAAGCCGCAGGCAAGCGGGCAGACGCGTTGCGGGCGGAGAAATAGCCTCTTCCCGCCTACTCCGGCCTCCCGCCAAAAACCCGGAAGAGCCTCAATTCAAGGTGGTCGGGGCTGTGTTTCTCAAAAAGAATCCGTGCTGCGGCTCCGGCAGAGGCGACGGGGTAAGCCGGTTTGTCTGGATGCAAACGCCGGAAGATGTCGTACTCAGTCTCTACGCCTTCCATGCCGCCCAGGAATACCCCTGCGTCAAAGTCGTGCTCGCTGATCATTGCCCCGCGCATTTTGGCCAAACTCGCGTCACGGTCGCCATCCACGGCATCCGTGAAACGAACTTCCTCGAATTCGGACACTTCGGGAGGAAGCTGGTTCTTGAAGAAAAGGCTCTGATACAGGATGACGTGCTCTCGTGCGCTCGGCGTCATTCCACGAACGAGCAGGCGCACAATCGAAGTAACTGAAGGATGCCCGCCAAACACGATCTGAGTGCCCGGCACAACCACACTGACCAGAGCGTGGATACTGTCGCGGATGGCTGCGGCGTCCGCCGTCTCCAGGTACTTTGGATTGCGATGCGGCAAGGGGATGCTTGCGGACATGAAAATGGAGAGCATCAGCGGAGACCTCGATTACCCTTATTGGTTTATAGCGCTATCCCATTCTACGCGCTACTGGGGAGTTTCCGTAGGTATCGCTACCTACGCTAGCGGCGCCGTGCCGCCGCGCCACGGGATGAGCATGGGGACCCTCCGTCGGTACTGGCGGTAGGCATCGCCGAAATCGTTCGTCAGGTCGGCCTCCTCCAGCCGGGTTCCAATCCAGATCCACCCCGTCCAAAGAATGTTGAAAAGGAGGCGGTCAAGCGTCAGGTCCGGGCAGCACCAGAGGAGAAGGAGGATCGCGAAGTACAGTGGGTGCCGTACCCATCGGTATGGGCCGCGGATGACGAATGTCGGCCGTTCCTCCTGCCTTCCGCTCAAGTAGGCCCGGACGGGAGAAAGTCCGAACACGTCGAATCCCCTCAACGCGATCCCGCCCCAAAGAAATACTGCCGCCGCGATAAGCGAGCCGCCCTGGGCCATTCGGAGGGGAAGGCCTTCCAGCACCAGCAGATGGCGCCCGGAGGGCTGCCAGAGAAGAACCACCGCGGCCAGAGCTACCCCCGATGCGATCGTGTAGATGGCAGGGTGGGTCCACGGCGGGATGAAGCGGGCGAGGCGGGCTCGGAAGCTCCTGCGCACCATAACGCTGTGCTGGACGAAGAACAGGAGCGACAAGAATGCATCCCAACCCAGCACGCCGGCTAACGGCCATTGCGCCTGGAAGACGCGCAACGATCCGACGGGGGCCAGCGCGAATAGAGCAATCGAAACGGTACCGCACAAAGCCGCCAGCAGCATAATCGAAATGGCGAGCAGCCTGCGAGTTGCAGAGCACGGGGGCGTATCTGTTTCGTCCATACGACCTACAGTATCTTCAATCCGCGAATTCTCCGCTACATCGCCCTCGGGGGAGATGAGCGGATGCGTTCAAGGGCCGAAGCGGGGTGGTCCCTGTCGATAGGGTTCTAACGTTGGCGTACCATCCCGTTGGAGCGCGCTACTCTGGTTAAGACAATTGGCCTGTGCCGCCGCAGGTTCAGAGGAAGAGAAGACATGAGACCGACTCTCAGGTTGCTTGAAACGGACTTGATCGAGAGAATCCTCGCGGAAGCGCGGGACATACTGTCGCAAGCTGGGCGTGGAGATCCACAACGAGGCCGTGCTCAAGATGCTCGCCGACACGGCGCCGAGGTGGACTCCGGTAAGCGGCGGGCCTTCATTCCGGGCGAGATGATCGACAGGAGCCTGGCGAACCGTGCCGCGGTAGCTTCAAGCTCTTCGACGTGCTCGGAAACGAGACCCACGATTTCGCGGGCGACAACGTCTATTTCACCCCCGGCTCGACGGCGATCAACATCCTCGACGGCGCGACCGGCGAGATGCGCCGGCCGGACACTGCCGACTACATCCGCTACGTGAAACTCACCAGCGGCCTGCGGCACATCGCCTCGCAGAGCACCGCCCTCATTCCCGCCGACGTGCATGAGAGGATCTCGGACAGCTACCGTCTCTACCTGAGCCTGCTCTACGGCGAGAAGCCGGTGGTCACGGGGGCCTTCACCGTCGAGGGCTTCGAGATCATGAAGGACCTGCAACTGGCGGTGCGAGGCAGCGCAGGCAGGCGCTGAGGGAGAAGCCGCTGACCATCTTCTCCTGCTGCCCCACCGCGCCCATCAAGTGGAGCGACGTCACCAGCCAGAACCTGGTGGACTGCGCCCGCTGGTCCATCCCGGTCGAGTTCATCTCCATGCCGCTCTCCGGGTTCATGGCCCCGGTGACGCTGGTGGGGAGCCTGGTGCAGCAGACCGCCGAGACCCTGAGCGGCGTCGTGATCAGCCAGCTTACGCGGCCCGGACATGCCGATGCTGTACGGCGGTTCGCCGGCGATCTTCGACGTCCGCTACGAAACCACGCCCGATGGGCGCGATCGAGACCATGATGCTGAACTGCGCCAACAGCGAGATCGGCAAGCACCTGGGCCTGCCGACGCAGGGCTACATCGCGCTCAGCGACGCCAAGCAACTGGACTCGCAGGCCGGGCTGGAGACAGCCATGGGCGCGTTGCTGGCGGCGCTATCGGGGATCAACAGCATCTCCGGCCCCGGCATGCTCGACTTCGAGAGCTGCCAGAGCCTGGAGAAGCTGGTCGTGGACAACGAGATCTGCGGCATGACCTACCGGCTGCTGCAGGGCATCGAGCCGCGCGAGGACTTCCCGGCGCTTCCCATCTTCCAGGAACTGCTGGCGCGAGAAGCACCTGCTCATCTCCGATCACACCCGCCGCTACCTGCGCCAGGAAATCCTGTTCCCCGGCCCGGTGATCGACCGTGCCAGCCGGGCGCGGTGGCATGAAGGACGGCCGGACGACGCTCCGCGAGCGAGCCGCGCGCGAGGTCTCGCGGCTCGTCGGGGAATACCAGCCTTCGCGGCTTCCGGAAGAAACGAAGAGGGAGTTGACCCGCCTGATGGAGGGCGAAGGCCGGCGCTATGGCATGGACCGGTTACCCGCCAGAGAGTAGCCCGCCTCCCGGGCGTGCCGGCGCAGCCGTACTCCGCTAGTTACCGGCCTGGGCCCCCTGGTCCTGATGCCCCTCGCGCCGGAGGATTGTTTGCGGTCTCGGCCTTCAACTTGCTCCACTGGTCTTGGGTCAGTACCCGGCGAATCCCCAGCAGCATCCGCACGTTGGCTTTTTCCAGTTCGGCGCGTGCCTGCGCCACCTTGTCGATCTGCGCCAAGATCTTGGCCTCATCCGGCTGCTCGGCCGCTACCAGAGGTTCCGTGGTCAGTTCTTCCTTCTCCAGGGACGCCCTGAGGTCTATCATCTTGAGCCGGGACTGCTGGAAGACGTCGTCCATCTTCCTTTGCTGGTCGGCCGATAACTGCAAGCGTTGGGCCATCTCCGGGCGGTCCCACCACCTTCCTGGAGGTCCACCGAGGGCGCGCTCCAGGGGCGGACGGGGCTGCGGCTGCGGTTGCTGTCGCATCTGCTGCATTCGCTGCTGCATCTGTTGCCGCATCTGTTCCATCTGCCGTTGTTGCTCCGCTTGCTGCTGCGCCGCGGGGGGCGGGCCGCCTTGCGGCTGGGGGCTGGGTTGCGCCAGCGCCGCTGCCCCCGCCAGGAGCAGCGCCGGACCTATGTATCGTAGCCTCATTGCGTTCTTTCCCCTTCACTGTGATGCATTGGCCGGATTCCAATCATTCTAGCTCCCTGGCCGATCTCGATTATACAGCCGGCTGCCTCCGCAGTTCCTTTCGGTACCCGCCGGCCCAGGCGCTCTTCGGGTCAAGCTAGGTGGAGCAGCCGGAATAGATGTCAGGATGTTCGACCGGCCTGACAAACTCGCGGCTACGGGAGGTTCGCCATTTCGGACGCAATCCGCTCATGCGGAACCAGTTTC
>CAVTHW010000004.1:0-131170 GCA_963734625.1 Bryobacterales bacterium | reverse complement strand
GGACCGGTGCTCTGCATCCTGCCTTACGACACGGTCGACGAGGCGATTCGCATTGCGAACGACACGCCTTACGGCCTCAGCCTACGTGTTCGGCCCGACGCCCGAGGCCGCGCGCAAGGTCGGTGCACGCATCCGCGCAGGCAACGTGCACATCAATGGTGCAAGTCTCGACGCTCTGCGGCTCGTTCGGCGGCTACAAGCAGTCCGGACTCGGTCGCGAGTGGGGCGCGTTCGGGTTCGAGGAATTCCTCGAGACCAAATCGGTGTTCGGTGCGGGGGGCGACGTGAAGGCCGGACTGGTCGAGATGCCGGCCTAGCGGAAGATGCCTTTCTCGAGGATCGTGCCGCGACCGATCGGCCGGCCGACGGCGAGCCATACACTCCACGAATCCGTGTTGGTGCCGCCGACGCCCAGGGTGAGCGGGCCGACCAGTGCGTCCCGTCAGGTAGATCGAGCCACCGTAAATGTCGGTGCGGTAATTGTTGCCGCCGTCGAACTCCGATAGCGCGTCCCGGTACGTTGCTCCGGCCTCCAGGCTGATGCCGGCGTAGAGCGCCTGGCCGCGGATCGACATGGTGTCCTTGAACTTCCAGCGGTAGCCGGTGCTGGCCGTCCAGTAGCCGGCCACGCGTTTTTCGCCGAGTTCGAGTCCTGGGAAACTCCCTGGCCCGCCGAGCGCAAAGTAGCGGTCCACCGGCAGGCGGCCGTTCAGGTCCGAGCCGCCGGCCAGCGTCAGCCACAGCACGTCGCGACGCAGCGGGACCGCGAGGCCGACACCGAGTTCGGCGCGATCCCAGGCCAGGTCGGCGCCGAGCGAGTCGTCGCTGTGCATGTAATCGAGCGCTACCGCGAGTCCGCGGGTTGGGTCTCGAACGGTGTGTCGCGCGAGTCATACGTGCCCGACACGAGGATGCCCGCGTCGACTGGTGCGCCCACTTCCGGCAACAGTGGCGAGCCGGTGTTCAGGTCGACCCTGCGACGGTCGTAGACATAGCCGATTCGCGCCTGTGCCGAGTGGCCGAAGTTCACGCCGAAGTCGACCTGCCCCAACGCGTCGCTGAACCGGTACGACGCCAGCCGGTCGTTGTCGCGGAAGATGTCCTCGACCGACGACTTCCAGAACAACTTCGGTTCGACGAAGAAGCGGTGTGCCGCATCGAGCGGTCGGTACAGGCTGGTGGCAACGGATGTGTCACCGCCCAGCTGCAGTTCGTTGCGCCACTCGGCGCCGAGCGAGTTGAGCCAGTTGCGATTGTGCTTGGCATAGATCGCGAACGCGACGTCGCCGCCCGCCGAGGCGTACACGCCGAGGTCGATCTTGAGGTAATCGGGGCCGTGCCGTTTTTCGTGCGGCAGCCAGACGAGCGTCGGATTCTTCGGGTCGCCCTCGAGCCCGGTATTCGACGGACTCGAAATCCTGGGTGACCGACATGCGCTGCGCTTCCTTGCTGATCTGCGCCGTGTCGACGACGTCGCCGGCGTGCACCCGCGCCTGCTGCTCGAGGAACGCCGGGTTGACGCGCTGCAGGCCTTCGTAGCGCACACCGGCCAGGCGCGCCTCGATTTGCTGTGAAGACGTGACGCGCTTGCGCCAGGCGAGGTATTCGTCCGCCGGCAGTGAGTACTTCGCCAGCGCGGCCATCTGCTCGCGCGCGGCCTTCTCGCCGAGCGGAATCGTCTCCGGTATGCGTTCGAAATCGGCCGTGCGAATGTCGCCCATCTGGACGTCGATCAGCACGTCCTTGTCGGTGAGCGTCTGCAGCTGCAGTTGCTCGTTGGCCTGGATCCCCACGTCCGTGCTGCTCATGCAGCGAATGGCCCTGCAACTGGCAGGATCGGCGGGCGGCTCGACCAGGTTGACGACGATGACCACGTCGGCGCAGAGGTGGCGTGCCACGTCCACCGGGATGTTGCGCACCATGCCGCCGTCGGAAAGGATCTGCTTCCCCACGATGACCGGCGCGAACGCACCGGGGATGGCCATGCTGGCCCGCATCGCCGTGGCGATGTCGCCCTTGTCCAGCACGACCATCCGTCCGCTGACCATGTCGGTGGCGACGGCGCGGTAAGGTATCGGCAGCTTGTCGAAGTCGCTCTGCATGCGCGCGCTGGCCACGTAGGTGCGCAGCAGGTCTTCGATGCTGCTGGTGTTCACGAGGCCGCCGGGCATGATGACGCCGCTCTTGCGGACGCCGAGCTCGAGCTGGTTGCTGTAGGTGACGCCCTGGCGCTTCTGCTCGACCGGCTCGAGGTCGCGGCGGCCCTGTCCGCCGACGACGGACTTCCAGTCGATCCCGACCAGGAACTTCTGCAGTTCGTCGGCCGGAATGCCGGAGGCGTACCCCGCGCCGACCAGCGCGCCCATGCTGGTGCCGGCGATGCAGTCGATCGGCACGTGCATCTGCTCGAGTACCTTCAACACGCCGACGTGGGCGCCGCCCTTGGCGCCGCCGCCGGCCAGCACGAGCCCGATGCGTGGGCGGGGCGGGTCGGCACTCGAGGCGGCCGCGCCTGTCTCAGTGGCGGCCGGCTCCCTGTGCAACACAGGGCGATCAATGCAAGAAATGCCGCCGTCAGGCGGCTGTGGGCCGCAGGAGCGAGGCTCATGTCGATCTCCATTTCAATCGTTCTGCACTCGTCGTTGACGGCATTCTAACCATCCCCCCTAATGCGGACCGGCTGAACTGCTCGTTCGCGGGGCGCACCCATATGGCTGGCCTGGTTCCGGAATGGATCGTCTCCGCGTTCGCGGTCGCGACCGTGTTCGTGGTGATGTTCAGCGTCGGTCTACGAACTGCGGGACTTCGTGCGAGCGTGGAGGCGTCCTGCGCTGATGCTCAAGTCGCTCTTCGCCGTGCTGGTTGCGGTTCCCGTCATTACTCTGGTCACGGACATGGACAGTTCCAGCTGCCACGTGCTGTCGGTGCTCGGCATGGCGGCGATGGCCATCGTGCTGGTTGTTGCGCCGCGCAGGTCGCTCGCCGCGGAAGCGGACCGCGATTTTGCGCCCGGATTGCAGGTGACCATCGCGCTGCTCGCGGTGATCGACGGCGCCATTGTCGCTCGCGTTGCTCGACGAGTTTTATGCCGCCAGCGCGACCATTTCGCCATGGCATCTGTTGCGACAGGTCCTTCTCGCACAGTTCCTGCCCCGGCGCTCGGCGTCGGCCTCGGGCAGATGCACGGCCCAGCGGCCGCGTGGCTGCGTCCGCGTCTTGCCCGGGCCGGTCGCTGGCTGCTCGGCGCACTGGCGCTGCTGGCCATCCTTGGATTCTGGAGCGTCTTGATCGCGACCGGGCTGCGGGTCGCCAGCGCGATCGTGCTGGCCACGCTTGCGGCGCTTGCCGTCGGACACCTCCTCGGCGGTCCGCATCCGGCCACCCGCACGGCCGTCGCCATCTCGACCGCACTGCGCAACCCGGGGCTTGCGCTGCTGGCCGCGGCCTTGAATTCGGCGCCTCCGGGCGTCAAAGCGACCATCCTGTCCTGGTTGTGACCGCCCTGACGGTCACGCCGTACGCGATCTGGCGCTCGCGCTATTCTTGGAAGGGGCCCGGCTTCCTGGGAGAACGACAATGAACGACCATCGCCGCCAATCATTCCGCACCAAATACCTCGATCCGGGATCGCGGATGGGCGGATCCGTCGGGCTGATCATGACGCTGACGTTCACGCTCGGTGCGGGCCTTGTGATCGAGGAGGAGGGCCGCGCCGGCGCGCGCGAAATGCTGATCGCCATCCTCGGGTGCAACCTCGCCTGGGGCCTGATCGACGGCATGTTTTACGTGCTGGCCAGCCTTCGAGCGAGGCCGGATTCTTCGCCTGCGACTGAAGGTCCAGAGGACCGGCTCGGCCGATGACGCGCGCGCCTGTCGCGGACGAACTCGACGGGTTGCTGGCGCGGGTGACCGAGGAAGGCCAGCGGCGATCGCTGTACGACACCATCGTGCAACGCATGCGTACCGACCAGATACCGCTCAATCGCCTGCGCAAGGAAGACGTGTTCGGCGGCCTGGCCGCCGGCTGGCTGGGTATCCGCCTGCAGCTTCCCGGCTGCGCTGCCGTTCCTCTTCATCTGCTCGAAAACCGAGACCGCTTGCTCTTCGCTGAAGTGGGCTTTGAGCGCAGTGACGTCATACTTCGCATCCAGGTCGCCCCGACGCCAGGCTTGATACATCTTCGTTAACGCAGCGGCGATTTCCTCGGTCGATCTGCTGGAAGCCGCCATTCCGCCGCCGTGCTGTGTGATCAGGTCGCGGACCGTCCCGACCCTGGGGCCGACCGCGAGAACGGGCCGCCCGCATTGGACGTAATCGGCGAGTTTTGACGGCAGGAACACTCCTTCAGCGCAGTCCGCCTCAAGAAGTAACGCAACATCCGCCCGCGATACCTCTGATACGGCGCTGTGATAAGGTACCGGGCCGGGCATCGTACAGTATTCGCTCACCTGGCAGTCAGCCAGCGTCCGAGTTAGCTCCGAGGATACAACCCCCATAAACTCAATACGAATATCATTGGGGCTTAGATCTTCCCGCTGAACGAAGAGACGCAACCCCGCCGCAAAACAATCCACGCGGCGCGGGGGAAGCAACTTCCCCGCGAATACGATTCGCATGCCGCCGGAGCTAACTGGCTTCGGTGCACGCCCTGTCCCGTTACCCTGAGCAATGTGTGGAACTATGCTGGTCCGGTCCCGAATCGAACTCGGAAAGTACGATAGCATGTAATCGCGCAGGCGTTCGCACGGAAAAGTGTGCCAGGCCGCATGTTTCGCGATTTCCTCGAGCAGCCCATTCCCCCAGAAGCCAAGCCGCGCTGAGGGACCGCCGCCGTAGGGCGCCGGGTAGCGTTGGGTGGGATATGGATCATTCCAGTTCGCAATCCAATGCGCCCCTAGTGTCTTGGCAAGCGTCAGTGCCACCACTTCGGAAGGGGAGTCTCGTGAGAGCACCACGTCGTAGGCCCGCGTCTTGAACAGGGTGACCGCCCGCCTGACCGCGGCGGCCGCCCATCCTATACCGGGAAAGAAGTACCCGGTCTTCAGGAAGGCCCGCCCATGCCAGATGACGCTTTCGAACCCGTGGCCCCGCGGTGTCTTGATAGCCTCGCACCGTCCAGCAAGAGGATCCGCCAGGGCTTCCGGGACCGGCGGGTAGTAGTATTTGCGTGAGTCATATTCGGCGCTGATAACGTCGACGTCGTGCCCCCGGCGGATCAAAGCTCTAGCGAACTTGGCGTTGACGATCGCCTCCGGCCCCCACGCGTTGACACAGGCGGGCGCCAGCATCAGAATTCGAGCTGGACGA
This sequence comes from Bryobacterales bacterium, assembly GCA_963734625.1. Taxonomy (GTDB): domain Bacteria; phylum Acidobacteriota; class Terriglobia; order Bryobacterales; family Bryobacteraceae; genus CAVTHW01. The sequence goes on along the minus strand of CAVTHW010000004.1, from coordinate 125,863 downwards.
GGGCTCTTTTGGCACATGCAAGTATCTATCGTCAGAGCTGGCGTCCAGCCTGATCCCACGCAACACTTTATCGGACCCTACTGAGTACGAACGTACTAAGGCTCCGTATTACGTTCCGGTATTTACAGGCCCAATGCTAGGGCGTATTCTCTAGGCAGGATGGTGCCAAGCCTGCTGGCCCAATTCGCCTATTTGCAACTGCTGGACCTGCTGACCACCCTGGCCGTTCTGGCGATCGGGGTTCATGAGGCGAATCCGATCGTCCGGTTTCTGATGAACAGCGCGGGCTCGCCGCTGGCGGGGCTGGCCTTGGTCAAGGTGCTGGCTCTGAGCCTGGCCGTCTATTGCTGGCGAAGGGGCCGCCACCGGCTGTTGAAAGGCGCGACGCTGTTCTACGCGGGCCTGGTGGCGTGGAACCTGGTCGCATTCCTGCTAGGCGCGATTAACAGGGTGGGCGCCTGAGCCACTCGGCTGACAGCTTATGATGGTTGCTGCATGCCACAGCAACTGCCCCGGCTCAGAGTCAACCTGGATTTCATGCGGTCGCCCGTTCCGGACAGGCCGGGACTGCTGATTCGGGATGCCCTCCAATTCTCCGACGCTACCATCATCATTCCTCCGCCGCTGGTAGATTGCCTGCGTTTCTTCGACGGAGAGGGGACGGACCTCGATCTCCGCCAGGCGCTGGTCCAGATCACCGGAGAGCTTCAGGTAGGCGAACTGGAAGAGCACTTGATCGGCGCGCTGAGCCAGGCGGGGTTCCTGGATGACGAAGTCTACCAGGAGCTGAGGGACGCCCGGCTGCGGGCCTTCACGGAGGCGCCCGCGCGCTATCCCTCGCACGCCGGCGGGGCTTACCCGGCCGAAGCGGACGAGCTTTCGGCGCTGCTCGCCGAGTATCTGGACCACGACGCTCCGGCGGCATCCGAGCGAAACCTCATCGGCATCGCGGCCCCGCACATCAGCCTGGAAGGAGGCCGGCCGTGCTACCGCGCGGCATACGGCGCCCTGCGGCCGCAGGACAAGGACCGGACTTTCGTGATTCTGGGCACGTCGCACTACGGGCAGCCCGAGCGGTTCGGTCTCACGCGCAAGCCCTACGTGACGCCGCTGGGCGAGACGGTGACGGACGCGGCTTTGGTGGACGAACTGGTGGCCAAGGCCGGCGATGCGATCATCCTGGAAGACTACTGCCACGCCGTGGAGCATTCGATTGAATTTCAGGTTCTCTTCCTGCAGCACCTATTCGGCGCCAATGTGCGGATTCTGCCGGTCTTGTGCGGATCGTTCGTGCAAAGCCTGAACGGAGGCGGCGCGCCGGAGGACGATCCAGCGGTGGCGCGCTTCCTCGGCGCTCTCGGCGAGATTGCGGCCAGGGAGGCCGATCGCCTGTTGTGGGTGCTGGGGATCGACCTGGCGCACATCGGCCCACGCTACGGGGATTCCTTCGCCGCCGAAGCCGGACAAGGCCTGATGACCGGCGTCGCGGAGCAGGACGCCGAAGCAATCGAGCGGGTCCTGGCGGGCGACGCCCGGGGGTTCTGGGAGCGGGCGCGGCAGCACAACGACGATCTTCGCTGGTGCGGAGCCTCGACGCTCTACACCTTCCTCGCCGCCGTGCCCGGGGTCAAAGGCGAGTCGTTGTGCTACGAGCAGTGGAACATCGACGAGCAAAGCGCCGTGAGCTTCGCGGCGCTGGCGTTCACCCGCTAACAGCCCTTGGTTGAGAGCACTCGCCGTTATCCAAACTGGGAACGGCAGGCAGCTTGTGGGGCAGCCATTTCTGGCTGCCGCCGGGCTTTGGCCCGGCGTCTTGCGACAGCCCGAAGAAACGCCGACTCAAAAGCCGGCGGCTGGCTGAAAGCCAGACCCCACGTGGACATTCTGTTTGTGTCGCGCACCCCTCAGTCGGAGGCAGCGGTTTAGACCTTCTCCGGAACCACGAAGGGCTTGCGGTAGTCGCGGGTCAGCAGCCGGTTGGCTTCCGCGTCGCCGATGCAGGTCATGGTCTTCTCGTCGAATTGCAGGGTCCGTCCCACACGGTAGGAAATATTCGCCAGGTGCACCAGCACGGTGGAAATGGCACCCTCTTCGATCTCGGCGTTGAGGTCCTCCCGCTTGCGGCTGCGAACGGCTTCGACGAAATTGGCGTAGTGGTTGCCGCCTCGATTCCTGGCCGGCCCCGGTTCCTGTTTCCGCCCCATCCAGGTCTTGTACGACGATGTAGCTGTCCACGGCCAGGTATCCCTTCGAGCCGTAGAACAGGTTGCCGATGGTGTTGCCGCCGCCTTCCCGAATGGAGGCTTCGTCGTTGCGTCATCCAGTGCCGGACCTCGAATTTCATCATCACGCGCTTGCCGCCCTTGTCGAATTCGAAGGCGCAGTTCAGCGTGTTCGGCGTCTCCTGGTCGTCGTCGAACATGAACTTCCCGCCGATGGCGCTGACCTTCATCGGGTAGGTCACGCCCAGGCCCCAGCGCGCGATGTCCACCTCGTGGATGCCCTGGTTGCCCAGGTCGCCGTTGCCGATATCCCAGAACCAGTGCCAGTTGTAGTGGAAGCGGTTCTGGGTGAACGGCTTGAGCGGCGCCGGTCCGGTCCACAGGTCGTAGTCCACGCCGGCCGGAACGGGCTCCACGGGCGTCTTGCCGATCGTGTCGCGCCACTTGAAGCACAGTCCGCGCGACAGGTAGATGTCGCCGAGTTCCCCGTCTCGCATCCTCTGGATCGCTTCCTGCACCGCCACTGACGAGCGGCTCTGGCTGCCCATCTGCACCATGCGGTTGTACTTCCGCGCCGCCGCCACCACCTGCTGCGACTCGAAGACGTTGTGCGAGCAGGGCTTCTCGACGTACACGTCCTTGCCCGCCTGGCAGGCCCAGACGGCCATCAGGGTGTGCCAGTGGTTCGGCGTGGCGATGGAAATGGCGTCGATCGTCTTATCCTCCAGCAGCTTCCGCACATCGCTGTAGCCCTGGGGCCGCTTCCCCCCATTCTTTTCGATGATCTTGTGCGCTTCCTCGAGATGGTTCTGGTCGATGTCGCAAAGCGCCGCCACCTCGACGTTCGGCAACCGCCCCAGGCCGTTAATGTGGTCCTTCCCACGGCCGCCGATACCAACGACTCCTACCCGGACGGTGTCACTGGCCGCCCCAAACACGGCGGATTTGGCGCCGAGCGCCGCCGCCGAACTCATCAAGAAGCTTCTGCGATCCATAGGCCCTCCCAACGAAATGACTAGTGTACTCCAACTCGTGGCCGGTCAGAGCCGGCCGATTTCGGACTCCAGATGGCGCAACGACCGGGTGCCCAGCGTTTCCGCGCCCGGCGTGAAATCGAAGGCCTCCAGGGACAGCCAGCCGGCGTAGCGGCGCCTCCGCAGAACCTCCAGAACCGGCTTGAAATCGTAATCCCCAGCTCCGCAGTAGCGGCCATCCAATTCATTCAGGTGAACGTGGCGGATGCAGCCGAAGTGCCGTTCCACCAGGCTGGCGTGCGGCTCGATCTCGTCGACGGCGTTGTGCACATCGAACATCGTTTGTATGCGCGGGCTTCCAATTTGTTTTACGATGCCGGCCGCCTCATCCAGCGTCTGAACCACGTCGCACTGGCCGATGGGCAGCGCCTCCAGAAGAACCGTTACCCCCCGCTCGGCGGCGTGCGGCGCGAGCGACGCGAATCCGTCGGCGAAATGCCGTGTGGCTTCCTCGCGGCTCAGCCCGCCCGTGGTGCGCCGCTGGTTGGGGGAGCCGAAGACCATCACCGCCTCCGGCCCCAAATCCGCGCAGAGGTCGATCAGGCTCCCGACGTACGCCCAACTGCGCTCCCGTAATGCGGCGTCCGGCGTGGTGACGTGCAACCCCTGGGGTCCGACCATCAGCCAGTGCAAACCCACGAAAGTCAGGCCCTCGGACTCGATCTTGTCCCGAAACTCTTTGCGTTCGCCGGCGGTGAGCCGCGAAGGATCTTCCGCCAGCGTGAACGGCGCAAGTTCGATCCCGGTGTAGCCGGCCTTGCGGATCGCCCTGCATGTTTCGGCGAACGTCGAATCCTTGAACGCCTCGTTGCACATGGAATGCCGGAATGTGTAGTCCATTGGCTTATGATAATATTTAACACCAATGCGCACGCTAATTTTTGCGATCGTTTTCCCGGTTCTGCTCCTGGCCCAAACCCCGAGGGGTCGCGAGCCTCTGCCCAACGAGCAGTGGGTCTCCCTGTTCAACGGCAAGGACCTGACCGGGTGGGTCAAGGTGGGCAACGAGAAATGGGACGTCGAAGACGGCGTCATACACGGACAGGGCGTCACCAAAGAGTACGGCTACCTGATGACCGCCAAGGACTACAAGGATTTCTGGCTCTCGCTGCGCTTCAAGTGCGAGGCCGACGGCAACAGCGGCGTTTTCTTTCACTCCCGGTTCAAGCCCGGCACGGTCGACCTGTCGCAAGGGATGCAGTTTGAGATTGACCGCACGCTCAACCACCACACCGGCGGCCTCTATGGCGACGGCCGCGCCTGGATCGCCTGGCCTTCACCCGAGTACGAGTACGTGATCAAGCCCACCGATTGGAACGATTTGCTGCTGATCGTGGAGGGCAACCACATGATCGCCCACCTGAACGGGGTCAAGATCATCGACTTCACCGATCCGACCCCGAAGTCGTTCGACGGAACGATCTCGCTTCAGTTGCACTCGGGCGGCTTGGGCGACATGCGCTTCAAGGACATCTACATCCGCGACCTGTCCAAGCGCTAGACCCGGGCGCTGCTATAATCGTTGCGCGATGTTCGAGCTTCTGGGCGACCACTTCAAGAGGCATCTGAACCTGCCCCGCAGCCCAAGGTGGTACCGGCCCGTCACTTTTACTATTTCCTTACTGACGCTGCTCTGGTCCATAATCCGCTTGATTCGCCTCAAGTAGACCAACACAAAACTGGCGCACCACCCGGATGCTGGTATATCCCTTGGGATTGCCCTACAATGAAGACGATGAAGACCAGGAAGTCGGCTGGGAAAGCGCGCACGCTGTACGTCAAGAATCCCGCCGCCCACCGTTTGGCCGAGCAAGTCAGCAAACGGTTGGGCGTGACGCTCAGCGATGCGGTGATCTCCGCCCTCGAGGAGAAGCTCCGGAAGACACCCCGGTCCCTTGACCGGGCGCGAATCGATGCACTCACGGACAGAATCGCCGCTCTGCCGGTCGTCGACGCCCGCAGCCCCGAGGAAATTCTGGGTTACGACGAGTTCGGGATCCCACGCTGATGGTGATTGACACTTCGGTGCTCATCGCGATCGCACTGGGGGAAGCCCGACGGGGGTCGCTGCTCGACCTGATCGGGGCTGCCTCCAGCCGCTTGATTTCGTCGGTTTCGCTGCTTGAAGCCGGCATGGTTCTTAGGGTCCGGATCGGCGAAGCGGCCGTCCCCCTGCTCTACAAACAGGTCGAGGAATTGAGGTGCGAAATCGTCCCGTTTGACCAGCCCCAGGCAAGACTGGCGGTCGCCGCGTTTGGACGGTACGGAAAGGGACTGGGCCACCCTGCACAGCTCAATTTCGGCGATTGCGCGGTCTATGCCCTCGCGGAATCCCGCCGTGAGGCCGTGCTCGCGACAGGCGGCGATTTCGCCGCGACAGACCTGAAGGTCCTCCTCCCGTAGCGGCGCGGATCGGCGCTTTACCGTTCACCACTCGATCCGTTCCCCGCCGATCAGCACCAGCTTCAGCAACTCCTCGGGGGACGTCGTCGACGTCACGGGAATCAACTTGCCGTGCCAGGGCCGCGAGACCCGCAGGCCGGTGGCCACCGCCCCGCGCAGTGCACTGAAGAGTGTTGCGCCCACCGTGACGTAGACCGGCTTCCCTTGCACCCAGACGCGCAGCTCCGGCGTGACGGCCGACAGGCGCGGCACGGGAACGCAAGAAGCTTCCTGCTCGGCCCGGCAGGCAGCCCGAGTGTCGTCGGACGCCTCGATCCGGCGACCGGCCGCCTCCAATGGCGCGTGGCTCGACCGGATAGCAGCATGATGTCTCGAATCTCGCCAGCCTCGGCAGCGCATGAATAGCAGCCGCACGCGCCCCGCGCCCGCGGGTAATTCCGGAGCGAATCCGGCCGGTTTCGCCGCCGGCGCCGTCTTGCCGTCACGGGTTTGCTCGACTGAGATCAGGATCGGGCGGACGCCGCCTCCGGGCGCTGGCTGCAGTTCGTAGTACGACGTCTCGTAGCCCTCCAGACCGGGGCTCATCTTGACCTCGATCGCACCGGGCTGGTCCGGGATGGTAGCGTCCACCCTCAGATCCGTCACCCCGGAAGCCAGCAGCGGGCTCAGGACCTTCAGCCGGAAGTTCGTGTCCAGATCCAGCGAGGCGGACCTCTCATACCTCCCATAGCGAGCGTAGAAGATGCGTCTGGATGGCAATGTCAGAGAGGACGCCACGACGTCCAGCACGCGTCCCGCGCCGTCGCCCGCGAGGCAGTTGCTCCCTTCGAGCGCCGTGATCCGGTCGCGAAACTCGTTCAACTGCTCGTCCGAGGGCTGGAGCCCGAGCCGCAACTCCGCGTCCCGCCCGCGCCATGTCAGCCGAAGGGGCCCTGTCGAAATGTCGCAAGCTCCCTTGGACCAGCGCGGGCCGGCGACGTTCCGAACTCGCGGCGGAGACTTCATCTCCGGAGGCGTTAACGCCTCGGGCGTCAATCGATACTGTAATCGCGCCGCGCAGCCGCAAGAAAGTGCCAGCGCCGCAAGACTCAGGCTGAGCATGCCGGCGTTTCTGAGCACCATTAGGGAACCCCTGGAAATAGTGTAATCCGGTAGCCGGCAGAGCGCGGGCGGGCTCCGCTATACTGACTATAGGAGCTGGCTCACCCTTGTCCATCCGGCGTTTTCTGCGCTTGGCTGCGCGTATCCAGTTGTTACCGTTGCTCGAAAGCAATGAGGAGACTCTCGTTGGCGGGCAGGCGGTCGTCGAGGGCGTCATGATGCGCGCGCCCCACAGCTACTGTGTCGCCGTGCGGCGGACGAACGGGGAAATCGTCACCGATCAGATGCCCGTTTCTCGGGTCGGGGACAAGTACCCGATTTTTAAGGTCCCCGTTTTTCGCGGAGTAGGCACGCTGGGACAGGCGATGTATCTCGGCATTAAGGCCTTGATGTTTTCCTCCAATACGTCACTGGACGAGGAGGGTGCCGGGAAGCCGGCGCCGCAGATCTCGCCCACCGTGATGGCGGTGAACCTGATTCTCTCGCTCGCCTTTTTCATTTTCCTTTACAAGTTCGTCCCGCTATACCTGGCCACGCTGCTCGGAAGGATCTACCCGGCCTTGCAGGCGCGCATCGCTTTCAACCTCACCGACGGCGTCATCCGGATCCTTATCTTCATCGCCTTTCTCTACGGAATCTCGCGCTGGAAGGACATCCGCCGCGTCTTCGAGTATCACGGCGCCGAACACAAAGTGGTGTTCAACTACGAATCCGGGAAGCCGCTTTCGGTGGAGAACGCCCGAACCTTCACCACTTTTCACCCGCGCTGCGGCACCAGTTTCATGCTGGTGGTGATGGTGATTGCCATCGGCGTGTACGCGCTTATCCCCTTCGACGGTTTTGTGGCCAAGTTTCTGTGGCGCATCGCCCTGCTGCCTTTGATTTCCGGCGTCAGTTACGAGCTGATCCGATACGCCGCCAAGCACCGCGGCTCGCTGCTGGCTTTCCTCTCCACGCCCGGCCTTTGGCTCCAACGCATCACGACCCAGCCGCCCGCCGACGACCAGTTGGCGGTGGCCATCCACGCCCTGGAAGGCGCCATGGAGTTGGAAAGGGCGCAGGGCGGCGAACTCGTGGTAGCCTGACTTTTTCCCGATGCAATACCAACCCAAGCTGGACGAGATCGAAGCCCGGTTCGAGGCCCTCAACGCGCAGATGGCCGACCCCGAGGTCATAAGCGATTCCGACCGGTACCGCAAGACCGCCAAGGCGCACAGCGAGCTGGCCGACATCGTAGCCCGGTACCGAGGATGGAAGCTGCTCAACGGCCATGCGGCCGAAGCGCGCGAAATGGCCGAGGACGCCGACCCGGAACTGCGCCACATGGCGGCCGAGGAACTGGCGCGCCTCGAGCCGGAGCTGGAGCGCATGGAGAGCGAGCTGAAGATCCTCCTGCTGCCCAGGGATCCCAACGACGAAAAGAACGTCGTGCTCGAGATCCGCGCGGGCACCGGCGGCGACGAAGCTTCGCTGTTCGCGGCCGAGATCTTCCGCATGTATTCGCGCTACGCCGAGACCCAAGGCTGGAAGGTGGAAATCAGCTCGGTGAGCGAGTCGTCCATCGGCGGGTCCAAGGAAGTGATAGCGCTGATCAGCGGCCAGAAGGTCTACGCTAAGCTCAAGTACGAAAGCGGCGTCCACCGCGTGCAGCGCGTGCCGGTCACCGAGCAGCAGGGCCGCGTGCATACCTCGGCCATCACCGTGGCCGTGCTTCCCGAGGCCGACGAAGTCGAGGTCCAGATCGACGCCAAGGACATCCGTATCGATACGTTCTGTTCCTCCGGCCCCGGCGGCCAGTCGGTCAATACGACTTACTCCGCGGTGCGGATCACCCACCTGCCCACCAATCTGGTGGTCTCCTGCCAGGACGAGAAGTCGCAGATCAAGAACCGGGCCAAGGCGCTGCGCGTGCTGCGTTCCCGGCTCTACGAGCTGGAGTTGGAGAAGCAGCGCTCTTCGATCGGCGCTGAGCGCCGCAGCATGGTCGGCAGCGGCGACCGCAGCGAGAAGATTCGCACCTACAACTTCCCGCAGAATCGCCTCACCGACCATCGCATCGGCTTGACGCTGCACCAGCTCGATATGATCATGGAAGGGCGCCTGGACCAGATCGTCGACGCGCTGACCACTCATTACCAGACCGAGAAGATGAATCAACCCACCAAGGCGGAGCCGGCCGATGAAGGTTCAAACCGCTCTCCAGCAGGGCTGCGGGCTACTTGAGGAAGCCGGCGTTCCGGTTGCCCGGCTCACCGCCGAAGTGCTGCTGGGTTATGCGCTGGGCCGCGAGCGGGCTTACCTCTACGCCCATCCCGAAGAGGAACTGACCGATCTGGTCCGCGTGCGCTACGAGGGCTGCCTCGACCAGCGCGTCCAGGGGAAACCCACCCAATACATCACCCGCCAGCAGGAATTCTATGGGCGCGAGTTCTTCGTGGACGCCGACGTGCTGATTCCCCGTCCCGAAACCGAGCACGTCGTCGAGACCGCGCTGGAGGTGGCTCGCGATGCGCATCGCGTGGTGGATGTGGGGTGTGGTTCCGGCGCGATCGCCGTGACCCTGAACCTGGAAATGCAGGCCGCGGTCTGCGCTACCGACGTCTCGCTCCCCGCGCTGAGGGTCGCGCGGCGCAACGCGAAGAAGTTGGGCGCCCAGGTGCATTTCGTCGCCTGCGACCTGGTTTCCGCCATCGCCCCGGCGGGCGTGGACCTGGTTGTATCCAATCCACCTTACGTGCCGCTATCGGACATGCAAGGCCTGCAAAAGGAAGTGCGCGACTTTGAGCCGCACGTCGCCCTGTTCGCCGGCCCGACCGGTCTGGAAATATACGAGCGGCTGGTCGTCGAAAGTGAGCGTGTACTGCGGCCCGGCGGCGCGCTGGTCGTGGAACTGGGCTTCAAGACCAGCGAGGCCGTCCGCGGCATGCTCGGATCGCGTTGGCGCGAGGTGCGGATAGTGCCCGATCTGGCCGGCATCCCGCGCGTTCTGTCCGCGAGACTCGCGTGAGAACTGTCTTGGGCGGCTTTTGATCTTGCCGCCGATCAACAGACCCGCCACGAAGTCACCGTTCAGTCGCAACAATCAACGAGCCGGAAGTCGATTGAATTCCTCCTCGGAGGTTGCCGTCAAGATGTAGCGGTAGCCCTCGTCGATCCTGTTGTTGCCAATGATAGCAAGCGCGGCCGCATTGTTGAGACGTACGTAATCCGGCCAGTCTCCTGCAAAACTGAAATCGTAACCGCTGTACAACTGGACGCCAAGGCCGCTGCGTAGAACGCGGAAGACCTCTACCCCAAGTATGGCGGTCAGGCGCTCACTAGCGACACGAATTGCGCATTTCGTCTCTTCGAAAGGAATGACCAATTTCTGACCCGAGCGAATGGCTGCATTCGTGACCGGGCTTGGCAGAACTTTCTCAAGATCGTCCATTAACCCTAACGTAATAGCCCGACTCCGTTTGGCGCCAACTGCTCTCGCCTCTCTCGTCCAGGAGCTAACATAGAGCGTGCGCACCGTCTTTCACGTCGACATGGACGCCTTCTTCGTGTCCGTGGAAGAACTGTTCGATCCGTCGCTGAAGGGCAAGCCGGTGGTAGTGGGCGGGCAGCCCGGCCAGCGCGGCGTGGTGTCGGCGGCTTCTTACGCGGCGCGGAAGTTCGGGGTGCATTCGGCGCTCCCCCTGCGATCCGCTTACAAGCTCTGCCCGCAAGCGATCTTTCTGGACGGCCACCCCGAGCGTTACCGCGAGTGCTCCGACAAGGTCCGCACGGTCTTCGAGAGCTTCACTCCGCTGGTGGAGATGGCCTCGATCGATGAGGCCTACCTGGACATGACCGGCACGGAACGCCTGCACGGCCCGCCGCTCGAGGCGGCGCATAAACTTCACGCGGCGGTGAAGCGGGGGACCGGATTGAACTGTTCGATAGGTGTCGCCGCCTCGCGCATGGTCGCCAAAGTGGCCTCCGACCAGGCCAAACCCAACGGCGTGTTTTTCGTGCTGCCGGGCTGCGAAGCGCGCTGGCTGGCGCCGCTCGACGTGCGCAAGATGCCGGGCGTAGGCGAGGTCACCGAGAGGAACTTGAACGCGCTGGGCATCCGCAAAATCGGGGACCTGGCGAGACTCGATGCGGCTTTCCTGACGGAGCGCTTCGGGAAGTGGGGGCCGGCGCTGGCGGGAAAAGCGCGGGGCGAGGACGCGGGGGCCTGGTTCGAGGGCGCGATTGGCGAAGACGACGTGCCAAAGTCCATAAGTCACGAACACACCTTCGACGACGACACCACGGACCGCGCGCGGCTGGACGCCACCCTGGCTAAACTCGCCGAGATGGTGGGGCGGCGATTGCGGGAGCACGAACTGGAGGCGCGCACCGTTCAGCTCAAGCTGCGCTACAAGGACTTCTCGACCATCACCCGCGCCCGAACGCTCAAGGCTCCCACGTCGCTCGATACGGCATTGCACGCGGAAGCGCGATTCCTTTTCCAGAAGAATTGGAACGGCAAGCCGGTGCGGCTGCTGGGCGTTCAGGCCTCCAGTCTGGAAGCCGCGGCGGGTCAGGCCACTCTGCCTTATCCCGACGAGGGTCAGCGCTGGCACAAGGCGCTGGCGGCAGCGGACAAACTTCGCGACCGCTATGGCGAATCGGCTGTTTCGTTGGCGGCGGGGCTGAAAGGCGCCTTCCGCGAGCGCGTCCAGGAGAACCCCGCCAGCCTGCCTGGCAAGCGCCCGCGAAAGAGGGAGCCGTAATCTAGTCGAACATCTCTCCTAACCATCCCCGCCGTTTGCCCTGGCTGCCGTACTGGCCGTGCTTGTCGTGATGGTGGTCTCCCTCGTACCCGCGGGGGGCCTCGTACCGGGCGGGAGGAGGGGCCTGCTGCGACGGCGCGAGCGATCGCTCGATGATCTTGTCAAGTTCCCCGCGGTCCAGCCAGACTCCGCGGCAGGTGGGGCAGTAATCGATCTCGACGCCGGATCTCTCCGGCATTACCAGCTCAACGCTGGCACAAGTAGGAGATTTCATGAGTTCCTCTCCGTCGTGGAATTAGGCGTTTGGGCCGGTGCGAGCCATCCGGCCAGTTTCAGCAAATCAAACCACATCACGCACGCCATCCCGGCCGCGATGCTAAGCCCCAGGTCACGGGCGTGGAGCGGCGCGAAATGGAACAACCGTTGAGCAAAAGGGACCGCCAGCACGACGGCCAGGAGCACGGCCGTCCCGCCCAGCACCCACCACAGGGCTCCGTTCGGCATACGCAGGCTGCCCAGGATGGTGCGGCTCCAGCTCCGGTTGACCAGGATGATCGCGAGGAAGGCGGCCACCAGCGTTGTGAACGTCAGCGCGCGTGCTGCGTCCGGCCCATGGCCCAGGCGCGACCACATGAACACCCCCACGCACAAGGCCAGCACGCTGAGTCCCTGGGCCACCGCGAACCCGATGGTCCGGAGCGAGAACAGCCGCTCGGCGGGATTGCGCGGCGGCCGCTTCATCACATCGGCCTCCGCCTGCTCTCCTTCGAAGATCAAGGTGCAGGACGGGTCGATCACCAGCTCAAGGAAAACGATATGCACGGGAAGCAGCAGCAGCGGCCACGACGGAAAGAAGACCGGCACCATCGACAGCCCCGCGATGGGCACGTGAACCGCGAAAATGAAGGCAATCGCCTTCTTGATGTTGTCGAAGATGCGCCGGCCCAATCTCACCGCGGCGACAATCGACGAGAAGTCGTCGTCAAGCAGTACCAGCGAACCCGCCTCGCGGGCCACATCCGTACCGCGCCCGCCCATAGCGATGCCAATGTGCGCCGCCTTCAGCGCCGGCGCATCGTTGACGCCATCTCCCGTCATCGCCACGATTTCGCCGTTGGCCTTGAGCGCATTGACTATCCGCAGCTTCTGCTCGGGCACGACGCGGGCAAAGATGGTGGCGTCCTTGATTCGCCGCGAGAGTTCGTCGTCCGGCATTCCCTCCAGTTCGGGTCCGGTGATCGCGGTCTCGCATCCTCCCAGGCCGGCCTGCCGCGCGATGCTGAGGGCCGTCAATGGGTAATCGCCCGTGATCATCACCACTCGGATGCCCGCGGTCCGGCATTCGGCTACCGCCGCGGGGACCGTTGGCCGGAGCGGGTCCTCCAATCCGATGAGTCCAAGAAACTCCAGTTCCAGGGCTTGATGCTCGCCGGGCAGGTCCTCTTCGCGCATCCGCCTGCTCGCCACTCCGAGGACTCGCAGGCCTTCGGAGGCCAGCCCCGCCACCTCCACGGTCAGCGCCTCCCGCCGCTCGTCCGTCATGCGGCATAACTTGGCGATCGCCTCGGGAGCCCCTTTGGAAGCGGCCAACAATTCGCTGCTCCCCTCTTGCCTCCAGACCTGGCTCACCGCGAGCAGTCCCGGGCTCAGCGGGTATTCCTTCACCATCGCCCACCCTGGACCCGAACTCCCCCCGGCCGCGTGAATGGCCTTTTCCATCGGGTCGAACGGATCGGGCTTGCTCGCCAGCACCGCGCACTTCAAAAGGGCCAGGAACTCCGGCGCCAGGGGTTCGTCCGATCCGGCGGGGTCCGCCGCGCGCCCGGAGATCGACACCCGCTTCACCTTCATCTGGTTGAGCGTGAGCGTGCCCGTCTTGTCCACGCACAAGACCGTTGCCGCGCCCAGCGTCTCGACCGCCGGCATGCGCCGCGTCAGCACCCGGCTCCGCGAGATGCGCCAGGCTCCCAGGGCCAGGAAGACCGTCAGCACCACCGGGAATTCCTCGGGCAGCGTGGCCATGGCCATGGCAATGCCGGCCAGCAGTCCCTCTTTCCAGACACTCGCGCCGCCGCCGCGCGTCAGGCTGTAGATCACCACCACCAGTACGCAGGCCGACAGTCCCACCATGGCGCAGACCCGCACCAGGCGCGACGTCTCCTTCTGTAGGGGTGTGGCCTCTGGCTCAACCTGCGCCAAGGCCTTGCCGATTCGCCCCAGTTCGGTGGAGAATCCCGTGCTCAGGACTTCGGCGGTACCCTGCCCGGCCGTCACCAGCGTTCCCGAAAAGACCGAGAACGTGTCGTCGCCTCCCGGCCGGTCCAGTTGCGCGGCGCTCGCCGAAGCGGCCTTGCGGACCGGCACCGATTCACCCGTGAGCAGCGACTCATCCACGGACAGGCTCATTCCCTGCCTCAGGATTGCGTCCGCCGGCACGCGATCCCCCTCGGACAAAACCAGGATGTCGCCGCGCACCACCTCCCGGCCCGGGATGCGCCGGTGTTCTCCGTCGCGGATAACCAGGGCGCGCGGGCTCGAAAGGTCGCGCAACGCGTCCAGCGCCCGCTCGGTCCGGCGTTCCTGCACCACTGTGATGGCCAGAACCACGAACACGAAGCCCAGCAGCATCAGCGCGTCGACAGGTTCTCCCATGAAGAAATACAAGGCGCCCGCGGCCACCAACATCAGGAACATCGGTTCCCGCACCACCTCCACCGCGATCGGCAGCAGCCCGCGCTTCTTCTGCGTGGGGAGTTCATTCGCGCCGTCGCGCTCCAGGCGGGCGCTGGCCTCCGCCTGGCTCAGGCCGGAGAACTTCTCGGGGCTTTCCGAAGAGGTTGACATCTGAGTCTATCGTGAGCTATTGCTCAGTTTGTGACAACTCGCGTTTCAGCCCTGAGGCCCGCCGCCCAGAAGAAGCGTTTGGACCCAAGAAAGAAGCCCATTCAGAAGCGTTCCAAGGGCACCCTGGAGGGCCTGTTGGATGCGGCTGCTCAGGTTTTTGAGGAGCGCGGCTACGCGGCCGGCACCACCAACCGTATCGCGGAGCGGGCGGGCCTCTCCATCGGAACGTTTTACCAGTACTTTCCCAGCAAGGAGGCCGCCGCCGTGGTCTTGCTGGAGCGCCACCTGGAAGAGACGTCTCGCCGGCTGAACGAATGGGTGTGCCATACGGTGGCCGAGCGTCATTCCTTGCACAACGCTTTGCGGGACTACGTGGAGGGGATGCTGGAAACGCACGCCGGCCGGCCCCGTCTTCAGCACATTCTGCTGGAGGAGACCCCGCTGCCCGAGCGCGTCCACGCGGCGCTGATGCAAGCCGCACGCGAAGCCGCCAAGACCATGGCGGGGCTGCTAGGCCTCTACCCCGAGGTCCGCCACGGCAACCTCCGGCACGCGGGCTACTTTGTCGTGCAGGCGGTCGAAAGCCTGACCCACCATTTCGCCGCCCACCCCGGCGAGCAGCACATCGAGCGCTCCGTCTTCGCCAGCGAACTTGTGGCCATGCTCGAATCCTATCTGGCCCAGACCGCAATCTAAGTCCCGTCCCCCAAATAGTAGACGAAGCCTCCGGACGGCGCATAAGCACCTTCGGGTTCAAGACACCGGCGTAGGCTGGTTGCTGAGTCGCCACGAAACATCTCGGCAGTCCGAGCGTCATATAGAGTGTGGGGAACTTCAGGAGGGATCGGGCAATGGATTACGAGGGATTGAGAGCCGCTTATGACGCCGCATTTGACAGACTGCGCTCAGCAGTCTGGGAACTGCGGTCGATCACCCAAGAATCCTCATCGGACAACATAGCCGCGGAAGCGGCGCGGCAGCGCGTCGATCAGGCCCTGGGCATCTACCGGGAGTGCCGGAACAATCTTGCCGATTTCCTCACCTCGTGCCAACCGGCAGGAAGACCCACAATTTCCGTGGGCTCACGGCCGCTCGGCGTCTGGGCCACAGGGACGGATCGCCGCTATCATCGCCCAGGATCTCCTGGCGCGTTCGCCGCCTTCGTGTAGATCGCTACCTTGTGCGGGGGGAAAAGGGTAGCGATTCAGGCGGCGATACCCCCCAAACCAAGGCGGCCAAAACCCCCGCGATGATCGCCCCTGCCACCCAGCACCCGCTCGACTCGCAAACCCAACCCGTGACGCCACCTGTAGTCAGGAAGGCATATCGCCGTCGTCAATCAGTCTTACCCGTTACCACAGATCCACCTGACCTAAGCAGGTCTTCCAGCAAAGCAGTTGTACAAGAAGAAGTGGAACCGCGGTCTTAAGAACCTGTATCGGCCGTTTCATCTCCCGCTCCTAATTGTTAGGCAAAATGTCGCGGAAGGAGTCGCGTAAACCACTTCGTTGTGTTACGGGAACAACGTCCGCACAAATAGAGCTATCTGACCCAGGCCAAAGTCTGAACTTGCATCCACCGGCAAAACCATGTATACAAGCTTGAATCAGGAGGTATCGTCCTTATGGCAGTTGGTGTTCTTGGCATTCCCGATCCCGGGATCTGGCTGGCCTATCTGCTATGCCTGGCCGCAACCGCGTTATGCGTGATCCACGCCTTTCTGCGCGGCCGGAAGTCCCACAAGGAAGTCGAAGAGAAATAGCGGGACCCCCTGTAACTGGAGATCGTCATGAAGCTTTGGGAAATCCTTGCGGTTGCCGTCTACCTCCTCATGGTCGCCTACCTGGGCTACCTTGGCTGGAAGCGGACCAAGAACGCCAGCGACTACATGCTGGCCGGGCGTAAGGCCCATCCGGTGATCATGGCCCTCAGCTACGGCGCCACGTTTATTTCCACCAGCGCCATCGTCGGGTTCGGCGGAGTGGCGGGGATGTTCGGGATGAGCCTTCTATGGCTGACTTTCTGCAATATCTTTGTAGGGCATCTTTATCGCGTTTGCCCTGCTGGGAGGTAGAACCCGGAAGATCGGGCTCGCCCTCGACGCCCACACCTTCCCCGAGTTCCTGGGCCGCCGCTACCAGAGCAAGTTCATCCAGGTCTTCGCTGGGCTGGTTATCTTCCTGGTCATGCCGGTCTACACCACAGCCGTCCTGATTGGCGGCAGCGAGTTCATCGCCACCCACTTCGGCGCGTCCTATGAGATTTCTCTTCTGGTCTTCGCCTCGCTGACGGCGGTCTACGTCATGGCCGGGGGGCTGAAGGGCGTGATGTACACCGACGCGCTTCAAGGCGTGATCATGTTTGTGGGGATGGCCGTTCTTCTGGTCGCCTCGTATACAATCGTGGGCGGCGTGGTGAAGGGCCATCAAGACCTTACGAACATGGGCTCCCAGGTCTTCGCCGGCTACAAGGCGATCGGCCATCAAGGCTGGACCTCCATGCCGCTGTTCGGCTGGGGGAGCGCCAAGTATAACCTCTGGTACATCGTGGTCACCACGGTCGTGATGGGGGTGGGGATCGGCGTCCTTGCCCAGCCGCAGCTCGTGGTGCGCTTCATGACGGTGAAGTCCGACCGCGAGTTGAACCGGGCGGTATGGGTTGGCGGCATCTTCATCCTCATGATGACGGGCGTGGCCTTTACCGTCGGGGCCCTGTCCAATGTCTACTTCTACCAGCACGAGGTGATCCGAGGGCAGTTGATCTCCGTCAGCGAGAAGGCTAACGTCATCGCCAAGCAGGAGCGTTACGTAACCGCTACCCTGCCCGCTCGACTCCTGCACATAGACACCACTAACAACGGGCTCGCCGACACCCACGTGGTTGCCGGCGGGCTCGGCAAGGCCGAGGCGATCCTTCCCAAGGCGGAAGTGACGGCTCTCCCCGATGGCCGGGTCGAAGTCCGGCCGAAGGCTTCCAGTTTCCTGCGGGCAGTGGTCCCCATCGGCGGCGGCCGCTACATGTTCAACGCCGACAGCATCATCCCCATCTACGTCACGAGCGCCCTGCCGCGCTGGTTTGGCGTGTTGTTCCTGCTGACTCTGCTGGCCGCCGCCATGAGCACCCTCTCCAGCCAGATCCACACCCTGGGAACCGGAATCGGTCACGACGTATTCAAGCAGTTGGCCGGTCCGCGGACCAACAGCATCCGCGTGACGCGAATCGGAATGATCATTGGCATCGTGGCCGCTCTGGCGATCGGCTACTATGCGCGGGGAGACTACATCATTGCCCGGGCCACCGCCATCTTCTTCGGCCTGTGCGCCTCGGCGTTTCTGCCGGCTTTCATCGGCGGCCTCTACTTCCGCGGAGTCACGCAGGCGGCCGTCAAGGCCAGCATGGTTACGGGTTTTCTCGTGACCGCGCTCTGGGTGGTGTTCATCAAGGATGCCGAAGCCCAGGCGCTGGGCATCTGTCACGCGCTGTTCGGCGTGACGTCGCTTCTGGCAACCAAGCCCAACTGGCCCGTTCTGGACCCGCTGGTGGTGGCTTTGCCGTTGAGCCTAGTGGTGCTGGTCCTGGTGAGCCTGTTCACCCAGAGGCCCTCCTCTCAATTCCTGGTGACACTCTTCGCCTCCGAAAACGCATCCGAAAACGCGTCAGCCTGAACTGAGCGATTTGTTTGAAAGCCCCTGGGCTGGGTGGCGACGCCAGTGCCTTTATATATGGAAACCCTGGTTGAAAACAGTGTGCCGGTTCTTCAATCCCACTCTCAGCAGATAATAGGAGTCATGTGGGCTGCATCTAGGAGACGGCACATCGGTAAGGGGACATTCCACAATCCTCTGTTCCCTATCTAGGCAGTCTGGACAGAGTACGCTGCGTGCCCGAAGCCAGAAAGTATTGCCTGGCGGACTGTGGACCGCAGCCACCGCCTGAGCAATCTGCTCTTTGCTATTCAACCACCCGCTCAGTTCCTCAGCTCCGTCAGGATGCACAATTCTAACTTGGTATTCATTACCGTGGTCGTGCGCCATGTGCTGCCTCCTTAGCGCCAGGATGGTTCCAGGTGGAGTTCGGGGTCCGGCACAGAAGAACAACCGACGTGCAATTCACCGGCCCCGACCTACAGGACCCGTACCATCAAACGGTACCTATATATAGTGTGCGTTCGCCCGGCGCCCGATTCAAGGATAATATCCCTCATTGAATCAATCTGTTAGCAACACGAGCTGGAACAAGATACCAAAGATTTGTTTCAACCTCTGGAAATCAGGGCGTGACCTTGCGCCGTGTGAGGACACCCGAGTCGACGCTCTGCCCCAGGCGCGAGATGGCGTTAAAGTACATCTGGTCGCCGCTGATTTCGGCGGCCATGAACGCCAGATCGGTGTCGAACCCCTTCGCCGTAATGCCCGACTTCCGGTCGATGTTGCCTACCCGCAACCGGCCCCCCGATCCCACCACAAAGTACGCGATTCCCTTCTGCGGCTTAATGCGCTCGTAGAAGTGGTCGTGGCCGCTGAGCACGACGCTCACATTGTATTTCAGGAAGAGCGGCTCGACCACTTTGCGCAGTTGGACGTCCGGGCCGTGCTGGTCGCCTGATGAGTACAGGGGTTGATGGAAGTAAGCTATCTTCCAATCCTGGTTCGATGCCGCCAGCTCTTTCTCGAGCCATGAGATCTGCTCCGGCACGGGGTACGTGCTGTCGAGCGCGAAGAAGCGGATGTTCGCCTTCGGGCTGAACGAGTAATAGAGCTTCCCGTCCATGTTGAACAGCTTGTAAAAGCGCTGCTCGCGCGAGTCGTGGTTGCCCAGCGACGCGTAGAACTTCACGCCGGCGTCCAGCAGCGGTTTGTAGGGGATCTCGAACTTCTTCTGGAAGTCCTGCGGCCGCTCCGATCCGAGAATGTTGTCTCCAACCGTCACGACGACGTCATACTTGAACCGCCCGTGGAGTGTGGCCATCTGGTCGGCCAACTGGAACTGCTTCTGATCGCCGACTCCGAAGTCGCCGAGGACGCAGAACTTGAACGATCCATCCTTGTTCGGCAGCGGTACGGGCGCTTCGGTCGGAGACTGGATGGCCCGGACGACAGCGGCCCCGGTCCAGATCAGAAGGGGCACGAGTGCGACGGAAGACCAATGACGCAGGCGCATGATGACCTCCATTCAGGTTACTTGGGCACTATGTCTTCGACGAAGTCCGCGATGACGTGCGCGCGCACATCCAGCAGGATCAGCGAGTCCCCGACAAACCGGTACTCGAGATCCTCAGTCAGCTTCGGCAGCGTCTGCAGCACTTGCGGGGGAACGGTGGCCAACGGTACGGTGTCGGGGTAGCGGCCGTTGACCACGAGCTTGACCGCGGACGGCGCGGCCTGGTTCTCATCCATGATCGCCGCCTTCAACTGCTTGCCGTCGGGCCCGCCAAAGACGGTGGCGAGCAGGCGTTGGATGACCGGGCGCGCCTCCGGCGTGAAGATGTCGCCGGTCTTCGCCGTGGCCCGGGCCTCCCGCACCATTTTCTCCATGGCGCGCTGGTTCTTGTCGATCTCCTGGGGCGTTGCTTCCTGCGGCAGCTTCGGCAGCGATCGCTCGATCTTAGAGCGCACGTCCAGGTATTCTTTCAGACGGGCATTCATGGTCGCGAGTGCCTGGGCGTCCGCCGGAGTCAGCGGCCCGACGACACGCTCCGTCGCCGGCGCCGTCGACGGAGACTCAGTCGTGGCCGGGGGCGTCCGGAGTTTGTCGCAACTGGTGCACGCGCTCAGCGCCAGGACAGCCGCCGCGACCAAAATGACCCCGGCGAACCGCCTTACGTCTTCGAAAGAACTCTTCTCTTCCGATTCTAAAAGGGTTTCTGCCATCTGTTTCGCTTCCATACGATCTCCTGCGCCGACGCTATCTAACGACCGGCGCCAACCCCTCGATCCGCTTGTTGATCTCCTCCAGCCGCGCCATGACTTCCGCGTGCTGCCGGTCCTCGCGCGGCGGACGTTTCGTCTGGATGGAAAACACGCCGCCCGGCTCCAGCACGCAGCGCTCGACGTCATCGACGGCCATGAACCCCTGCCGGTGGAGCACGGTGTGCAGTTCGGACTCGGTCAGCAGTTCCTTCGCCAGCGCGCCGCGCTGCACCTTCCCATGCTCGATAAGCAACGTTGGGCTTCCTTCCAGAACCTGGTCAAGCCGCCGGTGGCGGAACAGGAAGCGGACCACCAGGTAGTTCGTGGCCATCAGTGCGAACGCCCCGATCAGCCCGCCCGTGACTGAGTTGTCGGCGCCTATGATTGCGTTCTGGACCGTGTTGGAAAGCGAAAGCAACACGATGAGGTCAAACGGGTTCAGTTGGGCCAGTTCCCGCTTGCCGAAAACCCGCAGGAAGACGACCAGAAATACGTAGACCACCACCGGGCGCAGGATCTTCTCCGCCACGGGAACTGAGAGCTGGAACATGTCACTAGCGAACGTCCACATGGTGCCGCCGCTCCTTTCCAAAGTGGCGCAAGCTTTAGCTTGCGAGGCTGATAGAAAGATTCTACCGCCGGCTCTCGAACTCCAGCACGATGCCGGCGGAAGGAATGATGGGGAACATCTTGGTGAGACTGAGCGATACCCGGCCGGTCTTGGAGTTGTACCCGTCAAATGAGCTGAAACGATAGTTGACCCGGTTGGTGAGGTTGATGACCTCTCCGTAAAGAGTCAGCTTCCAGCGGCGGAAGGCGCGGGATTTGTTGATGCGCGCGTCGAGGCGCTGGTAGTCGTCCAGCTTCAGAGAGTTCCGCGATTCGGCGAGGTAGTACTGTCCGGCTTGCCGCTGGTAGAAACCCGGCATCGGATAGCCGCTCCCATAGATCCATTTCAGGCTCAGGTTCACCGTGGGACGGATGCGATAGCTGCCGAAGACGTTCACCGTGTGGCGCTGGTCCTCGTCGGCGGGGAAAGCGATCCGCGCCTCCCCATCCCGCATCTTAGTGCGGCCGTACGCGTAAGAGAGCCAGCCCGAGAGCCGGTTCGCCGAGCGGCGCTGCAGGAAAATTTCGAAGCCGCGGGAGTAGCCCCGCACCGAATTGCGAGCGGGAGCGCTGAGTGGCGGGTTGAAAATCGCCCCCCCGATGAGGCGGGGCTCGTAGAAGGGCCGAAAGAGCAGGTCGCGGTCTTGGCGATCGTAGAACTCCAGGCGCAGGCGCGTGCGCGCACCCAGACCTTGCTCGATCGACGCCACCAGATGATTCGCGCGCTCCGGCAGCAGCCCGCGGCTGCCGGCGGCCGAGAACAGCCACGGCAAGTCCGGGTATTGAACGTACTGTCCCCAACCGAAGTGCAACTCCGCCCCCCTCCATAACCGTGCTCCCAGAGAGGCGTGCGGCGAGACGGCCTGAACCTCGTCGACGCTGTGCCGGTCCCAGCGCAAACCCGCAGAGAACCGGAGCCGCCCGCTGGCGGTCTTCCAGGATTGCTCGAGATAGCCGCCCAGCCGCCAGGCGTGGCCCGCGTAATCCTCCAGGCGCTGCGTCGCCACGGGATTGAATTGATAGCGGTTCTCGAAGCCGTTGGAACGGATGCGGCGGACGCCCCAGCCCGCATCTAGAGCCGCCCCCGGGCTCCATGCCCAACTGGCGTTCGATTGCCAGACCCATTCGCCATAATCGCCGCTTTGGAGCGGAAGCCAGCCCCGGTTGCGATTCGTGAACCGCTCGCGCATGAAGGCCGCCTGGCTGGTTACCAGCAACTTCGCCCCGGCCACGTAGCGCCAGGAGAGATCCGCCAGGCTGAGGTGGTAGCCGCTGGTCATGATGGCATTGAGCCCCAGCGTGGTCCATGCATCGCTGCGGTCCAGGTCCGAGTAGCCGTCCACCAGAGCCAGGCTGATGTGGTGCCGGTCGGTCAGATCGTAGCCGAATTTGCCTTGTCCGTCCAGGATGCCGAAAGCCAGAGATGGATCGCCTCCGCCGGCCGTGCGGCGGATGATGTACTGCAGGTAGCTCTTGCGAGTGGAGACCAGCCACGAGCCTCGCCGGTTGCGCCCCAGCGGGCCTTCCGCCACCACCCCCGCGTTGGAGGCGCTGGCAGTGATCCGAACCGACAGCGCCAGTGGCGAGCCCTCGCGCGTTTCGACCGCCAGCGCCCCGGCGGTGCGATCCGCGAAGCGGGCCGGGTAAGCTCCGCTGTGCAGCGACAGGTTGTCGATCGTGTCCCCGTTGATCGCCGTCATCGAGCCGGTGGCCGCCTCCCCGCCCACCATATGAAACGGAGAATGGAGCAGGATGTTGTCCAGGTACAGCCCGACCCGGGAGTAGTTGGCTCCGCGCAGCGAGAAGCGGCTGTCGAAATCGTCATTGGATGCCACGCCGGGAAGGCTCTGGACCGCCCGCAGAGGATCGTCGGCCAGCACGCTGGCGAGATTCTTGGCCTCCACCCCGGATAAGGTCAACTCGGTTGGGCTGTCCTGGCGAACGGGTTCAAAGGGACTCGCCGTCACCTGGATGGACTCCAGGTGCTGGAGCGTGTCCGGGGTCAGAAATATCTCGAATTCTTTGATCTCGCCCGCCGAGAGCGAAAAAGTCTTCTTCAACAGGCGGTAGCCGACGGTCGAAACGTGCAGCTCATAATCGCCTGCCCCCACATCGGGCAGGTTGAAACGCCCCGCCGTGTCGGTGAACGTCCGCTGCGGGCTGGGGAGCAACCGCACCTCGACCCGCGCCAGAGGCTCCCCGCCACGAGCATCGACCACCACGCCCCCGACGGTCCCGACCCCTTGGGCCAGGCTGATTCCCGTGGCCATGAGCAACACTACTCCCAGCCGCATTCGATGAGCATACAACGAACGCGCGCGCCAGCGTCACCGAAACAACACAATTCTTTCACCCTCGCCTGACTCGCCGCCGTTACACTATGGAGGCAGGACTTCTCATGTCGCAGCGAAGGCGGCTGACAACCCGAACCCTCATGGGGCCCCTCGCCGCTGTGACCCTGCTGCCGCTGGGGCTCCTGCTGTGGGTTGGATGGCGGTTGCTCGAGCAGGACCGCACCCTGGCCGGCCAGCAGGTGGCGCAGCGCATCGAGCGGGCGGCCGACATCGTGGTAGCGGCGCTGGCCCGGGCGGTATCGGCCAGCGAGGAGCGCCTGGCCGCGGGCGCCGGCGACTGGGGCGAGGGCGCCGTTGTGGTGCGGTTTGCCGGAGGCCGCGTCGAAGCAGCGCCACGCGGGCGGCTAGCCTGGCAGCCGGTGGCGGCTCCTCTCGAGGAGGCCTCCGCCGCCGCGTTCGCACAAGGTGAAGAGTTCGAGTTCCAGAAAAGGGACCCGAAGTCGGCTGCGCTTTTCTACCGCGAACTCACCAAGTCTGCCGCTCCCGGTGTTCGCGCCGGCGCTGGGATACGGCTGGCGCGGGTGCTGCGCGGACAAGGCCAGTTGGAGGAGGCCCTGGCCGCTTACTCCGCCACGAACGATTTGGATGGCGCTTCCGTCGATCGTGTGCCCGCCTCGCTGGTGGCGCTGCACGCGAGCGCGGAGTTGCTGGCCGAGATGGGCCGTCCCACTGAGGCGCGGCAGTACGCGCAGCGACTGGACGAGGGACTGCGCGCGGGGCGCTGGCTCCTGACCAGGCCCGTGTACCGCCTCTACTCTAAACAGACCGAGCCGGAGCAGGAGGCGCTCTCGACCGCGGCGGACCAGCTTTGGGAGATGTGGAACCAGCGCTTGCCGGATGCGGTGGGGCGGACCGCCATCGAGGTTAACGGAGAGCGGCTGGCTGTGCTGTGGCGGGTCAACGGCGGCGAGGTGCGAGCCTTGCTCGCCACGCCGGCGTATGTTGATAGCCAGTGGCTCCCTGCAGCGCGGGCCGCGGCCGGTGGGCAGCAGGTACAGTTCGCTCTTCTCGACGAGGACAACGCCCGCGGCTACCCGGCGGCTAAGCGCCGGGCGAGCGAAACTTCTCTGCCCTGGAGCGTGGTGGTGTCCAGCGTCAACCCGGCGGGAGAGTTCGCGCAACTGGTCAGCCGGCGGCGGCTGTTCGCGGGGGCCTTTCTGCTCTTGGCTTCGCTCGTGGTGGCGGCTTCGCTGTTCACGGTCCGCGCCCTGAATCGGGAGTTCGAAGTGTCGCGGCTTCAATCGGATTTCGTGGCGGCGGTCTCCCACGAGTTCCGCACTCCGCTGACTTCGCTGCGGCAGTTTACCGACATGCTGCGCGAGGGCCGCGAGGCGAGCGAAGAGCGCAAACGGCTCTGCTATGATGCGCTGTCGCGCGCCACCGACCGGTTGACGCGGCTGGTGGAGTCGCTGCTCGATTTCGGACGCCTGGAGGCCGGCGCCCGGCCTTACCGTCTCCAGCCCTGCGACGGGGAGCAACTGGTGCGGCAGGTGGTGAAGGAGTTTGCGAGCGAGGTGGAGACTGCCGGATATCGCATTGAGTTCGCCGGGCAGGGGCCGGCCCCGATCGAAGCTGACGCAGAGGCCCTGACCACGGCGCTGTGGAACCTGCTCGACAACGCCGTCAAGTACTCGCCGGACCACCGCACCGTGGAAGTCCGCCTGGAGCAGAATAATGGTCTGGTCGCCATTTCGGTGCGCGACCACGGCCTCGGCGTCCCGGCGCACGAGCGGGAGGCGATTTTCTCCCGCTTCCGCCGCGGCGAGCAGGCAGCCAGGCTGGGCATCCAGGGGACGGGCATCGGTCTGGCAATGGTGAACCATATCGTGAAAGCGCACCAGGGGCGGATTGAACTGGAAAGCGAGCCGGGCGTGGGCAGCCGCTTTACCATCGTGCTGCCCGCGAGAGCGTGACCATGGCACGCATACTGATTGTCGAAGACAACCGGGACATCGCACTCGGCCTCGAACTGGATCTGCGCGATGAAGGCTATCAGCCGGAGGTGGTTTCCGATGGCGTGGAGGCGGTGCGCCGCGGCAAGGAACCCGGCTGGGACCTGATTCTGCTGGACGTGATGCTGCCCCGGAAGGACGGCTTCGACGTGTGCCGGGACCTGCGCCGCGCGAAAGTCCGAACCCCGATCCTGATGCTGACGGCCAAGGTGCAGGAGGCGGAAAAGATTCTGGGGCTGGATCTCGGAGCGGACGATTACGTGACCAAGCCGTTCAGCCCGCGAGAGCTGCGGGCCAGGATCAGAGCCCTGCTGCGCCGCGCTTTGCCGGCGGAGCCGCCGGTACAGCGTTTCGGAAACTGCGAAGTGGACCTGGACCGCGCGGAGCTGCAGCGCGCGGGCGAGATAGTGGATCTGACGGCGATCGAGTTGAAGATGCTGCGGCTGTTCCTCGCTAGCGAGGGGCGGGTGTTGTCACGGGAGCAGGTGATCGAAGCTGTTTGGGGCATGGGCGTGAACGTCACGGACCGCGTGGTGGACACGCATGTGGTGAAGCTGCGGCGCAAAATCGGAGAAGATCCCGCCGAGCCGCGGCACATCGTGAGCGTGCGCGGGCTAGGTTACCGTTTTGACGCGTGATTGACACCGAATCTTCACCGTCAGCGCGCTGAGGCATGACCGTGGGAGGCCAGAATGGCGGCATGGAGGCAACCAAGATGCGAAGGACAATCTGGATCATGATCGCCGCCGCCGTGCTGGCGGCTGGCGCCGACCTGGCGGTGGATCTCGAATCCGCCATCCGCCGCGAAACCGTGCAGGGTGACTTGAAGGGCGCCGCCGAAGCCTACCGCAAGATCGCCTCGCAAGCGGCCAGCTCGAAGAACCGCGAGGTAGCCGCGCGGGCCCTGCTGCGATTGGCACTGGTGTATCGCAAACAAGGCGACGCGCAGGCCCGGAAAACGCTGGAGCAGGTGGTGAAGGACTACGGCGACCAACAGCAGGTGGTAGCCGAAGCCCGCGGCGAACTGGCCCGGATGGGCAATGGCAAACCCGTGCTCGCGGCCAAGCTGCTGTGGAATGCCGAGCGGAACAGCGTCAGCAGTGTCAGCCGCGACGGCCGGCTGGTGACCTTCGAAGATTTCCGAGCCGGCACGGCGAACATCCGCGACCTAGAAACCGGCGACACCCGCGTACTGCCTTACGGCTTCAGCGCCGGCGCCTACCTGGTCGACCGTGTGGGCTCACGGTTGAGCCCGGACGGACGCTGGGTGGCGTTCAGTGGGCCGGAGGATCCCGCCGATTCCTTCCGGGGAAAAATCGTCCTCGGAATTATGCATCCCGACGGCACCGGCAAGGTGATGTTGTATCGGAGCGAAGACTGGCCCGGCGACCTCTCGCCGTACGGCTGGACGCCGGACTCCAAGCAGGTTCTGTGCCGTAGGTTGCCCCTGCCCCGCGGGTCGCTACCGGAACTCGTGCTGATTTCCGTCCCCTCGGGAGAGGTCCGCACCGTGAGGCGCACTTCCGTCGATGACTCAGGTAACCCGGCGGTGTCTCCGGACGGAGGCTGGATCGCGTACTCGGTTAAGGGACGAGTGCACCTGGTGTCGATTGACGGCGCCACGGATGCGGAGATCACAACGGGGCCCGGCGCGGACTCCATAGCCGGGTGGTCCCCCGATGCAAAGCACGTCATCTTCACCAGTGACAGCTCCGGAGAACGGGGCGTCTATCGGATCGCCGTCCAGCAGGGCAAAGCGTCCGGCGCCGCGGAGCTGTTGCGACTGCTGCCGGGGCTGTCTCGCGTCGTAGGATTGGATGCGCGCGGAACACTGTACTACGCTGAACGACCCCCTCTGCGCGATGCCTACATCGCCGGCCTGGACGCCGAGGGCGGGACATTCACAAGTCAGCCAGTCAAGTTGACCCAGAGGTTTGAGGGAGCCAATGCGGCTCCGATGTGGTCCCCGGACGGCAACCGGTTGGCCTGGGTGAAACTACGAAAAGATCCATTCGAGTTAGCCAGGATTGAAGCCGTCGTCATCCGGGATCTCGCCACCGGGCAGGAGCGGGACCTGACGCCGCAGGTTGCAGCGCATTTGCGCCCTTCTCCCTCCTGGCTCAGCGGTGGCAATTCGCTCCTGTTGGGCGCCTGGGACCAACAGTCTGGCTACGCTCTCTACAAGATGGACATTGCCACGGGCTCCGCCGTCAAACTGCGCGGAGAACTGATGAGCAAGCTTCCCTTGTACGTGCCCTCCTGGTCCCCGGACGGCTCCAAAGTGTACCGCCCGGACAAGCCATCCATCCATGTGTGGGACTCTGCGACCGGGGAAGAGAAGCTGCTGCTCAAGGACCCTACGGCCGCCCACGTCCGCGAACTCACCCCATCGCCGGACGGGGCCAGTATCGCCTACGTGATCATAACTCCGCCCCCGGCCGGTAGCAGCTGGATGGGCCCAAACTACATCAAGATCCTGGACATCGCTTCGGGCCAGACGCGCGAACTGGTCCAGGATGGTCCGGGCTGGCGGCGTCGCGTGATGACCTGGACACCGGACGGGAAATGTCTAATCTACGCGACATACCCTTACGTTGACTCGGTGCCCGGCGAATCGGCACGCATCTGGATTGTGCCGACCTCCGGCGGCACTCCGAAACAATTGGGCAGCGACTTCCGCGGCCACGTGTTCGAGTTGAGCGTTTCTCCCGACGGCAAACAGCTCGGTTTCACATTGGAGACCACCCGCAACGAGCTGTGGGCGCTGGAGAATTTTCTGCCCGCCGCCACTGCGGCAGGCAAATAGGCCACGCGCTTCGTCCGTGTTATACTTATCCATAATAGAGGAGGGAGTCTTCATGGCAACCGTCACCCTGCGCAACCTCGGCGGGTCGGTCGTGATGGCCGTTCCCAAGAAGATCCTGAGCCTGGTGCACCTCGATGCCGGCTCCACCGTTGAACTGAGCGTGGAGAACGGCCGGTTGCTCGTCGATCCCAGCTCGAAGCCGAGGTACACGCTAGCCGAACTGCTGTCCCGTTGCCAACCGGGCGACCTTGCCCCCAGGCGGGCAGATAAGCCGTGGCTCAGGAGCGGCCCCGTCGGGAGAGAGCTGATTTGAAACGGGGCGTGCCCGATCGCGGGGACATCCTCCACATCGATCTCGACCCCATCAAGGGTCGGGAGCAGCAAGGCAAGAGGTTCGTGCTGATTCTAACGCCGGCTGCTTTCAACCGCTTCGGATTGGTGCTTGTGTGCCCCGTAACCCAGGGCGGCGCGTTCGCCAGGGAACACGGTTTCGCCGTCGCCCTGAGTGGCGCGGGCTCTCGCACCCAGGGTGTAGTACTGTGCCACCAGGTCCGCACCCTGGATTACAGAGAGCGCCACGCCGCTTGGGTGGAATCCTTGCCGGCGAACATCGTGGGAGAAGTCCTGGCCCGCGTCCGGACCTTGCTCGACTGAACCGGCTAGCGCTCTTGAGAGGCTGCGGCTATATCTCGCACAGACAGGAACATCGCCGTGGGCAGAGGCCTCGCCGGCGACTCACCTTCGACCACTTCGAGCACGATGAACCCGAATTGCCGGTAGAACGGCATCGCCTCAGGCTTCGCGTCCACGACCACCCCAACGCAGCCCAGATTCCCTGCCATCTCTACCGCCAGGTTCAGCACAAAGCGAAGCAGTTGTTTGCCGAGGCCCTGTCCCTGGAATGACTGATCCACCGCCAGACGGGCCAGCCGCAGAATCGGCAGAGGGTACTGCGGCAACTTCTTGCGCTGTCCGGCAGGCAGGCTCTCGATTTCGACGTGTCCGGGCGCAACCGTCGCGTAGCCGGCTGTGCGGTCTCCTTCGACCGCCACGTAAGTAGCTCCTATGTGATGACGAAACTGGTTTTGACCGGCGTATTTCTGGAAGAAGCGGTCCAGGTCCAGGTCCCCGGAGTTGAAAACCGACCGGTTGTCCGATTCCCGGAGCGCCCTAATCTCCATCGCCCCTCAGGAGTGTCCGAAGCTCCTTCGTGGGCCTTGCCCGAGCCGTCGCGCGCTTCACGATTTCGCCGCCAGAGCGCAGTGAGACCACCAGCCGCGGGGGCATGATGATGTCTCGCGGAAGCGCTTCGAGAGCCCTCAGGTGATGGAGGAGGGCTTCCTCGATCAGATAGCCCTTCTTGACTCCGGTGGCGCGGACATACTTCTCCAATAACGTGCGGGTTGCGGAGGAGACCACTGTCGAGACCTGGACATCCCTTTGCATATATACTCTTTCCTAGATAATTCTAGTATTTTCTATGGCAGCCGGTCAACCGGTGTCGCGCTCTGCTACCTGGCCCCCCGTCCGGACCCTGCTCGACTGAACCGGCGTCTGCCTTGTGAACGGCAAAACACAATCCTGACAATAGCTGCATTCAATTGTGACCCGCCCCGCTATAATCTAGCTACCGATGCCGTTTGCACAGTGGCTTCGCCCGCCCCGCCACGTCCTGGCGATCTTCCTCGCCATCATGCTGGTCTCGGGCGGCGCCTTGGGTTGGCTCGGCTGGCAGGTGCTGAAGCAGGACCGCTCGCTCGAAAGTCAGCGGGTGCAGGAGCGCCTGGACCTCGCGGCGGACCACGTGGTGGCCTGGCTGGAGAGGAGCTTCTCGGATCTTGACAACTATCTGAACTTCCTTCCGGGCCCTGCCGCGAAGGATCCGCCGGAGGGCGTGGTGGTCCTGCTCGCGGCGGAACGCGCCGTCAATATTTACCCACCCGGCCGCGTGCTCTTCTACCCGGCGGCTCCAGTGAGTGATGAGCCGCCCGCGGCAACCTTCGCCGAGGGCGAAAAGCTGGAGTTTCAGCGCAACGATCCGGCCCAGGCCGCCGAGCTCTTCCGGCCGCTGGCACGGTCGCCGGACCCAAGGGTGCGCGCCGGCGCCTTGCTGCGGCTGGGGCGGAACCTCCACAAGGCCGGCCGCAATGAGGAAGCACTCGAAGCTTACGGCGAACTGGCTCAGCTTGGCCCCGTCCGCGTCATGGGGCTGCCCGCGGAACTGATGGCCCGCGAGGCGCGATCGAGCGTGCTGGAGGCGCTGGGGAAGCGCGACGCACTCCGCCAGGAAGCCTCGCTCATGTATTCGGCTCTCGCGACGGGCCGCTGGACCTTGCCGCGTGCCGTCTGGGAGTTTCATGTGGAAGAGGCCCGGCGCTGGTCCGGCGCCGGGCCCTTGACCGAGCGCGAGCAGGACGCGCTGGCGCTTTCGGACGCTGTGGAGTGGATCTACGACCAGTGGCTTGCCGGGCAGGGATCGCGAGGACGCCGGATTCTGCGGATGGAATCGAGGCCGGTGCTGATCTCCTGGACAGCGGATACGGGACGGCTCGCCGCGGTGCTGGCTGGGCCCGGCTGCCTCGGACCGGTCTGGGAAGCCGCTCTCAAAGGCCAGCGTGTGCGGGGCGCCCTGGTGGATGCGGATGGGCAGGTGATGCTCGGCTCGGTGGAGAAGAACGCCCGGCAGGCTGTACGAACGGCCGCTGCTACCAGGCTGCCCGCGACTCTGCACCTGACGAGCGCCGATTCCGGCGGAGACTCGGCGGGTTTGGCCGCGCGCCGCCGCTTGCTGCTGGCCGGGTTCGCGGTGTTGGCGCTGGTCCTGTTGGCCGGCTCTTATTTCATCCTGCGCTCCATCACTCGGGAGCACGCCGTGGCCAGGCTGCAATCCGAGTTCGTGTCGGCGGTGTCGCATGAATTCCGGACTCCGCTCACCTCGCTGCGCCAGCTTTCGGACATGCTGTCCAAAGGCAGGATCCCTACGGAGGAATTGCGCCAGGAATCCTACGCCATCCTGTCCCGCGAGAGCGAGCGGCTTCAGAGGCTCGTCGAGTCGGTGCTCAACTTCGGACGTCTGGAGGCGCGCGCCTTCCGTTATCGCCTCGAGGATCTCGATCCCGCGGCGCTGGTCCGCGACCTGGTAGCCGAATTCCAGGAGAAGGCCGCCGCCCAGGGTTACCGCATTGAACTCGCGGAGGCGGGAGAATACCCGCTCGTCCGGGCCGACCGCGAAGCATTCGGCCTGGCGCTATGGAACCTGCTCGATAATGCGGTAAAGTACTCGCCGGACTGCCGGACCGTCTGGGTCGAGATGGCGCGCGACGGCGGGCGGCTGGCAATCCATGTCCGGGACCGGGGCATGGGAATTCCGGCCGCGGAGCGCAAGGAGATCTTCAAGAAGTTCGTCCGGGGCGCCGGCTCCAGGGCCTCCAACATCAAGGGCACCGGCATCGGCCTCGCCATGGCGCGCCACATCATCGAGGCGCATGATGGGGAGATCTTGGTGGAGAGCGAACCCGGCCAGGGGAGCACGTTTACCGTCCTGTTGCCGTTGGAGAAGGTGGCATGAAACGCATCCTCGTGGTGGAAGACGACCCCGGAATCGCGTTTGGTCTGCGCGTGGACCTGCAGACCGAAGGTTATGACGTCGAGCTGGAATCGGACGGCGAGAGCGCGCTTCAGCGGGCAGCCAGGGAGACCTTCGACTTAATCCTGCTCGACGTTATGCTGCCGGGCAAGGATGGTTTCGAGGTCTGCCGCGAACTGCGGCGCGGCGGCTCCAAGACGCCCATCATCCTGCTGACCGCCAAGGCCCAGGAAGCCGAAAAGGTTATGGGATTGGAACTCGGGGCGGACGATTACGTGACCAAGCCCTTCAGCCCTCGCGAGCTGCGCGCCCGCATAAAGGCTGCGCTGCGCCGCACTGGAGAGGACCAGTCGCAGGCGTACCGGTTCGGCGATCTGGAGGTGGATTTCGGGCGCTGTGAGCTGCGCCGCGCCGGCCAGCCGATGGAGCTCACGGCCCTCGAATTCAAGCTGCTCGCCGCGTTTGTGCGCAACCGAGGCCGGGTCCTCAGCCGGGAGCAATTGCTGGATCTCGTCTGGGGGCATGACACGTTCGTCACCGACCGCGTCGTGGACAACCACGTCGTCACGCTGCGGAAGAAGATCGAGCCTGAGCCTTCTCGACCCCGTTATGTTTTGAGCGTGCGCGGAATGGGATACCGTTTCGATGGCTAAGCTTCACCGAATCCTGACAATTGCACGGACAGGAGCCGGACACTCGCGTCGTAGCCTGGGTGTGCAGGAGGAAATCAGGATGAAAGCATCAACGCTATTGCTGCTGGTCGCGGCGCTCGGCGCGGTTCTATCAACCGGCTACGCGCCGGGTCAAGTAAAGGACAGCCGGGCGGAAGTGGCGCTTCAGTCCGCAATCAAGAAAGAAGTGGTCGACGGCGACTTGAAGGGCGCCATCGAGCAGTACAAGAAGCTCGCTCAGAACCGCGACCAGGCGGTAGCCGCCAAGGCGCTGCTCCGGATGGGCGAGTGCTATGAAAAGCTCGGCGATACCGAGGCGCGCAAGGCATACGAGCAAGTGCTGAGCCGCTTTCCGAACCAGGCCGGGGCTGTAGCCGAAGCCCGTGCACGGCTCACCGCGTTGAAGTCCGCTGAACCTTCCACAATCACAGTCCGCCGGGTCGGGATTCCCAATACGGATGTTTTTGGGGCGCCCTCCCGCGACGGCGCCTATCTGACTTTCCGCGATTCGAGTGAAAACGTGAAAGTTTACGACCTCGCCACCGGGCAGATACGACAGCTCACCCAACGCCAAAGTATTGATGATTCCGCCTATACTTCGATACCATCCCCGGACGGCAAGCAGGTGGCTTACACCTGGTATCAGGACTCGCTCTATGAAGTGCGCGTGGTCGGGCTGGATGGGACCAAGCCTCGCGTTCTTTACAGAAACGCTGAGGCGGGGGGATGGCTCGCCGATTGGTCCCCGGACGGCAAGAGCATTCTGGCCGTCCTCAACATAAGAGGCGGGACCAGCCAGATGGCGCTGATTTCCGTGGGGGACGGTTCCGTGCGAGTGCTGAAGACCTTCGACGAGCAATCGCTCGCACGCCCTCGGTTCTCTCCCGACGGCCGCTATATCGCATACGCTTATCCGCAGCGCCTTGGATCCGCGGAGAAGGACATATTCGTGCTTGCCTTGGACGGGGGGCGCGAGACCCCACTGGTTCAGCACCCGGCTAACGATGTCGATCCCGCCTGGACGCCAGATGGCAAGAGAATCCTGTTCCTCAGCAACCGCACCGGAACCATGGGCGCCTGGTGGATTCAAGTTGCTGACGGCAAATCCCAGGGAACTCTCGAGTTGGTCAAGCCAGACCTGGGGATGGACCTCGCCGCAATGGGGTTTACCCGAAACGGCTCGTACTACTACGGCGTCCGGATGGAGATGAATGATGTGTACATCGCCGAGCTTGATCTTGCCACAGGCAAACTCATTTCTGCGCCGAGTCTGGCTACCCAGCGCTTGGTGGGATCCAATAGCAGGCCCGACTGGTCGCCGGACGGCCGGGAGTTGATCTTCCTTTCGAAGCGAGGTCCCGGGGCGTGGGGAGCCAGGGCGCTTTGCATCCGCTCCACCGAAACCGGGGCAGTGCATGAACTCGCGTCCAAGCTCGACCAGGTGACCCAGGTTCACTGGTCCCCTGACGGCCGCTCCTTGCTTGCTACCGCAGAACATCCTGCCGGTAGTTTCGGCAGGTTCCTCATCGACGTCCAGACCGGCGACTTCAGTCCTTTCCCCTTGGCCAGAGGGGGCTGGTCACCAGCTTGGTCCCGCGACGGCAAGGCGATTTTCTACCATCGTGGGCGTTTCATTGTGTTGCGGGATCTCCAGACTGGCCAGGAGAAAGAACTGCATAGCCTCGTCGATAGCTCCTCTAATTATGCAGGCAATCTGGTTGTGTCGCGCGACGGGCGGCAGTTGGCCTTTCAAGTTTCTGAATCGGGATCGAAGATCATCAAGGTCATGCCGGCTGCGGGAGGAGAAGCGCGCGAGTTGCTGCGCGGAGACGGATCGAGCTTCGAGTCCGGCAAGATCGCATGGGCGCCTGACGGCCAGAGCGTGCTCCTCGCCAGGCGGGCCAGCCCCGGTGGTTCGAAAGACGAGCTGTGGTTGGTCCCCGTCCAAGGCGGCGAACCCCGAAAACTGGGGATCACAGGGGAGAATATGCGCCATCTCTCCGTCCATCCGGACGGGCGGCATATCGCTTTCACCGCCGGCGGGGAAAGAGGCGAAGTCTGGGTGATGGAGAACTTTCTGCCCGCCGCCGCCACTGCCACTAAGTAAGCCTCGCCTCCGGCAACGCCGGTTTCCGAGGGAGTGCCCACTCCTCTGGCAAGCTGTTACCCTGGAGTCGGAGTGAAAGGAGCGCCATGACCAAAAAATTGATATTCCTGGGGGCCCTGGGATTCGCCCTGCCACTGTTCGGCGGCCAGATCTTCGGCACTTTGACCGAGGGAGGCAAAGCGGTTGCCAGCGGCACTGAAGTGGTAGTCGATTGCTCCGGCGAACAAGCGAAAGGCAAGACCGACAATTTCGGAGCCTATCGCGTGAACCTGCAGAAAACGGGCCGCTGTACGATCACGCTGACCTACAAGGGCCAGAAGCCGGCGGCTACTATCCCTTCCCAAAGCGAACCTGTTTCGGCCGACTTCGAGCTGCAAGTGCAAGACGGCAAGTACACCCTCGTCCGGCGGTGACATCCATGGCTATCGAACCAGCGCCGGCTCCGCCTAGTCCACCTCCGCAGCATAAGGATCCCTGGCGATGGTTGCAGATTCTCGTCATCCCGGTGACGACCCTGATCATCGGCCAGTACGCCTCCAGTTGGCAGGAGAAGGAGAGCGCGCGCCGAACCTACGCCGACATGATGAACCGGCGCGAGGAGGCCGAAAGCGCTCTCCGGAAGGATATGTTTCAGTCCACGATCCTGCCGTTTCTGGAGAGAAAGACCGATGACATGGAGGCCAACGTCTTGCGTTTGGAGTTGCTGGCCAGCAACTTCCACGAGTCTCTGGATCTGAGCCCGCTCTTCAAGGACGTTTACCGGACACTGTCCGCCAGGCCCAAAGCGGGCTCCGAGGAGCTGATGAAGCGGCTGACCTTCTCGGCCCAGGAGGTCGTGCGCCGGGAGGTGGATGCCATCCGCGAGGCTTCCACCGTCAGAACCGGCATGGTGGACCTGGAGAAGCTCAAGCAGGGCCCGGTGGCCTTGTTTGGAGACCAGGCCCTGGATCTTCCGGGGAGCGATGCGCCGCCGCGCACTTTCCGCGTCGAGGTCCTGACCCATGACCCGCAGCGGCAGGAGTTTCTGGTCCGGCTCACAGTGTGGAATACCGGCACGCCGCCGGTTATGGAACTGCAAACCAAGCCGTTTCATCTCGGACCTTTCGATTTCCCGCTGATCGACAACACCCGCTTGGCTGGAGGCGACCGGGTGGCTTTCACCTTCGACGGCGCGGCCGAAGATGTGGCCCAGATTATGCTGATCTACTTCCCGGGCTCTCGGGCCAGCATGAAGGACAAGCAGTACTACGAAGACATGGCTAGCGAGCTGCTGCGCATCGAGCAGCGCAACCGCGCCAAGTCTCAACCTGCCAAGTGAATGCAGGTGAGAATGGACAAGTGGCTCTGGGCCGCCCGGTTCTTCAAGACGCGCTCGCTCGCTGCGCGGGCATGTGAACTCGGCAGGATTGAGTTCAACGGACAAGCAGCCAAGGCTGCGCGCGAGGTTCGGGTCGGCGACGTGTTGCGGGTGAAGAACGACGGCGGCGATTTTCAGGTGGAGGTTCTGGTCCTCAGTGAGATGCGCGGCCCGGCGGTAGTTGCGCAGACGCTCTACCGTGAGACCGAGGCCAGCCGGGAGTTGCGGCTGAAACTGGCCGAAGAGCGCAAAGCCCTGCCGCATTCCGAAGCATTCCGGGAAGGCAGACCCTCGAAACGCGATCGCCGTGAAATCGATCGGCTTCGGCGTAGAGTGTGACCACGGCGGGGGCGCCCCCCGCCCCGCCTACTTGTAATTCACGATGCCGGCGAACGACTGCGGATCTAGGCTCGCCCCGCCCACCAGCACGCCGTCGACGTCCGCTTGCGCCATGATCCCCTTGATGTTGTCCGGCTTCACGCTGCCACCGTAGAGCACCCGCACCGGCCCCGCCGCGCCAAAGCCCACGTGCCGCGCCACCATCGAGCGGATGTAGCGATGCGCCGCCTGCGCCATTTCGGGCGTGGCCGTCTTCCCGGTCCCAATGGCCCACACCGGTTCGTACGCAATGGCAATCTTGGCGAATTGCTCGGACTTCAGCTTGCCGACGCCGCCCAGCAACTGCGCCAGCAGCACCGGCTCGGTCTTTTCGGCCTCGCGCTCTTCCAGTTTCTCGCCCACACACACGATCGGCATCAACCCGGCCTCCAGCGCCGCCACCGTCTTCTCGTAAACCGTCTCGTCGGTCTCACCGAAGAACTGGCGTCGTTCGCTGTGCCCAATGATCACCCATTTGCAGCCCACGCCCAGCAGCATGGAAGCGGAAACTTCGCCCGTGAAGGCGCCTTCCTTCTTCCAGTACATGTTCTGGCCGCCGATCTCGACCTTGCTCGACTGGGCAGCGACCGCCGCCACCGCCAGGTTCGGGAACGGGGGGCAAATCACGATGTCACAGTGTTCGGATTTCTCCACCAGCGGGAGAAAAGCTTTGAAGAACGCGGACGTCTCCTCCGCATTCTTGTACATCTTCCAGTTTCCTGCGATCAGTGGTTTTCTCATACGATTGCGCTTATGAAGCGTGTTCCTTTCTCTATGATCTCAATTCTGCCCGCTCATGCCCGCGCGGATGGCCTCCGCCATGCTCGCCGCCCGCTCACGCGCCCGGTTCATGATGGTCTGGTTGGCGGCGACACGGTCGAGCAGCGGCAGCAGTTGCCTCGCGCCCGCCAGCCGCTTGCCTTCCAGCGCCGCCTGTAACAACAGAATCTCCCGGTCGACGCCCAGCTTGTCGAACTTGACCGCGCTCTCCAAGCCCGCCATGCGCTGCATGGTCTCGGAAATCTTGTCGAACCAAACCGTCAAAGCCCGGCCGTCCGGATCGGCCGTGTAGTTGAACTTGACCTCGTGATTGGCCGGCTCGCCCTCCCACCGGAAGCTCTTCGCGCCGGTGAAGGCGACCTTCGCACCGGCCTCCAGGGGCCTCGCGAAGTAGTCCAGTTTCTCGGCCAGACCGAAAATGGCCTCGGTTTCCGCGGGTTCCAGTTGAACCGCCAGGGGCCGCGCCCCGTCGGGTGAATCCGTCCACTCTCCCTTGCCGCTCCGGTCGACCCAGATGGCGGTGTAAGCGGGTTCGCTCTTCGGAAAATCCTTCACGAAGCGAATCTTCGGCAGGCCGGCCGCCGAGGCCAGCGAGGCCGCCAGCAGCAACGCCGCCGGCAATCTCATCGCACCGCCGCCTCTCGGCGTCCAACCGAAGTGCGTGTCGCGTGGCAAATGGCAACCGCCAGCGCGTCGGCCGCATCTTCAGCCAGGGGTTGACTCAACGCCAGCAGCGATCCGACCATCATTTGAACCTGTTCCTTCTCCGCCCGCCCATAGCCCACCACGCTGGCCTTGATCTCCAGCGGCGAGTACTCCCCCAGTTCCAGGCCTGCTTCGGCCGCGACCAGCAGAGCCACCCCGCGCACGTGCGCCAGCTTCAGAGCGGTCCTGGGATTGGCGGCATGGAAAACCTGCTCGACAGCCACCGCCGCCGGGAGGTGCGCGCGAAGTATCTCTCTCAAGCCGCGGGCGATCTCCAGCAGCCGCGACTCCAGCGGATCGCTCGTCTGGGTGCGGATGACGCCCGCCGATACCAGGCGGTGGTCCCGGCCGTCGCTGTCGATCACGCCGTAGCCGGTTCGCTCGGTACCGCAGTCAATCCCCAGAACCCGCATCCATCCCGCGTGGCGCCCCTAGCTGGCGAGCGCCTCCATCTCCTTCTCGTCGATATCGAAATTGGAATAGACGTTCTGCACGTCTTCGTGTTCTTCCAGGGCCTCGGCGAGCTTCAGCATGCTCCCGGCGCTCTTGCCGGTCAGCTTCACCGTGTTCTTCGGGATCATGCTGATCTGCGCCTCGGCCGTCTCGATGCCCGCCTTGCGCAAGGCCTCCACGACGGCCTCGTGCGCCTCGGGGGGCGAAATGACCTCCCACTGCCCGCCGTCGCCGCGCAGATCGTCGGCCCCGGCGTCCAGGACCACGCCCATCAGCGTGTCTTCCGTGGCCTTCTGCTGCTCGATCAGGATCTGGCTCTTGCGCTCGAACATCCAGGCCACCGCGCCTTGTTCGGCCAGGTTCCCGCCCATTTTCGAAAACAGGTGCCGGATGTCGCTGACCGTGCGGTTGCGGTTGTCCGTGGCGACCTGCACCATCACCGCCGCGCCCCCCGGCCCGTAAGCCTCGAACATGATTTCGTCGATCTGGCCGCCTTCCAGTTCGCCCGTGCCGCGCATGACGGCCCGCTTGATGTTCTCGGCCGGCATGCTGACCGCTTTGGCCGCGGCCACGGCAGTGCGCAGCCGGGCATTGCTATCCACGTCGCCGCCGCCCTCGCGCGCGGCGATCATGATTTCTTTGATGACCCGCGTGAAGACCTTGCCGCGCTTAGCGTCGGTGGCAGCCTTCTTGTGCTTGATGGTGGCCCACTTGGAATGCCCTGACATAGAAAGAACCCTCGGCTGGGAAGGAAAAACCCTCGCGTTTCAGTCCAGAACTGAGAATACCATACCAGCCGTTAGACCAGTCACCGAACCCCGGGGATGTATGCCGCGACCTGGGCTCTATAGGACTCAAATCGCTGGCCGAAGCGGCTGGCGAGCAGACGGTCTTCGACGCCCACGCGGATCTCGGTCCCGAGGATGTAGAGCGTGATGGCGGCCGGCGCCACCCACCAGCGGGCGAACAAGCAGATGTTCGAGAGCAGCAACAGGAAGATCGACGCGTAGATCGGATGGCGGACCACTCGGTAGGGACCGCTGGTCACCAGTTCGTGGGCCTCGCTGACCACGGCCTGAATGCGCATTTGATTACCGAGGTGCAGGGCGGCCGAGACGAAAAGGGCCGCGGCGGCCGGGGCGAACAGCATTGCGGCCACCAGCAAGGGCGCCTCGGCAAAGCTCGCGCTCTTCCTGCGGAATAGCAGGACGACGACGAAGGCCGCGACTTCCAGCGCCAACCCCCAGAGAGCCTTGGGCGATCGCGGCCCCCGCTCCGACTCCGGGCCGGCCGATCTCCGCCGCCGCGACGCACGGGCCAGGCTCACGGCGCCGAAAATGCCCAGCACCCAGCAGCAGACCACAACTTCGGCGTACGCCACGTACCCAAAGGTTCGCATCACTCCGGCTCCGAATCCTCTTCCAGGCCATGGGCCGGCGGGTTCTGAAGCGGCTCCAGCAACCCGCGGGCCTCGCGCTCGTCTTCAGGTGCGACCAGAATTAGGGAAGAACACTTGAGCAATGGGGCTTGTCCAACGCCGACCCCATAATCGATAAAAGGGGTCCGGGACTCGTCTCCACTGACCAGAAAGTCGATGCCCGCCTCTTCCAGAGCGGAAACAGCCAGGCTCAATCCGAAGGAATCGCAAGCCTCAAAAACATTCACCAGACGGACGTCAGGCATATTGGGCGACACATTCTTAACAATACACGCCTGGAAACCAGCCGCCGAATAGTACAAAATAGGGGTGATTTGTTTTCGGATATCCTGTGGGAAAAAAGTGGCCGCGCGCCTGAGGCGTTCACCGGAAACGGCTTCTTCAGTTCGCGCACATCGCCTCCGAAGGCGGCCTTTTCCTAGGGGTAAGCCGCTGAGAGGGCTATCTCTTGAACCGCCCGCAAAAGCCGGGTAGTCTAGGGTTTTCCCAAATGACCACCATCGACGCTACCTTCGACAAGGGCTTGCCTGCCAACCTGGACGCTGAGCGCTACGTCCTGGGCTCCATGCTCCTCGACGGGTCTTTGTTTATTCAAACGGCGGCCACTCTTGAGGCTGACGACTTCAGCCTCGAGAAGCACCGCCGCATCTTCCTGCGAATGGCGGACCTCCAGGACCGCGGGGAGAAGATCGATCGCGTGACCGTCGCCGAGGAGTTGATGCGCAACGGCCAGCTCGAGTCCTGCGACGGCTTGAGCTACCTGGTATCGCTCGACGACGGCCTGCCCCAGATCCATAACCTCGACAGCTACGCCCGGATCGTGAAGGACAAGAGCCTGCTGCGGCGGGTCATCTTCGCCAGCCAAAGCCTGATCAACCGCAGCATGGCCGGCGACGAGGAAGCGCGGGAGATCCTGTCGAGCGCCGAGGAGATCCTCCTCAAACTTGGCGAATCCAGGAACCGAGTGGGTCTGTCGACCCCCCAGGAGATCATCGACCAATTCCAGGGCGGCCTGAGCACGTTTCTCGATCCGGGGCGGCGAATCCGCGGCCTGAGCACTGGCTTCAAGCGGTTCGACGAGCTTACCGGCGGCCTGCATCCGGGTGAGCTGGTCATCGTGGCCGGCCGGCCCTCGATGGGCAAGACTGCCCTGGCCCTGAACATCGCCCAGCACGCGGCGGTGAAGCTGAAGAAGACCGTGGCGGTCTTCTCGCTGGAAATGTCGAAGGAAGCGCTGCTCAGCCGCCTGCTCTGCTCCGGGGCGCGGGTGGACAGCCACAAGTTTCGGCTGGGCTATCTCAACCAAGAGGAGCGCCGCAAGCTGCAGGCGGCGGCTGGCGAGCTGGTGGATGCGCCGCTGTACATCGATGACACTTCCGGCAGCAGTCTGATGGAAATGCACGCCAAGTTGCGTAAGCTAAAGGCCGAAGGGGATCTGCATCTGGTGGTGCTCGATTACCTCCAGTTGATGAGCGGCCGGGGCCGGTTTGAAAACCGGGTTCAGGAGATCAGCGCCTTGAGCCGCGGCTTGAAGCTGCTGGCCAAGGAACTGGACGTCCCAATGCTGGTTCTCTCCCAGCTGAGCCGCGCGCCGGAAACGCGCCCCGGCGATCACCGGCCGCAGCTCAGCGACCTGCGCGAGTCCGGCTCCATCGAGCAGGACGCCGACGTCGTGGCCTTTATCTTCCGCGAAGAGGTCTACAAGCGGGATCGCGAGGATCTGAAGGGTCAGGCGGAGTTGATGCTTAGCAAGCAGCGCAACGGCCCCACCGGCCTGGTCAAGCTGGTGTTCCTGCACCACCTGACCAAGTTCGAGAACCTGGCGACCGACTTGGGAGAAGAACCAGCGCCGGAAGACTAAGCTGTCCCTACCTCCCGTGGGTCAGCGGCCAGACCTTCCCGAGCGAGACGCGCAGGCGCAAGATGGCCTGCGATTTAAGCTGGCTGATCCGTGACAGGTGCAGCCGCATCACGTCGCCGATCTCCCGCAGAGTCAGCTCCTCCCGGTAATACAAGCTCAGGATCGTGCGTTCGACCGCGGGCATCTTCTCGATGGTCTCCGCCAGCAACCGTTCCAGTTCGCTGGACTCCAGCAAGCTGGAGGGCCAATGCTCCTGGTTGTCGGAAATCGTTTCGAGCAGGTGCTTGCCGTCCTCCTGGTCCGAGCCGTAGTCCAGGCTGTTGAGGGACAGCCCGCGGACATCCGTGAGCCACTCGCGATACTCGTCCAGGCCGAGTTTGAGTTCCGCCGCGATCTCCTCTTCACCTGCCACCCGCCCCAAGATCTGTTCGGCGCGCCCCACGGCGGCCTCGATCTGTTTAGCCTTGCGCCGCAGGTCCCGGGAGGCCCAATCCAAGCCCCGCAGGCTGTCCAGGATCGCGCCCCTTATCTTGTATTCGGCATAGGTGCGCAGCTTCACGTTCTGCGCCGGATCGAAATTGTCAACCGCCGAGATCAATCCCACGACCCCGGCCGACACCAGGTCGTCCAGGCTGACGCTCTCGGGCACCCGCTCATGGATGCGGCGGGCGATGAGGCGCACTTGCGGCAGGTGCTCCAGAATCAGGCGCTCCCGTTCCGCGCAGGCATCCTCGGTGGTGATGCTGGAAAACATGATCCTTCAGATTGAAGGTCCTCCGGAAGTTAGATCGGCAGATTTGGCCATCGCCGGTAGGAGGGTGTCGGAAACAGATCCGGAGCGGGAGGGTTACGGATGAAGTGGGCGGCGTGCGGGCCGCCGCCCTATTGAATTAGACCTGGCCGGGCAGGTTACTTCTTAGCCGCGGCCGGCTCGGAGCCAACCCGGAAAATCTCAACCTTCTCCAATACCACGGGCGTGTTCGGCCTGTCGCTGGCGTTCCGCGGCACTCTGGCGATCTTGCCGACCAGGTTCTGGCCATCTACCACCTGCCCGAAAATCGTGTGCTTCTGGTTCAGGAACACGGTCGGCGCTTCGGTGATGAAGAACTGAGTGCCGGTGGTCTTGGGTCCGGCATTGGCCATGGCCAGGCGCCCGGGACCAGAGAAGTCCAGCTTAGACCGGCTCCATTCGTCGGGAATGGTGAATCCGCCGTCGCCCGTGCCGGTGCCCAGCGGGTCTCCGCCCTGGATCATGAAGTCGGGGATCACCCGGTGGAAGATGGTTCCGCTGTACAGCGGCGTCGTCTTGGTCTGCCCCGTTTTCGGGTCTTTCCAGGGCTTGGTGCCCAGGGACAGTCCGACGAAGCTGCGCACCGTCTCCGGCGATTCCATCTCGTACAGTTGAACGGTAATGGCGCCCATTGAAGTGACCAGCCGGGCATACAGGCCGTTCTTCCTTCCCTTGGCCTGTTCGGGGCTGGCCGGGGGGGCCGAAATCGGACTCTGCGCGAAAGCGGCGGCGGCCACCAGCGCAAACAATAACAATCGGGTCATAGTGAGTTTTCCTCTGTGGATATTAACTGCCTATTCTAGCAGGCGCTGCCGCCGGCCCGGCCGGCGGCAGCACGTTTACTCAACGTTCGCCAGTGCTACACAAGTATGTTCTTGCAGTACTCGACGCACTTCGTTATTTCGGTCAGAGTGTCAGACCCCTGCGGCGTCTGGTACTCATACTCGATGCTGCCCGGGAACTTGTACTTCTTCTTCTTCATTAGCAGCAGGACTTCCTTGAGCGGCGTTCCGCCCTGTCCCCAGGGCATGTTCGCGCCACCCCGGCCACCACCCCTGCCGGCCTCGGCGCCGGTTGGTGCGGTTGCAGGAGGAGGAGCCGCGCGGTCTTTCAGGTGCAAGCTGGCGATCCGGTCGGCGTACTTCTCAACCAATGGGGCCGGAGACTCGCCGTTGACGCCGAAGTAGTGGCCCACGTCGAGATTGAGCGCGGTGTA
This sequence comes from Bryobacterales bacterium, assembly GCA_963734625.1. Taxonomy (GTDB): domain Bacteria; phylum Acidobacteriota; class Terriglobia; order Bryobacterales; family Bryobacteraceae; genus CAVTHW01. The sequence goes on along the minus strand of CAVTHW010000004.1, from coordinate 82,542 downwards.
CTTCGACGCATTCAACACTCTGTCGAAACCGGAGGAACCGCCCTGGCCGTGGGTGTGGAATGCGATCCGCAGCTTGCGCTTCTCGGCGTATGCGGCGACCCGCGCCAGCAGCTTGTCGTCAGTCGGCAGTTCCATGGTGACGTGGTTGGCGCCCAGCGCCTGGGCCACGTTCCAGATGTAGGCGTATTCGCCGTCCGACATGGTCATGTTCGGCTCTAGCTTATAGGCGTAGATCTTCACTCCCGCGTCGTTGTACATCTTGCGGAAGGCCTTGAACTTGTCCATGGAAACCGTCTCGCGCCACGTCCTGAGTGCTGCCTGTGCCTTCTTCTGGGCTTCCTGCTGTTCAGGAGTCAATGGCGCCCGGCCGCCGCCCTGTCCGCCGCCGGCCCGCGCCGCTCCCGGGGCTCCACCTGGGGCTCCACCCGGAGCGCCACCTGGGGCTGCACCCGGTGCAGCGGCCCGCGCACCACCTGCCATTCCGCCACCGGGCATGCCGCCGCCCGGCATACCACCACCGCCGCGGCCCCCCGCTGGAGCGCCTGCAAAACTATCTGCCGGGCCGCTCATCAGCTCGATCGCGCTGATGCCGCACTGCAGACAATATTTAAGGGTGTCCTCTGCCGTAGCCGGCAGTCCGCGGAAACTGTATGTAATGGCGCCGATCTGTACCCCGCCAAAAAGAGAATTCGGCTTGGCCGCCGCCATCAGGCTGGCCGCCGGGACGGAGGCCAGTGCAATTTTTCCAACATCTCGTCTGGTATAGAGCATGCTCTTTCTTCTTTCCAAATCCCCTGCTACGGAGTCGGTGACCCGGCCCGAGCCTCAGCCTGACTCCCTGGCAAAGCGGCCAGCCGGCATCGATCAAGGATACCGCTATCGTCCCTCCGCGTGCCAGCCGAATCTGGGTTCGTTTCGCAGGGCGAGGACTGCACGCGCATAGCGCCCGCGCAAGAAAGCGGAAGCGCTCTTCTTCAGGATAAGCGCGGGTCGCTCACTTTCGCGGCGACAGAAACCCTAAGCCGCCGCGGCGACAGGAGATATGATCCGTTTCTCGTTGTGATCGATAATCGGCCAATTGGCCGGCAGTAGCCCCGGAGGACTACCAGAGTCGCGGCAAAACCTTCAGTTCAGTCTTGCGAGTAACGTCGCCTGGCTTCAGCGCGGCCAGGCACAGCCGTACGCCGTCGGCTTGGCAAGCGCGCACCTGCTGGAGGACCCCATCCTTCTCTTTAACGACGTACGTTCCTTCACCCACTGCGTATGTTTCGCCGTAATCGGTCAGCACTATGCGATTCCCCCGGTCGGCGCGGAGGCGGAACTGGGCCGTGGAGGGCTCATAATTGCCGTAGCTGTAACACCTGCCGATGCAGGCTCGGTCAACCATGTGCAGCAGCGGGTCTATGCGGGCGGATGAGTCCGACAGCGCGCTGATGACCCGCGCCCTCGGAGGCGCTTCCGCCAGCAAGCTCTCCATCTCTCCTTCGAGCGAATTCAGCGCACGTGAATCAACATAGAGAAACGAGAAGAAGATAAGGGCGAAGCCGCTGCATACCGCCGCCGCACGCCTGTAATTCTGTTCCGCCGCCAATCCGGCACACAAAAGGACGGCAAGCAAAAGAGACATCCGCTGCGAAATATAGGCCAGCGCGTGATTGTATTGAGGGAGTTGAACGCTGTTCGGTAGGATCATGATTGCCGCCGCCGTCAGTAGCGCGATGTGCAGACGGACGCTTCCCGCGAGGCCCGTAAGACCGGCCTTGGCCGCCCTGACGAGGAATGCAAGGCTGGCGAGGAAGAGCAGCCCAAACGAAATGGCGGCATACTTGGGTCCGTAAATCCATGCCTGATCAACACCGGACAAGAACAGAAACTGCCAGACGTTCCAACGGATGGGGAACCAAGCGCCCAGAAGCCAGCGAATGGCAAGCAACCCTGCCAGAGCCGCTCCAAATAGTAGAGGACGCCTCTCGCCTCGCAGCTTTGAGGCGGAATAGGCGTAGGTCTGAACGCAGAGCGCCCACGCCACAGGTAGCATATGAGCCGTGGCAGCCAACCCGAGCAAAGGCAGCGTCCAGGCCAGACGCTTAGCGTTCCACTTCCAACTCAAACCCAGGTACAAGAGCGAGAGGCCGGTTGACAGGTAGAAGTTGCAGAAGCCCATGTGGAATGTCCAGCCATAGGCCAGGATTGCCAGGACTGGCGCCACACTCCACGCTCGCCCCGCCCCAGACGCATTCACGAAGGCGAAACTGCCCCAGAACAGAACCAGCACCAGAAGCGCCATCAGGACTTTTTGACCGGTCTCCAATCCGAGTCTGTCGATCAATTGGCTGAGCATGAGGTCGAAGAGGATATTTGTGCGCTGGGGGACGACCCTCACCCCCTCCAACTTGCCCTCCGTTGCTTCGCGCGCCAGCCAAGCGTTGTATACGTGACTCGACAGGTCCCCCGCCTGGATCCTTTGCTGCCAGAAACACGGGACAATCAGCAGCAGGGACACGACTGCAACGGGCAAAAGACGCGAATCAAATCTCTTTCTCACGGAACCTCGCCGGGCCATCCTGCCGCGAGTGTCCAGCATACGACGGGCGGCAGAGCGCCTTCAAGCGGTTCTCCAGGATCCTGCGGAAACCGGAATCTTCGGTCACCTCAGCTTCCGATTTGTAGTTTCAGCCGTGGCTCTGGCGGCCAATTCCCGATTGACCGCGGCTAGCCCGGCGGGATTCTCTCCTCTTGCCGTGGGAGAGCGCATAATCTCGACGAGCCGGGGCAAACTCTCCCGCTCGTTGAAGGGGAGGATGACGGCGGTGGCGCGCATACTCAAATCCTCGCCGGCCTTCGATCATTCTACAGCCAAAGATTCCTGGTATCTCTCAACCCGTCCGGAATCGCTCCACGGAATCCGCGCCTGGGCTTCATGCATCCGGGGGGGCCGCAGTGATTCCCCCGGCTCTCCTGCGAACCGGGTTTTCTCTTTAGTGGCTACCCATCTGGTGCTTACACACACCGGCGACTATGCGGCGGAGCCGCCCTTTGATCGTCTCAGAAAAGAATTCAAGCGGTACTTCCCGAAAGTGCTCTCGCGGGTCTATGGAGGGCACCTTGCTGGTTTCACGGTTTTCAGTTTGGACCGTGAAAAGCTATTCCGTAGTCACTGCTGTCCAAATTAGCGGCTCCCGCCCTCAACGAGCGCCTCACCGCATCAGACCACTTCCACCGTTCCGTAAACGTCGCTCTGCGTCGCGATCGAGTTTTGGCTAAGCACACAAAGCAGATCAGGCCGAGGCCGCGCAGGGCGACGAAGAAACGCCGTGCCGGGTCGCAAGTCGAGAGCGACAAAGGCGTAGTCGGGGGCACCACGGTTGGGCCCGCAGTCGTAAGCGAGGGTGCGGCCGTCGGCGAGGCGGCGCGAGTTGTCCATCTCCCCCCATCGCCGGGCGCGCAACACTGCGCCGGCCGCGTGTCGCGTTGCCGCCTCTTCCGGAACACTGTTATACTGTGGCGCAATGACGGAAACGGGTGGTCCGCAGGAGCACCTCGCGACCCGAACCCCGGGCGGCGAGGTGAGGCTGGCCGGCGGCGGCGTGCGCGCGGCGATCCTGGTTTCCTGCTTCCTGTCCGTCGCTATGCTGCTTGCAGAGTTTCCCAGCTTGTTCCGGCTCGACGAAGCCGGGTACGGCGACAGCTACGTTCTGTACGATGTGCAACAGTACCTCCGCAGCGGCGTGATCTACCGCGACCTCTCGCAGCCGCCGTACACGCCTTCGTCGTACGGCCCGCTGGTGTACGTGCTGTTTTCCCTGCCCGACCGGATGGTGAGCTTCGAGAACCCATTTCTGGGGGTGCGCCTAATCTCGGTGGCGGCGTTCTTTCTGTGCGTGGCTACAGCGGTATCCATCACCCGCCAACTGGTTCCGGAGCGGCGCGGTTGGCTGTGGGGGCTGCTGCTGGCCCTCTCCATTGGCTGCATGTATCCGTGGATCCTGCAGATCCGGGGCGATTTCCCGGCGATCTTCTGCGGGCTCCTAGCGATCCGGCTTCTGTTGACCCGATCTCCCCGGGGGATAGTCCTGGCCGGCCTGTGTGGTGGTGCCGCAACGCAGTTCAAGTTCACCATGGTGGCGGCGCTGGCCGCAGGGTTTCTCTGGCTTCTGGCCCGCCGGTCGTGGCTGGACCTGGCCCGGTTCACGGGGGCGGGCGTCTTCGCCTCGGCCGGAGCCTACGCCCTGTGGTCCTTGCGGGAACCGCGCATGATCGCGCAGGTGACGTCGATGCGGCTCGGCGTGGTCGACGTGTCGGGGTGCCTGCAGCTATTGCTCTGGGTGTTCAGCGAACCGGTGGTCCTGCTGTCGGTAGTGACGATTCCGCTATTCCTCGCGCGGGTCACGCCGCAGTGGGCGCTGCTGCTGCTGTTTGCCGCAATCTCATTCGGCATCGCAACCCTCACCGATCTCCACCCGGGCGGCAATATCAACTACTTCTACGAATCGCTGTTCGCCATCGTCCCGGTCGCGACTTTGGGCGTCTTCCGGATGGTGGTGGCGGCTCGGCGCAGCGCCGCGGTCGAGGTTCTGGCGGTCGCGCTGATGCTGCTGCTGTACGCGTTCCCGGCCGCCCGCAACCTCTATGGCCACGCGTTCATCTGGCGCGACATCGGCTTCGGTGCCTTGGACGCCGACAATGCGTCATTTCGGAGATTGCAGGAGGCGCTCCAGGGACGCCGCATTTTCTCCACCGTGGAGCGCCTGGCCCTGCTCGACCCTGCCCCGGCACTAATCAACGCTTTCCAGTCGTGGGCAGTCAACCTTCCGCCCGTTCTTGCGCGGGTCCGCAGCGCCGAATTCGATGTGGTGATCACCACGTCAACCGCACGCACATGGCGGGGCATCAACCACATCGTGCCGGATCTCCGCCGGGAGATTGCCGCGGCGTACGCGCCGCATTGCGTGGTCCGCGGCTCGCTGCTCCATCTGCCTCGCAACCGACCTCCGGACAGCGCTCTGGTACAGGCTTTGAGCCTGGCCGGCTGCGAGCCTGTGGCGGGCCAGCCAGGCTCTGCCGGTCCTGGCTGGTAACCGGGCGTCTGGACAGCGGGAAGGACGGTATGTCTGGTATTCTGAACTGGGCTTGGTCGAAGAGGAGCACCCACAGTTGAGGTGTGTCGATGCAGGTGGCGGACTACATCAGATTGCGGATCGGCCGAGGCCTGAGCCGGGTTGGGCCCACGGAGGGACGAATCCTGTTCGACGGCAGCGCGGCCGCCGTATCGAGTCTCCTGTCGGTCGCTTTTTGTAGCGCGGTCTTGCCGGGCGGCATCAGCCAGCGCGACCTCTTCGTCGCCATTGAACTGCCGCCGGTGCTCGTTTTTCTGAACCTATTGCTGGGCATCTACTCGCGTTTTCGCACCTCGTCGGCCCGCCTCAAGGCGGTGGTGCTTTCCGGGGCCGTGACGGTCTGCGCCGGCGCGGCATGGACTGTAGCCGATCACCGGGCAGTGGTAGTGCTGTGGGCCATGCTCGTGATCGGTCCGATCGTGCTCGCCCGCCTGCTGCTGGGCATCCACACGGGGCGCCACCGGACGCTGGCGCGGATCGCCATCAATCGTCGGGGCCCGGTGCTGGTCATCGGCGGCGCCGGTTACATCGGCTCCCACACGGTGGACACGCTGCTGAGCCAGGGCGGCGAGGTAAGAGTCCTGGACCGGCTGATGTTCGGCGACAACTCTCTGGCCGAGTTCCGAAATCACCCGCGTTTCTCTCTGATCACGGGCGACGTCACCGACATCGCCAAGCTCACCGCCGCGATGAAGGACTGCTCGGCGGTGGTGCACTTGGCCGGGCTGGTGGGCGACCCAGCTTGCGCCTTGAGTCCCGAGTTAACGCGCCACGCCAATACCATCGCCACCCGCATGGCCAGGGAAGTGGCGGAGTCACTGGGCGTCCACCGCTTCATCTTCGCCTCCAGTTGCTCGGTATACGGAGTCAGCGACAAGAAGGTGAGTGAGACCGCCACCCTCAACCCGGTGTCGCTATACGCGAAGACCAAGATCGACAGCGAGCGCGAACTGCTGGGGACCGTGCGTGACGATTTCTTCGTCACCGTCCTCCGCTTCGCGACTGTATTCGGACATTCGCGGCGGCCGCGTTTCGACCTCGTGGCGAACCTGTTTACAGCCCAGGCCGTGACCGACGGGCGGATCACGGTGATCGGCCCGAATCAGTGGCGGCCCTTCATCCACGTCCGCGACCTGGCGCGCGCCGTCGCGATGACGCTACGAGCCGACCCATATGTCGCGCAGGGCCAGGTTTTCAATGTGGGAGATGACCGCCTGGACACCACCATTCTCGGTCTGGCGGAACAGGTGAAGAGCGTGGTCTCGCCATATCGCCCGGTGGAGATTGCGGTTTCCGAGAACCCGCAGGATCGCCGCAATTATGCGATCTGCACCGACAAGATCCGCACCATTCTCGGTTTCCGCGCCGAAACCACGATCGCGGCGGGGGTGCGGGAAATGGTCGATCACTTCCGGGCTGGGGATTACGCCGACTACCGCGCGGCCGAGTACAGCAACGTGGCGGTGACCGCCAGGGAGTTGATCGCATTTGAGGATCCCGCACAGGTGGCGCACCTGTACGCGCCCCTGAGGATCGGCTGAGCTATGCAAGAACCCAAACTGATCGCCGGCAGCCTCGCCATCGACGATCGTGGAGAAGTGGGCTTCGTGAACGATTTCGACTTTGCGGGTGTAAAACGCTTCTACACCGTGAGTAACCATCGGGCGGGATTCGTCCGGGCGTGGCACGCTCACCGCCGGGAATCGAAGTACGTGACGGTGGTTTCCGGAGCCGCGCTGGTCGGAGCTGCACGCATCGACGACTGGGAGCATCCGTCACCGAACCTGCCGGTGGCCCGCTTTGTCCTCTCGTCTCACAAGCCCTCGATCCTGCACATTCCCGCCGGGTACGCCAACGGGTTCATGTCGCTTACCTCGGATGCGAAACTGATGTTCTTCTCGACTGCCACACTCGACGAGAGCAAAGCCGACGATATCCGGTTCGAGGCGCGGTACTGGGATGTCTGGAGCGCTGAAGAACGCTAGGCCGATGAACCCAAACGCCGGGCAACGCCAGAACGGACGACCAGCAGGCAGCCAGCCCAGCTTCGCGGTACTGATTCCGATGTTCAACGAAGAGGCGGGAGCGGAGACGTGCGTCCGGCGGGTCTGCGCGGAGCTGCGGACGCTGCCCCACCGGACCCAGTTGATCGTGGTCGACGACGGCAGCCGCGACCGGACCGGGAAGATCCTGGACCGCCTCGCGTCGGAGTTTCCCGGCCTCGCCCTGGTCCATCACGCGAAGAACGCTGGCTACGGCGCCGCCTTGCAGACGGGGATCCGCCACGCCGTGGAAGCGGACGTCGATTATGTCCTGTTCATGGACAGTGACCTGACCAACGACCCGAGCGACATCCCGAAGTTCGTCGCCTGCATGGAACGGGGCGCGGACGTGATCAAGGCCTCGCGGTTCGTCGCCGGCGGCGGCATGGAAGGCGTTCCCTGGCAGCGGAGCGTGTTCTCCCGCGGTGGCAACCTAGTGGCGCGCGTGCTGTTCCGCGCCGGGGTGCGCGACTGCACCAACGGGTTCCGCGCCGTCAGAACCCAGATCCTGGCGCGGATGAACCTGCGCGAAACCGGGTTCCCGATCATCGTGGAGGAACTGTACCAAGCGAAATCACTGGCGCGCACGTTTTGCGAGGTGCCGGTGGTGCTGACCAGCCGCGCCGGCGACCATCGCGCGACCTCCTTCGGTTACACGCCCGCGACGTTCCGCAAATACCTAACCTTCGCGCTGAAAGCGTTCCTGGGTGTAGAACCGGATTGGAAACGAGGAATCGCTCCATGAGAACAAACTGCCGCGCCTGCCTGGGCGCCGACCTGCAGCCCATCTTGGACTTCGGGCCGCTGCCCCTGGCGGGCGGATTTCTCGCCAGCCGGGAGGCAATCGCCCGGGAGCAGCTATACCCCCTCGAGATCCACTGCTGCGCCGGTTGCGGGCTGGTGCAGGTGCTCGATCCGGTGGACCGAGAGGTGCTGTTTCAGGACTATTCGTTTTCCTCAAGCACGATCGGGCCGTTGGTGGACCATTTCGCCGCGTACGCGGAGTGGCTCTCGACCCGCCTGCGGCCAAAGAAGGTCGTCGAATTCGGATGCAACGATGGCGTGCTCCTGGCGCCACTGGCCCGGCTGGGCGTTCAGGCGATCGGCGTGGATATCTCCCAGAACATTACCGGCTTGGCGCGCGCGAAGGGCCTCGACGTCGTCACCGGATACTTCAACCCCGGCGTGGCGCAGGATATTCGCGACCGCGTCGGACCCGTGGACGTGGTCACGGGCAGCAACGCGTTTGCTCACAACGACCACCCAGAGCAGATCCTGGAAGCGGCCGGCGTAGTACTCTCGGACGAAGGCTACCTGTGCCTGGAATTCATGTACGCCGGCGACCTGCTCGAGAAACTCCAGTGGGACACGTTGTACCACGAGCACTTGACGTTTTACACCCTGTCCGCTTTGCAGATCCTGCTGCGGCGGTACGGCTTCCACGTGGTCGACGCCGAGCGCCTGGCGATGCACGGGGGATCGCTGCGGGTCTGTGCCGGGCGCAAGTCCGCACCGCTGTCCGCCGGAGCCGCGCAAATCCTGACCTACGAGAAAGAGAACCGGCTTGGGGAACTTGCCTCCTGGCAGCGGTTCGCCGGCGAGTCGCTGCGCCGGATCGGGATCGTCCGGGACGTCTTCGAAAGCCTGCGGCAGCGGCACACCGTCTGGGCGTACGGCGCCGCCGGCAAAGCCAGCATGTGGGTCAACGCCTGCCGCATGGACTACCTGGGCGGGGTGGTGGACTCCTCTCCGCTGCGCGCCAGCAAGTTCATGCCGGGCACACACACCCCGATCGTCTTTCCCGAACAGTTCCGAGCCGCGAATCCCGATTACATGTTCATCACGGCCTGGAACTACGCCGACCTGATCCGCTCCAAGGAGGGCTGGTTCCAGGGTACGTGGTCCGTACCCCTGCCCGATCTGAGGTTCTTCTGACGCATGGCCACCCGACGCAACATTCTCGTCCTGGGGGCTTCCGGCATGCTCGGGAGCGCAGTCCGGTGGGCACTCGCGGCCTGCCGCGAGTGGCAGGTGGAAGGCACGCAGAGCGAGGATCCGAGAGTCCCGGATTACCTGGATGCGGCCGGTATGCCGCCGGAGCAGCAGGCCGCCATACTGCGGCGGCGCCGCTATGAGTACATAGTCAACTGTATCGGCATCCTCAAGCCGGCGATCGAGGAGCGGGATGCGGGGTCGGTGAGCCGGGCTATTCGCGTCAACGCGCTGTTTCCCCACCAGGCGGCGCTGGCGGCCCCGGACTCGCGCATCATCCACATGTCAACGGACGGGGTCTTTGCAGCAACGGTGAGCCGGCCCTGCCTGGAAACGGATCCCGCCGATTGCCCCGACGTGTACGGGAAGACCAAGGTGCTGGGCGAGTGTCCAGCGGAGAATGTGCTCAATCTCCGCTGCTCGATCATCGGACGGGACCCGCTGGGCGGCAAGGGCCTGGTGGAGTGGGTGCTGCGCAGCCCCGAGGGCGCCGAATTGACCGGCTTCGACGATCAGCAATGGAACGGAGCGAGCACCCGGCAGTTCGGAGAACTGTGCCGGCGCATCGTCGAATCAGAGAGCTTCGACCGCATCCGCCGCGAATCCGGGGTGCACCATTTCTGTCCCAACGCCCCGACTACGAAATACGATCTGCTGTGCCGGATCCGGGCGGCATCCGGGCGGAAGATCACGGTACTGCGCGGGCGCTCCGGCGCGGTCGGCTCCCGGCTGCTCGGCTCGGTATTCACGAGCCTGCGCGAGTTGTACCCTGAGGACCCCGGATGGGATGCCGTCGTGGGGGGCGCGGTCCGCGGCGAGCCGTAAGAGAATTCTCAGACTTGTGAGGAACCCGATGGGAAAACAGAAACTGGCCTTTATTCTCGGCATCCGGCCCGACGTTATCCGCGCCGCGCTGGTGATCAATCAATTGCGACATTACGACGACATGGAGATGGTATTCATCTGGTCGGGCCAGCATTATTCCGACAACCTGAAGAGCATCTTCTTCCGCGAACTGAACATTGCGCCGGCGGAGATTGACCTGAAGTGCGGCGGGGACACCGACGCCGCGGTGGCCGCATCCGTGATTTCGCGCCTGTACCCGGTGCTGCGGGACCTGAAGCCCGCTGCCGCGGTCTTTCTGGGCGACACAAACACCACCACCGGCGCGCTGGCCGCCGCACAGTTGAACATCCCCGTCGTGCACATCGAAGGGTGCATGCGGTCCTACGACTGGCGCATGCCGGAGGAGAAGTACCGGACCACCATTGACCACCTGGCCGACGTCATCTACACCTATTTCGACGAGTACAAGGAGCAGGGTGTCCGCGAGGGGTTGAATCCCGACAACATCGTCCTGGTCGGCAACCCGATCGTCGATATCCTGAATCACTATTTCTTCTCCCGGCAGGAGAAGTACGAACGCATGGCGAACCCCGAGTTCTTCGCCGGCCGCGGCATCGAGAAAGGCAAGTTCTACCTGATGACCTGCCATCGGCGAGAGAACGTGCACATCGCCAGTTCGATGCTGGCCATCCTGGACCTGGTGAGGCAGGCGCCCTATCCGGTCTACTTCCCCGCCAGCTACCGTACCCAGAAGGAGCTTCGCGCCACTGGGCTGGCGCTGCCCGGCAACGTCGCCATGGTGGATCCGATCGGCTACGAGGAGATCCTCTGCCTGATGGTGAATTCGCGCGGCGTGATCACCGATTCCGGAACCGTGGTGGAGGAGACCTGTGTCCTCCAGGTGCCTTCGCTGCAGATGAGGAAATCTACCGAGCGGCCGCAGGTGTATGATGTCGGATCGAGCGTTAAATTCGATCCGGCGGAAGCGGACCGCTACCCGGCCGCGGTCGTGTACCGCAAGCTGGAATCGCTTTACGGCAGGCATTGGACGCACACGCTGGGTGACGGCAGATCCTCGGAGCGGATCGCGCAGGACTTGCACCGGCGCGTGGTGGAGAACGACTTCCGGCGCCACCAACCGGAGCACTATCACGTGCCGGTCGAACGATCGTATCGCGACGACGGCCTGGACTGATGAAGATACGGAACGGAGTTGACCCTACGGTCCGTTTGGACCGTACAGGCGGGACAGTTGTGCCTATCGTATGGTGTTGAACTGAATGAGAACATTGAGTTTGTATGTCCTCAGACGCATCTTCCCCCCACTCCAGCCCGGTGAGTAGCGGGTAAGTTCCTGAGCTGTCTTCGCGAAAGGGGAGGTCGTGCTTGGCTCTGTGTGCCCATGTAAGATGTAGATGTCCATTGCATCATCTGATTGGTTATGATAACATGTGGCCATGTACATCGATACCGTCCCCAATCGCTCCTCGCCCCCCGCCATCCTCCTCCGCCAAAGCCTGCGCCGGGGTAGACGGGTCGTCAAACAAACCCTCGCCAACCTCTCCCAGTGGGACCCCGCCCGCATCGAGGCCCTCCGCCGCGCCCTCCGCGGCGACTTCGACCACCTGGCCGCCGAACCCACCAGCGGCCTGGTTTTCGGCGTTCTGTTCGCGCTGAAACACCTCGCCGACCAACTCGGCCTGTCCGCCGCCCTCGGCAAAACCCGCCTCGCCAAACTGGCGCTGTTCCTAGTGCTCGCCCGCGTTGCCCACCAGGGCTCGCGCTTGTCGGCCACCCGCTGGGCCGCCGATCACGCCGTCGCCGAAGTGCTTGGGCTGGGCTCCTTCGACGAGGACGATCTGTATGCCGCCCTCGACGATCTTTGCGCCCGCCAGGAATCCATCGAACGGAGTCTCTATCGCCAGTACCTGAAACAGCGCGGCGCCCCGCCCACCCTGTTCCTGTACGACGTCACCAGTAGCTACATGGAAGGCCAGCACAACGCCCTGGGCGAGTATGGCTACAACCGGGACGGCAAGCGTGGCAAACTGCAGATCGTCATCGGACTGCTGGCCGACCGCGAAGGCGAACCGCTGGCGGTGCGCGTCTTCGCCGGTAACTCCGGCGATCCCACCACCGGGGTGGAACAGATCCGCATCGTGAAGGAGCAGTTCGGGGTCCGGGAGTTGATCTTTGTGGGCGACCGGGGGATGGTCAAGAGCAAAGGCAAACAGGCGCTCCAAGAGGCCGGTCTGCGCTACATCAGCGCGCTGACCGATCCGCAGATCCGCCGGCTCCTGAGCGCGGGCACGCTGCAGATGGGCCTGTTCCATGAAGAGGTGTGCGAAGTCGAGGCCGACGGGGTGCGTTACCTGCTACGGAAGAACGACGACACGGCCGCGCGGGAACAGCACCGCTTGGAGGACAAGCTGGCCAAGTTGAGCGGGAAGGTCGAGCAGCGCAACGAACAGGTCGAGAAGTCGCCGCGCTGCCAGCCCGAAGCGGGTCCGCGGAACCTACAGGTTTGGATGGCCCGCCACAAGCTCACCGGCCTGGTGGAACTGCATCTGGAGGGACGGACGATGGTGCTGGAGCGCAACCAGGCGGCCATCGACCGAACCATGGAATTGGCAGGCTGTTACGTGGTGGTAACCGATGTGCCGAAGCAGAACCTCAGCGGGCAGGAAGTGCACGACAGCTACGTGAGCTTAGAGAAGGTGGAGCGGGACTTCCGGCAGATGAAGACCGGTCTGCTGGAAGTGCGGCCGGTGTTTGTGCGCAAGGAAAGCCGCACGCGGGGGCATGTGTTCTGCTGTCTGTTGGCACTGAAGCTCAGCCGCGAGATGGAGCGCCGGCTACAGGCGGCGTTTGGGACCACCGACGCCAACCCGCACGCCATCACCTTGGCCGATGCCATGGCCGCACTGAGCCGTCTGTGCCTGTTGGAATACCGGGTTGATGAAAACACCAACGTGGCGCAGTTGCCCAAGCCGGACGATCGGCAGCAACAGATTCTGGGGGCGCTGGGTGTGCCGCTGCCCAAAAGATAACGTGTAGACAGGACTCCTTCCGCGCCGCGAAGCGGGAACCTGATTCCCCTCAGGTGGTTACCAGGCAAACTCCGCTCATCAGCAAGAGGAAGATCCGCCAGACTATCGTCACGGCGTTCTACCGCCGCGCGATCGTGGTTCCGCGTGATGAATTCTTGCTGCGAAGGGCCCGCGGTCCTGGATTACCAAAAGTGGGCGATCTCAGCGAAGATGGAGTCCTTCAACATGAAGCCCTGCAGGGACACTCGGTAATTGGGGGCAATCCTGAGCACTTCTTGCGGAACGGCAGTCCTGTCGCCCGGCTGATGGTACACGCAGAGCGCCATCCGTGGCTTGAACTGCGTCAGCGTGCGTTGCGCACCCAGAATGGCTTTACACTCGGAGCCTTCGATGTCCATCTTGATGAAATCGACGCGCGCTAAGTTCAGGTCCGCGACCAGCTTGTCGATCGTGCTCAAGGGAACTTGGATGCCGCTGATGGAGGGACCCTCAAGACGTAAGAAGCTGTCTCGCGCTGAGTTATTCGGGTCACGGTTCAGAGTCAGCGTGTCTTCCTTGTCCCAGACACCCTTAGGCCACACGACCACCTTACGCTCGGTGATTTCTCGCGCTAAATTGCGGCGGAGACATTCGACATTCTCAGGGGCAGGCTCGATGGCCACTACCAGCTTCGCTCCAGAGGCGAGCGCCGTTTTCGCATATAGGCCGACGTTAGCGCCGCAGTCCAGCACAATGTCGCCAGCTCGTTCGCCTCTGTCTCCCTTACCGTAGATCTTGCGGGTCTGTTCGGCCAAATCCCACTCCAGCGCATCGCGGCTATCGGTAACCATCCAGAACCGCCCCAGCTGCGTATTCCACAGCGACAGACCGGCCGGGTCCCGTTCGATGAGCTTTGTCTTCGCATGGACCTGCGCTACCTGAAGAAGTTGAGCCGCGGTGATCGGCCCAGCCTCTAACGACTCAAACAGTCCGATACTTGAATGGCCCGAAAGATACAGCCACCCGGCCCTAAATCTGAACGGGCTACTGACCAAGACCACTGTGGCAATGACGATGATGGGAATCAGAACCCGAATCAACGTGATTATACTTTTATGTGTCGTATTCATAACATCGCATCCAGCCCCAGTGTAGTGCGGCCTGAATTCTCCCTGTTCTAGGGGGGCTGACACGCTCCCCAGCCGGCCTTCCCACCGGCTGGAACCGCTGGAAAGCGGGTCCGCAGGCTGAGCAGCCTTCCCCACGGTCAATTGCATATTCGTTGATCTGCTTGCCGCAGACCACTAGCTGTTCGTGCATCAGGTCGTCAAGCACAGGTCTCTCAGACCCGGCAGAAGCTGGAACGGGGTTGTGACCCCAAGGATTGGCTCTCCGACTTGCCGGACGTTCACTGCCTCGGTCTGCCCCAAGGTTTCGGCGAGCTTCAAATAGCGGACTTTTTGCGGATCGATTCCCATGATCCGGCAGCAGGTGGCATCGACAGCCACCCGGTCCGGGCCGCCCACAATCACACCCGCCATCTTCGGGCGGCCTTGGATCGGGCCGTTGCCCTCCATGCCTTCGATTCCGTCCACGATGGTGAACAACTTCGGGAAGACGGAATTGATCGCCACGATGCTCTCGTCAATGCCGGCCCAGTGGAGGACATTCTTCGGCCAGCCATAAACGCCGCCCGGCACGAGCCCGAACAGATTCTTCATGCCGAGTGTGGCTCCGACCCAGTGGTGAGTCTTCATCTTGGGCAGCGAGACGAGCAGATCGCAGCCCAATGCGGTCTTTGGCAGATAAAGAGAATTCAGGCGGACGGCGGCCCTGGGCAGCCGCACTGGGGCAACATCGTCCAGGTTCAGGTCGGTGAATACTTTGTCGAAATCCGGGAAGGTCCGGTAGTACCCCGCCGCATCCGCGAGATCCAGGGTAACGCGGCGATGTCCGGGGCCCTCGGCGATGCCGACGCTGGCGGCGCCTAAAGACCGAAAAGCTTCAAACGCGGCCAGCACCAGCAGGGGATTGGTGTTGATCGCCGCACCCGGATCGAACTCCACCAGGTTGGGCTTCAACAGCACCCGCTTGCCGCGGACATCCACCTTGTGGTCCAGAAGCAGGCGCCGAACCTTGTCGTGGAGGCCGGGACCGTAGTCCGCCTTGAGGATGCTGACCCGCGGCTCGGCGCCTGGCTTGGGCTTGCGGGCGCATCCCGCCGCCGCGGCTAACCCCACGGACCCCTTCAATACCTGGCGCCGGTTCAGTTCGAAAGCCATCCGTTATTCCAGGAACGCGTTGGAGCCGCTTGCCGCACGATCCGCGAGCAGCCACAAGGCATTGTCCATGACGCCGCGGCACTGCGGCAGATCCGGTGCCGCGACGGCTGCGGCCCGCGAGTGGGCCAGGAGTCCGAGGCGAAGCCAACTCGATCCTTCCACCGAGCGGCAGGAACTCAGCTGGCGCTCGGCGGCGGTAATCGCCGCGCCCAATTCTGGAGCCGTCGCGCCGTGCAATCCTAACAAGGCTACCCCGGTGGTCTCGGGGTAGGAGTTGGAGTCGTAGCCCAGAGCTCGAGTGGAGCCGTGGTTCCATCCACCGTCCCGGCAGACGCGGGCCCAAAGAAACAGACGGCCGGACTCAAGGCGCTTAGCCGGATTCGGCCCATCGCCCTGCCGCACCGCCTTCTCCAGGGCCAGAATCACGAGGGCAGTCGGCGCAACCCAAGCCGCCGTGCCGGGAAACCAGGGCCAGCCGTCGTAGCTGAGATCCTGGTACGCCTCTACGCCGAGAAGGCTTTGGCGGAGCCGCTGTAAGACGCCCGATTCCCTGCCGGTCTGCTCGAGGAGCCATTGGCAGGCGCGCCGCCGAGCCGCACCGGCCTCGCCCGGCAAGGCCAGCAAGGCGAGAGCGGTGACCCAAGTGCTTTGGCTCACCGATGCGCACGGCGGCCACCCGCCGTCCGGGCGCTGCAGCCCGGACAGCCAGCGCCCGCCGCGGGCCACATTCTCGGCGGCAGCGGATTCCGAACCCAACGCCAACATGGCATAGCCTGTAGGCTCGGTCCAGGAGACGCCTCCTCCATATCCCCAGCCGCCATCGGGATTCTGGGCGGCCAACAGGAAGGAGAGCGCCCCGGGACGGGAGTTCGACATTTTTCGAGCTTACCAGTTCAAGGCCGGCGCCCGCCTCTGGGCGGGGCCTGTCTCCAAAGTTCCTTTACCGCTCCCTGACGGTCGCGGTTCGGTGCTTCTAGCGGTCGGCGTCAAGAAGAATGACGGTTACTCGCAATAACGTAGCTTACGCTTCAGCCTGCCGTTTCGGCAGTCGAGCCGAACCTTCGGCGTCGAGATGTGTCTCGACGCGGCACGCATGAGTGCGTGCGCAACAAGGAAATCGCATGGCCTTACCTGCACCGCAGTACACTGGCGTGGTGCGGCCAGCCTTCCGGCCGGCTTGGACCCCCTGGAAAGCGGGTCCGCAGGCTGAACAGCCTGCCCCACGGTCAACTGCGTACCCGTTGATCTGCTTGCCTAAGACCTCTAGCAGCCCGTGGCGAAAGTAAGTCGCAAGCTGACGCTTGCGCACTTTCACCACGGTCTTCTAGCACTGTCAATTGCATACTACTTGCTGCCGAGGACGTTGCGCTTCTTTGCGGCGCAGCAGATAGAGGCCGAAAATCGCCACCGCTGCCACCCAAAGGATTGCCGTCATCGTTGTGTTGTCCATCTTGATTCTCCTTTCAATTTGTCACTGCTACTGACCAAAATTCCTCATCATCGGGAACAAATACTTGAAGATCTGGAGCAAACCCGGTCCGGCTGACACCACCAGCATCGAGGGCAGGATGAAGAAGAAAATGGGGAAGACCAGCTTCACCCCCACCTTGGCGGCCCTCTCCTCCGCTTCCTGGCGGCGGCGCACTCGCATGAAGTCCGAGTGGCCCCGCAGCGACTCCGCGATACTGGTTCCGAAGCGATCCGCCTGGATCAGGATGGCCACCAGTTTTCTCAACTCCGCCTCGCCCGTCCGGTCCGCAAGGTTCCTCAACGCCTCCGAGCGCTTCTTGCCGGCCCGCATCTCCAGGTTCACCAACCCAAGCTCTTCGGCGATCTCCGGATGGGTCAGGTGAAGCTCCTCGCTGACGGAGCGGATGGCCTGGTCCAATCCCAGCCCGGCTTCCACGCACACCACCATCAGGTCGAGGGCGTCCGGAAGCGACAGCCGTATCTTTTCCTGCCTGGCGGCGATCATGTGCTCGAGGACGAAGGAGGGGGCAAAATAGCCGGCCAGGCCGGCCGCGACCACCAGTACGATCCGCAGGATCGAGTTCGACGTGATCATGTCCCGGCAGAAGAAGGCCGCAATCACCAGGACCACCGTGAGCACGACCCTGATTCCGTAGTAGATCGTGACGGCGGTCTCCGAGCGATGCCCCGCAGCCACCATGTAGCGTTTAACAAGAGATGCGTCCTGGTCGGAGACGGGCACTTTCTCGCCGATTTGCTGCGTGACCCTGGCCATGAAACCCTGGTCCGGCGCGGCGAGGCCAACGGTGGCTGTGCCGCCGCCGTCGGCAGTTGCGGCCAGCCGGTCGTACACCCTCCCCGGACGGGCGTAGCGCCAGTAGCCGAAGGCCATGATCGCTCCCATCAGCAGGGTGAACAGCAGCGCCGCAATCAGAATTGCCATTGTCTTGGCTCCCGAATTCAGACCTTGATGTTGATAATCCGCCGGATGAAGAAATAACCCAGCATCTGGCCCACGACGGCGCCGACGACCAGCCACTTGCCATCCGAATCCATCACCATTCCCTGCAAGTAGCCGGGGGCGACGAACATCAGGGCAAACACCAGGACTATCGGCATGAGCGTCAGGATCAGACCCGTGATCCTCCCGTGGGCGCTCGCGGCTTTCACTTGCCCCTTCAGCTTGAACCGCTCCCTGATCACGTACGCCAGGTTCGTGAGGATCTCGCTCAAGTTGCCGCCGGTCTCCTTTTGGAGGAGGACGGCAGAGACGAAGAAGCTCACGTCCAGCAGCGGCATCCGCTTAGCCAGGTTCTGCAGCGCGGCCTCGATCGGCGCGCCGAGATTCTGCTCGTTGAAGACCTGCCGGAACTCCCGGCTCAAGGGGTCCGGCGACTCATCTGCGAGCATCTCCAGACTGACCGAGAAGGCGTGGCCTGCCCGCATGGCGCGCCCCAGAAAATCGAGGGCCTCCGGGAACTGCTCCTCGAACATTCCCAGCCGCTTGGCCCTTTTCCGTGAAACGAGCAAGAGCGGGAGGCAGCCGAAGGCGACCATCAAAACGGCGATGCTCAGAGCGGAGATGATTAGCGGATTGAAACGGAATCCGATCACCGCGCCGACCAGGCTGGCACCAGCCATGACCGCGAACAGCTTGCCGACGCTCCAGTCCATTCCCGCCTGCTGCATCCGCGCCTGGAGTGTCGAGGCGAGATCTAACTGGCCGACGAGTTTGTTCAGAAAATCCTTCGCCTCGCCGGCGGCGTCCTTCAAGACCGTGGTCTCAGTGATGGTCTTATCGCCGGCCACGGTTTCGAGCATGCCGACGACTTTCTTCTTCCGTTGCGCCTCAAAGAAGTTCCAGGCGACGCTTACGGAGATCAAGATCACTACGAAGACCGCCACAAAGCTGAGAATCAGTAAAGTCATGCGCCCTCCTCGCGTAGTGCGGCCGAAATTCTGCCCGCAGCCCATTTCGGTGCTTCTGGCTCAGCGAAACACCACTGAACCACGACCGGGAGGGAGTGGCCAGTATTCGTGACGCAGACGACTAGCGTGGTGTCTCTGAGATAGCTTGACCGCTCGCTTACGCGCGCGGTTCCGTAACAGAGCCGCGACCGTGAGGGAGCGGTATTTGCGACGCAGTACATCAGCGAATCTCCACGACGGTTTGGAACAGGGAAGCCGGCAGTTGGATTCCGGAGGCAAGCAGGCGTTCGTAGAACTTGGGCCGGATACCGCTGGCGCGGAATCGCCCTCTCACCCGCCCGTTTTCGCCAAGGCCGGTCTTCTCAAACACGAAGATGTCCTGCGTCGTAACCTGGTCGCCCTCCATCCCCACACACTCGGTGAGGTGCGTGACCCTGCGGCTGCCGTCGCTCATCCTCGCAATTTGAACGAACAAGTCAATCGCCGAGGCGACCTGCTGCCGGATGGCCCGAACTCCCATGTTGGAGTTGGCCATGCCTACCATAACCTCCAGGCGGCCGATGGCGTCGCGAGGGCTGTTGGAGTGAATCGTGGTGAGCGAGCCGTCGTGCCCGGTGTTCATGGCCTGCAACATATCCAGCGCTTCTTCGCCGCGCACCTCGCCGACGATGATCCGGTCCGGCCGCATACGCAGCGCATTGATCACCAGATTCCGGATAGCTACCGCACCGCGGCCCTCGATGTTGGCCGGCCGCGTCTCCATCCTGGCGACGTGGATCTGCCTCAACTGCAATTCGGCCGCGTCCTCGATTGTCACGATCCTTTCGTCTTCGGGAATGTAAGAGGAAAGGACATTGAGCAGCGTCGTCTTGCCCGAGCCGGTGCCACCCGTGATGATGAGGTTCAGGCGGGCCTTCACGCAGGCCTGGAGCAGTTGCAGCATCCCTTCGGTAAAGGTGAGGTTCTGCACCAGTTGCTCCGCCTGAAGAGGGTCTTTGCCGAACCGGCGGATGGAGAGAAGCGGGCCGTCGACGGCGATGGGAGGCACAACCGCGTTCACGCGCGAGCCGTCGGGCAGCCTGGCGTCCACCATGGGCGAGGACTCGTCAATACGGCGCCCCACGCGCGAAACGATCCGCTCGATAATGCGGAGCAGGTGGGAGTTGTCTTTGAACTCGACCGGGGTGCGGAAGAGCTTGCCGGCGCGCTCGACGTATACCAGCCGGGGGGTGGAGACGAGAATGTCGTTGACCGTGGGATCCTGCAACAAGGGCTCCAAGGGGCCGAGGCCGAAGACCTCGTTTAGCACCTCGTCGATCACCCGGTCCTTCTCGGTCAGGCTCAGCGGGGTCTTCTCCTCGTCGATCAACCGGACCAGCGCGCCGCGGATCTCGTTCCGCACGCGCTCGCCGGCCATCGAGGAGAGAATCTCCAGGTTGATACGATCGAGTAATTTCCGGTGCAGCGTGAACTTCAACTCCTGGTACTCGGGCGTATAGGAGTGCTTCTCCGGCATTCGCGCCACAGCGGGTACACCGCGGCCGGCCACCGGCTGCATGCGAACGGGTTCGGACGTCGTAGCCATGGATTAGTCCTCTAGTTACTGAAAAGGGAGAACTTCTTCTTGGCCGGCTGATCTTCCAAGCCGGCAATCTTCGCGGCCAAGCGATTGAGTTGCTTCCCCAGATTAGTATTGGAGGACAGCAATTTGCCCTCCGCATAGGCCTCGTAGACGGAGGCGTAATCGTCCGGCAAACACGCGAACACCGGGACCCCCAGCAGCCGTTCCAGTTCCTCGGGCATTACGTCGGGGTTCTTCGGCACCCGGTTCAGGATGAGGCGCAGCCGGCTGCTTCCGTAGCCGTAGTCCACCAGGTGTTTGACGATTCGTTTGACCTGGTGGAGGGCCGGCACATCCAGAGTAGTGACGAGGTAAGTTTCATCGGTCTCTTCCAGGCCACTCAATACCATCGGGCTCAACCCGCGGCCGAGATCGATCACTGTCCAGTCATACTGCTGGCGCACAAAACGGAGGACCGTGCGAAGGTCTTCGCCCTCGGGCCCATCGCCTGGGGCTCTGGCCTCAGGCGCCCGGATCACCTCCAGCCGGGGCACACCGTTGGAGACCAGCGCCTTCCAGTAATTCAGGTCCAGCCGATGAGTGTTGCTCATGGCATCCACGATGGAATAGCGCGACCTGGACTTCATCAAGAATCCGACCATCCCGGCATCCAGATCCGCGTCCGCGAGCAAGGTCTCCTGATTCGTCTGCCGGGAGAGCTCGACCGCCGTGTGGCAGGCAATCGTCGTCGCGCCGCAACCCCCTTTGGCTGAGAAGAAACTGCATGTCCGCCCCGAGTTCCTGGCCGTATCTACGCGCGCTCGATTGCGTCTGGCCGCCAGGCGCTCCAGGGCCTTGGGCAAGTTCGCCGCCACGGGGGAGTAGACAAACTCGTCGGCGCCGGCTCGAAGGGCCGAAAGAATCATCTCGGGCTCGGCTGACACGTGGAGCGCGATCACAAATGGCGAAGCGGTGGTCGCCTTGATCCTGGAGATGACTTCTTCGTAGGGCTCTGTGACACCGGAAAGGTCCAGCAGCAGCGCTCCCGGACGGAGCCTCTCGAGCTTCTCGAGGAACGCAGTCCACTCCCCGATCTCCGGCTGCTCCATCGCAGCCTGGCTGGAGTTCTCCTCGAGGCAGGCCTGCACTTCCCGCCACAGCTCCTTCGTATTGATGACTAGCCCTACCGTCATCGAATGCGCCACAAAGACTCCTCCATTCCGATCCTCATTTTCAGCTCGCAGCCCCGGATGCGGCGCTCTTCGGCGGCGCGGGCGCGGGTGACGCCGGCGGCGTCGCCGAAGGCTGCGCCTGTGGAGCATTGGGAGTGGATGGGCTGGGCACAAACGCCGGCGCCGCCGAGGCAGCCGGAACCGGTTGCAGACTCCTAATCAACTCCTCCACGGGAATCGATTCCTTGGGCGGCCTGGCCGGGGCCGTACCGGTGGCACTCATCCCTGGTGTTCGCGGCATTTCTTTCGCACCCCAATCCAGGGGTTCCAACGGCATCGTGATTTCCGGCACAGGCTGGCCGGCGGGTACCGGACGCACCAGCTCCGGAGTCACGACGACGAGCAATTCGGTGTTGCTCTTGCTGCGAGCCTTCGACTGGAAGAGCTTGCCCAGAAATGGGATGTCACCTAGGCCAGGCACCTTGTTCCAGCTATCAGTGACGCGGTTATCCAGAAGGCCCCCAATGGCGAAACTCTGTCCGGTTTCCAGCTCGATCTCGGTTTGCACCCGCCGCGTTGAAAGCGCGGGGATAGTGGTGCCCTGGAACGTCAAGCCGTTGGCGAAGTCCAAAGCGCTTACCTCCGGCGTTACCTGCAGACGGATGGTGCCCCGCGGCGTAATTGTCGGCAGGAAGGTGATCCTAATGCCGAACTCCCGCCACTGGATGGTGACCGCACCAGCGTCGCTACCACCTTGAACCATCGGGAAAGGAAACTCACCTCCCGCCAGGAAGCTCGCCGGTTTTCCGTCGATCGCCAGAACGTTGGGCTCCGCCAGAATATCCAGGACCCGCTTGGTCTGCAACGCTCGGATGGTCGCCGCCAGGTTGAGATCGGCGCGGAAAAGAAAGATGTTCAGCGCATCGCTGAGAGAGAATGTGCTCGCACCCTTCGAGTCGACGGTTAGCGTCGGGGGCGCGAACTGGCCAGTGGTGACCATGCCCGGGGTGTTTCCCGCACCCGTGCTGAGCAGGTTGACTCCCAATTCGATGGAGGCGGCCCGGTCAACGTTGGCGAACTTGACCTTCAGCAGGATCTGCCCATCGGTGGGCGGGAACATTCACGTTCAGCAGATTGATGGTCTTTCCCAAAGTGCCGGCGATGCTTGCCGCCCGCGCGGCCGACGTCAGGTCCTTAACCGTGCCGCGCAAGAAGACATTGCCTTGCTCTACGGTGATGCTGACCTCCTGCCCTGGCAACTCCGTTGCCATCTCGCGGCGGACGGCTTCCAGAGCGGTCGTGCTTCCGCGCACGTTGAGGTCGAAGATGAGGCGGTTACCGCCCTGCTGCCAGAGGATGAGACTCGTCTCGCCCGGCGCCAATCCGTTAACCAACACTTCGCGTGGAGTAACTACAAGCGCCTCGGCCAAGGCGGGGTTGGCCACGGAGACTCTCTGAATACCTCCGGCGATGTCCATGACCAGGGACTTCCCCGCGGTGACGAATAGATCTCTGGGAGCCGTGGCCTGAGGCTCCTGCGCCGGCAGGGAGAATGACAGAAGTACCGCCAGGATCACGGTTTGCCCGACTGCTGAGCACTTGATGACCGTCATTGTTTGACCTCCGAGTTGCCAGTCTGATCCGCCTGGTTCTTGAACTTGATTTCGTTCCTCTTCGTTCCCTGGATGACCTCAACCACGATTGGGAGGGGCGCGGGAGGCGGCGCGGCGACGGCCACGCGAACCGGGGAAGGCGCGGTGCGCGGCCTGGTCGAGACCGCGGCGGAGCCGGGCATCTTGAATGTCGTTCCCGAGAAGATGTTGGAGGCGGCTACGCCGGGAGTCTTAGTCTCTATCGTGTCCAGCGGATTGCGCAGGATCAATTGAATCCGCATGTCGTTGCTGATGAGACTCAGGGTCTCGGCCTGCTCGGGCGTGACCAAGACGTTCACGACCTGCACCGTGATTGGTTTGCCCTCGTTGTCCTTTTGCATGTTCTGGCCGGCCGAAAGAATCTGGATGTTCTGCAGGATGGTCTTCGTAATCGTGCCGGTGTTGGCGGAGTTTCCGGGCGGAACGCCAAGAACGAGAACGTCAACCCGCTGCCCCGGCACCACGAAGCCGGCCACGCCCACGACCTCGTTGACGCGGATGGCCGCGGCGCGCATGCCCGGAGGAATGGTCGCGGCCAAGCCGGCGCCAGCCCCCTTCGTGGCCAACCGGCTCTCGATGATCGGCTCGCCCTCATAAATGCTGGAGACCACTCCCCTGCCCAGCGCATCTTCCTTCTTCAGCACCGCACCGGCCGGCAGCAATCCGGGCCACGCGCTGGCTTTCAGGTCCATGTCGCCCAGCATGGTCCCAACGGGCAGATTCCGCGCCGCGACCATCACTTGCTGACCTGGCTGCTTCGCGTCGGCGGTCACTCGGGACGAAACCAGCCTGTAGACCAGTATGGTTGCGCCCGCCGCCACCACAAATGCGAAGATAAACACCGACAACAATCGCTTATTCATGCTTGTCTCTCCATCACCGGCCTAGCGAGTTTGTTGAACAATCTCTCCAGTTTCTCCTGTCTCCAAAGTCTCTTTACCGCTCCCTGACGGCCGCAGCTCGGTTCGGAGCCGCGCGCGTAAGCCAGCGGTCAAGACACTCCCGAGCTCCTATCGCCCAGCGTTCATAGAGCGATAGATGGGGGTGTGGCGCAGGCCACACCCCCCAAGGCAAAAGCCGCTAGCTGGTGGCGTCGGTGTTCGCCGTAGCCCAACTGGTGTTGGCGGCGCTCCAGATTCCCTTCACGCTTCCGCCGGCGCCGATGAACAACGCCGCCGAAGCCAGGGCCACGAAAGCCAGAAGCAACGTGTACTCGATCAGATCCTGGCCTTGTTCGTCTCTCAGAAAGTTCCGCATCATATTGGTTCACTCCTCATTGGAATCCGTGGTTCTCGGACCACGTGGGTTAGTCTTCGTGATCTCGCGATCACGTACATCTCCGTCGCCAGACTCTGGCGACAGAAGCTCTGGTTTCTCTGGCGCGGCGGCCCGCGCCAGCGCGGCCTCCGATCCGGAAAACGATGGCCACTCCATCGTCGTAGACCGGGCGCCAGCGCGTGGACTCCTTCAGAGCGCCTGCCAGAGGTGTGTCGACCGGCAGCAGAACCGTGTCCACGCCGTAATCGCTCAGAGTCTCCTCCCATCCGTACTTCGCATTCAGAACGTCGAGATACTTCTTCGTGAACTCGTCGCCGTAGAAGATCGAACCTGCCGTCGACAAAGACCTTGGTTGTCGGATGAAAGCCGGTAGATCAGGTAGTCGCCCCACTCGTCGTCCGTGAACACGCTCCTTGCGAATTCGCCGCCCCGCAGCACTTGCAGCGCGCCCGCCGGGTACTTCGCCGGATCGTACTCGGCCCGAAATGCTTGGGTGCGGAGGGAGCATAGAAGAGAGAGACGACCACCAGGAAAGCAGCCGCGCTGACCAGGTGCCACCGCGCCGGACGGTCCATCGCCGCGAATTCCTCCGTGAACCGCTCGAAGCCGCTCACGGCCCGCCCGACCCAGGGCGCCAGGCGGCGCGTCTTCAGATAGGCCAGCAGGTCGTGAAGCATGTCGCCACGATGGGCGCGGCGACGAGCAGGTAGATGGGCAGATTTCGCACCGCGAACAGCGCCAGCTGCAACCAGCCCAGCCACCAGGAAGGCATGCGCGAAGCGCTTGTGATACAGGCACCAGACAGGCCGCCACGACGCCGAGCCCGGCCATCGGCTCCGTACCACAGCGCCAGATTGTTCTGGAAGAACATGCGGCTGGTACTCGTTGATGTACCGGAGGTGAGCGGCCGGTCAGGAACTAGTAACATGTGAACGTGGAGCTGATAGGTGTACGGATTCACCAGCGTGGCGGCTCCACAGGCGAGGCCAGTGAACAGGTACGGCTTGCTGCGCAGGAGCGCGGCTTTGGCCGCCCCGCGGTCCTGCTCGACCAGCCAGAGAGCCAGCTCGCCTGCCGCGTAGCATCCAATCAGGGAAAGGCCGACGATGAACCCGCCGTGCAGGTTGGTCCATAGAATGGTCAGCGGCGGCAGGAACAGGAGCATCCTGGTTCTGCCCTCGCGCGCCCGTTCCAGCAAGGCGAGGAAAATGACGATGAACAGCAGCGTAAACAGGTGCGGGCGCGCCAGCCAGTGCATGGTCGAGCCGGCGACGCGCGCAAACTGTCGCCGCAAAGGCAATCAGAACGTTGGGGCAGCTTCTGCGCACCAGCCGGAACAAGAGGGCGAACGTGAGGCAAAGCACCAGCATGCTGGCCAGCACCACGGCCGCCATGCCGCCCTGCCGGTGCAGCCAGGCAAAGGCAACGTCCCAGAGCCACTCCCAGGCGTACCAGGGCTGGCCCGCCTTGGTGTAAGAGAAGATGTCCGTGGTAGGAACAGCGCCGTGCTGGAGAATCCACTCGCCGGTGCGTATGTGCCACCCCGTGTCGCCGTCCCCCAAGAGCCGCTGAGCGCCGCCCAAGCGCCCGAACAGAAAGACCAGGGGCATGAGGAAGGCCACGTCCGTCAGCGACGGGAACAGGCGAATCAGGCGCGTGGGTTGGCTCACATGACCACCTGTCTAAGCGGCATTCCCGCTTCCTGCGCGAAGCTTTCCGCCTCGGCGCGACTCTGAAACCGCATCTTGTGAATCCGCATGGCCAATGGACGCCGGCCCGTCGCCGGCATTCGAAACGCGAACGACCGTCGCCTGGCACTGCATGCACTTCTGGCCGAAAGCGTGATTCGCCGGCAGATCGATCTCGATCAACAGCGGGTCGCCGACGCACGGCAGCTCGACGGACGCCAGCTCGCCCTCCAGAACCACGAGCACGTCGCCGCGACTCATGTTCTCGGTTACGCCGCTAAGGAACTGCGAACCGGACCCAGGGGAACAGATCCGGCAGGGGAGGCTGATATCCAATCGAGTATTCCGGCGCTTCTCCATGAAGTGCCAATGTAAGGCGTAGCGGCCTGTCATTCAAGACCGCAAATAGGTATCTTTTTTTTGTTAACCAAGGTTAGCGCTCAAATGCACCTTTGAAATGAGGGAAATAGGAATAGGGGTTAACGGACCCGGCGCGCAGTAGTACTAAGCTCGCCGTAGTCCTATTGAATATAAGGGAAATTTCTGAATTTAGGCGAAAAAAGTATGGAATTGTTTCGCAATTCCATGTTATATTAATTCCCCATGCGGATGATATCCGCGTTAACTGTCCGGTAGGAGGAGAGTAGGCATGACACGCTTGATGCTATACACCGATGAGCCGATACTGGCTCGGGGACTGGAGGCTGTAGCGGCGGAGGCGCCGGAATTTGAAGTGGCGGGCGTCTGCTGCAGTACGGCGGATCTGGTAAACGACGTACTGGCCACGAACCCCGACATGCTGCTACTGGATCTTACGCCGGACTTGGGCTTCGGCGCCCTGATCGAACTGCAGCGGCGAGCGCCGGCGACGCGGATCGTGCTCTGGACGCGCTCGATCTCGACGGAACTCGCCTATCAAGCTATCGAGCACGGCGTGCGCGGCATCCTGCGCCGGACACACACACCGGAGATCGCGCTTAAGTGCTTCCGCATGGTGGCCGACGGCGGGCTGTGGTTTGAAGAGACACTGAAGTCCAACATGACCGGCATGCGCGCCGTTTCGCTGACGCGCCGCGAGGGCCAGCTCGTGAGCCTGCTCGCGCAAGGTCTCAAGAACAAGGAAATCGCCTCCACACTTTTCATCTCGGAAGGAACGGTGAAGGTATACCTCTCCCGTCTGTTCCACAAGCTGGGGGTGAAGGACCGCTTCGAACTGGCCCTGTTCGGCCTGAAGAACATGCACACGGGCGAGGGACTCATCGAAGTTCCCCAGCTCCGCCAGGAACCTCCGTTACGAAAGGACGCCGGACAATCCCAGTGGCTCCGCTCCCTGGTGATGGAGAGGCCTCTGACGAGAGCCCGCGGCGCCGGCGGTTCGTTCTGAAGCGCGGATTGCCGCGGGAAGGCCCGTGGCGAAGCACGGTTGGGGAGAGCATATGAGGGGACGTGCGGTACTGGAACTGCTCGAAGAAGACCCGGACCCGGGGATGACGGAAGTTTGTCCCGCGCCCGAAGCCGGGCTTTTCGAGACCACTTTCTTCCCTCGCCACAATTTCGGCCCCGGCTTGATGCTGTCGGCGCTGTTCCATTGCGCCGTCATACTCGGCCTGCCTCCGCTGATGGATCTTGCTTCCAGACCCCCAGACGGAGGCCCTCATGCGCATGCGGGTGGAGATGCGGCCTCTGCGGATTCAGATACCCGACCGTTTGTATCTTTCCTCGGTGGAGCCTTACCAGCCGAAGCTTACCGAGCGCCAAGCTGGAGCCCAAGCCCGCGCCGCGCGCCGCGAAGATCGAGATGCCGGCGACTGAGCCCTCCCCGGCCGAGGCCGCCCGCGCGGCTTCCCGCCAATTCAAGTTGCCGGAGAAGATCCGCAAAGTGGACGCCGATCAGACCCTGATCCAGCCGCACCTTCCGCCAGACCTGCCGCTCGCCGCTCAAGTTCGGCTGCCGCAACTGATCCTCCTGTCCGCGCCCGGCGCTGCCACGGCCGGCGCCCAGACGGTTTGTCGAGCCGGGACGAAGCTCGGCGCCATCGGTGGCGCCCAGGATCGACGCGCCGCCGCAATTGGCCGCGCCGGGCAATCCCGACCCCCAATTGCGAATCGCGAAAATGCTGGCAGGGCCGGAGAACGCCCTCCTGCGCCTGCCCCGTCCAACGACGCCGGTAAGGGAGTTCCAGGCTCCCGCTCCGCTTCCGGCGGGGCGCGGAGCGTCGGTAAGCCCGATCTTGGGTGAACCGATCGACATCCTGGCGCTCTCAGGCAATCCCGCGCCCCTTCAAGACAAGGTAACTATTCCGTTGGGCAACCAGATCGGCCGTCTCGCCGATTTGCCCCCTTACACCGGGCGGAGCCGGAGGAGGCCGGGCGGGCGCCGGAGAGATGGCGGAGTTTGCCAAGGCGTTGGCTGCGTTGCCGCTACGCTATTCCACGCCGATTCGAATCGAGCATCCGGTCAGCGCGAGTTATGACATCGTCGTGACCCAGTCCGGAGCCGATCAGGTGATCCCCGAAAGCGCCGGCACTTTGAGCGGGCAGCCGGTCCACACCGTCTACTTACAGGTGGGCGCTCCGCGGGCCTGGATCCTGCAATACTGTGTCCCGAAAGAGGTAGCGCCGGCGCCCAACGTGGTAGCCGGCGCGGTCGTCACCATCGGCAGCCCGCCTCCGGCCCTCAAGGCGCCCTTTCCGCTGGTGACGATTCTTCCTCCGGCGGCGATGCTGCCGCGCAGCGGCTACATCATCGTGCACGGCTTCGTGGATACATCCGGGCAATTGACGGATCTGGCCGTAATACGGGCGCCCGAACAAGAACATCAAAGATCTTATCCTTCCGGACCTCGGCAAATGGCGCTTCCTGCCAGCCGTGCGCAACGGCGCGCCGGTGACGGTCGAGATCGTTTTGGCGATCCCGCAGCAGCAGGTCTAGGCTACTCCACGATCTCGCTCACCGCGCCGTCGACGTCTTCCACGCGAATCTGCAGCCGCTTCCGGGAGCGCAATTGCGCCTCCGGAATCTCAAAACGCGCGGAAATCATCCGGTCGAGCGATTGGCGGGGCTGGATTCGCGTGCGCGGCATCAGCGAATCGTTGAACTTCTGACCGAGCAAAGGGTAGTACTCGAACAGGCGCGCGGCGTCGGCATCCGCGAGGGTGTAGCCTTCAACGCTGTGGCCGGCGCTGTCGATCACGGAAACAGCCACCGACCGGACCATCCAGGGGAAGTCCGCCGCGTTCACGAATCGGAAATCGATCACCGCCACGGAACTGCTGTCGTCGGGCGCCAGGGTGCGCACCTTGAGGATGGACCCCTTCAGCTCCAGATGGGCGCCCCGCTGGATGTAGAAGACCCAGACGACCGCCAGGCCCACCAGCACAATCCCCGCCAGCATGAAGATCAGGTTTCGTATTCGCACGTCGTTATCCGAAGTCTCAGTCGCCCAACAGCCTCCCGTAGGGCTGGAGGCCGGCGACGTTGTCGCAGACCGCCTTGATGGCCGCCGTCAACGGGATGGCGAGAATCAGTCCCACCGCGCCCCACAGCGCACCCCACAGCATCAAGGCAATGGTGACCACCAGGGGATTCAAATGCACCCGGGAGCCGACAATCTTGGGGTAAAGAAGGTTCAGCGCCAGCAGGTGGAGCACCGCCACGACGCTTCCGATCAGAAGGTAGGGAGGCAGCGTACTGTAGACCGGCAAGGCCGTCAGAAAAGCAGGGATCAAAGCCAGCGGCAGCCCGATATAGGGAATCAGGCTCACGAAGCCGCTGATGGGGCCGGCCAGCAGCGGATAGGGAAGCCGGAAGACCCAGAACAACAGAGAACTCTCGAGCGCCAGCATCAGACCCAGGGCGAAATTGCCAACCACGAAACCCCGCACCATGCTGGCGATTCCTTCCATGCTGTTGCCGGCCACCAGCCGGGCCTGCCCCTCAAACAATTGGAGGAAGGCCCTGTAGACATGGTCCCGCCAGCTCAGCATGAAGTAGACCAGAAAGGGAACGAAGGACGCCATCAGGAGAATCTCATAGACCGATCCCAGGTGGGCGTATATGAAATTCATCAGGGGAGTGCCTTCCTGAAGTATGCGCACCTCCTGGACGGGCGGCGGGACAACCGGGGCCGGAGGCTCGACCTGCTTCTTGCGCTGACCCGCCCGCCCAGCCGGCGGTTGCTGCACCTTCTGCTGCTGCTGCTGCTGATCCTGCGTTCGCTTGGGGACCAGCAGACGGTACGCCGCTCTCTCGGTTTCCTCGAACTTCACAGTCACGGTGTCGACCAGGGCGACGATCCTCTCGCTATAGGAGGGCAGATCTCTCGAAATGCTGGCGACTTGCGTATACAGGCCCAGACCGGTCACGTACAGGAACAGCACGGCGCCGGTGCAGACGATGAAACTCGCCAGCGCTCGTGGCAGGCGGACGCGCATAAGCAGGATTACGAATGGCTCCAGGATGAAGGCGATGATCAAGGCCATGATCAGCGTTACGAAGAACAACTGACCGTAATAGAGCAGCGCTATGGCCCCCGCGAGCGCGACCACTACCGCGGAGACACTCTGAGGTTTCAGAGCACTCAACGAATCGACGAAAAGCACCACCGCAGACGACCCCACCTTCCCGCTTACTACTGGCTACTGTAACATGAAATCGTGAATCAGCCCGAACCAAAACCGCTGGGCCGCGTTCTGGCGCTCGATCTGGGCGCCCGGCGCGTGGGCCTGGCTTTGAGCGACGAGCTTGGCATCACGGCGCAGGGCCTTCCCACGCTGGAGCGGACGAACCTGCGGGAGGATCTTGCCAGGGTGACCAGCCTCGCCCAGGAGCGGGGGGTCGCCATGTTCCTCATCGGGAACCCTCTGAACATGAGCGGTTCCGAAGGCCGGCAGTCGGCCTGGGTCCGTCAATTCGCGGAGAAACTCGAGAGCCGTTCCGGCCTGCCCGTCAGACTTTGGGACGAGCGGCTGACCACGGTTGAGGCCGAGCGGGTGCTCGACCAGGGCGGCGTCAGCCGGGACAAGCGCCGGATGGCCGTCGACCGTCTGGCCGCTGTCATTCTGCTGGAGAGCTACCTTGGAACGCTCGCGGCCGGCGGCGGGAACGAGGAAGAGCCCGCATGAGGATTGCCGTTGCGGGCCTCGCCGCCGCGGGCCTGCTGGCGGGGGCGGCATTCTCTCTCTCCTTACCCCAGGGGAGCTTCCAGGGGCGGACCTTCGTCGAGATT
The DNA here is from genome assembly GCA_963734625.1 of Bryobacterales bacterium. GTDB lineage: Bacteria > Acidobacteriota > Terriglobia > Bryobacterales > Bryobacteraceae > CAVTHW01. Next base: position 51,256 of record CAVTHW010000004.1, on the reverse strand, counting down.
CCGAGAGGCGGCAGCTTGGGGGTTGCGCGGGCGCTGGCCGATGCCGGAGTGGTGCGGTATCGCTGGCAATTTCTGGCGGTCCGCCTGTTGCGGCCGAAAGCGCTCCTGCACGCCGGAGAGTACCTTTTCGACAAGCCCGCCAGCGTCTGGGGAGTCTTCGACCGCCTGGTCCGGGGCGATGTGTTCTACTACCAACTGGTGACGCCGGAGGGAAGCACGATCTTCGACATCGCCGCCTCGCTCGAGAAGCTGGGGCTGATGTCCGGGCAGGAGTTTCTGCGAGCCGCCCGCGACACGTCGCCGATACGCGACCTTGCTCCGGACGCCGTCACCCTGGAGGGTTACCTGTTCCCCGACACCTACCGGATCACGCGCAGCGCCACCGCGGAGCAAGTGTGCGCGCAAATGACTGACCGCTTCCGTCAGGCATGGGCGCGGATCGGTTCGCCCGCGGGGGTGAACTCCGTGGTCACGCTCGCCTCCCTGGTCGAAAAAGAGACCGCGCGGGACGAGGAACGCCCGGTGGTCGCCTCGGTATTCCGCAACCGGCTGGCGCTGGGGATGCCCCTGGACTGCGATCCAACCGCCATCTACGCAGCCCTGCTGGACGGCCGATTCGAGGGCGCGATTCACCGTTCCGACCTGGACAGCCGGAACCGTTACAACACCTATCAGTACGCGGGATTGCCTCCGGGCCCGATCGCCAATCCCGGTCTCGCATCCATTGAGGCCGCTTTGCATCCGGCCGATACCGGTTACCTGTACTTCGTGGCCAGCCCCGACGGCTCGGGCGTCCACGTCTTTTCCAAGAGTCTGGAAGCGCACCAGCGAGCCGTCAGCAAGTACCGCCGTGGAAATCAAAAGGCAAACCAAGCGCGCCCGCCTCAGCCAGCACCTCGCCGAGACGCGGCCCGATCGAATCGGTGAGCCGGAATGGCGCCGCTTGCGCGCGAATGCTGGCTCCGGTGTCGGACTCCTATCTCCGCCGCCTGCTGCTCGCCTGCGGCGTGCCTCTCGACCCGGTGGTGGAAGGTGTCCGTCAGGATTCGCTCGCCGAACTGGAGCGCACGCTGCTCGCCCTGGCCGAGGCATACGCCCTGGCGCTCGGAAGCTGGCGACCGGGAGCGCGCGATCCAGTGCCGCCAGGCGGTGCTTACCGGCAAGGAACACGCCCGCCTGGCCGCGCGGCGCGCCGGAGCCTCTCCCGCCGCCGTAGCCCAGAAGGAAGAGATGGCGTCCTGGATGCTGGTGTGGCTGGAAACACCGGCTATCTTCCCCACCTGGCTGGCGCTGCGAAAGAAGGCGATAGCGAACGCAAGCTGAAGCTTGCGATCACTGCCGTTCGCGGTTCTTTCGAACCGAGGGGGCGACCCGCAGCACCGGGATCAGCGAGGTTTGTTGCGGCGGCGGTTGAAAACGGGTCGCCATCTCGCGGTTCAGGGTAAGGACGAACTCCTCGATCTGCTTCTGCATGGCGGCCATCTTCTCGCGCATGTTCAGGACGATCTCGACGCCCGCCAGATTGACGCCCATCTCGCGCGTCAATTCGACGATGACCTCCAGCCGCTCCAGATCCTCATCCGTGTACAGCCGGGTGTTGCCCTCACTGCGCGAGGGCTTAAGCAGGCCTTCCCGTTCATAGAGGCGCAAAGTCTGAGGGTGGAGATGGTATTGCGCGGCGACGGCCGAGATCATGTAGGCGGCTTTAGATCGCTTTTTGGGCATGGGTCAAACCTTCGGCCACATCTCGGCCCGAGGGTCCTCGGGATTGAGCGCCGCCAGTTCCCGCAGCAGCTCTTTGGTGCGCTCGTCGCGGGCCTTGGGCGCCTGGACCACAACCTCCACAATCTGATCTCCCCGCATGGCCTTGCGGGAGCTGAGCACGCCCTTTTCGCGAAGACGGAACTTCTGTCCGGTCTGGGTGCCCATCGGGATCTTTAGCAGGGCACGGCCGTCGATGGTAGGGACTTCGATCTTGGCTCCCAGCGCGGCCTCGCTCACGGTAACCGGAACCTGGATCAGAATATTCTCTCCGTCACGCTGGAAGAAAGCGTGCGGCTCCACGCGTACAGTGATATATAGATCGCCGGCCGGCGCTCCGTGCGTGCCGGCGTTGCCTTTGCCGGCTACCCGTAGCCGGGCTCCGGTCTGCACGCCGGCAGGTATCCGCGTTTCGACCGTCTCCACGCGCGACACGCGGCCCTCTCCGTGACAGTTGGGGCACACGTTTCGCGAACGCCCCGCGCCTCCGCAGCGGGGGCAGGTAAGGCTGAAGCGCATCGCTCCAGCCATCTGGGTCACATTGCCGCTGCCGCCGCATTCGGAGCAGACCGCCGACTGATCGCCCTGCCTTCCCGTTCCGTTGCAGACCGTACAGCCTTCCAGGCGGGTGATGCCGAGCCCCGTCTGAGTGCCCCGGATGGACTGCCAGAAGTCGATGCCGAGCGCATATTCAAGATCCGTGCCGGCTTCGGGCTGCGCCGCGGATTCGCTGCCCCGGCCCCGGCCGAAGAACTGGCTGAAGACGTCGCGGAAGCCGCCGCCTGCTCCCCCGGCCGAGCGGGCGCCGGAGGCCTGGTTAGCGAAGTCCGAGAAATCGAACCCGCCGAAGCCCATCTCCGGACCCTGTCGTGGCGCCTCCTGACCCGCGGGAAAGCCGCTGGCCGAGTAGAAGCCGTGCTGGTCGTACATCTTCTTCTTCTTCGAGTCGCTCAGTACGTCGTAGGCTTCCTGGATTCGCTTGAAGCGCTCCTCGGCCGCCTTGTCCCCGGGGTTCAGGTCCGGATGATGTTTACGCGCCAGGCGGCGATAGGCTTTGCGGACTTCCTCGGTTTTGGCGCCGCGCGGCACCCCGAGAGTGGCGTAATAGTCCGGGCTCGCCATGGCAAGGAGACTGTCTATTACTTCTTCTTCTCGTCCACGTCGACGAACTCAGCATCAACGACGTTATCCTTCGGCGCTTCCGCCTTGGGTTCTTCGGAGGCCCCGGCACTCGGTCCGCCCGCAGGCTGCGAGGCCGTCTTGTACATCGCCTCCGCCAGTTTGTGGCTGGCCTGCGTCAGCTTGTCCGTGGCCGCGTTGATGCGCTCCGCCACGCCTTCGGCGATCGCCTTCTTGGTCTCATCGAGGGCCGCCTCGATCGTCTTGGCGTCGTCGTCGGAGATCTTCTGCCGGTGCTCCTTCAGCATCTTCTCGACGTTGTACAGCATGGCGTCGGCGCGGTTGCGGGCCTCCACATCGTCCCGCCGCTTGCGGTCGTCCGAGGTGTGGGCCTCGGCGTCCTTGGCCATCTTGTCCACTTCCTCCTTGTTCAAGCCGGAAGAGGAAGTAATGGTGATCTTCTGCTCGTTGCTGGTGGCCCGGTCCTTGGCGCTCACGTTGAGAATGCCGTTGGCGTCGATGTCGAAGGTCACCTCGATCTGCGGAATCCCCCGCGGCGCCGGCGGGATGCCGACCAACTGGAACACACCCAGCAGACGGTTATCCGCGGCCATGGAGCGCTCGCCCTGGCCGACCTTAATCTCAACCGAGTTCTGGCTGTCGGAGGCGGTGGAGAAGACTTCGCTCTTGCGCGTCGGGATGGTGGTGTTGCGTTCGATCAGCTTGGTGAACACGCCCCCCAGGGTCTCGATGCCGAGCGACAGCGGCGTAACATCGAGCAGCAGGACGTCCTTGACCTCTCCACCGAGCACGCCGCCCTGTACCGCGGCGCCTATGGCGACCACCTCGTCCGGGTTCACTCCCTTGTGCGGCTCCCTGCCGAAAAGGTCGCGCACGATCTGCTGGACCTTCGGAATGCGGGTCGAGCCGCCCACCAGCACCACCTCGTCGATCTGCGAAGGATTCAGCCCCGCGTCGGTCAGGGCCTGCTTGCAGGGACCGGCGCTGCGCATCAGGATATCGTCCACCATCTGCTCGAAGTGCGCCCGCGTGAGCTTCTTCACCAGGTGCTTCGGCCCGGTGGCGTCGGCGGTGATGAACGGCAAGTTGATTTCAGTCTCGAGCAGCGTCGAAAGCTCGATCTTGGCCCTCTCGGAGGCCTCCTTCAAGCGCTGAAGGGACATCTGGTCCTTGGACAAATCGATGCCCTGCTCGTTCTTGAACTCGGCCACGATCCAGTCGATGATGCGCTGGTCGATGTTGTCGCCGCCCAGGTGGGTGTCGCCGTTGGTCGACTTGACCTCCACCACGCCGTCGCCGACTTCGAGAATCGAGATATCGAAGGTCCCGCCGCCGAAATCGTACACGGCGATGGTCTCATCCTTCTTCTTATCGAGGCCGTAGGCCAGCGCCGCCGCGGTCGGCTCATTGATGATGCGCATCACCTCCAGGCCCGCGATCTTGCCGGCGTCCTTGGTCGCCTGGCGCTGCGAGTCGTTGAAGTAGGCGGGGGTGGTGATCACCGCGCGGGTGACTTTCTCTCCCAGGTGAGCTTCGGCGGCCTCCTTCAGCTTGGTCAGGATCATCGCCGAGATCTCCGGAGGAGAGTAGCGCTTGCCGCTGATATCCACCCGGACATCGTCGCCCTGCCCGGCAACCACCCGGTAGGGCACCATCTTTTGCTCCTCGTTCACCTCGTCCAGGCGGCGCCCCATGAAGCGCTTGATCGAGTAGACCGTGTTCTCCGGATTGGTGACCGATTGCCGCTTGGCAACCTGACCGACCAGCCGTTCGCCGCTCTTGGCAAAGCCCACGACGGAAGGAGTCGTACGCGCCCCCTCCTGGTTCGGAATGACAACCGGCTGCCCGCCTTCCATCACGGCGACAACCGAATTGGTCGTTCCCAGGTCGATCCCGATGATCTTGCTCATCCCCGTACATCCTCCTTACGATTTCGCTGATGTAGATCTCGCGGCGCTATTCTTAGCGCACTACCATTATCAAACTTTAGTGCGCTTCTGTCAAGGGGAGGGATTTCACGCCAAGGAAACGGGCCCGTCTTTCCTGGGCTTAAGTGGTTTCATTTGGTTCGCGATAGCGTCGGATATGGCTTCGTTCGGTAAACCTTTGGCATGAGGAACACGGGGTTGCCGGTGGATTTGGCGGCGTTGGTGCGATTGGCGGCGAGTTGTTTCCGGGAGACGGGATGTTGGAACCGTGGCATGCGGCTGACCCTCCATTAGTAGATATAGCAGGGAGGAGGGGTCAGGCCGGCCGTTCCGCAGGGTCAAGTGATAGAAAAGGAATGGCTTAGTTAGTTGTGATCGTAGGAAGGCCGTGGGGTGTTAAAAACGCGCCAGCCTGATCTGGGTGGAATGGGTGGGCGAGTGCCGGCAGCCCAGCGCCGCCGAGTCGATGAGCGCACGCGGAGCGGCCGTTTGGCGTTGGGGCATTTCGGCAAGCGGCACCGGAACGCGGGCTGGCTCTCCATGGGAGCGCGACGGAACAGGTCGCTCTTGTGGGAATCGCTATGAGCCCTGGAGATGGTGGCCGGAGAAATCGCGCAGTTCAGGCTGAGCTGTTTTTAGCTGTTTTTGGGCATAGGATGGTTGATGGGCCCCCGTGAACAAGAGCGAATTACGGCGCAACATGTATGAACTGCGCGATCCCTCCATCGCAGAGCGGGTGACGTTGTCGGGCTTGGTTGGGGCGTGGGTCGCTGTGGTCTGGTGGTTGCTTTTCGGCGGGGGACTCGAAATCGCTGGCGGGTGGTTCGGGTGGGCTTGGAGACCGGGTGATCTGGTTAGACGGAGCTGCCTCGCTGCCGCACTTTCCATATACTTCGTCCGGATCCTCTTCACCGAGTTCGTCTTCCTTAAGCGGGGTATCAGTTGGAGCGAAGTCTTCACCGTCGTTGCCTGGATACTCTGTATTTACGTATTGCTGGCCGCCACAGGCGGACAGAACGCCAGCGAGTTGGGAATGACAGGCGCTATCGGCGTTGTCTTATTTGTGGCGGGATCGTGGATGAACTCTTATGGGGAGTACCAGCGGCACGTCTGGAAGCAAAGGACCGAAAATCGCCGAAGGCTCTACACGCAGGGACTATTCCGTTACTCAGACACCCGAACTATTTCGGCGACCTCATATCGTTCTCCGGACTGTGCCTCATTTCGGGGACTTGGTTGACGGCCTTGATTCCAGTAACGATGCTGGCGGGTTTCGTGTTCGTAAACGTACCAATGCTCGATTCTCACCTGCACGACAAATACGGAACCGCGTTCGATGAATACGCAAAGCGCACATGGAAACTGATTCCGTTCGTCTATTGAGATCCTCCTTGAGATATCGATCTTTGAGATTGAGCGCCGCTCGCCGGTAGCGGGGATGGCCCCGGGAGCCGTCTCCGGTATTGCGATTTGGGCGCGCGCGTCCGCGTCTGTACCCGCTCACGCCTTCGGGTGCGATCGGTCGTAGACCGACATCAGGTCCGCCAGGGTCACCTTCGTGTACTTCTGCGTCGTGGACAGCCGGGCGTGACCCAGGAGTTCCTGAATGGCCCGGAGGTCCGCGCCGTCGCTGAGAAGGTGGGTGGCGTAGGCGTGCCGGAAACTGTGGGGGTGAACGGAAGAGTCGCCGGCCAGCAGAGTGGCGTAGAGTTTCACGATGTGCCGGACAGTGCGGTCGTTCAGCCGGGCGCCGCGCCGGTTGAGGAAGACCGCGTTCTCCGCCGGGGAAGACTGGCGTTCAGCCAGGTACCGCTCCAGCGCGGCGGCGGCCTTCGATGGCAGGGGCACCTGCCGCTCCTTGCGGCCCTTGCCGCGCACCCGCAGCCACCCTTCCGCCAGGTCGATATCCTCCAGGTTCAGCCCGACCAGTTCTCCGGCCCGAATCCCGCAGCCATAGAGCACCTCCAGGATCGCCAGGTCGCGCACCAGGCGCGGCCGTTCGTCGCGGCCGGCGGCGGCATCCAGCATATTGATCGTCTTCTCGGCGGTCATGACCCGGGGAATGGTGGCGGGCGCTTTGGGCGTCGCCAGCAGACGGGCAGTGTTGACGCCCGTGACTCCCTCGCGCACCAGGAAGCGGAAGAACGAACGCACCGCCGCCAGTTTCCGCCGCAGGGAGACGGGGCGCAGGTCGCGGCGATAGAGGTCCGCCAGCCACCCGCGCAGCATGGTGAGATCGATCTTTTCCGGCGCGGGAGACCCCAGGTAATCGCAGAACTGTTTCAGATCGGCGGCGTAGGCGCGCAGAGTGTGCACCGAGACGTTCTCGCGGCGGCGCGAATCGAGGAACCGCCCGATCTGAACTTGCAGGGGCGAGTCAGGCATGAACCTCCTCCAGATGCCCTTCGAGCGCGGCCAGCGCCCGGCGGCACACCGCCGCGTGCCGGGCGCGCTTATCGTGGCGCAGCCGGCGCTGTTCATCCTCATCGAGACGCGGCAGCAGATCGAAGGTGATGTTGGCCGGCTGGTAGCGAGCCGGATCGGCGCCCGAAACGTAGGCGCACAGCGACCCCAGAGCCGTCTCGCGGGGCAGCGGGCGAAGGGCCTCGCCGAGCGCCAGCGCCGCGGCGTTCCTCCCGGCCATCAGGCCCGTGGCAATCGACTCGACGTAGCCTTCCACCCCCGAGATTTGACCCGCGAAGAAGATTCTCGGGGCCGGTCCTCAATTGCAGGGCCGGCGTCAGCAAGGCCGGAGCGTTGATGTAGGTGTTGCGATGGATCTGGCCGTAGCGCAGGAACTCGGCGCGCTCGAGTCCGGGGATCAGACGAAAGATGCGATCCTGCTCGCCGTAGGCCAGGTAGTTCTGGAAGCCCACCAGATTGAAGCTGGCGGCGCGAAGGTTCTCCTGCCGTAGCTGCACGACCGCGTATGGCCGCCGCCCCGTGCGCGGGTCGGTCAACCCCACCGGCTTCATTGGGCCAAAGCGCAGAGTGTCCCGTCCGCGACGCGCCAGCTCCTCGATGGGAAGGCACGCTTCGAAGAACCGGGCGTCCTCGGCAAGATGCGCCTCGTGCGGCCGGGCCTCCAGCAGCGCGTCCAGGAAACGCTCGTATTGTTCTTTGTCGAAGGGGCAGTTCAGATAGTCGGCGGTCGCGTCCAGCGACTTCCCGTAGCGCGACGCGCGGAAAGCGACGGCCATGTCGATCGATTCGGCGTCCACGATGGGGCTGATGCTGTCGTGGAAGAACAAGTGATCCGAGCCGGTCAGCCGGGCGATGTCCCCGGCCAGTGCGTCGCTGGTGAGAGGGCCGGAGGCGACGATCACAATGCTCTCGCCCGGAATCGCCGTGACTTCCTCGCGGCGCACTTCGATGCGGGGATTGGCGGCGATGGCGCCGGTCACCTCGGCTGCGAATACCTCGCGGTCCACGGTGAGAGCGTGCCCGCCCGGAACCCTGGCTCTGGCCGCGGCCGCCATGAGCAGCGAATCGAGCCGCCGCAGTTCCTGTTTCAGCAGCCAGGGCGCGCTCGGCTCCTGTTCGCTCTTGAGCGAGTTGCTGCACACCAGTTCGGCCAGCTCGGCGGTCTTGTGGGCCGGAGTCATCCGCGCCGGCCGCATCTCGTGGAGCACGACGGGAACGCCGGCTTGCGCGGCCTGCCAGGCGGCTTCGGCCCCCGCCAGTCCGCCGCCGATGACGTGAATGGGTTCTCGGCTCACCCGTTCCTTATCGATTCCAGCCGCGATGCGGGCTCAAGACCGGGAAATCTTGCGCGCGCGCAGAAAGGAATGGATCCCGAACGACGCCATCAACACCACGAAGATGACGGAGACCGCCAGCCGGAAAAGGCCTTCTCCGGTCTCGTTGAGTTGCCGCCAACTGCGCAGAGCGCCAGGGACCGGCATAACCGCGAGCGCGAGGAACACGAACCCGATCGCCTCGTTCCAAGTGGTGCGAAGCGGCTTGATTACCTTCGGAAGAACGTGGCGGACGAAACTCGCGGGCGATTCTGGACATGGCGTTTCGTCCTCCATGGTAGCAGAGGCGCACCAGAGACTGAAGAACCCTGCCCGACCGGCCGATGAGAGGATCAGGGAGCGGGGGCGACGGTGCTATTCTGAAAGAGGGGCGCGAGGTGGAAGAGCGACTCAAAGAATTGATGCAGGAACTGGGGAATGCGATCAACGAGTCCCTGTCGGAATCGGACCGGATCTCGGCTGCCATCGCCGAATTCAAGAACGCCGGTTACGAGGTCTTCCTGGTGCTGGAGGCCACGATCGGTTTCAACAAACGCGGAGACGAGAGCGGGGAGAATGAGACCGAGGGAACCCCGGCCGCCTGCGCGCCTTGAATTCCAGACCGCCGGCACGCTCAAGTGGACTTCGCAGGACCAGCGCTTTCTGCGGGCGCTGAAGATTGCCGTGGACGAAGAGAGCCGGCTCCTGAATCGCGACCGCTTCGTCACACTTCACCCAGCCGGTATTCCTTCAGTTTTCGATATAGCGTGGTTCTGCCGATTCCCAGAAGATGGGCCGCCGTGGCCCGATCTCCCTTCGTGTATTCCAGCGCCCGAATAATTGCGGTCCTCTCCATCTCCGTCAGGGAGAAGACCTGCCCGGCGGGGGCGCCCGGCGCTCCGCAAGTCTGGGCGGCGGCGGCCGCCAGCGAGGGGAGAGCCGATCTTCTGGCGGCGGCGTCGTTCTGCAACGCCGAGGGCAGGTCCGCCGTGTGCAACAGTGGTCCGGAGTTGACGGCCACCATGCGCTGAATGCAGTTCTCCAGCTCCCGCACGTTGCCCGGCCAATCGTAACTCAGCATGGCGTCGCAGGCATTCGCGCGTGATCACGTACCGGCCGCCGTACTGGCCGAGAAACTGGGCGATCAGCGCGGGGATGTCCTCCTTCCGGTCGCGCAGGGGCAGGCAGGCGCACCGTGACCACATTGAGCCGGTAGTAGAGGTCCCGCCGGAATCTTCCCCGCTCGACTTCCGCCGCCAGATCGCGGTTGCTCGCGGCGATCACGCGAAAATCCACCTTGCGCAGCTCGACCGATCCCACCGGCCGGAATTCCTTTTCCTGGATCACGCGGAGCAGCTTGGATTGCAGGTCGAGTGGCAGCTCGCCGATCTCGTCGAAGAAAGCCGTGCCGCCGTGCGCGATCTCGACCAGGCCCGGCTTGGGACCGACGGCGCCGGTGAAAGCGCCGCGAGTATGGCCGAAGAGCTCGCTCTCCATGAGCGGCCCCACCAGGGCGGAGCAGTCGATCGGAACGAAGGGACCGCCTGGGGAAAGGGCGTGAATCGCGCACGCAACTATTTCCTTGCCCGTGCCAGTCTCGCCGAGAATCAGCGCGGGCGAACGGGACCGTCCGAGTTTCTGGATCAGTTGCAGGACCTGGCGGATCCGGGGGGACTGCCCCACCAGGACGGGTGAGGCGTCCGCGCGGTATGAGGACATCCTTGGCAGAATTATATGCCATCGGGGCCGGCGCATCCAGCCGGACCACGAAGGCGCCAGCCGATCTCGCTCTGCAACTCGCGCGCGAGAGCCTCCGCGGCTTCCCGCGCGGGCTCTTCCCCTATCAGCACCCGCCAGACAGGCGGGGAGTTCCCGCTGGGCGTTATGCGGCACAGCGGGTAGCGTTTCTTCAGCCGTTCCACCAGGCGCTCGGCGTTGTCGCGGTTCTCAAACGCCCCGACCTGCACGGCGTAGAGTACGGCGGCGGCGGGCGGTCGTGCTCGGGCGGCGCGATCACCTTGACACTGACCTTGACGACGCCCGGGCCGATCATGTCGATCTGGCGCGCGGCCGCGCGCGATAGATCGATGATGCGTCCCTTCACGAACGGCCCGCGGTCCGTGATTCGAACTTGAACCTGCTTGCGGTTGGAGAGATTCGTCACTTCCACCCAAGTCTCGAAGGGAAGCGTTCGATGCGCCGCCGTGAGCTTCTCCATGTCGTAGACCTCGCCGTTGGCGGAGCGCCTTCCGTGATACGGATAGCCGTACCAACTCGCAAGACCCTGCTCGACGCTCCCGATGACGGGCGCCGCGGGCGGGCGGACCGATTTTTTTTTCGCGCAGCTCGAGAGCAGCAGGACCGGCCGCCGCGAGCGCCAGCGCGCAATGGAAGCTTCGCGCGAATGGCCGCCGAAAGCCTTCCCCGTGCATGTTTACCATTAGAACAATTTTCTGGCGGCGATGTTTTATACGCCCGGAGCGGTCCGGCGACCTCCCGCCGAAGAACGCGCCTCATGCATTTTTCTCTTGACTTTCTCCAAGAACCACTTTATATATGAATCACGCTGCGATCTTTTTAGGATCGCGCAACTTTGATGTTTGGGAGAATCAATCGATGAAGAACGCAACCAAGAAAGCTGCAAAGCCCGCGAAGAAGAAGGCTGCTCCGAAGAAAAAGAAGTAGCACCAGCGGCGTCCCGAAAGGGATTGCAGTCACATAAAGTTCAGTCAGAGGCCCCGAGAAATCGGGGCCTTTTTTATTGCGCCCCGGCTTTTCGCTGGATGAGCGCGCGGAAGGTCTCCCCCATCCCGAACAGCAGGGTCTTGAGCTGAAGCCTTCGCCGCAGTTGCTCGCCCGCGTCTTCCGCCGAGAGCGCCGCGGAGAACCCATCCGGCTCTCCGGCCTCGATCAGGGTCCGCGCCAGGTTCTCGAAGCGCACCGTCTCGAGGCCCAGGCGCGCCCCGTGCTCCTCAAGCGTCGTGAAAGGGACATGCGCCGTGATGTCCCGCTCTCCCGGTTCCAGCAGGACGTCTTCGCTCGCCGCGTGGCGGTGGTAGCTCATCAGCGTCCCCCGCGGGAAGCGGATTCGCTCGCGCGAGGTGTAGCCGTAGTCGATGGTGAAGACGAAGCCTCGTTCCAGGCGGGAAGCGATCTCCTCCAGCCAGCGCAGAGCATCCAGATTAACTTCCACCCATGCGCCTTCCTCGGCCGCGGCGGCGTAGCGCTCGAGGTGCTCGGACTCGCTCGCCCCCCGCCGCGGGTCCTTCGATCCAGACAAAGCGATCCTGCTCCCAGCCGACTCTCATTTCCCGGAACTGGCCATCGCGTTTCCGGAAGACGCTGACCGGCAGACGCGTCGAAGAACTCGTTGCTGAACACCACGCCCGTGAAGCGCGCCGGCCAGTCTCCCTTGGCGATGTCCACGGGACAGTAGCGGAAGCCGGCAAACGCCTCGGCCATCTCCGCCCTTCCCGAGCCCAGTTCCACCACGACGAAATCGGCCGGCTCTCCCAGTTCCTTCCAGAGCTGCCGGATACGGGCCGCGATCAGAATTCCGAAGACCGGCTGGACTTGCTCCGCGGTGTAGTAGTCTCCGCGCCGCCCGAATGGGATCCCGGCCGCGGGTGTAGTAGCCGCATCCCGGCTCGTAGAGCGCCACCTGCATGAAGCGGCGAAACGGTATGGGACCGCGGCGCGCGATTTCATCGCGCAACTTCGATCCGGCCGCGCTCAGCTCCTTCGCCACTTGGTCTTGATCACGATCGGAGTTCCCTGGAAGCCGAAGCGTTCCCTGAGCCGGTTGATCAGGTGCCGTTCGGTGGAGAAGTGCAGCTCGCTGCGCCGGTCCGAGAAAAGGACGAACGTCGGAGGCCGCACGTAGGCCTGGGTGATATAGCGGATCTTCTGATCGTGCCCCAGATCGACGCTCTCCATAAACCGGTTCAGCTCGCCCGTCGAGATCCGTTGCGAGGCCGCGTCGTAGACCTTGCGGATTTGCGCAAACAGCCCGCGCACCCCCTCGCCGGTCTTGGCGGAAAGGAAGACCACCGGAGCGTAGTCGAGAAACTTGAACGCATCGCGCGTCTTCTCCAGGAAATCCCGGCGATTCTTATCCGGCGCGGCGTCCCACTTGTTGACGCACACGATAACCGCGCGGCCTTCCTCGTGGGCGTAGCCGGCGATGGTAGCGTCCAGAGCCAGCAGTCCCTCGGTCGCATCCAGAATCAGGAGCACCACGTTGGCCGTGCGAATGTGGCGCCGCGCCATAACCACGCTGAGCTTCTCGGCCATCAGCTTGGTCTTGCCCTTGCGCCGAATGCCGGCCGTGTCCACGAACACGAACTCCTCGCCGTCCGCGATCACCGTCTGGTCCACGGCGTCGCGCGTCGTCCCGGCCACCGGCGAAACTATGGCGCGTTCCTCGCCCGCCAGCGCGTTCAGCAGCGTGGACTTGCCCACATTCGGGCGGCCGATGATAGCGATCCGGATCGGCCCCAGCGGCTTTGGTTCGTCGGAAGCTTCCGTGACCGGGAATCCGGCGGTGACGTGCTCGAGCAAGTCGTCTATGCCCAGCCGGTGCTCGGCGGAGACCGGGAAAAGATCGGGGATGCCCAGTCGCGTAGAACTCGTGGGCCAGCCCCTCGCGAGAGGCGCTGTCGATCTTGTTCACGGCCAGCGAGACCGGACGCCCCAGCCGGCGCAGCAATTGCGCCAGCTCACGGTCGGGGGCGGTGATTTCGCCGCGGCCGTCGATCAGGAAGATGATGTGCGCGGCCCTTTCGAGCGCCACGCGCGCCTGCCGGACGATCTCGCGGGGGATCAGGGCGTCTTCGTGCAGCAGCATCCCGCCCGTGTCGATGATTTCGAACCGCCGCCCGCGATGTTCAGCCACGCCGTGGATGCGGTCCCGGGTGATTCCCGGCTCGTCGCCCACAATGGAGCGCCGCTCGCGCAGGATGCAGTTAAACAGGGTGGATTTGCCAACGTTGGGCCGGCCTACAATGACCACCACAGGCAGGCCAGCAGGCTCGCTCATGAGCCTTCATGATAGCATCGGCTAGCGCACGAGCCTGGCATATCGCTCGGAGACGAAGTCCCAGTTCAGGACCTTGTGGAACGCGGCCACGTAATCGGCGCGGCGGTTCTGATACTTCAGATAGTAGGCGTGCTCCCAGACGTCGATGCCCAATAGGGGCGTTTGTCCCGCCGACAGCGGCGTGTCCTGATTCGAAGTCGGGACAATGGCCAGTTGCCTGTTCGCGTCCAGGCACAACCAGGTCCAGCCGCTGCCGAACACGCCTGTCGCCGCTCTGGTCAATTGATCCTGCAGAGACCCGAAGCTCCCGAAGCGGCTGTCGATCGCCTTGGCCAGCTCGCCGGCCGGCTCGCGGGCGCCTTTCTGGGACATGGTCTGCCAGTAGAGAGTGTGGTTGGCGTGCCCGCCGCCCTGGTTGCGCACGGCGGCGCGGACCTGCTCCGGAATGGAGTTGAGATCCCGGAGCAGATCCTCAACCGGCTTCTTGCTCAGGTCGGGAAAGCTCGCCAGCGCGTTGTTCAGGTTCGTAACGTAGGCGGCGTGGTGCCGGTCGTGGTGGATCTGCATGGTCTGGGCGTCGATGTACGGCTCCAGGGCGTCATAAGGGTACGGCAGAGGCGGCAAAGAGTACGTGCCCCCTTGCGGGGCGAGCGCCGTCTGCGGGTAGAGACTCTGGGCCACCGCAAAGCCAAGCGATGCAACCGGGATTCCAGCCAGAATTTCGCGTCGGGTAAGCATGGGATTCTTAGGGACCTCATACTTATAGATGATCCCGTCGACATGAAAGATGCCGCCTGTGGCCGCCAGACTCCCGAGCCGGCTAAGGGCAAATTATAAGGAGGTTGCGGGGTGCGGGGGGTGGAACTTTGGTCCTGGTACTGGTACTCATAATTAGGTGAAAAGATCCTTTGACAACTCCGCTAGTTTCCCTTAAGATAATAATTCGTTTTAGGTTGGTTGTCGGGTGTTTTTCTTGCGCTGTTAGCAGGAAGGGTGACTATGAAAAAGATTGGGCTCTTGTTGGTGGTAGTGCTTCTATCATCGCTTTCGGCCTTTGGCGCCGTTTTTACGATCAGCAATACGGGGCTTGGCAGTGATGGCTTTGCCGACGCCAACTGGAGCATCGTCGCCGACCCTGACCCGAGCACCGTGTGGTCCGTTGCCTACAAGGTGACCGGGTCACCGTCGTCGTACCCGTTTCCAGGTTGGGGTGTCAACACCACCGTCCCCCTGTCTGGGTGGATCGCTCCACGGGCATCCTACCCGGCGGGGAACTTTGTTCAGGACGCTGTGGGGTTGTGGGTGTTCCAGGTCAACTTTAATCTGAGCAGTAATATGCTTCCGGCCACCGCCGCGATTGCGGGCCAATGGATGACGGATAATTATGGCGCAGAGATAACGCTCAACGGCACGCCATTGGGCAAGACCACTGGTGTGGACCAGTTTTCGACTTGGACTAGTTTCACCATTGGCCCCGGCAGCCCCTTCGTCACCGGCCTCAACACGCTGCTCTTCACCGTTGACAACCACGTACCGCAGACCGGGTTGAACCCAGTCGGACTGCGGGTCGAGTTTTCGCCGGGGGAGGTGCAGCTCGTGCCTGAGCCAGCCACCTTCGGGTTGATTGGATTGGGACTCCTGGCCCTGGCGGCTCTTCGCCGCCGCAAGTAGAACTTGTAGGGCTACATATTTATCACGCCAATACCGTAGGCGCCCTGGTTTCTGCTCTCAACAACCTCGGTGGTTCTAAAACTGTGTCGGATTTCTTCCCAGAAGCTTGCGACTTCACCCCCCTGGGCTGATTGAGACCTGACGATGTCGTGAAATGCAACGCAACCGCCAGGTGCGACTAGAGGCGAGTACGTCAGGAAGTCCGACTTGACACCCTGATAGCTGTGGTCGCCATCGATGAACAAGAAGTCCAGGCGCTGCTCTCCAAGCGCGCTCAGGACCTTCTCAACCGTGCTGCGCGAGTGAGAGTCCGCCCGGACCAGGTGCAGGGTCTGGCCGGGTCTAATAAAACTTCTATAGAAACCTTCTCGCCACACCGCGTAGCCGCCCCCGAAGGGCCCGCGGGGCAGGTCCACGCTGATGATGGTGGCGTTCATGGCGGCGCAGCGGGAGAACAAGAAGAGCGTGCCCCCCCTCGCGGTGCCGATTTCCAGCACGGTCCGCGGACTTTGGGACTCGATGAGTTGGGTTAGCCCTAGAATCTCGGATCTCAGTTGGAACGGACTCACCGAAGGGTGGGAGAAGACGAGATCCACCGCCTGAAGAATTGAACTCGAGGCCGGCAGCCGGGCCGAGGCTCTCAAGAACTGCCGGCAGTCTCGCAAATCACGAAGCGCCGCCAGACCGTATTCGACCGCCCTGACGGCTCCCTCGCGACGTGCGTTTCGACAGCCCTCGGTCAGTGCTTCGGCCATTGATCTTGGAGATAGGATGGATTTCCAATGCGGCGGGAGCATCATTTTCGCCTCGCGGCAAGGTTCCACTTCATATCAACCTGCCGGGTTCGGCGGCTCCAGCAGCCTCCCGAACGCCTCTTGAAACTGGGCGGCGCGGGCTTCCCATGTTTCTTGCCTCGCCACGGCGATTCGCCGCTGCCTGGCTTGGGGATCATGTTCCGACGCTGCCGCCCCAAGCTTGTCGGCGAATTCTCCGGGACTGTCCGCAATGTAGACCAGATCGCCAAACATTTCAACTTCTGGCAGCCGGGAACTAACCACTGGCAATCCGTAGCCGAAGTACTCATAGAGCTTGATCGGATTGGCGGTGAACATGAGGTCGCTTTGCAGAAACGGGATCAGGCCCACGTCGAAGTTCGCCAGATGCGCGCCCAGTTCGGAGTGGGGCAGCTCTCCCAGAAACTTCACGTTATGCAGTTGCCTCAGCTCTTCAACGCGAACATCCTCGATCCTGCCTATCAGGACGAACTCCCAATCCGTCCACCTTCGAGCCGCCTCACGCAGGGCGGCAACGTCGAACCAGTGGTCGAGCGCTCCGATATAGCCGATGACTTTGGCCGGCCGGACCCCGGTGCGAACCGGCTTGGCCCCATCATTCGGCGCGTTGCCGCCGCTAACAGTGGCGTTCCTCACCAGCCGAGACTTGCCGCTCAGACACAGGAAACTCGGCGGCGCTCAAGTCCATCAGCGATTGAGAGGAGAAGACCGCCAAATCGCAGCGCTGGAACAAAGCCGGTTCACCGCTAACGACGTCCGGCTCTATGGCCCGGAATCCGCGCAGGAGATCGTGACAGTCATAAATCAAAGGAAACCCGAAGGCGCTCTTCAGCGCCAGGGCCAAATCCAGCCAGAACGGATGGCTCACAATCTGAACCAGCTTCCGCGTCCCGGCCAGCCGGCACAACTGCGCTACCGCCTCCTGGAGTATCCGGGACTCCCCGGGAGCCGGCAGCCGGCGATGGATGATTGGTTCGCGGGGCAACCGCAGATGCAGTTCCAGGATGCGCGGCGCCAGGATCGAGAGACGGTGCCGGTGGTCCTGAAAGTAGGGCTTGGGGAACTCGAAGCCCAGATGCGGGTTGACATAAAAGCAGCGATGCCCGGCGGCTGCCAAGGCCATCGCCAGGTGCTGTGTCCGCTGGATTCTCGTGTGCCAGTCAGTCATCGGCAGGAACAGCACATCCGGCTCACGGATGCTATCTGGAATCTTGACCGACGGAGGGAACTTCCAATTGGGATACCGCCAGCAATCGGTGAGGTAGGACGGAGGCTCCTGCCCTAAAAGTCCAAACTGCAGCCACCGGACGGCGTAGGGCCGGAGGGGCTCGCTCGCCGCCACTCCGCGCATCCAGGTGCCTAGCTTCATTCCCAGGAGCGATTCTAACCCAATCGCGGCCGGCCGCGTTGACAAGTCATGGCCGCGGAACCGAGGATGAGAACAGCATGCCAAGCGGCCAGCACGACGCAACCGCGGAGCGGGTGGGCGAGCTCGAACGCGCGCTGAAGGAAACAACCTCCGGCATCAAGGCTTTCCAGTTCCAATTCGAGCGTGATTTGCGGGAATACCGCAGCCAGCGGGCCTGGAAGCTGATGGTCTTCTTCCGGAGGGCCTACGCTCTGCTGGTTCGCGGCGAGTGGCGGAAGAGGCCGGAATTGGAGAGCTACGAACCGCGATTCCCGGACATCCGCGACTATCTGCCCAAAGAGCTGCCGGCGCTCAGCCCGGCCCGTGATCCCGAACCGCCCAGCATTGTTGAGGACGCGGCTCGCCCGATGGTCTCGGTAGTCATTGTGACTCACAACAGCGCCGGCTACATCGGCCACTGTCTGGATTCCGTCCGCCGCAATTCGGCGTACCCGGCCTACGAGGTGATAGTTGTGGACAACGGTTCCCAGGACGGCACCGTGGATTTGTTGAAGGAGCACGCCTCACGGGACAACCGGGTCCACGTCGTCGCCCGGACGGACAACGCCGGCTTCGCGGCGGGAAGCAATCTGGGGGCGCGCCAGGCGCAGGGCGAGTACTTGATCCTGCTGAACGCTGACACCATAGTGACGGCGGGCTGGATGGACCGGCTGATCCGCCACCATCGCCAGGATCCATCCCTGGGAATCATCATCCCGGTAACAAACTGGGCGTGCAACGAGGCGAGGATCAACGTAAACTACGCCAACCTCGCGGAGATGCACGATCTCTCCGCCACTTTGGCGCGGGAGAAGACCGGCCGCTCTTTGGAAGTCCGTGCGGCGCCGCTGTTCTGCGCTCTCATTCCGAAGCCCGTTTGGGAGAGTGTGGGCGAGCTGGATGAACGCTTCGAGACCGGCATGTTCGAGGACGACGATTTTTCCCGGCGCGTCCTGGAGGCCGGCTATCGCATTGTATGCGCCGAAGATTGCTTTGTGCATCATTACGGGCAGGGGGCCTTCGCGAAGCTCCCGGCGCGGGAGTATCAAGCCATCTTCGCCCGAAACCGCGATCGCTTCGAGCGGAAGTGGGGTTGCCCCTGGACGCCCCACACGCAGCGTCCCGGTATCCGTCCGGAAACTCCCTGCTTTCGCCCCGATGAATTCACCAGGCTCTGAATTGGAGATTGCCATGAACCCGGAAATCAAAATCTTTACTATGACCGGTCCGGCCGGCGTCGAAGCTCGGATCACCAACTATGGGGGTATCGTCATCTCCCTCCGGACGCCCGACCGAACCGGGCGGCTGGCGGATGTGGTGCTCGGCTGGATGACCTGGCCGGCTATCTTGCGGGGCACCCATTCTTCGGCGCCCTGGCCGGCCGCTACGCCAACCGCATCGCGCGCGGAAAGTTCTCCCTGAACGGCGTGGAGTATACGCTGGCCAGGAACAACGGCGAGAATCACCTTCACGGCGGGATCAAGGGCTTCGACAAGGCCGTCTGGAGCGTGCGAGACGCGTCAACGCAGCGTCTCGAATTGAGCTACTTGAGCGCAGACGGCGAGGAGGGCTACCCCGGCAACCTCTCGGTCACCGTCGTTTATGCGCTGACGGACCAGAACGAGCTGCGCATAGACTACACCGCAACCACGGACAAGGACACCGTGGTCAATCTGACCAACCACTCCTACTTCAACCTGGCCGGACAGGGACAAGGCGACATTCTGGGACATGAGCTGAAGCTCTTCGCAGACCAGTTCACGCCGGTGAACGAGAAGCTTATCCCAACCGGCGAACTGCGCAATGTCGAGGGCACTCCGTTCGATTTCCGCACTCCCACGGCGATTGGAGCGCGGATCGATCAGGACGAGCAGCAACTCGGCTTCGGCGGCGGCTACGACCACAACTTCGTCCTCCGCGGGGGAGGAGGTTCGCTGGCCATGGCCGCCAGCGTCTTCGAGTCCCAGAGCGGCCGAACGCTAGAGGTCCTGACAACCGAGCCGGGCGTGCAGCTTTACACCGGCAACTTCCTCGCCGGGCCTATACGCGGCAAGGCGGGCAGCATCTATTCCCGGCGCTCCGGCTTCTGCCTGGAAACCCAGCACTTCCCGGATTCGCCCAATCAACCCAGTTTCCCATCCACGTTGCTCAAGCCCGGCGCGCAGTACCGGTCGACGACGGTCTACCGTTTCGGCGCCGCGGCTTCTCGGGTATCCTGGTAGCTGATCTTCGTTCGCCGGTAACCCTCAGGTATCATTCGGGAGTCAACTTCAGATGGTGGTGCAAAGTATGACGCAGGTGGAGAATGCCGCCGCGACGCGCCGGTTCCTTCCGGTGCTGCTGCTGCTGTTCGTCGGCAGCGGCTGTGCGGCTTTGATTTACGAGATCGTGTGGTTCCAGTTGCTGGAACTGGTGATCGGCTCCTCAGCCGTTTCGCTGGGCGTGCTGCTGGGAACCTTCATGGGAGGGATGTGCCTGGGGAGCCTGCTTCTGCCGCGATTCGTATCGGCTAAGCGGCACCCTCTATTCGTGTATGCCGTGATCGAGTTGGGGATCGGCGTCTGCGGATTCCTGGTCTTGACCGGAATGCCTCTGGTCAGCCGGATCTACAGCGCCACCGTCGGGCACGGCATGCCCGGGATTCTTCTGCGTGCGGCGATCTGCGCCTTGTTCCTGCTGCCGCCGACGCTGTTGATGGGCGCGTCCCTGCCGGCCGTCGCGCGCTGGGTGGAGACGACCCCGCGCGGCGTCGCCTGGCTGGGCTTCTTCTATGGCGGCAACACCGCCGGCGCCGTCTGCGGCTGTCTGCTCGCCGGATTCTACCTGCTGCGCGTTTATGACATGCCCACCGCGACTTTCGTCGCCATCTCCATCAATGCGGCGGTGGCCATCCTGAGCGCCGCCCTCGTCGGTCTGGCGCCGTATCGAGAGTCCGCTGGCGATCCGGAGGAGAATCGCTCCGCGGGCGCGCCCGGCGCCTGGCCGGTATACGTCACAATCGCCCTGTCCGGGCTCTGCGCGCTGGGGGCCGAGGTGGTCTGGACCAGAGTGCTTTCGCTGATGTTGGGCGCCACGGTCTACACCTTCTCCATCATCCTGGCCGTCTTTCTGGCAGGGCTGGGAATCGGAAGCGGTGTTGGATCCATGCTGGCGCGAGAAATCTCCAAGCCGCGCCTGGCCCTGGGCTTGTGCCAGGCATTGCTGGCGGGAGCCACGGCCTGGACCGCGATGGTGCTGGCCAGGTCTCTGCCCTGGTGGCCGGTCAATACCACTCTCGCCACGAGCCAGTGGTTCAACTTCCAGCTCGATCTCGCGCGCTGCATGTATGCAATCCTGCCGCCGGCCCTCCTATGGGGCGCCAGCTTCCCTCTGGCGCTGGCGGCTGTCGCCTCGCGCAGACAGGATCCGGGACGAGTGGTCGGCAGAGTGTACGCCGCCAACACGGTCGGCGCCATCATCGGCTCTCTGGCCTTCGCCCTGATTCTGATTCCGCTGGTGGGCACCCAGAACTCCCAACGCATCCTGATCGGATTGTCGACAGTCGCAGCGTTCGTGATCCTGGCGGCGTTGATCCGGCGGGCCAATGCGGTGATCGCCGTGGGCTCCGTCGTCGCGCTGGCGGGGCTTGCAGCCGCCCTGATCTATAGCGTGGCCAAGGTTCCATTCGAGGCCGTCGCTTACGGACGCCGGATGGTTACCTCGGTTGGCTATTCGACACTTATGTACGTGGGGGAAGGGATGAACGCGTCGGTCGCTGTCACCCGGTGGAATGACGGCGCCCGCATGTTCCATGTCAGTGGCAAGGTGGAAGCCTCCAGCGAGCCGTATGACATGCGCTTGCAGCGCATGCTCGGCCACATCCCGGCTCTGCTCCACCCCAATCCCCGCTCGGTTCTGGTGGTGGGCTGTGGTGCGGGCGTAACGGCCGGTTCCTTCATGTTGTATCCCGAGGTTAAGAAGCTGGTGCTGGTGGAGATCGAGTCCCTCATTCCGAAGATTGCGGACCGGTACTTCTCCGAGGAGAACCATGGAGTGCTGAAGGATCCCCGGACAAGCATCGTCATAGATGACGCCCGGAACTACGTTCTCACAACGCGGGAGAAGTTCGACATTATCACCTCGGATCCCATCCATCCCTGGGTCAAGGGCGCGGCTACTCTGTATTCGAAGGAGTACTTCGAACTGGTGAAGCAGCACCTGAATCCAGGCGGCCTGGTCACCCAGTGGGTGCCTCTGTATGAAAGCACTCCCGACACCGTGCGCAGCGAAATCGCCACGTTCTTCGAAGTCTTTCCCTATGGCACCCTCTGGAGCAACGACATGTCGGGCGAAGGCTATGACATCCTGCTGCTGGGACAGGTCGAGCCGCCGAAGATCAATCTGGATGTCGTGCAGGAACGCTTGAGCGACCCGGCTCACGCGCGCGTTGCCGCCGCTCTCCAGGAGGTGCAGTTCCACTCGGCCGTCAACCTGCTGGCCACCTATGCCGGCCGCAGGGCCGACCTGGCGCCGTGGCTGAGGGGCGCCCTGATCAACCGGGATCGGAACCTGCGCCTGCAGTATATTGCGGGAATGGGGCTGAATTCAGTGAGGGCCGTGGAGATTTTTAATTGGATGGTGCAATACCGGCGCTTCCCGGAGGACGTGTTCGTTGGATCGGAAGACCGCCGGAGTGAACTGAGGATGGCGTTGGGCTTGCCGTAAGCCAGGTGGTCTGGGGCGGATCAAGATGCTCCGCCCCAGCCAATGTAGCAGGTTAGTTTGTTAATCTCTCCAGGTGATTCCGAAGCGGGGTGCCCAGTACTGCCACCAGTCGTTCTTGTCCTGGCGGTGGATGTAGTCGCGGAGCTCGAACGTAAACCCCAGTTTCTCGTTGAACCAGAAGTTAACTCCTCCGCCTAGCTCCCACCAGTTCGCCCCGGAGCTGCGCATGAATGAACGGCCATAGCCTGACGTGACGAACGGCTCCACCTTTTCGTTGCTCAGTTTGAAGGCCTTGACGCCGTTGAGCGTGAACAGGCCCACGACGTTTTTGTTCCAGTTGTTAGAGTCGTCAACGTGCTTCCTCGGCCCCACGGCTGCGATCTCAGCGCCGGCGCCAAAACCACTGGAGCCGAGGTACATCCCGCCCGCGCCAAAGCCAAACTGGGCCGGGCTGGAGCCCACGCTCCGGACCTGGCCCGCCGGGGCGATGAAGCCGTAGAACCGTCCGCCTTGCTGCGAGAAGCCCAGCGAAGACAAGCACAGAATCAACCCGATGAGCACGACAATTCTTTTCATATCTTTCTCCAATTCATGATCAAGTTGAAACCGAGGCGGCGCGGTTTCTCCCCGCGCCGCCCCCATCGCTAGGCCATCAAAACTCCATGCGCAGCGAAAACGCCATCTGGCGCGCTTGCCGAGCCCCACTGATGCGGCCGGCACTGGAACCGGCCTGCAGCACTCCAGTGGAGATTTCGTAGGTTTGACCGCTGCTTACCCCGCTGTACGAGGTGTGGTTCCACACGTTGTAGGCCTGGGCCTGGAACTTGAGCTGGCGTCCTTCGCCCAAGTACTTGATCGGGATGTTCTTGGACAAGGTCAGGTCCCAGTTGCTCCATCCAGGGCCGGTCAGAAGGTTGAGCCCCGCATTGCCGAAGCACGCCAAAGTCTGGCGGGTCGAAGTGCACGGCATCGGCGGCGCGAACATTTCGGTCTTGTAATTCCTGAAGTAGGTGCGTTCGGCCTTGGGAAGGTACGGGTCGCCCAGAACATCGATCCGGGCGCCGTCGGACGAGCCGGTTTGGTTCGGGCCGGCTAGAGTCGTACCGCTGGTCCCCGTATAACTGAAGCTGGGCAAAAACCGGCCGCCGGTCTGAGCGGAGGTGATGCCGGAAAGCTGCCAGTTGTCCAGAATCGCGCCCAGCGCGCGGCTGCCCATCTTCTGGCCCAGCTTCGGCAGATCGTAAGCGTAGCTGATGGCCAGCACGTGCGCTACCCCTCCCGGCTGCTTACCCCGGCTGTCGGGGAAGTCCGTGAAGGTGCTGTAGGAGATGGTCTTCGCCCAGGTGTAGGCCAGGGTATACGACAATCCCCTCGTGTGCGAGCGCCGGATCGACATCTGCAGGGAATGGTAGTAGGTGCTGCCCGTGAAGTCGTAATTCGTAATGCCGCCCATTCCCGGATAGTTCGGCCGGAAGTAGTTGTCGTCCAACGCGCGAGACGCCTCATAGGTCCCCAGGAATGGGGTGCTATAGCTCGCTTTATTGGCGTTGGTTGGATCAACATTGGCCTCCAGGTATCGCGAGAACATCGGGACTGCGTTGATCTGCCGCCCCGTCAGGATGTGCCGCCGCAAGGCCGGCACGTAGGATACATCAACCACCGTGCCGAAGCCCACGCTCTGCTGAATGCCGATGTTCCCGTTCACCATCGATTCGTAAGGCTGCTCGCCGGTTATGTTCCGGCCGGGACCCGTCACGTTGATCGATCCGCCCGTAGTGCCCACCAGGCTGGGAACAGTCACATATTGCAGCGTCGAGGTCTTGGCCTTTGGCGGTTGCCCGTTCATGGGCATGATCTGGTTGCTGTCGCCGGCGGCGTTAAAGAAGCGTCCGAGGCCGCCGCGAATCGCGGTCTTGCCGTTGCCAAACACGTCCCAGGCGAAGCCCACGCGCGGTCCATAGCTCAGCGAGGGGAACGAGAACATGGTTAGCGGCACGTTGGGGTTAACGCCATCGGCTACCTGCATGCCGTTGTAGTAGTCCGGCTGCACAGCGTAGCCCCCAATCTCATAGGGGACGTAGCTGCCGATCAGGTAACCGAAGTTCGCCAGTCCCGTGCCCTTGTCCAAGGCCACCACCTTTGCTTTGGACAGAGCCGGATTGGCAAACGATGTAATCAGCGGATCGGTTGGCTTGGCCGGATAGTAGATCCGCGGCGCGTTCGCCGCGACGTAGGTGGAAGCCAGGAAAGCCGACGAGGTCTTGTTCAGGTTCGCCTGGGGCTGCACGTGGTAGAAGCGGACGCCCAATTCCAGGGTCAGCCGCGGGTTCACGCGCCAGCTATCCTGCACGTAGAATTCGATGCCCGTCCACCAGAAGTCGCCGATAAGCCTCTTGCCCTCGGTGTAGTTGTTTACCAACCCGAGGTAGGCGTTGGCCAGGCCGTTCATCGTGTCCGCCGGGGAGGATGAGTCGTAGCCGAAGCTATAGTTTCCGAGATAGTTGCCGCCCTGCTGCTGCATCTTCCCGGTTCGCTCGTAGTAGAAACCGCCCTTCAGGCTATGCTTTCCCCGCACCATGCTCACGTTGTCGCTGAAGCTGTAGATGTCGTTCATGTTGGTGTAGGGCCGGCTCGTGCTGAAGCCCGTCTGGGTCATGCTGTTGCCCCCATAACTCATAGCGGGGACGTATTTCGCATAGTTCCAGTGGCCGGGACCGTTGCCGCCAGGCCGGTTGGCTACGTCGTCCCACTGGGGATCGGTGTCGCTGTACCAGTGCGGTGGATTGTTCACCCGAGCCCGGTCAAGCGCGTCTTCGTACTTCACGTACCACTCCCAGCCGTTCCAGCTCTTCCCAAACAGGAATTCGTTTACGATGGTCGGGCTGATGGTGTAGGTGATTCCCACGGCGTGCCCGTGTCCTGGGTTGGGGTGCTTCTCGGTGTAGGGCAGCCAGGCGTTCTCGCTGGGGGTCCAGAGTTCAAGGCCCCAACTGGTTTCCATGTCGTCGAAGTCGTTGCCCCATCGGTAGTAGGCGTTCAGCTTGGAGGTCAGGTAGGTATCAAACCGCGCCATGGTGTTCTTCCGGGGGTGCGGCCCGCCCATAATGCTGCGGTAGTTCCGGCCGTACTTGGTGCCCGCGTTCGCATAGTCGACCGCCAACTCCGTCCAGTTGCAGACGCTGAGGTTGTTCAGGTCGTCGCAGCGATTCGGCAACGGCAGGAAGTTGATCATCGCCAGCCCAGTCGGGTCGGCCGGCGTGGTGATCTTGTTCCCAGGGAACTGCACGCCCGTCGTGGGGTTGATGACCGGGACCACTTTCCCGCTGTTGTTGTAGCTGGCCGAGAAATCGCCCAAACGCTCCAGGGCCGTCGGCACCCTCGCATTAGTGGTGCTGCTGCCAGGAAGCTGTTTGGTCCACTCCTGCGAAACCATGAAGAACACCCGCTTCTTCTCGGTGTTGAACAGCTTCGGAATGAAAACCGGGCCCGATGCGCTAAACCCGTAAACGTCATAACGGTACTTAGGCTTGGGCGTGACGCGCTCCAACAGGCCGCTAGTCTTATTGATCTGGGAGCCGGCCCGGTTGCCGTCGAAGGTGTTGGCGTTGAAGTATTCGCGCCGGATATTCCACCACAAGCTGCCCCGGAACCTCTGGCCGCCGCCCTTGGTCACGATGCTGATGGTGCCGCTCGCGTTGCGGCCGTATTCAGCCTGGTAGCCGGAGGTCAGCACCCGAATCTCGCCGACCGAGTCCATGTTCGGCTCGAAGTGAATCGTGCCGTTGGAGCCCGTGTCCAGGTCCGTGATGCCGTCCACCGTAATGTTCTTTGTGCCTCCGCCGTTAATGGTGCCGCCCGTGGTATTGGGGGTCGTGGTCTCATTCGAGGAGACGCCCGAGATGCCCGGGACCAACGCCATGAATGCAAACAGGTCGCGGCCCTTCAGGGCAATGCTGTTGAGCTGGTTGCCGTCCACCAGCGCGGACTTCTCGCTGCTGGCCGTTTGCACCGCCAGGGCCACTGCCGTGACGGACACTTCCTGCGTCACGGTGCCCAGTTCCAGCGCGATGCGTCCCAAGTCGCGCGTATCGCTGGATGCCAGGCTGATGTCTTTCTGAGAATACGACTTGAAACCCGTGGCCTTCACTCCTACGGTGTAGGTCCCGGGGGCCATGTTCGTGAAACGGAAGATCCCGGCCGCCGTCGTTGTTGTAGTACGGACCGATCCAGTCGCCTGATCCGTCAACTGAACCTCAACGGTCGGCACCACCGCGCCGGTCTGATCCGTCAAAGTCCCGATCAAGTTGCTGGAAGTTTGGGAAAACGCGCACCCGCACAGGAGCGCGAGGATGCAGAGAACCCGCATCGTCTTAAGGAATAACATCACTCTTGCCTCCTGAGGCAGCCCCTGTCCTCCAAGGCCACCCCGTTGTTGCGACTAACCTTTTTCGTAGCTGCCCCGCTGCCAGGGGGGCAACCTGCACGTCAAACTACGCTTACGAAACTACCCCTTTTGATGCCGATACCACAGGCCAGTTATTCCGTGCCGGGAAACCCATTCTTCGCGCGCCAAGCCAGCGCCTGCCACACCAATAGAGATCCCCACGACCCGGATATTTATATCACAGGCGGCGGGGATTGTAAAGTAAAATCCCCGTGCCCCGATAAATCATTGAAGATAAAGGGGGTTCTTAGTCTGTTTGGAGGCGGGGAAGCGGATCAGCCGCCCAGGCCCACCCGGCACTCGTGCCGCTCGATGGCCTGCCGTTCCTGGACCTTGTAGGCGCCGGTCCTTCGGATCAACTCGTCGAAATCCACCTGGTGCGCGTCAAACTCCGGGCCTTCCACGCAGGCAAAGCGGACCTTGCCCCCCACCGTGATCCGGCAGCCGCCGCACATGCCCGTTCCGTCGATCATGATCGGGTTCAGGCTGGCGTAGGTGGGCACTTCCCACTCGCGGGTGAGTCTGGCGGCCGCTCGCATCATGGGGATCGGCCCGATGACGTGTACCACCGCGGGAGGCGCGGGCTTCGCCGCCCGCCACGAGCGCATGAACTCGACTACGTTGCCATGGAAACCAGCCGAGCCGTCGTCGGTGGCCCAAAGCAATTCGTCCGCCGCGCCGCGCAACTCCTCATCCAGGATGATATGGCTCGCGGACCGCGCTCCGCATAGCGCCGTAACGAAATTGCCGGCGCGCCGAAAGGCCTGCGCCACCGGCAGCAGCTCCGCCACGCCCACGCCGCCGCCGGCGCACAGCACGTGGCCGACTTTCTCGATCGTCGCGGCCTCGCCCAGAGGCCCGACCACGTCGGCCAGAGACTCTCCGGCTTGCTTGGCGGCCATGACCCGGGTGGTCTTGCCGAGGGCCTGGACCACCATAATAATGCTGCCCCGTTCCCGGTCGCCGCCGACGATGGTGAGGGGGATGCGTTCGCTGTCCTCGTTGGGCCGGACGATAATAAACTGCCCCGCCTTCCAATGGCGCTCGATGCGCGGCGCCTCTACTTCCAGCCATGCGATTTCCGGCGTGAGTTGCCGCTGGTTCAGGATGCGATTCACCGTCTCTCCTCCACTGCCACGCCCGGCGGCACAGCGGCTTCGTCCCCTGGCTGTTGGCTCAATGCCTTGTGAATCGCGGCCGCGGCGACTCTTCCGTCCCGCATGGCCTGAATCACCGTGGCGCCTCCGCGCACTACGTCCCCGCCGGCGAAAACCATGGGGATGCTGCTCTGGCCGGTTTCGTCAACCACGATCTTGCCGCGCTTGGTAATCAGCTCCGGCGTGGCCCGTTGCAGCGTGGGGTTCGGGCTTTGGCCGATGGCAGCCACCACCGTGTCGACCGGAATGCGGTACTCCGAGCCCGGAATAGGTACCGGGGACGGGCGTCCGGATTCATCCGGCGCGCCTAGCTGCATGCGGATGCACTCTATCTCCCGCACCACGCCGTTTTCGTCGCCGATCAGCCGCACCGGCGCCCCCAGGAACTCAAACTTCACGCCCTCTTCCTCGGCGTGCTCGATCTCGGCCGCCCGGGCGCGCAACTCCGCGCGGCCGCGGCGGAAAAGAATGGTTGTCTCGCTGCCGAACCGGCGCCCCCAGCGCGCCGCGTCCATCGCCGAGTTGCCGCCGCCGATCACCACCGTGCGCCGCCCGACCAGCACCGGCGTGTCCACCGCCGGAAACTCGTTGGCCCGCATCAGGTTGATGCGCGTCAGAAACTCGTTGGCGGTGTAGACGCCGATCAGATTCTCGCCGGGAATCCCCATCAGGTGCGGGAGGCCCGCGCCCGTGCCCACGAACACGGCCTCGTAACCCTCCTCGAACAGCTCATCCAGGGTGGCCGTCTTGCCCACGATAAAGTCCGTGCAAAACTCCACACCCATGTTCTTCAGCCCGTCGATTTCCCTCTTAAGAATGTTGCGGGGCAGCCGGAACGGCGGGATGCCATAGGCCAGCACTCCGCCCAGTTCGTGCAATGCCTCGAAGATGGTCACCCGGTATCCGTGCCGGACCAGATCGTAGGCCGCGATCAGCGAGGAGGGCCCGCTACCCACCAGAGCGATGCGTGCTCCCGTCGGCTTAGGAATCACCGGGGCCGCCTGCGCGCCGGAAGCCAGGCTCTGGTCGGCCGCGAAGCGCTCCAGAGACCCGATGGCCACCGGCTTGAGCTTCTTGCCCAGCAGGCAGGCCTTCTCACAGAACAACTCGTACTGGCAGACCCTGCCGCACACCCCGGGGAAAGGAGTGTGCTTGGACAGCACCTCGGAGGCAGCCGCGAAATCGCCGTCCGCCATCCGGGCGATGAAGCCCTTGATGTCAATGTTCAGGGGGCAGGCCGCGTTGCAGGTCGGCTCCTTGCAGTCCAGGCAGCGGCTGGCTTCCACCAGGGCCTGCTCCATCTGGAAACCCAGAGAGACTTCCGCGCTGCTGCGGCTGCGCTCCCCCGGCTCCAGGAGCGGCAACTCTTGGCGCGGCGCTTTCGGATTTCGCTTGCGGGTCTTTTCGCTCATAAATTGGGTGAGTTCGCGCTGCTCCTACTCTTATTGTAAGGACTTTCGAGGGGCTAATCACATTCGGAGCAAGTTTGCTGCCATTCAGAGCGACATCTGGGCCAACTCCCCCAGATCCAGCTTGCCGGTGTAGATCGCCATGCCCAGGGCGGCGTTGACCCCCATGCGCTGCAATTCCCGGACTTCATCCAGCGTCGTGATGCCGCCCGCCGCGGTCAATTCGTGGGCCGTCGCCTGGCGCAGCCGCCGGAACCAGTCCAGATCCGTGCCTTCGAGCATGCCCTCTTTGTCCACATATGTGCAGAGGAAGCCGGAGCAGTACGGCTCGAGCCGGGCAATCACTACTTCGGCGGTCAACGATGTGCTCTCGCGCCAGCCCTTCACCACGATCTTCCCGCCCATCGAATCGAGCGCAATCAGGATCCGCTCTCGGCCCACTGCCTCTACGGCCGCTCGGAGAAAAGGCTCGTTGATCCCATCCACACAAAACGCCGCCGTTCCGATAATGACCCTGTGCGCGCCCTGCTCGACCAGCTTGCTGGCTCTTTCCGGGGTGCGCACGCCGCCGCCGACGCGCGTCGAAGCGTGCGCGGCCAGGTGCTCGACGATCGAATCGTTCGAACCCAGGCCCATGGCCGCGTCCAGGTCGATGACCTGGATCTCGGGGAAAGCGGCGAACCGGCGCAGCATCTCGTCGGGCGTCCCGCCCTCCAGGGCTTTCTTGCGGCCCTGAACGAGCTGCACCACCTTGCCGTCCATGAGATCGATGCAGGGGATGATCATGCGGGCCTCACCGGGACGCCGTGGCGGACCAGATGCTCCTTCAGATCGCCCAACCGTATACGTGCCGAAGTGGAAGATGGAAGCCGCCAGCGCGGCGTCGGCCTCGCCTTCGGTCAGCACCCGGACGAAGTCCTCGGGCTTGCCGGCCCCGCCCGAAGCGATCACGGGAATGTGAGTGGCGCGCGAGACGGCGCGGGTCAAATCGCAGTCGAAACCGGTTTGCACGCCGTCCGTGTCCATTGAGGTCAGCAGAATCTCGCCCGCGCCCAGAGCCTCGCCGCGGGCGGCCCATTCGACGGCGTCCAGGCCCTCGTCGTCCCGGCCGCCGCGGGTGTAGACCGTCCAGGCGCCGGGAGCCCCGCGCTTGGCGTCGATGGCCAGCACCACGGCCTGTGCGCCGAATTCCAGGCTCAGCTCCGTCAGCAGTTCGGGCCGCCGGATCGCCGCCGTGTTCACGCTGATCTTGTCGGCGCCCGCCATCAGGATGCGCCGCGCGTCGCTCACCGAGCGAATGCCGCCGCCCACCGTCAGCGGGATAAAGACCCGGCGCGCGGTTCGGGCGACCACATTGGCCATGATGTCCCGGTAATCGCTGGAGGCCGTGATGTCGAGAAACACCAGTTCGTCGGCGCCCTGCTGGTTGTAACGATCCGCCAGCTCCACCGGGTCCCCGGCGTCGCGCAGATTCACGAAATGCACGCCCTTCACCACTCTTCCGGCGGTGACGTCGAGACAGGGAATAATGCGCTTTGCCAGCATGGCGTCTCAGAGTTCCACGAAGTTCTTCATAATCCGCAGCCCCAGCGGCCCCGACTTCTCGGGATGAAATTGCACTCCGAAGCGGTTGCCGCTTTCGAGCAGCGCCGTCGAGGGGACCGCGTAGTCGCAGGTCGCCGCCGTCGCCTCCGTCACGGGCGCGTAAAAGCTGTGCGCGAAATAAAGGTAGGGCCGGCTGCCCAGGCCCGCCAGCAGCCGCGACGGCTTGCGGGTTTCCAACTCGTTCCAGCCCATGTGCGGCACCCGCGCCGTCTCGGGAAACCGGCGCACCAGGCCTTCCACCAGGCCCAGGCCCTTTACCTCCGGAGCCTCTTCACTGCCTTGAAACAGCGCGTGCAGCCCGAGACAAATTCCCAGGAACGGCACGCCCGCGCCGATTCTTTCCGCAAAAACGCCGCGCACCTCCATCTGGTCGAGCGCCCGCATGATCTGGCCGAAGTGCCCGACGCCCGGCAGGATGATCTTGGACGCGGCCCGCAATCCCGCGGCGTCGCGCACCAGGGTATACGGAGCGCCCACCTCGGCTAGCGTGTTCTCGACCGAACGGAGATTGCCGGCGCCGTAATCGAAGATGCCGATCACAAGAGCCCCTTGGTTGAAGGCAGCTCGCCGCGCAGCCGCCGGTCGCGCGAACAGGCGTACTTCATCGCCCTGGCGAAACACTTGAACACCGCTTCCAGCTTGTGGTGGCTGCTGCGTCCGTACAGCACCTTCACGTGAACGTTCGCTCCGGCGTGACTGGCGAAGCCGCCGAAGAAGTCTTCCACCAGTTCCGCCTGGAGGTCGCCCACCAGGCGGGTCTTGACCAGGTCCTTGTATACCAGCGCGCTTCGCCCGCCCAGATCGAGCGCCACCGCCACCAGCGTCTCGTCCATGGGCAGCAGGAAGTAGCCGGCGCGATTGATGCCGCGCCGATCTCCCAGCGCATTGGCGAACAACTGGCCCAGCACGATGCCGGCGTCTTCCACGGTGTGGTGCTGATCCACGTCGAGGTCGCCCGTGGCGCGGAGCTTCAGGTCGAAGCCGCCGTGCCTGGCGAACAACTCCAGCATGTGATCGAGGAAGCGCACGCCGGTCGAGACCTCGTAGCGGCCGCGGCCTTCAATCGCGAGGCGTCCCTCGATTTGCGTTTCCTTGGTTTCGCGGCGGATCGTGGCGGTTCGCATTTTAGAGCACGCCCTCCAACTGGTTGATGTCGCTCAAGACCGCAAAAGCGTTTTCGGCGGCAAACAGCGCCTGCAACTCGGCCTGCCGCGGACTGGACTCGGAGGCGATTCCGATGAACCGCGCACCGGCCGCCTTCGCGCTGCGCGCGTCATCCACCGTGTCGCCGACGTACCAGAGCTGAGTCAGTCCGGTGAGAGCCGCGATCTTCCTTAGGCCATCGGGCGCGGGCTTGCCGTGCACGACGTCCTCATCGGCGATGACCGGATCGAAATTTACATCGGCCGCGAAGCGGTTGAGCGTCATCTGCGCTTCCTCCCGTGTCCGGCCGGTGAAGATCGCCAGGCGGAAGCGCTGGCCGAGCCGCTCGAGCAGTCCGGCTTGCGGCACCCA
Source organism: Bryobacterales bacterium (assembly GCA_963734625.1). GTDB lineage: Bacteria > Acidobacteriota > Terriglobia > Bryobacterales > Bryobacteraceae > CAVTHW01. Next base: position 18,945 of record CAVTHW010000004.1, on the reverse strand, counting down.
CTTCTCGCGCGAAGCCAGCCCGCTCTGCCCGTCGCCAAAAAAGATCTCCTGAAACCGCGCCACAACGTCCTCATAATCCACCGCAACGCCATGGCCGCGAATCACGTGGTGAGCCAGCGCCCAATCGTTGTTCCAGCCGCCCGCGTTCTTCAGTTCCTGGATCGCCTCGTTGCCGATCTCCCGTCCCGCGAAGTACCGCACCGTCTGCCGGATGGCCTCCCGATAGGACTCGGTCACATCCACCAGCACGCCGTCCATGTCGAACACCAGCACTTCCGAAGGCATTACCAGATCGCCTCCAGACGCGGCCAGAAAGCGGCGCACCTGCTCGCGCGTGCCGACCGTGACCCGCACCGAACCGGGGAGTTCATAGCTGCGGTCGCGCACCAGGACGCCCATATCACGCAGCTTGTCGCGGACTTCGATCGCGCGGGCGCCGGCCTGGAACAGGACGAAATTCGCCTGGCTCCGCAGATACGGAATCTTCAATCGCTCGAAACCCTCGTACAACAACTCGCGCGCGGCCAGGACCTCCGCGACATAGCCGTCGATGTATTCCTGGTCCCGCACGGCTTCGGTCGCCGCCAGCGCGGCCAGGGCGTTGACGCTGTACGGCGACTGCGCCTTGCGCAAGTAACGGATGTTTTCCGCCTGCGAGAAAACGCAGCCCAGCCGCATCGCAGCCATTCCATATGCCTTCGAAAACGTGCGGCTCACGAAGAGATTCGGCGCGCGGCCGATCAGCGGCAGCGCCGTCACGCCGTTGAACTCGAAGTACGCCTCGTCGATCAGCACGGCGGCGTGGGGAGCCTTTTCCAGAATCTGCTCGATGCCCTCGATGCCGACGCCCGTGCCGGTGGGATTGTTGGGATTCGCAATCAGGATCGCGCGAGTTTCCGGCCGGATAGCGCCGAGCAGTTCCTCCAGCGGGAACTCCAGATTGCCGGGACGGTAATCGATCTCCCGGATCGAGGCGCCGGCCACCTCCGCGTAGAACCGGTACATCGCATAGGACGGGCGCAGCAGCAGGATGTCGTCCCCGGCGCCAACGTAAGTGTTCACGATCACCTGGATCGCTTCATCGGTGCCGTTGCTCAACAACAACTGTTCCGTGCTGACGCCGAAGAACTCGGCCACCGCGGCTCTCGCCTCGCCGTACTCCGGGTACACGGCCAGCCCGCCGGCTTCGAGGCGGCGCTTGAGGAACTCGATCACCCGGGGCGAGCAGCCCACGGTGTTCTCGTTGAAGTCCAGGCGCAGCTTGCCGGCGCGGCCCCCGGTCGGGGGCGAGTAGGGGGCCATGCGCAACACGGCTTCGCGGGGACGCAGGGCGTCAGCCATTGAGCCGCTCCTCCACCGAGCGGGCGTGCGCTTCCAGGCCCTCGGCCCGCGCCAGCGTCAGGATGGCGGGCGCCAGCTTCCTCAAAGCCGCGAAACCCAGTTGCTGAACCGAGATCACCTTCACAAAATCGGCGGCCGAGAGTCCTCCCCGAATGCGCGCCGCGCCCGAGGTCGGCAGCACATGGTTCGGCCCGGATGCGTAATCGCCCGCGGCCTCCGGGCTGTACGGGCCGATGAACACGCTGCCGGCGCTGGTGATGAGCGGGAGCAGGGAAGCGTCCGGAAGGCTGAGGTGCTCGGGGGCAAAGCGGTTCGACAAGTTCGCGGCGCTTTCGCTCGATTTCACCAGAATGATGGCGCTATTTCGCCGCAGGGCTCGCCGCGCGACCGGCGCCGTCGGCAAGCTCCGCAATTGCCTCTCGATCTCGTCGGCGACTGCCAGGGCGAGAGGTCCTGCGGGTGGTCACCAGTATGGCGGCGGCGTCCGATCGTGCTCAACCTGGGCCAGCATGTCGGCGGCAATCACTTTGGGAGAAGCCGCGTCGTCCGCAATAATAAGGATCTCGCTCGGCCCCGCCACAAAGTCGATGCCCACCTCGCCGGCCAGCAGCTTCTTCGCCGCGGCTACATAGATGTTGCCCGGCCCGACGATCCGGTCCACTTTGGGCACGGTCTCGGTGCCGAAGGCGAAGGCCGCGATCGCCTGCGCGCCTCCCATCCGAAAAACCTGGCCCGATTTGAGATACCCCGCCGTTCCCAGAATCTCCGGCGACGGCCGAGGCGAGGCCACCGCAATGCGCGGCACGCCGGCGACTTGCGCGGGGATCACCGTCATCAGCAGCGTCGAGGGCAGGGGATAGCGCCCCGAGGGGATGTAGGCGCCGACCGCATCCAACGGCCGCACGATCTGACCGGCCCGCTGGCCGGCGCTGAGACGCTTCATCCACCCTTTGGGTAGCTGCATCCGCGCGAAGTCGCGGATCTGTTGGGAAGCGTCGCGCAGTGCGCCGCGGAATTCGGATGAGAGACCCTCTTCAGCCGCCTGGATCAGCGCGCGGCGGAACCTCGACCGTCAGGGCCTCCGGCTCCAGCCCGTCCAGCTTCCGGGCGTATGTCAGAAGCGCCCTGTCGCCCTTCTTGCGCACGTCTTCGAGAATCGGCCGGACGATCTTCTCGGCCTCGCCGAGCCGCGCCGCCCGCCGCTTGAGCAGTTGCTCCGCTTCACGCTCGTCAATGATTCGCAGCATGGCCTTCACATCACAATCTTATTCAGGGGATACTCGACGATCCCTTCGGCCCCGGCGTCCTTCAGCCGCGGAATAATCGTCCGGACCGTGGACTCATCCAGGATCGTGTTCACCGCCAGCCAGGTTTCATCGCTCAGGTGGCTGATGGTGGGCTTCTTCAGCGCCGGAAGCACGCCCAGCACCGCATCCAGCTTGCTGGCATGCACGTTGAGCATCAGCCCGACCTTACCCAGGGCGTTGATCGCGCCTTCCAGCAGCATCCGCATGTCCTCCAGTTTGCGCCGCTTCCAGGCGTCGGCCCAGGCTTCCACGTTGGCAATCAACTGCGTGTTGGACTCCAGCACCGTATCGAGAATGCGGAGATTGTTGGCCCGCAGCGAACTGCCCGTCTCGGTGACCTCCACAATGGCGTCCGCCAGCACCGGGGGCTTGACCTCCGTAGCGCCCCAACTGAACTCGACCCTGGCCTTCACCCCGTGCCGCTCCAGATAGCGGCGCGTCGCCGCCACCAGCTCCGTGGCAATCACCTTGCCTTCCAGGTCCTTGACGCTCCGGAAGGGGGATGACTCGGGCGCGGCCAAAACCCATCGCACTTTGCCGAAGCTCTGCTTGGCGTAGATCAAGTCGGCGACCGTCTCCACCTTGGCTTCCGTCTCCAGGACCCAATCGCGGCCAGTCAGCCCCGCGTCGAGCACGCCGTCTTCCACGTAGCGCGCCATCTCCTGCGCGCGGATCATCATGCACTCGATCTCGGGGTCGTCAATCGCCGGAAAGTAGGAACGGCTGCTGGTGGTGATAACGAATCCGGCCCGGCGGAACAGGTCGATCGTGGCCGCCTCCAAACTTCCTTTTGGAATGCCGAGTCTTAGTTTCATGGCTTGCTCCCGTAGGTCTTGTCCGGGTCATAAGTGCGCTCTTCGGTAACGGCCCACTCGCCGTCCCGCAGCGCACGGTAGAAACAGCTCTGGTAGCCCTCGTGGCACACTCCCGGTCCCAAGGCTTCGACCCGAACCAGCAGCGAGTCGATATCGCAATCCGTAGCGATCTCCTTGACCGCCAGTCGGTGCCCGGAAGTCTCCCCCTTCAGCCACAGCTTGTTCCTGGAGCGGCTGTAGAAGGTCGCGAAGCCCGTCTCCACGGTCTTTCGAAAGGCCTCTTCGTTCATGAAGCCGAGCATCAGAACCCGTCCCGTGACGTGATCCTGTATCACGGCCGGCACCAGGCCGCCCAGTTTATCGAAGTCCAATCTCATCGTGTCCACCAACAAAAATGCCCGCCGGAACCGCGGCGGGCATCCCTTCCAGATTCTCTTTGAAAAACGCTCAGGAATCAGCCCGTCACGACTTGGAGCCGGTGATGATGGTGATGAAACCTGGCGACGGACATCTCAGTTTGAAACCGTCAGTATATCAGAATCGGCCGGCTTTCGGGCACAGGCCGCCACGAAACAGGCCGTGAAGCGCCGGGTGGGCAGGCGCCCCAGCAGGGCAAAGGCGCCCAGCAGGAATCCCACCACGGCATCCGCGCGGCTGCCCGCGAGGCGCCTCAAGCCGAGGAACAGGAAGGTCGAGACGATCCGGGGATTGTGGATCAAACACCCGGTAAAGGCCACTTCCAGACCCGACGCCTCCATGCTGCGCGCCAATCCTCCGCCGGAGGTGGTGTAGCCCAGCGGAAAGGGCGCCCGTCGCCAGCGGCTCAGCCAGCGCAACGGGTGGTAGAGAGGATTCAACGGATTGTCCACGGAGATGATGAGCAGCCCGCCGGGCCGGAGTGCGTGCGCCAGTTCCTCGACGGAAGCTTGAAACTCCTCGCGCGTGTCGAAGTGGTCCAGGGTGGAGGTGGAGACGATAAGGTCGATCGTGCCCGGCTTAAGCGGCAGGCGCCGGACGTCCGCCGCGAGGAACCCGGCCCGCGCCACCGGACAGATCTGTTTCGCTCGCCTGGCAGTCAGAAGGCTCACATCCATACCCAAGGGCGTATAGCTTGTGGGAAGCAGGTCGAAGAGCAGGTGGTCGCCGCCGAAAGCTTCTTCGAATAGATCGGTCTTCAGTACGGTGGCTGGGACGAAATCCCCTGTCCAGGCGCGCACCAAGTCGCGATAGAGCCGGCGCTTCTGTTGCGCTACTAAGGGATCGAGGTACCACGACGGCCGTTCACGTCCCCCGAGATGTTCCCATTTAGTCCGGCCTGGCAAGCTCCCATTCTACAGAAAGTGGCGCAAGCTTCAGCTTGCGGCCGGCCTGTACTATCATTGTGAGAATCCTATGCCAAACCACCGAGTCGCCTGGCTGCCGGGCGACGGGACTGGACCGGAAGTCTGCGCGGCCGCTCGCCTGACGCTTGATGCCGCCGGATTCGAGGCGGACTACGTCGAGGGAGACGTCGGCTGGGAATTCTGGAAGAATGAGGGCAATCCGCTCCCCGAACGGACGGTCAAATTGCTGCGTTCGACCGACTGCGCTTTCTTTGGAGCAATCACCTCCAAGCCGGTGACCGAGGCGGAGCGCGAACTGATCCCGGAGTTTCAGGGGCGCCGCTTGACTTACCGCAGCCCAATCGTTAGCATGCGGCAATTGCTCGACCTCTATATCTGCCTGCGCCCCTGCAAGGCTTTCCAGGGCAATCCTCTCAACTACCGCGACAGCATCGATATCGTCATTGTTCGCGAGAACACCGAGGGCTTCTACGTCGGCGTGGAATTCTCGCGCGTCCCGGAGAGGTTTTTCGAGGAGGCGGCCATGGCTCGTATCCCCCCCAACGCCGCCATCTCGATTGGCAGCGTCACCCGGGAGCGTTGCCGCCGGATCGCCAAGGCCGCCTTCGAGCACGCCGTTAACCACGGGCGCCGCAAGGTGACCGCCGTGCATAAGGCCAATGTCTTGCGCACAACCGGCGGGCTCTTCCTGGAAGCCACCCGCGAGGTCGCCCCCTCCTACCCCCAGATCCTGTTCGAGGAGGCCGACATCGACGCCGTCTGCGCCGGGTTTCTGAAGCGGCCGCAGGAGTTCGACGTCATATTGACCACTAATCTTTTCGGCGACCTCCTGTCCGTTCTCGGCGCCCAATTAGTGGGCGGCATGGGCTTCGGCTACAGCGGCAACATCGGGCTCAAGTACGCCGTGTTCGAGCCGACGCACGGCTCGGCGCCGAAGTACACCGGTAAGAATAAGGTGAACCCCATCGCCGCCATACTGGCCGCGAAGATGATGCTGGAGTGGCTCGGCGAAAGGGAGAGGGCGGCGGCGATTGAGCAGGCCGTCGCCAAGGTAATCCGGCAGGGCCGCGTCCGGACTTACGACATGGGGGGCAACGCTACCACCACCGAGATGGCCCAGGCCATAGCCGCGGCGCTATGACCCTCAGTCAGGCAACTCGCTGAAGTCGGTCCACTTGCGCCCCCGTGCCGCCCGGTCAAACAGCTTCCAGAAGCGCGGGTTCTGCCGTTCTTGGTGATAAGTACCGGACCGGATTCCCCCAGTCTCTCTATCACCCTGTTGAGGTTGTTTTTGACTTCCCGCAGGCTTTTCGATCATGACCACCTCGACCACGGAATCGCGAATGCGACAAAAGACCCGCCAGGATCGGCCTCGGCCAGGTGCTTCCGTATACCTTCCTTGAGCAGGGCACGCGAGAAAAATCGTGCACTGCCTCTTCGGAGAAAACTACCCGGTGCGCCACTCTTCCAGCGTAGCCCGAACAGCTCATTACCCCTCGCGAAGGACCTTATCAACGGCCGCCCTGAGTTCACCGTACTTGCACCGCATCGCCAACCGCCTGACGGTCGCCAGCGACAACGACTTAGTTTCACCGAAGTCCCGGTTCAGAGCCGCCGTCGAAACCACATAGAAATCCCACGCCGGGACATCCAGCACCTTGGCTTTGGTCTTGTCGCGCTCCGGGTAGTGGCAGAAGACGTAGAGATCAGCGCACCGGGTCGGTTCACCTTCGTACTTGCCCCTGACTGGATTCCAGACAACGGCCTTGCGAATGCTGAACTGAATCGTGGACGGCTTCTCTTGGCGCCAGCTTTGGCAATCAGCCGACGACTTCACTTCGATCTTGAAGCCTCGGTAGCAGAGGTCCGCTGCGTCCCACTCGACTCTCGGCTCATCCCCGACTCCAAGCGCCACGCCGACGATGAACTCAGCGAAGATCGAACGGTTGCGGTTCGAGAGGACGTCAGAATAGGCCCATTGCCAGAAATCGCCGATGGTGCGGCCTTTGAGACCGGAGATCGGCTCGGTTGGAGGCAGGAACGTGTCTGGACTGTCCGATGCCATTCAGGCTCTTCCGATCCTCGCCGCCCTATAGCTCTCTGCGGTTTTCCAGCGACTTGCTCATGGTCACTTCGTCGGCGAACTCGAGGTCGCTGCCGACCGGAACGCCCATGGCGATGCGCGTCACCTTCACCCCCAGCGGTTTCAGGAGACGGCCCAGGTAGGCCGCGGTCGCCTCGCCCTCCACGTTGGGATTGGTGGCCAAAATGATCTCCCGCGCTTCGCCGCTCTCCAGGCGGTCAAGCAGGCTCTTGATCCGCAACTGATCCGGCCCGATCCCGCGCATGGGCGAGATGGCGCCCAGGAGTACGTGATAGAGACCCCGAAACTGGCGGGTGGTCTCGATTGGGAGTATGTTGTGGGGCTCTTCCACGACGCAGATGACCGACCGGTCACGGTGCGGGTCGAGGCAATAGGGGCACAACTCGCTCTCGCTGATGTTGTTGCAGAGCTGGCAGACTCCCAACTTGCTCTTGACGTCCAGCACCGCCTGCACCAGCCGCTCGGCGTCTTCCTGCGGCACGCGCAGCACGTGAAACGCGAGGCGCTGCGCGGATTTCTGGCCGATGCCGGGGAGCCGCTTGAACTCCTGGATCAGACGCGAGAGCGGTTCGGCGAAGTCAGGCATGTCTCAGAGCAGTCCCGGCGGAAGGCCCATTCCGCCCAGCAGGCCGCTGGTCTTCTGCTGGATCTCCTCGTCGACCTTCTTCGCCGCCTCGTTGCAGGCCGCCATCACCATGTCCTGAAGCATCTCGACGTCGCCCGCGACCTCGGGATCGATCTTCACCGAGAGCACGTTCTTCTGGCCGCTCATCCGGACCACGACCATCCCTCCGCCCGCCGAAGCTTCCACGCGGATCTGTGCAATCTCCTCAGCCATGCGCTGCTGCATCTGCTGGGCCTGCTTCATCATTTGCTGCATGTTGCCGGGTAGTTTCATGGGCGCACCTTGGCCTATTCTTTCAGATTTCTCACCGCTCGAACCTGGCCGCCGAACGTTTCACGAAATCGCTGGACTTCGGGATGGGCCAGCGCGCGGCCGGCGAGTTCCCCCTCCTCCAGCTTGGGCTCCTCGCTCGCAACCGCTTCATCCGAACCAGTGAAGACGATTTTGATCTTCAACGCTCCCGCGCCCAGGCGTTGCAGCGCCTTGCGCAGGTCCGCTTCCTTCATCGAGATACGGAAGTCGCGGGGCGTCTGGAACCGCAACTCGCCCCCGGCTTCGCTCACCACCGAATGTTCCACCGCGTCGGCCAAAGGATCGAGTTTCAGTTCCTGCAGCGCTCCCCGCAACCTTCCCTTCCAGTCGGAAGTGGTCGGAGCAGCCGGTGCGGCCGCCGCGGGTGCCGGCTGAGACGCGGGTTTGGGCGCGGGTCTGGCGGACCCTTCGGGGAGCATCGCCAGGGCTTCTTCGATGGACACAAGCCGGCCGGCGTGGACCAGCCGCAGCAAACCGATTTCCGTGTGCAGCCGCGGCTGCGTCGATCTCTGCAACTCGCCGAAAAGATCCAGCGTGAGCCGCAAATACCGGGTCAGATCCTCCTCGCTGAACGAGCCGGCGATCTCCGCCAGCCGCGCGCGCTCGGCGGGCGAAGCCGCGATCAGACGGGTGTCCTGGCCGGCGAGCTTCGCCACCAGAAGGTTGCGGAAGTAGCGGGCCAGTTCCCGGCAGAAGTGCTGAAGGCTTTGCCCGTTCCGCTCCAGTTCCCCGACCACTTCCAGCATGCGGCGCGAATCGGACTCCGCGAGCGCCTGCGTCACCTGGTGCAGCGAGTCCAGGGAAAACGTCCCCAGCAGGGCGCGAATCTCCGCCGCCTTGAGCTCCGTGCCGCAACAGGCGATGGCCTGGTCCAGGGCGGAGAGTGAATCCCTGACGCTGCCGTCGCCGGCCTGCGCCAGCACCGCCAGGACCTCGGCGTCCGCCTGAATGCCCTCCTCGCGGCAGATGTATTCCATGCGCGCGACAACGTCCTCGAAGTCCACCGAGCGGAAGCTGAAGTGCTGGCAGCGCGAAACGATCGTCGCCGGAATCTTGTGCGCCTCGGTGGTGCAGAGCACGAAGACCACCCACTCCGGGGGCTCCTCGAGCGTCTTCAACAGCGCGTTGAACGCCTCGCTCGTGATCTGGTGCGCTTCATCGACGATGAAAACTTTGTAGCGATCCCGCGCCGGCCGGTAGCGCACGTTCTCCCGCAGCTCGCGCATTTCATTGATGCCGCGATTGGAGGCGGCGTCGATCTCGATAACGTCCACCGAGCCGCCGGCGGCGATCTCCGTGCAGCTCGCGCACGCGCCGCAAGGCGTTGCGGTCGGCCCTTCGGCGCAGTTCAGGCACCGGGCCAGGATGCGGGCAACCGAGGTCTTGCCCGTCCCGCGCTGCCCCGAAAAGATATAGCCGTGCGCGATCCGCTTCTGAAGAATCGCGTTCTCGATCGTCGTCCGGACGTGCTCCTGGCTGACCAGTTCGCTGAACGTCTGAGGCCGGTATTTTCTGGCGATGACTTGATACATGCGGGCCGCTGGATGATTCATTGCCAGGCCCCGGGTACTCCGCGGCACACGTGCTAAACCGCTACCGTTGCTTCCTTCCGGATCTGGCGGGGTTTGCGGCCGCCCATTGCACGAAGCCCAGAGCCTGACAACTACTCATGCTACCATGCAGCCTCGGTCCAACCGCGATCCGGCAGTGTCCCAATCCTCCGTTGCTTACGCTTCGGCTTCGCCGCCCTCTTCGGTTTCTAGTGTTCTGGACAAAGGGAGCCGAACTCGTGAAACCATTCGCTGTCTCCGTGCGGTCTTCTCTACGCAGGAACTTTTTTGTGTGCTTCGGTATCAACTCAGAATGACAGCTCCGGTCGCGACCGACTGCTAGAGTGATTTTATGCGGATGGCGGCGTGTTTTCTGACTGCCTGTGCACTGATTGGAGCATCCTGTGCTCAGCGTCTTTCGCTCCCGGAGGGCGCGGCCTGGAATGAGAAATCGGCTACGTTTGCTTGGTGGGGTGGGGAAGTGACGCTACCCGTCGGCTTCACGTACCAAGTAGACCGGGGACAAGACACGTTCGAGGGTCACTTCACTTCACCAGATGGCAGAGTCGTCGTTCGCCATGACATCGGTTTCTACGCTGGCGCATGGGCAGCGCGTGAAAAGGCGTTCTTCTTCGAAGAACGAGTGGTTCAGGGTGCGCGGGTGTGGAGCGCCAAGCGGGATCGGCCAGACGGGAAGGGCGGCCGCACCACTCTTATAGCGGTTACCTTTCCGGATTGTGGATGCGCCAACTTCTTTGTGGAGTCCTCTAGAGTCGAAGACGCCGCACCTATAGATCTTATAGCGCGTAGTTTCCGCCCCAAGGGCCGAACCCAATCTGATTCGGACTGTCGCTGATTGCCGTCCATCTGAGTGCCCATGGGTGGGTTCACCGGACGCGTACTCCCCGGTTGCTGTGTAGGTTCAGCACAGAATTGGGCCCCTGTCCAACCGCGCTTCCTCGGCTACACTGGAAGTTGCTCAACCCCACATTTCCGCCTATGAAAGGAGGGCTGTTGCCTGAGGGGAGGCAGCGCCAAGTTCAAATGATTTCACCTTTCCGAGCGATCGGACTTGTCCTGCTCTTGTGCGGATGCCACGGGCTGGTTCTGGCCGAATCGAGACCCCTGGAACTCAAATGGGGCGAACTCGCCCCAATTATTGGGGGACATCGGGTACAACTGGTGCTGCCGGAGGGCACGGCGATTAAGGGGGAAGCCATTGCGGTGCGAGAGGATGCGCTCGTCGTAGACGTCAAAAACACGTCGAACGCAAAGGCATACCCGAAAGGCAGTGCCTCGATCCCGCGCGCCTCAGTCACCCTGATCCAGGTTGAGCGGCGGAGAGGCTCCTGGGGCAGAAACCTCGGGACGATTGTAGGGGTTCTTTCCGGAGTTGTAGTGGGCGGCTATGTCGCGGCGGTCACCGCCGATTCGGCGGGTCCCGGCATCGCCACTTTTTTGGGGATCGCATCAGCCGGGACAGTAGGCGGTTATTACGTTGGGAGGGGACTCGACAGGCAGGTTACCCTCATCAAGATCGTGCCCTGAGACATGAAAGAAAAGAACCAGATTAAAGCCGTTATCTTCGACCTGGGCAAGGTCCTGATTCCCTTCGACTGGCAACGCGGCTACCAGGCCTTAGCGCAGGAAAGTCCCTACCAGCCCGAGGAAATCCGCCTTCGTCTCAAAGAGATGGGCATTTTCGACCCAATGGAACGTGGCCGGATCGAGCCTCGCGAGGCCGCCCGGCTGGTCGGGAAGGCATTGGATTTCGACGTCAGTCTCGAGCGGTTCCGCGAGCTTTGGAGCAGCATTTTCCTGCCCGAGACCATTGTTCCCGAAAGCCTGCTGGAAGGACTGCGGGCCGCGCACCGGCTGCTGCTGCTCTCCAACACGGACGCCATTCATTTCGCCTGGATCTCGGAGAAATACACCATCCTGCGGCACTTCGACCACTGCGTTCTATCCTTCGAATTGGACGCCCGCAAGCCGGAGCCGGCCATCTATCGCGAAGCGATCGCGCGCGCGGGCTGCCTGGCTGCAGAAATCTTCTTCACCGACGACCGGCCCGACAACGTGGAGGCCGCCCGGCAGGCCGGGATCGACGCGGTGCAATTTGAGTCGGTCCCTCAATTGGAGCAGGAGTTGAAATCGCGCGGCGTCCGCTGGTGAATTAGAGCAGAACCGTGTCGAGCCGTTTCGGCCCGGCCGCGGTTTCCGCCCGGCCCTGAGCCCCGTTCAGAAACTCCAGCAGCGCTTCCGGCGAGCCGCCGAAGAGCGAATCCAGCAATTCCTTGACCGCCAGCCGGCGCAACAGGTCCTCGGGCAGCACCGCCGAGTACAGGAACAGCCGGCCGGTTTTGCGGCGCGAGGCCGCGCCCTTCCGCGCCAGGCGGTCGAGCAGAGTCATCACCGTGGTGTAGGCCAGATCCCGCCGCGGCGCCAGTTCCGCGCGGACGTCCTTGACGCTGCATTCGCCCAGTTTCCAGAGGGTCTTGAGGCATTCCACTTCCAGCGGCGGGGGGATCCCCCGGGGCGCGGCGGCTTTGCGCACTCAACGCTCCTTGGCCGGCGCCGGGCCGCCCAGCGCATTCAGGAGTTTTTCGCCGAGAAGCGTGCCACCGGGCTGCCGTTTCCGCTCGGCCGGCGGCTCCACCGGAGCTGCCGGTGCCGGCTCCTCCACCCTTTGCCCATTCTCCAGATACCGCAACTTCTTCAGCACCGCGCGCTCCATCGGCTGGCTGTAGGCCGTCCACTCGCCCTCCAGTTGACGGTCCTGCGCCACCATCGACCGCACGCACTCCATCTTGGAATCCAGGTCGTCCAGGTAGTGGAGAAGCAAAGCCTCCGGGAACAGCGGCAGCTTCGGCGAGCCGAACTCCAGACGCCCGTGGTGGCTCAGCACCATGTGCTCCAGCAAGGTTCGTAATCGCGGCGGAAAATCCGGAAAGGCGCGCAGCTTTTCTTCGATCATGCGGACGCCCATGGTGATGTGGCCCAGCAACTGGCCCTCGGTGGTGTAGCCGAAGCCGCGGTCGTAACTGAGCTCGTGGATTTTGCCGATGTCGTGCAACAAAACTCCGGCCATGAGCAGATCCCGGTCAACCTCTTTGTAGTGGCCGGCGGCGAAGCGGGCGAGCCCGCAGAGCGACAAGACGTGTTCCAGCAAGCCGCCCAGGTAGGCATGGTGGACGAACTTGGCGGCGGGGGCGCGGCGGTAAAGACGCGCTATCTCCGCATCCTGGAAGATCGCTTCCAGCAGGGCCTTCAGGTGCGGATTGGCGATGCCGGCGACCACCTTCTCCAGCTCGGCGAACATTTCCGCCGGATCGCGCTGGGATGCCGGAAAGAAGTCGGCGGGATCGACCTCGGGCTCTGTGACACGCCGCAGATTGTAGATGGTGAGCTGCGGACGGTTTTGGTAGACGTTCAGGACGCCTTTGATCCGGATGAAGTCGTCCCGGTCAAAGGCATCCAGCGCCTCGGCCACGTTGTCCCACATTTTGGCGTCCACGTCGCCCGTGCGATCGCCGATGGTGAGGGACAGGTACGGATCGCCGGTCTTCTTCTGCCGGACCTCCTTGGCGTGGACCAAAAAAGTGCCGGTCACCGGCTGGTTAGCCTGAAGTTCGCTGACGTAAGGAGATTTCATTATTTCGGCCGCCCGGGCTAGTTGGTGGCGCTCGTCGACACGGGCGAGGTCTGGGTGCCGGGAACCGGGACCATCCAGAGCAGCCGTTTCCGGTGAACGCGGTTGGCGACTTCTTCCTTGGCCACCGTCTCCGGCTTGAGCTGAGTGGGGTTCATCCACTCCGTGCGCAGCCCGGGCGCGGCGCCCGTATCCACATAGCCTTCGCGGATCTGAAGGAATGCGTTCTTCCGCAACTCCGTGAGGTAGGTGCGAATGGCGGCGTCGGCGCGGGGTTCGAGCAAAATACTTAGGATTTCGCTCTGCACCTCCTCGAATGAAGCCTGGCCCGCCTTCTGCCGGTCATCCACCCGCAAGATCAGCCATCCGTCGGGGATGCGGATCGCGTCGGTAACGTAACCCTTTTCCTGGTTTGCGGTGAGGCCGGCGATCTTCGGGTCGAGCTGGTCGACGGCGATGGCGCCTAACTGCCCGCCGTTAGCGGCGGAATCGTGATCCGAGTTGTCCCGGGCCAGGTCGCTGAACCGTTCTCCGTTGCGGGCCCGCTCGACCAAGCCCTTGGCTTTCTTTTCGAGCGCCGGCATCTCCTTCTCATCCTTGTCCGCCGTGGATATCAGAATCTCGCTCAGGAAAATGCGGTTCTGGCGGATGAACTGGCTCTGGTGCCCGTCGTAGTACTTCTGAAGCTCCTCGCGGGGGGCGACGAGTTTGGAGTACACTTCCTGCTCCTTAAGCCGCTGCGTCAGCATGCCATCGATCACCTGTTGCCGGTAATCCTCGAACGGCATGCCGAGCTGTTTCCGAATCTCTTCGTGGAATTGATCCTGGTCCGCGATCTTGGCGCGCCGCTGCAAATCGGCAAGCTGTTTGGTGACATCGCTGTCAACGCTGATCCCCAGCTCCTTGGCCTTCTGGACCTCCAGCAGGTTGTCGATGCGGTCGCGAAGGATGTCTCCGTCCCGCGCGGCGAGTTCCTTCTTAAGCGCTTCCCCGGTGAGCCCTCTTTGCCGGAGTTCGGATTCGAGATCCTTGCGGTACCGCGCCAGATCATTGGTAGTTATGATGTCACCATTGACCTTGGCGACGATCTTCTCCAGCACGCGCACCTCGGCGGCCGGCGCAATGGCCACAAGAAGAATGGCGGGCAGCAAACGTAAGCCGAGCATCCCTCCATTATCGGACAGCCGCGAAATCCGCGCAGCAGGGGGGTGCGAATTCTTGTACCGGCGCGAACGGCGGCGGGCGTCTGTTAAGATTGGTCTACATAACCCCCATGCGGAAACGATTTTGTCTCATCGCCGTTTTGCTGTCCGCCGCAAGTCTACAGGCTCAAAGCCAGAGTCCCTCTGCGCCGCAGCCAGCCGCTACGCGGGACGTGCCGCAGGTGCTGCAGCGCCGGGCCTACATCCGCCGTTTTTCCGTCGGCGCCACCCTGAGCGTCCTGGCCACCAAGCCCATGCGAACCGCCGATTACAGCATACTCACCGTCAATCCGACCGTTCAGGCCACCTACGTCACCTTGGACCGGTCGCAAAGGATCGGCTGGGGAGGAACGGTGCAAGCGGCGATCACCGAGCGTCTGGCGGTAAACGCGGGTTTTATCGTGCGCCGGTTCGGGTATGAAATGTCCAGCGAGGCCTTCTTGGGGGCGACCGACCACGTTGCCGCCAGCGAGATGGTGTTGGGCAAGTACTTCGATGTCCCAGTGCTCGTGCGGTTCTACACCCGAAGCCGCTATCGGCCGGGGCCGCATTGGTTCGTGGAGGGCGGCGCCGTGTTTCGGCGCGCTACCAAGCTCGAGTCCCTCACGACAACAACCCTGGATTATCTGGATACGACTACATCCACGACGCCGGTCCTTCCCTTGAGTCGAACCACGAACGGCTACACCGTCGGCGTGGGCTTACAGTTGATCGACCCGCTGGGCATCCGCGTCATCCCCGGCGTGCGCTACACCCGCTGGATGAACCGGACCTACAACCATCTCTCCACCTACAACGACCTGAACCAGGTCGAAGCCAACCTCACCCTGTCGTTCTAAAATGCGTCTGTCCCCTTTTTAATCCGGGGTTAGGCCGAGCAGGCAGGACTTCAGGTCCCGCAGTGGCTCGCCTGCCGGGAGGCGCAGGATGCCCGCCGGGGTGAATTGAGCGCCCGGTGTGCGGCGCACCAGATCCATCAGCCGCGTGGGATCGATGCGCGACTCGGGGTGGAACTTCAGGTTCAGGAATCCCTGACGGCGGTCGATGCTCTCGATCCCCGTCCGCTCGGCCAGGGACTTCACCACCGAAAATTCGACCAGGTTCGACACCATCCCCGGCGGCGGCCCGTAGCGGTCCTTCATCTCGGCCAGAATCAGATCCGCTTTCTTCCTGTCGGTCGCCTCGGCGATCCGCTTGTAAGCCCGCAGACGCTGGTGCTCTTCGGAGATGTATTCGGTGGGGATACGGATGTCCAGGCCCAGGTTCATGCTGGTGCGAACCTCCAGCGGCACTTCCTCGCCCTTCAACTCGTGAACCGTGTCCTCCAGCAGCTTCAGGTACATGTCGAAGCCCACGGCGTTGATGTGCCCGTGCTGCTCGCCGCCGATCAGATTGCCCGCGCCGCGCAACTCCAGATCGAGCGCGGCGATCTTGAACCCCGCGCCCAGTTCGCTGAACTCCTTCAGCGCCGCCAGGCGCTTGCGCGCGGTTTCGCTTAACTCCTTTCCCGGAGGCACCAGCAGGTAGGCGTAGGCCCGCCGGTTGGACCGGCCCACCCGCCCCCGAAGCTGGTAGAGATCCGACAGCCCGTGGTTCTGGGCCTGCTCCACGATGATCGTGTTGGCCAGCGGAATATCCAGGCCGTTTTCGATGATGGTGGTGCACAGCAAGAGGTCGTAGTCGTGCCGCATGAAGCCGAGCATGACCTTCTCCAGTTGCGCTTCGCCCATCTGCCCGTGACCCACCCCGATCCGGCAGCCCGGCACAAGCTGCTGGATCTCGGCCGCGCGCGCCCAAATGGACTCCACCCGGTTGTGTACGAAGTAGATCTGTCCGCCGCGATTGAGTTCCTGCTCGATCCCAGCCCGAATCAGCTCCGAATCGTAGGGGGCGACCACCGTGTGGATGGCCAGGCGGTCCTTGGGCGGAGTCTCGATTGCCGACATGTCGCGCAGCCCCGCCAGCGACATGTGCAGCGTGCGCGGAATCGGAGTGGCCGTCATGGTCAGCACGTCCACGTTCTTTTTGATCTGTTTCAAGCGCTCTTTGTGGCGCACCCCGAAGCGCTGCTCCTCGTCCACGATCAGCAGGCCCAGGTCGCGAAACTCGACATCCTTCGACAGCAGGCGGTGGGTGCCGATGACAATATCCACTTTGCCGTCCGCCAGGTCCGCCAGCCGGGCGGGGATCTCCTTGGTGCGGGACAAAGCGGCTGAGCATCTCCACCCGCACGGGGAAGGGCGCGAAGCGCCGCTTGAAGGTCTCGTAGTGCTGGAAGCAGAGCACCGTGGTGGGCGCGAGCAGCGCCACCTGCCGGCCGTCGCCCAGGGCCTTGAACGCGGCGCGCATGGCGACCTCGGTCTTGCCGAAGCCCACGTCGCCGCACATCAGCCGGTCCATCGGCTGCCGGGACTCCATATCCCGCTTGACGTCCTGGATGGCCGCCAGTTGGTCTTTGGTCTCGACGAATTCAAAGGCGTCTTCGAACTCCCGCTGCCAGTTGCTGTCCGGCGAAAAGGCAAAGCCCTCGGCCATGCGCCGCTCGGCATAGAGCTTGAGAAGCTCCTCGGCCATGTCGCGCATCCTGGCCTTGACCCGCGTCTTCGTGCGCTCCCAGGTGACGCCGCCCAGCCGGTCCAGCGTGGGCGCCCCGTCGCCCGAGCCGCGGAACCTCTGCACCAGGTCCATGCGGGTCAGGGGCACGTACAGCTTGGCTTCCCCGGCGTATTCGAGCAGCATGTAGTCGCCGGCCTGTCCGCCTTGGGCGATCTCGCGGAGGCCGCAGAACCGGCCCACGCCGTGCTGGGCGTGGACCACGCAGTCGCCGGCCTTGAGGTCCGCCAGGTCGGCCGAGAACGCGCCGAGATTCAGCCTGCCGGCGGGCCGGGCTACGAAGTTCGGAGGAGTCGAAAAGATCCTCGGAACCGAAGACGGAAATCGGAGGATCCAGGAAAACCGTTCCGCGCCGGATCTTGCCCTTCGCCAGAATCGTGCTGACCCCCGGCCCGGCCAGGTATGCGCGTTCCGCCAGGACGCCGGACTCCAAGCCCAATTGGAAGGGAACGGCGTACTCCTGAAAGATGTCGGCCAATCTCTCCAACTCGCCGGCCGTCCCGGCGAAGAACATGGCGCGCCCGCCTTGCTCGACCACGTTCCTCACCTCGGCCACCGCCACCGGCATGTTGCCGTGGAAGGCCATCGAGGGCCGCGTTGAAATGTGCAAGTCCCCGGCGCCCATCGCCAGCTCGGAGAGCAGCACCTGGGCGGCGCCTTCAAGCTCCGCCTCGAGTTGCTCCCAGCGGAGGAACGTCTTTTCCGGAGGACAGAGCTGTCCTCCCGCGTTCTGATCCAGACGCTCCCAGAGACGTCCTGCCGCCTCCCGCAGCCGCTCCACTTCGTCGCAGACCACAATCGGCCGTTCCAATAAAGAGACGAGCGTGCCGTCTGGCGGCTGAACCAGCGGCGTCAGAAACTCCCAGCCCGGAAGAGCGTCGGCGGATTTCGGATATTCCGTCAACGGCAGCAGCGCACACTGCTCCACCTTCAGCACCGACCGCTGGCTCTCGGGGTCGAACAGACGCATCGACTCGATCAGGTCGCCCAGAAACTCCATGCGCACCGGCCGCGGCGAGTCGGGCGAGAAGACGTCGAGAATGCCGCCGCGCACCGAGAACTCGCCCACCATTTCGACCGGGTCCCGGCGCTCATAGCCGGCGCTCGCCAGGTGCGCGATCACATCTTCGAACGGCACTTCCTCTCCGGCGTGCAAGGTCAGCGCAAGCTGGCGATAGAAACCCGGCGTCCGGGACCGCAGCAGGGCCGAGCCCACCGGCGCGACCGTGATCGGCACGCGCTCCGAAGCCAGCCGCCACAGGGCGATGGCCCGCTCCTCGCTGATTTCGCTGTGCGGCGAAAGCCGTTGGTGGGGCAGAACGTCCAGCGCGGGCAGCACTTGCGGCCGGCTCACGGCGCGGCCCGAGGCCACCAGGTCGAAGAAAGTTTCGATGGATTCCGCCAGCGATTCGGCCTGCTTGGCCCCCTCGACGATCACCAGCAGCGGTCTCTCCGTCGCCTGCCAGAGCAGAACGCAGTAAAGGGCCTTGGCCGTGGCGGAGAGGCCGGAAAGACTCAGGCGCGGCGATTCCTCCACCCGCAGGCGCTGCAACAACTCCTGAAAAGACGCGTGCCGCGCCGGGCTTTGCAGCAGATCGCGTATGGCCGGATGGGTCAAGGGCGCGCGAGGATCTCCTCTACGATTCCCGTTGTGGAGTAGCCGGGTTCGAGGTCCAGCGCCAGCACTCTGCCGCCGGCGGCCTCGACTTCTTCGCGGCCGGCGATGAAGTGCGCCCAGTCCGCGCCTTTGATCAGGATGTCGGGCAGCACGGCGGCGATGAGTTCACGCGGGGTGTCCTCATCGAACAGCGTCACGGCGTCCACCGCCTCCAGAGCCAGCGCCATATCCACCCGCTCCATCTCCGCCAGCAGCGGGCGCGTGGGGCCTTTCAGCCGCCGGACGCTCGAGTCCGTGTTCAGCGCCAGAATCAACAGGCCGCCCATCGAGCGGGCCTTTTCCAGGAGGCGGATATGGCCCGGATGCAGGATGTCATAGCAGCCGTTGGTGAAAACGACGATCTTCCCTTCCCGCTTCCAAACGGTGCGGGCGGCCACCAGCTCATCGCGCGTGTAGAACTGACCCA